>NZ_LNCU01000001.1 GCF_001542415.1 Bradyrhizobium macuxiense
CGACGGCTACGGCTACTACGACGACAGCGCCCCGGTCGCCGTCGCACCGGATGCTGACGCCAGCTACTGCGCACAGCGCTACAGGTCCTACGATCCGGCGTCGGGTACTTATCTCGGCTATGACGGCCGGCGGCATCCCTGCCCGTAAGTGCGGCAGCAGATATCAATCGTCAAAGGGCGGCCCTTGCGCCGCCCTTTATTCATGCGCACAAGCCAATCGCACGGCTGCGAATTCCGCAGCACGGACCATTGTGGACCAAGCCGATCGAAGCGAAGACTGCGAGCCAAGCGGTGAAGTTCGGCGCGCATCCGGAGTTGCGGTCATAGCCCTGCAATCCAGCAGAGGACAAATGCAGGTGATGTGATAGGACCGGTCGGAATTCTGCTTGTCAGTGAACGACATATGCACTCTATGTTACAGACTAACTGTCTCCGTTCCGCCTTAATCGACAAACGGGCCAAGCGCGTCGCTGGCACGCAAAAGCCCCACAGAGAGGATGCATAGTGCCGCGCGTTCTCGTGGTCGACGACGACCCGATGGTATGCGTTGCCATCGAGGTGTGTCTGCAACGCCAGGGCTTCGAGGTCACCGTTGCCGATGGCGGTGATGCCGGCATGCGCGCGCTCGAAAATGCGACCTTCGATGCGATGCTGGTCGACGTCTTCATGCCGCATATGCGCGGCTTCGAGGCGATCCGCATGTTTCACGAGCGCGCCCCTGACGTCCCCATCATCGCGATGTCGGGCTACGCTTTTGCGAATGCCGACCGCGGGCCGGATTTTCTGCGCATGACAATCGAGCTCGGCGCGGCCGCCTGCCTGCGCAAGCCGTTCACGCCTCAGGCGCTGATCGCCGCCGTCAACGAATGTCTTGCCCGATCTGCCCCGTCCGCGCGCCTTTCGAACTAATCATTGTATCAGGCGTCAATGGCTTCCCAGCGTCTCATCCTCGGCAGCGGTCTCGCGATCCTCCTCGCGATCAGCGCGGCGTCGATCGGGCTCGACGTCAAGTCGCACAGCGACGTCGAATCGGTCGAGCGCACGCTCGGCATCCTCAAGCAGATTTCCGACATGCGCCCGCTGCTGCGCGGCGCCGAGAGCGCAGCGCGCGGCTTCGCGCTGACGGGAGATCCCTCGTTCGACGCCGAATATCGCGAGGCCAGCACGGCCCTCACCTCCGCCTTCGACGGCCTGATCGCAACAGTGAAGAGCGACTCCGACGAAGCACGACTGCTGGCGGACGCGAAGACGCAGGTCGATCGCGGCATCGCGCTCGGCGCCGAGCTGATCCGGCTGCGCAGCGCGGGCGACACCGCCGGTGCAGCAGCGCTGACCTCCGGCGGCGAGAGCCGCGTGGTGACGGAGAAGATCGGTACGGCGCTCGAACGGATCGTCGCCGAGGAACGCCGGCTGCTCACGACCCGCAACGAGCGGTCGAAAGCCAACGGACGCCTGCTGCTGGCGATCGATCTCGCCGGTGTCGCGCTGATCCTGGTGCTTGCGACCGTGCTGACGCTGACGACGCGGCGGTCACGCCGGCTACTGCAGGACTCGCTGAGCGCGACCCAGGCCACCAACGTCTCGCTCGAGGCGAAGGTGGCCGAGCGCACCAAGGATCTCGGCGCGGCCCTCGAAGAGGTGCGGCGCTCCACCGCGGTGATGGAAACCACCTTCCGCAGCATGGCCGAGGCGGTTCTGGTGATCGACGCGGCCGGCACCGTGCTGCTTTCCAACCCGGCCGCGGAGAAGATGCTGCGCTACAAGCCCGGCATGACGGTCCAGCTCCTGCGTGCGCAGAGCTCGATCTTCCACGCCGACGACATCACGCCGATGAAGGTCGAGGACATGCCGTCGATCCGGGCGTTGCGCGGCGAGGAGTTCGACGGCCTCGAGTTCATCGCGCGCCCGCTGCACGGCGGCCGTCAGGTCCATCTCGTGGTCTCCGGCCACCCGCTGCGCGACAACAACGGGCAGATCGCCGGCGCGGCGCTGGTCTATCACGACATCACCAACTCGCGCGAAACCGAGCACAAGCTGCAGCAGTCGCAGAAGCTCGACGCCATCGGCAAGCTGACGGGCGGCGTCGCGCACGACTTCAACAACATGCTGACGATCATCACCGGCACCACCGAGACGCTGGTCGAGAGCCTGCGCAGCCAGCCGCAGCTGGCGCGTACGGCCGAGCTGATCGACCGCGCCGCCGAGCGTTGCCGCGAGCTTATCCAGCATCTGCTCGCCTTTGCCCGCCGCCAGCCGCTGGAGCCGCGCACCGTCGACATCAACGCCACCGTGGTCGATATCGCCAAGCTGCTGCGCCCCACGCTCGGCGAGCAGATCGAGATCGACTCGGTGCTCGCGCCCGACGTCGCCAACGTCCACATCGATCCGTCGCAGCTGTCGAACTCGCTGCTCAACATGGCCATCAACGCCCGCGACGCGATGCCCGACGGCGGCAAGCTCCTGTTCGAGACCAGCAACATCGTGCTCGACGAGGCCTATGGTGCGGCCAATCCCGACATCGCGCCCGGCCGCTACGTGATGCTTGCGGTCAGCGACACCGGCACCGGCATGTCGCAGGCGGTGCAGGACAAGGTGTTCGAGCCGTTCTTTACCACCAAGGAGGTCGGCAAGGGCTCGGGCCTCGGCATGAGCATGGTGTACGGCTTCGTCAAGCAGTCCGGCGGCCATATCAAGATCTACAGCGAGCAAGGCCACGGCACCACGATCAAGCTCTATCTGCCGCCGGCCCGCGGCCAGGCCGAGGTTGAGGCGCCCGCCCCGCTGGTGACACACCGCGGCAGCGAGACCATCCTGGTCGTGGAGGACGATGCGCTGGTGCGCAACTACGTCACCGCGCAGCTTGCAAGCCTCGGTTACAAGACAATCGCCGTTCCCGACGGCCGCGCGGCGCTGGCGCTGGTCGACAAGGGCGAGGAGTTCGATCTGCTGTTCACCGACGTCATCATGCCCGGCGGCATGAATGGCCGGCAGCTCGCCGACGCGGTCATGAAGCGGCGGCCCGGCATGAAGGTGCTGTACACGTCGGGCTATACCGAGAATGCGATCGTGCATCATGGCCGCCTCGACGAAGGCGTGCTGCTGCTCGCAAAGCCCTATCGCAAGGCGCAGCTCGCCAGCATGGTGCAGCAGGCGCTCGGCGAGTGATGTGAGCGCCCAGCAACGTCATTGCGAGCGAAGCGAAGCAATCCATTTCGCCGCTCGTGGCGACAATGGATTGCCGCGGCGCTGCGCGCCTCGCAATGACGCGGAGAAGTCCGCAACTACATAACAGGAAGAAGGGGCCTACCGCGTCGCCAGCACCACGCCCATCAGCGTGAAGACCAGCGCCGCGATCTGCGTCGGCCCCAGCGGCTCGTGCAGCGCGACCGCGGACGCCACAACGCCTATCACCGGCACCGCCATGGTGCCGATCGCAGCCACCGAGGCCGGCAGGCGGGCGAGCGCGGCAAACCACGAGACATAGGCGACGCAGAACTGAATGACGGTGGAATAGACCAGCAGCCACCAGCCGAGCGTCGTCAGCTTCTCGAGATGCGTCGTCTCGATCAACAGGCCGACTATCGTGATCGGCAGGCAGCCAAGGCCGATCTGCCAGGCGGCGGCGGGTATAGGCGGCATCAGGATCGGATATTTCTTCGCGAGCACGGTGCCGAGCGCAAAGCCCATGGCGCCGCCGAGCGCCATGACGATGCCGGGCAGTTGCTCCTTGCTCGTGCTGAGGCCATTGCCGCCCATGATCGCGGCCAGCCCGGCGAACGCCATCACCAGCGCGATGGTCCGCAGCAGCGTCGGGCGTTCACCGAGCACGGGCCAGGCGAGCAGCGAGGCCCACACCGGCATGGTGTAGGCGATCAGCGCGGCCTCGCTCGCCGGCAGCCACAACAGCGCGAGCCCCATCAGCACCATCCAGCCGGTGACGTTGAGCAACGCATACAGCGCGAGCCGCGGCCACAGCCGCGCCTCGACGGCCAAGGATTGCCCGCGGATCAGCGCCAGCACCGCGAGCAGCGCGGCGCCGATCACCCCGGTCGTGCCGCGCAGCGTCAGCGGCGGCAGCTCGCCGAGCAGGAACTTGGTCACGGGCCAGTTGAACCCCCAGCCCACCGAAGTGATGGCAAGGAACATCAGGCCGGCGGGCGCAAGGCGCGTCCGCGCGAGGGGCTTCGATTCGGTCATGGGATCCGGCAGGGATGTGAATCAGCGGCACCTTGCCTGCGATTTTGTCGCCCCGCCATCACGCCCCTGACATGCCTGATCCGTACTCTACCCGTAGGCTTACGTGAGTCCCGCAAATTCAATCCGCGGGCGCGAATATATTGTTCGCCTGTGAACAACGGGGCGAAGCCCCGATCCACAGCCCGGCGAGATTTTTTTGGCTTGGGAATCCTTCAGGACTCACCGATAGTTGGCTCGATCACAGGCGCGGCACCGACCCCTGTTATCCCACGCTTTCCACCATATTTAGTGTTTGATTCAGAAACTCGTACTAGTCCTTGACGGGCGTGACGGAGTTGGCCTAGCTTTCATCCTGTTCGGCGCGAGTGTGTTTGGGTCCCCGCCGGTCGCTCCCACAAGGGTTCCAAAATGACCACTCCGCCAAGCCTTCGGGCCGCGGGTGAAGGGCGTGTCTGCCCTGATTTTGGGCCACCTCCGGAGCGCCAGAACGGGCCGAAAACGGCCCGGAAACCAGAGGCCGGAACCGGCCCGCAAGAAGCGTACGCGTGACGTGTCGCGTGGAAAGCGTTGGGGCGTTGAATGCATGTCCGGAAGGCCCGATCTGATCGGGATCCGCCCGGAACGTGCCGCCGCAGGGCCGGTGTCAGCCGGCTGCCTGCGGATGAGAGAACAGGCCGGGTCCACCGGCTGAGCTGCGAATGACGGGAGGCGTGCATGCGTATTCCGGCGTTCGCTCAAGGATAACATTGCCGGCAACCCGCGAGAAACGTGGGGCCAGGCAGAAGAAGAGACGGGGCTCGACCAATGCGAATCGATCGGCGCAACACCACCAGCGGACAATCCCCTTACGCAGGGATCAATTTCAGGCTGACCACATCGGAGATCCGCAATCCCGACGGCTCGACCGTGTTCCGGGCCGAGAACGTCGAGGTGCCGGAGTTCTGGTCCCAGGTCGCCAGCGACGTGCTGGCGCAGAAGTATTTCCGTAAAGCCGGCGTCGCCGCGCGCCTGAAGAAGGTCGAGGAAGAGACCGTGCCGTCGTGGCTGTGGCGCTCGGTGCCCGACACCGAGGCGCTGGCCGCGCTGCCCGAGAAGGAGCGCTTTGTCGGCGAGACCTCGGCCAGGCAGGTGTTCGATCGCCTCGCCGGCTGCTGGACCTATTGGGGCTGGAAGGGCGGCTACTTCTCGTCGGAAGAAGACGCCCTCGCCTTCTTCGACGAGCTCCGCTTCCAGCTCGCCAAGCAGATGGTCGCGCCGAACTCGCCGCAGTGGTTCAACACCGGCCTGCACTGGGCCTATGGCATCGATGGTCCCGGCCAGGGCCACTATTACGTCGACTGGAAGACCGGCAAGCTGACCAAGTCGAAGTCGGCCTATGAGCATCCGCAGCCGCATGCCTGCTTCATCCAGGGCGTCGGCGACGACCTCGTCAACGAGGGCGGCATCATGGACCTCTGGGTGCGCGAGGCGCGCCTGTTCAAGTATGGCTCCGGCACCGGCTCCAACTTCTCGAGCCTGCGCGGCGAAGGCGAAAAGCTTTCCGGCGGCGGCCGCTCGTCGGGCCTGATGAGCTTCCTCAAGATCGGCGACCGCGCAGCCGGCGCGATCAAGTCGGGCGGCACCACCCGCCGCGCCGCCAAGATGGTCGTGGTCGACGTCGATCACCCCGACATCGAGACCTATATCGACTGGAAGGTGAAGGAGGAGCAGAAGGTCGCAGCCCTCGTC
Organism: Bradyrhizobium macuxiense; assembly: GCF_001542415.1. Lineage (GTDB taxonomy): Bacteria > Pseudomonadota > Alphaproteobacteria > Rhizobiales > Xanthobacteraceae > Bradyrhizobium > Bradyrhizobium macuxiense. The sequence continues at coordinate 5,926 of NZ_LNCU01000001.1, forward strand.
ACCGGCTCCAAGATCAACCAGAAGCACCTCAAGGCCGTGCTGAAGGCCTGCGTGAACTGCGAGGGTTCGGGCGACGACTGCTTCGATCCCGAGAAGAACCCTGCGCTCCGCCGCGAGATCAAGCTCGCGCGCCGCAACCTGGTGCCCGACAACTACATCAAGCGGGTCATCCAGTTCGCCAAGCAGGGCTACAAGGAGATCCAGTTCGACACCTATGACACCGACTGGGATTCGGAAGCCTATCTCACCGTCTCCGGCCAGAACTCCAACAACTCGGTGTCGCTGAAGGACGACTTCCTGCGCGCGGTGGAAACCGACGGTGACTGGAATCTGGTGGGCCGCACCACGAAGAAGGTGACGAAGACGCTGAAGGCACGCGATCTCTGGGACAAGATCGGCTACGCCGCCTGGGCCAGCGCCGATCCGGGCCTGCACTTCAACACCACGATGAACGACTGGCACACCTGCAAGTCGTCAGGCGACATCCGCGCGTCCAATCCGTGCTCGGAATACATGTTCCTGGACGATACGGCGTGCAACCTCGCCTCCGCCAACCTGCTGACGTTCTACAACGCGACCACCAAGCGGTTCGACGTCGAGTCCTACGAGCACCTCTGCCGGCTCTGGACCATCGTGCTGGAAATCTCCGTCATGATGGCCCAGTTCCCGTCGAAGGCCATCGCGGAACTCTCCTACGAATTCCGCACCCTGGGCCTCGGCTTCGCCAATATCGGCGGCCTCTTGATGACCATGGGCCTGCCCTATGACTCGAAGGAAGGCCGCTCGCTCTGCGGCGCGCTGACCGCCGTGATGACCGGCATCGCCTACAAGACTTCGGCCGAGATGGCGGCCGAGCTCGGCACCTTCCCCGGCTACAAGAAGAACGCCAGCCACATGCTGCGCGTGATCCGCAACCACCGCCGCGCCGCTCACGGCAACGCGTCCGGTTACGAGGCGCTCTCGGTCAACCCGGTGCCGCTCGATCACGCCTCCTGCCCGCAAGGCGACATCGTCACCCATGCGATGCACGCCTGGGACGACGCGCTGGCGCTCGGCGAAGTCAACGGCTATCGCAACGCCCAGACCACCGTGGTCGCGCCGACCGGCACCATCGGCCTCGTGATGGATTGCGACACCACCGGCATCGAGCCTGATTTCGCGCTGGTGAAGTTCAAGAAGCTCGCCGGCGGCGGCTACTTCAAGATCATCAACCAGGCGGTGCCGTCGGCACTGCGCGCGCTCGGCTATCGCGAGAGCGAGATCGCGGAGATCGAGGCCTACGCCGTCGGCCACGGCTCGCTGTCGAATGCACCCGGCATCAACGCCTCGACACTGAAGGCCAAGGGCTTCACCGACGAAGCCATTGCCAAGGTCGAGAAGGCGCTGCCGACCGCGTTCGACATCAAGTTCGCCTTCAACAAGTGGACCTTCGGCGAGGACTTCATCCGCGACCAGCTCGGCATCGGCGCGGAAGCGATCGCGGCCCCCGGCTTCGACCTGCTCCAGGCCGTAGGCTTCACCAAGCGCGAGATCGAGGCCGCCAACGTGCACATCTGCGGCGCGATGACGGTCGAAGGCGCCCCGCACCTGAAGGCCGAGCACTACGCGGTGTTCGACTGCGCCAATCCCTGCGGCAAGATCGGCAAGCGCTACCTCTCGGTGGAGAGCCACATCCGCATGATGGCGGCCTCCCAGCCGTTCATCTCGGGCGCGATCTCGAAGACCATCAACATGCCGAACGACGCCACGGTGGAGGACTGCAAGTCCGCCTACCTGCTGTCCTGGAAGCTCGCGCTGAAGGCCAACGCGCTCTATCGCGACGGCTCCAAGCTCTCGCAGCCCCTGAACTCGCAGCTCATCGCCGACGATGACGAGGAGGACGATGCGGTCGAGGCGCTCTACGAGAAGCCGATGGCCGCGCGTGCCGCCCAGGTCTCGGAGAAGATCGTCGAGAAGCTGGTCGAGCGCATCGTCGTGATGCGCGAGCGCGAGAAGATGCCGGACCGCCGCAAGGGCTACACCCAGAAGGCGGTGGTCGGCGGCCACAAGGTGTATCTGCGCACCGGCGAATATGACGACGGCCGTCTCGGCGAGATCTTCATCGACATGCACAAGGAAGGCGCGGCGCTCCGCTCCTTCATCAACAACTTCGCGATCGCGGTCTCCCTCGGCCTGCAATACGGCGTGCCGCTGGAGGAATATGTCGATGCCTTCACCTTCACCCGCTTCGAGCCGGCCGGCCCCGTGCAGGGCAACGACTCGATCAAGTACGCGACCTCGATCCTCGACTACGTCTTCCGCGAGCTCGCGGTGAGCTACATGGCCCGCTTCGACCTCGCCCATGTCGATCCGAACGAGTCGGGCTTCGACGCACTCGGCAAGGGCGTCGAGGAAGGCAAGGAGCCGGATGAGGCCCCCGCCCAGCAGGCGACCAAGTACCTGTCGAAGGGCCTGACCCGCTCGCGCACCGACAACCTCGTGATCATGCGCGGCGGCACGTCCGCGGTGAGCCAGAACGCCGACAACGCACCGGCCGGCGGCAGCCGCGTCACCGCGATGTCCCCGCACGGCGCCACCGCTCGCGGCGCCTCCGACACCGTCGAAGGCGCGGTCGCCCTGAAGCAGGAGACCAGCCACGACCTCTCGCCGACCGAAAAGCTGCAGGCCATGAACTGGAGCAAGGCCGGCACCGCCGCCGCGGTTGCCCCAAGCAAGGCCGAGCGCCGCGCCGAAGCGAAGGCCAAGGGCTACGAAGGCGAGATGTGCTCCGAGTGCGGCAACTTCACGCTGGTGCGGAACGGGACGTGCATGAAGTGCGATACGTGCGGAAGCACGACGGGATGTTCGTGAGGCGCACCTACGCACGCACGCTCGAATCTGACCAAATCTACAAGAGGCCCGCTACGGCGGGCCTCTCTTCGCTTGAGGCTCGATTAATTGCACTATTGCAATCAATGATTGAAACGATCTAGCTTACTCACGTACTCTAATTATTAAGGTGGGCAATTGTGATCGGTCTGGTTAAGACGCTCGAAAGCGACCGTAGCCTCATTTGCCGGATATGACCACACCATGGCTCGGCGGCGACTGCGAAACCTCATTCTCAAGCAGAACTCTTCGCGGCCCCTTCTGCCGCTCGTGCATACGACGGACGTCTACCGCCTAACGAATGTCCTTGAAGATGGCGTATTGGAGCCACGTGAATGCGATGTGTTCAAAGGTGAGCCGTTACTATATTTCTTCTACGGACGCCCGTCGTACCGCGTCAATGCGAACGAAGGCGCGACTGGGCTAGACCACTACCTTCCCGTCTGCCTCATCTTTCGTAGTTCCGCAGTTACTCCGATCAAGAGAATATTTCCGTTTGACAGCGGCGGATTCCACAAAGAATTCTACGCCGATGCATTCCACAAAGATATGGATCTCGATGACTTCGGCCTTGAGCCAGACATAGACACTCCCGGTCGAGTCATATCGCTTTTTTTCGAATCGGCGGATGCATATTTGAGAGCCCGCTCCGCACCATCGGTCTCCCTCGACCCATCGGAGTTAGAGGCTAAAAGTTACCTAGCTCTCATTAGTCACCGCCTAAGCAACACCATGGACAACCGAGTTTCAGGTATAGAGTTGCAGTTTGAAGGGCCGCTGAAAATCGACGGGGCCGTTAACGCAATTATCCTTCCCGACACGCTCTATAGCAGTCCGCTTATTCAAGCAAAGCTAACTGCGCTCGAAGCGCTACCGTATTGTCACTGGACAACTTTCTAAGGAAAGGAGGGTAGCAATTGCTTTCTCGTCTTCGCCGCGGTCATTGGACCAAGTGATCCCTGCACTCAGGAAAACATCTCTGAAAACCCGCTTCGTTCTAACTAACTTTGCGCTGCCCTCTTCTTACACTGAACGCTATTGGCGCGAAAGAATTGCGGTATTTCACTACTCGCTTTTGGATATCTATTTGAATGGAAGAATGTCTCGGCCGCCGCTCGAACTGCCGGTAGGTTGAACTGGCTAACGGAACGTACAACCATTCGCTCCGTGCTAATCTGTGCAATTCGTATCGCGAACCCAAGTTGTGCGCGCCGTAGCGAGCATTTCGAGTTTGACGGAGGGAGTAGCTACGGGAGTATTCCGCCACTCCCTGCAATCCGGTGGGCGGGTTACGCTTACGCTGCGCTCACCCGCCCTACTCGCCGCCTTTTGATGGAGGCACGCAACGCCTCCGCAGACCTCACGCCGCCTTGGCGGCCTTGTCGTCCGGCGCCGTCTCCATCGCGCGCATGTAGAGATCGAGCAGGGTTTCACGCTCGTCGCGCTCGTCCTGGTCCTGCTTGCGCAGCTTGATGATCTCCTTGAGGATCTTCACGTCGAAGCCTTCGGCCTTCGCCTCCGAGAAAACTTCCTTCTTCTGCTCGCTCAGCTCCTGCATCTCTGCGTCAAGGTTCTCGATCCGCTCGACGAAGGAACGGATTTTTCCGCCGGGAATGGTGATGTCGGACATTGGTGCCTCTTTGCTTGATGAGGTCGTGAAAATGGGAGCAAAGAGATGACCAATGTCTTAACCGTGCGACGTTGCGGCGGCTTGGTCATAGCTTGAACCATGCATTGCTTCACGGCGCCTGTCATCGGGCGCGCATTCGCGCGACCCGTTGGCTCGCAACGAGACGAGGAGCACAGCTCGGACAAATCATGTCGCGAGAACGCAGATGTATGACTCAAGCCGCGCCACACATTCGCTGTCGTCCCTGCGAAAGCAGGGACCCAACCACGAATGATCATTGTTGAGCGATGTTGGAACGACGAGTCCCTTCAACAACATCCGCCGCGGCGTTTGGGTCCCTGCTTTCGCAGGGACGACGCGTGGAGAGAGTCTTGCTCCCGTCCATACCCGGTCATCGCCCGGCTCGCGGGTGATGACACCGACCTCGCAATCGCATCATCGCATGCGAACCGGATCGCTCAGGTATCGTCGGCCGCTCGCAACGTGATCCGCGTCAATTCGGACGGGCGACCGAGCCGCAAGGCAAAACCCGGCCATAGCGCGGTGCCGTTGTTGACGTAGAGCGTCATCCCGTCGACCTCGTAGCGGCCCGAGACGAAGCCGGCGTTGGCGCGCGCGGCCAGGCGGTCGATGCCCAGGATCAAGCCGCCATGGGTGTGTCCGGAGAGTTGCAGCGCGACGCCGAGCCGGGCTGCGTTGCGTGCGTCGCTCGGCTGGTGGTCGAGCAGGATGACGGGCGCGCCTTTGGGGGCGCCGTCGAGGACCGCGGCAAGGTCGCGGATCGAATGCCCCCTGTGGCGCGACGCGCGGTCGGTGATCCCCGCGATCACCAGCCGGCCGCCGCCGCGTTCGAGAACGATGTGCCTGTTCTCGAGCGAGCGCAGGCCTAATGCAGCATAGTGCGCCATCCACACATCGTAGCCGAAGATATATTCGTGATTGCCTGATATCACGTACACGCCATCGGCCGCCATCAGGTCGCGCAACGGCGCGATGTCGTTGCGCCGCGCATCGACCGTGCCGTCGATCAGGTCGCCCGTGATCGCGATCAGGTCCGCGCCGAGCTTGTTCGATCGCTCGACGACGGCGCGGGCCCACGGCGCGGGAAACAGCCGGCTGATGTGAAGATCGGTCAGTTGCAGGATGGTGTAGCCGTCGAACTGTCGCGGAAGTCCGCTTATGCCGACCTCGACATCCCTCAGCGGCGGAATTCGCATCGCCTGATGGACGCCGATCGCGGCAGCTGTGGCCGCCACGCCAGCAAGCGCGTAGCGGACGCCGTCAGGCGCGCCCACGATACCGCCGTGGATCAGCGCGGCGACCAATAGCCCGGCATCGAGCGCCAGTTGCAGCAGGGCCAGCAGGACGATCATACCGAACGCCCAGTTGAAGAGGACGACCACCGGACGCGGAAACTCCGGCGAGAATTCCGAACCCGAAGACAATCGATTCCAGCGGTGGAACTGCAAGGCCACCAGCACGAGCAACGCTGCGACGATCTTTGCCGGGAGCGGCCAGTCGAGCGGCCAGATGAAGCGGGCCAGGATCAGCAGGCTGGTCAGGCCGAATATGAGCTGGGGAATAGGTCTCGCTCCGGATCGGATCGGTTAAGGCTGCGCGGTCGCTCATCGAATGTAGGGTGGATCGGCCGCAAGCGTAAGCAGGCGCAGGGCGAATTGGCCCACCGGGTCCGCGCGCAGCGCGGCCCGATGACAGGCTCCGGCGCAATCCGCCATTCTTCGCGGCCGCGTCGGCGGCGGGTTACGCTTGCTCTAGTCTTACTGCGTCACGAGGCCCTCGAGGTGACAGCCATCCTCGTCATTGCGAGCGAAGCGAAGCAATCCATCGTGCGGCATACGCGGAAGCATGGATTGCTTCGTCGCTTCAGCGCAAAATTGCTTTGCAATTTTGTCGCGAGCTCCTCGCAATGACGGGCCGCGAAGATTCACAGCCTCTCATATGAAGGCTTAGGCACTCGTGACGCAGTAGGACTAGCTCGCCCTGCGAGCTACGCGCAATGACGAGGGTTCGAGCACCATCGCGTAGCGGCGGGCGTCTGCATGATTTCGGAATAATAGAAATGTATCCCCGATTTGCCCGACGCGTCAAGTCGCTTTCGGGAGCGCCGGCGGCCACCTACTTTGCATGGGGTTGTTTTCGATATTTTGGGGCACGGCGATCGGGCGGCCGACGCCGTGGCCTATGCCGGCAGCACGATCACCTTCGTCTTGATCGGCGTCCGCGAATAGAGGTCGATCATGTCCTGACTGAGCAGGCCGGTACAGCCGCTCGTGATGCCGTTGCCGATCGTTTCGGGGTCGCTGGTGCTGTAGATCGTGTAAAGCGTGTACATCCCATATTGATAGAGGTAGAGCACGCGAGCGCCGAGTGGATTGTCGAGACCTCCCGGCATGCCGCGAGCATACTTGCCCGCCTCCGGCTGGCGCGCGATCATCTCCTTGGGTGGCGTCCAGGTCGGCCATTCGGCCTTGCGCCCCACATAGGCCTCCCCGCTCCAGCGGAACCCATCGCGGCCGACATTGGCGCCGTAACGCGTCGCGTTTCCCTCGCCTTCGATGCGGTAAACGTAGTATTTGCCGGGATCGATGATGATCGTGCCGGGCGCCTCATTGCTGTCGTAGCGCACCGTCTTGCGAAAATATTTCGGATTGACCTTGCTGACATCGACCGCAGGGATCGGGAATTTCTCGTCGGGCACGGGCCCGTAGACTTTCTCCGCCTCGGCCAGGCTCATGTAATCGGATGCGCAGCCGGCCAGGCCCAGCGCAGCGAGACCGGCAGCGGAGCCGAACAGAAATGCCCGGCGGTTGAGAAGCCGCGACCGCGGGCCAGGCAAAGCCCCCTCGCCCATCGCGCCGGCCTCGGCAATTCCACGGTCCATGATCATCATTTCGGATTTTCCCCTGTCCCGTCGTACGCCCGGGCAGACTTTGGCATACTGCAGGAAGGAGAAGAAAAAGTTTCTTCGTCATTGTTCGAGCCCCTCCTGAGAACAATACGAGAACCCTCTTCTTGAATGCTGCTGATCTGTTGCTGCAAACTTAAAGCCGTCCCGCGGGCAGTATGTGCGCCTCGACAATATAAAAACAGCAGGGCCGCTCCAACGAGCGGCCTTTGCTTTTCGGCGCAGTTCGATGAGCGTAAGCGACATCAAGTGATGACCATACAAGGTTCACATTTGACGATGGCCTCGTCTACCGCGAAGCGGAGGCGCGCTTTTCAAGAAGCAGCGTGCGGTCGCTGATGTCCTTCAATTCGAACGCCTGGGAGTCGAGGAACGCGACCGACCCGTTGTTGGGGTCCGCCGCGAGGCGATGGGTTTCACCGAGATGATGCCTTAGCCAGGCTCGCTGCTCCGTCTGCAATTGCGCATGCGCTTCACCCTTCGACTTTGCGAGAAGAGCTTGATAGGCGGTGTTCAGCCTCTTGTCCCACTTGTCGATTTCGGTCTTGCCGCAATCGAGCATCTTCGTTGACACCCCCTCTGCCTTGTCCATGCACGCATCAAACTCGGCGCTTTGCTGCGCGCGGGCCGATAAAGTCCCGAGCACCAGCGTCGCTGCAACAATGACAAGCCTTCGCGAAAGCATGACCACGTCCTAATCATCTGCCTGCGTCACCGGACAACCATCGCCGCACAAAAGCGTCCGAAATGAGATCAGGAACGATGCGCTGGTTATCTGCCGGGGTTGATCAGGTGTTTGGCTGCGCCACCCGAATGTCACAACACGGGACGCTTCGCGGGGACGCAGTCGATGACTGCGTCCCCTGGATGCGGACCAGCGCGGCCGTCCTCGCCTGTCCTCACCGCGATGCAGTGCTGATGTTCTCGCCGAAGAACTTCCAGGTGTGGCCGTCGAATTTCGCGAGCTTGAACGTGTCGAAGGTGGAGTAGTTCGTCGGCGACACCGATACCGTGATGCCGGGAAGCAACAGCGGCAGCGATATCTTGGTCAGGTTCGTGGCCTGCTTCAGCAGGTTCTCGCGCGTCAGCACGTCTCCGCAGTTTTTCAGGATGATGGCCGTGAACTGCGCGGACAGATAACCGATCTGGTTGCTGCCATCGATCGGATTGCCTTCGGGATACCACTGCTTCATGAAGGCGAGATAGTCCTGCACGCCTGGGTCGGAATCCCATGCCGGGTCTCCCACCACCTTGGTCGCCAGCGCCGTCATGAGGCCGGTGGATGCTTCCAGTCCGGCAGGCTCGAGCACGCCGCCGATCGAACTGGCGACGGACACGATGAAGTGCGTCGGCTTCCAGCCGAGATCGGCAACCTTGCGGATCGCCTGCGCGCCGAACTTCGGTGTCGTGATCGTCATCAGCACGTCGGCGCCGGCGGCCTTCAGATTGACGATCTGGGAGTCGATGGTGGGATCGGTCACCTCGTAGCTGAGCTCCTTGACGATGAGACCGGCCTTCTCTCCCAGCCCTTCCTTGAAGCCCTTCAGGTAGTCCTTGCCGAAGTCGTCGTTCTGATAGATCACGCCGATCTTCGCGTTGGGCAGCTCCTTGGCGATATACTTGCCATAGATCTTCGCTTCCTGCGCATACGGCGGATAGAACGGCGTGGTCCAGGGGAATTCCTTCGCGTCGTTCCACTTCGAGGCCCCGGTCGAGATCAACAGATGCGGGATCTTCTTGCTGTTCAGATATTTTTGAATCGACGAATTTGTCGGCGTGCCAAGCGAGCCGATATCGGCAAGGATCTCTTCCTGCTCCACGAGCTTGCGCGTCTGCTCCACCGTCTTCGGCGGGCTATAGCCGTCGTCCATGCTCAGGAAGGTGATTTTCCGGCCGTTGATTCCGCCCTTGCTGTTGATCATCTTCCAATAGGCAGCCTCGGCCCTTCCCTGCGTGCCATACGCCGAGGCCGGACCGCTGTAGGGCATGGTCTGCCCGATCTTGATTTCGGTATCGCTGGCGCCGGGATCGTACTTTTTATCGGCGGCTAGAACGGCGGAAGCGGAAACAAGGCTGAGCGCGGCGATGGCCGCAAGCGTGTTGCAACGCATAGTTTCTCCCCATTAGCGTCGCTGTTTGCCGCGACGTCTGGCGAGATAATGATCATGCCCGCGCGAGATGTCGACCCTTAAGTCGAGACATTGATCAGCCGTTGGACCTGCGCTTCGACTTAGACGTGCGCCCGCCGTCCAATCTCACAACCCCATCCAGTTCATCACGGCGCCGAACGATGCCCAGAGCGTCCATCCGAGCCCAAAGAGCGAAATCAGCGCAGCCGCCATCGCAACAGCCAGCAGCAGACCGTCCTCCTGCAGGTAGGCGATCGCGATCAGGACGACCACCATTCCCGGAATGACGTTCACCAGAGGCAGCGGCCAGCCTGCCGAGAACGCCAGGAGAAAGACGACCAATCCGACGAGACGGTCGATCACGTCGCGACGCGCGTCCCAGCGCGGCCGGCTGAAGCGCTCGATCGCCTGGAGCATTGGGCGGACAAGGACGGTGAACCGCTTGAAGCGCTTGAAGTCGAACTGCCGCTTCGACACGAAGCGCGGAAACGATGGCGCGCTGTGGCCAAGTATCATCTCGACCGCCGGAAACAACAGCGCCAGCGTCGCAATCGTCGCGACGCCGGGAATGATCACCAGCAGCCCCAGGAGCAGCAGGAGAAGGCCAAACGACCGCTTGTCGAGGTAGCTGAGGAGCCATTCGAGGTCGACGGGGCCGTCCGGTGCTTGAGCGACGAGTTCCTCAAGAAGTTGGGACGTGTGCGTGGGCGCCGCTGGGGCTCCGGACAAAAGGGACATGCCTGCCAAAGTGGTCAGACTCGGCGGCGATTGCAACAGCTGGCAAGGCCGACTAGGAAGTGCGAATGAGCAACGATTCCGACCAAACGTGGCACCGCGAAGCGCCGTCAGGCCCTCTCCCCCGAGATCGCCGTCGCTGGCCGTGGTTCCTCTTGATCGTCATCCTCGCAATTGCAGGCGCGGGCGGCGTTTTTGCATGGCCCCAAATCGCGCAGTTGGTCCCGTCCTTGGGTCGGGAAGCGCCTGGCGGGGAACTACCTCCAGACGACAAGGAGACCCTGCCCGACCTCCTCGCAGCCCAACAGAAGGCCGAGGAAGACCTCGCCGCCCTCCGCCAGGCGATCGCGGACCAGCAGGAGCAGTTGAAGTCTGTCGTCGACCAACTGACGGCCCTGACTTCGAAGCTCGATGCCCTGCAGCGCCCCGCTCCGGTACCGCCGGTTGCCGCCGAGCCGCCGCGCGCGCCGATCGCACAGGCGGCCCCTAGCATTACAGTTGTCTTTTTGCTTTGAGGTGCGCCCGTTGAGCTGCCGCCTGGTGGGCTCTGCGCCAGAAGGACCAGGCGA
>NZ_LNCU01000002.1 GCF_001542415.1 Bradyrhizobium macuxiense
AAGCTGAGGTTGCGAAACTTCAGTGTTCCCCGGAGAGACCAGATGAACATCCACAAGAATGCGCCTTTGACGCCGAAAGGTCGAGAGGCGATGGTGCGGAGCGTGATCGAGGGCGGCCTGACGAAGGCCACAGCCGCGCTCCAATTCAATGTGACGGCAAAGACGGTCGCCAAATGGGTCAAGCGCTTCCGCGCATTAGGCGTCGATGGTTTGCGGGATCGTTCCTCGCGGCCTCATTCATTGCCAAGCCAAACCCCGGCAGCCACATGCGCCGCTGTCGAGACGTTCCGCCGGCAGCGCCACACCGGCAAACAGATCGCGCTCGAAGTTGGGGTCTCCGCAGCAACCGTCAGCCGTATCCTGCGCCGACTCGGTTTGAACAGGCTGGCTGCCCTGGAGCCGGCCGAGCCGATCCGGCGCTATGAGCGCCAGCATCCTGGTGAACTGATCCACATAGACATCAAAAAGCTCGGCAAGTTCAATCGGATCGGCCATCGGATCACCGGCGATCGACATGGGTCGAGCAATCTGCGTTCTCGCCGTCAAGGGCCAGGCTGGGAATACGTACATGTCTGCATCGACGATGCGTCACGGATCGCTTTCAGCCAGGTCATGAAGAACGAGCGAAAGGGTTGCGCCATCGCTTTCCTCAAGGCGGCCGTGGCCTACTACGTGAGCCTCGGCGTGAAGGTACAGCGCGTCATGACCGACAACGGCGCGTGCTACAAATCCTTCGCCTTCCTAAGGGCGTGTAAGCGCCTCGGCCTCAAGCACATCCGCACCAGGCCCTATACACCCAAAACCAATGGCAAGGCCGAACGCTTCATTCAAACCAGCCTACGAGAATGGGCCTATGCGCAGGCCTACAACACCTCAGCAGAAAGAGCAGCCGAGTTGCCACGATGGCTTCATTGCTACAACTGGCATCGTCCTCATGGCAGTATCGGCTCAAAGCCACCGATCAGCAGACTCGGATTGACCGGGAACAACCTCTTGAGGCTCCACAACTAGGGCGTCAGGCCTGCACGACTTCGCCGTCCGCCTTGCACGTGCTCGTCAGTCACACGCCCGGCGTCCACCGCATCTCACCGCAACACCCGTGACGATCGCGACGCGCCCCCCAATCGGGTGAGACGCAGACATTAGACTGCTGAGTTGGGTGAATCACGAAGCGGAATTTTGCCCGTCGGGGTGATTTGTCGCACCTCTCTCCGTCATTCGTCCGCAGCCCCAGGGATGACGAAGGTAAGAGAAGTGCGCGGCCTCAATGGCGAAGAAGGCGATCGGCTCACGTCAATTGCCTGGGTCGCGAGCCCGGCGAACAGGCCGTGATCGAGAGCACCACCGAACCCAGCACGTAGAGCGCCGCGTCGCGCCGAGCCCACCACCGAAGAAGACCAGAAGATAGCTTGTCACCTACCCCGTCGGGGTTTGTGCCGTATGGCCGTGAGCGCTGCAAGGACCACAAATAATAAGGGCGGCAGCCGAAGCTACCGCCCTTGGAAAATCTTCTCGTCGTCATTCCGGGGCGATGCGAAGCATCGAACCTCAGGTGCGCAATCGCGCAACTGGGGTCTGGTGCTGACGCACCATCCCGGAATGACCTATAGTGCGCGATCAGCCGGCCTTGCCGAACAGCTCGTCGACATAGTCCCAGTTGACGAGATGGTCGACGAACGCCTTCAGATAGTCCGGACGGCGGTTGCGGTAGTCGATGTAGTAGGAGTGCTCCCAGACGTCGACGCCCAGAATCGGGATCGCGCCGTGGACCAGCGGGTTCTCGCCGTTCGGCGTCTTGGCGATTTCGAGCTTGCCGCCCTTGACCTGCAGCCAGGCCCAGCCGGAGCCGAACTGACCGGCGCCGGCGGCGGCGAAGTCGGCCTTGAATTTCTCGAAGCCACCGAGATCCTCGGCGATCTTCTTCTCCAGGCGACCCGGCAGCTTGCTGCCACCGCCATTCGGCTTCATCCACTTCCAGAAGTGGATGTGGTTGTAGTGCTGGCCGGCATTGTTGAAGACAGCGGCGTTCTTGTTGAACGAGCTCTTCACGATCTCCTCGAGGGACTTACCTTCATATTCGGTCCCCTTGATCGCGTTATTGCCGTTCGTGACGTAGGCCTGATGATGCTTGTCGTGGTGAAACTCCAGCGTTTCCTTGGACATGTAGGGCGCAAGGGCGTCATGGGCGTAGGGCAGATCGGGTAGCGTGAAGGTCATGGGGTAATGTCCAACAGTGGTGGGAGACTACACTTAACGGGCCCCCCTTATAGAAGGTTCCAACGCGGAGAAACACCGCATTTTCGGATCGTGTATGACAGGTCGGCTAGAGCCTGAGGACCGGGATATGAGCATCGAAGTCGACATCCTCAACGGGGATGCGTCGTGGGCGCGGGCCGAGCCGCTGCATCGGGCGATATGGGGCCGCCATGTCGTGGAAAAGCAGCCTTGGGCGCACATCGAATGGGCCAATGCGGATTTGCGCGTGCTGCTCGATGCGCCCGATGACGGCGGGCTTGCCTGCCATGTAGGTATCTACTTCCGGACCATCACCTGGAATCGCCACAAGGTGCATGTCGGCGGCATCGGCGGGGTGGCGACCCGCGAAGACTGCCGGCGCCGGGGCTATGCGAGCCTCGCCATCGACGCCGCGGTGCATACCATCCGCGCCAACGACGCGGTGAAATTCGCAATCCTGTTCTGCGAACCGCACAACTTCGCTTTCTACCAGGCGCGCGGCTGGCATCCGTTCACCGGCGAAGTCTATTGCGAGCAGCCTTCGGGACAAATCCGTTTCGAGGCGATGACGCCGTTCGTCTACGACGTCGTCCGCGCCCCGCGTGACGGCAAGATCGACCTCTGCGGCCTGCCGTGGTGATCCCGGCGCCGGCTCTGCCCCCGTCGGTCTCGCTGCCATCGCGACGATCGAACTAACCCATTGGGGAAATTGATCGCGAATATGACATTGCAGAAATCTTTCGACTTGATATGCAGGCCGGCCTCGTGGGGAATGAAATTATGGCCTGCAGATCTGGACTTGTGAGCGCAATCATCATTGCGGCCGGCATCGCCGTGCCCGCGGCGCACGGACAGGGCGTGCCGGAGCCGACCGGCATCTGGCAGACCCAGGCCGGCGATGCCCGGGTCAAGATCAGCAAATGCGGCGGCGGAATCTGCGGCGTGGTGGTAAGCCTGCGCGAGCCGACCGATCCGATGACCGGCAAGCCGCAGGTCGACAACAAGAATCCGAACCCGGCGCTGGCCAGCCGGCCGATCATCGGGCTGCCGCTGTTTTCCGGCATGCATCCGGTCGCGGCCGGCAAATGGTCGGGCCAAATCTACAATGCCGACGACGGCGGCACCTATGCCAGCAGCGTCACGGTGGCCAGCGAGAGCACGCTCAAGGTCGAAGGTTGCGTCGGCGCACTCTGCGGCGGCGAGACCTGGACGAAGGTGGGGCGGTAAGCCCACCCGTCTCGGCAGCGAGATTGCATCGCCTAGCAACCGCGGACGGAGCTGTGCTCCCTCTCCCGCAAGCGCGAGAGGTGCAGCGAGTTTACGGCATGATCGAGTTTACGTCGCGCCCTTCAGCGCTGTCGCCGCGGTGGCATAGCCGCCGCGGGCGCCGTCGATGAAATGAACGTGATCCGAGCGCATCGCGGACGGCGTGAAGCAAGTCATCATCGCGGCATCCTGCCGGTGCAGGCCGTAGCGCACGACGCCTTGCGCGGCTGACGCGGCGAGGCGCTGCTCAAGCTCGGCCGCAAGCTCCGGCGTGCAATCGAGGATCATGCGCAGGCCGTCGTCATATTTGCGGAAGTCGGAATTCTCGACCACCTGCTGCAGATAGCGCTTCGGCACGAACTTGCCGACCGTGATGCCGAAGCGAAACAGGGCATGGGCCCATAACGCTACACCGAGCACAAGGAGACGCCGCAGCGCAAGCGAGCCGCCGCGCCGCTTGGCGCGCGCTTCGTAATCGATCCCCTGCGGCGGGAAGCGCAATGGTGGTCCGCCTGCCGGCACCGGCCGCCCGGCCTCGGGGCTCCGCTCGACCCGCACGACGATGTCCTCGATCGCCTTGCGGAAGGCGGCCGCATCGGCGCCCTTCGCCGGCACCACCAGCACCGACAGGATGACGCCGCGGGCCGACGCCATCTCCTCGAAGCGGCAGGACAGGCCGGACAGATCGGGCTGAGTGTCCGGCTGCGCCGGATCGACGGCGAACTCGCCGCGCTTCATCGCGGCATCGGCGAAGGCGAGCCCGCCGCCGGAGAACATCGCATAGGACAGATTGGCCGACGGCCCGAAGCGCGCGACGCGGACATCGACGCCCGCGGCGCGGATCGCAGCAACCGGCACGAGCGCGACGCGCATCACGAGATCGAGATCGTCGCGCACCCAGCGCGCAGTCGCCGCCAATGCCTCGCGCGTCCTGTCGAGATCGGCGGGCGCGACTGCGAAGCTCGCACCATCGCCGCCGAACACGAAGGGAAATTCGCGGCCATCCAGCGCATTGGTGACGGAGGCGATCACGGAAGCGCCGGCCATGTTGACCGCCTTGTAGCGCTGCGCCGCGATCGCCTTGGTCGATTCCACGATGTCGGCAACCCCGACGGTCCAATCGTCGGGCAGCGGCGCATACAGCGCAGGATCCATCAGCCGCGTGAAGCCGCGAAACACCGGGATGCTGCCGTAGAAAATTTCGCTACCGGTCTCCATCGCACCCGCCGCGCCGTTCCGCTTTCAGGACTCCTGTAGCAGATACGCACGAAGTTGGGATCGGGTTACGCGGCCTCGCCCGATCTTCTCCACGGCGGAAACGGATCGCGCAACTTGGCCCAGGCTTGCTTGTCCATGCCGGGCCGCCCCGTGACCAGGCAGGCATCGAGACGGCGGCGGATCTCCTGCTCGTTCATGCCTGAGCCGATGAAGACGAGCTCCTGCCGGCGGTCGCCGTAGAGATCGTTCCAGCTTCTTTGCATCATCATTCGCCAGTCCGGATTATCCGGCCAGCGCTCGCGCGGGATCGCCGCCCACCAGAAGCCGAGGCCTTCGGTCCTGACGATCGCGCCGGCCTGACTCATCTCGCCGCACCAATCGGGGCGCGTCGCGATCCAGAAATGGCCCTTGGCACGGATTACGCCGCCCCAGCTCTCGCGCAGGAAGGCGTGAAACCGCACGGGATCGAACGGCCGCCGCGCGTGATAGACGAAGCTCGCGATGCCGTATTCCTCGGTTTCCGGCACGTGCTCGGCAAAGCCGTACAGCTCCTTGTGCCAGAGCGGATGCTGCTGCGCGCGCTCATAGGCGAAACGACCGGTATCCAGCACGCGATCGAACGGGACGTTGGCGAAGCTGGCCTCGACGAGGGCGGCATCGGGATTGAGCGCGCGCACAATCATGCTGGCCGCGTCGCGCTGCGCTTGGGTCGCGGCGTCGATCTTGTTCAAGACGATGACATCGGCGAATTCGATCTGCTCGACCAGCAGATCGACCAGCGTGCGCTTGTCGCCGTCGAGCGACTCGCCGCGCTGGCTCAAGAATTCGGTCGAGGCATAGTCCTTCAGGAGATTGGCGGCGTCGACCACTGTGACCATGGTGTCGAGGCGCGCGACGTCCGAGAGGCTCTCGCCGTCCTCGTCGCGGAACTCGAAGGTCGCGGCGACCGGCAGCGGCTCGGAGATGCCGGTCGATTCGATCAGCAGATAATCGAAGCGGCCGCTCTCGGCGAGCGCGCGCACCTCTTTCAGCAGGTCCTCGCGCAGCGTGCAGCAGATGCAGCCATTGGTCATCTCGACCAGTTTCTCGTCAGTCCGCGACAGGTTCGCACCGCCATCGCGAACGAGGTCGGCGTCGATGTTCACCTCGCTCATGTCGTTCACAATCACCGCAACCTTCAGGCCGCGGCGGTTGTTCAGGACGTGGTTCAGCAAAGTGGTCTTTCCAGCCCCGAGGAAGCCGGACAAGATGGTGACGGGGAGTTTTTGCATCGAGATCAAACAGTTGCTGGAGGGACAGGCGGCGGGGCATAGGGCGGGATGCTTGATGTTATGTTATAACATAACATCAATGGGCCGCAGACTGTCAAGCGGGGGAGTGCGGCGCCGGCAGTTCATGTCTTCACGAAAGCGCAGCCCGGAAGGAGCGCCCGCGCACTTGGTCCCGTCATGCTGAGGAGCCGCAAAGCGGCGTCTCGAAGCATGCACGGCCCCGCTCTGACGGCTTGGCCGTCTATCCTTCGAGGCTCGCTCCGCTCGCACCTCAGGATGACGGGGAGAGAAGGCGTAGCCCGGATGCAGCGAAGCGCAATCCGGGCTACTCATCCGCGAATCTCGCGGCTACCTCCCCACCCCACGCAACACGAGCTGGTTCAGCCTGCTCGCGAAAGCGGCGGGATCGTCGGGCATTTCGCCGTCGAGGATCTGCGCCTGCTCGAACAGCAGCAGCGACAGATCCTTCGCCTGCGCCGTGTCGGTCGCGAGTGCCGCGACCAGCGGATGACGCAGGTTGATCTCGAGGATCGGCTTCGTGACCGCGCCGCGATTCTGCTGGGCGAGCAGCCGCTCCAGCGCGCGGTCGCGCGAATCGCCGCCGGCCACGAGGCAGGACGCGCTCGACGTCAGCCGCTGCGAGGCGCGCACGTCGGAGACGCGATCGCCGAGCGCATCCTTGATGACGGCGATCGTGGTCGCAGCGTCGGCGGCGGGCTCGTCCTTCTTGTCCCCGGCCTTGTCGTCGGTGAGCGGGATCAGGCCGAAATCGACGTCGCCCTGACTGAGGGACTTCAGCGGCTTGCCGCCGAACTCGATCGGCGCGGCAGTCCAGAACGCATCGACGGGATCGGTGAGCAGCAACACCTCGATGCCGCGGGCGCGCGCCGATTCCAGCTTCGGGTTCGACTTCAACCGCTCGATGCTGTCACCGACGAGATAATAGATCTCGGTCTGGTTCGGCTTGAAGCCGTCGACATATTGCTTCAGCGAGCGGTTCTCGCCCGCGGTCGTGGTGAAGCGCGACAGCACCAGCAACTTCTCGCGGCGCTCGAAATCCTCCCACAGGCCTTCCTTGATCACCGGGCCGAACCCGTCCCAGATCTTGGCGAAGGTCTCGGGCTCTTTCTCGCCGAGCGTCTCCAGCTCGCCGATGACGCGCGTCGTGACCGCTTTGCGGATCTGCGCAAGCTGCGGATTGTTCTGCAACATCTCGCGCGAGATGTTGAGCGGCAGGTCCTCGCTGTCGATCACGCCGCGGACGAAGCGCAGATAGGCCGGCAGCAGCTCGGCGTCGTCGGCGATGAAGACGCGGCGGACATAGAGCTTCACCTTGCCCTTGCGCTCGACCTGGAACAGGTCGAACGGCTTGGTAGACGGCGCGAACAGCAGCACGGCGTAGGACTGGCGGCCCTCGGCGCGGTAATGCAGCGTCATCGCCGGTTCGTCGAAGGTGCCCGCGATCTGCTGATAGGCCTGTTTGTAGTCTTCCGGCTTCAGCTCGGACTTCGAGCGCTGCCACAGCGCGCTCGCCGAGTTGATCTGGCGCGGCTCGCCCTCTTCCGGCACCAACAGGATCGGGAATTGGATATTGTCAGAATATTCGCGGACGATGCGCTCGATCTCGTAGGTCTCGAGATATTTCGCGGCCTCCGGCTTCAGATGCAGCACGATCTCGGTGCCGCGTGCGACGCGCTTGGCCGCCCCCTCGCTCGCCGGCGCGATCTCAAAACCCTTGCCGCCTTCCGACGACCACACCCACACCTCATCTGAGCCGGCGCGGCGGCTGGTGACGACGATCTTCTCGGCGACCATGAAGGCGGCGTAGAAGCCGACGCCGAACTGGCCGATCAGATTGGCGCCGTCCTTGGCCTCGGTCAGCTTCGCCAGGAACGATTTGGTGCCGGAACGCGCGATGGTGCCGAGATTGTCGATCAGCTCCTGGCGGTCCATGCCGATGCCGGTGTCGACCACGGCGAGCGTGTTGGCCTTCTTGTCCGGGACGATCCGGATCTCCGGCGGCGTGCCGTCACCGATCAGATCGGGCTTCGCGATGGCCTCGTAACGCAGCTTGTCGCAGGCATCCGACGCATTCGAGATCAACTCGCGCAGGAAGATGTCGGTCTCGGAATAAACCGAATGCACCATCAGGTGCAGCAATTCGGCGACCTCGGCCTGGAACGGCTGGGATTCGGCAGCAGCAGTGGCGGTCATGGGGAACTCGGGACAATCCGGGGTGGCGGGAAAGCCCTGATATAGCGCGACCGTGCCGGCTGGCAAGATTTGCCGCCGCGGCCGGCGCGATGGATTCCGCCTGCCGGACCGCCGTCAGCCGGAGATGGCGGCGATATAGCGCTGGACCGAGCGATCGAATGCCGGCTTCGCGCCAGTGGCGATGTTCTTGCCCCACCAGGCGCCGTAGATGCGGTCGAAGGCGAGCGGCTCGATCGCGCGCGCGATCACGCGGACCGCGGCGGCGTTGAGCGGAATGTAGTTCGGATAGGAATACATGAAGCTCACCGAGCGGCGGTCCATCGCGACCATCGCGATGTCGCCGGTGAGCAGCGCGCCGCGGCCCTCGGCGCCGCCGCGCCAATACAGCACGGTGCCGCCGGCGAAATGGCCGCCGGTGCGCACCAGGAGGATGTCGTCGGACAGGCGATAACTATCGCCGCGCCACGGCACGATCGACGGATACGGCCGCGTCACCCATTGTGCATCATCGCCATGCAGATAGACCGGCGCGTTGTCGAAGGCCGCGCTCCAATCGGCGACCGCGCCATAATAATGCGGATGCGAGATCGCGATCGCCTTCAGACCGCCAAGCGACCTGACATGCGTGATTGCCTCCCGCGTTGCCAGCGGCACGCAATCCCACATCACGCAGCCGCCGCGATCGGGCACCAGCAGCGCGCGCTGACCGATCGCAAATGACGGCTCCAGCGCGATGCCGGTCAAGCCAAGATCGTCGCGCCAGACCAGCCGGTGCCGCTGCGCCAGCTCCTCGCGCGTCAGCCAGGCCTGCCCGTTCCAGTTCACATATTGCCGCTCGTCCTCGCATATCGGGCACGACGACGGTGGTGCGGCGGCTTCGGGATATTGCGCGCCGCATTGTTCACAGGTCCAGACGGGCATGGGCATTCACCATTCGCGACGTAGGAGCATGATCATACGCTCAAGTCGTGAAGCGACATACCAACAGCATTGTGAGCAAGGCGGAACCTTGACATCTCCGGGATTGCGGCGCAATTTTTTTCGAATAACATTCGAATTCTTGGTGTGCCATGCACTTCCAGCTTCCCGACGACCTCCTCGTCCTGCAGAGCCGGATGCGCGACTTCGTGCGCAGCGAGCTGCAGCCCCACGATGCCGCGATCGAGGAGACCGGACGGGTGCCGGAACATGCGATGGCCGGCTTGCGGCGGATGGGACTGTTCGGCACCAACACGCCGAAGCAATTCGGCGGGCTCGGCCTCTCGATGCTGGGCAGCTGCCTCGCGATCGAGGAACTCGCGAAGGCGCATACGGCCTTCTACTATCTGAGCGGCGTCAACGTTCACATCGGCTCCAAGGCGATCGAATTCTTCGCAACTCCTGAGGTTCGCGACCGGTGGTTGCCCGAGCTTGCCAGCGGACTGGTCATCGGCGCCTTCGCGCTGACCGAACCGAATGCTGGATCCGATGCGGCACGCATTCAGACAACCGCGCGGCGCGACGGCGACCACTACGTGCTCGACGGCCGCAAGACCTACATCACCAATGCACCCGTCGCCGGCGTGTTCACGGTGTTCGCCACGCTCGATCCGGCCGCCGGCGCCAAGGGCATCACAGCCTTCGCCGTCGATGCCAAGACACCGGGCCTGACGATCGGCCGGCTGATCGAGATGGCCGCCGGACGCGGCTCTGAACATGCGGAGGTGATCTTCGAGAACTGCCGCGTGCCCAGGCAAAACCTGCTCGGCCAGGAGGGCGAAGGATTTGCCATCGCGATGCGGTGCCTGGATGCCGGCCGCACCCATTGGGGCGCTTATTGCGTCGGCGCGGCAAGCCAGCTTCTCGGCTATGCGCTCGATCATGTCGCAAGCCGCGAGACGTTCGGACGCAAGCTGCGCGACCATCAGGGCATCGAATGGCAGATCGCCGATATGGCAAGTTCGCTGCATGCGGCGCGCCTCGTCGCCTATGAGGCGGCGTGGCGTTACGATCAGGGCGACGCGGCTGCCCGCACCGCGGCGGCGGCACTGTCGAAATATACCGGCGCCGAGATGGTGCAGCGCATCGCCGACATGACCATGCAGCTGTTCGGCGGCGCCGGCTATTCCAGGGACCTGCCGATCGAACGGATCTGGCGCGAAACGCGGGTGGTGCGCATCCTCGACGGCACGTCCGAGATCATGCGGCAGATCATCACGCGCAACGCCTTCCGCACCCACGAACGCCGCAACGCGCCGACCTGACCATCGGCGCCATCAACACCGTGGCAATGCCGCATTGCCGCTTGGTCTTCCGACCCCGCTGCCTTACTGTTTTGAGAACGCAGGGAGACCACTGTGGCTTCGGGGACGACACTCAAGCTCAAGCAACAACGCAGCCGCGAGCGGCGCGAGCAGATCCTGTCCGCGGCGACCAAACTGTTCGGCGAGAAGGGCATCGACCGCACCTCCCTCACCGATATCGCCGCCGCGGCGAAGGTGCCGCTCTCCAGCATCTACGATTATTTCGAGGACAAGCGCGCGCTGGTCCTCGAAGTACCCGAGGACAATTTCGAGGCGCTGTACCAGAAGACCGAGCCGCTGCTTGTGAAGGGCGGCAACGCCGTCGAGCAGTTGCGCATCATCTTCATGACCAACTTCGAATACATCAGCGAGAACCCGAGCTGGGGACGCGTGTTCTTCCTGGAGATCTGGCCGAGCGTCATTGCCGCCGAGCCGCGGGTCAAGAAGGCCGTCGACAAATACGCACTGCGCTACGTGCAGCTGATCAAGCAGGCGATCCGCGCCGGCACCTATCGCAGGAATCTGGACCCCTACACCGCCATGTCGCTGATGATGGGCGGCATGTGCCACGTCACCGCGGTCTGGCTGCTCTATGGCCGCAAGTACGATCTGGTGAAGAAGGGGAAAGCGGTCTTCACCACGTTGCACAACGGCTTTCTGCAGGAGTAGCGCGTTCGTTGACCGCCTTGCCGCCGACCCGTCATCCCCGCGCAAAGGCTGCGCCATTGCGCGGGGATGACGGTGACAGAGCCGAAGAAAGCCCGACCTCCATCTCCTGCCGCGATCACTTCGTTGCCACAAAAGCCTGCTGCACCGCTTTCGGCTCGGTGATGCCGTTGGCGATCAGCAGCTCCAGCAGGACCCGCGCCTTCTGCGGGTTGAGGTCGAGCGAGACGGCAAATCCAAGCTCATCGTCGTTGACCTCGACATTGCGGTTCACGAAGCCCGAGCCGACGCGGCTGGAGCGGACCACCACGACGCCCTGCTTCGCCGCCGCAGCGAGCGCATCGATCGCCGATTTCGAGCTGTTGCCGTCGCCGACGCCCGCCAGCACGATGCCCTTGACGCCGCGCTTCACCGCATCCTCGATCGGAGCAGCGTCCATGTTGGCGTGCGAGTAGACGATGTCGACCCGCGGCAACGGCGCGGTCTCCGGCAGTTTCAACTTCGGCCCCTTGGCTGTTACGGCCGGCTGCAGAAAGCGGATCGAGCCGGTGTCGACATAGCCGACCGGCCCGGCATCGGGCGAGCGGAAGGTCTGAACGCTCGTGGTATTGGTCTTCTGCGCCCAGCGCGCACCGTGGATGGTGTCGTTGAGCACCACGAGCACGCCGCGACCACGCGACTCCGGCGCGGCCGCCACCCTCACGGCCTCGTACAGGTTCGCCGGGCCATCGGCGCCGATCGCGGTCGCGGGACGCATCGAGCCGACCATCACAACCGGGATGTCGGTCTCCAGCACGTTCTGCAGGAAGAACGCGGTTTCCTCCATGGTGTCCGTGCCATGGGTGATCACGATGCCGTCGGCTTCCTTCTTCTCGATCGCGGCGTGGATACGCTTGACGAGGTCGAACCAGACCTTGTCGTTCATATCCTGCGAGCCGATCGCGGAAATCTGCTCGGCCGAGATCTGCGCCAGCTTGTCCATGCCGGGTACGGCGGCTATGAGGTCCGCCGCGCTGACTTTGCCGGAGTCGTAGGCATTGCCGGCGCGCGCGCTGGCCTGCCCCGCAATGGTGCCGCCGGTGCCGAGCACGAGGACGCGCGCCCGTGACGTGTCCGAGGCTTGCTGCGCGACGGACGGAGAAGCGACCAGCCCCATCACGAGGACGAAGGCGAGACGGATCACGGCCATTGCGGAACGGTTCAATTGAAGAGAATGCGGCATGTCTTTCCCCCGAGCGACATTTTTCACACGAATGCAACCCTTGGTTTTGTGTTCCAACAAATAGACGAAGTTGCGGCAGTCGCGATATGACAGGACGCTGACAGGGAGCTTCTACGCCCACTCCCGCTCGCGATTGTCGCGGCGGTCCCCGCACCGTCTTCCGCACGGAGCACGGCGCGCCTCGAATCACGATGCGGCCGAGGAGAAGCTTGCTAGTATGCTGCCGGGTGCAGCATGCGAACCGGGCCTCGCAGGGCAGAACAGGGGAAACGAGCCGATGAACATCAGGGCTATCCTGCCGCCGCGCGGACGTGACTATCGCCTCGATCTGCTGCGCGGCTTCGCCAACTGGGCGATCTATCTCGATCATATCCCCAACAACGCCGTCAACTGGATCACGCAGAAGAACTTCGGCTTCAGCGACGCGGCCGACCTGTTCGTCTTCATCTCCGGCTACACGGCGTCATTCGTCTATGCGCGGATGATGCTGGAACGGGGCTTCGTGATCGGAGGCACCCGCCTGATCAAGCGCGCCTGGCAGATCTATGTCGCGCATGTCATGCTGTTCGTCATCTACATCGCCGAGATCGGCTGGCTCTCGCAGCGCTACCACGACCCGAATCTGCAGAACGAATTCAACGTCGCGGGCTTCATGCAGAATCCGGCCGAGACGCTCTATCAAGGCCTCATCCTCGCGTTCAAGCCGGTCAACATGGATGTGCTGCCGCTCTACATCGCGCTGATGCTGGTGTACCCGCTGGTGCTCTGGGTGATGTTGCGCCGGCCGAACCTGACGCTGGCTGCGTCGTTCCTGCTCTATCTGGCCGCACGCCATTTCGGTTGGAACCTGCCGGCCTATCATTACAGTTGTCTTTTTGCTTTGAGGTGCGCCCGTTGAGCTGCCGCCTGGTGGGCTCTGCGCCAGAAGGACCAAGCGATGATGAGCGCGGGTTCGATCCGCGTGCGATGAAGTCTGATGGCAATGCGGCGGATTTCCTGGAGTGACCAGCGGATCAGTTTGGGGGCGGTTTTGTTTTGGCTTTTGCCGCGTGGCGCCGTTTCGTTTTTTTGGGCGGCGTCGGATTGGCGGCGATGCCGGATTGCGGCCATCATGGCGAATGCGAGCATCACCAAGGACACGTGACGGTGCCAGCCATGCCAGGATCTGCTCTCGTTGTGATCGAGCCCGAATTCGTTTTTCGCAGTTTCAAAGCTGTCTTCGATCGCCCATCGATGGCCTTCGACCGCGACCAGCGTTTCAATTGATGTTCCTGCCGGGCACCAGGTCGAGAAGAAGGCGAGGTCATCATCAGCGATACGACGCCGGATCAGCAGACCGCGTGTCCAAAGACCTTGATCGACGCTGTTGAATTCTTCGGCATCGAGATCGGCTAGTTCGAGATAACACCAATCGTGCAGCCGCGGTCCTTTGGTTCCGGCACCGGCCGACAGGCGCTTCCAGTCGGATGGGCGTCGCGTCCGGGCGAGTTCCGCAGCCGTCCCGGCGACCGGCGGTCGCTTGCCCCAGGATCGGAATACATGAGCGCTGTTGACCCCAAGCACGTAGCCCTTGCCGGCCCGACGCAATTGCTGTTCGAGGTCGCCAACACCGTAAACGGTATCGCCGGCAACCCAGTTGAATGGGACAGACGCCGCTATCGCCCGTGCGATCATTCTCGTCGCAAGCTTTGGCTTGGTCGCAAAACCGACGTCGGCAGGCACGTATGTGGCTTCCAGGCGATCTGGATCGTCGGTCCATTCCTTCGGAAGATATAATGCGCGATCGATGAACGCATGGCCATGACGCGAAACGTAGGTAGCGAACACGCCGATCTGGCAGTTCGTAATCTTGCCTGCCGAACCGGTGTATTGCCGCGCCACGCCGCACGACGCCTTCCCCTGTTTGAGAAAGCCGGTCTCGTCGATGACGAGGACCGCATCGTCGTCTGCCAAATGCTCCATCACATAGTCGCGGACAATATCGCGCAAGGCATCGGCATCCCAATCGCTGCGACCCAAGATCGCCTGTTGCCGCCAAGGACCAGGATCGCCAGCGGCCTCCGCGCGCATCCAACCGGTCTTGCGTTGCTCATCACCGAGCAGACCTTCCAGAAACAGGCCCGCGTTCCTCGCAACACGTTCTTGCCCGAACAGCGGACGTATCCGCTTCTTAACCTCCCGAAGCGACGCAGCCCACAACGCAAGCGTCTCTTCAACTGACGCTGCCTGCGCCCACAATCTTCGAATCATGGTTGCCCATGGATTCA
>NZ_LNCU01000003.1:0-35950 GCF_001542415.1 Bradyrhizobium macuxiense
GCCGCAGATCACGACGGACGAGATCGTCGAGCACGGCCCGCCAGGCTGCGGTGCTCTCGCCGCCCATACTCTTGATCGACAGCAGTATCTTCTGGCCATCCGCGCGAACCCCGATCACGACAAGCAGCGAGATCGCGGTCGCCTTGCGGTCGAGCCGAACCCGAACCACGGTGCCGTCGAGGATCAGCCGCACGATCGGCTCCTCAGCCAACGAGCGGGCATTCCAGGCGTCCCAGTCGCTCTTCACCTTGCGCCAGACCCGGCTCACCGTGTCCTTGCCGACGCTGCCCGCGAACAGCGCGCCCAGCGCCCGACGGACACGGCGCGTGTTGGTGCCGGACAGGTAAACATTGGCGATTAATGCATCGGCCGCCAACGTACGCCGCTGGTAGGCCCGCAGCCGATGGCTCTTCCACTCCCTCGTCGTGCCATCGGGGCTATCCAGCCGGGCACGCGGTACCGCGATCTCGACGGGACCGAAGCTGCCGGTCAGCGACCGCGTTCGGCTGCCGTGTCGGTGGCCTGTGACGGCGGTGGAGGCTTCCTCCTGGTCAGCCTTCCTGTGTTCGTAGCGCGGTCGCGCAAGCAGCGTGTCCAGTTCGTCCCGGATCAATTCCTCGATGAACTCTCGTACCCGTTCCCGTACCGCTCCTTCGATCGGATCAAACCAATCATCGAAAAGCTGGGGAGCCGTCTCGCCGCCGTCCTGCGGCACATCCGTCTTCGTGATATCGCTGATCATGGCGTGGTCTCCGATCCGGCGTTCCAACGCCGGCTGATTCGAGGTTTGATCACCCCGGAGACTACGCCACCCTCAATTCCAACCAACTTCCGGACGGGACCCGGCGCAAGCCCCTCGCGCAAAAATATTTCTGTTTATCAGAAACGCAGTTCGATGTATGAATGACCCGTCTCACCCGATTGAGGGGCGCGTCGCGATCGTCACGAGTGTTGCGGTGAGATGCGGTGGACGCCGATTGCGCAACTGACGAGTGCGCATGAGGCGGACGGCGAAATCGTGCAGGCCTGACGCCCTAGCTGTGGCAGGTGTCCGTTGCAAGACGCAATTTGAGTCTTGCAACAGCGGTGACAAGCAAGCCCAGTCTCACCGGGGAGAGTACGTATAAGCCGTAAACCATCGCGCAGGGAAAGCCGGGATTGCTCCGGTTACACCTGTGGTCCTACCCCTGTGCTTTTTTCATTGCACAGGGCCCATGGGTGCGATCGGCACCCGGCTTTCCCTGCGCCCTCTGCTTTCGGAGCGGCGAAGATGCAACAAGCCTCGGACGCATCGCGCCGCGAGAACGTTGATGAATGCCTCACCGGCCGTGCCAGCACACGCGATGTCGTCCTGGCGAACGCCAGGACGACATCTGAAGTGTCCCGCCTACAACGATGCGGTCCCCCCCCGTGCGCAATTGCGCACCAGGCCGGAACGACTTCCGAAAATTGGGGTGCCAGCGCACTCCCATTGGCCTACCCAGGTCGGAAACACCCTTGAATCGCACCAGATCAAGCTCAAAATCGCGCGTTCTTCGCCCCGCGCAGGGCCAGAACCCCAGCAAGACCCTTGACATAGCTGCCCTTTCGGCAGAACGCGTGGTGTCAAGCGTCATGGACACTTCATGGATCTGATTACCACCACCTCCGAACTTGCGGCCGTCTGCGACCGCCTCGCCAAACACAAGGTCATCACCGTCGATACCGAGTTCCTGCGAGAGACGACCTATTACCCGCTGCTCTGCGTCGTGCAGATGGCGAGCGCGGAGGAAGCTGTCGTGATCGACGCGCTGGCGCCGGGCATCGATCTCAAGCCGTTCTTCGATCTGATGTCGAACGAAGCGGTGCTGAAAGTATTTCACGCCGCGCGGCAGGACATCGAGATCGTCTGGCACCTCTCCGGCACCATTCCGCATCCGATCTTCGATACCCAGGTTGCCGCCATGGTGCTCGGCTACGGTGACAGCATCGCCTACGACCAGCTGGTCGATCGCGTCACCGGCCACCGCCCCGACAAGACCCACCGCTTCACCGACTGGTCGCGCCGTCCGCTGACCAGCGAGCAGGTCACCTACGCGGTCTCCGATGTCACCCATCTGCGCGAAGTCTTCGCGGTGCTCGATGCCGATCTGAAGAAGCGCGGCCGCAGCGACTGGGTCAGCGAGGAGATGGAGATCCTGACCTCGCCGAAGACCTACGATTTCCACCCCGAGCGCGCCTGGGAGCGGCTCAAGACCCGCGTGCGCAAGCCGCGGGAACTGGCTGTTCTGATCGAGGTCGCGGCCTGGCGCGAGCAGGAAGCGCAGAGCCGCGACGTGCCGCGCTCGCGTGTGCTCAAGGACGATGCGGTCGGCGATATCGCAACGCACGCGCCGACCTCGATCGAGAAGCTCGCCAATCTGCGCTCGCTGCCGAAGGGTTTTGAGCGCTCGAAATGGGGCGCCGATATCATTGCTGCCGTGCAGCGCGGACTGGCGCGCGACCAGGCCTCGCTGCCCAAGCTGGAAAAACCTCGCAACAACGCCAACGGCGCCGCCACCGTCGAGCTGTTGAAAGTGCTGCTGCGCATGACGTCGGAACGCCACGGGGTCGCGAGCAAGGTGATCGCAACCGTCGACGATCTCGAGCAGATCGCGGCCAGCGATCAGGCCGAGGTCGGCGCCCTGCACGGCTGGCGCCGCGAATTGTTCGGCGAAGCGGCGCTGAAGCTGAAGCACGGCCAGGTCGCGCTCGCGATCGACAAGGGCCGCGTGGTGCGGGTCGACCGGGGGTAAGGGTGCGCCCGGAAGGCCCTGCTGCGCCGGGCGCGGCAACGCCTCCACCTGTCGGCCAGTGGCCGAACGCACCGCGTTGTTGTCTGGGCAGACACAGGCCGCAGTTGCGTCATGCGAAACTGCCCCGGCGCTGGGAATGCTTGCTAACGCACAATTTTCGTGTTGCAATCCCCTAGCAATCGGATCGCGGCCGTTCGACTGTGCGTTTCGCGACGTTGAGATCCAAGGCTTCGAGAGACAAGACTGCGCACTTGAAGATTCCGGACTTGAAGACTCGGCAATTGAACAGACACCGGGAAGCCCGTTTGTGGCGTGGCACGTGCAAAACACGGCCGCGTCTTTTTTGTATCTAGACTGGGAGAGAGGCGATGCCGAAGGGTACCGTCAAGTGGTTCAACCCGACCAAGGGTTACGGGTTCATCAAGCCGGCCGTCGGAGACAAGGACGTGTTCGTCCACATCTCGGCAGTCGAGCGTGCGGGGCTCTCAACGCTCAACGAAAATCAGACCGTCGAGTACGATCTGGTGGAGAACCGCGGCAAGTCGTCAGCGGAAAATCTCAAGGTCAACTGAACGCCGGCGCAAGCCGTCCTGACGCCTCCCCCGGCCGCATCACCCCGGGGGATTTCTTTATCTGCGCAAGCGCGTCTCAATTTCCCGGCGCGATCAGCGTGCCACCAGACGCGGCGCTTCCCAGCGTCTTGCAGCGATCGCCGTCGAGCTCCAGCCGGCCGCTCGCCAGCAGTCGCAGCGCCTCGGGATAGATGCGATGCTCGATCGTGATGACGCGCGCAGCGAGCGTCTCGGGCGTATCGTCATCGGCCACGGTGACCGCACCCTGCATCACGATCGGACCTGCGTCGGTCTCCGGAATCACGAAATGCACCGTCGCCCCGGAGAGTTTCACGCCCGCGCGCAACGCCTGGCCGTGGGGATCAAGACCGGGGAAGCATGGCAGCAGCGACGGGTGGATGTTGAGCATCCGGCCGTACCAGCGCCGCGCGAAATCGGCGGTGAACAGCCGCATGAAGCCGCCGAGGCAGATCAGCTCGACCTGCTTGTCGTCGAGCGCCTGCTGCAGCACCGCCTCGAAGCCGGCGCGATCCTTGCCGAACGGCTTGCTTGGAATGACGACAGTCGCAATGCCGCTCGCGGCCGCCCGTTCCAGCCCCGGCGCATCGGCGCGATTGGAAATCACGACCGCGATCTCGGCCGGGAAGTCCGGCGCCTTGGCGGCGTCGATCAGCGCGGCCATGTTGGAGCCGCGGCCGGAGATCAGGATGGCGACGCGACGCTTCATTGCGAGAGATTGAGATGACCGTTGTAGATCACGCGGTGCTCGCCCTTGGCCTCGATCACCTCGCCGAGCACGGCCACGGTCTCGCCGCTGTCGGTGAAGACCTCGGTCACCCGATCGACCGCGTCAGCCTTGACGATCGCGATCATGCCGATGCCGCAGTTGAAGGTGCGCAGCAGCTCGAGTTCGGCGATGCCGCCCTGCTCCGCCAGCCATTTGAACACCGGCAGCACCGGCAGCCGCGCCAGATTGATGCCCACACCGAGATGCTTGGGCAGCACGCGCGGGATGTTGTCGGTGAAGCCGCCGCCGGTGATATGGGCGAGGCCCTTCACCGCATCGGTCTCGCGGATCGCCCGCAGGCAGGATTTCACGTAGAGCCGCGTCGGCGTCAGCAGCGCCGCGCCGAGCGTCATCACCGGCGAGAACGGCGCCGGCGCATCGTAGGCGAGACCGGATTGCTCGACGATCTTGCGCACCAGCGAATAGCCGTTGGAGTGCACGCCCGAGGAGGCCAGCCCGATCACCGCATCACCGGCGGCGATATCGGCTGTCGGCAGCAGAGTGCCGCGCTCGGCCGCGCCGACGGCAAAGCCGCCGAGGTCGTAGTCGCCGTCCTTGTAGAGGCCGGGCATCTCGGCGGTCTCGCCCCCGATCAGCGCGCAGCCGGATTCCCGGCAGCCCTCGGCGATCCCGGCGACGATGGCGGCCGTGGCCTCGGGGCGAAGCTTGCCGCAGGCGAAATAGTCGAGGAAGAACAGCGGTTCCGCGCCCTGCACGACGAGGTCGTTGACCGACATCGCCACCAGGTCGATGCCGATCCCGTCGTGGATGCCGGTGTCGATCGCGATCTTGAGCTTGGTGCCGACGCCGTCGGTCGCCGCCACCAGCACTGGATCCTTGAAGCCGGCGGCCTTGAGATCGAACAAGCCGCCGAAGCCGCCGATCTCGGCGTCCGCGCCGGCGCGTGCGGTCGCCCGCACCATCGGCTTGATCAGATCGACCAGACGATTGCCGGCATCGATGTCGACGCCCGAATCCGCGTAAGTGAGCCCGTTTTTGCGCTCGGTCATGCCCAATTCCAGATGATTAGGGGCTGGTTACGAGGAATTCCGCCCCCGCGCAATGGCTCGCGGCAATGCTGCCGCGATACTATGTAGATAACACGCGTCCGCTGCTGCCAAGAACCGGATAATGAGTAAAATCAGGCTTCTAGCCGGGAAGCGACCAAGTTGAGTATTCCGAACATCATCACCCTCGCCCGCATCATCCTGGTGCCGGTGATCGTCTGGGCCATCGTCTCCAGCCAGATGGAGATCGCCTTTGCGATCTTCGTGATCGCCGGCGTCTCGGACGCGGTCGACGGCTTTCTCGCCAAACGCTTCAACATGACGAGCGAGCTCGGCGCCCTGCTCGATCCGCTCGCCGACAAGGCGCTTCTGGTGTCGATCTATGTCGCGCTGGGGATCTGGGGCGCGATGCCGCGCTGGCTCGTGATCCTCGTCGTGTCGCGCGACATCATGATCGTGTCCGCCGTGATTGTGTCATGGTTGTTCGACAAGCCGGTTGAGATGAAGCCGCTGATGGTGTCGAAGCTCAATACGGTGGCGCAGGTCGCGTTCGCGGCGCTGGTGCTCGCCTCGCTCGGCTTCGGCTTCGAGCCGCATCCCTACGACCTGATCCTGATGGGATTGGTCACGATCTTTACTTTGGGTTCGGTGTCCCTCTATCTCGTGGAGTGGGTGCGACACATGAGCACGATCGAAGCCCGATAGCCTGGTTTGGAGATTTGTGTGACAGGTGGCGTTCAACCTCGTCAATTGGCCCTGGCGTTGCCGCACGAGGAGAGGCTGACGCGTGACGACTTCCTCGAGGGGCCGGCCAACGAGGCGGCGCTGGCGCTGATCGACAGCTGGCCCGACTGGCCGAACCGCATCATGCTGCTGGTCGGGCCGGAAGGCTCCGGCAAGAGCCACCTCGCCGCGATCTGGGCCGAGCATGCCGGCGCGCGCTCGACCTCGGCGCATGCGCTGACCGCGGATGCGGTGCCCGGCGCACTGGCGACCGGCGCGCTGGTCGTCGAGGATCTGAGGCCGTCGGATTTCGACGAGCGGGCGATGTTCCACCTGATGAATCTCGCGCGCCAGGACGACGCCTTCGTGCTGATCACGGCGCGCGTTCCGCCGTTGGCCTTCGAGATCGAATTGCGTGACCTGCGTTCACGGCTGCGCGCGGCGCCGACCGTGACGCTGCTGCCACCGGACGATCAGCTGTTCCGCGGCCTGATCGTGAAGTTCTGCACCGACCGCCAGATGAGCATCGACGAACCGCTCGTGACCTACCTGACCAGCCGGATCGAGCGCTCCTATGCCGCCGTCCGGCAGGCGGTCGAGCTGTTGGATACCGAGGCCCTGCGACTGGGCCGGCCGGTCACCCGGGCGCTGGCCGCGGAGTTGTTGCGTGATGCTTGAACGGCACCCACCCGCTTGACGGCGAAGGCGGCGGGAACATCAATGTCATCGAAACGTCATCGCAATATCACATGGTTTGTGCGGCTCTCGGCTAGACCGCCTCTGGCCCCCGCCCCGGATTGGATCGACACTTTATGGACTCCACGCAAGCCATTGAAATAAAAGACAAAGAGACGGACGTAGCCGCGGTCCCCGCGATCGCGACCAGCCCGGAGCGATTCATCAATCGCGAACTCTCCTGGCTGCATTTCAATCGCCGGGTGCTAGAGGAGTCGGTCAACCCCGGCCATCCTGTGCTTGAGCGCGTCCGGTTTCTGTCGATTTCGGCGAATAACCTCGACGAGTTCTTCATGGTCCGCGTCGCCGGCATCAAGGCGCAGGTCCGCGAAGGCATCCCGGAGCGCAGTCCCGACGGTCTCACCCCGTCAGAGCAACTCGTCCTGATCAACAAGACCGTGTCGCAGCTGGCCTCCGATCAGCAGGCGATCTGGAGCGACCTCCGCAACATCCTGTCCGACGTCGGCATCCAGCTCGTCGACGGGCGCGACGTCACCAAGTCAGAGCGCGCGTGGATCGAGGATCATTTCCTCCACAACATCTTCCCGCTGCTGACGCCGCTGGCGATCGACCCGGCGCATCCGTTCCCGTTCATCCCGAATCTCGGCTTCACCGTGGCCCTGCAGCTATCGCGGATCGCCGACGGCAAGCCGATGAACGCGTTGATCCGCATGCCTGGCAAGATCGACCGTTTCATCCGCTTGCCCGCCGGCAAGGAAGGCGGTCCTGCGCGCCTGATCACCCTGGAACAGGCCACAGGCCTGTTCATCGGCCGACTGTTCCCCGGCTACACCGTCAAGGGCCAGGGCGCGTTTCGGATCATCCGCGACTCCGAACTCGAAATCGAGGAAGAGGCCGAAGACCTCGTCCGCCTGTTCGAGACCGCGCTCAAGCGCCGCCGGCGCGGATCGGTGATCCGCCTCGAGATCGAAGCCAAGATGCCGGAGGAGCTGCGCAGCTTTGTGCAGCACGCATTGTCGGCCGCCGACGACGAGGTGTTCATGGTCGACGGCGTGCTTGCGATGAACGAACTCTCGCAGCTCACGCGCCTCGATCGCCCCGACCTCGAATTCACGCCTTACGTCCCGCGCCATCCCGAGCGCGTGCGCGACCATGGCGGCGACATCTTCGCTGCCATCAGGCAGAAGGACCTCGTGGTCCATCACCCCTATGAATCCTTCGACGTCGTCGTGCAGTTCCTGCAGCAGGCTGCGCGCGACCCTGATGTCGTCGCGATCAAGCAGACGCTCTATCGCACATCGAACAACTCGCCGATCGTGCGCGCGCTCGCGGAAGCCGCCGAAGCCGGCAAGTCGGTGACGGCGCTGATCGAACTGAAGGCGCGCTTCGACGAGGAAGCCAACATCCGCTGGGCGCGCGACCTTGAGCGCGCCGGCGTGCAGGTGGTGTACGGCTTCATCGAACTGAAGACGCACGCCAAGCTCTCGATGGTGGTACGCCGCGAAGCCGGCAGCCTCACGACCTATGTGCACACCGGCACCGGCAACTATCATCCGGTCACCGCGCGCATCTACACCGACCTCTCCTACTTCACCTCGGACCCGATCATCGGCCGCGACGTCGCGCGCGTGTTCAACTACATCACGGGCTACGCCGAGCCGAGCGACATCGAAAAGATGGCGGTGTCGCCGCTGACGCTGCGCAATCGCATCATCGAGCATATCCACGGCGAGATCACTCACGTCCAGCACGGACGGCCCGGTGCGATCTGGATGAAGATGAACGCGCTGGTCGACCCTGACATCATCGACGCACTGTACGAAGCCTCGCAGGCCGGCGTCTCGATCGAGCTCGTCGTGCGCGGCATCTGCTGTCTGCGGCCCGGTCTGCCCGGATTGTCGGAGAACATCCGCGTCAAATCGGTGATCGGCCGGTTCCTGGAACACGGCCGAATCTACTGCTTCGGCATGGGGCAAGGCCTGCCGAGCACAAAAGCTGCTGTGTATATCTCGTCCGCCGACATGATGCCGCGCAACCTCGATCGTCGCGTCGAAGTTCTCTGTCCGCTGCAAAATCCGACGGTGCATCAGCAGGTTCTCGAACAGATCATGGTTGCGAACCTGAAGGACAACGAGCAGAGCTGGCAATTGTTGCCGGATGGATCGTCAACGCGTATGAAAGCCGCGAAAGGCGAAGAGCCTTTCAACCTGCACAACTACTTCATGACAAATCCGAGTCTGTCCGGCCGTGGTAAGTCTCTCAAGGAATCTTCGCCGCGCCGGCTCACGCGTCGTAACGAACGTCAGCAGCCATCGTCGTCATAAGGGGGCTTCACGGTGAAGCGGCCGCGGAAGCGCGCTTCCAGCGTCGCTGTCATCGATATCGGTTCGAACTCGGTTCGTCTCGTAGTCTACGAGGCGATGGCGCGTAGCCTCGTCACCATCTTCAACGAGAAGGCGCTGTGCGGACTCGGCCGCGAGGTTCAGACCACCGGCCTGCTCGCGACCGATGCGGTCAATAAGGCGCTCACGGCGCTTCGCCGCTTTCGCGCGCTGTGCAGGATCCAGCAGGTCAGCCGCGTCTACGCGATCGCGACCGCGGCCTGCCGCGACGCCAAGAACGGTCCTGACTTCATCGCCAAGGCCGAACGCATCTGCGGCGCGAAGATCGAAATTCTTTCCGGACCGCGCGAAGCAAAATTGTCGGCGCTCGGCGTCGTCTCCGGCGTGCACAATCCGAACGGCATCGTCGGCGATCTCGGCGGCGGCTCGCTCGAACTGATCGACGTCAAGGGCAATCGCGTGCGCAGCGGCGTGACGCTGCCGCTCGGCAGCCTCGCGCTGCAGGATCTCTCGCACAAATCGCTCAAGCGCGCCGAGCGCATCGTCAAGAACGAGCTGCTCGGCGTTGCGCAACTCAAGGCCGGCCGTGGCCGCACCTTCTACGCGGTCGGCGGCACCTGGCGTGCGCTGGCGCGCATCCACATCATCCAGAGCGGCTATCCGCTCAAGGTGATGCACGGCTATTCGATCCCGGCGGCCGACGCGCTCGATTTCGCACAGCGGCTGCGGCGGCTCGCGGCCACCAACATGCTCGCCAATATCGAAGCCGTCGCCGACGCACGCCGGCCGCTGCTGACCTATGCCGCGCTCGTGCTCGAATACATCATCCGCGTGGCGCAGCCGAAGACCATCGTGTTCTCCACCTTCGGCGTGCGCGAGGGCCTGTTGTACGAGATGCTGCCGCCGGCCGAGCGCGCCAAGGACGGCCTCGCCTGCGCCGCGCAAGACCTCAACGAACTGCTGTCACGTTCGGCCCGCCACGCCCAGGAACTGACCGCCTGGACCGACCGGCTGGTGCGCGTGGTAAAGCTCCGCGAGAACGAGGAGGACCGCCGGCTGCGCCACGTCGCCTGCCTGCTCTCCGACATCGGCTGGCGCGTACACCCCGATCATCGCGGCGAGGAAACCCTCAGCCTGATCATGAACGGCAATTTCGGCTCGATCACGCATCAAGGACGCGCCTTCATCGCGCTCTCGGTGTTCTATCGCTATGCCGGCCTGAGCGAGGAAAACGAACCGCCGGAGCAGATCCGCGAACTGGTGACGCCCGCGATGGACGAGCGCGCCCGCGTGCTCGGCGCGGCGTTCCGCGTCGCGCATCTGATCACGGCGGCCCGTACCGGCGTGCTGCCGGCAACGCATTTCCGCACCCAGGGCCGCAAGTTGATGCTGGTGTTCGAGCACAGGATGGTAGATCTGGTCGCTGATCGCGTCGGCAGCCGCTTCAGGCAGTTGGCGCGATTGGTCGGACGATCCGGTTCGATCGTGCGCCGTTAAACGACGCTGCTCAGGCCGCCTCTGCGGAACGCTTCACCTTCCGCAGCGAGCGGCCGCGCCAGATCGATCCCGCGATCAACACCACGATGATGCCGAGCACGGCGAGCAGTATCTCGCCGCCGCTGCCGCCATGGGTGAATTGCGGCGCCATCCCGATCGAGGCCAGCCACGAATCGAGCCTGGCGCCGAGCGGTCCGGCAAACAGCGTATCCAACCTCGGATGCACGGCCGGATCGGTCGCGATGACGTCGCCCGCGATCCAGCCGAGCAGTGCTGCACCGGCCCAGATCAAAATCGGCAGCTTGTTGAGCAGCGCCATGATCAGCGCTGCGCCGGCAACGATCAGAGGAACGCTGATCGCAAGCCCCAGCACCAGGAGCGGCACGCTGCCGTTGGCGGCAGCCGCCACCGCGATCACGTTGTCGAGGCTCATCACGATGTCAGCGACGACGACGATCTGCACAGCAGCCCACAGATGCGAGGCCGCATCGACGCTGTCCTCGTCCTCCTGCTCCGGCACCAGGAGCTTGGCCGCGATCACGATCAGCGCGAGCCCGCCGACGAGCTTCAGATAGGGCAGCCCCATCAGGCTGGCGACGATGCCGGTGAAGATGACGCGCAACAGCACCGCCGCAGCGGCGCCGAGGATCATGCCCCACAGGCGCTGACGCGGCGCCAGGCCGCGGCAGGCGAGCGCGATGACGAGCGCGTTGTCGCCCGACAGCAGGACGTTGATCCAGATAATCTTGCCGACCGCGACCCAGAAGGTCGCCGTCGCCATCTCGTTCTTGAACTCGGTGAAGAACGCACCAATTTGCGCGGGATCAAAGATCTGCCACAGCCAGTCCACAGCGCGTCCTTTTCGGCCTCGCGGCCGCCCCTTGCGGCGATCGCTCGCCGCTCCCCGAGTCTAATCGGGCACGGCCTCTTCCGCGGACCGATGCCCTACTTCATCCGGATCGGCGTTAGCCGACGATTTCGTTGCCGGAGAAGAACTGTGTGATCTCGACCACCGCGGTCTCCGGCGCGTCCGAGCCGTGCACCGAATTCTCGCCGATCGAC
Source organism: Bradyrhizobium macuxiense (assembly GCF_001542415.1). Classification (GTDB taxonomy): domain Bacteria; phylum Pseudomonadota; class Alphaproteobacteria; order Rhizobiales; family Xanthobacteraceae; genus Bradyrhizobium; species Bradyrhizobium macuxiense. Next base: position 11,461 of record NZ_LNCU01000003.1, read on the forward strand.
TTCGCGTAGAGCTTGCGGATCGTACCTTCGGCGGCCTTCGACGGATCGGTCGCGCCCATCACATCGCGATATTTAAGGATGGCGCCCTCGCCTTCCAACACCTGGACCACCACCGGACCCGAGGTCATGAAGTCGACCAGCTCGCCGAAGAACGGGCGCGCCTTGTGGACAGCGTAGAAAGTCTCGGCCTGGCCGCGGGTCATGCGGATGCGCTTCTGCGCCACGATCCGCAGGCCTGCCTTCTCGATCACCGCGTTGACCGCACCAGTCAGGTTGCGCTCGGTGGCATCGGGCTTGATAATCGAAAAGGTGCGTTCAATCGCCATGATTTCGTCCTTGCAAAGGGTGGCTGGGAGTTGCCGGGGCTTATATCGGCGGGATGCAGTGACGGCAAGCGACCCTGTGACGCGTTAGCCATTAGTTTTGACTCGTTCTCGTGAGGAAAACCGTCATGCCAGGGGCTCGTCAGCCGGCCCCTAACCCTGACAAGTTACGACGATTTCACGAACGTGAACCCAATCTGTCACGGTCGTGCGGCTGCCATTCAGCTCCGCCCGCCTAGGCTCTCCTCCGATCGGACGCCTTGCCTTGCCGGCCCATCCGCAAGCCTCACAGGACGTCTCGGGAAACGATGTCACCGCGGGCGCCTTATGCGCGCCCAAACCTCGAGGAGACGATCATGTTACGCAAACTCTCGCTTGCTGCAGTTGCCGCGCTTTCGCTGGGCGCGGCCGCGCTGGCCCCGACCTCCGCCTCTGCCTGGGGTGGTGGTTGGCACGGCGGCTGGCACGGGGGATGGCATGGCGGCTGGCACCGCGGTTGGTGGGGTCCCCGCGTCGTCGTCGGCGGTCCTGCCTATTATGGCGGCTATTACGGGTACGGCTACGGCGGCGGCTGCTATGTCCGACGCGTGGTGCCGACCCCGTGGGGCCCCCGCTGGCGCCTGGTCAACCGCTGCTATTGACCTGACCTATTACCTCCCCTGACTTGCAAGGCTCCGGCACCTGCCGGGGCCTTTTTCTTGCCCGGCCGGAACCCCTCGCCGTGCGCCCCTCTACCTCAGGATGAGTGCGCAACGGTTCGGACGGCCGGAAACCAAATCCGGGGTCGCGACTTGTTATGGCACGAATTTGACACGAACCAGCGAGGTGGAACTCGCCAAGAGATATGCCATGACGACGACCACACAGACCAAAAGCGATTTCGAACAGATTGATCACAAGACATGCCGTTACATCTGCGATGCCGTAGGTGAACGGCTCCAGCAAAGCATGCGTCCGGAGCCATCGCTCTCGTCCCGCTTGCAGCAGCTCGTCGACGAACTGGATCGACGGGAGAACGATCATCATTAGACGTTGCTCGGCCGACAAATAGGCCGAAATGCCGTTTTCGAGAGGTAACCCGGACGGATTTTTCAGAATTGACGGGTTGCGTTTGGCAGCGGGTCCGGTGACAACGCTGCATGCTTTCCATCACCGACATTTCGATCCGGATCGCCGGACGGCTGTTGATCGATCACAGTTCCGTGCAGATCGTGCCGGGCGCGCGCGTTGGCTTTGTCGGCCGCAACGGCGTCGGCAAGTCGACGCTGTTTCATGCCATTCGCGGCGATATCCCGACCGAGAGCGGCAGCATCGCGCTGCCGCCGCGCTGGCGCATCGGCAGCCTTGCGCAGGAAGCACCCGACGGGCCGGAAAGCCTGATCAGCGTCGTGCTCAAGGCCGATCTCGAGCGCGATGCGCTGCTGCGCGAGGCTGAAACGGCGCACGACCCGCATCGGATTGCCGAGATCCAGACGCGGCTGGTCGACATCGACGCGCATTCGGCTCCCGCGCGCGCCGCGGCGATTCTCGGTGGTCTCGGATTCTCGACGGCCGATCAGGCACGACCCTGCGCGGAATTCTCCGGTGGCTGGCGGATGCGCGTCGCGCTGGCGGCGACGCTGTTCTCGGCGCCCGATCTGCTGCTGCTCGACGAACCGACCAACTACCTCGATCTCGAAGGCACGCTGTGGCTGGAGAATCACCTCGCCAATTATCCGCGCACGGTGATCGTGATCAGCCACGACCGCGACCTGCTCGACACCTCGGTCGATCAGATCCTGCACCTCGATCGCGGCAAGCTCACGCTCTACAAGGGCACCTACTCCTCGTTCGAGGAGCAGCGCGCCGCGCGCGAATTGCTCGATGCCAAGCACGCCAAGCGGCAGGCCGACGAGCGCAAGCGGCTGCAGGCCTTCGTCGACCGCTTCAAGGCCAAGGCCTCGAAGGCCCGGCAGGCGCAGTCGCGCGTGAAGATGCTGGAGCGGATGAAGCCGGTCACGGCGCTGGTGACCCAGGATGTCCGCGAGATCACCTTCCCGGAGCCCGAGAAGCTGTTATCGCCGCCGATCATCGCGGTCGATGATGTCTCGGTCGGCTACGAGCCGGGCAAGCCGGTCCTCAATCGCGTGACGCTGCGCATCGACACCGATGACCGCATTGCGCTGCTCGGCGCCAACGGCAACGGCAAGTCGACGCTGGTCAAGCTGCTTGCCGGCAAGCTCGCGCCGTTCTCGGGAAGGATCATTCGGGCGGACAAGCTCTCGGTCGGCTACTTCGCCCAGCATCAGGTCGATGAGCTCAATCTCGACGCCTCGCCCTATGACCACATCCGCAAGCTGATGCCCGATGCGCCCGAGAGCAAGGTGCGCGGCCGCGTCGGTGCGATCGGCTTTTCCGGCAAGGCCGGCGACACGCTGGTGAAGAGCCTGTCGGGCGGCGAGAAGGCGCGGCTGCTGCTCGGGCTCGCGACCTTCTACGGTCCGAACATGATCATTCTGGACGAACCGACCAACCATCTCGACATCGACAGCCGCGCGGCGCTTGCGGAAGCGATCAACGATTTCCCCGGCGCCGTCATGATGGTCTCGCACGACCGCTATCTGATCGAGGCCTGCGCCGATCGATTGTGGGTCGTCGCCGACCAGACCGTGACAGCCTATGACGGCGATCTCGACGAATACCGAAGGATGATCCTGGCGGCGAACGACGGCCGGCCGGCGTCACGCGAGCGCATCAAGGAGGTCGCAAGGCCCGAGCGCGGCAGGAGCGAAAGGCGCGCCCCGCCGAAGCAGCGAATCGCGCAAGCAGAGGCCGAGATCGAGCGCATCAACGGCATCATCGCCAAGATCGATACGGCGCTCGCGCTGCCCGACATCTTCACGCGCGATCCCAAGCAGGCGGCGCAGCTCGCCAAGGCGCGCGCCGGCGCCGAAAGCGCGTTGCAGCGCGCCGAGGAAGAATGGCTGGAGGCGAGTGCCGAGCATGACGAGGCGACCAGCTAGCTCGCGACGAAGCGTCGCAGCGCTCGTTTCATTCGGCGTGGCTCTGTTGGAAACTCGAAGCAGGAATCACGAATCCGTCGCCGGATTGCGGTTCAACCGTTCGAGGTTGCCGCGTGCTTCTTCGGCTTCTTCCTTGGCTTCGCGACCTTCGGCTCCGGGGCCGGATCCGGGCCGCGCTCGACCGATGTCAGCCGTCCGGCCGTGAACGTGTAGATGCCGGCGCGCGGGCCGCGCGCCCAGGTCACGACCGCAACACGCTCGCCGCCCGGACCGCTGGAGAGGTTGACGCTGTCGGGCGCCCCGATGCCGCGCACGACGTCGCACTCGGTGTGGCCGAGAGAGACCTTGCCACCGGTCGGCTGAGGCGGCGGCGCAGCATTGGCGTTGCCATTGGTGCCATCCGCAAGCGCGTTCGCATCGGCGGCGCCGGGTGGCGGCGCCATGCCCGGACATCCCCCGTCGGCGCTGACGAGATCATCATTGGTGATCGGTCTATCGGGCGTCAGCGGCGGCGCATCGATCGAGATGTTGCGAATGAACAACCGGCCGGGACGCGAGAACCAGTCCGCGTCGCGCGAGAACAGGTCGGACGTGCTCGAGCAGCCGGCTAAGCCAGGCGCGAGGACCAGAAGCGCCAGCAACGATTTCCGACTGAATGTTCCGTCCCGCACGATCGACAAAGCTCCCGCCCCTCTGCGTAAGAGGTTGTCCGAACATCACTTTGCGGCATGACCATGGCTCGCCGCAGGAAACCTCGAATTATCATTAATTGCTTGATACCGCTATTGGCGCCGCTGCCAGCGCCCCCGTTCGTCGGCCTGCCAGTAAGTGACCTCGAAGCCCCGCCCTTTACAAGCGGTCCAGCTCTCACGCGCTGCAGCCAGCGCGTCGGGATCGTCGCCGTTGAACACGAGGACCAACCGCTCGTAGCTGTCGCAGTCGGCCGGCAGCGCCGCATTGTCGATCAGGAACCGGACATTGGCCCGGTTCGGATTGCCCTCCTCGATCGACAGGATGATCGGCTGGTCCTGCGCATCGGCGACACGCCAGATCGCGTGCGGCAGGAACGAATCGTCGCTGTAGGTCCACAGATGCGCGTCGAGCGTCTCGGCGCGCTCCGGCGATGTCGATTGCACGACCACGCGCCAGCCGCGCTCGAGCGACTTCTCGAGCAGCGGCGGCAACACGCTTTCCAGCGTCATGTTCTGCAGATGGTAGAAGAGGACCTCGGTCATGCGACCAGTCGCCTCACTTCCTCGATTCGTAATACTCCGAGACGAGGCGTTCGAGCAGGCGCACGCCGTAGCCCGATCCCCAGCTCTGGTTGATCTCCGTCTTCGGCGCCCCCATCGCGGTGCCCGCGATATCGAGATGCGCCCACGGCGTGCCGTCGACGAAGCGCTGCAGGAATTGCGCAGCGGTGATCGAGCCGCCATTGCGCCCGCCGGTGTTCTTCATGTCGGCGAACTGCGAGTCGATCTGCTTGTCGTATTCAGGACCGAGCGGCATGCGCCAGACTTTCTCACCGGTCTCGAGCCCGACCTTGCTCAGGCGTTCGGCGAGCTCATCATTATTGGAGAACATGCCGGCGTGATCGGTGCCGAGCGCGACCATGATCGCGCCGGTCAGGGTCGCAAGGTCGACCATGAATTTCGGTTTGCACTTCTTGGCGACGTACCAGAGCACGTCGGCCAGCACGAGACGCCCCTCGGCGTCGGTATTGATGATCTCGATGGTCTGGCCGGACATCGAGGTGACGATATCGCCGGGACGCTGGGCGTTGCCGTCGGGCATGTTCTCGACGAGGCCGATGGCGCCGACCGCGTTGACGCGCGCCTTGCGCGCCGCGAGTGCATGCATCAACCCGACCACGCAAGCCGCGCCGCCCATATCACCCTTCATATCCTCCATGCCGCCGGCCGACTTGATGGAGATGCCGCCGGTATCGAAGCAGACGCCCTTGCCGACGAACGCGACCGGTGCATCGCTCTTCTTGCCGCCGTTCCAGCGCATGATCACGGTGCGGCTGGGCCGCGACGACCCCTGCCCGACGCCGAGCAGCGCCCCCATGCCGAGCTTGGTCATCGCCTTGACGTCGAGCACCTCGACGGTGACCCCGAGCTTGCGGAGCTGGCTGGCGCGGCGCGCGAACTGCTCGGGATAAAGTACGTTGGGCGGCTCGTTGACGAGCTCGCGCGCCAGGTTCACGCCGTCAACAATGGATGAGCTCGGCGCAAAGGCCTTTTTCGCCGCCGCGACATCGGCGACGGCGATCGAGACGTCGGCGCGCGCGGGGCCGTTCTCGCCGTCCTTCTTCTTGGTCTTGTAGCGGTCGAACCTGTAGACGCGCAGCCGGATGCCGGTCGCAATCGCGGCCGCCTGGTCCGCCGACATCGCCTCCTCGGGCAATTCGGCGATGACAGTCATCGCGCTGCTGCCGGCGTTGAGCCTGCCCGCCGCGACACCGCCGAATTTGAGAAGATCCTTCTCCTTGAGCTCGGACGGCTTGCCGGTGCCGATCACAATCAGCCGGTCGGCCTTGATTCCTTCCGGCGCCAGGATGTCCAGCGCGGCGCCGCTTTTGCCCTTGAACTGGTTGGCGGCGGCGGCGCGCTTCACCGTCTCAGCGGCTGCCCCCAGCGCCTTCCGTGTCGCCGTTCCCAGCTTCAATTGCTCGTCGCAAAAGGCGACCACAATGCCGCGGGCGGGCGCGGAGAACGGGACAAAGCCGACCTTGACGGCGTCGGACATAGGAAAATCCTCCAGAATTCAGGGTGTTGCTTGGGACCTGAAGCGGCCCTGAGGCACTTGAGACACAGGTTGAAGATTCGGTCCGAAGTGATCCGGACCGGGTTGGACGACACTATGGCCTGCCGGCCACGCCGCTGCCAAGCGCCGGAGTGGCTGGAAGGCCACAAGCAGGATTAATTAACCATATGTTAAGGGTGCCTTGGCGCGGCCATTTTGTTGACGGATCAAAGGGATGGTAGTGACAGTGTGAGGCCAGACGGATTTGCGGCTCGACCATAGGGGAACCCGTTTGACGGGGTTGGTCGAAAACCGTGCGTTTGGGCGCGCCTGGGGGATCGTGCGGTAAGCGAATGGGGTCGATCGACAAGTACATTTTCAAGACGACGCTCGCGTCGTTTGCGCTTGTCCTGGTCAGCCTCACCGGCGTGATCTGGATTACGCAGGCGTTGCGCGGCATCGACCTGATGACGAGCCAGGGTCAGACCATCCTCACCTTCCTCGGCATCACCGGGCTCGTGATCCCGGCGCTCGTCCTGATCATCGCCCCGATCGCGCTGATGATCGCGATCTCGCACACCCTGAACAAGCTCGCGACCGACTCCGAAATCATCGTGATGAACGCGGCGGGCTTCTCGCCGTTCCGGCTGTTCTATCCATTCTTCTATGCCACCTGCGTGGTGGCGGCGCTGGTCGCCTTCATCGGCGCCTATCTCGCACCCGACGGCATGCGGCGCATCAAGCAATGGGACGCCGAGATTACCGCCGACGTGCTGACCAACATCCTGCAGCCGGGCCGTTTCGCCCAGCTCGACCAGAATCTCACGATCCGCATCCGAGAACGTCTGCCGGGCGGCGTGCTCGGCGGCATCTTCGTCGACGATCGCCGCGATCCGCAGGAGCGCGTCACCATCATTGCCGACCACGGCACCGTGCTGAAGAACGAGAACGGCTCGTATCTGGTGCTGGAGGACGGCAATCTCGAGCGATTCGAGGTCGGCAAGCGCGATCCGGCGCTGGTGGCGTTCCAGCGCTACGCTTTCGACATGTCGAAATTCTCCAACCAGGGTCGTGACGTCACGCTCGGCATCCGCGAGCGCTATCTCTGGGAGTTGATCTCGCCCTCCGAGGACGACCCGGTCTACAAGCAGATCCCCGGCCAGTTCCGCGCCGAGCTGCATGATCGCTTCATGGCGCCGATCTATCCGTTCGCCTTCGCCGCGCTCACCTTCGCATTCCTCGGTGCGCCACGGACCACGCGCCAGAGCCGCAATTTCTCGATCGGCGGCTCGGTATTCGCCGTGTTCGGCCTGCGCATGATCGGCTTCGCCTGCTCTGTCCTAACGGTGAAGACGCCGTGGGCCGCACTCGTTCAGTACCTGATGCTGTTCGCCGGTATCGGTGTGGGCATCTGGATGATCGTCGGCGGCATTGTCGTCGAGCCGCCGGCAGCCCTGATGGAGGCCATCAACAGGAATAACGAGCGCATCGCGCGCTTCTTCCGGCGACCGGTGACCGCATGAGCATGGTCACAAATACACTCGGGCGGTACTTCGCGGGCCGCTTCGTGATCTCGGCCGTCGGCGTGTTCGTGAGCATCTTCGTGCTCCTGGTGCTGGTCGATTACATCGAGATGGTGCGCAAGACGTCGGGGCTGGTCGACGTCTCCGCGATCACCGTTGCAGAGACCTCGCTATTCCGCGTGCCGCAGCTACTCGAGAAGCTGATGCCGTTCTGCGTGCTGATCGGCGCGATGACCTGCTACCTGGCGTTGTCGCGCAGGCTGGAGCTGGTCGTGGCGCGCGCAGCCGGTGTCTCGGCCTGGCAATTCATCTCGCCTGCCCTCGCCAGCGCGATCCTGCTCGGGATCCTCGCCACCACCGCCTACAATCCGATGTCGGCGAATCTGCGCGAGATCTCCAAACGGATGGAAGCCGAGCTGTTCGGCTCGGCACCGGGTGGTGGCATTCAGGACGCGTCCGGCTTCTGGCTCAACCAGATCAACAACGAAGGTCAGGCGATCATCAACGCGGCCCGCAGCGAACAGCAGGGTGTGCGGCTGACCGGCCTTACCGTATTCCGATTCGATACCGAGCTGCAGTTCAAGGAGCGAATCGAAGCCCGCGAAGCGAATCTCGAAGAGGGGCGTTGGGTGTTCAAAGGGGTACGCCGATACACCCTCGACAAGCCTCCGGTGGATCAGGACACCCTCTACCTCGCGACCACCCTCACCCCGGCGCAGGTCCGCAACAGTTTTTCGACCCCCGAAACTGTGTCCTTTTGGCAACTACCGGACTACATCCGTTCGTCGGAGAGCTCTGGGTTTGCGACCGCCGGCTATCGCTTGCAGTATCACAAGCTCATCGCACAGCCATTTTTGCTGGCTGCGATGGTGATGTTGGCGGCTTCTGTGAGCCTTCGCTTCTTCCGGATGGGCGGCGTGCAGAAGATGGTTTTGAGTGGCGTGGGTGCAGGGTTTCTGCTCTACGTGCTGTCGAAAGTAACTGAGGATTTGAGCAAGGCTGAGTTGATGCATCCCATCGCTGCGGCGTGGTTGCCTGTCGTTGTGGGCGGCCTCACCGGTTTCTTGGCCTTGCTATATCAGGAGGACGGGTAGTGGCCGTTGTCGCCGCCCGCCAGTTGAGGTCGCCTGTGTTCAGGCGGCGCAGTGCTCTGCGCCGTCATCGCAGCCGCATGGCCGCGCTTGGCGTCTCACTCTCCACGCTCGTCGCCGCGCTTGTCGTGGTCGGCGCGCTCGGCGTTGCCGTGCCGACGCCGGCCGCCGCGCAGACCTTCACCTACAATCCGCGGCCGCCGAAGCCGCCCCACCCGCCGGCCAAGAATGACGGGCAGATGCTCGTTCAGGCCACCGAGGTGGACTACGACTACAACAATCAGCGCGTGTCGGCGGTCGGCAACGTGCAGATGTTCTACAACGGCACCAGCGTCGAGGCCGACAAGGTCATCTACGACCAGAAGACCAAGCGTCTTCATGCCGAAGGCAACATCCGCATGACCGATGCGGAAGGCAAGATCACCTACGCCAACATCATGGATCTGAGCGACGACTATCGCGACGGATTCGTCGATTCGCTGCGCGTCGACACCGAAGACCAGACGCGGATGGCGGCGACCCGCGCCGATCGCTCGAGCGGCAACTACACCGTCTTCGAGAACGGCGTTTACACCGCCTGCGCTCCCTGTAAGGACGACCCGAAGAAGCCGCCGCTCTGGCAGGTCAAGGGCGCCCGCATCATCCATGACCAGCAGGAGAAGATGCTCTATTTCGAGAACGCCCAGCTCGAGTTCTTCGGCGTTCCGATGGCCTATATGCCCTACTTCTCGACGCCCGATCCGACGGTGAAGCGCAAGAGCGGCTTCCTGATGCCGGCTTTCACCACGTATTCGGCCTATGGCGTCGGCGTCGAAATCCCCTATTTCTTCGCGCTCGCACCCGACTACGACGTGACCTTCAATCCGCGCATCACGTCGAAGCAAGGCGTCCTGCTGCAGGGTGAATTCCGCCAGCGCCTGTCGAACGGCTCCTATCAGATCCGTCTCTACGGCATTGACCAGCTCGATCCCGGCGCCTTTGCCGGCCAGCCCGGCGACCGCCAGTTCCGTGGCGGTGTCGAGACCAAGGGTCAGTTCGCGCTGAACGACAAATGGACCTGGGGCTGGGACGGCGTGGCGCTGTCCGACTACTACTTCATGTCCGACTACCGGCTGGCCCAGTACAAGGATCCGTTCGCGTCGTTCATGTCGCTGCCGACCGAGGCGATCTCGCAGCTTTATCTGACCGGCGTCGGCAACCGCAGCTTCTTCGACGCACGCGCGATTTATTACCTCAGCTTCTCCGGCAACCAAGACAAAGTGCCGGTCGTCGCCCCGGTGATCGACTACAACAACGTGATCAACAGCCCGATCCTGGGCGGTGAGTTCAGCTACAAGATGAACTTCACCAATCTGACCCGCGAAACCGCGGTGTTCGATCCGATCACGACAACAGCCAACACCAGCGGCCTATGCTTGTCCGCGGATCCGGCGCGTGTGATACCGCAGCAGTGCCTCATGCGTGGCATGCCCGGCACCTACACCCGCTTCACCGCCGAGGCGCAGTGGCGCAAGTCCTACACTGATCCGTTGGGTCAGATCTGGACGCCGTTCGCCAGCATCCGCGCGGACGCGATCAACGCCGACATCTCGAATCAGCCTGGCGTCTCCAACTTCCTGCCGGTCGGCGACACCCAGACGGTCCGCGTGATGCCGACCGTCGGCTTCGAGTACCGCTATCCGTTCATCAACGTGCAGCCGTGGGGCACCACCACGGTCGAGCCGATCGCGCAGGTCATCATCCGGCCCAACGAGCCCGACGCCGGCAAGCTTCCGAACGAGGACGCGCAAAGCATGGTGTTCGACACCAGCAACCTGTTCTCGGTCGACAAGTTCTCCGGCTATGACCGCGTCGAGGGCGGCAGCCGCGCCAACGTCGGCGTGCAGGCCACCACGCAGTTCGATCGCGGCGGCAGCATCAAGGCGATGTTCGGTCAGTCCTATCAGCTGTTCGGGCTGAACTCGTTCGCGGTCGCCGACGTCACCAACACCGGCGTCGACTCCGGCCTGCAGAATGCGCGATCCGACTATGTCGCTAGCGTCGCCTATTCGCCCAACAGGACCTATACGTTCAGCGTGCGCTCGCGCATGGACGAGGCGACGTGGAACATCAACCGGTTTGAGGCTCAGGGTACCGCCAACTTCGACCGCTGGTCGGTCAGCCTGATGTATGGCAACTATGCGGCGCAGCCGGAACTCGGATACCTGACGCGCCGCGAAGGCCTTCTCGCCAGCGGATCGGTCAAGGTGGCGTCGAACTGGGTGGTCCAGGGTGCGGCGCGCTGGGATCTTGAAGCGAACAAAATCAACCAGTATGTGATCGGCGCAGGCTACGTCGACGACTGCTTCGTGCTGGCCGCCAACTATGTCACGTCCTATACATATCAGGCTGGCAGCACGCCGCCCGTCCTCAGCCATGCTTTCATGTTCCAGATCGGCCTGCGGACCATTGCGCAATCCTCGACCACGAGCAGCTCGGCCGGCGGCGTCCAGTAAGGTGGAACCAAACCTGGATGAGCCGCGGTCCGCGGCTCCAGCTTGAATGGGTCTAGACGACTGATAATGACAATGACGACAGCTAGCCTGCCAACTCGCCGCTATTCGCTCCTGCTGAGTTCCCTGCTGGTTCTCGTTCTCCTGCTCGGAGGTGGCGCGCGTTTGCACGCCCAGACCATTGCCGTCATGGTCAATGGTGACCCCATCACCAATTTCGATATCGAGCAGCGCGCCAAGCTGAACGCCCTGACCGGCGCCAAGAACCCCGATCGGAAGGCCATCCTGAATGACCTGATCGACGAGAAGGTGAAGATCAAGGAAGCCAAGAAGTTCGGCGTCGATCCCTCCTCCAGCGATATCGACCAGGCCTTCAGCGGAATGGCACAGCGGATGCGGCTGTCGGGCGATCAGCTCACCAAGGTGCTGGAGAGCAAGGGCATCCGGCCTGACACGCTGAAGCAGCGCATCAGGGCCGACATGGTCTGGACCAGCCTGGTCCGCGGGCGCTTCAAGGAAAGCCTGCAGGTCGGTGAACGGGACGTGGCGGCTGCGGTCAAGGCAAGTGGCGAGGCCGCGGACACCGATGCCTTCGAGTACCGGATGCAGCCGGTCGTCCTGATCGTGCCCCGCGGCGCGCCGCAATCCGAGTTCGAGGCACGGCGCAAGGAAGCCGACAGCCTGCGCGAACGCGTGACCAGCTGCGAGGAGGCCAACTCCTACTTCAAGTCGATGCGCAATGCCGCGATCCGCGAGATCGTGGTGAAGACCTCGGCTGACCTGCCTCAATCGCTGCGCGACATGCTGGACAAGACGCCGGTCGGCCACCTGACCGCACCAGAGATCACCAAGCAGGGCGTCGAGATGGTCGCGCTCTGCGGCAGGAAGGCAACCACCGTCGATACGCCGAAGAAGCGCGAGATGCGGGAAAAGATGTACGCGCAGAAGTACGAGGCGAAGTCGAAATCCTACCTGGAGGAAGTCCGCAAAGCCGCGATGATCGAATATCCAGGCGGGCGATGATCGACTATCATTGACGCATGGCCAAACCTCTTGCGCTGACAACCGGCGAGCCCGCAGGCATCGGACCCGACATCACTCTCGTCGCGTGGCTGCGGCGCCGCGAACTTGATCTTCCGCCCTTCTATTTGCTCGGCGATCGCGCTGCCCTCACCGAGCGCGCGAAGACGCTCGGGCTCGCCGTCGAGCTTGCAGATGTCAGCGCCGATGAGGCATCCGAAGCCTTCTCGCGCGCCCTCCCCGTCGTCGCGACCGGCAAGAAGGCGACGGCGCGACCGGGGAAACCCGATGAGACGAGCGCGGATGCGGCAATGGCCTCGATCCGTCAGGCGGTCGCAGACGTCGTGTCCGGCAAGGCGGGCGCCGTCGTCACCAACCCGATCGCCAAGAACGTGCTGTATCGCGCCGGCTTCCGCCATCCCGGTCACACCGAATTCCTCGCCGAGCTTGCGGCCAAGGGCGGCCGCGCGCCGCAGCCGGTGATGATGCTGTGGTCGCCGGCACTCGCCGTCGTCCCGGTGACGATCCATCTGTCGGTTCGCGAGGCGCTCGCACAACTCTCGACCGATCTGATCGTGTCGACCGCGCGGATCGTCGTCTCGGACATGAAGGCGCGGTTCGGCCTCGCGGCCCCGCGTCTTGCCGTATCGGGCCTCAATCCGCATGCCGGAGAAGACGGCACGCTTGGCATGGAGGACGTCGAGATCGTCGCGCCGGCCGTCGAGATCCTGCGCCGCGAAGGCATTGCCGCCAGAGGTCCGCTGCCCGCCGACACCATGTTCCACGGGGCCGCGCGCAAGACCTACGACTGCGCAATCTGCATGTATCACGACCAGGCGCTGATCCCGATCAAGACTGTCGCGTTCGAAGACGCGGTCAATGTCACGTTGGGACTTCCGTTCATCCGGACCTCGCCCGATCACGGCACCGCGTTCGATATCGCCGGTACCGGCAAGGCCAATCCCTCGAGCCTGATCGCCGCTCTCCGGCTCGCCGCGCGCATGGCCGCGGCGCGCCCCCGATGAGCGCGATCGACGACCTGCCGCCGCTGCGCGACATCATTCGCGAACACTCCCTGTCGGCGCGCAAATCGCTCGGCCAGAATTTTCTGCTCGATCTCAATCTCACCGCGCGGATCGCGCGCGCCGCCGGCCCGCTCGAGGACGCCACGGTGATCGAGGTCGGGCCCGGTCCGGGCGGATTGACGCGCGCGCTGCTCGCACTCGGCGCCAAACGCGTGATTGCAATCGAGCGTGACGAGCGGGCGCTTGCCGCGCTGGACTACATCGCCAAACGCTATCCCGGCCGCATCGAGATCGTGCATGGCGATGCGCAACACTTCGATCCGCGGCCACTGCTCGATGGCGGCAAGGCCAAGATCGTCGCCAACCTGCCCTACAACATCGCGACCCAGCTTCTGGTCGATTGGCTGTCGATCGAGCCGTGGCCGCCCTGGTTCGACATGATGGTGCTGATGTTCCAGCGCGAGGTCGCCGAGCGCATCGTCGCCCATGAGGACGAGGAAGCCTATGGCCGGCTCGCGGTGCTCGCCAACTGGCGCGCCGAGACGAGGATACTGTTCGACATCTCGCCGGCGGCGTTCGTGCCCCAGCCGAAGGTCACTTCGTCGGTGGTACGATTGATACCGCGCACGGCACCGGAGCCATGCGAGCGCCGCATGCTCGAGCAGGTCGCGGCGGCCGCTTTCGGCCAGCGCCGCAAGATGTTGCGGCAAAGCCTGAAATCTCTGTCCGTCGATCCGGCGCGGCTCGCCGCAGCCGCCCATATCGATGCCACGCGCCGCGCCGAGACCATTCCAGTCACGGGCTTTGTTGCCATGGCACGTGAATTGGCCGATATACGGTCCACAAAATAGAACACCAGGAGAAAACGTAATGGCGCGTATGGTCCGCCAATCCCTCGTCAAATTCGATGCACCATTGTGCGAAACCATCGTGGACACGCCCAAGCCGCAGGGACGCGAGGTGCTCGTGCGCATCGAGCGTTGCGGCCTGTGCCATTCCGATCTTCACATCCAGGACGGCTACGCCGATCTCGGCGGCGGCAAGAAGCTCGACACCACCCGCGGCATGACCCTGCCCTTCACGCTCGGCCACGAGATCGCCGGCGTCGTCGATGAGGTCGGCGCCGACGCCCCGAAGGATCTGATCGGCACCAAGAAGGCGGTATTCCCCTGGATCGGCTGCGGCCAGTGCCGCGACTGCCTCGCCGGCGACGAGAACCTCTGCGTCAAGCAACGTTTCCTCGGCGTCTCCATCGACGGCGGCTTTGCTACGCATGTGCTGGTGCCCGACGCAAAATACCTGCTCGACTACGATCCGCTGCCGGTCAACCAGGCCGCAACCCTGATGTGTTCCGGCGTCACCGCCTACGGCGCGCTGAAGCGCCTGGTCGATCGTCCGCGCCAGCGCAATCTGCTGCTGATCGGCCTTGGCGGCGTCGGCATGATGGGCCTGTCGTTCGCGCAGGCGATGTTCAAGCAGAAGATCACGGTCGCCGATCTCAGCCCCGCCGCGCGCGAGACCGCGCTGAAGAACGGCGCTGCCGCCGCCTACGATCCGGCGGAGCCCGATGTGGTCAAACGCATGCTGAAGGAGAGCGATGGCGGTTTCGACGGCGTGGTCGACTTCGCCGGCAACGAGAAGTCGATGGCGTTCGCGGTGTCGACGGTGGCGCGCGGCGGCAAGGTCGTGGTGTCCGGCCTGATGGGCGGCAATTTCAGCCTGCCGATGGTGCAATGGGTCTACAAGCGCATGACCATCGAGGGCTTCATGGTGGGAACGCTGGCCGAGGCGCAGGAATTGATGGCGCTCGCACGCGCGGGCAAGATCAAGCCGACGCCGATGAAGGAAGAGCCGATGGCCGACGTCCAGAAATGGATCGATGAATTGCGGGCCGGAAAAGTCGTGGGACGCATCGTTCTGAAGAACTAAAGCCTGATCGCGCTTTAGCGGACGTCCCGCCGGCCTCACCAGCAACTGGGGAGGACGTGCATGCGGAAGAAACGTTCGACACTCGCGGCATGGGCGGCGCTCGCGCTGACCCTTGCCGCCACACCGGCCGTTGCGCAGAAGCATTATGGGCCGGGCGTCACCGACAGCGAAATCAAGATCGGGACCACGACGCCCTATAGCGGTCCGGCATCGGCCTATTCGGCAGGCGCCGTCTCGATCACCGCTTATTTCGCGATGATCAACGATCAAGGTGGCGTCAACGGCCGCAAGATCAACTTCATCAGCCTTGACGATGCCTACAGTCCGCCCAAGACGGTAGAGCAGATCCGTCGCCTGATCGAGAGCGACGAGGTGCTGTTCCTCGTCAATCCGGTCGGCACCGCGCCCAACATGGCCGTGGTCAAATACATCAACCAGAAAAAGGTGCCCCACCTCTTCGTCGGATCGGGCGCGACCATCTTCAACGATCCCGAGCACTATCCGTGGACGATGAGCTGGACGCCGCACTACGCGTCCGAGGGCGAGATCTACGCGAAGTATATCCTGTCGGCGAAGCCCGACGCGAAGATCGGTATCCTTGCGCAGAACGACGATCTCGGCCGTGACTATGTGATGGGCTTCAAGCACGGGCTCGGCGACAAGGCCGCGACGATGATCGTGTCGCAGCAAGCCTACAACACCAGCGATCCCACGGTGGATTCGCAAATCGTGTCGCTGCGCGCCGCGGGCGCCAACGTACTGTTCATCGCTTCGGTGCCGAAGTTCGCCGCCCAGGCGATCCGCAAGGCCTACGACATCGACTGGCACCCGCAGGTGTTGCTCTCCAGCGTCGGCTCCTCGATCGCCGGCGCGATCCGCCCGGCCGGTTTCGAGGCCGCCAAGGGCGTGATCTCCGCGGCCTATCAGAAAGACCCCGCCGATCCGCAGTGGAAGGACGATCCTGCCATGAAGGCCTGGAACGTCTGGATGGACAAGTACAACCCGCACGTCGACAAGAGCGACTATTACGCGCCCTACGGCTACAACATCGGCTACGCCGTGGTGCAGATTCTCAAGCAGTGCGGCAACGACCTGACGCGCGAGAACATCATGAAGCAGGCCTCCCATCTCGACATGGACCTGCCCTTGCTGCTGCCGGGTATCCGGCTGCGAACCACGCCGGCCGACCTGCGCCCGATCAAGCAGATGCGTCTGGTTCGATTCAATGGCCAGCGCTACGTGCTGTTCAGCGACGTGCTCGAAAGCAACTGACGCTCGAGCGTTTCGAGCGAAGCGGGTACCAGTTCGCGTGAAGAAAGCGCGTCAAAACAAGAATCTAGAGCTTCGGTTCTGAATCTATCAGAACCGAAAATGCTCGAGTTCCGTCCCGGAACCGGGCTGTCAGTGACCGGACCCGCGCCGCGCAGCCCGGCGCCTGCCACCGGCGCGCCGCAATTTCCGCAAGCCGCGAGCCTCAATTAAGCCCTACCCGTTCCGGATTTGCGGCGCATTGCGACCCAACTCTTTACCGAGATTGGATTGCAAGCGTTTGCGCAAAGGAATTACCGGGGACGTGTATGTCAAATCGTTCAACGAAATTTGCTACGGCGCTCGTCGCGAGCATCCTGGCCGGCGCAAATTTCACGGCCATGGCGCAGAATGCGGCCCAGCCGACGAATATCAAGCCGGCTGCGGCTAACCAGGCGGCGAACAATTGCCAGTCCGCCCCGAAGGGAGCGGCGCCCGCTGGGAGCCACTGGTATTATCACCTCGACCGCGCGACCAAGACCAAGTGCTGGTATATCGGTGAGGCAAAGAATAAGGCAGCCAAGACCGCAGCCGCGCAGCCGCAATCTGCGGCCCCCGCGCCCGACGCAGCGGACGCCGCACCGCCACAGGCTCAGGCGCAGCCCCAAGCGCAGCAACCGCAGCCCGTGATGCGGCCATCGGTCGCCGATGCGCATGCGGAGTTGGCCGCGCAGGCCGCCACATCGCCCGCTCCAGCCCCAACCGCGGATGCCGGCCAGGCGGACACAGCGACGCCCGATACAGGCGGGNCCGCCGATGCAAACGCGCAGTCGTCGGCACGATGGCTGGATGCGACGAGCATGGCCGGGTCCAACGGAACGCAGCGTGCAGCAACGCAGCCAAACGCGCCCGATCAGACCGATGCGCAGCAGCCGGCCGCAACGCCGCCGGCAGCTCCCGTTGCAACCGAAGCGCCCGTGGAAAAGACATCATCCTCGACGCAGATGTTGCTGATCGTGATGGTCGGTGCACTGGCGCTGGCGGGCCTTGTCAGTGCGCTCGTCTTCCGGCTGACCCGCACGCGCACGCCGCCTTACGAAATCCGCGACGAATGGCACGCCCCATGGGATTCGATCCGCATCGAAGGCACACCGGAAATTCCCCTGCGCGCGGAACGTCCGTTGCGATTATCGGAAGTGCCGCCGCGCCCAGCCCAGCCGCCGATGGCTCGCCGCGAGGCCGCGAATGATCTCGACAATGCCGAGGAAAAGAACCGGCAGATCACGGCAATGCTGCAGCGCCTGGCGCGCAGCGCAACGAACTGAGGCGGCTATTTCTCGAGCTGACGCTGCAGGCCGCGCACGAATTCGGTGAGACCGATGCGGCGCTCACGCTTGAGCCGCTCCGCCTTCAGGATGGACTGCACCTCGGCAAAGGCATCGTCGACATTCTGATTGACGACGATGTAGTCGTATTCCGCCCAGTGGCTCAGCTCATGGGTCGCGCGGTTCATCCGGCCGCGGATGACCTCCTCCGAATCCTGCGCACGGGTGTGCAGCCGCTTCTCGAGATCGGCAGCCGACGGCGGCAGGATGAAGACGCTGACCACGTCGGCGCGCGCCTTCTCGCGCAATTGCTGGGTGCCCTGCCAGTCGATGTCGAACAGCACGTCCTGACCGGCTGACAGCGCGGCCTCGACCGGCGCGCGCGGCGTGCCGTAGCGATTGTCGAACACGGTGGCCCATTCGAGCAGCTCGCCCTGCTTGGCCATCGCCTCGAACTTCACTTTGTCGACGAAGAAGTAATCGCGGCCATCGACCTCGCCCGGCCGCATCGGCCGCGTGGTCGCCGACACCGACATCTTCAGCCCCGGCATGCGGTCGATCAGCATGCGCGACAGCGTCGTCTTGCCGGCGCCCGAGGGCGACGACAGGACGAACATCAGTCCGCGCCGCTCAACGCCATCAAAGCCCTGCGCCGTCATCGCTCACTCCAGATTCTGGACCTGCTCGCGGAACTGCTCGACAACGTTCTTCATCTCGAGCCCGGTGTTGGTCAGCTCGACATCGTTCGATTTCGAGCAGCAGGTGTTGACCTCGCGGTTGAACTCCTGCGCCAGGAAGTCGAGCCGCCGTCCGACCGGCCCGCCCTTTCCGATGATCTCGCGCGCCTGGGCAATGTGCGAGGCGATGCGGTCGAGCTCCTCGCGGATATCGGCCTTGGTGGCGATCAGGATCGCCTCCTGGCTCAGCCTGTCTGCGTCGAAGCGATCGGAGGTCTCCAGCAGTGTCGCGATCTGTTCGGCAAGCCGCGCCTTGATCGCCTCGGGCTTGCGGCCCGGCGCCGCCTCGGCGCGCTTGGCGAGCCGTTCGATCTCGTCCATCCGCTGCATCAGGATCTGGCCGAGCGCGTCGCCCTCGCGACGGCGCATCTCCACGAGGCTGCCGAGCGCCTGCTCGAAGGCCTTCGCTGCCGCATCGCGCGCCGCCTTGTCTTCTTCCTCGTTGCGATCAGGCTCGACCACCTCGATGACGCCCTTGATGCCGAGCAGGCCGTCGATGCTCGGTGCCACCGCATCGATCCGCTGCGCGAGCGTGCCGGCGACCTTCACGATGGCGTCCAGCACGTCCTCGTTGATGCGGATGGTCTGCGTTGCGTCGGTACGCTTGACGCTGAGATTGGCATACACGGTGCCGCGCGACAGCAGGTCCGCGGCGCGCCTCTTGGCAAAGGCCTCCAGTTCGTCCCATCCGGGCGGCAGCCGCAATCGCAGGTCAAAGCCTTTGGCATTGACCGATTTCAGCTCCCACTCGAACGTGTACGGACCACTTGCGCCATGGCTTCGGGCAAAGCCAGTCATGCTCGACAGCGCCATCGCGTGAAACTCTCCAACAGAAGGATATGGGGCTCACCTGGAGCCTACGAGACTCGTTCGGAGTCCTTGCGACCTTAAAACGGATTCCGTGAAAGTGGAATTACGTTCCACCCACGGACAGCGGAGCTCAGCGCTGCACGACCGGCGGCGAATTGGTCTGCTGGGCCGCGCCCTGGCGGCCGCGCGTGGGCTTCTTCTGATTGGTGGGCTTCGGCGGCGTGGCCGCCGTGGGGTTGGTGTCGGCCGATCCAGGCGTCGTGGCAGCCGCCGGCGGCGGATCATCCGCGGGCTCGACGGTGTCGTTCTGAATCTGCTTTTCCATCGAGCGCAGCTTGGCCACGTTCTTGGCGTGCTGGTCGTAGGTTTCGGTAAAGGTGTGACCGCCAGTACCGTCAGCAACGAAGAACAGGTCGCGCGTGCGCGCCGGGTTGGCGGTCGCCTCGAGCGAGGCGCGGCCGGGATTGGCGATCGGCCCGGGCGGCAGGCCGTCGATGACATAGGTGTTGTAGGGCGAGGGTTGCGTGATCTCGCTGCGCTTGATCGGCCGTCCCAGCGTCCCCTTGCCGCCAACCAGCCCGTAAATGATCGTCGGGTCGGATTGCAGCTTCATCTTCTGCCGCAGGCGATTGACGAAGACGGCGGCCACACGGCTGCGCTCGTCGGCGCGGCCGGTTTCCTTCTCGACGATCGAGGCCAGCGTCACGAGCTGGTCCGGCGACTTCAGCGGCGTATCCGGATTGCGGCGCTCCCAGATCTCGGCAAGCACGCGCTTCTGCGCCTGCTGCATGCGCTGGATCACCTGGTCCCGCGTGGTGCCGCGCGGGAACTTGTAGGTCTCCGGCAGCAACGTTCCCTCGCGCGGAATCTCGCGCACCGAGCCGGTGAAGATGTCGTTGTCGGAAAGCCGCGCCACAATCTGTTCCGAGGTCAGGCCTTCCGGAACGGTGATGGCGTGCTGCACCACCTTACCCTCGACGATGGTGGCGATCACGTCGCGCAGGCTCGCATTCTTCAGGAACGCGTACTCGCCGGGCTTGAGATCGGAGCTGGCCTTCAGCGCGAACACGCTGCCGATGAAGATCCAGGGATTGACGTTGATCACGCCTTCACGCTGCAGCACATCGGCGATGTCGCGCTTGCCGGCGCGGGCCGGAATGTTGACGACCTTGTCTTCCTGCAACGGCCCGGGCGCTTCCAGCGTCTGCTTGCCGTAATAATACGTCGCTCCCGCGCCGATCATCAGGATGATCAGGATCGTGAAGATCGCATTGCCGACGATCACGAACGGGTTGCGCGCACGATCAGAGCGCTTCGGCGGCGGCGGAACCTGCTCGGGCTCCAACGCGGCGCGCGGACTCCTCGGTGAAATGGGCGGCCTCTCACTCATCGATGCAAACCAAAATCCTGCCGGTTGAATCGTGGCCGGACAAACCCCTGCCCAGCCAATAGCATACGCCCGCTCTTAGGAGTCACCGCGGAATACGGCAAAACGGTGGACTAGTTCTAAAGACTTACAATTAGGTCACGCGCCGCACGATCACAGACGCGTTGGTACCCCCGAAACCGAAGGAATTGGACAACGCCACATTCACGTCACGCTTGCGCGACGTGTGAGGCACGAGATCAATCGCCGTTTGAACCGACGGATTGTCGAGATTGATGGTCGGCGGCACCACATTGTCGCGAATCGCAAGGATCGCGAAGATCGCCTCGATCGCGCCGGCCGCACCGAGCAGATGTCCGGTCGCCGATTTGGTCGACGACATCGAAACCTTCGACGCGGCATTGCCAAGCAGACGCTCGACAGCGCCGAGCTCGATCTCGTCACCGACCTGCGTCGAGGTGCCGTGCGCGTTGATATAGTCGAGGTCGGCCGCGGTGAGACCGGCGCGCTTCAGCGCCGCGCTCATGCTGCGGAAGCCGCCATCGCCGTCCGGCGACGGTGACGTAATGTGGTAGGCATCGCCCGACAGGCCGTAGCCGATGACCTCGGCGTAAATCTTCGCGCCGCGCTTCTTCGCGTGCTCGTACTCCTCGAGCACCACGATGCCGGCGCCCTCGCCCATCACGAAGCCGTCGCGATCCTTGTCGTAGGGGCGCGAGGCCTTCTGCGGCGTCTCGTTGAAGCCGGTGGAAAGCGCGCGCGCCGCGCAGAAGCCGGCCATGCCGATGCGGCAGATCGGCGATTCGGTACCGCCCGCCACCATCACGTCGGCATCGCCGAGCGCGATCAGCCGTGCGCCGTCGCCGATCGCATGCGCGCCGGTCGAGCAGGCCGTGACGACGGAATGGTTAGGCCCCTTGAGGCCGTGCTCGATCGAGACGTAACCCGATGCGAGATTGATGAGGCGGCCAGGAATGAAGAACGGCGACACCTTGCGCGGGCCGCGCTCCTTCAGGACGATCGCGGTGTCGGCAATGCCCGAGAGGCCGCCGATACCGGAGCCGATCAGCGTGCCGGTCGCACACTTGTCCTCTTCGGTCTGGGGATGCCAGTTGGCATCGTCCAGCGCCTGCTTGGCGGCGCCCATCGCGAAGATGATGAAGTCGTCGACCTTGCGCTGGTCCTTCGGCTCCATCCACTGATCTGCATTGAAGGTGCCGTCGGAACCGTCGCCACGCGGCACGGGACAGGCAACCTGGCTCGGCAGGTCGGACACATCGAACGTATCGATCTTCTTCGCGCCGCTCTGTCCAGCGAGAATGCGTGTCCAGGTTGCGTCGACGCCGCAGCCGAGCGGTGTAACCATGCCCAGCCCCGTGACGACAACTCGTCTCATTTCAATATCTCCGGTCCGCAATGGGCGGCCAATAATAAGAAACCGGGGGACCGTTCGACAACGGTCCGTCCGGCTCCGTCAACTCCGCGAATGGCGTCAGCTCTTCGCGTTCTTCTCAAGAAACTTGGTCGCGTCGCCGACGGTCAGAATCGTTTCCGCGGCATCGTCGGGAATCTCGCAACCGAACTCTTCTTCAAAAGCCATCACGAGCTCGACTGTGTCGAGGCTGTCGGCGCCGAGGTCATCGATGAAACTTGCGCTATCGACCACCTTCTCGGGTTCGACACCGAGGTGTTCGACCACAATCTTCTTAACCCGCTCGCCAATCTCACTCATCGTTCAACCTCGTTGTTCCATTGGACCCGACCCCAAGACGATACGAGCCATCGTGGTCGTCTCGATTACTCAATCGCGCATAGTCTTGATTCGGCCGGTCGTAGCCGACTAAGCCCCGGCGAACGGTAGGCGTCGCCCCGCCAATATACAGGGTTTCAAAATCCTGCAATGGCGTTCTTAGCCCATCCATGGGGGGTTCAGCTATCATACTTCCCAAGCCTTGACTACACGCCTGAACCGGCTCCCGGAAACGGCCTTTCGCCGCATTGCGAGAGCCAGTAAGCAGCTCAAATCATGGCCATTCCGCCATTGACGTGAATCGTTTGTCCGGTGACGTAACTGGCCTCGTTGGAGGCCAGATAGACGGCCGCCGCAGCGATATCCTCGGGCGTCCCGAGCCGCGCCGCAGGAACCTTCGCCAGGATGGTGTCGCGCTGTTTCTCGTTGAGCGCGTCCGTCATCGGCGTCTTAATAAAGCCGGGCGCGATGCAATTGGCGGTGACGCCGCGCTTGGCATATTCGGCGCCGAGCGTCTTGATCAGGCCGATGATGCCGGCCTTCGACGCGGTGTAGTTGGCCTGCCCCGGGTTGCCGGTGACGCCGACGATAGAGGTGATCGCGATGATGCGGCCGAAGCGCTTGCGCATCATCAGCTTGGTCGCAGCGCGCGCCAGTCGAAAGGTCGCAGTCAGGTTGACCGCGATGACGTCATCCCAATCCTCGTCGCGGAGTTGCACGAACAGATTGTCGCGGGTGATGCCGGCGTTGGCGATGAGAATGTCGACCTGCCCCATCGCGGCCTCCGCCGCCGGCACCAAGGCTTCGACGTCGTCCTTGCTGGAGAGATTGCAGGGCAACACGTGAACGCGCTCGCCAAGCTTGGCGGCAAAGCCGTCCAGCACCTCGCGCCTGGTGCCCGAGATCGCAACCGTCGCGCCCTGCGCATGCAGCGCCTGCGCGATCGCGCCGCCGATGCCTCCGGTCGCACCCGTGACGAGCGCCGTCTTGCCAGTCAGATCAAACATCGAAATCTCCTCTCGGCGGCTTACGCCGAAGCTGCCAATGCGTCCTTGCCAGCAGCAATGTCGTTCGGGCCGCTAACGGACACGCCAACTGCACCATCGGCGATGCGCTTGACCAGACCGCTCAGCACCTTGCCGGCGCCGATCTCGAAGAACCGCGTCACGCCCTCGCCTGCCATATAGGCAACCGACTCGCGCCAGCGAACCGTCCCCGTGACCTGCTCGACCAGGCGGCGGCGGATCTCGTCGGGATCGGTGATGGCCGACGCCAGCACGTTGGAGACCAGCGGCGCCGCGGGCGCCTTGATGGTGACGCCGGCCAGCGCCTGCGCCATCGCATCGGCCGCCGGCTGCATCAGCTTGCAGTGGAAAGGAGCCGACACCGGCAGCAACATCGCGCGCTTGGCGCCCCTGGTCTTGGCGATCTCGACCGCGCGATCGACGGCGGCCTTGTCGCCGGAGACGACGACCTGCCCCCCGCCATTGTCGTTGGCGGCCTGGCAGATCTGCCCCTGCGCCGCCTCGCTGGCGACCGCCACGGCCGTCTCGTAGTCGAGGCCGAGCAGCGCGGCCATCGCGCCGGCGCCGACCGGCACCGCCTTCTGCATGGCAAGGCCGCGGGTGCGCAGCAGCCGCGCGGTATCGCTGACGGTCAGGCTGCCCGCCGCGGCCAGCGCCGAATACTCGCCAAGCGAGTGCCCGGCGACGAAGGCGGCGTCGCGGCCGACCGAAAAGCCGGCTTCGCTCTCCAGCACGCGCAAGGTCGCGATCGAGACGGCCATCAGGGCCGGCTGGGCGTTCTCAGTGAGCTGCAGCGTCTCGGCGGGACCGTCCCAGATTGTCGCGGTCAGCTTCTCGCCCAGCGCGGCATCGACCTCATCGAATACCGCCTTGGCGACCGGAAATGCCTCGGCCAGGGCCTTGCCCATCCCGACCACCTGCGAGCCCTGCCCGGGAAACGTAAATGCTGCCGTCATCGGCGATCCCTACCTGTTGAGCGTAATCTCCGCGCAAACGCTTCGCGCCTGCTGCTGGGGAAAACGGTGTCCGCGTGGCGCGAGAAAAGCGCCTCGGCG
>NZ_LNCU01000003.1:36010-70056 GCF_001542415.1 Bradyrhizobium macuxiense
CCGCCATGTCAAGCCGATCCGGCGGAACCCTGGGGATGCCGGACGCCCGCAGGGGCTAGAAGCCGCCGGCGTTCTGGTCGGCGTTAACCTTGGAGCCCGCCCTCGCCCGACGCGCGCTGTTGACCAATTGCCCCGGACGATCCTCGTTGGCGGGCCTGGCGGTGGCAAGCCGCAGCACCGCGGCATAACCCGGCTGCACCTCCATCCGGTCGGCATACCGGCTTCCGGCCAGGATACGGTGGACGCGCGGCAGGTTGTAGCAGGGCACGTAGAACAGCAGGTGATGCTCGAGATGGTAGTTCACATAATAGGGCGCAATGAAAAGACGTTCGAGAATATTCGCGTGCGTGGTGCGGGTATTGCGCAGGGGATCGGAGCTGTCGGGCACGACGGCATGTTCGGCGATGTTGCGGATGCGCGTGATCACCATCATCCAGGTGAGTAGCGGCACCAGCCACAACAGCGGATAGGCCCACCACGCGCCGGCCGCGGCAAGACCTGCGAACAGCACGGCGTTGGTCGCGCATTGCGGCCCGAGCTTGTCCCAGAAATTCGCGGCGCGCCGCGACGGCGGCCATTCCTTCGGCCCGAGCGCATTGAGCAATTGCGCCTTGCGCTGCTGGTAACCCGTCTGTCCCGTGATATCGCGGAAGAACTTGCGGCGATAGCTCATCCGCGTGATCGGAAACGGCGCCGACAGCACGAGATCGGGATCGTCCTCCTGCTGCGTCCGCGCGTGATGCTGCAGGTGATAGCGGCGATAGCCGCGGGTCTCGGCGAAGATCGGATAGGCGCAGAACCATTGGCTCAGCGCGAGGTTGGTCCGCTCGTCCGCCGAGAGACAGCCATGCGCACCGTCGTGCATCAGGATCGCAAGCCCGAGCTGGCGCGAACCGATGATTGCCACGGCAAGCAGATAGGTCAGCGGATTGGGCCACCACGCAACGAGGGCGATCGCACCCAGGATCAGGGCCCATGCATGCGCGATCAACGCTAAGCCCTTCCAGGTCGTGCGCTGCCGGACTGAAATCAGCTCATCCTCGGTCAGGAAATTGCGGGCACGCATACGAAGCGCGGTCATGAGCTTGTCTCCCCGTCCGATGAGGGTGAAGTGTTGGGGTCGCCGACCAGGCGAAGCCGCGTCGCGTCATGCGCCGCTATCGCCGTGGCTTGCTCGCCGAGCGCACGCAGCAGCTCGCCGCACATCTCCTCCGGCGCGCGGCCCATCGCAAAGCCTTCGACGATCACGCCGATCGCGACCGCCCAAAAGCGCCGCGAGCTCTCCTCGGGCGCGCGCAGCGTTCGCCAGCCATGCCGCTCGACCTGGCCCGCATAGGCCCGCGCGCCTTCGCTGTGCAGGCGCTCGATGGTGCGCTCGACCAGCGGCGCGAGGTCCTGCCGGCGCCTCGTTAGGGTCAAGGCTTCGGCGAAGAAGGCGACCGTGTCGGTCGCGGTCACCGTCTCCGCCAGCGCATGCGTGTAGTCGCGCGGCGTATGCGCCTTGAGGGCGGCCTGCTCGGTCGCGCGCGCCAGATACAACATGTCGCGGCAGGCGGCTTCGACGAACAACGCCTCCTTGGTGCGGAAGTAATAGGTGATCTGGCTCGGAAAGGCGTCGGCAGCTGCGGCAATATCGGAGATCGAGGTCCCGGAGAGGCCGCGCTCCTTGAAAAGACGGCTGGCGCCGTCGAGCAAGAGGGAGCGCATCTTGCGGCCCGCCGACCGCGTCGCGCGGACACCGTGCTTCGGATCGGCCGCAGGCATGCCGGCAACGGTCTCCGAACCCATGATCGTCCTCCCTGAGTTATTTGTATGATATACAAACAAAAAAATCAACGGCGAACTGTGGGATAACCGGGGTCCAAAGCGCCCCCGTGCGATCCCGCCCTCGCGATTCGCGGACGGCACGGGGCTGAGAACCCTTGCCTTCGCAGCCAAAATCCGTATAAAGCCCGCCATCCGTGGGCCCCGGCCGGGAGCTGAACGGACGGTCTCAGCAAATTCACCTGTTGATTTTGATGTGGCAGGGCCAGTCGGCCCGTCGTCCCGTGCTTCCGCCTTCTGAGCAGCTCGAGTCCTTTCCGAAGGTCTCGAAGGGCTTGTCGCCGGGAACCGCGCCAACACAGGAAAGGACTCCCATGCCTCTTTACGAGCATGTCTTTCTCGCGCGTCAGGACGCGAGCACCCAGCAGGTGGATGAACTGACGGCCCAGGTTTCGGGTATCGTCGAACAGGGCGGCGGCAAGGTCACCAAGACCGAGAGCTGGGGCGTGCGCTCCCTCACCTACCGCATGAACAAGAACCGCAAGGCGCATTTCGTGCTGATGAACATCGACGCTCCGTCGGCTGTCGTCACCGAGATCGAGCGCCAGGAGCGGATCAACGAAGACGTCATCCGTTACCTCACCGTGCGCGTCGAAGAGCACGAGGAAGGCCCGTCGGCGATGATGCGCAAGGCCGACCGTGATCGCGAGCGCGATGACCGCGGCGGTGGTTTCCGCGGTGACCGCGAGGGCGGCTTCCGTGGTGACCGTGATCGCGACGGCGGTGGCTTCCGCGGCGATCGTGGCCCGCGCCGTCCGCGCGAAGAAGACGCAGCGACCGAGGAGTAAAGAATCATGGCTGATGCTGGTGCCCGCCGTCCGTTTTTCCGTCGCCGCAAGTCCTGCCCGTTCACGGGCGCGAATGCGCCGAAGATCGACTACAAGGATTCCAAGCTGTTGATGCGTTACGTCTCCGAGCGCGGCAAGATCGTGCCGAGCCGCATCACGGCCGTCTCCGCCAAGAAGCAGCGTGAACTCGCCCGCGCCATCAAGCGCGCGCGTTTCCTCGGCCTCTTGCCCTACGTTATCAGGTAATCGCCTTCGGCCGGCGGCGCGTGTCGCCGGCCGCTTATCTTCATAAGGCTTCCGGATCATCCGGTCGCCGATGGTTGGGGCTCTCGCAAGACGGCCTCTAACCGCTCGAAAGGAGCGGGACAGCTGATGATCGGAATATTCATCGTTGCAATTGCGGCCGGCGCTGCGTCGGCGTTGATGTTCGCCTCGATCATTTCGGGCGCGCTGATCTCGTTGCTGCTGTTCTATCTCGCGCCGTTGCCGCTGATGGTGACGTCGCTCGGCTGGGGTCCGCTTGCCGCCGCCATTGGCGGCATCGCCGCCGCCGCGGGCCTCGGCGCGATCTTCGGACTGCCTTACTGTATCGCCTTTGCCGTGATGGTTGCCCTGCCCGGCTGGTGGCTCGGCCACCTGGCGCTGCTCGGACGGCCCGTCGCCGACACAACGGTTACCGCAGACGCCGAACCGGCTCCGCCACAGCTCGAATGGTACCCGATCGGCCGTATCCTGCTCTGGGTCGCGGTCTTCGCGGTCATCACCACGACCGGCGCGCTGCTGACGCTCGGCTCGGACGCCGAGACGATCAACGCCGAGCTGCGGCGCGGTCTGCTCAAGGTCTTCACTGCTGCCAACGGGCAACCCGGCGGAGACGTCGACCGGATCGTCGACCTGTTTGCGGCCTTTGCCCCGATCGCGGCAACGGTGATCGCGATGATCACGCTGGCGCTGAACCTGTGGCTCGCCGGCAAGGTCACGCTGACCTCGGGCCGTCTGAACCGGCCGTGGCCTGAGCTCCGCGCCACCGTACTGCCGCCGATGACGCTGGTCGCGCTGCTGGTGGCCCTTGCTTTGAGTTTCGTCGGCGGGCTTCTTGCCATGCTGGCGCAGATCGTCGCGACCGCGCTCGTGATCGTCTACGCGCTCGTCGGCTTCGCTGTGCTGCATACGGTGACGCAGTCGCTCAGCAGCCGCGGTTTCTGGCTGGCCTGCGCCTACACGGCCGTCGTCGTGTTCGGCTGGCCGATCGCCGCGATGGTGGCGCTCGGCATCGCCGACGCCCTGTTCGGATTGCGGCAACGCTACCTGCGCAGCAGGCCGCCGCCGCTGCCGGCGTCCTGACATCAGTTCCCACCACTCGATCCAATACTTAGCATCTAAAGGAGAACCAAAATGGAAGTCATTCTGCTGGAGCGCGTCGCCAAGCTTGGCCAGATGGGCGAGATCGTTCGCGTCAAGGACGGGTATGCCCGCAATTTCCTGCTCAAGCGCGGCAAGGCGCTGCGCGCCACCGAGGCGAACCGCGCCAAGTATGACGGCATGAAGGCCGAGCTCGAGGCCAACAACATCCAGGCCAAGGGCGAAGCTGCCAAGGTCGCCGAGCAGATCGACGGCCGCGACATCATCATCATCCGCCAGGCCTCCGAGTCCGGCCAGCTGTTCGGCTCGGTCTCGGTGCGCGACATCGTCGCTGCGCTCGCCGCCGACGGCGTCACGGTTTCGCGTCCGCAGGTCTGGCTGGACTCGCCGATCAAGGTGATCGGCGCCCAGAAGGTCACGATCGCCGTGCATCCGGAAGTCGAGGCCAGCGTCAACGTGACGGTCGCCCGCTCCGCCGAAGAGGCCGAGCGCATCAAGCGCGGCGAGGACATCTCGACCCGCCAGGAAGACCAGGACGCCGCCGCCGAGGCGCTCGCCGCGGCCGGCGAGTTCTTCGATCCGGAAGCCCAGCACGACGAGGCCGAGCCGGCTCCTGCCGCCGAAGAGCAGTAAGCGCGTCCGCATCGCGCAACGGACTGAAGCCCGGCCCGATCAGGCCGGGCTTTGGATTCGTGCCGCGGCCGCGTCGTCGAGCATCGCAATCGACGCCAACGCGGTCGCGGTGTGTTTCTCCTTGCCGTCGATCACGCAGAACACGTCGGCCGCGACCACCGCGACCTGACGCCCCGGCTTGATCACCCGCGCCCGGCAGATCAAGCGATCGCCCGACGCCGGCGACAGCAGGTTCAGTTTGTACTCCGCCGTCAGCGCCGGCCGGCCGCGCGACGTCGCGGCGGCAATCGTCGTGGCATTGTCGACCAGAAACGCCGTCACCCCGCCGTGAAACAGGCCATGCTGCTGCAACAGCTCGGGCCGCCGGTCGACCGCGAGCGTACAGGCCCCGCGCGACAGCTCCGCCAGTTCGGCGCCGACATGGCTCATGAAGCCCTGGCGACCGACATCGTCGCGGATCCTGGTTTCGATCGGCGCAAAGTCCGGATCGGTTTCGCTCATGATGTCCCTCCTGCTCCGTTCGCCGCGCCGGGCGCCACTACCGCGCGGATCGCGCAGGCGATCAGCGTCTCGGCATGCTCGCGCGGGTCGCCGCGGTCGCGGCCCGACAGATAGGCCCGGCAGAAGATCTGCGCCGGCCCGATGATCTGGCTGAAGAACAGCGTCGCGCTCATCGGCAGCAACTCGCCGCGCGCAAGCAGCGGCGCGCGCCAGCGCTCGATGCCCTCGGCCAGCCGCGCATTCTCGGTACGCTGAGCGCCGCGCACTTCCTCGGTCCACTCGCTGCGGGAGATCTCGAACAGAAAGCGTGCCTCGCGCCGGCTCGTCACCACCCAATCGAGATGGGCGCGGATCAGCCGCGCGACGCCCTCGCTCGCACCGCGGGTTGCGTCAACCGAGCTCACGATCGCGGCGTGGTAGCTTTGCAGTATCTCCAGGAACAGGGTTCCGGCGAGCTCCTTCTTCGAGGCGAAGAAGTGGAAGAAGCTGCCGTTCGAGGCCCGCGCCCGGGTCCGGATCGCGGCCACCGTCGCGCCTTCGAAGCCGTCCCGGTCGAACACCGCCAGTCCCGCTGCCAGCAGATCTTCGCGCGCCGTGGTCACCGTTCTCTTTCCTCCCGACTGGATGTCCACTCTAGAGCGCTGCTCTAGTGATAGTCAAAAATTTGCCCGGCTGTGACAGCCGGGCATTGGCAATTTTACTTCGACATCGGCGCTTCGGGCGTCCCGGCCGGGCTCGGAGCCGGTGCTGCGGCCGTGACCGGCGGCGGCGCTGGGGCCGGAGCGGGTGACGCGGCCGCCGCCGGGCTTGGCGTCGGCGCAGGCGCGGCAGCAGCCGGAGGCGCCGGCGTCACCGGCGGAACAGGATCGGACCGCAGCGGGGTCGATTCGCTGCTTTCCTTGGGCGTGTCGACCTTGGCGGTGCCGGATGCGGGCTTGGCGCTCGCCGGCTTTTCGGTTTCGCCCTTCTCCTCGCCCTTGGCGGCTTTCGGTTCATCCTTGGGAGTCTCGCCCTTCGCCGCCTCGTCGGACTTCTCCTCCACCGCCTTGCCGCGACGGCCGAGCTTGTGGCGCGACGGCTTGCCCTCGCTCGCGGCTTCGGGAGCCTGTCCCTCGGCCGGATTGACGCCTTCCTGAGACTCGCTCGGGCGCGCCATGCGCTTGCCCTTGTGGCGGGGATGTCCTTCGCCCGGCGCCAAACCGTCAGCGTCCGGCTTGCCCGCCTCTTGCGCTGCACCCTGACGCTGCCGGCGGCCGGGACGCTCGGACTGCTGACCATCCACGGCGCGCTCCCGCGCATCCTTGGGCCGATCCCTGCCCTGATAACGGGGGTCGTTGGCGCCGTTGGAGATCAGGTAGGACGCGAGCACGCCGGCCATGTCGCTGGACGTTGTGTAGTGCTGGCGCAGGAAACCGGGCAGCGAGCCGGGCGGCACGGTCTTCAGCAGGCCGCGCGGGCTCTTGTGGCACGCGGTGCAGGCACCTGCGAAGATTTGGGAGGGGCTCTTGCCGGCCTCGAGGTTTTGCGCATGCGCCGAAAGGCAGCCAACCAGAAGCGTCACCGTCGCCAGACTGAGGGCTCGGCTCAACATTCGCGTAAGTCTCCAGATTCCGGGAAAATCGCCGCCAGTGTCCATGGATCGGCCGCGGCGGTCACCTTTTATCCGATTATCCTGCGAATGGAAGCGCATCAATGACACATCCACGCAATTGTCACATTTTGGAATATCGGCTTTGACCACAATGCAATAGCGCGATCTAATTCCATGCCTATCTTTGTAGTGATGGGGACACGTTGGAGCGCACCGCTCCGATTGTGTCGGGTGCAGCAGCTTGCCGTTCCGTTGGTGTGTCGATGGATCGATTGTTGCGATACTTCTTGGGGCAGTTCGTTCGGCGCGGTTCGATCACGTTCACGACCGCAAGCGGAATGAAGTTCACCTGTGGCGATGGCACCGGGGTTCCGGTGGCCGTGCGCTTCACGAGCGCCGCGGCTGAAGCTCGGGTCCTGCTCGATCCGGAGCTCTACCTCGGCGAGGCCTATATGGACGGCACGCTCCTGGTGGAGGAAGGCTCCATCGCGGATGCGCTGGCCGTGCTGATGGGCCAGGCCGACATGTTGCCGAACTATACCCGGCTGCAGTCGTGGCTCCGCTTCCTCGGACGCCGTATCCAGCAGCTCAATGTCCGCGGCCGGTCCAGGAACAACGTCGCCCGCCACTACGACCTCGACGGCCGCCTCTACTCCCTCTTCCTCGACGCCGACAAGCAATATAGTTGCGCCTATTTCGAGACGCCTGACGCGTCCCTTGACGACGCCCAACTCGCCAAGAAGCGCCATCTTGCCGCGAAACTCCTGGCGCGGCCCGGCGACCGCGTCCTCGACATCGGCTCCGGCTGGGGCGGGCTCGGGCTCTACCTTGCCGAAATGACCGGTGCGGACGTCACTGGCGTCACGCTGTCGACCGAGCAGCTGCAGATTTCCAATGCCCGCGCCGCCGAGCGCAACCTTGCCCAGTCGGCGCGATTCCTACTGCAGGATTACCGCGACATCCCCGGTCCCTTCGACCGCATCATCTCGGTCGGCATGTTCGAGCATGTCGGGGTGGCCTTCTACGAGACCTTTTTCCAGCGCTGCGCCGAGCTCCTGAGCGACGACGGCGTCATGGTGCTGCATTCGATCGGCCGCTCGACCGGCCCCGACGTCACCAGCCCCTGGATCAGGAAATACATCTTCCCGGGCGGTTACATCCCGGCACTCTCCGAGGTCATGCCTGCCGTCGAGAAGGCCGGCCTGCTGGTCTGCGACATGGAGATCCTGCGCCTGCACTATGCCGAGACGCTGAAGGCGTGGCGCGACCGGTTCATGGCGCGACGGGAAG
The DNA here is from genome assembly GCF_001542415.1 of Bradyrhizobium macuxiense. Classification (GTDB taxonomy): domain Bacteria; phylum Pseudomonadota; class Alphaproteobacteria; order Rhizobiales; family Xanthobacteraceae; genus Bradyrhizobium; species Bradyrhizobium macuxiense. The sequence goes on from NZ_LNCU01000003.1 coordinate 44,000, forward strand.
AGGCCGTTCGCCTCTATGACGAGCGCTTCGCCCGGATGTGGGAGTTCTATCTGGCGGCGTCCGAGATGTCGTTCCGCGTCCAGAACATGATGAACCTGCAGCTGCAGCTCACCAAGCGCCAGGGCGTCGTGCCGATGACCCGCGACTATATCGGCCGCGAGGAAGCCCGGCTGCAGCTCAAGGAGGCTGACGCCGCCAAGCCCCGGCTACAGCTCGCCGGCGAATAGATCAAACGAAAACGCTGGGACGGCTAATTCCGCAGGCTGTAGGCCGAGCCGTATTGGGCGAAGGCCGATGCGGGACGTGCCAGATGGGCCGAAACGGCTGAAATCAGCTTGGCATCGCAGGGAACGGCGCGGATATCCGGGCTGCCGGCCCGCTCCATGGCATCGACGAGCTTCGTCAGCCAGCGCCGGTCGGAACTTTGCGCCCGGGTGACCGAAAACCGCGATGTCTGAAACCCCTGAGCCATCGTCGCCGTATCTTCCCTGAGCGGAGACAACCCGCAAACCAGCCGGGGGTTCCTGCGACCATGCCGCAAAGAAAATGCGGCACGTGTGACTTGCTTCATAGAGGCCCTGTCCGGTCTGTCGTAGTGGTCCGGTATGCTCCCAGAAACGCACCGAACGATGTTGGACCCGCAGCGCGATATCGTGACCGACTACGCCCTGATCGCAACCGGGGTGGCGGCCGCCTTGATTGCATTGGCCTTCCTCATCTTGGTCTGACGAATCGGAACGGCAGGCGCCCTCACCTCTTGATGGGTTCGCGGGCGCGCAAAAAGGTTCAGACCCCGTCCAACTTCCGCCAACGACAGCGCTAACCGGCCGCACCTCGCCCGCTTTTCGACAAATCCACGTCAAGCCGAATGCTTCGCCGCGTACGCGATTCACACATCGCATTGTGTGAATCGTGCATAAGGCACTTCTCACCTTTCGCTTCGTGGCGGGCTGGCGCTTGATCGCCGCCCCACATCCGAAAATCGCAGTAACGACGAAATCAGAAGAATAAGCTCGTCCATGGCCCTGATTGATTCGAACGTCCACCAACTCGCGCCCGACGCCGGAACACCGACGTACCGGAGTGCACCGCACAACATCGAAGCGGAGCAGAGTCTTCTGGGCGCGATCCTGGTCAACAATGACGCCTTCTACCGGGTCTCGGACTTCCTGGAGCCGAAGCATTTCTTCGAGCCGCTGCACCAGACGATCTATGAAACCGCAGGTTCGCTGATCCGGATGGGCAAGGTCGCCACTCCCGTGACCTTGAAGACGTTCCTGCCGGCCGACACCGACATCGGCGGCATGACGATCGCCCAGTACCTCGCCCGCCTCGCGGCGGAAGCGACCACCATCATCAACGCCCACGACTACGGGCGCACCGTCTACGACCTCAGCCTGCGTCGCAACCTGATCCAGATCGGCGAGGAGATCGTCAATGTCGCCTACGACGCTCCGGTTGACTTTGCTCCCCGCGCGCAGATCGAGGACGCCGAACGGCAGCTCTACACGCTGGCCGAGACCGGCCGCTATGACGGCGGCTTCCAGCGCTTTTCGCAGGCGCTCACGGTTGCCGTCGACATGGCGGCGAAGGCGTTCCAGCGCGATGGCAAATTGTCCGGTATCTCCACCGGCCTGCGCGACCTCGACGCCCGAATGGGTGGCTTGCAGCCCTCCGACCTCATCGTGCTCGCCGGTCGTCCCGGCATGGGCAAGACGTCGCTCGCCACCAACATCGCCTACAACATCGCCAAGGCCTATGTGCCGGAGGTGCAGGCGGACGGCACCACCAAGGCGATCAACGGCGGCTCGGTCGGGTTCTTCTCTTGCGAAATGAGCGGCGAGCAGCTCGCCACCCGTATTCTGGCCGAACGCACCGGCATCCCCTCGAGCCACATCCGCCGCGGCGGCATCACCGAACTCGATTTCGAGAAGATCCGCGACTGTTCGGTCGAGCTGCAGTCGCTGCCGTTCTATGTCGACGAAACCGGCGGCCTCTCGATCTCGCAGCTCACCGCCCGCGCCCGCCGGCTCAAGCGGCAGAAGGGCCTCGATCTGATCGTGATCGACTACATCCAGCTGCTGCAAGGTTCGGGCAAGAAAGGTAACGACAACCGCGTCCAGGAAATCACCGAGATCACCACCAACCTGAAGGCGCTGGCCAAGGAATTGAACGTCCCCGTCATCGCGCTGTCGCAGCTGTCGCGTCAGGTCGAGAACCGCGACGACAAGCGGCCGCAGCTCTCCGACCTTCGTGAGTCCGGCTCGATCGAGCAGGACGCCGACGTCGTGATGTTCGTCTACCGCGAAGAATACTACCTCGCGAACAAGGAGCCGCGCCCCGGCACGCCCGAACACGAGAAGTGGCAGACCGAGATGGGCCTCGCCCACGGCAAGGCCGAAGTCATCATCGGCAAGCAGCGTCACGGCCCGACCGGAACCGTCGAACTGCACTTCGAAGCCAGCGTCACCCGGTTCGGCGACCTCGCGCCCGACGGTCAGGTTCCTGATCGCGGGTATTAGAGCGTTTTTGAGCGAAGCAGCTCCAGCGGCGCTGGCGCGGTTGAACGCGGAAAGGCGCGCGCGTACAACTGGCGCATGAACATCGTGACCGACGCGAAATCCCAGCTGACGCCCGAAGCCAATCTGCTGGCGGCCTATCCGGCCGCCACCGGTATCCTGACCGTCGACCTCGACGCCATCGTCGCCAATTGGCGCAAACTCGAGAAGACCGCCGTGCCGGCCGAATGCGGCGCCGTGGTCAAGGCCAACGCCTACGGCTGCGGCGCCGAGCAGGTTTCGCGCGCGCTCGCCAATGCCGGCTGCAAGACCTTCTTTGTCGCCACCGTCGAGGAGGCCGCCGCCGTGCGCGCGGCTGCTCCCATGGCCACCATCTACTCGCTTGGCGGTTTCTTCCAGAACACCGGCGACCGCTACGCCAAGATCGACTGCAAGCCCGTGATCGGCGACCTCAACGAGCTCGCCGAGTGGGACGTGTTCTGCCGCCGCTCGGGCTGGTCCGGCGGCGCCGCGATCCATATCGACACCGGGATGAACCGGCTCGGGCTGACGGTCACCGAGGCGCAGGGCATCATCCCCCGGATCAACGCCGGCGACCACGGCATCACGCTGGTGATGAGCCACCTCGCCTCCGCCGAGCAGCTCCACAATCCCGCCAATGCCAAGCAGCTTGCGACGTTCCGCGAGATTGCAAGCCTGTTCGCCGGCGTACCGGCCTCGCTCGCAAACTCCTCCGGCGTCTTCCTCGGCGCCCAGTTCCAGTTCGAGATGGTGCGGCCGGGCTGCGCGCTCTACGGCGTCAACCCGACGCCGGAGGCCGACAATCCGATGCAGCAGGTGGTCGACCTCAAGGCGCGCATCGTGCAGATCCGCAACATCGACCGCGGCGAGACCGTCGGCTATGGCGGCACGTGGACCGCGCGGCGGCCGACCCGCCTCGCCGTCGTCGCAGCCGGCTATGCCGACGGCTATTTCCGCGCCGCCAGCGCCAATGACGGCACCCGCGGCGCCGAGGTGGTCGTCGCCGGCAAGCGCTGCCCGATCGCCGGACGCGTCTCGATGGATCTGATCGCGGTCGACATCACCGATCTCGACAAGAACGCCGTGCGCCGCGGCCACATGGTGACGTTGATCGGCGAAGGCATCACAGTCGACGAGGTGGCGCATCATTTCGGCACGATCGGCTATGAGGTGCTGACCAGCCTCGGACGCCGTTTCACGCGGATCTACAAGGGTGGCGATGCCGTGGTCGCGAAGGACGAGACGGTGGTCGCACCGGCAGCCGCCACGCCTGTGGCGCCACCGCCGCTGCCGAGCAGTCCCGCATCCTGATCGCATGCCCTCTCGCGATCGCCATTTCGCATGAAGATCGCGACATTCAACATCAACAATATCAATCGCCGCCTGCCGAACCTGCTGCGCTGGCTCAAGTCGGCAAAGCCTGACGTCGTCAGCCTGCAGGAGCTCAAGGCGAGCGACGCCGAGTTTCCTGCCGCCGCGCTCGAGAAGGCCGGCTATGGCGCGGTGTGGCAGGGACAGAAGACCTGGAACGGGGTCGCGATCCTCGCACGCAAGGCCGAGCCGGTGCTGATCCGCACCGCCCTGCCCGGCGACCGCGACGACCACGAGGCGCGCTACATCGAAGCCGCGGTACGCGGCATCGTCGTCACCAGCCTCTATCTGCCGAACGGCAATCCGCAGCCAGGACCGAAATTCGATTACAAGCTCGCCTGGTTCAAGCGGCTCCACGCACACGCAAAGTCCCTGCTCAAGCAGGATGTCCCGGTCGTGCTCGCCGGCGACTACAACGTCGCGCCGACGCCATTTGACATCTATCCGACGCGCTCCTGGGACAAGGACGCGCTGATCCAGCCGAAGAGCCGCGCCGTGTTCGAGGCGCTGGTCGACCAGGGCTGGTGCGATGCGATCCGCACGCTGCATCCGGACGATCAGATGTTCACTTTCTGGGATTACAAGCGCAACCGCTGGCCGCGCGACGCCGGCTTGCGGCTCGATCATCTCCTGCTCAGCCCCGTGCTGGCACCGCGACTGGTGAAAGCCGGCGTCGATCGCGACATCCGCGGCGAGGAAGGTGCGAGCGATCATGCGCCGGCGTGGGTGGTTTTGAAGTGATTTGGGTAGTATTACTCGTCAAGCGGCCACACACTCGATGTCATCGCCCGGCCTTGTGCGCAATTGCGCACCTGGACCGGGCGACCCAGTATTCCGGAGGCGTTCGTGATTGAATCGATGGGCCGCGGCGTACTGGATCGCCCGCTTTCGCTTTCGCGGGCGATGACAGTGTTGGACGTGGCTTGGCGACGTGGCGTCGGGCAAATCAGTGCCATGGGCAATCGTCGCCCCGGAGCGCATAAGTGGGCCTCCTGTTCGTCCTCGTCGTCGGCCTGATCGCCGGCACCATTTCCGGCATCGTCGGCACCGGCTCGTCGATCATGCTGATGCCGATCCTGGTCTATCAGTTCGGACCGAAGGAAGCCGTGCCGATCATGGCCGTCGCCTCCGTGATGGCCAATCTCTCGCGCATCCTCGCCTGGTGGCGCGAGGTCGATTGGCGCGCCTGCGCGGCGTATTCCGTCACGGGCATTCCGGCCGCGGCGCTCGGCGCGCGGACGCTGCTTGCTTTGCCTTCGCATGCCGTCGACGTTGCCATCGGCGTGTTCCTGATCGCGATGGTGCCGGTGCGGCACTGGCTGGCGCGACACCAACTCAAGGCCAATCTCTGGCATCTGGCGATCGGCGGCGCCGTGATCGGTTACCTCACCGGCATCGTGGTATCGACCGGACCGCTCAGCGTGCCGCTGTTCCTGTTCTACGGCCTCAGCAAGGGCGCGTTCCTCGCCACCGAAGCCGCAAGCTCGCTCGGCCTTTACGTCAGCAAGTCGGTGACCTTCGAGCGCCTCGGCGCGTTGACGTCAGGCGTCGCGCTGAAGGGCCTGATCGCCGGCACATCGCTGATGGCCGGCGCCTTCATCGCCAAGCGATTCGTGCTGCATCTCAAGCCCGACGCGTTTCGCCTGATCATGGACGGCATCATGCTGGTTGCCGGCCTCTCGTTACTTTGGTCGGCTGTCGCAAGCTGAGCTGCATTGCGCGGCGACTCGCGATTGACCAATACGGACATTTGCCATGACGATCGTCAGTTGCGTGCGATCGCCAATGCCGGCACCGTGCAGTCCACGACGTAATTCTACGGGCTTTTTGCTGGTCGATGCTGGTTAACTCGAAAGAGTTCTGCTGGAGGTTCATTCCCGGTTGTTTTCCGGATTGCTTACACGGCTTCGCTCTGATTATGACAGCCGTATTACTTGTGTTCGATCGTTGCGGAAAAGACCTTTGTTCACGCGCGCATTGCGAGGTCGATCGTAGCTCTTGGGTGCAGACCAAGACCAGGACGACACGTATCGCGAAAGCATTTGACGTCGCGGGTGATGAGCCCTCGACCGGCAGGAAAGGTAGGCGCGTGATGCGCAAAATGATTATTGCTGCGGCGATGACCTTATCGGTTGCCCTCATCGGCTCGGCGCTCTGGCCGACGGCAAAGCCCGACGTCGAACAGTTCGGAGACAGCGTCTACGAGACCATCTGGGTGTGGCGGATTCCGGCTTACGCGCACAATCCGTCCTGGCGCGTGCGCTGGAGCTGGAGCGATCCGCTTCGCGCGGAGGCGAGATGTTGCCGGGCCCTGCCGACCGGCTTCTCGCCACGCGAGCATTCACCCATGCTGCTATCGACGCGAGAGATACGCAGCTAGCAACGGGAATCGTACAGCGACGGCGCTCTTTCCGGTGGATTGCGTGCCGCAGCGCCTTCGCAGCACGCATCGATATGAAATAATCGCGCACGTAGAACGCGAGATGCATCGCATTTGAATCAAAACTGGATTGCAGTTGTCGTTACTTTTTATCCTTAACCAGAAATTGCATCTTTGATTTACATATGCACGATGCGGTTTACCTTGTGTTCGCGGACAGAGCGAACTCAAGGACAACGACGATATGCCACGACCAAGCCTTACCCTGTCGCTCGCGCTCCTTCTGGCTGCACCGGGCTTCAGCCTGGCCGCCGACGACACCAGACCGGTTCCGTCCGGCGCTGTGGTTGCGGCTGATCATGTTGCCTGTTCCCTGCGTCCGAACGCTGAGGAACCTGCCGATCCATCGTCGACCTCGGCAATCCCTCACCGCGAGACATTCATTGCGCGGGAACATTTCACGGAAGACATCTCGTCAAGCGCCGCTGTCAGGATTTCATGGCTCGGCGCGACCTTCGCGCGCCGGTTCATGCCCAAGGTCGAGGACGATCTCAGCGGCTCATCATTGCAAACCTGGGTCCTGACCGCGGCGTCAAGCGACAAGGAACTGCTGGCCAAGCAGGATCAGAGCCACGAGAGCCGGCTGGTCGATGTCTGGTGCCTGTTGAAACAGCAGCCCGATGGCAGCAGCGGCCCGCTGCAAACCAATTCCAAGCCGAACGTGTTCTACGTCCGCGACATGGCGGGCGAGCTTGGCGCCGTTGACGTGCTCTGGGGCGGCGTCGGATGGGAGATCGGCGCGAGCCCGGTCGGCGACAAGCAGCGATGGGTGGCTGGAACGCGGGTCTTCTTCCACTGATCCCGGCTGTCGCGCTCGGCGCGCGGATGCGGCTCGGGCCTATCTGATCTTCACTTCGGCCGCGATCAGTTCCCTGCCCTCGGCGGTCCTGATCGTCAATTGCACCCGATCACCGCTGCCGTCGGACGGAATGTTTGCGGAGACGTGGTTTCCGTTCTTCGGATCGGCGGTCACCGCTTCATCGAACATGACGGCATCACCGCGTTTCAGCGTAACCCTCAGTGGCGCGGCCGGCTCGAGACTGAAGAACTGCAGGTTTGCATGGGACGCTTCGACCGCAAGGTTGATCAGGATGCTCGCGTTGGCCTGCGTCACATTGCTCAAGCCGACGGTCGGACTGTAGGTTTCCGCGACCGACAGTTCGCCGGACGCCGGAAGATGCACGTCGTGAAAGAACTGGTCGGACACGCCCGCCCATAATTCGACATAGGGCTGCTGCTCGCTCGGCGCCTTGCGGGCATCGGTTTCATGGGTGAATGACGGGAATCCCCATGTCCACATCTTCAACCCGCGCGTCACGGTGTTGTCGGCGATGCGGATGATCCCCTCTTCATTGTCGTGGTTGATCACGCCCCAGAAATTGCCGCCCTGCATGTCGGGCGCGGCATAGGCGATGCCCATCGTCGGCCAGTTCCGGAAGTAGCGCAGCTTGTCGAACCGCCACGTGTCCGGCCCCGTGCGCGCATCGCCGTCGCCCAGATTGGCCGACCAGGCGGGCGTGGTGTAGGCCGTGATCGGCGCGATGATTTCCGCGCCGCCCGTGGTTTTGGGATGATTCGGATCGGAGCCCGGCGCCAGCGTCGTGCAGGTCCAATATTCGTAGGCGATGGATCTAGGCTGCGTGTTCCGCAGCACCACGCGTGTATCGAGCGCGGCACGACCGGCCTTCAGCGTCACGTAGGTGGTCGCGGCGATCCCGCTCTCGCCGGTGAACCGCTTCGGGGCCGCCGCATAGGCGAAATCGTCGGTCAGCGACATCGCCACCGTCACCTCGGAGGCCGTCTGGCTCACCACGCGGAAATCCCACGGCTTCAGCCAGGTGCGGCCATGCTCCGGATCCGGAAAGGTCGGGAAGATGCCGCCATACACCATCATCCAGTCGTAGTAGAAATCGCCGGCCTTGATGCCGTAGGGCAAACCGACCTCGGTGCGATACAGCTGCTCGTGGCCGGTCGGCTTGTAGATGATGGAAATGATGCGCCCGCCGAATTCGGGCACCAGCGTCACCTTCAGATAGCGGTTCTCGAGCACGCGGGTGCGGAAGGTGCGGTCGACGATGACGGTCTTGTCGAGCGAACCGTCGACGAAACCGTTCTCCGGCGTGGTCGCATATTTCAGGGTGCTCCATCTGATCGAGGACTCGCTGAGCGAGACGCTGTCGGACTCGGGCGACGCAGCATACGCGGCGTGCGGCGCGCAGAGCGCCACGATGAAGGCGACCGCGACACCGATGCGGATATTCAGGGCAGCGTGAACGGCCATTGACCTCGCCTTAGCGCGGGAGCGGCAAGTCTAGTCGATCGCGGCGTGGCATGCATGCGCGGCCACGCGCGTTGCAGCCGCGTTCCATGCTATGGAAGGGGCGGATTCGCTGGAACTGCCGAACTCACCTTCATGGCCAAGAACACCCTCTCCTTCGTCTGCCAGAATTGCGGCGCGGCGTATAATCGCTGGCAGGGCAAGTGCGACGCCTGCGGCGAATGGAACACGCTCGCCGAGGAAGACACCACGGGCTCGGTGCCGGTCTCGATCCGGTCAAAGCGCAAGGGCCGGACGTTCGCGCTGGAGTCGCTGTCCGGCAAGACCCAGGATGCCCCGCGCCTCTCCTCGGGGATGGCCGAGCTCGATCGCGTCACCGGCGGCGGCTTCGTGCGCGGCTCGGTGCTGCTGGTCGGTGGCGATCCCGGCATCGGCAAGTCGACGCTGCTGACGCAGGCCACAAGCATGATGGCGCGCGCCGGCCACCGCGCGGTCTATATCTCGGGCGAAGAGGCGGTGGCGCAGGTGCGGCTGCGCGCCGAGCGGCTCGGGCTCGCGGACGCGCCGGTGCAACTGGCGTCGGAAACCTCGGTCGAGGATATCGTCTCGACGCTGTCGGAAGGCGCTGTCCCGCGCCTGATCGTGATCGATTCGATCCAGACCATGTGGACCGACACCGTCGAGTCGGCGCCCGGCACGGTCACCCAGGTCCGCGCCTCCGCGCAGGCGCTCATTCGTTTTGCCAAGAAGACCGGAGCCGCCATCATCTTGGTCGGACACGTGACCAAGGACGGCCAGATCGCCGGTCCCCGCGTGGTCGAGCACATGGTCGATGCGGTACTGTCGTTCGAGGGCGAAGGCTCGCAGCAGTTCCGCATCCTGCGCTCGGTGAAGAACCGCTTCGGCGCGACCGACGAGATCGGCGTGTTCGAGATGACCGGCCTCGGGCTGCGCGAGGTCACCAACCCCTCCGAATTGTTCCTCTCTGAACGCGACCTCGGCAGTCCGGGGACCGCGGTGTTCGCCGGCATCGAGGGCACCCGCCCTGTACTGGTCGAATTGCAGGCGCTGGTGGCGCCGACCTCGCTCGGCACGCCGCGCCGCGCCGTGGTCGGCTGGGACCCGAGCCGGCTGTCGATGGTGCTGGCGGTGCTGGAGGCCCATTGCGGGGTGAAGCTCTCCGGCCACGACGTCTATCTCAACGTCGCCGGCGGCCTGCGCATCCAGGAGCCGGCCGCCGACCTCGCGGCGGCCGCGGCGCTGGTCTCCTCGCTGGTGAACGCGCCGCTGCCGACGGATGCGGTCTATTTCGGCGAGATTTCGCTGTCCGGCGCGATCCGCCCGGTGGCGCAGACGCCGGCGCGGCTGAAAGAGGCCAACAAGCTCGGCTTCGGCCGCGCCACCCTGCCCGAATCGGCCCGCGGCGATGCGGGCGGCGACGCCGGGCTTTCGCTCAACAGCGTCGGCAATCTGACCACCCTGGTCGCCGAAATCGCGGCACTCGGTACGCCAAGAGGCGACCGGGGTACGCCAAGAGGCGACCGGGGAACACCCAGAGCCAACCAGGGTGCGTCGAGAGGCGACCAAAGCGGCTCCGGGGGCCCTGATCCGGTTGAGAAAAATGCCACACCGGCCCGATTCCGTCGCGACAACGGCTAAAGCGGCGTGACGTATCAGCCCCCCGCCGCTATACATCCGGCGCGCGGGACAGGTGGCTCGCCGGCCTTGCCGGACGCCCCCGATGCGCCTCAGTTAGGACGGCACCGACACGCCGATTCGCGAGAGTTACTAACAGCGTACCGAAACGTACCAGCGGACCTGACCAGCCGATGCCCATAACGATACTTGATCTCGTCCTGCTCGGGGTGATGCTGATCTCGGGCCTGCTTGCCATGGTGCGCGGCTTCATGCGCGAGATCCTGTCGATTGCGGCCTGGGGCGCCGCGGCGCTGGTGACGCTCTATGCGTTCTCGAAGCTGCTGCCGACCGCCAAGACCTATTTCAACAACGACACGGTCGCGGCCGTGGTCGTGGTGGCCGGTGTCTTCATCGGCACGCTGATCGTGGTTTCGATCATCACGGTCCGGATCTCCGACATGATCCTGGATTCGCGGATCGGCGCGCTCGACCGCACCCTCGGCTTCCTGTTCGGCCTCGCCCGCGGCCTGCTGATCGTGGTCGTGGCGTTCATGTTCTTCACCTGGCTGGTTCCGGACAAGCAGCGGCCCGACTGGGTGACGGGGGCGAAGTCCCGGGTGGTGCTGCAGGGAACCGGGGATTGGCTGATGTCGCTCTTGCCTGACGACCCCGAGAACACCATCTTAAAGAAGTTCAAAAAGAATAAGCCGGACGATGATTCTGCTGCCGATCCCGATCAGGCCCCCACGCCTGCGTCGGGCGACGGCTACAGCAAACCTGCCCGCGACGGCCTTAAAAAGCTGATCGAGAAACCCGCGGGACATTGATTTTGACGGGCCCCAACGAGAGGCGATGAACGAGATGCAAACCCCTTCCGATCATGCCGACCAACTCGACCTCGACCTCGGCCCGATCGAATTGCAGGATGATCTCGATCTGGATGGGGATACGCTCCGCGAGGAATGCGGCGTATTCGGCATCTTCGGCCACCAGGAAGCCGCCGCGATCACCGCGCTCGGCCTGCACGCCCTCCAGCATCGCGGCCAGGAAGCCGCCGGCATCGTCACCTTCGACGGCAGCCGCTTCCACTCCGAGCGCCGCCTCGGCCTGGTCGGCGACGCCTTCTCCCGCCGCGAGGTGATCGAACGCCTGCCCGGCAATGCCGCAGTCGGCCATGTCCGCTACTCCACGACCGGCGGGACCATCTTGCGCAACGTGCAGCCGCTGTTCGCCGAACTCAGCGCCGGCGGGTTTGCGGTCGGTCACAACGGCAACCTCACCAACGGCCTGACCTTGCGCCGCGAGCTCGTCAAGGGTGGCGCCCTGATGCAGTCGACCACCGACACCGAGGTGATCCTGCATCTGGTGGCGCAGTCCAAGCGCTCGCGCTTCATCGACCGTTTCATCGAGGCCCTTCGCACGATCGAGGGCGCCTACGCGCTGGTCGCGCTGACCAACAAGAAGCTGGTCGGAGCGCGCGATCCGCTCGGCATTCGCCCGCTGGTGCTCGGCGATCTCGACGGCCGCCCGATCCTGACCTCCGAGACCTGCGCGCTCGACATGATCGGCGCCAAATATGTCCGCGACATCGAGCCCGGCGAGATCATCGTGTTCGACGAGAGCGGCGCACACAGCCACAAGCCGTTCCCGCCGAAGCCGGCGCGGCCCTGCATCTTCGAATACATCTATTTCGCCCGTCCCGATTCCATCGTCGGCGGCCGCTCGGTCTATGACGTGCGCAAGGCGTTCGGTGCGCAGCTCGCGCGCGAGAGCCATCCGGATGTCGACGTCGTGGTGCCGGTGCCGGATTCCGGCGTGCCCGCCGCGGTCGGCTACAGCCAGTATTCCGGCGTGCCGTTCGAACTCGGCATTATCCGAAATCACTATGTCGGTCGCACCTTCATCCAGCCGACCCAGAGCGTGCGCGAGCTCGGCGTGCGCATGAAGCATTCGGCCAACCGCGCCGCGATCGAGGGCAAGCGCATTATCCTGATCGATGACTCGCTGGTGCGCGGCACCACCTCGAAGAAGATCGTGCGCATGATGCGCGACGCCGGCGCCCGCGAGGTGCATTTCCGCCTCGCCTCGCCGCCGATCCTGTATCCCGATTATTACGGCATCGACCTGCCCGACCGCGGCGGCCTCCTGGCCGCGACGCATTCGGTCGAGGAGATGCGCGAGATCATCGGCGCCGACTCGCTCGCCTTCCTGTCGATAGACGGCATGTACCGCGCGATGGGCTATCCGGGCCGCGATCCCGCCAACCCGAAATTCGCCGACCACTGCTTCACCGGCGCCTATCCGACCCACCTCACAGACCAGAGCGACGTCGAGCCCGCGCCGCGCCAGCTCTCGCTGCTGGCGGAGGCAAGCTGATCCACCCCGCGCTGTCGTCCCTGCGAAAGCAGGGACCCATAGCCACCGTCGGGCATGGCTGGGACAGTACTAGACACGAACATCTTCTGCCATCACGACCGCCACGGCGTGTGGGTCCCTGCTTTCGCAGGGACGACGATTTGCTAGAGTCCCTTTCATGACAAAACCCCTCGCCTCCCGTATCGCCCTCGTGACCGGCGCCTCGCGCGGCATCGGCTATGCCACCGCGGTCGCGCTCGCCAAGGCCGGCGCGCATATTGTGGCAGTGGCGCGGACGCAAGGCGGGCTGGAGGAGCTCGACGACGAGATCCGCAAGGACGGCGGCAGCGCCACGCTGGTGCCGCTCAGCCTCACCGATTACGAAGGCATCGCGCGGCTCGGCCTCGCGCTGCACGAGCGCCACGGCAAGCTCGACATCCTCGTCGGCAATGCCGGCACCCCCGGGCCCTCGTCGCCGCTCGGCCATATCGAGTTGAAGCCGTGGAACGACGTGATGGCGATCAACGTCACCGCGAACTTCCAGCTGATCCGATGCATGGAGCCGTTGCTGAAGCAATCCGATGCCGGCCGCGCGGTGTTCGTCACCTCGGGCGCGGCCCACAAGGCCAACGCCTATCTCGGCCCCTACGCAGCGTCGAAAGCCGCGCTCGAGGCACTGGTGCGCTCCTGGGCCAACGAGACCGCCAATACCAAGATCCGCGTCAACCTGTTCAGCCCCGGTCCGATCCGCACCCGGATGCGCGCCGCCGTGTTTCCCGGCGAAGACCCGATGACGCTCGATACGCCCGACATGGCCGCCGAATTCATCGTGCCGATGTGCTCGCCGGATTGGACCGAGACCGGCAAGCTCTACGACTACAAGGCGCGCACGCTGCGGAGTTTTCAAGCGCCGGCGTAACAGGCGTTCATCCCGCGTCATTGCGAGCGAAGCGAAGCAATCCATGGGTCGGCGTATGCGGGACGATGGATTGCTTCGTCGCTACGCTCCTCGCAATGACGGCGTGAACCATTGACTCCCCTCCCTCCCCACGATTGACTGCGCTCCCAGCGGGACCACCGCCAAGAAAAATCACGGGAGGCACCGATGATGCCGACGCTCGACCGCGCGCGTTTCAAACTGTCCGGATTGATCTTCTCCGCCCTTATCGCCTCCCTCGCCCTTCTCGTCCCGCACGCTCCGGCCAAGGCCGGCGACGTCCCGACCTTCGCGGTCGACCCGTCCTGGCCGAAGCAGCTTCCGAACAACTGGATCATCGGCCAGGTCGGCGGCATCACGGTCGACTGGCAGGGGCACATCTGGGTGATCCATCGTCCCCGCTCGCTGACCGAGGGCGAGAAGGCCGCGAGCCTGACGCCGCCGCGCGCCAAATGCTGCGTACCCGCGCCACCGGTGCTCGAGTTCGACGCCGACGGCAATCTGCTGCGATCCTGGGGCGGCCCCGGCGACGGCTATCAATGGGTCGGCCGCGAGCACGGCATCGAGGTTGACCCGCGCGGCTTCGTCTGGATCGGCGGCAATGCCGACGACGACAGCGAGATCCTCAAGTTCACCCTCGACGGCAAATATCTCGGACAGATCGGCAAGATCGCGCCGCGCAGCAACAGCAACGACACCACGCAGCTCGGCAAGCCTGCAAGCATCGCGATCGACAAGGACGACAACGAGCTCTACGTCGCCGACGGCTACGGCAACCGCCGCGTCATCGTGTTCGACGCGACCACGCTGGCTTACAAGCGGCACTGGGGCGGTTATGGCAACCGGCCGAACGACGACAAGCAACCGCCCTACGATCCGAGCGCGGCGCCGCAGCACCAATTCGGCAATCCCGTGCACTGCATCAAGCTCGCCAATGACGGGCTGGTCTATGTCTGCGATCGCAGCCAGGACCGCATCCAGGTCTTCAAGAAGGACGGCACCTTCGTGAAGGAGTTCTTCTACGAGAAGAAGACGCTCGGCGACGGTGCGGTGTTCGATCTCGCGCTGTGGCCCGATTCGAAGCAGACCTATCTGTTGAATGCCGACGGCGCCAACAACGAGATCCGGGTGATCCAGCGCGACGACGGCAAGGTCGTCGGCACGTTCGGCCATAGCGGCCGCAATGCCGGCCAACTCGCGCTGCTGCACGTCATGGCGGTCGACCAGAAGGGCAACGTCTACACCGGCGAGGTCGAAGGCAAGCGCCTCCAGAAATTCAAGCTGACCTCGGACGCGCTCAAGTAACCTTGCTAGCCGGACGGCGCTTCAACGCGCGTCATCCGGCTTTATGCGGATTGCCGCTGCCCCGCGGACGGGGTAAGCGGAACCACCGGAACGAATGCCCCGTCTCAAGAGGGCCGTCCGGAAATTTGACAGAGGGAGGACTACGTATGACGACGACGCTCGCGCGGCGCTATGCCGTGCTATTTGCTTGCGCCGCACTCACCATCTCAACTTCCGCGTTTGCCCAGGGCAAACTGGACAAGAACGTCAAGATCGGCGTGCTCAACGACATGTCGAGCCTTTATGCCGACATCGGCGGGGCGAACTCGGTGGTCGCCGCGAACATGGCGATCGAAGACTCCGGCCTCCGCGCCAAGGGCTGGACCATCGACCTGGTGAGCGGAGACCACCAGAACAAGCCCGACGTCGGCGTCAACATCGCCCGGAATTGGATCGACAACGACAAGGTCGACATGATCACGGACACGCCGAACTCCGGCGTTGCGCTCGCGGTGAGCAACCTGGTCAAGGAAAAGAACTCGATCATGCTCAACTCCGGCGCCGCGACCGCCGATCTCACCGGCAAGGCCTGCAACGCCAACACGATCTCCTTTACCTTCGACACCTATATGCTCGCCAACGGCACCGGCAAGGCGCTGACCAAGGCCGGCGGCGACAGCTGGTTCTTCCTCACCGCCGATTACGCCTTCGGCCACGCGCTGGAACGCGACACCTCGGCCGTTGTCACCGCCAATGGCGGCAAGGTGCTCGGCGACGTCAAGCATCCGCTCAATACCGCGGACTTCTCCTCATTCCTGCTGCAGGCGCAGGCCTCCAAGGCCAAGATCGTCGGGCTCGCCAATGCCGGCGGCGACACCGACAACGCGATCAAGCAGGCCTCCGAATTCGGCATCACCGCCGGCGGCCAGAAGCTTGCGGCGCTGCTGCTCTTCATCAACGACGTGCACGCGCTCGGGCTGAAGATCTCGCAGGGCCTCACCTTCACGGAGTCGTTCTACTGGGACATGAACGACCAGACCCGCGCCTGGTCGAAGCGTTTCCAGAAGCTCTCGCCCAAGGGCACGATGCCCTCGATGACGGTGGCCGGCGTCTATGCCGGCGTCCTGCATTATCTGAAGGCGCTGGACGCGATGGGCGGCAATCCGCATGACGGTGCCAAGGTGGTCGCCAAGATGAAGGAGATCCCGACCGACGACCCGCTGTTCGGCAAGGGCCCGCTGCGCATCGACGGCCGCCGCATCATTCCGGCCTATCTGTTCGAGGTGAAGAAGCCGGAAGAATCCAAATATCCGTGGGACTACTACAAGCTGGTCGCCACGATCTCGCCGGAAGACGCAGCCAAGCCGCTGAAGGACAGCGAGTGCCCGCTGGTGAAGAAATAAGCAAGGCTTCCTAGGGTGGGCAAAGGCGCAAGCCGTGCCCACCATTTCGGCGTGCTCGTGATGGCGGGCACGCTTCGGCCTTCGCCCTTCGAGCTACGGCGCGTCGCTTTGCCCACCTACATTCCCTACATCGTCACTTCGCGGCCGCCTTGGCCCGGGTCGGAGGCGCCGGCAATGCCACCCATTCCTTGTCGGCGCGGGGGCCGCCGACGTCGCCGGTCAGGCCGACCAGCTGTCCGGGCTGGACATCCAGCGTATGCGTCCAGGTCTGGGTCTGGCACAGCAGCTTGATCAGGCAGCCCTTGAGCTTCAGCCGGTCGGACGTCTCACGCCACAACGAGATCGAATAGAACTTGCCGTCCTCGGCATTGTAGATGTTGCCGTCGAACCGCCCGTCGGACGACGCCATCAATCCCATGATGAGCTGATGACCGAGCAGCGAACGCGCTCGCTTGTCGGGATCGGGATTGAAGCCGTCGCGAAAGGGTTGCCCGCGTGAATCGACCGGGTCCTTCATCCATACGATGAAGCCGCAGAGGCGATCCCGCGCAGCGCCGCAGCGTTCGAGGCGGATGCGCGCGCGGCCGTCCTCGGTGAGCCAGGTCCCGCTGGGATCGGTCGGGTTGACCGTTTTGGCATGGCCGGTTGAACTCATCAGAATGGCGGCGACCAGGCTGCGCAGAAACAGGCGAACCAAGTAGTTCATTCGACAGCACCTTTCATTGTCCAGATCGTAGCGGGCGGGCGCGCGATGCGCGCATCACTTCAGTTGCGCGATGAAGGCGTCGGCACCCTTGTCGATGCCGGCGGTCGCGGCGGCGAGATCGCCGACGCTGGCCTTGATGTCGTAGGCGTTGGGATATTGCTTGGTGACGTAGGCGCCGAGCAGGCGCGAGCTCGAGCTGTCGAACAACTCGACGCCATAGATCACCGAGCCTGTCATCGTGCCCTCGCCGTCGCGCGCGGCCTGGACACCGTTATAGACCGCGCCCGCCAGATCGAAGCGCGACAGCGTGCCGAGCACCGGCGTGTTGGCGACCGCGCCGGTGAGCGTCAGCCGCACCCGCAACGTGTACGGCCCGCGCGTGTTCACGATCGTGAAGCGCTCGCGCAGCTTGTCGGCGAAGCGGGTCTGCATGTAGGCGGCGAGCGTCGCCTTGTCCTTCTCGGACATCTCGCCGAACTGGTGATCCCTGCCGCGATAGATCACGACCGGATCAAGAATGACCTTGCGGTCGACGCGCCAGTCGACCGCAGTCGAATAGCGATAGGGCACGCGGCCCGATGCGTCGGATGTATCCGGCACGAGATACGTCGACGATGCCATCTCGGCGTAGGGCACCGGCGCGACGGTGGCGCGTCCGGCCGCAACCACGCAAAGCAACACCGTTCCCAGACCGCGCGCAGTGATCGAGCTATCCATTCCAATCTCCTCATCCGGCTGGGCAGTTCGCGGCACGGCCGCAGCAACATCCGGGGAAAGAACGCCGCCGCGGCCGCCTTTGACGACCTGGTTCGCCTTCCGGGCCTCTCCAGGTCTGCCTCAGTGTGTGGAGTTATAAAACCGACCAGTTGGTTTGTACAGTGGCCGCGATCGCCAGTGCTGCTTATTTTCGATAAAGCGATGATCGAATGCAGCCTTGGGAAACCTCAGCCGCCCTTGCGCGCCTTCGCCGACTTCGCGCTGCGCGCAGCCGATGCTGTTTTCGCAGCCGTCTTGCTCGCCGGCCTTGCTGTCGCGTCAGAGGACTGCTCGATCGCAGTCCACTGGCTGTCGTCGAGCAATCGCTCGAACAGGCGATCGCGCTCCGCATCCGTCAGCGACGACAGGCCGAACAGCGAACTCAACAGCAGTCCCCTCGCCGCCGCCCAGCGCAACAGCGCGAGGTCGGGGTCGCGGGCCTGGGCCTTCATGACCGCGACCTTCTTGATGTCGACATCGCGCGGCAGCGCCATCAATTCGGGATTCTCGTTCATCGCCGCGAGCAGCGCGAAGGCGCCCGCGCGCGGCGTCTTGATCGCCTCGCGCAGCGTGGCAATCTGCGCCGCCAGTTCGGGCTGGTCGGTGGTCTCGCGCGCCTTCGCCATGAAGCGGCTCGAGAAGTCCTCGAAATAGGCGATCTGCTGCTCGAGCAGGGCCTTCAGCACCGCTTCCTTGGTCCGGAACTGATGCATGACGCCGCCCTTGCTGAGCCCGGCTTCGCGCGCGATCGCATCGAGCGTCAGGCGTCCCGGACCGTCACGCTTCACGATGGTGGTCGCGGCCTCGAGCGCGGCGTTGCGGGATCGTTCCGAGCGAGAAGGATTGTCCATGGGCTACTCAAGAGGAAGTCGCGGAAGAGCACAGTATCTCAGCGGCATCCGTCAATCTCAAGCGCTGCATCCGATCGGGCAGCGCAAACGATGATCGAGCGGCGCAAGAAATCAATCATCGCGCCGCGATCGGTCGCGCCGCTATCCGATGCCGCACACTTTTTGTAACAGGCGATATCGGAGACCATGAAGGAAGCCCTGGGCCATTCGGCCGATGACCCTCTCCCCCCGGCCGCGCCGGCGAGCGACCGATTCCGCATCGGTGTAACTGGCCGCGACGATCGTTCCGTGTCGGCCGCCATCAAGCTTCAGGTCGGTGAGATAGACGAGACTCCGCGACGTCAGCAGCGCCGCCTGCGCGTCGCTGAAACGGGTCAATTCATCGCAGACGTCAACGGCCTCGTTGTTCACCACGCTCCTCCTGCCAGGGTGGCCCCGATGAACCGCGGCCTCTCCAATCGAAGTCGACCTTATACAAACCATCTGGATGGTTTGTAAATAGGCAAAACGATGCGGCGACACGGGCACGTCCGGGTTCCAATGTCACCGGCCTACACCATCAGAAGATGACGCCGCATGTCGGATCGACGCCCTCGCCTTCGTCCTCGGAGTATCGATCAGCCAGCCCCCCGGAGCAGCAGCGATGACGCAGCAGACCGCCGAAGCCGATATCAGAGCCCTCATCGACGCCTGGGCGAACGCCGTCCGTCGACATGACTATGCGGGCGTGCTCGCCCATCATGATCAAGGCATCGTGATGTTCGACGTTCCGCCGCCATTGCAATCACGCGGACTGGATGAATACCGCAAGACCTGGGATCTGTTCTTCCGGTATCACAAGCCTTCGTACGCGTTCGATATCGACGACATCGCGATCACGGCGGGCAACGATGTCGGCTTCGCCGTCGCGATCATGCGCTGCGGCCCGCCGGAGGCCACGTTCCAGTTCAGGCTGACGATCGGATTGCGCAAGATCGACGGCGACTGGCGCATCATGCACGAGCACCACTCGGTGCCGGCGACGGATTAGGTCGTGAACCAAAGTGGGAAGCGCTCGCACTGTAGGATGACGAATATGCGCCAGGCCTTGAGCGCATCACGCGCCATCGATAGTCCGTTGCGCGACTGGCTTATCTCTGCGAGTTCGTACATCTAGCCCATCCAGGAACGCTCAACTATGCTCACCGTCTATGGCGAAGGTCGTGGCTTCCGTGTTGTTTGGCTGCTCGAGGAATTAGGATTGGCATATCGGCTGCGGCCGGTCGATCTGCCAGCAGTCGAGAATGATCGCGATTTCCTCGCAATCAACCCCGCCGGCTTCATTCCCGCACTCGAGGACGGCAAGACGATCATGGTCGAATCGATCGCGATTCTTGAGTACCTCCTTGCCCGCTACGGCTCAGGCTCGCTTGCCGTCGCCGCGGACGATCCCGCCTTCGCTTCCTATCTGCAATTTCTCCACTTAGGCGAGGCCGGGCTCGCCGGACCGATGAACGCCGTCCTTGTCGGTCGCGAACTGGCGCCGGAACGCGAGCGAGATGCCAGAGTTACCCGCTGGGCACGCGAGACCTTCGAGAGCCGGCTGGGTTTGGTTATCCGCCGCCTCGCGGATTGCCCCTATCTCGCTGGCGACCGATTCACTGCGGCCGATATCTCGGTGAGCTACGCCCTCCTGCTCGGCCTACGAACTGGCAACTACGTCCCCGGCCCTACCGAGCGAGACTATCTCGTCCGCACGACGGCACGCCCTGCCTACGCCCGAGCGATGGAAAGCTGCCAGGCCACCAAGGTTTGGGCGGCGAGATCACCGGGATTGGGTTAGGCGATCCGGAGCGCCAACGTGTCGAGCAGCAAGGTGATGAAGACGAAGACCACCGCGCCGCTGCGCGCCGGTGACGCCGCCGTGTCGGGATTCTCGCTTTGACGTGTTTTCTTCACGCGAACCGGTACTCACTACGCTCGAAAACGCTATGCCCCGCCTCCCCGCTCATGACGGCCGTTTGCGCTTGTGGGCGAACGGATTGGCCTTCTCGCGCAGTGTGATCCTGACCGGCGTGCCCGGCAGGTCGAAGGTCTCGCGCAGCGAGTTGGTGAGATAGCGCAGATAGGATTTCGGGATCGCGTCGGCGCGCGAGCAGAACAGCACGAAGCTCGGCGGGCGCGCCTTCACCTGGGTGATGTAGTTCAGCTTCAGCCGGCGGCCCGAGACGGCCGGCGGCGGGCTCGCCTGGATCGCCTGCTCGAACCAGCGATTGAGCGCCGAGGTCGGCAAGCGCCGGTTCCAGACCGCGTACGCGTCCTGGATCGCCGTCATCAGGCGGTCGATGCCCTCGCCCATCAGGCCGGAGACGGCGATGATCGGCGCGCCCTTGACCTGCGGCAGCCAGTGATCGGCATCGGTGCGCAACGCGGAGATCTGGTTGGGCTTGCGCTCGACCAGGTCCCACTTGTTGACCGCGAGCACGATCGCGCGACCCTCGCGCTCGATCAAGTCCGCGATGCGCAGGTCCTGTTCCTCGAACTTGTTCTGCGCGTCCATCATCATCACGACGACCTCGGCGAAGCGCACGGCGCGCAACGCGTCGGCCACCGAGAGCTTTTCCAGCTTCTCCTCGATCCGCGAGCGGCGGCGCAGGCCCGCGGTGTCGAAGATGCGGAATTCACGGCCCTGCCAGGTGATCTCGACCGAGATGGAATCGCGCGTGGTGCCGGCCTCGGGGCTGGTCAGCAGGCGCTCCTCGCCGAGCAGATGGTTGATCAGCGTCGACTTGCCGGCATTGGGCCGGCCGACGATGGCGACGCGGATCGGACGCTGCGCGGCCTCCTCCTCCGACACATCCTCATCGTCTTCGATCTCGTCGTCGGCCTCGGCCAGCTCGGGCATCAGCGGGCTGAGCGCGTCGTACAATTCGCCCATGCCCTCGCCGTGTTCTGCGGAAATCTGCACGGGATCGCCGAGGCCGAGCGCGTAGGATTCCATCGCGCCGATCTCGCCGTGCTTGCCCTCGGCCTTGTTGGCGACCAGCACCACCGGCTTGTTGGCGCGGCGGGCGAAGTCGGCAAAGGCGCGGTCGGTCGGCGTGAGGCCGACACGGGCGTCGATCACGAACATCAGGGCGTCCGCAAGCTCGATCGCGGTTTCGGTCTGCTCCTGCATCCGGGCGGTGAGCGAGCCCTTGGCGCCCTCGTCGAGACCGGCGGTATCGATGATCGTGAAGTCGAGATCGCCGAGCCGCGCCTGGCCCTCGCGGCGGTCGCGGGTCACACCGGGCTCGTCGTCGACAAGCGCGAGCTTCTGTCCGACCAGCCGGTTGAACAGCGTCGATTTGCCGACATTGGGCCGGCCGATAATGGCGATGGTGAAAGACATGGATCATCCCGGCGCTGCGGCCGCAACGCGAGTCAAACGGATAACATTGAGACCCTAGAGCATTATCGGTTCTGATTGAATCAGAACCGAAGCTCAAGGTTATGGCTTTGACGCGCTTTCTTGACGCGAACCGGAGTCCACTTCGCTTGAAAGCGCTTTAGCGGCTGAACGAGCCGCTCGGTAGCGGCGCGGGGAACGCCCCGCCGGATTGTTGCGAGGCCTGTGCCGGGGCCGACGGCTGCGCGGCGGGTTGCTGCGCCTGCTGGTCGTCGGCAGGCGGCGCGGTGGTCCGGCGCCGGACGATCTTTTTCTTCTTCGGCTCCGGCGGCAATTGCGCAGGAGCGCCCTCCTCGGACGCCGCGGCGTCGGGAGCGGCAGCCTGGTCCGCGGCGGGAGCCGGCTTGCCCTTGTGCCTCTTCGCCGGTTTCGCCGGCTCCGCCGGTGGAGGCGTAGGCGCTGCGGCCGCAGCCTCGGCGGCCTGCTCCTGCCTTTGCTGCTGCTCCACCTCGTTCTTGTACAATTCCTTCGGTACGCCCTGCTCGAGGCCGGGCACGCCTTCGGGGAATACCGGCTTGCGATCGCCGGCCAGCTTCTTCTTGGTGTCGAGGAAGTCGAGCAGATCGGACGGATCGAAATTGGCCATACCGCCGCCGCCACAACCCGCCAGCACGCTGCAAAGCGAGAGGAGAACTGCGGCTGCGATCAAGCGTTGCGAGCGGCGCATGGTCGATGTCTCATTCAACTCGGGTTTCGCCGGTTAGCTCTTGGCTACCGGCGGCAGCAAGGCCTGCAGCGCTTCGGCACGAGAGCGCAGGCTCGGCGGCGTATCGCCGTCATTGGCAATCTGGTCGAGCCACTGCCGCGCGGCGGTGGCGTCGTTGGCGCGCCAGGCCGACAGCGCCAGCATTTCGCGCGCGCTGTGGCGGAAGGTCGAGTCCTTGGCCGTGGCCGGCTCGAGCCGCTGCAGCATGTTCGGATAGGTCGTGGTTTCCATCAGCAGCTGCGCGGCGCGGATCCGCGCCAGGTCCTGCTCGGACCGGCCGACGCTGCGGTCGGCTGCGATCTCGTCATACAGCTTCGCGGCGGCCGGCTGGTCGCGGGTCGCGACCTCGGCGGCCATGCGCAGCCGCGCCAGGGTCCGGTAGCCGTACGGCGCCTTGGCGGCGAGATCGGCAAACGCCGCTTCGGCCTCGGCATGCTTGTTCTGCTCGGACAGCTCGACGGCGTGGTCGAATGCCGCACCGGCCTCGGCAGCCTTCTTGCCCTCGAGATATTGGTAGCCACGCCAGCCACCGACGCCCGCGACGATCAGGACCGCCAGGGCGATGATAAAAATCGAGTACTTGTCCCACAGCCTCTTGAGCTGTTCGCGACGGACTTCCTCGTCGACTTCATCAAATAATTCAGACACTTAAGGCTATCCCATCCCCTCGGGACCGCAAATACAGGCTGGGCCCAGCCCACACCCGATCCCCACATCGCGGCGGCGTTACCCTAATGGTGTGGCGGTGGCAAGGCAAAGCGAGGCGGATCAAAGCGTTAACGGTGGAGGTTTGCCTCCCCGCTCAGGTCCCGACCGCCGACAGGGTTTCCCGAAGCTGGCGCTTGATCACCTTGCCGTTGGCATTGCGCGGCAGTGGGGTCGCGGTCAGCGCCATGGTCTCCGGCACCTTGTAGTCCGACAGCCGCTCGGCGCACCAGGCGCGCAAGGCCTCCGCGTTCACCTCGGCGCGCGTCACGATCACGGCGTGCACGCGCTCACCGAGCACCGGGCACGGTTTGGCAATGATCGCGCTCTCGATGACCGCGGGATGGCCTGAAAGCACCGACTCGACCTCGGCCGAATAGATCTTCAACCCGCCGCGATTGATCATGTCCTTCTGGCGATCGAACACGCGGACGAAGTTTTGCGCATCGACCGAGCCGAGATCGCCGGAATGCCAGAAGCCGGCCGTAAAGCTCTCTGCGGTCGCCGTCGGATTATTCCAGTAGCCCTTGATGACAGAGGCGCTGCGGATCCACAGCTCGCCGATCTCACCGCGCGGCAGCTCACGTCCATCGGGTCCCATCACGAGGACCTCGGCACCAGGGCACGGTAGCCCGACGCTGTCGATATGCGCGGCGGTCAGTTCACCCGGCATCAAGGTCGAGGGCGACGTGGTCTCGGTCGCGCCGTAGCAGTTCGCGAGCTTGAGCCCCGGAATCTTGGCGTCGAGCTTCTCGATGGTGGCGACCGGCATCGGCGCGCCGCCGAAGCCGCCGACGCGCCAGCTCGACAGATCGTAGCTGTCGAAGTCCGGCTGCAACAGGCAGAGATTGTACATCGCCGGCACCATCACCGTGTAGGTCACGCGTTCGCGCGCGGCGAGCTTCAGATATTCGGACGCCTTGAACTCCGGCATGATGATCAGCGTGCCGGCGCAGCGCGCCATGGTCGTGACGTTGGCGACGGCGCCGGTGACATGCGCCAGCGGCACGGCGGCGATCGAACGGTCAGCCTTGGTCAACTTCAGGCAGGACACGAACACCGTCGAAGAGTGGATGATGTTGCAATGGGCGAGCATCGCGCCCTTCGGCCGGCCCGTCGTGCCCGAGGTGTAGAGGATCATCGCGGTGTCCTCTTCCCTCACCTCCGCTGGAGCCAACGCCGGCGGATTGTCGAGCAACGCAGCGAATTGCGACGTGCCGTCGTCGCTCACGGTGATGCGGTCCTTGAGATCGGGAATGTCGGCCGCGTCGGGCACGCGATCGGCGAGACTGGCCTCGTGGACCAGCAGCTTCGCGCCGCAATCGTTCAGCACATAGGAGATCTCGGGCTTCTGCTGACGCGTCGAGAGCAGCACCGTCACCAGCCCGGCATGGGCGGCCGCGAACATCGTCACCACGAACTCGATGCGATTGCCGAGCAGGATCGCGACGCGGTCACCGGGCGCGAGGCCGAGCTTCGCGAAGCCTGCCGCAACCTTCGCCGAACGCTGCGCGACCTCGCGCCAGGTCAGCCTGACATCGCCGCAGACCAGCGCCTCGCCGTCGCCGTTCTGCACGACGGCTTGTGCGATCATCGCCCAGAGGCTGGCCGGCCGCTCCACGAAGGCCGGCACGACGCGGTCACCGAAGCGCGGCTCGAACCGCATGGGCGGAAGTGCGTGCTGCGACCAGTCCATCCTTGCTCCGTCAGGTTTTCTTCATGTCGTAGACGTGCTCGGGTCCCGGGAAGGCGCGGCTCTTCACGTCGCGCGCATAGCCCGCGACCGCCTCCTCGATCGCCGGTCCGAGATTGCCGTAGCGGCGCACGAATTTCGGCGCGCGCGGCGACAGGCCGAGCATGTCCTCCAGCACTAGCACCTGCCCGTCACAGGCCGCGCTCGCGCCGATTCCGATGGTGGGCACCGCGATCGCCTGCGTGATCTTGCGCGCCAGCGGCTCGGCGATCGCCTCGACCACGATCGAGAACGCGCCGGCTTCCGCGATCGCTTTCGCATCGGCTTCGATCGGCGCCCAGTTCGCCTCTTCGCGGCCCTGCGCGCGGAACGAGCCGAGCGTGTTGATCGATTGCGGCGTCAGGCCGATATGGCCCATGACGGGAATGCCGCGCTCGGACAGGAACGCCACCGTCTCGGCCATCCGCACGCCGCCCTCCAGCTTGACGGCGCCGCACAGCGTTTCCTTCATGATCCGCACCGCCGACTGGAACGCCTGCTCCTTCGAGCCTTCGTAGGAGCCGAACGGCATGTCGACGACGACGAGCGCAGCTTGCGAACCGCGCATCACCGCGCGCCCCTGCAGGATCATCATGTCGAGGGTCACAGGCACGGTGGTCTCGAAGCCGTGCATGACGTTGCCGAGGGAATCGCCGACCAGGATGGCGTCGCAATGCTTGTCGACCAGTGCCGCCGTGTGTGCGTGATACGAGGTCAGCATCACGATCGGCTCGCCATTCTTGCGGGCGCGGAGATCGGGCGCAGTCTTGCGCTTGATGGCGGATTGAACAGACATAGTCAGGCTCCCATCACAGGCACGCCGATCACGACCGGATGGAACGCAAACGCCAGCGCCAGATATGCGATGACACCGACCGCGATCGCGATCAGGTCGTTGGTTGTGCCGCCGACCGGAATCGGCGGCGCG
>NZ_LNCU01000003.1:70104-90290 GCF_001542415.1 Bradyrhizobium macuxiense
GCCGAGGAACGAACCGAACAGGACGATCGAGCCGAGATCGCCGTTGGCGAGCAGGTGCGCGAACGCCCACAGCTTCACGCCGGCCAGCATTGGATGCTTCAGCGTGGTGTAGATGCGGCCGCGGATATAGGAGGCCACCACCAGGATGACGGCGGGCAGCATCAGCGCCACTGTGATGTGCTTGAACGCCGTTGGCGGCGTCCACACCGGGATCATTCCGGCGGCGCGGTATTCGCCAAAGCCCTGAACGATCAGCCAGAGGCCGACGGCGGCGACGAGCGAGTAGACGATCTTGTAGGCGCCCTCGCCCATCGCCTTAACCAGGCTCGCTCGCATGCCACGCAAGGTGGTGAACACGTGGATGCCGAGGAACAGCACGAGACCCAGGATCATGACGAGCAGTCCCACGATGTCCTCCTCAGATGCCCTTACCCAGATGTCTTTACTTGCAGCTCTCGCGTATCACCTTCGGGCCGCGGTGCGCAATGCGTCACCCGCCTCCCATATTCCGTCATTCCGGGATGGCCCGCAGCGCCAGACCCGAAATCTCGAGGTTGACGAGCGTGCAAGCCAATCTCCAGATTCCGGGTTCGATGCTTTGCATCGCCCCGGAATGACGTACATCACGGCTTGGCGGCCGTCTTGGGAAGATCGCGGTTGTCGACGTAGCGGATCATGATCGGGCGGCCGGCGAGCGCCCCGCCGAGNCCCGCCGCTGAATTTCAGCGGCAGGCAACCGTCGAGCGAGGCATTGATCGCATTGAGGTAAGTCGTGCGGGTGTCCATTGGGACGCCTGACGTGGCGAATGTCATCCGCGGGGCGCCGATCATTTCGCCCGACCGCTTGAAGCTCAACTTCACCGACATTTGCATGCCTTCATGCGCGTCGTCGGTCGGCGGCGGCGACCAGCAGGAGCGCAGCGCCGCGAACAGATCGCCGATGGTATTGAGATCGTGATCGGGCTTGCGGTACCTCTCGGCCTGGTCCTGCGGCGGCACGGCCAGGATCGTCAGCTGCAGATTTTCACCGTACGGATAATTCATCTCGGGAAGACACGGCCCGTGATTGAACACGCTGCAATAGGACGGCGTGCAAGGCTCGTTATCGAGCACGCTGCAGGGCGTGTGGGCGAACGGCACCGGATTGGTCTGCCGATCCCGCGCATCGGCAGCGCGCGCAAGGCCGATGGCCAGCAGCGCAAGAGCGAAACAGATGGCAATGCGTCGGAGCATGCAAGCGAACCCTGAATGCGTATCGGAGAAAATGGTACCGCAATCGGACCGCATCAAGCGGGAACGCGTTCACGTCCTCGCGCTTGCGCGAGAAGCCCCTGCCGGCCGCCGCAACCGCAGCTGTCATCGCCCGGCTTGACCTGGCTTGACCGGGCGATCCAGTATTCCAGAGACGGTTGCGATCAATCGATAGGCCGCGGCGTACTGGGTCCCTCGGTCAAGCCGGGGGACGACAAGCGGAGGCCAGGTTGCCTACGCCCGCTTCTTCACGTCCTTGACATTGGAGAAGGTGATGCCCTCGGCGCGCTCGCTGATATAGCCGAGATAGAACTCGTTCTTGGCCATGAACACCGGATCGCCGTCGACGTCGTCGGCAATGCCGGAATTGTTGGCGGCGATGAAAGCGTCGAGCTTCTTGCGGTCGTCGGATGAAATCCAGCGCGCCAGCGAGAACTCGCTGACCTCGAACTCGACCGGCAGCGAGTATTCAGCATCGAGCCGCGCCTTGAGCACGTCGAGCTGCAGCGGGCCGACCACGCCGACCAGCGCCGGCGCGCCGTCGCGCGGACGGAATACCTGGACGACGCCCTCCTCCGACATCTGCTGCAGGGCTTCCTTCAGCTTCTTGGCCTTCATCGCATCCGTGAGCCGGACGCGGCGGACGATTTCCGGTGCGAAGCTCGGCACGCCGACGAAGGTCAGTTCCTCGCCCTCTGTCAGGGTGTCGCCGATCCGCAAGGTGCCGTGGTTGGGAATGCCGACGACGTCGCCGGCAAAGGCCTCGTCCGCCACCGAACGGTCCTGGGCGAAGAAGAATTGCGGGCTCGACAGGCTCATGTTCTTGCCGGTGCGCACCAGCTTGGCCTTCATGCCGCGGCTGAGCTTGCCCGAGCACAGCCGCGCGAACGCGATGCGGTCGCGGTGGTTCGGGTCCATGTTGGCCTGGATCTTGAACACGAAGGCGCTCATGCGCGGCTCCGCCGCCTCGACCTTGCGCAGGTCGGAATCCTGCGCGCGCGGCGCCGGCGCGAACTTGCCGAGGCCCTCCAGCAAGTCGCCGACGCCGAAATTACGGAGCGCGCTACCGAAATAGACCGGCGTCAGATGGCCCTCGCGGAACGCCGCGAGCTCGAACGGCTTGCAGGCCTCGGACGCCAGCGCGAGCTCGTCCTTGACCTCGGCGACGTCGAGATTGGGATTGCGCTTGCCGAGATCGGCGATGTCGATCTGCTCGGTGGCGCCGGTCTTGGCGCCGCCGCCCTCGAGCAGCCGCACGCCGCCATTGACGACGTCGTAGGTGCCGAGGAAGCCGCGGCCGCGGCCGACCGGCCAGGTCATCGGCGTGGTGTCGAGCGCCAGCGTCTTCTCGATCTCGTCGAGCAGCTCGAAGGTGTCGCGGCTCTCGCGGTCCATCTTGTTGATGAAGGTGATGATCGGAATGTCGCGCAGGCGGCAGACCTCGAACAGCTTTCGCGTCCGCGCCTCGATGCCCTTGGCGGCGTCGATCACCATCACCGCGGAGTCGACCGCGGTCAGCGTGCGATAGGTGTCTTCCGAAAAGTCCTCGTGGCCCGGCGTGTCCAGCAGGTTGAACACGAGGTCGTTGAACTCGAAGGTCATCACCGAGGTGACGACCGAGATGCCGCGCTCGCGCTCGATCTTCATCCAGTCCGAGCGCGTGTTGCGCCGTTCGCCCTTGGCCTTGACCTGGCCGGCGAGGTTGATGGCGCCGCCGAACAGCAGCAGCTTTTCCGTCAGCGTGGTCTTGCCGGCGTCCGGGTGCGAGATGATCGCAAAGGTGCGCCGCCGGGCCACTTCCTCGGAAAGCGGCGAGCGGGACGACGATTCGGCTGAAACTGAGATGTCGGACATGGCGGGGAGCGTTTGGCAGGGAAAACGGACGCAATCAAGGGCGTTTTGTCGCAATGCGGAATGGCCGCACCGCCTCCATATAGGCACGGGAAGGACGACCTTCTCCTCACCACAGCCTCTGCGGGGACGACCCTGCCTTATCCGGAGGGTTCGTTATGGCATGGGCCATTTTGTTCACCGCAGGTCTCCTCGAGATTGGCTGGGCGATCGGGCTGAAATTTACCGAAGGTTTCTCGCGGCTGGTGCCGTCGGTGCTGACGCTGGCGGCCATGGCCGGCAGCGTGATCCTGCTTGGCGTCGCGCTCAAGAGCCTGCCGATTGGAACCGCCTATGCGGTCTGGACCGGGATCGGCGCGGTCGGAACCGCCACGCTCGGCATCGTCCTGTTCGGCGAGCCGGCCACCGCGATGCGCCTTGCCAGCATCGGGCTGATCGTCGCCGGCATCGTCGGGTTGAAGCTCGTCGGATGATCACTCCTTTTGGGACGCGTTTTCTTCACGCGAACCGGCTTCCACTTCGCTCGAAAACGCTACTTCAGGATCTGCACGGCCCAATAGCTCAGCGCCGCGACCGCTGCGGATGCGGGAATCGTGATCACCCAAGCATAGACGATCGAGCTCGCCACGCTCCAGCGCACGGCGGACATCCGCCGCGCGGCACCGACGCCGACGATGGCGCCGGTGATGGTGTGCGTGGTCGAGACGGGAACCCCGAGAAAGGTCGCCATGAACAACGTCGCGGCGCCGCCGGTCTCGGCGCAGAAGCCCTGCATCGGCGTCAGCTTGGTGATGCGCAGGCCCATGGTGCGCACGATCCGCCAGCCGCCCATCAGGGTGCCCAGCGCCATCGCGCTCTGGCAGGCCAGCACCACCCAGAAAGGGATGTGGAACGTCTCGCCGGTGTGGCCTTGCGAATAGAGCAGCACCGCGATGATCCCCATGGTCTTCTGCGCGTCGTTACCGCCATGGCCGAGCGAATAGAGCGAGGCGGAAGCGAATTGCAGGACGCGGAAGGCGCGATCGACCGCGAACGGCGTCGAGCGCACCGAGAGCCAGGACACGATCGCGACCAGTACCAGCGCCAGCACGAAACCGACCAGCGGCGACAGCACAATCGCGAGCAGCGTCTTGGAGAGCCCGCTCCACACCGCCGCCGAAATCCCCGCCTTCGCCATGCCGGCGCCGACCAATCCGCCGATCAGCGCATGCGAGCTCGACGACGGGATGCCGAGCCCCCAGGTGATCAGGTTCCAGACGATCGCGCCGACCAGCGCTGCAAAAATCACGGTCGCATCGACCACCGACGGATCGATGATCCCGGTGCCGATGGTGTTGGCGACGTGCAGGCCGAACACCATGAAGGCGACGAAGTTGAAGAACGCCGCCCAGAACACCGCATATTGCGGCCGCAGCACGCGGGTCGAGACGATGGTCGCGATCGAATTGGCGGCGTCGTGCAGGCCGTTCAGGAAATCGAACAGCAGCGCCACCGCGATCAGGATGACGAGAACGGGTAGACCCAGCGTGGCGTCCACGTGATGCCCTGCCCTACACTTGCTCGATCACGATGGAATTGATCTCGTTCGCGACATCGTCGAACCGGTCGGCCACCTTTTCGAGGTGATCGTAGATCTCCGCGCCGACGATGAAGTCCATCGTGTTGGCATCGCGATGCTTCAGGAACAGTTCCTTCAGCCCGATATCGTGCAGGTCGTCGACCCGGCCCTCGAGCTTGGTCAATTCCTCGGTGATCTGGCTCAGCATCGCGACGTTCTGCCCGATCGCTTGCAACAGCGGCAGCGCGCGGCCGACCAGATTGGCGCATTCGATGATCAGGTTGCCGATCTCGCGCATCGGCGGCTCGAACGCGCGCACCTCGAACAGCACGACCGCCTTCGCGGTCTGCTGCATCTGGTCGACCGCATCGTCCATCGAAGTGATCAGGTTCTTGATGTCGCTGCGGTCGAACGGGGTGATGAAGGTGCGGCGGACCGCGGTCAGGACTTCGCGTGTGATATTGTCGGCTTCATTTTCGATCTGGTTGACGCGCTGACAATGCAGCGGCGTCTCCTCGCCGCCCTTCAGCACATCCTGTAACGCCTTCGCGCAATCCAGGGAGGTCTGGGCGTGCCGGGCAAACAGGTCGAAAAACCGCTCTTCCTTGGGCAGGAAGGCGCGAAACCAGCGCAACATCTATCAGTTCCATCGTTCTGGGACGGCCGTGGGGTGCCGTCACAAAACTGTCATAGAACATTTCGCGGGGTAAATGCATCAGCCGGCGGCCGCCCAGGGGGGCGGTCATCCACCGCTTTGTCGGCTCCAAAAAAGCCCCGGCCGCCCCGGCCCTTACAGGGACCGCCTGAGGTAATGGGCGATCTCGCCGACCAGGCCGCGCCGGAACAGCAGCACGCAGGCCACGAAGATCACGCCCTGGATCACCGTCACCCACTGGCCGAAACCGGCGAGATATTGCTGCATGGCGATGATCACGAAGGCGCCGACCACGGGTCCGAAGATGGTGCCGAGGCCGCCGACGAGCGTCATCAGCACGATTTCACCCGACATCGACCAGTGCACGTCGGTGAGCGAGGCGTTCTGCGCCACGAACACCTTCAGCGAGCCGGCGAAGCCCGCCAGCGTGCCCGACAGGATGAAGGCGAGCAGCTTGTACTGGTCCGTCTTGTAGCCGAGCGAGATCGCGCGCGGCTCGTTCTCGCGGATCGACTTCAGGACCTCGCCGAACGGCGAGTTGATGGTCCGGTAGATCAGCAGGAATCCGGCGAGGAACCCGACCAGCACGACGTAATACAGCACCATCGGCCTGGAGAGGTCGAAGAGCCCGAACAGATGGCCCTGCGGAATGCCCTGGATGCCGTCTTCACCATGGGTGAACGGCGCCTGCAGATAGATGAAGTAGAGCAGCTGCGACAGCGCCAGCGTGATCATCGAGAAATAGATGCCCTGCCGGCGGATCGAGATGTAGCCGGTGATGAGGCCGAGCACAGCCGCCGCGGCGACGCCGACCACAATGCCGAGCTCGGGCGGCAGCGCCCAGACCTTCAGCGCATGGGCCGTCACGTAGCCCGCGGTGCCCAGGAACATCGCGTGGCCGAACGACAGCAGGCCGCCGTAACCGATCAGGAGGTTGAAAGCGCAGGCGAGCAGCGCGAAGCACAGCGCCTGCATGACGAAGAAGGGATAGATCCCCGTCCACGGCACCACCACCAGCAGCACCGTCATCACGGCGAATACGATCATCTCGTCGCGCATCGCGCGCGGCGTCATCGGAAGTGTATCGTCGGTCAATGCTGACATATCAGGCCGCCCGTCCCGTCAGTCCCGTTGGCTTCACCAGCAACACCACCACCATCAGGACAAACACCACGGTGTTGGAGGCCTCGGGATAAAAATACTTGGTCAGTCCCTCGATCACGCCGAGCGCGAAGCCGGTGATGATCGAGCCCATGATCGAACCCATGCCGCCGATCACGACCACCGCGAACACCACGATGATCAGATCGGCGCCCATCAGCGGGCGGACCTGGTTGATCGGCGCCGACAGCACGCCGGC
Source organism: Bradyrhizobium macuxiense (assembly GCF_001542415.1). GTDB lineage: Bacteria > Pseudomonadota > Alphaproteobacteria > Rhizobiales > Xanthobacteraceae > Bradyrhizobium > Bradyrhizobium macuxiense. Next base: position 76,780 of record NZ_LNCU01000003.1, read on the forward strand.
AAGCGCGGCGAGACCGACGCCGAGCCCGTAGGTCAGCGTGATCATGCGCGGCACGTTGATGCCGAATGCGCGCACCAGCGTCGGGTTCTCGGTCGCGGCGCGCAGATAGGCGCCGAGCTGCGTCTTCTCGATCAGGAACCAGGTCGCCAGGCACACCACGAGCGAGAAGATGACGACCCAGCCGCGGTAGATCGGCAGGAACATGAAGCCGAGATTCATGCCGCCCTTGAGCTGATCCGGGATCGAGTAAGGCAGACCGGAGGAGCCGAAATAGTTCTGGAAGACGCCCTGAATGATCAGCGCGATACCGAAGGTCAGGAGCAGCCCGTAGAGGTGGTCGAGCCCCGCCAGCCATTGCAGCATGGTGCGCTCGAGGATCATGCCGAAGATGCCGACCACGATCGGCGCGATGATCAGCGCCCACCAGTAATTGATACCGCCGAGATTGAGCAGGAAATACGCCACGAAGGCGCCCATCATGTAGACCGCGCCGTGCGCGAAATTGATGATGTTGAGCATGCCGAAGATCACGGCGAGCCCCAGACTGAGCAGCGCGTAGAACGAGCCGTTGATCAGCCCCACCAGAAGCTGTGCATATAGAGCCTGCATCGAATGAGCTTTCGCTTGGGTAGACAAAGCCCGCCGGTCACGCCGTGACCGGCGGGCACGATCGTTACTTCTTCAGCAATGGGCAGGTGCTCTTGTCGAGCGGCGTGAAGGCCTGGTCACCAGGCACGGTGCCGACCAGCTTGTAGAAGTCCCACGGACCCTTGGACTCCGACGGCTTCTTCACCTCGAACAGATAGGCGTCGTGGATCACGCGGCCGTTGGGCTGGACCGCGCCCTTGCCGAACAGCGGATCGTCGGTCGGGATCTCCTTCATTTTGGCGACGACCTTGGCGCCGTCATGCGGATTGCCGCCGAGCGCTTCCAGCGCCTTGAAGTAGTGGATCAGTCCCGCATAGACGCCGGCCTGCACCATGGTCGGCATCGCCCCGTTCTTCATCCGCTCCGAGAACCGCTTCGAGAAGGCGCGGGTCTTGTCGTTCATGTCCCAGTAGAACGTCTCGGTGAAGTTGAGGCCCTGCGCCGTCTCGAGCCCGATCGCCTTGACGTCGGTCAGGAACAGCAGGAGCGCCGCCAGCTTCTGGCCGCCCTTGACGATGCCGAACTCGGCGGCCTGCTTGATCGAGTTGGTGGTGTCGCCGCCGGCATTGGCAAGGCCGATGATCTTGGCCTTGGAGGCCTGCGCCTGCAGCAGGAAGGAGGAGAAATCCGCGGTGTTGAGCGGATGCTTCACGCTGCCGACCACCTTGCCGCCATTGGCGGTGATCACCGCCGTGGTGTCGCGCTCCAGCGCCGCACCGAAGGCATAGTCCGCGGTCAGGAAGAACCAGGTGTCGCCACCGGCCTTCACCAGCGCCTGGCCGGTCGAGTGCGCGAGCATGTAGGTGTCGTAGGTCCAGTGCACCGTGTTCGGCGTGCACTGCGCGTTGGTCAGGTCGGAGGTCGCGGCGCCCGAGTTGATGTAGACGCCGTTCTTCTCCTTCACCACGTTGTTGACCGCGAGCGCGACGCCGGAATTCGGCACGTCGACGATCACGTCGACCTTGTCGACGTCGAACCACTGCCGCGCGATGGTGGTGCCGATGTCGGGCTTGTTCTGGTGGTCGCCGGAGATCAGGTCGATCGTCCACCCCTTGGCCTTCAGGCCCGAATCCTCGATCGCCATCTGCGCCGCCAGCGTCGAGCCGGGGCCACCGAGATCGGCATAGAGGCCCGACTGATCGGACAGTGCGCCGATCTTGACGGTCTTGTCCTGGGCGGAAGCGAAACCTATGGACGTAAGCGCCACCGCGGTGCCGAGCAGCAGCGCTGAAATCGTACTCTTCATTTCGTATTCCCTCGTCCTAAATTTTCTGGTTCTTGCGACGTCAAACGCCAAGATACGTATGCAGCTTGTCCATATTGGCCGACAGCTCCGAATTGGCGAAGCCGTCGATCACCTTGCCGTGCTCGACGATGTAGTAGCGGTCGGCGACGGTCGAGGCGAAGCGGAAATTCTGTTCGACGAGAAGGATCGTGAATCCCTCCGACTTCAGGCGCGCAATGGTGTGGCCGATCTGCTGGATGATGACCGGTGCAAGTCCTTCGGTCGGTTCGTCCAGCATCAGGAAGCGGGCGCCGGTGCGCAGGATGCGCGCGATCGCCAGCATCTGCTGTTCGCCGCCCGACAGCTTGGTGCCCTGGCTCGACAGCCGCTCCTTCAGGTTCGGAAACAGCGTGAAGATCTGGTCGAGCGACAGGCCGCCGCTGCGCACCACCGGCGGCAGCATCAGGTTCTCGCGCACGTCGAGGCTGGCGAAAATGCCGCGCTCCTCGGGACAGAGCGCAATGCCCAGCCGCGCGATCCTGTCGGAGGTGGCGCGGATGATTTCCCGGTTGTCGAAACGGACCGAGCCGGAGCGCTTGCCGATGATGCCCATCACCGACTTCAGTGTCGTGGTCTTGCCGGCGCCGTTGCGGCCGAGCAGCGTCACGACCTCGCCGGCCTTCACGTTGAAATTGATGCCGTGAAGGATGTGGGACTCGCCGTACCAGGCCTGCAGATCCTTGACCGCCAGCACTTCGGCGCTGGCCGCGGCCGCGGGCTTCTCCGCCAGTTTTGCTTCAGCCATGACCCGCTCCCAGGTAGGCTTCCTTCACGCGCTCGTCCTTGGAGAGGTCGGCGTAGTTGCCCTCCGCCAGCACCTGCCCGCGCGTCAGCACGGTGATGATGTCGGAGAGGTTCGCGACGACCGAGAGGTTATGCTCGACCATCAGGATGGTGTATTTCGCCGAAATCCGCTTGATCAGCGCTGCGATCTTGTCGATGTCCTCATGACCCATGCCGGCCATCGGTTCGTCGAGCAGCATCATCTCCGGGTCGAGCGCGAGCGTCGTCGCAATTTCAAGTGCGCGTTTGCGGCCATAGGGCATCTCGACCGCCGGCGTATTGGCGAATTCGCTCAAGCCCACGTCGTTCAGAAGCTCGTGGGCGCGTGGATTGAAGCGGTCGAGCACGTTCTTGGAGCGCCAGAAATCGAAGGACGAGCCGTGCTGGCGCTGCAGCGCCACGCGGACGTTCTCGAGCGCGGTGAGATGGGGAAACACCGCCGAAATCTGGAACGACCGAACCAGCCCGAGCCGCGCCACATCGGCCGGCGCCATCGATGTGATGTCCTGCCCCTTGTAGCGGATCTGGCCCGCCGACGGCTTCAGGAATTTGGTCAGCAGATTGAAACAGGTCGTCTTGCCGGCGCCGTTAGGCCCGATCAACGCGTGAATATGACCGCGACGCACCTTCAGCGCGACGTCGCGAACAGCGAAGAAACCCGCGAATTCCTTGGTCAATCCGCTGGTTTCGAGAATGAACTCATCGGCCAAATAGAATCCCCCATGGGCCATCGCTGCGAGGCCTCTCGCCCGCGTGGCCAGTTTTTTCATGTCCGACAGGCGTCCCAAACGTCTTGGAAACCGTCCGGAGCCCGCCGCCTCCGGGCCGGAATATGCCGTCATCCATGGCGGTTACGCAAGGTGGAAAGCTGTGCACCGCGGTATCGTCAATACCCGGTTCCGATTGATCCTTAGTCGAATGGCTTTCGGCGGGGCTTTGCGCATCGGGAAGCGGCCGTTAACGGTGTTTTCCTGCGATTTCGCACTTTCATAGAATATTTGCCTCGGCCAACCGAAGCTTCGGCAATTTTGCACAGAGGGCCCGTCGCCGTGCAGTTCGAGAGCGCCAATCCTTCGGTCGTCAAGTCGATCAGGCAACGCGATTTCCTGAACGTGTGGCTGCGACTCTATGCCCGTGCGCAGACCATTCCGCCGATGGACGAATTCCGGCCGGAGCGAATCGAGGAGGATCTGCCGGACCTCGTGTTCTTCACCGTCGACACGGCGACGCAAACGCCGCGGCTGACGATCCAGAGCGACGGCACGCGGATGGCGAACGCCTACGGAAACACGGGCAAGGGCCGCCTGCTCGACGACTATCTTGGACCGTGGCTCGCGCCGATCGCGATGCCCGTCTACTACGCCTGCGTCGCCCGCCGCCTGCCCGTCTACACCATCGCTGACATAGACGACATCTACGGCCGCGTGGTCGCCTATGAGCGATTGCTGCTGCCGTTCTCGGATGGCGGCCCGGTCACCCATCTCGTCGCATCGCTGAAGACGATCAGCGAGGACGGCAGCTTCGAGATCCGCAATTTGATGCGCGGCAACGACAAGCTGCCCGAACTCAGGCTGAGCGCCATCATCGATCGCGACCTGGCCCATCGCGCCCCTGGCCGAATCCCGCTCGCTGATGTGATCGAATTCGGCTAGCTGATGGAATTCGCAAGTGCCGATCCATCGGTGGTCAAGTCGATCACGCAGCGCGTGCTGCTGAACGGCTGGCTGCGCGCATTGCGCAAGCCGAATGGGCCCTGCCGCTACTGTGTGATTTCCGCACCGACAGCTCTCAGGGCGGTGATCGACCGCGCCGTCCCGGGACCGCAGATGTCGGCGCATGAGACGGCCGACTTGATCTAGCCCTTCTTGATCTAACCTTTCTTGCGCGCCCTCGCCGGCACTTCCTTAGCATAGAGATCCGGCTTGAAGCCGACCACGCGCTTGGGTCCGAGATCGAGCACCGGACGCTTGATCATGGACGGCTGATCGGCCATCAGCGCCAGCGCCTTGCGCTCGGTCAATCCGTCCTTGTCGGCATCAGGCAGTTTCTTGAAGGTGGTGCCGGCGCGGTTGAGCAGCGTCTCCCAACCGAGCTCATCGCTCCATTGCTTGAGCTTGTCCTTGCCGATGCCGGCGGCCTTATAGTCGTGGAAGTCGTAGGCGACGCCGTGATCGTCGAGCCAGGCGCGCGCCTTCTTCATGGTGTCGCAGTTCTTGATGCCGTAGATAGTGATGGTCAAAGCCGTTCCCCGGGTGCATTGCTGCAGGGAAATTAGCCCTGCAGCAATCGCCGCGCCAGATCGGACCTGCGTTGTCTCCACATCGATATTGGCAGCGCTTCAGCGCGCGTAATGCGTGAAGACGAAGTCTTGCTCCTTCGCGTGCGCCTCGTGACAGGCAAAGCACGTCTCGTGCTGGGCCGCGTCGACCGGCTTGCCGTCGATGAAGCGGCCGAAGCCCCATCCGCCGGTCGCAGCGTATTTGACTGAATCCTTGACCATGACCTGGACGGTGGTCGCCGGTCCGGTGACGAAGGCGCCGTCGAGGCCCGCAACCGGCTTGCGCTTCCAGGCGAGCTTGACCAGCACGGTGCCGTCAGGGAACGGCGACGCGCCGTCCTGATAGGCCTTCACGGCAGTTGCATTGCCGAGCACGCTGCGCAGCTCGTCGAGGCCCGTCTCCTCTCCCACGGCGATCAGCTTCCAGTCGCGGTAGCGGGCTGGAATTTTCACCCCGAAGATCGGCGATGCCAACGCCGCATCGTCGGCATGTCCGACGGCAAACGGCAACGACGCGGAGATGCAGGCTGCCGCGATCGCGGCAGCCGCCCATTTCAGAACCTGTCTCATGATCCGCTACCCGCGCTCGCTTCAGAGCTTGCTGACGTCGATGACGGCCTGGGCGAAGGCCCGCGGCGCCTCCTGCGGCAGATTGTGTCCGATGCCGCCGGTGATCAGCCTGTGCTCATAGTGCCCCGAGAACTTCTTGGCGTAGGCGGCAGGCTCCGGATGCGGCGCGCCGTTGGCGTCGCCTTCCATCGTGATCGTCGGCACGGCGATGGCCGGCGCCTGGGCGAGTGTCTTCTCGAACTCGTCATACTTGGCTTCGCCCTCGGCGAGGCCGAGCCGCCAGCGGTAATTGTGGATCACGATGTCGACGTGATCGGGATTGTCGAATGCGACCGCGCTACGGTCATAGGTGGCATCATCGAACTGCCACTTCGGTGAAGCGAGCTGCCAGATCAGCTTGGCAAAGTCGTGCCGGTTCTTGGCGTAGCCCTCACGGCCGCGCTCGGTCGCGAAATAGAACTGGTACCACCATTGCAGTTCGGCCTTCGGCGGCAGCGGCACCTTGCCGGCCTGCTGGCTGCCGATCAGGTAGCCGCTGACCGACACCATGGCCTTGCAGCGCTCCGGCCACAGCACGGTCATGATGTTGGCGGTGCGCGCCCCCCAATCATAGCCGGCAAGCACAGCCTTCTCGATCTTCAACGCGTCCATCAGCGCGACGATGTCGGCGGCTACCGCAACCGGCTGGCCGCTGCGCATCGTGTCCGTCGAGAGGAAGCGGGTCGTGCCGTAGCCGCGCAGATGAGGCACGATCACGCGGTAACCGGCGTCAGCCAGCGCCGGCGCGACATCGGCGTAGCTGTGGATGTCGTAGGGCCAGCCGTGCAGCAGGATGACGGCGGGACCCGCTGCCGGCCCCATCTCGACATAGCCGACATCGAGCACGCCGGCATTGATCTGCTTCACGGGACCGATCGAGATATGGGCGCCCGGCTTGATTGACGGCAGCGCCTGGGCTTTTGACTGCGCCTGCGCCGGTGCGATGATGCCGAGGCCGGCCGCCGCAAGTGCCCCGCCGGCGATGCCAAGGAAGTTACGGCGTTGCTGATTGATGAATTGCGACATGGCGATCTCCTGCGACTTGTTTCGCGGATGACCATGCCAGACCCCGCGCCGGTCCGCTTTGAGACGGCATGGATTTGCCCTTCAGACCGTCTTGATTTTGGCTCCCGCCAGCCTGTGCTAGGTTCCGCCACCTGCACGCGCCCCGACCGCCGGACTTTCGAATTTGCCTTACTATTTCAATGACTTCAGCCTCGATTCCGAGCGCCGGGAGCTGCGCCGCGGCGAAGCGCTGGTTGCCGTCGAGCCGCAGGTGTTCGACCTCATCGAGTTCCTCATTCGCGCGCGGGATCGCGTGGTCAGCCGCGACGAGGTGTTGGCGGCGGTCTGGCACGGCCGGATCGTCTCGGAAGCGACCCTGGGCAGCCGGGTCAATGCCGCGCGGACGGCGATCGGGGACAATGGCGAGGAGCAGCGCCTGATCCGCACCCTGCCCCGCAAGGGCCTCCGGTTCGTCGGCGAAGTGCGCGAGGACGCCGCGCCGGACGAAGCTGCGCCTGAGAGAGCCGTCGCGCGGCAAAGCGAAGGTCCCGCGATCGCGGTGCTTCCCTTCACCAATATGAGCGGCGATCCCGAGCAGGATTATTTCGCCGACGGCATCGCGGAAGACATTACCACCGCGCTCGCGCGCTGTAGCGGGCTGACGGTGATCGCGCGCAACTCCGCTTTCACCTACAAGGGCAAGGCGGTCGATATCCGCGAGGTCGGACGCGATCTGGGCGTCGGCTATGTACTCGAAGGCAGCGTGCGCCGCGGCGGCGACCGGCTGCGGATCACCGGGCAATTGATCGACGCCGTCTCCGGCGCGCATCTGTGGGCCGACCGTTTCGACGGCGCGGCGAACGACGTGTTCGATCTGCAGGACCGCATCACCGAGAGCGTGGTCGGAGCAATCGAGCCGACCCTGCATGTGGCGGAAGCCGAACGGCGGCGGGCCGCCCCACCCGACAGGCTCGACGCCTACGACCTGCTGCTGCGCGCCTACAGCCTGCGCTACGAATTCACGCCCGAGAGCATCTCCGCCGCGCTCGATTGCCTCGACCAGGCGCTGGCGCTCGACCCGGGCTATGCGCCGGCGATGGCGGCGTCGGCCTATTGCCAGGCGCTGCGTCATTTCCAGGGCTGGCTGACGCCTGATGACGCGTATCGCGAGCGCGCGGTGGCGATGGCCTGGCGCGCCGTGGAGCGCGCGCCGAATGACGCGCAGGTGCTGTGGATGTCAGCGTTCGCGATCTGGAACATGGCCGACGAGATCGAGCCGGCGCGCGAGCTGTTCGAACGCTCGCTTGCGATCAATCCGAACTCGGCGATGGCACTGGTGCTCGGCGGCTGGGTCGAGGCGATGCGCGGCAACCAGGCGGCGGGCCGCGCCATGATCGAGCGCGCGCAGCGGCTGAACCCGCGCGACCCGCGCGGCTGGTTCGCCTCCGCCGCGCTCGCGATCTGCGCGGTGCTCGACCAGAATTTTGCCGAAGCGGTGATGTGGGCGGACAAGGCACTGGCGCAGAACCGCCGCTTCGCGGTGGCGCTGCGCGTGTTGATCGTGGCGCTGGTGAAGATCGGCGAGAGCGAGCGCGCGACCCAGATCGCGCGCGAACTGCTCAAGGTCGATCCGGAGTTTTCGATCTCCGGCTTCCTGTCGCGGATTCCGTTCCCGGTCGAATCGATGTCCACGACTTATCGTGAAACCCTCAAGGCGGCCGGCGTCCCCGACTGACGCGTTTACAGCACTGCGCGTAGCCCCGGAACGCGCCGAGCCAGCAATCCGACGACCAGAAAGCTGGCGACCACGCCGACGAGGCTTGCCAACAGGAATTTCCATTGCGGGGCAACGGACCAATCGTGCATGACGCGGGTCACCGCGATGAGCACAGGGGCGTGCAGAACGTAAACGCCGAAGGCATTCCTGCTGAGGAACCCCGTCACCGGCCCCTGCCAGTCGAACAGGTCGCGATACAGCACCACCAACCCCAGGCTGAGCGAGGCGCACGTTGCCGACCGCCAAAAGTCCATGCCTGCCGCCTGCCAATGCCAACCGCCGCCGTAGTCGGCCAGCCGACCTTCAAGGGCTCCCCCGAAGACGACGATCGCTGCCCACAGCGCGATGCTCCCCACCAGCCCGCAGACCAGCCAGCGCCGTCCTGCGCCGCTCGAAATCTGTCGCAGCCAATCGCCCCGCCACGCAGCGACCCCAGCGGCGAACATGAAGGGGTACTGCGGCGCGTCGTGAATGGCGATGTTGAGGACGGTGCGGCCTTCCGGCGCCAGCAGCCCCACCGCGAACGTCACGGCGCTCATCACCAGGACAAAGCCGAGCACAGCGACGAGGCTCGGTACCGGCCGGGCGGAAGGCTGGCCGATCGGTCGGAATCTGCATAGCAGGGCAAAGCAGCCGGAAAACAGCAACAGCACAAGGCAGAACCAGAGCGGGCCGGAGCCGTCAAGAAGTTGGCCGTTGGAGACATGGTGCAGCCAATCCTCAATGAAACTCCGGCGCGGCTGCGACCACCATGATCCCGCCACGTAGTACTCTGTCAGCGGTCCAATAAGCCCGATATAAAGAAGCAGAGGTACGCCGAGCCGATACAGCCGTTCCTGCAAGAAGCCAGCGACGCCGCGGCGGGCGACCATGCCGGCGGCAAAGTATCCGGCGATGCCGAACAGCAGTCCCATCGAGACTGCGTGCTGAAGCGCCTGATAAGCCGCAAAGGCCACCTGGGTGCCCAGGCCCAACGGTGGATGTTCGCGATAGTACCAGCTTCCAAACGGCGAGTAGGTGACGGCGGCATGCATGACCACAACCATGCTGATCGCCGACCAGCGCAGGTTGTCGATATAAAGGAGTCTGTGGGTCGTCGGTCGAACGGGCTGTACCATGTGCGTCTCCTTCGCTGGGACGCCGAACATGGTGGCCAAGGCCGGGCCAGTCGCGCCGAAAGTCGCACTCAGGGTCGCCGAAACCCGCAAAGCCTGGCCGTTTGCGACAATCGGTGCGTCACACCGGCCCGGCCAGGGTCCGTTTGCGGAATGTGCTCGGCGTTTCTCCAGTCACCGCTTTGAACGCGCGATTGAACGGGCCGATCGACTCGAAGCCGGCATCCAGTGCAATCGTCAGGATCGGGACACGCGCCTGGCCGGCATCGGCCAGGGCCGAGCGCGCTTCCGCCAGCCGGTAGGAGTTGACGAAGCGGGCGAAGTTGCCGTAGCCGAGCCGCTGATTGATGAGCTGGCGCACGCGGTATTCCGGCGTGTCGAGCTGCTTGGCCAGGCTGGCGATGGTCAAGCTGCCGTCGCGATAGGCTCGCTCCACCTCCATGAGCCTCAGCAGACGCCTATAGAGGGCCGCTTCCGCCTCGGTCATTTCGGATGTTGATGAGGCCGGGCCCGACACCGGCGGCGCGGCGGCGACCGCGGTGATCGGGCTCGCCCGATGCAGGCGAAACAGGGCAGCAGCAAGAGCGATGCCCACCACACCGGGAAGCGCAGGCGTCATCCCGACATTGCTTGACCCAATCAGCGTGCAGCCCACGATCGCGAGGCCCAAACCCCATGCGAACACGACCCGATCCCGGCGGCGCACCTCGATCAGGTCGTTGGCTCGGCCCAGCAGAACGCGACCGATCGTGATCACCACAAGCATCACAGCGGAGACATGGGTCGCGAGCCAGGCCCATGAAGAATCGGTGACCACGGACCAGATGGCAAGCAAGGCCATCAAACCCACCGGTGTCCAACCAATCCATGGCGGCCTGGCCGTGTCGTCGAATACCTCCTCGCTCCAGAGAGCAAAGACGGCCGCCGCCATATTGCTCGCCACCCGCAGGAAGAGGACCCACACAGCGTGGCTGTCGCGAAATTGCGGAGCCGTCTCAATGAGAAACGCAATTCCGCACAGGTCGAAAAGAAGCGTGATGCGGCCGAGCCGGCTGTTGCGCAGCTGCAGAACGGCGTCGAGCGCGAGAAGCACCAGCAAAGCGAGGGCTCCACCGCGAAGACCTATATCCAGGAGCATCTTCTTCACCAAACGGGTCGACGGGCCCGCCAGCGATGTGGGCGCGGCGGGGAAGGGACATCTGCGTCATTTCGGAATATTAGAAATATATCCGCCAATTGCCCGACGTGTCAAGTTGCTCGGTCGAACGCCGGCCGCCGCCGGCTACTTTGCATGGGGTTGTTTTCGATATTTTGGCAGCGCCCCCCTGCGACGGCCCCATCACTGCATATTGGTCTAGCCCGTCCCGCCCGGCTCCAGCGCCTCGCCGAGTTCAAGCGGATGCGCCATGGTCTCGTGCAGCGCGTCCTTGTCGAGCTCGCCTTCGGACAGGCTGATCACGACGCAGGCGACGCCGTTGCCGATCAGGTTGGTGAGCGCGCGGCACTCGCTCATGAACTTGTCGATGCCGACCAGGATCGCGATCGACTGGATCGGAATGTCGGGCACGATCGACAGCGTCGCCGCGAGCGTGATGAAGCCGGCGCCGGTGACGCCCGAGGCGCCCTTCGAGGTGATCATGGCGATGCCGAGAATGCCGAGCTCCTGCCAGATCGTCAGGTGGGTGTTGGTGGCCTGCGCCAGGAACAACGTCGCCAGCGTCATGTAGATGTTGGTACCGTCGAGGTTGAAGCTGTAGCCGGTCGGCACGACAAGGCCGACCACCGAGCGCGAGGCGCCGAGATGCTCCATCTTCTGGATCATCTGCGGCAGCACGGTCTCCGATGACGACGTGCCGAGCACGATCAGGAGCTCGTCCTTGATGTAGGCGATGAAGCGGATGATCGAGAAGCCTGACAGCCGCGCGATGGCGCCGAGCACGATCAGCACGAACAGCGCGCTGGTGAAATAGAAGGTCGCGATCAACGCGGCCAGGTTCCACAGCGAGCCGAGGCCGTAGGCGCCGACCGTGAAGGCCATGGCGCCGAATGCGCCGAGCGGCGCGACGCGGACGATGATGCGGATGATGCCGAAGAATACCTTGGCGGCCTTGTCGATCGCGCCCGCGATCGGCTCGCCGGCCTTGCCCATATAGGCGATGGCAAATCCGGAGAGGATCGAGATCAGCAGCACCTGCAGAAGGTCGCCGCGTGCGATCGCGCCGAAATAGCTGTCCGGGATGATCGCCATCAGATGGGCGATGATGCCCTCCTCCTTCGCCTTGGTGACGTAGGTCGCGACCGACTTCGGATCGATCGTGCTGGGATCGATGTTGAAGCCGCTACCGGGCTGCAGCACCTTGCCGACCAGGAGGCCGACCGCGAGCGCCACCGTCGAGACCACCTCGAAATAGATCAGCGCCTTCAACCCGACCCGGCCGACGCGCTTGAGGTCGCCCATCGAGGAGATGCCGTGCACCACGGTGCAGAAGATCACCGGCGCGATCATCATCTTGATCAGGGCGATGAACCCGTCGCCGAGCGGCTTCAGCGCCTTGCCGAGGTCGGGATTGTAGTGCCCGATCAGCACGCCCAGTGCGATCGCGATCAGCACCTGGATATAGAGAATCTTGTACCAGGGCTGATGGCGGTGAACGGCAGGCCGGATCGCGTCTGTGGTCATGGGTGGGCTCAGGGCTCGGTTGGGAAGATAGACAGGACAATCATGGCGAAGCGCCGCGCGGGCGACAACGGATATTCTCGTTCGCGCCCGGGGTGAGCATACCGGATCATGCTTCAAGGCCGCTTCGGAATGTTCAATCCACGCTGCACTGCGGGGCGCGCCAGGCCGCGCTCCAGCCAGGCCGCGACATCCCTGAACTGGTCGAACTCGACGAGCTCGCGCGCGCCGTAGAAGCCGATCAGATTGCGCACCCAGCCAAGCATCGAGATATCGGCGATGGTGTACTCGTCGTCCATGAACCACTGCCGCCCGGCAAGGTGCGTCTCCATGACACCGAGCAGCCGCTTCGATTCCGCGGCGTAGCGTTGCAGCGGCCGCTTGTCCTCGTAGTCCTTGCCGGCGAATTTGTGGAAGAAGCCGACCTGGCCGAACATCGGCCCGATGCCGCCCATTTGGAAATGAACCCATTGGATGGTTTCGTAACGGCGCGCCGGATCCGCCGGCAGCAGCTTGCCGGTCTTCTCCGCCAAATATTGCAGGATCGCGCCGGATTCGAACAAGGGCAGCGGCTTGCCGCCGGGACCGTTGGGATCGAGGATCGCAGGGATCTTGCCGTTCGGGTTCAGCGAAAGGAACTCCGGCGTCTTCTGGTCATCCTTGTTGAAGTCTACGAGATGCACCTCGTAGGGCAGCCCGATCTCTTCGAGCATGATGGAGACCTTCACGCCATTGGGCGTCGGCAATGAATAGAGCTGCAGGCGATCCGGATGCTGGGCAGGCCAGCGTTTTGTGATCGGAAAGGCTGAGAGATCGGCCATGTCGTTGGACTTTGCGTGGTTGTGAGTGGCTAGCTACTTTCCGGCGCAAAATTCGTGAGCCCGAGTGTTGGGGCAGAATCGGCGCAGTTGTGATTTTCTGCAAGCCTGGACGGATTTGAGTTTGACGCCCGTGCGCGCCCCTGATTCATTGATTGGGATGATTCGTGAACGCACGCTTCAAAAGCGCAAGAAACTGGTTGGAACGCTGCCGATCACCGGCGAGCTTTTGCGTGGGACGCTGTTGGAGCGAGTCGTGCGTCACAAGAGCGGCTGTCCGAAATGCGCGCGCGGCGAGGGCCATCAGGTGTACGTGCTGACGGTCAGTTATGGGCGCGGACAGACGCAACAGATCAGCGTACGGCGGGAGCGGGTGGCCGAGGTTCGTCGTTGGCTGGACAACTACCAGAAACTGAAGGAGACGATCGAGCAGATTTGCGAGCTCAATCACGATTTGCTGCGTCCCGACCCCGCCGTGCCCCACCCCGGGAGGAAGCGGCGTGATTGAGATGCGGC
>NZ_LNCU01000004.1 GCF_001542415.1 Bradyrhizobium macuxiense
GCCGCAGATCACGACGGACGAGATCGTCGAGCACGGCCCGCCAGGCTGCGGTGCTCTCGCCGCCCATACTCTTGATCGACAGCAGTATCTTCTGGCCATCCGCGCGAACCCCGATCACGACAAGCAGCGAGATCGCGGTCGCCTTGCGGTCGAGCCGAACCCGAACCACGGTGCCGTCGAGGATCAGCCGCACGATCGGCTCCTCAGCCAACGAGCGGGCATTCCAGGCGTCCCAGTCGCTCTTCACCTTGCGCCAGACCCGGCTCACCGTGTCCTTGCCGACGCTGCCCGCGAACAGCGCGCCCAGCGCCCGACGGACACGGCGCGTGTTGGTGCCGGACAGGTAAACATTGGCGATTAATGCATCGGCCGCCAACGTACGCCGCTGGTAGGCCCGCAGCCGATGGCTCTTCCACTCCCTCGTCGTGCCATCGGGGCTATCCAGCCGGGCACGCGGTACCGCGATCTCGACGGGACCGAAGCTGCCGGTCAGCGACCGCGTTCGGCTGCCGTGTCGGTGGCCTGTGACGGCGGTGGAGGCTTCCTCCTGGTCAGCCTTCCTGTGTTCGTAGCGCGGTCGCGCAAGCAGCGTGTCCAGTTCGTCCCGGATCAATTCCTCGATGAACTCTCGTACCCGTTCCCGTACCGCTCCTTCGATCGGATCAAACCAATCATCGAAAAGCTGGGGAGCCGTCTCGCCGCCGTCCTGCGGCACATCCGTCTTCGTGATATCGCTGATCATGGCGTGGTCTCCGATCCGGCGTTCCAACGCCGGCTGATTCGAGGTTTGATCACCCCGGAGACTACGCCACCCTCAATTCCAACCAACTTCCGGACGGGACCCGGCGCAAGTCCCGGCGCGAAAAATATTTCTGTTTATCAGAAGGGAAACTCGGTCTATGATCCGCCCGTCTCACCCGATTGAGGGGCGCTTCGCGATCGTCACGAGTGTTGCGGTGAGATGCGGTGGACGCCGAGCGTGTGACTGACGAGCACGTGCAAGGCGGACGGCGAAGTCGTGCAGGCCTGACGCCCTAGTTGTGGAGCCTCAAGAGGTTGTTCCCGGTCAATCCGAGTCTGCTGATCGGTGGCTTTGAGCCGATACTGCCATGAGGACGATGCCAGTTGTAGCAATGAAGCCATCGTGGCAACTCGGCTGCTCTTTCTGCTGAGGTGTTGTAGGCCTGCGCATAGGCCCATTCTCGTAGGCTGGTTTGAATGAAGCGTTCGGCCTTGCCATTGGTTTTGGGTGTATAGGGCCTGGTGCGGATGTGCTTGAGGCCGAGGCGCTTACACGCCCTTAGGAAGGCGAAGGATTTGTAGCACGCGCCGTTGTCGGTCATGACGCGCTGTACCTTCACGCCGAGGCTCACGTAGTAGGCCACGGCCGCCTTGAGGAAAGCGATGGCGCAACCCTTTCGCTCGTTCTTCATGACCTGGCTGAAAGCGATCCGTGACGCATCGTCGATGCAGACATGTACGTATTCCCAGCCTGGCCCTTGACGGCGAGAACGCAGATTGCTCGACCCATGTCGATCGCCGGTGATCCGATGGCCGATCCGATTGAACTTGCCGAGCTTTTTGATGTCTATGTGGATCAGTTCACCAGGATGCTGGCGCTCATAGCGCCGGATCGGCTCGGCCGGCTCCAGGGCAGCCAGCCTGTTCAAACCGAGTCGGCGCAGGATACGGCTGACGGTTGCTGCGGAGACCCCAACTTCGAGCGCGATCTGTTTGCCGGTGTGGCGCTGCCGGCGGAACGTCTCGACAGCGGCGCATGTGGCTGCCGGGGTTTGGCTTGGCAATGAATGAGGCCGCGAGGAACGATCCCGCAAACCATCGACGCCTAATGCGCGGAAGCGCTTGACCCATTTGGCGACCGTCTTTGCCGTCACATTGAATTGGAGCGCGGCTGTGGCCTTCGTCAGGCCGCCCTCGATCACGCTCCGCACCATCGCCTCTCGACCTTTCGGCGTCAAAGGCGCATTCTTGTGGATGTTCATCTGGTCTCTCCGGGGAACACTGAAGTTTCGCAACCTCAGCTT
>NZ_LNCU01000005.1 GCF_001542415.1 Bradyrhizobium macuxiense
GCCGCAGATCACGACGGACGAGATCGTCGAGCACGGCCCGCCAGGCTGCGGTGCTCTCGCCGCCCATACTCTTGATCGACAGCAGTATCTTCTGGCCATCCGCGCGAACCCCGATCACGACAAGCAGCGAGATCGCGGTCGCCTTGCGGTCGAGCCGAACCCGAACCACGGTGCCGTCGAGGATCAGCCGCACGATCGGCTCCTCAGCCAACGAGCGGGCATTCCAGGCGTCCCAGTCGCTCTTCACCTTGCGCCAGACCCGGCTCACCGTGTCCTTGCCGACGCTGCCCGCGAACAGCGCGCCCAGCGCCCGACGGACACGGCGCGTGTTGGTGCCGGACAGGTAAACATTGGCGATTAATGCATCGGCCGCCAACGTACGCCGCTGGTAGGCCCGCAGCCGATGGCTCTTCCACTCCCTCGTCGTGCCATCGGGGCTATCCAGCCGGGCACGCGGTACCGCGATCTCGACGGGACCGAAGCTGCCGGTCAGCGACCGCGTTCGGCTGCCGTGTCGGTGGCCTGTGACGGCGGTGGAGGCTTCCTCCTGGTCAGCCTTCCTGTGTTCGTAGCGCGGTCGCGCAAGCAGCGTGTCCAGTTCGTCCCGGATCAATTCCTCGATGAACTCTCGTACCCGTTCCCGTACCGCTCCTTCGATCGGATCAAACCAATCATCGAAAAGCTGGGGAGCCGTCTCGCCGCCGTCCTGCGGCACATCCGTCTTCGTGATATCGCTGATCATGGCGTGGTCTCCGATCCGGCGTTCCAACGCCGGCTGATTCGAGGTTTGATCACCCCGGAGACTACGCCACCCTCAATTCCAACCAACTTCCGGACGGGACCAAGAGCCCAGTCTCGCCGGGGAGAACACGTATAAGCCGTAACCCATCGCGCAGGGAAAGCCGGAGTGTTTCCGGTTACACCTGTGGTCCTACCTCCCGTGCTTTCCATTTTGCACGCGACCCATGGGTGCGATCGGCACCCGGTGTTGACATAGACCCACAACAGAGATGAGCGATCCTGCCCCGTACATCGAGGTTCAGGGAACCGTCGTCACCGGCATCGACCGTAACACCTGAAATCAGGTTCCGCAGGATCGCGATCTCCTCCGGGCCAGCCTTGCTCAGCTCGTCGCCAAGCCTATCGAGCACCNCCCGCCGATAGCGCTGGACGGCGGACGGCAGCAGCGCAATCACGTTGTCAGTCTGGATCGAGGCCAGCTCCGCAGAGACCTTGGCCTTCTCAGCCTCAAGCCCCTGCATGGCCGTCACGATCACTGATACCGACGATCCACCCGCCTTGATCGCCTCAACGAGGTTGGCAAGCTCCCGCTCGATATCGGCAAGCCGCCGTTCCATGGCTGGCCTTGCGCTGGTAGCAGCCGCCGTCAGCCTCCGACGCTCTTCGTTGTAGGTAGCTACGAATGCATTGATCAGCGTCGGGTTATCCAGATGCTCCCGGAGACCAGCCGAAACCTTCGCCAGAAGGTTATCGAGGTAGACGATCCTCGCATTGGGACATGAACCATTCTCACGATGGGAAGCACACTGGAGTCGAGCACGCCCGCCATGTAATCCAATGCTCTGCAGGCCAGCGCCGCAGCTCGCACACTTGATCAGGCCGGAGAGCAGATGCCTTGGCTTCCGAGCCGCCCTAGCTCCGGCCATAGCGCCAGTCCCCTCGCGAGGATCACTGCAGTTACGCCTTGTGCGGAGTGCCTGCACCTTATCGAACAGCTCGTCGTCAATGATCCTCAAATGCGGAACGGCCTTCCGCTTCCACTCGCCGACCGGATTAACGATCGTGCCGCGCCGACCAGTCTCCGGGTTACGATCCGCCGTCTTGCGAGTCCTGTTCCATGTCAGCACGCCATGATAGAGCGAGTTGCCGAGAACGCCATTCTCCCGACTCCGGCGTCCAAGCAATTCAGAGGCGGTCCACTTCTTTCCGCTTGGCGAAGGTATACAGCGCCCATTCAGCGAACCGGCAATCTCAGCCGCAGTCTTTCCAGCGGCGAAGTCGGAATAGATCGAACGCACGACCTCCGCTTCCGACTCCACAATCCGCAGGACGCCTTTTTCACCCGGCGTCGTTTCATAGCCGTAAAGCACAACGCCGCCTGCGTGACGGCCATCGGCGACGACACCGAACTGTCCGCGCCTTGTGTGATCGGCGAGGCCGGTCAAAAACAACTCGTTCATGATCGCCCGCACGCTCCCGGAGATGCGATCGATATAGCCGCTGCTCGTCAACAGCCTGATCCCGAGATAGCCGAGCGCTTCGCGGCAGGCATGAAAATCTGTCTGCGAACGACTAAGCCGGTCCTGATCCTCGACGACCAACACATCGAACTGCCGAGCCTTGGCGGCTTGCATGAGCCTGACAAAGCCCGGCCGATCGGCCTTCGAGCCGGATATCGCGCGGTCTTCGAAAACCTCGACTACTTGCAGGTTCTCGCGTTCAGCGATGGTACGGCATAAACTAATCTGATCGGCGATTGATCGGTCGCGCTGGCGATCGGAGGAAAATCGGGCATAAACAACAGCTCGTTTCATGGTCTCCTCATGGGGTTTGTCAACCCCTACAACGTGGAGTCTACCAGCGCATTCGGCAAGTCGGCGGTAACCGACTGGCCTGACTCAGATTTTTCCATAGATGGCCGACTTGTCCCTGCCTGACGTGCGAGGGCTGCAGATGTACGGCGGGAGTGGTCGCGCTGAACCAGTGCGGCCTCAGTTTGAGGCCCGACTGGATCGGCAGCGAGAGTGCCATCGTCGGCGCGAGTGCGTGACCGTGTTGCCCGACTCCGCCTCTGGTTAGCTGCCTCTGCTGTAGCATCCTCCCGCGCCAAGCGCCTCGCCAGCTCCCTGACGTAGGACAGCAGCTCTGCCGGAGGTTCTGTTTTGCAGAAGTGCAGGACGAGTGCGGTCATTCTACCACCCCCGCCCGCAATTCTCACAAATCACGGGTTGCCTCGATGAGAAGCTTAGCGCCCATCGGATTGATTGCCGGGATACAGGCAATGTGCAGCTCTTCCGCCGCTTTCAGATTGCCGTCTACAATGATGCTGCGAGCTAAATCGCTGCCCTTGAGCGGGATTGTGTGAAAGGTATCCTCGTCATCGAACCAAGCTGCGAAAGCCAAGTCGGCCTCTGCAACCATCTGAACGGCGATCTCTGCGCGGTCCTCGTGAGAGTATTCGAGCAGCCTGCTAGTCGTATCATCTGCGAGATCGGCGAGCAGTTCTCCGAACTCGTCGATCAGCCGTTCTTTGTTATCCATTTTGAAAATCCTCCAAGGGCGCATTGATCCTTGGGCCGACTTAT
>NZ_LNCU01000006.1 GCF_001542415.1 Bradyrhizobium macuxiense
AACCTATGACTGAAACAACGCAAGACGCTGGCATGATCAGCGAGGAATTAGCGGCGCGCTTGCTGTGCGTCGAGACCACGGAACTCACGAAGCTGCGGCGGATGAAGATCGTCACGCCTGTGACGACAAGCCCTGTCAAGTATCGCTTGTCCGACGTGGTTCGCGAGTACGTCAAGCATTTGCGCGGCGAAAAAGCATCCGCTGCAGAGTGTGCGCAACATCTGGACCTGAACCGGCGTAACTTTCACGATTTGATTGATCGTGGGGTAGTCGGCCGCCAGCCTGAGCGTGGCTACGTGCTGGCCGATGTTCGCCTCTCCTATATCAGGCATCTTCGGGAGACTGCTGCTGGCCGGTCAGAAGCAGCAGACCCGATCGCATCAGCCCGTGCTCGCCTGCTTACGGCCAAGGCAGAGCAGGCGGAAGGCGAAGCCAAGCGGGCTAACTCCGGCTACGCGCCGATCTCAACCCTCAAGGTCGCCTTGGCGCGATCGATGACGGCATTACGCGAGCTTCTGCTCTCCACTCCCGGACAGCTCGCTCACCGCCTCGTCGGTCTGGACCGCGCCTCGATACACCGTGAGCTTGACCGGCATATGAGGGCAGTCCTCAACAGCATCGCAGATGGCGCGATAGTTGAGCGCGTCAAGGCCGGTGGCCCGCTTGGTGCCGACGAGGACCGGCAATGACCGATACCACTCGCTACTACACAAGCGAGCCGGATGCATTCAGCGCTGAGGATGATCCTGCAGCAAGGTCATACGATCACGTTCCGCGCATCACGGTCGATCACGGAGCAAGCCCGCGATATCCGCGTCACGAGGGACGCCAGCACGATCCTTTCCTCGATGACGCGGCGCTGCTGCCATCGATCGCCGCGCATCGTAGGCTCAGGATGGGCCGAATGTGCCACAAGCTGATCAACGATCGCGCGCCGCGTCTGGCTTGCTTCCGTCCTGATGTACGCGACGAGAGGATCGCGCGGGAGGTCGTCCCTGACATGCGCATCCTGATCTCAGGCATGATCCCGCCGAGCGAGATCGCCGCCGCGCTAGATCGCTACGTCGGTCAACTGCACCTCCAGATCGATCGGCTGTTGGGACGTAAAAAGACCCTCCGCCGCTAGGTAATTCAATACCTAAAGTGAGCAAAATCAATGGGTTACGAAGGCGCATTTTGCACCGGCTCGCCATAGGTAGAACGACCGCACAAACCGAACCAATCGAAAGAAGGAACCAATGGGACTTATGAACCTGATCATGGGCGACACCGATCGCCATGACATCAAGAAGCTTGCCTCCGACCTTGCCAGCCTGCGGGCTACGCGCCCCTCTCTGGTTAATCAGCTCGCCGATGCGCGCGGCTCCGTGATCGCTCTCACTGAGCAGGCAGAACGTTATTTCACGGAAGGCGACGACGTTGCCGCAACCAAGGCAATCGCCAAGATCAACGCCGCAGAAACCCGCATCAAGATTTTGGAGTCCGCGACCTCTCGCCTTGATGCCGAGATCGCCGACGCGACTAAAAGTCATGATGCGGCGGTTCGCATGGCGCTTGCGGAAGGCGTCGCGAAGGATAAAGCGGCTGCGCTCGAAGAGCTGCGGCGGAAGATCGCTGTAGCATCGACGGCGCTGACCGACTTGAGCAAGGCATGCGAACCGCTTCACGACGACAGCTTCCTTGTGCGGCAGGTCTCCGAGCTGATCGCCATGCTTCCGACCGACCTGCAGGGCGCTCTCGATCATGCCGCATCCGAAGTCAATTTCTTAATCGACGGTCTCCGGAATGGCAGCATCTCGCCGATGCCGGTTGAGCATGCTCCCGCGCCTGCCGAAGTCGTCGCGAAACAGGTCGTCGAAACGCGCCGTATGCTGGTGCTTGCGGACGTGAAATGGCGGCACGGCAACGAAGTGAAGGCCGCTGCGAAGCAGTCCACGGCTGATATGCCGACCGCTACCGCCGACAAGGCCGAACGTCTTGGCTATGCCTGCGCAGTTGGCTCTCCCGCATGGAAGAAAAACAACATTGGTCGTGGCATCGTCTCTCTGCATCCTTCTGTGACTGGGATTGTCGATCTCGACGACGAGAACCTGCAACAGATGAAGGTCGCGTTCGGCTTCGATCAGCACAAGGTCGATGCGCATATGCAAGAGCGCATCAATGGCAAGCTCACGCAGAACTTCGCGGGCTTCTGATAGGGATAACACAAAATGAATAAATTATTGGGTCCGCCCGGCTGGACGCGCTTATCGACCGAACGACGGTACGCCTCAGGCGGCAGTCCCCGCACACTCGATTTAACTAACCGCAGCGTCGATGCCGTCTTGTCGAAGGGCTCTGACGTGGTTCGCGCTTACGGCGTTGAGCGACTAGCGATCACGCCAAAAGCGGTTGACATCTCTCGCGTTGAAAAAGGAGTCGCACCTGTCTTGGATACACACCGGCAGGAAAGCATCCTTGGAAGTTCGATCGGCAAGCTTGCCGCGGTGTGGTTTGAAGGATCGTCACTGGTAGGCCGTCTTCAATTCCACAAGACCGATGCAGGCAAAGCAGCCTTCGGAATGGTTCAGCGTGGCGAAGCAAATGCAATTTCGATAGGCTATTCCGTACAGAGCTGGGAGATCACAGACGAAGATGGACGAGTGATCGATCCAGCAAAAGAGCGTCTTCGCGTTGGAGAAGCTGATTACGTTTTCACTGCCACGCGCTGGTCGTTGTACGAGTGCTCAATTGTCTCCTGTCCGGCAGACCCTGATGCGCAGATTAGGCAATGGGGCGGTAATCGCGACATCGCAGACCCGGCTGAGTATAACCGCTTGGCGAAATTTCGTATGGAGACTCGCCAGCGCATGTTGCGGCGCGAGCGCATGTATCGCAAATAATGCTTCACTCTCGCACCGCAGACATCCGCGAAGCTCGTCGGATTGCAGCGCATGAATGCGGACATGCACTGGTGCGCTGGGCAACCGGCGTACCGATCGCCTTGATGACGATCGTCGGCGTTGACGGTGTACGAGGCAGGGTCAGTGGTGCATTCGATGACTTGGACTCCGATGCAGATTACTTCAATAGGATAGTTGTTCTAGTCGCAGGTCACATCGGCGAGAAACATCATCTCGGCGAGAGTAAGGGGCTGAAAGGCAGTGATCGTCGCAAGGTCGATGACTGCGCTGCATGTCTCGCCGATAATGCGAACGCAAGATCACTCATCGTTCGCGCTGCGGA
>NZ_LNCU01000007.1 GCF_001542415.1 Bradyrhizobium macuxiense
GTGAGCGAGCTGTCCGGGAGTGGAGAGCAGAAGCTCGCGTAATGCCGTCATCGATCGCGCCAAGGCGACCTTGAGGGTTGAGATCGGCGCGTAGCCGGAGTTAGCCCGCTTGGCTTCGCCTTCCGCCTGCTCTGCCTTGGCCGTAAGCAGGCGAGCACGGGCTGATGCGATCGGGTCTGCTGCTTCTGACCGGCCAGCAGCAGTCTCCCGAAGATGCCTGATATAGGAGAGGCGAACATCGGCCAGCACGTAGCCACGCTCAGGCTGGCGGCCGACTACCCCACGATCAATCAAATCGTGAAAGTTACGCCGGTTCAGGTCCAGATGTTGCGCACACTCTGCAGCGGATGCTTTTTCGCCGCGCAAATGCTTGACGTACTCGCGAACCACGTCGGACAAGCGATACTTGACAGGGCTTGTCGTCACAGGCGTGACGATCTTCATCCGCCGCAGCTTCGTGAGTTCCGTGGTCTCGACGCACAGCAAGCGCGCCGCTAATTCCTCGCTGATCATGCCAGCGTCTTGCGTTGTTTCAGTCATAGGTTACCTTTCAATGTAAGTTTTGTACCGTTTCGGACATAATGGTGGTGTCCGCCCTTGCTGATTTTCCGAATGTACCGAACCCAGCAGCGAGCGCGCGACATTGGGGTGTTCGGATTATCGGAAGAACCTAAAGCCTATTACAGGCGATCCAGAGCCTTCATTTACCTGTTGGGTGCTTTCTGATTTTCCGAACGATGCCTGACCACGAGCGAGCGCAGCATCGCTCATGCAGCCGTCACTTCGCGCAAGGCGAAGAGAGCAAAAGCTCTACGCATTCAGTGCGTACAGCTCATCCAAGCATGCGAGGTGATTGGCTCTTGTGCTGATCGTGCTGAGGGTCTCGACGAGCATCGTCGCCAGAACGCCTCCAGATGACTCACAGATGGCGCGTGGGGCGTTCTATCAGAACGTGGCTACTCAGCAGCCCAAGCGATTGGGCCGCATTAGACGGACTCGCTAATGGGGATATCCGGCAACCGTCCTGACGGTAGTGACGCTGACCGGACCCGCTGCCTACTATCCACATGGACAGTAGAACCTGCCTCACAGTGAGATGCTTTACACTTGCGGAAACCGCAAGTGAGACGGTGACCGAGCGACGTTGAACGTTTCAACATTTGGCCGGTTCGCCCCATCATTTCTAACCGGGTACTACACACTGAACCTTGCTGCCTGTGTGCTGCGAAGTCACTTGCGTAGAATGTCAAGTGAGGGTTTCTCGGCAAGTTGCCGAATAACTCCGACTTGCACGTTCACGCATGCAGTAGTCGTCAACTGCCTCATGTGAGGCAGTTCAACTGCTGCATGTGCAGCAGTTGGAAACTTAAGTGTTTGCTGTCGCCGTCATAGCGTCGATCGGAAACACTTATGATGCGAGCTGCAGCTTTTCCTGCTCCAGCTCTGCAATCCTGTTCAGAAATGGTTCGTGATGGCGCGACATAGCCATGATGAACCGCTGATCCTCAATCTGCATATCGATACGTTCTGTCGGCGATGCATCACGCCACTTCTGCGCCGACTTGACCTTCTTTGAGATGTCCGCCTCGCGCCAACTCGGAAGACTGCTCTTGTACTGATCTAAATCATAGCGACGATGGTGATGCCGCATATCGATGCGCCATTGCAGAGTTACGCGGCTATCGAAGTCGCATCCATCATACAGTGACAATTCTCCGTGGGTCGGTAACACCATCCACGTTCCCGGCAGCTTCATGGTCCTAAGGGTCCGCGCCACCGCAACCCGGTGTTTCTTCTCGACGCGAGTGATGCCGGGATATGCGAGTTGACAGATGTCGGTTGTGCACCACGCGCCGTGTGGTTCGGTCGCGATCAACGACAAGATCAGTTGTCCGATGCGGCCCGGTCCTTTACTCATTGGTGTTAAAACCTCATGATCGAAATATAAGTGTTTATCGCGCCTCAATGTGAGGGACAGGAAACACTTAGGATTAGTAAGCCGTACATCAAGTCGTCATCCCGGCTTCGCGTACCCATCGCGCCGACAACGTAACCCGCCAGCGCCATGTTCGATCGCCGAGCCCTTTCGCTCCGACGAGCCAGCCAAGTTTGCGGAGCCGTTGGATCGGCGCAAGCATGTCGTGGCTGATCTTGACCACAACGTCGGCGTTGCCGGGTTCAGCATTCGCGGCGATCAACTCGGCGGCCTTGAGCAGTTCGCGATCAAGGCTGGCGTCGAGGCGTGCGGCAGTGATCAATGCTGCCCGGTATGCCCTGCGACTGATCTCGACGGAGATAGCGTCCTGCAGCTCCGGGTTTGATTTCCGGTCAACTTGACCAGAAATCTCTTGAGGTAGTTTCGGCCCAAGTTGGGCCAAAACCTCCGGCTCACGGTCGAAGGCATCGAGGATCGCGCCAACGTTGACGGGACCACGAGTACGGAGCGCGGCGGCCTGATGGTGCGGCGATGCCATCCTGTTGGCGTACTTCATCTCGACTCCTTGTTCGGCAGTTCGCGGATCGCATCCGTCAAAGCCGATTGCGCCGACTCCGATGTGGCAACCAGAGCTTCCGCCCATGCCCTTTGCCTTGGACTCATCTGGTCGTCGGCACGGTAGCGACGACGCATGTCGTGTACGAAGCCAGCTTCGATGGAACCGAGACCGGGACAATCGATCCTTGCGACGGCGGAAAGCCGATCGAGTAGAGCGTGTGTCATTGCGCCTCTGCCTTGTCGGCGATTACATCGACGAGCCTCGTAAGTTCCATGGCGATCTTTTCCGTGGTGCCCGGAGCAGAGCCACCAAGATTGACTCCGAGACGATCAAGTGCAGCAGCGGTGTTCCGTTGCGCTTGGGCCAGCTCCAGCAACGCGAAGGCGATGGCAAATCCGCTGTTGGTAGCTCGTGCCATCTTCTCAAACAATTCTTTAGTAGTCATTTCAAGTTCTGCGCTACGCTGATCATTGGTGATAGTCATTTTAAGTTCCTCATGTTTACATTGCTGCTGACAACGGTAGAGCCACGTCACCGTCATCGATAAGAATTTCAATTTTGCGGAGATCATTGCCGACGCAATGGGCGATGTACTTGCAGTCGGCATAAGGCACGGCAGTTCGCGCGGCTTCGATCAAAGCGTCATCGAATACGCCGTCAGCAAGCTTGTAGATCAGCCAGCGCATACGATGGTTGAGACAAGCGGGACCGACGACGGCGCTGAGCTTCGCCACGATAGCGGCCTGCATCGGTGAAAGCCGCTTCGCTCCACCGCCGAATTGCTCGATGATCCAGCCGGGACGATATCCGCGATCTTTACATAACCAAACGAGGCGGTCGAAGTCCTTCGCCGCCCATTTGATTGCGTCAGCATAGGCAATCGGACACCGATGCACCGACGCAACTCTTGCACGGTAGTCGGCAAGTTGAACTACGTTGCTCATGGGTTTTTCCTCTTCTTGGCGTTGATCTCGGCGGACCTTTTCGCCGCCAATTGGGTCGATGAAAGACCTCTTTTGCGATCGATTATCGGAGACTGCGTCTCTTCTTTAGCTTCTGTCCGGTCACCGTAACCGGTAGTTTTGTGGTCACCGTGACCGGTATCGGTACCGGTCACCGTAACCGGTATCGATTTGATGACTTTGGCTGAAAGCCAGATGCGACGCTCAGCCTTCCAACCCTTGTCGCTATGGATGGAAATGGATGCGCGGATGATTACGTCGTCGTCTTCGAGCTGCTTCAAGGCGCGCTGCAGGTTCCTGACCTCGACGCCAGCCATCTTTGCTAACACCGGATCGGAGGCGAAGGCGTAGCCACGGCCAACCGCAAGACCTTCAAGCGTCCATGCGATGCGGAGTAAGCGGCTGCATTCGGGATAGCGTTGCATCGTGGCGATGCGCCAGTCGCAGAGTTTCTTTTTCCTTTGCGTGACACTGCGCCATGTCAATGCACCTTCCGGCGTTTCATGGCTCGAAACGAAGCGACGCTTGCGCCAAATTCCCTTGGCTGGGGTCTCAATAGCGCTTATTGGCTGCTTTGAATTCTCAGTCATCGATCAGCCCGGCTTCGACTGCGACCGATCTCGGAACGATCTTTGTAGCTCCGACCTTGATCACAGGCAGCTTTCCCTGAGCAATCTGCAGATAGATCGCGCTAGGACTGACACCGAGTAAGCGAGCCCATTCGACGGGCCGCCAGCCAAGGCGGTTGGTATCGAACGATGACGATGGTTTCATGTTTTGGTTTCCTTTGGATTGAAGACACAACTTGTCGCGCACCAGCGGGAAGTCATCTGCTGGTGCGTGAGAAGTTGTGTTGACGGCTTGCCTTAGTAGGCCGTCAATCAACTTCGTGATTTACGATGTCAAAGAGCCCGCTGGCCCAATCGCTTGGGCCGCGTTTCACGTCATGCGCTTTCGCTTGGCTGTGATGATCTAACGATATCTAGAGCGCTCTACGAAAAGCAAGTCGCTTGGCGGGAAGGAGTCCCATTCTTGCGAATGCAAGAAACGCCTGTGCCGCAGCGGTTTCTTTAATTTGTCAAGTTGAGCTTACGGCGCATCCATGGGAGTCGGCCCGAATTAGCATATGCGTAAAAGCGCAGCGAATCCGCCGCGCCGCATAATTACAGCGCGGTAAGGTCCGTTCACGTCTTCGAGAGAAACTGATGGGCCGGGACTCCATCCGCACATGGCGACTTGCGACTCCGTGTGCGCGAGATAAGTCGGCCCAAGGATCAATGCGCCCTTGGAGGATTTTCAAAATGGATAACAAAGAACGGCTGATCGACGAGTTCGGAGAACTGCTCGCCGATCTCGCAGATGATACGACTAGCAGGCTGCTCGAATACTCTCACGAGGACCGCGCAGAGATCGCCGTTCAGATGGTTGCAGAGGCCGACTTGGCTTTCGCAGCTTGGTTCGATGACGAGGATACCTTTCACACAATCCCGCTCAAGGGCAGCGATTTAGCTCGCAGCATCATTGTAGACGGCAATCTGAAAGCGGCGGAAGAGCTGCACATTGCCTGTATCCCGGCAATCAATCCGATGGGCGCTAAGCTTCTCATCGAGGCAACCCGTGATTTGTGAGAATTGCGGGCGGGGGTGGTAGAATGACCGCACTCGTCCTGCACTTCTGCAAAACAGAACCTCCGGCAGAGCTGCTGTCCTACGTCAGGGAGCTGGCGAGGCGCTTGGCGCGGGAGGAT
>NZ_LNCU01000008.1 GCF_001542415.1 Bradyrhizobium macuxiense
GTGAGCGAGCTGTCCGGGAGTGGAGAGCAGAAGCTCGCGTAATGCCGTCATCGATCGCGCCAAGGCGACCTTGAGGGTTGAGATCGGCGCGTAGCCGGAGTTAGCCCGCTTGGCTTCGCCTTCCGCCTGCTCTGCCTTGGCCGTAAGCAGGCGAGCACGGGCTGATGCGATCGGGTCTGCTGCTTCTGACCGGCCAGCAGCAGTCTCCCGAAGATGCCTGATATAGGAGAGGCGAACATCGGCCAGCACGTAGCCACGCTCAGGCTGGCGGCCGACTACCCCACGATCAATCAAATCGTGAAAGTTACGCCGGTTCAGGTCCAGATGTTGCGCACACTCTGCAGCGGATGCTTTTTCGCCGCGCAAATGCTTGACGTACTCGCGAACCACGTCGGACAAGCGATACTTGACAGGGCTTGTCGTCACAGGCGTGACGATCTTCATCCGCCGCAGCTTCGTGAGTTCCGTGGTCTCGACGCACAGCAAGCGCGCCGCTAATTCCTCGCTGATCATGCCAGCGTCTTGCGTTGTTTCAGTCATAGGTTTTGCCTTTCAATGTAAGTTTTGTACCGTTTCGGACATAATGGTGGTGTCCGCCCTTGCTGATTTTCCGAATGTTGTGAACCCACGAG
Organism: Bradyrhizobium macuxiense; assembly: GCF_001542415.1. Lineage (GTDB taxonomy): Bacteria > Pseudomonadota > Alphaproteobacteria > Rhizobiales > Xanthobacteraceae > Bradyrhizobium > Bradyrhizobium macuxiense. Next base: position 633 of record NZ_LNCU01000008.1, read on the forward strand.
CGCGAGCGCCACCCTGATCCACGCGCCGGGAACAAGGACCCAAATCCTATTATTTGCAGTTCCTTAGGCTTCATTTCCTGACGAGTGCATCCGCAACTGTCGCCCGTAGTTCTACGGCCAGCGCGAGCGCCACACGGATGCCGTAGCCAAACAACCGGGTAACCGTTTTGACCATTGCGGAATGGTTATCGCTTCATTTCACCCGCTCCCGGCAACAGCCGTCAGTCGTCGCCGTCATTCAAACGGAGATGGGCGAGCGCTCGCGTTGCTCACTCATGGGGGAAGATGAGCGTTGGCTGTTCTATCTGCCCATAGGGCATGGTGAGCTTGTGCAGCGGGTCCTGACGAACACGCCAGCCAGAACGGCGCTTGCTGACTCAGCCGTGGCGCGTGGTGCGTTAGCTCTGGTGCTGGCTATCAGTGCTGCCTGTCGTCACGGACTCACACGCGAGTCGCTATGGGGCTCTCAGCGGCCACGCCGCCCAGCAACGCCTAAAGGTTGTGGTCTGGTCTAGGTGGTTTATTAACGTGTATCAGGTAGTAGCCTTAGAAGCGGCAGGAGTACGCGCGTCATGAGGCGTCACGCAGTCGTATTGGCGGGAGCATTGGTCCTCGCCACCAGTGCATATGCTGGGGATGGAATAGAGCCGGACCTGCGGGTCTGCGCCATAGCACCGATCGCCCAGCGTCATCCGGATAATTACTGGACGGCCGGGGATGGCTGCATCCTCAACCACGCTGAACAGCAGCAACCTTTCGATGCTGACATATGGCAGAGAGCGCTGGCTGAGGCGAACTACAACCAGAGACTGGCGCGATCGATAGCGGGTGAGAGGCAGGCCCAGCGAGAGGGGCAACATCTCAAGGTCGATATCAGCCAGCATTAGCGCCAACCACATTTCAGATGCCGGATCATGGTTGGCGTCGGCATGGTGCAGCGGGTCGGTTTCTCGGCAAGTTGCCGAATAACCTCGCACTGGAATGTGAGTATCTGCGCAGATTGCGCAGAAACCTATCGCCTGATGAGGTTTCGTCCCAACTTACAAACTATTGGATATCGGCTTCTTGTTCACCGTGCATCCGAAGTTGAGATCGAGCGCTACGTTACGCCATGCTCGAAAGCGGCGGCCAGTTATTGGTACTTGCGTTAGATGTCAAGTCGTGATTGTCACTGTCCGAAACTGACAGTCACGAAGCCCCATGCCGACGAATACGATGCTGCGCAGGAACGTGGTGAGGTTCAACGTCACGGATGCAATCCGGGCCAGTCAAGACATAAGACGGAAAACGCCCCTCTCATAACGCAACGAGATATTGGCATCTCAGACGGGCAGATGACCCAAGCCCGTCGCGTCCCGCAACGCCGAGAGGCGCGATCCGGGGATTGCGCGACTACAATCCTGCAGCCTGCACCCAGCGCGACGACAACGTACAGCGCCAGCGCCAGCTCCGATCGCCCAGACCTTTCGCCGATACGATGTATCCCCTGCAACGGAGGCTTTGGATTTGTGCGAGCATGGCGTGATTGATCTTTACGACTACATCGCGCGTGCCCGGTGTAGCAGCAGCGGCGATCAGTTCTGCGGCCTTGAGCAGTTCGCGGTCGAGGCTGGCGTCGAGCCTGACGGCAGTGACGAGTGCTGCCCGGTATGCCTCGATATCGGCGGCGACGATGGCGTCCTGCAGCTCCGGGTTAGGTTTCGGCCCAACTTGGGTCAAAACCTCCGGCTCACTTCCGAGATGATCCAACAGCTCACCCAATGTGGCGAACTCGCGAACATGGCCGGTAGTCGGTCCACGGGTCGTGACCGTGACAGGCTGATGGTTCGGCCGGGACATGCGATCAGATACACGCATCATTGTGCCTCCAACAGCGGTTGCATGAACTCAATCGTCCGACCACTCCGCAGCGCTTTCATTGCAGCCTGCGCGCGCTCCAAGTGATAGCCGACAAGCCATGTCGCGCCGTCATCGGCCTCCGCTTTTGATAGCGTCGTACTACGAGGCTTCGCCGTAGGACTACTACTTGTTGGTCTCTCGGTTTTACGGGTGGCGCACATGGGGATGATTTGCGCTGTCATTTTACAACTTCCTCGTTTGGATGATTGGTCTGCTTGCGATATTCGATGTAGCTTTTTGCCTCGTCACGCCTCGCGGCGATAGCTGTCTCATGGGTCGTCATTGGGTGTTCACGATCCCATTGTTCAGTTGCTGCCCGAATGGCTTCCTCGTCTACTTCCGGAACGTCGTCATCAAGATAGTAGTCGTCTGCATCCATCTCACTGTGAGATGAGTTCGATGTATTCAGCATCAAGCTCGGTGTCGGAACGTGGATGATCTCCACCTTGCGCAGGGGCGGCTTATGGGCCGCCCCAAGGGTGTTCACAATCTGCACACCCTTTGGTGACGACACGTCTGCTGTAACCGGCAGGGGTGAAATTGCTTCACCCCTATCTTCCGATGACACGACTGGTTCATGGGAAGCGCCGATAGGCGCGCTTCCATCCTGTGACGCATCATTCTCAGTTACAGTGTGGAGAGAGTTATATATCTCTCCACAGACTGGATGTTTGTTATTAGAACTCTCTCTATCAACAGAGTTATCTGTTCTATTATCTGTTAGGGCCGCTCTACAGCGGCCTATTGGAGCGCTCTGCAGCGGCGTATCGTTGCATTCCGTGTCAAGAATAGGCCGCTCTACAGCGGTGTATTGATCTTTGATAGGCCGCTGTAGAGCGGCCTTTCGAGAACCATTGCGACGAGGTTGAGCGACTACAGCCTTGTCGGTCTGACGAGCCAAGTGTGCCAGCTCTTCGGCGATGCAGGGATAGAACCAGACCTTGCGTCCAACCTTCTTGATGGTCAGCATACCAAGCTTGATGAGCTTCTTAACAGCACGCTCAACGGGGTCGGTGCTGCGGAAATTACACTCATCGGCGACCAGCAGATACGTTGGATAGCAGTCCTTGGTCTTGAGATTGAAGTGATCGACGATTGCATGTGCTGCGCGGGCTTCAGCGTCGGTCAGCTCGCTAAGCTTGCGCACGATGCGCTGCCATTCGAACTTGTCGTCGCCGGTGGAGACCGCGCGGCTATGGTGGTCTTGATTTTCAGTATTGTTTGACATATAAAACAATTCTTGTTTTGTTGTTGAGAGTGTTGAGAGAGCCGCCCCGCCATGGGCGGCTTTTTCATTTTCGGGCGGCGACTAGATGATCGAACTCGTCCTCAGCAAAGCGCCCATCTGCTTCGCGGCGACTGATCTCGTCGCCAACCGCGTCGAGCCATTGATGCATGTGCGGATCGGCATCGAAGTCCGGGTCTTGAATAAGACCATACTGATCGACTAGCTGCGCGTTCGACATGAGATCGAGCGCGAAGACCGGTTGCTTGGTGATGGCGGCCATTTGCATTGATACTCTCTGATGTTCGGGGTGAAACGAAAAACGCCCCCGATCTCTCGGAGGCGTTCTGAATTTTTGAAGCTGGCTTGCGCAGGGACAGTAACGTGCGCGCGAATAGAGTCGATGAAAGGGCAAATGTCGAGGCCGTTCGGCCGTCTCGCGCCCTTCTACAAATCCGAAAAATCAAAGAAATGCCTGTCTCACAGCGGTTTCTTGAATTCTCACGCGCTGATCACATTTTAGTGATATGAATAGATACCGGGTTGACTTGTCAAGTAAAACTTGTCTTGGACGCTTGAAGATTACAGCGCGGTAAGGTCCGTTCACGACTTCGCGGTGAATGGACTCCATCGCGATTGAGTGCTTGCGACTCCGTGTGCGCGATATAAGTCGGCCCAAGGATCAATGCGCCCTTGGAGGATTTTCAAAATGGATAACAAAGAACGGCTGATCGACGAGTTCGGAGAACTGCTCGCCGATCTCGCAGATGATACGACTAGCAGGCTGCTCGAATACTCTCACGAGGACCGCGCAGAGATCGCCGTTCAGATGGTTGCAGAGGCCGACTTGGCTTTCGCAGCTTGGTTCGATGACGAGGATACCTTTCACACAATCCCGCTCAAGGGCAGCGATTTAGCTCGCAGCATCATTGTAGACGGCAATCTGAAAGCGGCGGAAGAGCTGCACATTGCCTGTATCCCGGCAATCAATCCGATGGGCGCTAAGCTTCTCATCGAGGCAACCCGTGATTTGTGAGAATTGCGGGCGGGGGTGGTAGAATGACCGCACTCGTCCTGCACTTCTGCAAAACAGAACCTCCGGCAGAGCTGCTGTCCTACGTCAGGGAGCTGGCGAGGCGCTTGGCGCGGGAGGAT
>NZ_LNCU01000009.1 GCF_001542415.1 Bradyrhizobium macuxiense
CGAGACTGAGCAAGAACTACTGGTGAGCGGAGTTAGGCCGGCGTGGGCCGGCCGATTGCGAGCGGAAGCCCTATGTTTGTCCAGAGAGCCGCGAGAGCAACCTGGATGGGCGTCAAAAGGGCTGCGAGGGTACATCGGCAAGTAGCAACCGCCTTGGCGAGCGCGGCCAGAAACGCGTCGAAGCCCAGGATGTTGAGCACGCGGGTGAAGTTGTAGCAGAGCGCCATCAGGCTCCACTCGCCGCGGACCTTGTCGAAGCCGCGGACCAGGAAATGACGATAGCCGGCACGGCATTTGAGCGTGCCAAACGGATGCTCGACGATGCCAAAGCGACGGCGCATCACCTCGCCCGCGCCCTGCATCCGCGCGCGATGACGTTCGAGAACGTCTTCATGCTCCCAGCGACCGATCGTCCGGTAGGCCGCGTTCGAGCCAAGGCAACGGATCTTGAGCGGGCAGGTCCTGCAGATCGCTCCGCGCGCCGCGTAGCGGATCTCGACGCGGCCACTGGTGTTCTTCTGCCTGCTCTTCATCGGATGTAGCTGATGGCCGCCGGGACAATGATAGGTGTCGGATACGCCATCATAGTTGAAGTCCTTGAGGGCGAAGCGGCCTTGCTTCTCGAGCCGGGCGCTGCCCTCCGGCACCGGCACATAGGCCGTGATGCCATCGTCCTCACAGGCCTTCAGTTCGCGGCTGCTGTAATAGCCCTCGTCTGCCAGCACCTGCAGGGTCTTGACCTCGAGGGCTTCCTTTGCCGCGATGGCCATCGCATGTAGCTGGCCGACATCGCTGCTGTCGTTCACCACCTCGCTGGCGACAATGAGCTTGTGCTTGTCGTCGACGGCGGTCTGCACGTTGTAGCCTGCGACCCCCTGGCCGCTCTTGACCAGAAGTCGGGCATCCGGATCGGTCAGGGACAACTGCGTCTCGCCATTCTCTTCCAACCGAGCAAGATCGGCTTGTGCGCGCGAGCGCTTCGCCATCAGTGCCGCGACCTTCGCGCCAAGGTCACCACCACCTGCGCCGCCACCATCGGAGCCATCCTGGCCTGGCTTCCTGGCTTCCGCGGCGTCATTGTCCTCAAGGGACTTGCCGTAGGCCTCGATCTCCTGATCGAGCTTTCCGATCTGATCGGCAAGCCTCTTGCGCGTAAAGATGCTGGCCTTGCTGGCGTCGCCATGGAAGAACGAGCCGTCAATCGCAACAACGCTGCCGCCGACAAGACCGAGTTCGCGCATCAGCAGCACGAAGCTGCGGTTGGCCGCCTTCAGAGCCACCCAGTTCTCCTTGCGGAAGTTGCCGATCGTCCGATAACCCGGCTTCAGATTCTTCAGCAGCCAGATCAGTTCCAGATTGCGGCAGGCCTCCCGCTCCAACCGGCGCGACGACCTGATCTGGTTGATGTAGCCGTAAAGGTAGAGCTTCAGCAGATCGGCTGGATCGTACGGCGGTTGACCGACCCCTTCGGCCTTGCGATCCGCATGGCGAAAGCCGAGCTTGGCAAGGTCGAGCACACGAACGAAGCTCTCGATCGCCCGGACCGGGTTGTCCGCCCCGACATAATCCTCAATCCGAGCAGGAAGCAGGCTGGCCTGGTCGCGGCTCTCGCCGCTCTTGAATGTCCGATTCGTCATGAACAGAATCGTACATCAACTTCCCAAAATGCCGAGTTCTTGCTCAGTCTCGTCGGGCTGCTCACGGCAGCGCTGGCGGGACCGGCGCTCGCGCAGCAGACGCCGCTCAAGATCGGCGTGCTGACCGATTTCCAGTCTGTTTATTCCGACATCGGCGGCGCCGGGAATGTCGAGGCCACCAGGATGGCGATCGAGGATTTCGGCGGCTCGATGTTCGGCAAGCCGATCGAGATGGTCACCGCCGATCCCCTCAATAAGGCCGACGTAGCCGCCACCATCACCCGCAAATGGTACGAGGCCGAAGGCGTCGACATGATCATCGACATGCCGACCTCGGCGACCGCGCTCGCCGGCATGGAGATGTCGAAGCAGTTCGAGAAGATCATGATCGTGACCGATGCGGCGAGCTCTGACATCACCGGCAAGTCCTGCTCGCCCTACACGCTGCACTGGACCTACGACACCTACGCCAACGCCCACACCGTCGGCGGCGCGATCGTGAAGAACGGGGGCGACACCTGGTTCTTCATCACCGCCGACTATCTGTTCGGCCATTCGATCGAGCGCGACACCGGCGACGTGGTCCGCGCCGCCGGCGGCAAGGTGATCGGCAGCGCGCGGCATCCGCTCAACACGCCGGATTTCTCGTCCTTCCTGCTGCAGGCCCAGGCGTCGAAGGCCAAGATCATCGGAATGGCCAATGGTGGTGCCGACACCATCAACACCATCAAGCAGGCGGCCGAGTTCGGCATCGTCGCGGGCGGGCAGAATCTCGCCGGTATCGTGATGTTCATCTCGGACATCCACAGCCTCGGGCTGAAGCTGGCCCAGGGCCTGATCATCACCGAGGCCTACTACTGGGATCTCAACGACCGAACCCGCGCCTTCGGCAAGCGCTTCTTCGAGCGCACCAAGCGGATGCCGACCATGAACCAGGCCGCGACCTACAGCGCCACCCTGCACTATCTCAACGCCGTGAAGGCGGCCGGCACCAGGGACACCAAGCCGGTGCTCGCCAAGATGCGCGCGACCCCGGTCCACGACGCCTTCACCGACAACGGCGTGGTCCGCGAGGACGGCCGCATGGAGCACTCGATGTTCCTGTTCGAGGTGAAGAAGCCTGAGGAATCGAAGGGGCCTTGGGATTACTACAAGCTGCTCGCCGAGGTCCCCGGCGACCAGGCCTTCCGCCCTATGAAGGATGGCGGCTGCCCGCTCATCAAGTGAGCGAAGATGATTGCGGCCGGGGTCCAGGACCTCGGCCAACTCTTTCAAATTGTTCGGTAAAAGCTGTCAGGAGTGGCAGGGCTCGAACCTGCGCCCCCCGGCACGCCCGCGAGCTGCTTGCCGTTGCAAAGCCTGAGGGCCAGCCCATCGCGGCCGCCGTCGATCCCACCAAGCCGAGTTGTCTATGCTGTGGCGGTCGCATGATCATCATCGAGGTCTTTGCGCGCGGTGCGGCGCCACGGCATCGGCCAACGGCTTCCGTCAGCGGCTTCACCGTCGTACAACTCGTTGGACCGGCTCGATCCCAATCAACGAGCTCACCCGCGGCGCTCAAATCTCCATAGCGCCTACCCCACCACCTTCCGTTCCTTACGCGCGGTTTCTTTCCTTTGAGACTTTCGGACGCTGGCCGCCGAACCCGCGGCGCCGTCCTTCAAGCGGCCAGCATCCGAAACCCTTCACACAAGCGGACTATGCCGCTTCCAACCGCTGATCGATGACTGCGCGCAACAAGCCCGACACCGCGATTTGCGACGATTGCCGCTAAAGGCCGGTTGTTCTCGTAAGTGAAGGAAGCTGCGACCTTGTTGGCCGCCACAATCTGCGCGGGGTGCGTGCCAACTCATCGCGTGCAGCGCGCAACGCGAAGCGCTTGGTCATGTCCGCGCAGCCTACCTCCCCTATGTAATCCATTTCACAAATGCAGCGAAGCGCGGTCCGATATGATCTTTTGGGGGGCCCCCAAAGCGGGAGGCCGACATGCCAACGTCATCTCACCTTTTGCGATGGTCGACCGAGATGCTGCCGGAGCGCGCGCGGTTCTCCACGTTCCGTGAGGAGTTTGCGCGGCTGAACCTCGCCTTGGACGTGATAGATCACAGCGGCGGCCGCCCGCGTATCGACGTCACCTACTTGCCGCTCGGCGCAGTTGGCGTTTGTAGCATTGTCACCACGCCGGTGGAGTTTATCCGTCACATACACTACCTCAAGGATAGCCAAGACCAATTCGGACTAAACGTCGTCGAGGCTGGACCAGTCAAATTTGCAAATGCTGACCAGGAACATGTCTATGATGCCGGCTCCGCTTGTTTGGTTGACCGGGGAAGGCCGCTGCGAGTATTTGGGCCGCGTGGCGGCCGCGTCAGATTCGTGACCGTGCAGGCTGCCGCCCTCAAGTCTCTGGTTGCGCAGCCGGAAGATCTATCAGGTCGGCCGGTGCGTCCCGGACCGGCGCTTAGACTCCTCGACCGCTACCTGCGGTCGCTTGCATCCTTCAAAGAATCTCCGTCATCAAAACTGGCCTCCACTATAGGCGTACATCTCCTCGATCTCGTGGCCGCGACGCTCGGGCCGAGCGCCGAAGCTGCAAACATCGTTACGGAGCGTGGTGTGAAGGCAGCCAGGCTGCAGGCGATCCTGGCGGAGGTCGCGCGACGCTTCAGCGATCCCAATTTCGATCTGGACAATGTCGCCAGGGCGCTCGGTATGTCGCGGCGATACGTGCAAAAATTGCTCGAGGGGACTGGAAAGTCGTTCACCGAGCACCTTGCAGGATGCCGGCTTGAGCGTGCCTTCGCGATGTTGACTGACCCGCACCATCTGCATTTGGCAATCATCGATATCGCGTTTGCAGTCGGCTTTGGTGATGTTTCTCATTTCAATCGCATGTTCCGCCGGCACTTCGGCGAGACGCCATCAGGCGTGCGCGCCGCATCGACCATGCGGGAGCAGAAGTGATCCTGCGACTCCTCACAGTGCGCGGGCGACGCCGCTGAAACGCGGGCATTTGTGGGCTTCGCGAACACCTTTCTGCAACATGGCCGCTTTGCGTCATGAACGGCTATGCTCTGATCAAGAAGAGTTCAGCTTGGCCCCCTGAAACCGGCAACGTCGCGATGAGCAACGGCAATTATAGAAGCAACGGCAATTATAGAAATGGTGCGCGGCCGGGCGGCTGGTGAACGGGTAAAGATTCTCCGCCGCCAACCTCGGACGGATCGTTGTAGCTACGGGTGTCGTCATAGTGACGCGCGCCATATGGATATTGAGACAGGGAAGGCTCCCCATTCCCTCCCTTGCCCCGTCAATTGGCAACGGACATGTTGCCAAAAAGAGCCAAAGTCGTTCTTCGGGTTGTAGCCGGAATCGTGAATGTTCCGGATATGCATCGCGTGGTCATTGCCATTGTCATTGAGACCGGCATTGGCGTTGAGCAGAACAGGATTAACTGCGGCACCCATCACCACGTGGCGAAGGTGGGTCCGGTGTCCTGCTGCTCGTGCGTCAGCCAGAGCCGTCGTAGAAAAAGAAGCAACTGCGATCGAAACAAGAATGATCTTCTTCATGGTATGCTCCTGAGAAAATAACCAGCCCGGAGCTTTCATTCGTGTCCAGTAAAATGCGATGCTCCCGCCGAATGTGAGATTCGCCACATCGCGGTGTCGATCACGATGAGTGAGACCTAGCAGGCGGACGCTATAGTGTCTTGGACTTCCGCGCACCGCCTCACCGAAAGTCAGTGCGCGAATTGCAACGTTAGCTCGAAGAGGTTGAGGCACCGCGCCGGCATCGAGATGGTGGGACCCGCGGCGCCGACGTCGCACGGTCTTTTGTCGCCGGCAGAGCGCCTTGTACTGTTGCACCATTTTGGCAAAGATCGAGGGCCAGCCGCGGCCGAATGCCGCAAACTAAACATGCTATGGTGAAAAGATCGGGATAACGTTTCTTCGCCGTAGTCAAAAATTCGGCTGGCCATCAATCAGACAGTTGAGGGAGCCAATGCAGCAGATTGCGGACTGGCTCAACACCCTCGGCCTAGGGCAATACGCGCAGTGCTTTGCCGAGAACGACATTGACTCAAGCGTTCTGGGCGATCTGACCGACTCTGATCTCGAAAAAATCGGCGTCTCGCTCGGCCATCGCAAGAAGATCTTGCGGGCGATCGCGGAGCTCGCTGAGGCCGGACCAAGACCCGTGACCGTTCCTCGGACCGAGGCCGAGAGACGACAGCTCACGGTGATGTTCGCTGATCTTGCTGGCTCGACAGCACTCTCGACGAAGCTCGACCCTGAGGACTTGCGCGAGATCATCGGCGCGTACCACCGCTGTTGTGCCGAGCAAATCGAGAAATCTGGCGGATTCGTTGCCAGATACATGGGCGACGGCGTGCTCGCATATTTCGGCTATCCGCGGGCGGATGAAGACGATGCTGAGCGCGCGGTATGCGCCGGGTTGGCATTGGTCACGGCCGTGGCAGGACTCGATACCGGCCCGGAGGCAAGATTGCGAGTGCGAGTTGGCATTGCCACTGGTTTGGTGATCGTCGGCGATCTCGTCGGGAAAGGCGCGTCGCAGGAACATGAGGTGGTCGGTGAGACCCCCAATCTGGCCTCGCGGCTTCAGGAATTGGCCGAGCCGGATACGGTGGTCATCGACAGCAGCACCCGCCGGCTCGTCGGAGGCCTCTTCGACTATCTCGCTCTCGGGAGCGTGTCCATCACAGGCTTCAGCGACCCCGTGCCGGTCTGGCGAGTCATTGGTGCGAGCGCGGTCGATAGCCGCTTCGAGGCCTTACGCGTAGCCAGAACGCCACTGCTCGGCCGCGATGAGGAGATCGAGCTGCTGATGCGCCGCTGGCAGCAGATAAAACGCAGCGATGGTTCGGTCGTTCTGATATCGGGTGAGCCCGGCATCGGCAAATCGCGCCTCGCCGAAACCGTGCTGGAGCGGCTGAGCGATGATCCACATATCCGTTTGCGCCGTTTCTGCTCGCCGCACCATCAGGACAGCGCGCTTTTCCCGACCATCTCACAGCTCGAGCGGGCGGCGGGATTCCGGCGCGACGATACGGACCGGCAACGGTTGGACAAGCTCGAAGCGTTGCTCGCCGAGGCAAACGTTGACCTCAGCGAGGCCGTTCCTCTGATCGCGGACCTGCTGTCCGTGCCGATCGGCAATGGCTATCCACCGCTCAACCTCACACCGCAGAAGCGCAAGGAGAAGATGTTTCAGGTCCTCCTGGCCCAGCTCGAGGGGCTGGCGGCGCGCCGGCCCGTGCTGATGGTGTTCGAGGATGTGCACTGGATCGACCCCACCTCGCTCGACCTGCTGGACCGCATCGTCGACCGCGTGGCCACCCTCAGGGTCTTGCTCATCATCACTTTCCGGCCAGAGTTCGCGCCGGCCTGGATCGGGCGCTCGCACGTGACATTAATCAGCCTCGGTCGTCTGCCGCATCGACAGCGCGCCGAGATGATCATGCGGGTGACCGGCGGCAAGGCGTTGCCCCAGGAGATCGCCGAGGGAATCATCGATAGGACCGATGGCATACCGCTATTCATCGAGGAATTGACCAAGGCGGTGATCGAGAGCGGCATGCTGGCCGACGCCGGCGACCGCTTCGATGCGAGGGGGCCCGTGCCTCGGCTTGCGATCCCTACCTCGCTCCACGCCTCGCTCCTGGCACGGCTCGATCGCTTGGCGCCCGTGCGCGAGCTGGCGCAGATCGGAGCTGCCCTCGGGCGGTCGTTCTCGCATGAGCTTATCAGCGCCGTCGCAGCCATGCCGCAGCAACAGGTGGAAGGGGCCTTGGCGCAGCTCGTACACGCCGAACTGGTCTTCCAGCGAGGGACCCCGCCTGATGCAGAGTACACCTTCAAGCACGCGCTGGTGCAGGACGCAGCCTATAGCACCCTGCTGCGCGGTCGACGCCAGCAGATCCATGCTCGCGTCGCGACGACGCTAGAGAGCCAGTTCCCTGAAATCGTCGCCGCTCAGCCGCAACTCATGGCCCACCATTGTGCCGAGGCCGGCTTCAACGAAAAGGCGGTTGGCTACCGGCTCAAGGCCGGCCAGCACGCGGTCGCGCGGTCGGCGATGACGGAAGCGGTGGCGCAGTTGCAGAGGGGTCTCGAATTGCTGGCGAAAATGCCCGAGGAGTCGCGGCCCGCGCAGCACGAGCTCGACCTGGAGATTGCCCTCGGGCGGGCCCTGATGGCAGCCAGGGGGTATTCGGCGCCGGCGGTGGCCGATACCCTTGTCAGGGCGCGAGCGCTCGCTGAGCGGTTCGATCGACCGGATCGTCTCGCTCCGCTGCTCTATTTCCAATGGGGCTTCCATTCGGTTCGTGCCGAGCACGAGCTGGCGGTGTCGCTTGCCGAGCAGATGGAGAAATTGGGCGAGACAAGAAAAGATCAAGCCACCCTGCTGCTGGGTCACTATATCCACGGCGCAAGTTGCCACTATCGCGGGGAGTTTGTGACAGCGAGTGCCCTTCTCAAGCTGTGTGATGGCTTGAAAGATCCGGCCGCTCGCGCGATTTGCGCCGCCATAGCGGTGGCCGATCCGCACGCGGCGAGCCAGGGTCACTTGGCGTTGACATTGGCGCTTCTGGGCCACATCGATCAGGGATGTGCGCGCGCGGACGAGGCGTTAAGAGAAGCCCGTTCGCTCGACCATCCGTTCACGGTGGCCTTTGTGTTGAGCAAGGTGTGTGCGGTGGAGGCGGCCGCCGGCTTGCCGCATGACACATTACGGCATGCGGATGAACTGGTGGCTCTCTCGAACGAGCATGGCTTTCCGCTCTGGTTGGGCCTCGGACTTCTCCAGCATGGTCGCTCATTGACAGCACTTGGACAGCCGCAGGACGGCCTTGCGTCGCTCGCGAAAGGGCTCTCGGTGCTTCGTGGTGCCGGAGCTGTGGTGCACACGCCGCGCGCGCTCTGCTTTCTCGCCGAGGCTCACGCCAAGGTCGGGCATCTGCAGGAGGGGCAGCAAAGCCTTGTCGAGGCCGCGCAGCTCATCGAGGCGACCGAGGAACGGTCCAGTGAGGCCGAGCTGCATCGACTTCGAGGCGACCAGATGAATGCGCGAGGCGACCAGGCCGCTGCGGAACAGAATTATCATCGAGCGCTCGCTGTGGCGGAGCGCCAGAGCACGAAGACGTTTATGCTGCGCGCTGCGACCAGCCTCGCCCGCCTGTGGCGCGACCAAGGCAGGTGCACGGAAGCACGCGACCTCTTCGCGCCGGTGTATGGCTCGTTCACCGAAGGCTTCGACACGCCGGTCCTGCGGGACGCCCGGGCGCTGCTCGACCAGCTGGCCTGATGCAGGTCACGTCTTTCATGGCGGGATAGCTGCCACTTGCCTGCACTCCAAGGCTTGCCGTACTCTGGTCTATGATCTCATGAAGCGTGATCTGCGGTCCGTCGATGGCGCGCAGAGTGCATGCACTCCGTGCCGCCGGAATGACCGCTAATGGGATGGTCCGGCCGTGCTCCAGCCCCGCCAGTGATAGAAGCTGGCTCGGGGCAGCGAAGACAAGGAGCACGCCATGTCTCAGCAATCCAACTGCGCAATCGCCGTGATCGGCATCGATATTGGCAAGAACTCGTTCCACGTGGTGGGACAGGATCAGCATGGTGCGATCGTGCTTCGGCAGAAATGGTCGCGTGGCCAGGTCGAGGTGCGACTTGCCAACCTGCCGCCGTGCCTTATCGGCATGGAGGCCTGCGTCGGCGCCCATCATCTCAGCCGCAAGCTACAGCTACTCGGCCACAATGCCCGGCTGATGCCGGCCAAATATGTGCGGCCGTATAGCAAGGGACAGAAGAACGACTTCCGCGATGCGGAGGCGATTGCCGAGGCGGTGCAACGCCCGACCATGAAGTTCGTTGCGACCAAGACCGCCGACCAACTCGACCTGCAGGCCCTGCACCGTGTCCGCGAGCGCTTGGTCAGCCAGCGTACCGGCATCATCAATCAGATCCGCGCCTTCCTGCTGGAGCGGGACATTGCAGTCCGGCAAGGACTGCGTTTCCTGCGGGCCGAGCTGCCGGGCATTCTGGCCATGCGCACCGATGTTCTGTCGCCCCGCATGTCGCGCCTCATCGAGGCATTGGCCGGAGACTGGCGCCACCTGGATGCGCGCATCGAGGGTCTCACCGGCGAGATTGAAGCGCTCGCCCGCCAAGACCTGCACTGCGAGCGGCTGATGACGGTCCCCGGCATCGGCCCCATCATCTCGAGCGCGATGGTGGCCGCGGTCGGCACCGGCGACGTGTTCTCTAAAGGCCGCGACTTCGGCGCCTGGCTCGGGCTGGTCCCGAAGCAAATCTCGACGGGAGACCGGACGATCCTTGGCAGCATATCAAGGCGCGGCAATCGCTATCTGCGCGCCCTGTTCGTTCAGGCGGCCTGGGTCGTGCTGGTTAAGCTGGGGCCAAAGCAGTGGGAGCGCTACGGGCTCAAATCTTGGATTGAAGCGGCGAAGAAGCGACTACACCACAACGTGCTCGCCATTGCGCTGGCCCACAAGCTCGCCCGTATCGCGTGGGCGGTTCTCAACAAGGGGCGCGCCTTCGCGTGCGATAAGAACAATACGATGGAGTCCCATCCAGCGTGATCCTCGCGCCGTGCTCCGGGCCGTACAAGGCGTGGCCTGGCAGCATGGAAGCGAGCGGCAAGACCCGCGCGACGGCCAGCCTTGACGGCCCCTGCGCGCGGCGCATCCGTAGCCCACAGGTCGGGACGAAGGAACGGCCGCCAGGCACGAACAAAGGAACAGAAATAAGGAGCTATTGATGATGTAGCTTAGTCCGCCTGCCGAGGTCTGCGAGAGGATGGGACAAAGATGGAGATCGGTCTTCCCGGCGCATGCGAACACTGGTGACCCGAACGGCTCGTTGAAGCCTGTCCGCTAAGAACGTCGCATGCGCGCTGATATCCATGATGGCCCGGAGCGCGACACGCTCCAACTAGAGGCCGGATACATTGATGCAAGACCGCATTTGCCAGATCGATGAAAAACCTCTTGCACCGCACGGCCGGACCATACAT
>NZ_LNCU01000010.1:0-42344 GCF_001542415.1 Bradyrhizobium macuxiense
CGAGACTGAGCAAGAACTCGGCATTTTGGGAAGTTGATGTACGATTCTGTTCATGACGAATCGGACATTCAAGAGCGGCGAGAGCCGCGACCAGGCCAGCCTGCTTCCTGCTCGGATTGAGGATTATGTCGGGGCGGACAACCCGGTCCGGGCGATCGAGAGCTTCGTTCGTGTGCTCGACCTTGCCAAGCTCGGCTTTCGCCATGCGGATCGCAAGGCCGAAGGGGTCGGTCAACCGCCGTACGATCCAGCCGATCTGCTGAAGCTCTACCTTTACGGCTACATCAACCAGATCAGGTCGTCGCGCCGGTTGGAGCGGGAGGCCTGCCGCAATCTGGAACTGATCTGGCTGCTGAAGAATCTGAAGCCGGGTTATCGGACGATCGGCAACTTCCGCAAGGAGAACTGGGTGGCTCTGAAGGCGGCCAACCGCAGCTTCGTGCTGCTGATGCGCGAACTCGGTCTTGTCGGCGGCAGCGTTGTTGCGATTGACGGCTCGTTCTTCCATGGCGACGCCAGCAAGGCCAGCATCTTTACGCGCAAGAGGCTTGCCGATCAGATCGGAAAGCTCGATCAGGAGATCGAGGCCTACGGCAAGTCCCTTGAGGACAATGACGCCGCGGAAGCCAGGAAGCCAGGCCAGGATGGCTCCGATGGTGGCGGCGCAGGTGGTGGTGACCTTGGCGCGAAGGTCGCGGCACTGATGGCGAAGCGCTCGCGCGCACAAGCCGATCTTGCTCGGTTGGAAGAGAATGGCGAGACGCAGTTGTCCCTGACCGATCCGGATGCCCGACTTCTGGTCAAGAGCGGCCAGGGGGTCGCAGGCTACAACGTGCAGACCGCCGTCGACGACAAGCACAAGCTCATTGTCGCCAGCGAGGTGGTGAACGACAGCAGCGATGTCGGCCAGCTACATGCGATGGCCATCGCGGCAAAGGAAGCCCTCGAGGTCAAGACCCTGCAGGTGCTGGCAGACGAGGGCTATTACAGCAGCCGCGAACTGAAGGCCTGTGAGGACGATGGCATCACGGCCTATGTGCCGGTGCCGGAGGGCAGCGCCCGGCTCGAGAAGCAAGGCCGCTTCGCCCTCAAGGACTTCAACTATGATGGCGTATCCGACACCTATCATTGTCCCGGCGGCCATCAGCTACATCCGATGAAGAGCAGGCAGAAGAACACCAGTGGCCGCGTCGAGATCCGCTACGCGGCGCGCGGAGCGATCTGCAGGACCTGCCCGCTCAAGATCCGTTGCCTTGGCTCGAACGCGGCCTACCGGACGATCGGTCGCTGGGAGCATGAAGACGTTCTCGAACGTCATCGCGCGCGGATGCAGGGCGCGGGCGAGGTGATGCGCCGTCGCTTTGGCATCGTCGAGCATCCGTTTGGCACGCTCAAATGCCGTGCCGGCTATCGTCATTTCCTGGTCCGCGGCTTCGACAAGGTCCGCGGCGAGTGGAGCCTGATGGCGCTCTGCTACAACTTCACCCGCGTGCTCAACATCCTGGGCTTCGACGCGTTTCTGGCCGCGCTCGCCAAGGCGGTTGCTACTTGCCGATGTACCCTCGCAGCCCTTTTGACGCCCATCCAGGTTGCTCTCGCGGCTCTCTGGACAAACATAGGGCTTCCGCTCGCAATCGGCCGGCCCACGCCGGCCTAACTCCGCTCACCAGTAGTTCTTGCTCAGTCTCGTCGGGCAACTCAGCGGCATAATTCTGTTATTCAGAAATCCGGCCGCGGCGAACAGGTTTCAGGTCTCGCAGGGCAACCCTGTTCCAGAATCGCGGGTGACTGACAATGCAGCTAATGTTTTCGGGCACTCAACTGTCTGAAAATGAATTTCATGGCCGGGCAGGTTTCCACCGAGACCGCCACATCGTTGTAGCCGCGATTTAGTCTCTCGGTGATCGAGTTGGCACAACTATTCATGGGACGGAACTCTACATCTGTCCTCGACGATCGACAGATGCGTCGAGCAGAAGTCGAGATAAGTTCGAATAATCGTAGATGGATGCCGTTGCCGCCTGTAGACGAGGTGCAGAGGGGTATCTGGAAAAGGGAGCTCGGGCAGCAATTCCACGAGCTCGCCCCTCTTAAGAGGTTCCGCGGCGAGGAACGACGGCAGTTCCGTCACAACGTCTCCCGCGATCGCTCTAGCCCTCAAGTGAAGGTAGTCATTCACCGTAAATGTGGCCAGGACCTGGAACGAATGACCGCCAAACATCCAGACCGGGCGGGCGTCGAGGGTAGAGCCCCATGCGGCGCACGGATATCGGTTTAGGTCGGCCGGGTGGTTCAACGCGCCGTGCCTTTCGACCAGCTTGGGACTGGCGACGAGGATATGCCGAAATGAGAGCATATGGCGGGCGACAACCGTGTCGTCGGCAATCGCGCCAACCCGTAACGCGACATCGACCCCGTCCGCCAAGAGATCAACACGTCTTTCTGTCGAATAGACGCTGATCTGAATGTCGGGATGGGCGCGCTGGAATAGGCCTAAGAGCTCCCACCAGGGCTCGAAGGATTGCGGAAGCGAAAGGCGAAGGCGGCCGACCAATCGCGCCTGCGCGCTCATGATCAAGCGTTCAGCCTCCTGTAGCGCCTCTATCCCGCCGCTGGCGTGCTCGAACAATCGCGACCCGGCTTCCGTCACACGGCAGCCGCGGGCGGTGCGCTCCAGAAGCTGCACCTTCAGGTCACTCTCAAGTTCTGCGATTTTGCGGCTCAATGTCGGGAGCGGAACTCCCATTCGCACGGCGGCGGCAGAAAGGCTGCCCGTCTGCGCGACGGCGATAAACATACTGACAGCATTGTAATCCATAACTGCCCTATCGTTTATGAGAGGCAGGCTGTCAAATCTCCGGCTACTGTTTCGAAAATGAGGGGCCTATCTCGGATAGTGAGGGCGGTCAGATTTCGCCGCTGTCTATTCTGGAGGTGTGGGTAGGATGGCAGGATCATTGAAACGCAAAGTAGGAGGCGTCATGGCTATCGTAGCAATTCTCGGCATGACGGCTCCGGCTTTCGCTACCGACGACTTTTCAGGGCGCGACAAGCTGAAAGCGCATTCTCAGGAATTCCGCAAACGAGTCGAGAAAGTTACCGAGGGCGTCTACACCGCGATCGGGTATTCCGCCAGCAACGTCACCTTGATCCAGGCCGAAGGCGGTTCGATCGTTGTCGACACCTCGGCCAATCCGGTCGATGCCAAAGCGATCGTTGAAGCCTTCGGCGATCGAATGAGCCACCCTGTCCGTGCAATCATCTATACCCACAATCATCCCGATCACACCGGCGGCGCAACTGTATTCGCAGGCGATGACAAGCCGGAAATCTATAGCCATAAGCTTCTGGTCACGGCCAAGCCGGACACAGGTCGCGGACGACGTGACGGTGGCGATGCGTTCGGTACCGCTCTGCCCGACGATCAATTCATCAACGCCGGCACGCAGTTGGAATATGGCAGGGTCACGCCCCATACTCGGGAAGGTTTTTTGCCGCCCACTCAAACCTTCGATGGCGACGAAGAAAGCCTGACGATCGCAGGCGTGCCGATCCAACTGATCCTCACCCCCGGCGAGGCTGATGAGAATATCTCGGTCTGGCTGCCGGATCGTAAGGTCCTGATCGCAGGTGACGTGTTCTTGAAGACCTTCCCGAATATCGCGCCGCTAAGAGGTCTGCCGACTCGTCCGGTGGAGAAATGGGTTGCCAGCCTGGACAGGCTGCTCGCTCTCAACCCTGGCTATGTCGTTCCCGGTCACATGGGGACGATCAGCGGTGCGGACGAAGCGAAGGATGCGCTCACGGCCTACAGGGACGGCATCAAGTTCGTCTACGACAAGACGATGGAAGGAATCAGCAAGGGCAAGACCCCCGACGAGTTGGTTCAGGAGATAAAGCTGCCTGCGGAACTGGCGCAACATCCGTACCTGCAAGAATACTACGGTACCGTCGCCTGGGCGGTGCGTGGAATCTATTCGCAGAACGCCGGCTGGTTTGACGGCAACCCGACGCACATCTTCCCGCTGACCGAGAAGGAACGTGCAACAAAGCTTGTCGCAATGGCCGGAGGCACGGCGAAGATGCTGGAGAGCGCCGAAGCATCCCTTTCTGCCGGTCAATTCCAGTGGGCGGCAGAACAGGCTGATTACGTTCTTGCCCTTGAGCCACAGAACGGCGCCGCAACGACGGTTAAGATCCGTGCGCTCCGGGAGCTCGGCGAGCGCCAGATGAATGCGACGGCACGGAACTATTATCTGACCGTGGCCAACCATCTCAGGGACACTCAACGGCACCAATCGAAATAATAGAGGTTGGTTGCGATGCACATGCGCGCGCGCTCCGTTCCAACGCCGTGGCGCTGGGAGCAACAAAACGGATGGATTAGCGGGAACGATGACCCGGCAGCGGGAAGGCCGGCTGGGTCTGCCCATTCTGCGAGACTGGAATTGGAGTGCGCTCCTGCGGGTAGACAGGATCAGGCTGCGGTTTTGATCGTGAGCTGGGCGTGTTGATCCACGAACTGCTGAGGGCTGAGATAGCCGAGCGCGGAGCGCAGCCGGCTGGCGTTGTAGACTTGGTCGATGAAGCACGGAAGGTCGGCGGCGACGTCTCACAGGCCATCGGATAGATCGACTCGACCTTGAGGGTTTTCATGAAGCTCTCAGCCTTGGCGTTATCGTAGATTGCCCCCGGCGCCCCGTCGATCCGACAAGGCCATGGTCGGCAAGCGTCTGCCGGTAGAGCCCGGCAGCATATTGCGACCCGCGATCCGTGTGATGCAGCAGCGGGGTGGCGGCTTCGCCTTTCAATGGCCGAACGCAGGGCGGCCAGCGTCAGCCGGACGTCGATCGAGGGGCCGATGCGTCCTGCGCGCGCGGATCGCCACGGCCCCGGCCGAAATCCCCGACATCCATCCCAACATCGCCGAGATTTATCGGCGCAAGGTGGCACGGTTCGCCGAAGCTTGCTCATCCGGACAACGCGGTCCAGGCGACTGAGGCGCTTCGGGCCCTGATCGATCGCTTCGTCTTGACGCCCGGCGCCCGGCCCGGCCAAGTCGATGCCGTGTTGCATGGCGATTTCGGCACCATTCTCGACTGGCTTGAAAAGACCGGAGAAATCGCCCAGGCCGGCGCCAACGCCTTGCCCCAGCCGCGATTGTCTGTCTCGGTAAGGACACGGGCTTGTCCCGGCCATCCACGTCTTTCTTGCTGAATGGAAGAAAGACGTGGATGCCCGGCACAAGGCCGGGCATGACGCGGTAACTGAAAGTCCCGATTTTGTTGGCTTCTTTTTGAGTCAGCCCCTCAGGATGAGGGGATACAACGGTCTATGACGCAGTAAGATGAGACGCCAGATCCGCGATCGACTTCATCACCGCGTTGCGGATGCCGGGGTCGTAGAGGATGTGGCCGGCTTCGTCGATGATGCGGATCTCGCTGCCGGGCCAGCGCGCGGCGAGCGCGTGCGAGGTCGCAGGCGGGCACAGCAGGTCGTAGCGGCCCTGCACCATGATGCCGGGAATGCCGGCGAGCAGGCCTGCCTCGTCCATCAGCTGGTTCGGCCGCATGAAGCAGTCATTGGCGAAATAGTGCGCTTCCATGAACGGCGTCGAGGGCAGGGCGCCGGCCGACGCCCTCAGCGCTGCGAGATCAAGCCGCGTCTGCTTCGGCGTGTGCTCCGACAGCGCGCGTTCGGTGTCGTGCCAGGCGCGCGCGGCCGGGCCGTGCACGGCGGCGCCGGGATCGAGGATGCGGCGATAATAGGACGCAAGCGGCGTCGCGCGTTCGTCCTCCGGCAGCATATCGAGGAAATCCCCGTGCAGCGCCGGATAGAAGCGCGGCAGCGTGTGCAGGAAGGCGGCGTCGAGTTCCTCGCTTGTACCGAGAAACGTCGCGCGCAGCGCGAGGCCGCTGACGCGATCGGGATGCGCCTGCGCATAGGCCAGCGCCAGCGTCGCGCCCCAGGAACCGCCGACCACCATCCAGCGTTCGAAGCCGAAGCGTTCGCGGATCTTTTCCATGTCCGAGATCAAATGCGCCGTGGTGTTGTGTTCGCGGCTGCCCTTCGGCCGGCTGCGGCCACAGCCGCGCTGGTCGAACAGCACGGCGTGGAAACGCTCGGGATCGAACAGGCGGCGATGATCCGGCTGGCAGCCGCTGCCGGGCCCGCCATGCAGATAGACCGCGGCAATGCCGCCCTCGCGGCCGACGCTCTCGACGTGGATCTGATGGCCGTCGCCGACATCAAGCAATTCCGACGTCAGCGGTGCAAAGGGATCGGATCGCCTGGCCGCCTTGCCGGCTTCGGCGTCAGGCGCCATTGCGTTTATCCTGGCGTTCGTCCTGGCGATCGTCCGTCTCCAGCGTGCCGCCGGCGAAATTGCGGTAGATGAAGCGGTCCTGATGCGCGGCCGCCTCGCGCTCGGCCTGCTTGAAGATCTCCTCATGCCGCGGCGACAGCGAGCAGGCCGGATCGGTATTCCCCGCATCGCCGGTCAGCGCAAACGCCTGGCAGCGGCAGCCGCCGAAATCGACCTCGCGGAATTCGCAGGACTTGCACGGCTCCGGCATCCACCCCGTGCCGCGATAGCGGTTGAAGGCTTCCGAGTTCTGCCAGATCCACGCGATCGAATGGTTCGAGCGCACGGATTCGAATTCCAGTCCGGTGATGCTTTCGGCGGCGTGGCACGGCAACACCTTGCCGGCCGGCGAGATGTTGAAGAACTGCCGGCCCCAGCCGCCCATGCACTTCTTCGGCCGCAACGCGTAATAGTCCGGCACCACATAGTCGATCGCGAGCGTGCCCTTCAGCCGCGCTTGCGCCTCCTCGACGATGCGGCTGGTCTCCTCGATCTGTTCGATCGTCGGCATCAGCGCGGCGCGGTTCTTCAGCGCCCAGCCGTAATACTGCACGTTGGCGACTTCGAGCCGGTCCGCGTCGAGATCGACAGCCATCTGGATGATGTTGGGGAGCTGATGCAGGTTCTGCCGGTGCATCACCGCATTCACCGTGAGCGGCAATTCGAGCTCGCGCGTCCATCTGGCCACTTCGAGCTTCTTCCTGTGCGCGTCCTTTAAGCCCGCGACGCGATCGGCAACGACGGGCTCATTGCCCTGGAAGCTGATCTGCACATGGCTGAGGCCGGCATCGGCCAGCGCAGACAGCTTGTCTTTGGTCAGCAGCACCGCCGAGGTGATCAGGTTGGAATAGAGCCCGACATCGGTCGCGTGCTGCACCAGCTCGACGATGTCCTTGCGCGCGGTCGGCTCGCCGCCGGAGAAATGGATCTGCAGCACGCCGAGCTCGGCCAACTCGCCCAGCACCTTCTTCCATTCATCTGTGGTGAGCTCGGTGCTGCCGCGATCGAGCTCGACCGGGTTCGAGCAATAGGGGCACTGCAGCGGGCAGCGGTGTGTGACCTCGGCGAGCACCGCGAGCGGAATACCGAAGGTCTCGGCCGCCGAACGGCGGCTTTCCAGCACGGCGAGCCCGTCGCTCGGGGGCGCCGCCGTCGTCTTGTTGTCGGCGAGCGTGTCACTCATGATGTCTTCTCGCGCGCTTCGGTGAGAAAGCCCTTGTCTGCGAGGTCCTGCAGCATCGCGATCACGTCGGTCGTGATCGCCTCGCGCGGCGCTGCGTATTTCACTGCGAGCTGGTCGGCCATCTCGGAGACGCTGCGCACGCCGTCGCAGAGCTGCAACACCTCGACCGCGATCTCGTCAGGCGCCAGCACGCGCTCCGGCGCCAGGATCACCCAGACCTGCCGAGTCTCATCGAATTTCAGCTTGGCATGGCGCGGCAGCTTCGGCCGGCTGGTCTCGCTGACGCTGATGTTGCGGCTCGCCATGATGCGTCCCTAGCTCGTCTTCGGCGCAAAGGCGCCGGGCGGAATGTGGCCCTCGACATAGGCGTGATACAGCGCGTCGAGCTGCACCCACAGCACGTTGGTCTTGAAGATCAGCGCGTTGCAGACCGCTTCGCGTTCCGTCGGCGTGCTGGCATGCTGCTTGACATACTCCAGCGCGAAGCCGGCATCGCGCGGGGCCTGCTGCAGGCGACGGCTGAAATAGCTCATGATGTCGGGATTGACGAAGTCGTAGTGCTTCAGCATCCCCGAGATGCGCTCCTCATGCAGGTTCGGCGCGAACAATTCGGTGAGCGAGGAGGCGATCGCCTCGAGCGGCGTGCGGTCGCGGCAGAAATGCACATAGGCCTCCACCGCGAAGCGGGTCGCGGGCAGGATGCCCTCGGTCGATTCCACATAGGCGGTGTCGAGACCGAGGCCCTCGGTCAGCTTGAGCCAGCGCTCGATGCCGCCCTCATTGCCGAGGTCGCCGTCATGATCCTCGATGCGGTGGCGCCACTCGATCCGCGTGTTGCGGTCGCGAAAGCGCGAGATCACCATCGCGTCCTTCAGCGGGATCGTGCTCTGGTAGTAATAGCGGTTCAGCGCCCAGGCCTGCACCTGGCCCTTGTTGAGCTTGCCGCCGTGCAGCAGGCGGTGGAACGGGTGCAGGCTGTGATAACGCGTCGCGCCGATCTGGCGCAGCGTCGCCTCCATCGCCTCGGCGCTGTCGAGCGTGATGCCCTTGCCGATCGAAAGCGCGGTCATTCCTGAGGTCAGCACGACATTCACAGCACGATCTCCGTTCCGTCGGAGGGAATCTGCCAGCCCGCCTGTTCAGCCGCCTTGCGCTCGGCCGAGGTCCCAAGCAGCGCCGGGTTGGAGTTGTTGATATGCAAAAACACTTTTCGTCCGATGTCGAGAGCGGCGAGGCTCTCGATTGCGCCACGATCGCCCGACATCGCGATATGTCCCATGCTCTGGCCCGTCTTGTTGCCGAGCCCGGCCGCGATCAGCTCGTCGTCGCGCCACACCGTGCCGTCGAAGAACACCAGCGGCGCGCTCTTGAGCCGTGACTTCAGGGCGTCGGTCACCCGCGCGCAGGCAGCCAGGAAGTAGAAATATTTGCCGCTGCGCTTGTCCGCAATACGCAGGCCCAGCGTATCGCCTGCGCCGTCCTGGCCGGCCGGATGCGCCTTGCCTTCGAGATACCAGGCGCCCTTGCCGGGAACCTCGAACGGCAGCACTTCGAGGCCGGAAGGTGACCCGTCGGGCAAAGCCGGCTCGAAGGCCGCATCGACCGCAATTCCCTGGCGGCCGACGTTCTTCTCGCTCAGCACGTTGAAGACGCTGTTCGAGCGCAGGATCGCCAGCACGCGCTCATGTGCATAGATCGTAAAGGGCGATCCCTCGCGCATCGAGAGTAGCCCCGCGACCGCATCGATCTCGCCATTGGTCAGGATCACGCCGGTGATCGGGCTGTGACGCAGCGCGCCTTGCTTCGGATGCAATTGCGGTGTCGCGATCAGTTGCTGACGGAGATCGGGAGAGGCGTTGACCAGGAACCAGTTTGCGCCGTCGCCGCTGAATGCGATCGAGGCCTGCGTGCTCTGCAATTCCGGATGATCGCTCCGTGCCGCCCTGCACACCGAGCATCCGCAGTTCCACTGCGGAACGCCGCCACCGGCTGCGGCGCCCAGGACGACGACGCGAAGCATGATCCGTCTCCTGGAGGAATTGGACTCGAACCCAAAAACGCTACGAGGTGGAGCCCGGCTTGCAAACACACTTCCTTGCTCGGAAGCGCGTTACGCCCGGACGTCCACCTGCGCTAAACACCAAACGTATATGGAGCGCTGCCGCTTACTTGCGGGTCGCGCACATATACATGTTGATTTCCATGCCGACCGACACTTCGACGATCTTCGGTGCTTTCCAGGCCATTTGGCTCTCCTTGTTGCAACCGGACGAACTTCCGCCCTGCGGATTAAACTAATGCGACTGTAAAACTTCGCCAGTTAAATTTTTTGCAGGGTTGCCTTGCCTGGGCCATGCTGCATTGCGGCAACCCTCCGTTGCTGCTCACGGAGTTGTGCGCGCCTTCCTCTCAAAAGCCCGTGGCATCAGACCTTTTTCCTGTTGTTCGCGATGGGGTGAATAGTGATGTTGGGGGCGGGGCAGGGTCGCGAGCCTCCTCCCAAGGTCCTGGTGACGATTTTCGTTTCGCGCCCCACGGTGACGAGGGGCGCCCAACTGAGCCGAGTTCAGCCGATGCCACGCTATTACTTCAACACCCGTATCGGCGACGAGCTGATTTCCGACCCCGACGGCGAGATCCTGCGGGATCCCGATCGCGCCTGGGAGATGGCGCGGGCCATGATTCGGGAACTGCTCAAGACCGAGGGCGCCGACGGCGCGCTGCTGAGCGCCGTGATCGAGGTGACCGACGACGACGGCGAGATCGTGCTGGAGTTTCCGTTCACGGAGGCGATCCTCGATCGCCCGGACCGCTCGATCACCAGGCACTGATACGCGTCGAAAGGCCGCGTGGTGTGACGCCGGTAGCTCGCGTCTGTTTCCGGCATGTTTCCGATTGCGTTTGTCCGGACAATTGGGACATTAGGACTTCGGGAAGGCTGCCGACTCCGGTCGATGTCACCGGAGCCAAGCAAGACGGCTTCCGCCCCAGGGGAGAACACCATGATCCGTTACTCGTTCGCGCCGCGCAGCCTGTTGCTGGCGGGCGCTTTCTTCGGTGCATTCACGCTCGGTGCCGCCGCGCAGCAGCCGGCCGCACCGCCGGCGTCGGGCGCGGCGCCGGCAGCAGCGCCTGCATTGCCGCCGGGCTCGCCGCTGATCGGGCGTCCGGACAATGAGGCGGCCGCCAAGCTCGCCCCCGTCGCACCGCCGCCGATCCCGGCCTCGTCCGACAAGCTGCCGCTCGCCAAACTCAAGGTTCCGGCCGGCTTCAATGTCGAGGTTTATGCGGCCGGCATGGCCAACGCGCGCTCGATGGCCCTCGGCGACAAAGGCACCGTGTTCGTCGGTAGCCGTCTCGTCGACAAGGTCTATGCGATCGTCAACAAGGACGGCAAACGTTCGGTCAAGGTGCTCGCCTCCGGCCTCTATCGCCCGAACGGCGTCGCCTTCAAGGACGGCACGCTCTACATCGCCGAGCTGTCGCAGATCTCCAAGATCGACAAGGTCGAGGACATCCTGGACAATCCGCCGAAGCCCACCGTGATCTACGACAAGCTGCCGAAGGACGAGGCCCATGGCTGGAAGTTCATCGCCATCGGTCCCGACAACAAGCTCTACGTCCCGGTCGGCCAGCCCGGCAACAACGTGCTGCATGACGCCGACCACGGCCAGATCCGCCGCATCAATCTCGATGGCTCCGGCGCCGAGGTCTACGCGCTCGGCGTGCGCAACTCGGTCGGCTTCGACTGGAATCCCGAGACCAGGCAGATGTACTTCACCGACAACGGCCGCGACTGGTTGTCGGAAACGGTGCCGGAAGACGAGCTCAACCGCGTCACCAAGGCCGGCGAAGATTTCGGCGCGCCGTTCTGCTACCAGGGCAACATCATCGACCAGGAACTCGGCTGGGGTAAGTCCTGCAAGGACTACACGCCCCCGGTCGGCCTGATGGGCCCGCACACCGCCTCGCTCGGCATGCGCTTCTACACCGGAAGCCAGTTCCCGAAATCCTACAAGAACGCGATCTTCGTCGCGCGCCACGGCTCCTGGAACAAGACGCAGAAGCAGGGCGGTGACGTCGCCGTCGTCAAGCTGAACAAGGACGGCACCGTGAAGTCGGTCGAGCCGTTCCTGACCGGCTTCCTCCAGGACAACAAATATGTCGGCCGTCCCGTCGACGTGATGCTGTTGAAGGACGGCTCGCTGCTGGTCTCCGACGACTGGAACGGCGCGGTCTACCGCGTCAGCTACGGCAAGCCGAAGGTCGCCGACAAGTAAGACAACATAGCCAAGTCCGCGTCATTGCGAGGAGCTCGCGACAAAATTGCAAAGCAATTTTGCGCTGAAGCGACGAAGCAATCCATATCTCCGCAAGTGGCGGTATGGATTGCTTCGCGGAGCCTGTCATCGGGCGCGCGTTCGCGCGACCCGTTGGCTCGCAATGACGGCCGTGGAGAAATCAATGCGATACCTAGCCCTTGCAATCCTGACGTTTGCGCCTGTCGCCCTCTCCGCAAACGCCGAAACCATCCAGGAACGCGCTGCGCCGTGCTTCGCCTGCCACGGCGAGCACGGCACGTCCGAAACCGAGAACACGCCCTCGCTCGGCGGCCAGCAGGCGCCGTATGCGCTGATCCAGCTCTTCATGTTCCGCGAGAAGCTGCGCACCTTCGAGCCGATGAACGAGATGGCGAAGCCACTGACCGACGACGATCTCAGGACCTTCTCCGACTTCATCGCCACGCTGCCGAAGCCTGCGCCGCCGGCGGATGCAGGCGATCCGGCGCGAATGGCGCGCGGCCAGGCTCTGGCGCAGCAGAATCGCTGCAACACCTGCCACAACACGGATTTTTCGGGGAAGGAGAACGTCCCGCGCATCGCCAACCAGCGCGAGGATTATCTCGCCAAGACGCTTGCCGAATACAAGGACAACAGCCGCCACGGCTATGACGCGACCATGGCCGACGTGATGCAGACGGTGAACAAGGGACAGATCGCCGACCTTGCCTATTACATCGCCCGCGTCCGCTGACATCCCGGGCAGCGGACCGCTGGTCTTGTTCTTCGTGTGGCGCTAAAGCGCGGTGTTGCGCTTTAGCGCTCTGTTCGAGCATGATCTTTTCGGAAAAACCGCTGCACATTTTTCCGGATCATGCTGTAAAACGCTTGCCGTCACACGGAGTTGCACATGCAGGATCTTTGGCGTCTGTCGGCCACCGAACTGGCCAGCCTCATCAAATCCAGAAAGGTTTCGGCGAAGGAGGCGGCACAGGCGGGGCTGGCCCGGCTCGATGCGGTCAACCCGAAGATCAACGCGGTGGTCGATCACCGGCCGGACGATGTGCTGGCGCAGGCCGCCTCGATCGACGCGGCGATCGCGCGCGGCGACGATGTGGGGCCGCTCGCCGGCGTGCCTGTCACCATCAAGGTCAATGTCGACCAGGAAGGCTATGCCACCACCAACGGGTTGAAGCTGCAGCGCGACACCATCGCCAAGGTCGACAATCCCGTGGTTGCCAATCTGCGCAAGGCCGGCGCGGTGCTGCTCGGTCGCACCAATTGCCCGGCGTTCTCCTATCGCTGGTTCACCACCAATCTCATTCACGGCGACACCAAGAACCCGCGCGATCCCGGCATCACGCCGGGCGGCTCCTCGGGCGGTGCGGGTGCCGCGGTGGCCGCCGGCATCGGCCACATCGCCCATGGTACCGACATCGCCGGCTCGATCCGCTATCCCGCCTATGCCTGCGGCGTGCATGGCCTGCGGCCGAGCATGGGCCGCATCCCGGCGTTCAATCCGGCGGTGCCGGAACGCCCGATCGGCCCGCAGATCAGCGCAGTCTCCGGTCCGCTGGCGCGCACCGTGAACGACCTGCGCATCGCGCTGGCGGCGATGTCGGCGCCGGACTATCGCGATCCCTGGTACGCGCCGGTTCCGCTCGAAGGAGCGCCGCGGGAGAAGCGCGTCGCAATGTGCCTCAATCCCGATGGCCTCAATCCGGTGCCCGAGGTGGTTGCCGCGGTGGCCGATGCCGGCAAGCGGCTGCAGCGGGCAGGCTGGATCGTCGAGGAGATCGCCGACACGCCGCCATTGCGCGAGCCTGTGGACATCCAGACCAAGCTCTGGCTCGGCGACGGCTACGAGGCCCAGCTCGCGACCGCCGAGCGCGAGGGCGATCCCGGTGCGCTCGCCTGCCTGCGCGGCAACCGGGCCAAGGTGCATCCGTTCGACCTGTCGCAGGCGCTGACCCGGCGCGCGACGCTGACCCGCGAGTGGTTCGCGTTCTTCGAAAAATATCCGGTGCTGCTGATGCCGGTGTCCGGCGAGTTGCCGTTCCCCGATCACCTCGACTGCAAGGATGACGCGTCGTTTGCGCGGGTGTGGCATGCGCAGATGCCGCAGATTGCCATTCCCTTCATGGGGCTTCCCGGGCTAACCGTCTCCACCGGACTGGCCGGGCGGATTCCCGTCGGTGTGCAGCTGGTGGCCGGCCGCTACCGCGAGGACCTTTGCCTTGCCGCCGGTGAAGCGGTCGAGGCCGGCGGCACGCCGTCGACGGCAATCGATCCGGCCACATAGGTCACGACGAGAGACAGGATGCCGAGCGTCTATGATTTTACGGCCCAATCACTGGCCGGTGACGATGTGCCGCTGCAGCGGTTCGAAGGGCGGGTGCTGCTGATCGTCAACACCGCGAGCGCCTGTGGCTTCACGCCGCAATACAAGGGCCTGCAGGAGCTGCATGCCGACCTGTCGCCGCGTGGTTTCGCCGTGCTCGGCTTTCCCTGCAACCAGTTCGGCGCACAGGAGCCGGGCAATGCAAAGCAGATCGCGGAGTTCTGCGAGACCAACTATGCCGTGACGTTTCCGATGTTCGCCAAGATCGACGTCAACGGCACCAATGCACATCCGCTGTATGAGTACATGAAGCGTGAGAAGTCGGGCCTGCTCGGTTCGTCGATCAAATGGAATTTCACCAAGTTCCTGATCGATCGCGCCGGCAAGGTGGTGGCGCGGCATGCGCCGACCGCCCGGCCCGAAGGATTGAGGAAGGATATCGAGGCGCTGCTATGAGCGATAATAACGACACCACCAACGACCAATTGCCGGACCGCCTCTCGGTCGATCCGAACAGCCCGTACTACAACGCGGAGGTGCTTTCGCGCGACGTCGGCATCCGCTTCAAGGGCGTCGAGAAGACCAATGTCGAGGAGTATTGCATCAGCGAAGGCTGGGTGCGCGTCACCGCCGGCAATGCCAAGGATCGCCACGGCAATCCGCTGACCATCAAGGTGCACGGCCCGGTCGAGCCGTATTTTAGGGATAAGGCGAAGTCCTGACGGCACTCTCCACCGTCATTGCGAGCGAAGCGAAGCAATCCATCGCGCCGCAAGTTGAAATTTGGATTGCTTCGTCGCTTCGCTCCTCGCAATGACGATGAGGAGAGGACGGCAAGCCTAACTTAAAGAGCTCTCCCATGTCCGTCCGCATCGTCGACGTCCGCGAGGTCACCAAGCCGATCTCCTCGCCGATCCGCAACGCCTATATCGATTTCACCAAGATGACCTCGAGCCTGGTCGCCGTCGTCACCGACGTGGTGCGCGACGGCAGGCGGGTGGTCGGCTACGGCTTCAATTCCAACGGCCGTTACGGCCAGGGCGGCCTGATCCGCGAGCGCTTTGCACCGCGGCTCAAGGAAGCCGATCCGACATCGCTGCTCGATGCGAGCGGTGACAATATCGATCCGGACAAGGTCTGGTCGATCTTGATGTCGAACGAGAAGCCGGGTGGCCATGGCGAGCGCTCGGTCGCTGTCGGCACCATCGACATGGCGGTGTGGGACGCAGTGGCGAAGATCGCGGGCAAGCCGCTGTTCCGGCTGCTCGCCGAGCGCCACGGTGTGAGCGCCAATCCGCGCGTCTTCGTCTATGGCGCCGGCGGCTATTACTATCCGGGCAAGGATCTCGGCGCCTTGCGCAAGGAGATGCGCGGCTATCTCGACCGCGGCTACAACGTCGTGAAGATGAAGATCGGCGGCGCGCCGCTGGCCGAAGATCGCGAACGCATCGAGGCGGTGCTCAAGGAAATCGGCAAGGACGCGCAGCTCGCGGTCGACGCCAACGGCCGGTTCGATCTGGAGACCGCGATCGCTTACGCGAAGATGCTGCGGGAGTATCCGCTGTTCTGGTACGAGGAAGCCGGCGATCCGCTCGACTATGCGCTGCAGGCCGCGCTCGCCGAGTTCTATCCGGGACCGATGGCGACCGGCGAGAACCTGTTCAGCCACCAGGATGCGCGAAACCTGATCCGCTACGGCGGCATGCGCCCCGATCGCGACTGGTTGCAGTTCGACTGCGCGCTGTCCTACGGGCTCTGCGAATATCAGCGCACGCTCGACGTGCTGAAGACTCACGGCTGGTCGCCGAGCCGCTGCATCCCGCATGGCGGCCACCAGATGTCGCTCAACATCGCCGCCGGCCTCGGTCTCGGCGGCAATGAGAGCTACCCCGATCTGTTCCAGCCCTATGGCGGATTCCCGGACGGCATCCGCGTCGAGAACGGCCACATCGTGATGCCTGACCTTCCCGGCATCGGGTTCGAAGGCAAGTCCGATCTCTACAGGGAAATGAAGGCGCTGGCGGAGTAGCGAAAGCTGCCCACCCGGCGTCATTGCGAGGAGCTCGCGACAAAATTGCAAAGCAATTTTGCGCTGAAGCGACGAAGCAATCCATCTCTCCGTACGGGGGGAGGGATGGATTGCTTCGCTTGCGCTCGCAATGACTTGGAGAGGCCGGTGGCCGTTCCTACCCCAGCCGCATATCCAGCAAGCGCCGGCCTTCGCCCTTGAGCAGCTTCTTCACCGCGCTGGAAGCGATCACCTCGCCAGTGTTGGCATAGGCTTCGTGGTTCTTCTCGATGTCGTCGAGACGATAGAGATAGTTGACCATGATGCCGGCGGATTCGCGCAGGCCCTTCGGCGCGAGGTCGCCGAGCCAGTTGATCCGCTCCAGCCGGGCGCCGTTGCCGAGATGGAAGCGTGCGACCGAATCGATCAGGCGGCCCTTCGATGTGCGGGCCTTCAGGAAGTAGTAGGCGGCGAGCGGCTCGAGCAAGCTGCGCAGTTGCGCGGCGAGGTCGGCGTTCTCGAACCAGTCCGGCTTGTCGAGGCTTTCCAGCAATTGGCGGTCGTCGTCGCTGAGCGGCACGTCGGTTGACTGTTTCACCCACGGCATGAAGCCTGGCACCGGCGACAGCGTCACGAAGTTGTCGAGCTTCGGCAATTCGCGGCGCAATTCCTCGGCCACCTGCTTGATCAGGAAGCTGCCGAACGAGATGCCGCCGAGCCCGCGCTGGGTGTTCGAGATCGAGTAGAACACGGCGGTGCGGGCGCGCTCGACTGCTACCAGCTCGCGCTGCTCGGCGAGCAGCGGCGCGATCGCGCCCGGAATGGTTTCGGTCAGCGCGACCTCGACGAAGATCAGCGGCTCCTCGGGGAGGGCAGGGTGGAAGAAGGCGTAGCAGCGGCGGTCGACCGGATCGATGCGGCGGCGCAAATCGTCCCAGTCGCGAATTTCGTGCACGGCCTCGTAGCGGATGATCTTTTCCAGAATATTGGCCGGCGATGACCAGTCTATCCTGCGCAGCACGAGAAATCCCCTGTTGAACCAGGATGAGAGCAGATGCACCACGTCGCGATCGAGTGCGGCGAGGTCCTTGTTACCCTTCATCAGTGAAAGCAGATCGGTCCGCATCGACACCAGCTCGCCGGTGCCGCCCGGCGCGCGGTTGAGCCGGCGAATCAGTTCCTGCCGGCGCGGCTCGGATGCGAAATGCAGGTCGCTGGCGTCGTCGCCATTGGCACGTGCGCGCCAGCTGTCGATCGCCTGCGTCAGCTTCGCGGGATCGGGGCCGAAGTCGCGGGACAGTGTCTGGAAGAAAGACAGGCGGCCGGTTGCATCGAGGTGGTGGTAGCGGTCGAGCACCTCGCGCGCCATGGCGGTGCCGGAGGCCTCGCCGCGGCCTGACAGCAGCGCCTCGCACAATTCCAGGAGCTCGGAGGGGTCCTGTTTGTCGTTGGCTGGAACGGCGCGGCCGAGCAGAATGCGGCCGCGTTCGGAAATCGTCGAGAGCAGATCGGAGAAGAAGGCGTTGGCCATAGGTGGTTCGTATCCAGTGAAGCCGAACCTTACACGGGATTTAAGGCCGGGCGCACTGGAATCAAGCGCATGGATCGTACGGAAATATGTCGTGGCACGACAACGGTATAATTGGTTCTGGTCGCGTGGCGACAAATTGCGTTCATGTTTTCTCCGCGAACTCGGTCGGCGTCTTGCCGGTCACTTGGCGGAAGGCGTGGGAGAAGGCCGGCACGCTGGCATAGCCGAGGTCGGATGCGACCTGCTTGACCGAAACATTCGCATCGGTCGAGAGCCGTTGGATGGCCGCTGCAACGCGGGCGCGCTGGCACCAGCTCTTGAACGAGAGCTGCGTCTCTGCCGAGAACAGCCGTGACAGTGTCCGCGCCGAGGTGCCGACCGTGCGCGCCAGCGTCTCGATTTCGTAGTCGCGCGTCGGATCCGCCAGCACGATATCGGCGGCGCGCCGGCAGCGCGGCTCGTGCGGCAACGGAATGAAGGTCGCGGAGTCCTCGGCCTGGTGCAGCTCCAGCATCACGAGCTGGATCAGGAGCTCGGTGCGGGCGCGGCTGCTGGAGAGGTCGAACAGCGCGAGGATGGCCTGGTGCAGCAGCGGCGACACCCGCACGACGAATTCGTTGGTGAGGCTGTCGCTGCGTTGTTCGCGCGCCAGCCAGGCCGGCTCGAAATACAGCGTGCGCATCTCGATGTCGGCGAGTACATCGATCGCATGCGCGAACAGGGCGGGGACCCAGACCGCGCGGTCCGGCGGCACCAGCCAGCGGCCTTTCGGCGTCGTCACCTGCATGGTGCCCTTCGCCGCATAGACCAGTTGCGCCTGGCGGTGCATGTGGCGATCGAGGCGGACGCCTTTCCGATAGGTGCGCGCGACCAGGTGCACGCCATCGCCCACACTGCGTCGATCGTCATGGAGTGCTCTGATTGGCGGCTCGGCGATAGTCATTGGCGACATCCCGTCAGGACAAACCCCTATAACCTATTTCCAAGCAATTGCAGATTCGAGTCAGGACTGGCCATGAACAGCCCCAGCCGGGTGATTACCTTCGTTAACGGCGCCCACTTCATCGACCACTACTCGATGCTGATTTTCGCTGCCGCGGTCATCGTCATGGGCCCGGCGCTCGGCATGGCCTATTCGGAACTTCTGCCCTATGCGACGCCGGGCTTCGTCGCCTTCGGCGCCGGCTCGCTGATCACGGGCTGGCTCGGCGACCGCTGGAGCCGCCGCCATATGATGGTGATCTTCTTCGTCGGGATCGGGCTGTCGATGATCTCGGTCGGCTTCGTGCAGACGCCGCTGCAGCTCGGCGCCGCGCTGCTTTCGATCGGCATCTTCGCCTCGATCTACCATCCGGTCGGCACCGCCATGATCGTGTCCTATGCCGAGAAGCTCGGCGCCGAGATGGGAGTGAACGGCGTCTGGGGCAATCTCGGCGTCGCCTCGTCGGCGCTGGTGACCGGCGTGATCGGCCAGTATCTCGGCTGGCGCTGGGCCTTCATCCTGCCCGGCGCGATCACCGTGCTGATCGGCATCGCCTTCGCGATGATGGTGGTGCATGAGGATCGCAAGGGCTCCAAGCAGGCCGCGGCCCAGGTCCGCGTCGCCAAGGAAGACATGTGGCGCGTGGTGCTGGCGCTGCTGATCGTGGTGATCGCGATCTCGACCACCTTCAACGCGGTGACGGTGGCGCTGCCGAAGCTGTTCGCCGAACGACTTGCCGACCTGACCAAGAGCCCTGCGCTGCTCGGCGTGATCGCGGCCGGGGTCTACGTCTTCGGCGCGATGACGCAATACACTATCGGCAAGCTGCTGGACCGGCATTCGTTGAAGTCCGTGGCGCTGCCGCTGTCGTTCGTGCTGGCGCCGCTGCTGTATTTTGCCGCGAGCCTGTCGAACCTGCCGCTGATCGTAGTCTCGATCGGGATCGTGATGGGCGCCTTCGGCCAGGTCACGGTCAACGACGCCATGGTCGGCAAATACACGACCGAGGAATGGCGCTCGCGCGCCTACGCAGTGCGCTACTTCGTCGGCTTCACCGCGGCGGGCGTTTCCGTCGGCCTGGTGGCCTGGCTGTATGACCAGGGCGGCTTCACGATGATGCTGCGCGCTTTTGCCGCGTTGTGTCTGCTCTCGATCGCGGCGGCGATCATCTTGCCGCGCGAAATCAGGACGCCGGCCGCGCAGGTCAATTGACGGCGGAACGCCCTTCCACGCCAGTTCCGCTTAACCGAGGAGGAGCGCGCATTCGCCGCAAGCGGGTGCGGTTCTTCGCTTGTCCCGGCACCACGGTGTGATAGGCTTTGCGCGGGTTTCGGGGACTGAGGCGCCGGTTGCGCCTTGAACACGCCATTTGTGGTTTGTGGAGCAACCGGAATCATGGGTGAAATCCGCGATTTCAAATCAGGCAAGCCGGGCAAGCCGCCGTCCGATGGCACGGTGCCGCGTCGTCTCGCGGCGATCGTGGCGGGGGACATCGCCGGCTACAGTCGGCTGATGCAGCTCGACGAAGAGGGCACGCATAACCGCGTCAAGCGAATCCTGCGCGATCTGATCGAGCCGACCATCGCCGAGCATCACGGGCGGCTGGTAAAGACCACCGGCGACGGCTTCATCGCGATGTTCGACAGTCCGGTCGAGGCCGTCCGCTCCAGCATCGTCATTCAGCAGAACCTGGTCGGCCGCAATGCGGCGGTGCCGAAGGAGTTCTGGATCGAATACCGGATCGGGGTCAACCTCGGGGATATCATCATCGAACCCGAGGACATCTATGGTGACGGCGTCAATGTCGCCGCGCGTCTGGAGGGAATCGCCGACCCGGGCGAGGTGTTCATCTCCGGCGGCATCTACGAGCAGATCAAGCACAAGCTGGTTTGCGGCTACGAGTCGCTCGGCGACCGCAGGGTCAAGAACATCACCGATCCCGTCAGGGTCTATCGCGTGCTGCCGGACGCGGCGGCGTATAGCCGGACGCGCCGGCGTCGCGAGAACGTCCTGATCGGCCTGCTCGGCCTTTCGATCGCGATCATCGCCGGCGGCACTCTCTGGTACTTGCTGGTGCAACAGCGCGGCAATCCGCGCGAGGCGGCGCTGGCGCCGTCGTCCTCTCCCGCTCCCGTTCCCGCGCCCAAGCCGGCCGAGCCGCCGCCTGCGGCCGCGCCAAATCAAACGCAGAGCCCGGTTCCGGCGCCGACCGCGCAGCAATCGTCGGCTCAGCCACAGCCTGCGCCCTCCGCCGGCCCTGCCGCTCCGGTGCAAGCCACGCCCGAGCCGGAAATGGTCTCGCTGACCGGCGGTAGCTTTGCGATGGGCAGCAATGATGATGCCTCGGAACGGCCGATCCACAGGGTGACGGTCAAGCCCTTTGCCATGGGCAAATATCCGGTCACCGTGCGCCAATGGAATGCCTGCGCGGCCGCCAGGGGCTGCGGCTTTACGGCGTCCGGCAACGACGACGCGCCGGTCACCAATGTAAGCTGGAGCGATGCGAAGCAATATGTCGCGTGGCTCGCGGACGGCACGAAGAAGCCGTACCGGCTTCCGACCGAGGCCGAATGGGAATACGCGGCCCGCGGCGGCACGCAGACCAAATACTGGTGGGGCGATCAGGTTCAATCGGGCGTGGCGAGTTGCAAGGATTGCGGCGGCGACGCCGCGGCCGAACAGCCGGTCAAGGTCGGCAGCTTCAGGCCAAATCCGTTCGGCCTCTACGACATGGGCGGCGGGGTCGATCAATGGGTCGAAGACTGCTGGCACCGCAATTACCAGGGCGCGCCGGCCGATGGTGCCGCGTGGCATGACGCCGACTGCTTCTCCCACGTGATCCGCTCCGGTTCCTGGAAGAACGATGCGCGCTACATGCGGCCGGCCAATCGCGACAATTACGACACCAATGTTCGCTATCCAACCCACGGCTTCCGGGTCGCGCTGTCACCTTAGAGCGCGACGAGATTCTGAGGCGGGCACCAGTTTTCGATGAGATGCAGCTCAAGCGCTGAATCGGGGAGGGGTCGATGAGAGGTTTGTGTCCCATCCTGCTCGTGGCGGTCGCGCTATTCGCGAGCCCCGCCCACGCGCAAGGCAAGCCGGCGCCCAAGGATGCGGTGCTGTACTTCGTCTGGCCGCACAACGGAGCGACCATCAAGGGGGCATTCTGGTGTCGCTTCGGCCTGCGCAACATGGGCGTCACCCACGCCGGCGATGACTATCCGAACAGCGGCCATCACCACCTTTTTGTCGACGTCAATGAGCCGCTGAACCCCAACGAGCCCATCCCATCGGACAAGTCGCATCTGCACTTCGGTGCGGGCCAAACCGAGACCCGGCTCGACCTGCCGCCCGGCAAGCACACGCTGCAATTGGTGCTGGGTGACGCCAAGCACTACCCCTTCAATCCGCCCGTCGTCTCCGAGAAGATCACCATCAGGGTTCGCTAAATCGTTCTTGAGCAACGCGGATACCCGTTCGCGTGAAGCAAACGCGTGCTCTTCGCCACGCCGAATGCCGCCTTGCGCAAACTGGCGGTTGCGCTCCCCCGCCGCATGCGGTTTGGTGCCGCCCTTGCCGGACGCGCGATCCGGCGCGGAGGGAAGTCCCATGTCTCGTCACCTGTCGAGTCTGGCTGGCCTCGTACTGGGAGTGATGACGATGGCCTTGCCAGCCAATGCCGATGCCCTGAAGGATCAGATCGCACCGACCGGGAAGCTCCGTGTCGCGATCGCGATCAGCCCGGCCGGCGGCGCGTTCTGGTGCACGAAGACCGAGAGCGGCGGCTATGCCGGCGTTCCCGTCGATCTCGGCAAGGCGATGGCCGCAGAGCTCAATGTGCCAGTCGAATATGTCGTGCATCAGAATTCGGGCCAGATCACCGATGCGGCCGCGAAGAGCACCTGGGACGTTACCTTCCTGCCGAAGGATCCCGAGCGCGAGACCAAAATGACGTTCGGTCCGATCTACGAGGTCGCAGACGCCACCTACATCGTCAGGCCCGGCTCGACGGTGAAGACGTTCGCTGATCTCGATCAGGACGGGATCAAGGTCGCCGCCGTCAACAACACCACGACCATGCGCGGCGCAATCGCGCATCTCAAGCACGCCAAGGTGACGGGCTACCAGACCTATGACGAAATCTTCAATCTCTTGAAGAGCGGCGGGATCGACGCCTTCGCGCTGTCGCGCGACCAGCTCAATGCGATGGCAAAGAAGATCCCGGGCACCCGCGTGCTGGACGAGACCTTCAAGCAGACCGTCACCGCCGTCGCGGTGCCGCTCAATCATCCGCTGGCCGCGGCCTTCGTCACCAAGTTCATGACGGACGCAACCGCCAACGGCACCTTGCGCAAGGCCTATGACAACAACGGCCTGAAGGATACGCCGGTCCGCACCGGCGCGAAGTAGCGCGCATCCTGATATCCGCGGGCTCGAGCGGCTGCGCCGAACTCCGGCATTCGGCGGGCGTGTCGCCGTGGGCGACATGTGTGCAGGCTGCATAAATAGGCAGCAAGGGGCTGCCCGGTTCTCCGGGGTGGTCATAAAGCTATTGTATTCAAAGGTCTTTTTCGGGCCCGCAGCAGTGCCGCCGATTGGCATATCCATTGCTTTTGATTGAATCGGTCAACGACGACTGCCGTCCTCCGGAGGGCCGAAGCCAATGCCGGCCGAGGCAAAGGGATCAAGGCGCCATGCCTGGTGCCTCGAGCAATCGTCGCGACTCCAGCTCAACGATTGCCCGCCAATCCCTGCCTTGATCGCGCATCGGATGTTTCGCCGACGTTGAAGCTGCCGCTTCGGCGTTTCGATCCCGGTCCGAGTCCCGGACGGACGAGCATTTCAACCAGTCCGCGTCGGCAGCCGGCGCGACCATTGTTTAAAGGGACTTGACGAAATGGCCTATCTCGCACCTTCCGAATTCGTCACCAAGATGGTCGACGCCGGCGAATCCAAGATATTCATGTCGACGCGCGACACCGTGATCCGCGCCTATATGGCGGGCGCGATCCTCGCGCTGGCGGCCTGGTTCGCCGTCACGATCAACGTCAACACGGGTCAGCCGATCATCGGAGCATTGTTGTTCCCGGTCGGCTTCGTCATGCTCTATCTGTTGGGCTTCGATCTGTTGACCGGCGTGTTCGTGCTGTCACCGCTCGCGCTGCTCGACAAGCGCCCGGGCGTCACGCTCGGTGGTGTGCTGCGCAACTGGGGCCTCGTGTTCGTCGGCAACTTTGCCGGCGCACTCACGGTGGCATTCATGATGGCCTTCGTGACGACGTTCGGCTTCACGCAGGATCCCGACAAGGTCGGCATGACCATCGGCAACATCGGCGAGAGCCGCACACTCGGCTACGCCGCGCACGGCGCGGCCGGCATGGCAACGCTGTTCATCCGCGGCATGCTGTGCAACTGGATGGTCTCCACCGGCGTCGTCGGCGCCATGATCTCCACCACGGTCCCGGGCAAGGTCATCGCGATGTGGATGCCGATCCTGGTGTTCTTCTACATGGTGTTCGAGCATTCGGTGGTGAACATGTTCCTGTTCCCGTCCGGCCTGATGCTGCACGCGAAGTTCTCGATCCTCGACTACCTCATCTGGAACGAGATCCCGACCGTGCTGGGCAACCTCGCCGGCGGCATCGCTTTCACCGGGCTGACGCTCTACACGACGCATGTCAAGACGAAGCCGAGCCGCGAGCGTCTCGCGGCTTGATCTGCGCAAGCATATGGGTCTCTCCTCTCGCGGAGAGACCCATCGGGCTTGAACCAGGCGATGCCGCGCGGGCTGAAAATATCGGTCGGGCAATTTTCTGATAAGGGCCGCAAGGACACCAATCAGGATTTCCATGGCGTGCTGATCCCCGAGGAGCCGCTGCTCGGCCTGAAAGGCATCGCGGTGGTGCTCGCCGACGGCATCTCCTCCAGCAGCGTCAGCCGCATCGCCGCGGAGTCCGCGGTCAAGGGCTTCCTGACCGACTACTACTGCAGCTCGGAATCCTGGTCGGTGAAGACCTCGGCGCAGCGGGTACTGGAGGCGACCAATTCCTGGCTGCATGCGCAGACCCGGCGCAGCCAGAATCCCTACGACCAGGACAAGGGCTACGTCTGCACGCTCAGCGCCATGGTCATCAAGTCGACATCGGCGCATCTCTTCCATGTCGGCGACAGCAGGATCTACCGCGTTTCCGGCAGCAGTCTCGAGCAGTTGACCAACGACCACCGCGTCGTGATCTCCTCGCAGCAGAGCTATCTCGGCCGCGCGCTCGGCGTGAACCCGCAGCTCGAGATCGACTACCAGAACATCCGGCTCGAGCCGGGCGACATTTTCCTGCTGGTTACCGACGGGATCTACGAGCACGTGCCGTCGCGTCAGCTGGCGAAGATCATCCAGGACGGCGCGGCTGATCTCGATCAGGCGGCGAAGACGATCGTGGAGCAGGCGTTCGAGCGCGGCAGCGAGGACAATCTCACCGCGCAGATCGTCCGGATCGACGAGTTGCCCGACGGCGATGCGCGCGAGGTGTTCGGCCAGGCAACGGAGTTGCCGCTGCCGCCATTGCTCGAGGCGCGGATGCGCTTCGATGGCTACCGCATCGTGCGCGCGCTGCACGCATCGCACCGCAGCCACATCTATCTCGCGGTCGACGAGGCCACCGGTACCACGGTCTCAATCAAGATCCCCTCGATCGATCTGCGCGACGATCCGGCCTATCTGAAGCGCTTCATGATGGAGGAGTGGGTCGCAAGGCGGATCGACAGCCCGCATGTGCTGAAACCCTGGCTGCCGCCGCGCAAGCGCAACTTCCTCTATGTCGCGACCGAATATATCGACGGCCAGACGCTGAAGCAGTGGATGATCGACAATCCCGACCCTCCGCTCGAGACGGTGCGCGACATCGCCGAGCAGATCGCCAAGGGGCTGCGCGCCTTCCACCGCAAGGAGATGCTGCATCAGGACGTCAGGCCCGATAACATCATGATCGACAAGACCGGGACGGTGAAGATCATCGACTTCGGCTCGACGCGGATATCAGGCGTCGCCGAGGCCGCGCCGTCGGCGACAACTGAGGATATCCTCGGCACCCAGCAATACACGGCCCCGGAATATTTCCTCGGCGAGGGCGGCTCGGCGCTGTCAGATCTGTTCTCGCTCGGCGTCGTCACCTACCAGATGCTGACCGGGCGGTTGCCCTATGGCGCGCAGATGGCGCGCGCCCGCACCCGATCCGATTTCAGCAGACTGGTCTATGCGCCGGCTGCGCATCACGGCCGGGACATCCCGACCTGGGTCGACCGCACGCTGGAGCGGGCCGTGCATCCCAATCCGCTGAAGCGCTACGACAGCTTCTCGGAGTTCCTGTTCGACCTGCGCAATCCCAACCCAAAGTACCTCACAACGTCGTCGACGCCGCTGATCGAGCGCAACCCCGTACTGTTCTGGAAATCGACGACGCTGGTCCTCGCGCTCGTCGTGATCCTGCTGCTCGCCTACGGCGCGCATCATTTGCGGTAGACAGCAACGATCGTTCTTCGGCCGCAATCGCCAGACCGTCATCCTGTCAGGGTGACGATCTATCCCTCGTCATTGCGAGCGAAGCGAAGCAATCCATAGTGCGGCATATGCGGAAGCATGGATTGCTTGGTCGCTTCAGCGCAAAATTGCTCTGCAATTTTGTCGCGAGCTCCTCGCAATGACGGGCCGCAAAGATTCACAGCCTCTCAAGATGACGGAAAGAGGTCACCGGGCGTGATGCAATCAATGCGTCGCGCCCTTCGCGATCGGATCCAGCCCGCTCTTGATCAGCGCGTCGCGTGCATCCGGCGAGGCGAGGAAGCTGATCAGGGCCTTGCCCGCCTCCGGCTCGATCGAGGCGGACGCGATGCCGGCGGAGAATACGGTGATCTTCTGCAGCGCATCCGGCAACGGACCGACGATATCGATGCCGGCGACCGGCTTGAGCTCGGAAATCTGCTGGAGACCGATCTCGGCTTCGCCCTTGGCCACGATCTCGCCGACCGGCGTCGCCGGGATCATCCGCGCCTTGGCCTTCATCTGGTCGGCGATGCCGAGTTTTGCGAACATTTCGGTCGAGACATAGACGCCGCTGGCGCTGTCGGAATAGGCGACCGATTTCGCCGCCAGCAGCGCCTGCTTGACCGACTCGGCCGAGCTGATGTCCGGCTTCGGCGCACCTGCTTTCACCGCAATGCCGATCGGAGACTTCACGAGGTCGACGCGGGTGTCGGCGATCACCTTGCCCCGCTTGATGAGGTCGCCGAGCGCATAGCCGACCATGATCAGCACATCCGCCGGCTCGCCGCGCTCCAGCCGCACCGGAATGGCGTTGTCCGTGGTGCCCATCGACGGCCCGAACGCAGTCAGCACCTTGTTTCCGGTCCTGCGCTCGAATTCCGGCACCAGCGCCTTGTAGGCCGCGGTCAGCCCGCCCGAGATCATGACGTGGATTTCGGCGGCGGAGGCGGTTGACGTGAGGGCGAGGGCGCCGATGAAGGCAAGAGCGAGCGCGCGGAAGGTAGCGGAGGGGCGCATGGAGATGTCTCCCGGGGACTTTTTTTGGGGCGTGGTGGCCGGGAGACTACTGCTCGGGAAGAGGCGTGACTAGTCATCCGCCGTCATTGCGAGGAGCTCGCGACAAAATTGCAGAGCAATTTTGCGCTGAAGCGACGAAGCAATCCATCTTTCGGGCGTGTGCGGAGCGATGGATTGCTTCGCTACGCTCGCAATGACGTGAGGCCAGGGCGCAACCCCTCACGAATTCACATGCACGAAGTCGCGCAGCAGCGGGTAGATCTCGTTGGTCCAGCGCTTGCCCGAGAACACGCCGTAGTGCCCGACGCCGGCCTGCATGTGATGCATCTTGCGATAGGTGCGCACGCCGGTGCAGAGGTCCTGCGCTGCGAGCGTCTGGCCGATCGAGCAGATGTCGTCCTTCTCGCCTTCCACCGTCATCAGGCCCATGCGCCTGATCGCGGCCGGGTTCACAGGCCGGCCACGATGCATCAGTCTGCCCTGCGGCAGCAGATGCTCCTGGAACACGTCGCGCACCGTCTCGATGTAGAACTCCGCCGGCAGGTCCATCACGGCGAAATATTCGTCGTAGAAGGTCTTGATCACCTCCGCCTTCTCGGTCTCGCCTTTGGCAAGATGGCGGGCGAGCTCGATGTGCTGCTTGATGTGGCGCTCGAGGTTCATCGACACGAAGGCCGTGAGCTGCACGAAGCCGGGATAGACCTGGCGCAGCGCGCCCTTGCATTGCACGGGCACGTAGTTGATCAGATTATCCTCGAACCATTTGATCGGCTTGCTCGTGGCGAACTGGTTGACCTTGGTCGGCTGGATCCGGGTGTCGATCGGCCCGGCCATCAGCGTCAGCGACGCCGGGCGCGCCGGGTGGTTGTCCTCCGACATGATCGCGGCGGCCGCGAGCGCCGACACCGAGGGCTGGCAGATCGCGACCATATGCGCGCGCGGGCCGAGCTGGCCGAGGAAGTCGATCAGGTGGTCGGTGTAGTCTTCAAGCCCGAAGCGGCCGTCCTCGCGCGGGATGTCGCGCGGATTGTGCCAGTCGGTGATGTAGACGTCGTGGTCCTGCAGCAGCGTCTTCACGGTGCCGCGGAGCAACGTGGCGAAATGGCCGGACATCGGCGCCACCAGCAATAGCCGCGGCTGCTCCGGTCCGTCCACTTTCCGGAAATGCAGCAGCGAGCCGAACGGCGTCGCATAGGCGACCTCCTCGGTCACCTCGAATTCCCTGTTGCCGGCCGTCACGCTGCCGATGCCGTAAGGGGGGCGCGTGTAGGTCAGGCTGGAGCGGGAGATCAGCTCGAGCGCGGCGGCCAGCCGGCCGGAGGCGCCTCGCGGCACCAGATTGAGATATCTCAGCGCCGCCGCGGCCCCGGTCCGCCATGGCGCCGTGAGGTCCATGTGGTTCTGATAGGCCTGATACATCATCGACATCATACGCGTCCGCCCCTGGCTTGGCGTGCCATGCAATATCGACGCCAGAGCGGGGCGACCGCCCGGCAAATTGGCACGTGGCTTGCTGCGAAAATGACGGCCGCCCAGACCTTGGGTCGCGCGGGCCGCGGGGAGGCGTTCGGGCGTGAGGAACCGGTATGGCGAAGGCAACACTCACCATCAGCAGCAAGAACTATTCGTCCTGGTCCTTGCGCGGCTGGCTGCTGGCGAAATTCGCAGGGCTCGAGTTCGAGGAAATCGTCACCGCGCCCGACGACCCGTCGGCGCGGGCCGAATTGCTGCTGCTGTCATCCTCGATCCTGGTGCCCTGCCTGCGCCATGAGGGCGCGACCGTCTGGGATACGCTCGCGATCGCCGAATATCTCAACGAGATCCTGCCGCATGCCGGACTGTTGCCGGACGACCGGATCCGGCGCGCGCATTGCCGCTCGATCTCGGGCGAAATCCACTCCGGCTTCACGACGTTGCGGGCCTCGCTTCCGGTCAACCTCAAGGGGCACTTTCCCGGCTTCAAGATCTGGTCGCGCGCACAGGCCGATATCGACCGCATCGCCACCATCTG
Source organism: Bradyrhizobium macuxiense (assembly GCF_001542415.1). Classification (GTDB taxonomy): domain Bacteria; phylum Pseudomonadota; class Alphaproteobacteria; order Rhizobiales; family Xanthobacteraceae; genus Bradyrhizobium; species Bradyrhizobium macuxiense. The sequence continues at coordinate 29,258 of NZ_LNCU01000010.1, forward strand.
GCGCGATTGCCTCGGCGCCTCAGGCGGACCGTTCCTGTTCGGCGCGCGCCGCACCATGGCTGACGCGATGTACGCGCCCGTCGTCACCCGCTGCATCACCTATGACGTGAAGCTCGAGCCCGCCCTCACGGCCTATGCCGAGACCATCATGACGATGCCCGAGATGCAGGACTGGATCGCGGCGGCGAAGGCCGAGCCGGCCGACGTCGAGGAGCTCGAGGTCGAATATTAGGCAGTGCGCCGCGGGCCGTGCCCGCTTCAGTGGCTCACGCGGCGGGCAGGTTCTGCTCAACGGACAAGCCGCCGGCGATCGGTGCTGTTGCCACGGCGGAGCTCAGCCAGCCGCGTCGCGGAACTTGCGCAAAGCAGATTCATGGCCAGCAGCAAATGCTTCCGGCGATGGCGATGGGCCGTTTCGCCGCAGACCGGCGTAGCTGGCAAGGATTTCGCATGGTCATCGTCGAGCTGTGACCGCGACGATGCGACGCTGCCGAAAATTTGGACGCTGAGCCACGCCGCGATCTCGCGCAACGAGAACGTGGAGGCTTCCATGAACCAGCACGCCGTCGTCAGCAAATTCTCTCACGTCAAACCCGGTGACACCGAGTTCAAGGGCGGGGGTCTGCGCGACTTCTTTCTGTATCGCGACCTCGGCATCGCCGATGCGACCGGCGGGCAGGTGATCTGCCATCTGGTCAAGGCCAACCCCGACCTGCCGCCGGAGCAGGGCACCGGCTGGCACAAGCATCTCTGCGACTTCCAGATCGTCATCATGACCAAGGGCTGGGCGCGCTTCATGTACGACGACAAGGAGACGCTGGTCGAGGCCGGCGACGTCGTGCATCAGCGGCCCGGCATCACCCACTATCTGTTCGATTATTCGCAGGACATGGAATACCTCGAAATCGTCAGCCCCGCCGATTTCAAGACCGTGGATGTGGCGCCGGCGACCGAGACGATGCCGCCGGTCACGCCGTGGAAATGATCGCCGAGGAGAAACTGCGATGTCGTCCGCGGAGGAATTAACCTTTGTTATCGGTCGCTGGCTGCGGCCGATCGTGATGCTTCTGTATGTGGTGCGCTGCCTCGGCCTGATGACCACATCTAGCCGTGAACAAGAGCGTACGCCGCTCGATCAGTGATTCGGACGCGATTCGTTCCGTCCGCGTTCCGAATCTTAAGACGTCGCGCGATCGCGTCGCGTTTTGGAACAAAGCGCGTCGCATCGCGCGCCACCCGGCTGTGCGGCCGGTCACACGCATACTGGGGAGAGGCTCTCTCCGCGACAAACGCGACGCGCTTGCCGCGGAGATTATGCTCGAATGCCAAGAGCGGGGCGGGCGCCGGTTCGCAGAACCGATCTAAACCAGACCCGCTTGTTTCTCGCGCGGCTTGCGCCAGGCGATGACATTGACCTCCAAAGCGCCGCCGGTTGTATCATTGCGCCACTGCCCGTCGATGAAACGGCAGGCGAACGGCAATTGATAGGTCCCGCTATGATCTTCGCAAAGCACTTCCACGCACTGGTCTGGCGAAGGTGCGCCGTTGCCATCGAATTGCGCCAGCCGTTTTTCGCGCGTTGCCATGTGATCTGTCTCCACTGCCCAAGGTCGAGCCAACAGGGTCGAACCAAACAAGTTCCGAAGACCCCCGTCCCCACGAGAAGTTCCTCGCAATAGGCAAAGCACACAGGTTGAATGCGGTTTCAGTATGGTATGTCTGCCTTGCTTTCGGCATCGGAAGCACAAAGCTGTGAACTGCGCACCGGATTGGGAATGATGATGATCGCTCGTACTGCTGTTGCCATGCTCGTGTTGCCTGCGTTCGGCATTGTCGGATCAGCGCGTGCGCAGGATGTTCCCGGCATCGAAATCTGCACCGTGGAAAAAACCATGGAGCGGCGCACCAGCTGCCTGCAGAGCAATGTCGAGTTCCTGCAGAAGACGATCAACAAGCTCACATCAGATCACCAGCAGAAGCTCGATGCCGCCAATCGCCAGATCGATAGTCTGAAGAGCTCGGTCGCGAGCTTGCAGAAGCTCGTCGGCGACTTGCAGACCGCGCAGATCAAGCTGGCCGATGATATGAAGAAGAAAGCCGACGCGCCGGCGGCGAAGGATGCAGCGCCTGCGGCGAAAGAGGGGACGAAGTAGAGATCGTCATTGCGAGGAGCTCGCGACAAAATTGCAATGCGCTGAAGCGACGAAGCAATCCATTTTGCCGCTTGCGGAGAGATGGATTGCTTCGCGGAGCCTGCCATAGGGCGCGCATTCGCGCGACCCGTTGGCTCGCAATGACGGTTGAGGCGGCCACTCACGCCACCCGGTACTTCTCCATCACGTCGCGATCCGGCTCATAGCCGAGCCCGGGGCCGTGCGGCACGGCGACATGGCCTCTGGCGTCGACATCGATACGGTCGCCCCACAGGCAGGCGGGGCGCTTCATGAAGAACACCTCGATCAGGCCCTCGTCGCGCACTGCCATCAGATGCAGCGTCGCGAGGAAGCCGGGCCCGAAATAGGGCGAATGCGGAATCACCTGGACGCCGAACTCGTCGGCGAGCACCGCGACCTTGAGGAATTCGGTGACGCCGCCGACCTTGATCACCGACGGCTGGGCATGGCTGACCGCGCCGGCCGTCATCATCTGGCGGAATTGATGCACCGTGCAGGCATTCTCGCCGGCCGCGATATCGAGCCGGCCTTCCTTGCGCACCTCCGCCAGCGTCGCGAAATCCTCGGGCGGCCACACCGGTTCTTCCAGGAACATCGGCGCCGCCTGCTTGCATTCGCGCGCGAATTGGATCGCTGCCGGTCCATCGAGCGGGCAGTTCATGTCGACCATCAGCGGCACGTCAGGGCCAATCGCCTCGCGTGCGGCGGTCACGGCGGGGATCGTGGTCTCGTGCAGCTTGATCGCTGAATAGCCCAGCTTGATCGCTTTTTTGCATTCGGCGGCGATGTGCCCGGCATTGCCGATCCGCATCAGGCTTGCATAGGCCGGAATCGTCTTGCGTCTCGCGCCGCCGATCAGCTGATGCAGCGGCACGCGCTTCACCTTGCCCGCGAGATCCCACAGCGCGATGTCGAGCGCCGAGATCGCAAACATCGTGATGCCATAGCGGCCGAACAGATGCAGGTTGCGCTGGATCTGCTCCATGACGGCGGGAATGCCCGCTGCGTCCGGAACCTCGAGGCCGCGGGCTTGCGGCGCGATCATTTCGGTCACCGCCATGCTGCTCGTCTTCGGGCAGACATAGGCGAAGGCATCGCCCCAGCCAGTGAGGCCAGCATCGGTCGAAACCTCCACGATGACCATGTCGAGTGCCGAGATCGCAGATGCGCCCTGGCGGAAACTCGCCGGGCCTGCGTCATAGGGGATGCGGATATGGTGGGCGCGGACGTCGGTGATTTTCATTGTTGTTGCCTTTCTTCCGCAAGTGTCACCATCTCGTCATTGCGAGCCAACGGGTCGCGCGAATGCGCGCCCGATGACAGGCTCCGCGAAGCAATCCATTCTATCCGAATAAACGGAAAAATGGATTGCTTCGTCGCTTCAGCGCAAAATTGCTTTGCAATTCTGTCGCGAGTTCCTCGCAATCACGGCAGTCTCCGCGGGAACTTACGAGCTCTTCTCGCCGCTCATGACCGGGCCGAACCGCTCCCAGCTCTCGCCCTTGAAGCGCATCATCTGAAGCTGCTCGATCGGAGCATAGTCGTCGGCACTGGTCTTGATCTTCGTTCCCGGCAAATAGATGCCGATCTCGAAGTTCAGGCTGGCGGCCTGCTTCATCACGTTCTCGCGGGTGAGATTGTCGCCGCATTGCCGCAGCACCTGCTCGAGACCCTTGGCGACGCCATAGCCGAACACGGTGGCGGCATCGTCGAGGTCGCCCTCGGGATACCACTTCGCCATGAAGGCGCGCCATTCGTTCATGGCTGGATCGTTCTTCCAGTCCGCGTCCTTGGGATCCTTGAGATACTGCGTGGAGAGCACGCCCTGGCTCGCCTCATAGCCGGCCGGCTTCATCACGCCGCCGATCGACGCGGAGACGTTGGTCAGGAACTGGACCGGATGCCAGTCCAGCTCGGCCACCTTCTTGATCGCCTGCGCTGCGAATTTCGGCGTCGCGATGTTGACGAAGATGTCGGGATTGGCGCCCTTGATCTGCACCACCTGAGAATCCACGGTCGGCGACGTCGTCTCGTAGGCGGATTCGACCACGATCAGCTTCTTGGCCTGATCACCGAGACCCTCGTGCAGGCCGTTCAAATAGTCCTTGCCGAAATCGTCGTTCTGGTAGAGCACGCCGATCGTCTTGCCGGGATAGTTCTGCAGGATGTACTTGGCGTAGATGCGCGCTTCCACCTGGTAGCTCGGCTGCCAGCCCATGGTCCACGGGAAGTTCTTCGGGTCGTTCCACTTGGCCGCACCGGTGGAGACGAAGAGCTGCGGCACCTTCTTGGCGTTCATGTATTTCTGGATCGCCGTGTTGCCCGGCGTGCCCAGCGGATTGAAGAGCAGCAGCACCTCGTCGCTCTCGACGAGCTTGCGGGCCTGCTCGACCATTTTCGGCGGGCTGTAACCGTCGTCGTAGGAGATGAAGTTGATCTTGCGGCCGTTGATGCCGCCTTCGCTGTTGAGCTTCTTGAAATAGGCCGCCTCGGTCTTGCCGATCGTGGCATAGGCGGATGCCGGGCCTGAATAGGGCATGATATTGCCGACCTTGATCTCGGTGTCGGTCGCGCCCGGATCGTATTTCTTTTGTGCGTTGGCCGCGCTCGCGGCGATGACGAGGCATCCCGCAAGCGCGACGGATCGGGCATAGCTCAAGAGTCGGTGGTGCATCATTGTCCTCCCTGACATGCTGGCCGCGGCTCTTGCAGTCTTGATTTTCGGGCAGCTTGGTGAGCCGTCGGATCGATGCAGCCGTGAGTATGCACGATTGAGACCATGTGACCAGCGACGCCTTTGGGCTAAATTTCCGTGGAGCGGAACCGCAATTTCGGCGGGTCGAGCAGCAAGGATTGTCAAGCAGCGCGCGCGGCATCCCGGCATGATGCCGGCGCTTCTCAAGGGAAAAGCCGTCGTCCATGAACCCAGCCCAGAAAGCGCTCTGGTACATCGAAAGCCATCTCGGCGCGCCGCTGACGCTCGACGAGATCGCCGGCGTTGCCGGCGTCTCACGCTTCCATCTGGTGCGGGCGTTCGCGGAGGCCACCGGGTTTTCGGTGATGCGCTATGTGCGCGCTCGCCGTCTCAGCGAGGCGGCGCGGCAGCTCGCGGCCGGTGCGCCAGATATCCTCAGCCTCGCGCTGGATGCAGACTACGGCTCCCACGAAGCATTCACCCGCGCCTTCCGGGACCATTTCGGCCTCACGCCCGAGACGGTGCGCGCGACGCCGTGCCTGAAGACGCTCAAGCTGCAGGAGCCGATTACCATGATCTCGACAGCCCTCGATCATATCGATCCGCCGCGCATCGCAACCGGCAAGGCGTTCCTCGTCGCCGGCATCGGCGAGCGCTACAACCACGCCAACGGCAGCACGGCCGGCATTCCGAGCCAGTGGCAGGACTACCACCTGCAACGCGCCAATATCCCGCGCCAGATCGGCAAGGTGGCCTACGGCGTCTGCTGCAACGGCGACGATGCGGGCAATTTCGACTACATCGCCGGCGTCGAGGTCGCCGACTTCTCCGACCTGCCGCGCGAATTCGCGCGCGTCCGCATCCCCGAGCAGAAATACGTCGTGTTCACCCACACCGACCACATCTCCACCATCCGCCGCACCGTCAACACGATCTGGAATCGCTGGCTGCCGCAATCCGGCATGAATGTCGCGGACGCCCCGAACTTCGAGCGCTATGACGAAAGCTTCAACCCGAGCACCGGCCATGGCGGATTGGAGATCTGGGTGCCGGTCAGGGAGTAGGGCGGCAATTCGTAGGATGGGTGGAGCGAAAGCGAAACCCATCATTCGACTTGCGGATCAGAGTCGATGGCTATCGCTGCGCTCCACCCATCCTACGCGCTGTCATCGCCCGGCCTCGACCGGGCGATCCAGTACGCCGCGGCCTCTCGGTTCAAGCAGCAGCGTCTCTGGAATACTGGATCACCCGCATGCCCGCATGCGCGGGTGATGACACCGCGTTGTTTGGCGGGTTGTCCCGGAGTCCACCGCTGTCGTCCCTGCCTAGTGCGCAATTGCGCACGGGAGCAGGGACCCATAACCACGAATGGTCATTGGTGATCGATGCTGGAATGACGAGTCTCGTCAACAACACCCGCCGCGGAGTATAGGTCCCTGCTTTCGCGGGGACGACACCGCATACGGGGCTATCGGCGTGCCTACGCGCCTAATGCGACCGCGCCAAGCAGAACGCGACCACCTCTTCCAGTGCGGTCTTCATCGGCGAGGGCGCGAACAGCGCGAGCGCGTCGACGGCCATCGCGCCGTAGTGCTGGGCGCGGCTGATCGTGTCCTCGAGGGCGCGGTGCTTGGTCATCAGGCCGATCGCGTGATCGAGGTCGTTCGCCCCGATCTCGCCGCGCTCGAGCGCACGGATCCAGAACTTGCGCTCAGAGTCATTGCCGCGGCGGAAGGCGAGCACCACGGGCAGGGTGATCTTGCCCTCGCGGAAATCGTCGCCGACATTCTTGCCGAGCTTGGCGGACTTGCCGCCATAGTCGAGCACGTCGTCGACGAGCTGGAAGGCGATGCCGAGATTCATGCCGACCGAACGGCAGGCGGTCTGCTCGGCCTTGGGCCGGTTGGCGATCACGGGGCCGACCTCGCAGGCGGCGGCGAACAGTTCGGCGGTCTTGCCCCTGATCACGGCAAGATATTCGTCCTCGGTGGTCGCGGTGTTCTTGGCGGCGGCAAGCTGCATCACCTCGCCCTCGGCGATGGTCGCGGCGGCGGCCGAGAGGATGTCGAGCGCGCGCAGCGAGCCGACCTCGACCATCATCCGGAATGCCTGGCCGAGCAGGAAGTCGCCAACCAGCACGCTCGCCTCATTGCCCCACAGCATCCGCGCCGACAGCTTGCCGCGGCGTAGCTCGCTCTCGTCGACCACGTCGTCATGCAACAGGGTTGCGGTGTGCATGAACTCGACCGCAGCGGCGAGCTTGATATGGCCGTCGCCGGAATAGTCGGAGAGCTGGGCCATCGCCAGCGTCAGCATCGGGCGCAGCCGCTTGCCCCCGGAGGAGATCAGGTGGTTGGCAACCTCTGGGATCATGGTGACTTCGGAGCCGGTCCGCGAGATGATCGTCGCGTTGACGCGCTCCATATCGGCGGCGACAAGTCCCACCAGCCCGTCGATCGAAGCATTAGACGGGCTTTCGAAGGGTACAATAACCGCCACGCTGGTCTCCAATTTTGCCGAATTCGCACTATCCTCAGCTATAACAATAGAAACTGCGCAGTGAAGCGGCAAGGCCACGAAATTGTTGACATGTGTCGCAGTGGTCTGACAGCCGGGCCAGAGGAGTGCGTGATTTGCGAGAATTGGTGCGGACCAACGACATGGTGCTGGTTTCCGCGGTCGGAGCACTGCTCGACGGCGCTAACATCCACCATCTGGTGCTCGACCAGAACATGAGCATCATCGAGGGCTCGCTCGGCGTCCTGCCGCGCCGGATCCTGGTGCATGAAGATGACAACCACCAGGCGCGCCAGCTTCTGACCGAGGCCGGTCTTGGCCACGAATTGCGGGCCGATGAGTAGAGCATGATCCGGAAAAGTGGAAACCGGTTTTCCGAAAAGATCATGCTCAAACAAAGAGATGAGATCGTGATGCGATTCTGTTTAATCGCATCATGATCTAGAGTGTTTTCAAGCGAAGTGGACCCTGGTTTGCGTCAAGAAAACGCGTCAAAAGAGGAGTCTCCAGCCACCGCCGTCACCGAGGACGGCTTCCTCGGCGGGCAATTGCTGTTGCGGCAGCCGCGCAGCGGCCATCGCGCCGGCCATGATGCGGTCCTGCTGGCCGCGGCCACCCCGGCGCAGCCGGGCGATCGGGTGGTCGATCTCGGCTCCGGGGTCGGCGCGGCCGGGCTCGCCGTCGCCCGACGGGTCGGCGGCATCCATCTCGTGTTGGTCGAGATCGACCCGACCCTGGCCGAACTCGCGCGGAATAATGCCGGCGCCAACGCGATCACGGCCGATGTGATGGTGCTCGATGTCGAGGCGGAGGCCTCAGCATTCGCCGTAGCCGGCCTTGGCCCCGATAGTGCCGACGTCGTGCTGATGAACCCGCCGTTCAACGATCCGACCAGGCATCGCGCCTCGCCTGATAGCGTGCGGGAGCGCGCCCATGTCGCGACCGCGACCACGCTCGAGAGCTGGATTCATGTCGCGCGGCGGATCCTGAAATCGAACGGGCAGCTTGCGATGATCTGGCGGGCCGACGGGATCGCCGAGGTTCTGGCGGCGCTTGGTCGCGGCTTCGGCGGTGTTGAGATATTGCCGGTTCACGCCGAGGCGGCGTCGCCGGCAATCCGCATCCTGGTTCGCGCCACCAAGGGTGGACGGGCACCGACGCGCCTGCATGCCGCATTGTTGCTCAATGATGCGTCAGGTGTGCCCAACAAATGGGTGCAGGAGATATTGGCTGGAAAGGAAGGATTGCCGCTGGCGCGGCGGTAAGCGCAGCCGCGGCTGCCGATGTTCGTCAGTTTATCGGCGTTACTGCGGAGCCGTTTCCGACTGGCGCTCGGGCCTGGACGTGAAATGGATTGCGGTGAGCAGTGTACCCATCAGCAAAATCAGCAGATAGATTTTCATGTCGCTCTCTCCGCTGCGCATTGCAGCCCCAACGGACACAATGCAAAAGGCGTTCCGCGCTTTCCAATGACAGTGGCGTGATAAGAAGTGGTTAATTCGAGGTAACGGCATTGCCTCCAGCGCAATGCGTAGCTCCCTCATCAGCCAACATTCTTTCGTGAGACCGGGTCTCCGGGAAGAGACATTTCCAGTTAGGAAACAAGCTGCCCGCCCTGGCATTGAGCGCTATGGCAGAATCCTTCGGCCACTCATTTACTGTCGTTGAGGTGACGGCGGATGATCTTTCGCCGGATCAGCAAATCTGGATAGCATTTGCTAAGCCAGATCAGGCCCTGACGCTGGTGCTCGCCGCCGTCCCGGAAGGCTGGACCGCCGAAGTGGTGGATATTGAATTGGGATGCAATCAGCGGCAAACGTTTGAAACACTCAACCTCAATCCCGGGGACGTTTATCGATTGAAGTAAGGCCGGCCTCTTTCGGGCCGGGCGCGGCGGCGGCTTTGCCCTCGCCATTGGTTGGACCCTCATCCGCATCGGTTGAAGACCGAGGGTCGACATTGCTTCCCTTGATACTTCGGAACCAATGGTTCCAGCAGCCGTTAAATGGGGAACCTTGGTCATGATCATGCGCAGCTTCGCCGCATACATTCTCGATCCAGACGGGCGCATCGCCAATCGCATAGACCTGCTATGCCTCGACGAAGCTGTGGCCAAGGAACGGGCAGAGGCTCTTGCGGACAAGCATCAGATCGAACTGTGGGCGGGTGATCGGCTGGTCGGCGAGTTCAAGCCCGCGAAGTGGCCCAGATCGCACGCCTGATATGCTCCCCGGCTGCCCCGACCCGAGAACCTTTCCCCCAAGAGAAAGAGTAAGGATTGCTTCCGTAGTTCTCCGGCCGTGAACGAAGTTCCCGATAAGGTACAAAAACTGGATTCTCTAGCCAGAGCGGCTGTTGGGCCGCCGTTCCGCCGAAGAAAGCCGCGAAGTCCGGTCCGCTCGCGCACAGCATGCCGTAAGCTCGGCTCTCCGAGAGTTCCGATTTTTCGCCTAGACCCTCGGTTCCCGTGGTAGCCTCTTGCACCGGCTTGGGAGCGCAAGAGATGTCCATCTATTTGCACTTACAAATCGACACCATGCCACCTAAGGATGCCAACCGGATCGCAAAGGCTTACGACCAAACGCTACGGATGCTCTCGGTTAGGGATGGTGATGATCCGTTGACGGAGATGATCGCGAAAACGGTCATCAAGGTCGCGCACACCGGCATCAAGGACTGTGCCGAGATTTCGGCTCAGGCCATCCGCGAGCTCGAAATACGATAAGGGCATCCTCGAGGCTAGGAACCGAAACGTATTCGCCTTCGGGAGTTTGGCTTAGGGGCTTCGCAGGTTGCGAGGCGCGTTATGACCCGTCTTTCACCGGGTGACGTATTTCTCACCGTCGCCACCATGAGCGCGGCTTTCTTGATCGAGGTCGCAATTTTCGCCTTGATCGGACTGTTTTGAATGCCGTCGCACGGAACCATCAGTTTCGCGGTTCCCACACGAACCGTTCTGGCGGCACATTCGTTAACTGTCACCACCGGCAATGACCCTGGCGCCGGTGGCTGAGAGAACCAGCGGCGCTCTCTCGCCTAACGCAACGCAGGAGAGAGCGATGCCCCGCAAACGCTCTATCCCCCTTACGTTTCATGACCTTTTGTCCTCGGAAAAGACGCGGCTTCAAGAGCAACTGAAAAGTGCGAGGTACGATCAAGAGCGAGAGTTGATTGGGCGAAGGCTGCGGCAGATCGAAGCGGCGCTTCGATCGAGCCGGTGGATGGCGTCGGCCGAATTGCAGCCGCCCAGTTAAGCATACCGTCTAACACAGACGGGACGCCTGAATTCCGACTAAAGTTTTCCCAAGTTCCCTGCAACGATCGTCCTCGTTCGGCGTCTGGCTCGATTGCGGAGCGCGTTATGGACGACGAGGAACGACGAGAGCTTCAAGACCGTATCATGCGCTATCGCATGATGGAGCGCGAGGTGACTGATCCGCTCGCACACACACTCCTGCACGACATCATTGTTGAACTGGAGGCCGCGCTGCGAGGTCCTAGCGGCAACGTACGACCGGCCTGAGTGCCGACAGTTCTTCGGGCGGTGAACTTGAGAGACGGCCTCGGCTATGCAGCCTTGTTCGACGTGAGTTCCGATACAGCCGCTTGCCCGGCTTCTGTGAGGCCGCCAAGGGTTCGATCGCCACCCTCCGCGCATTTGATAATCCGGCGCGCGATGTAACGGCGGGCCTTATGGTCGTCGGTGCCCTTTGGCAGATGCTGACAAGGCCCTTTCCAGCGCGACTTCCATGTTGGCGAAAGTCCGACTGTCAAACCGATCCGCAGTGAGCATGGGCAGCCTCCCTAAGCAGTTATTTTGATAGAAGGGCTCGGCGGAATGCAATACGCTAACTGGCTTGGGCGCCCCGTCGATAGCCAAATGATTACGCAAGAACAGATTGCGCGGCTTCCATTGCCTGTAACACGGAGCGGACACTCGTCGCCGTCGCCGCTCTCACCAAAGATTTTGCAATTCGCCCGGCCGCTCTGCTCGACGGTCGGGCTTTTGCGCAAGTCGGTTCAACGATCATCCGGGCGCTGCGACGGGCCCTGCGATAGAGACGGCCCCTCCGACTTTGCCAAAGCATGATCCGGAAAAGCGTGAAGCGGTTTTCCGAAAAGATCATGCTCAAACAAAGAGCCAAGGCGCGATGACGATTCAACCCAATCTCATCGCGCTTTAGTAGACCAACTGCGCCACGAGGGCGCAGGCGAGACCCGCCACAAGGACGGCCTCGGCTGTCACCGTGACCAAGTCAATCGTCCACGGGTGGCTCCGTCCGCCGCTAAGATCGAAATGTCTGGAGTGGTTTTCGTCCCGATAGGTGTGAAGGCGCATGGCGATGGCCTCCTTCTGCTCGGTCACGAGCTAATCACTTTTTACCAAGAATGGCCGCCTGCGTATATGCGAAATCCAACCGTGTGAGGCATTCGCTCCCGAAAGATCACCGTAGTCATACGGCTGCGATGGATCGTGCCGAGCAGCTAACGTCGGTCCTCTTCCCGCCCGTTAGCCGACCCAACGCATGCCGACGCCCGACTCCGAACGTTTCCGCCAGAAGGCCGCTGAATGTGAAGAAGAGGCGGCCAAGGCCACGGCTTCAAGTGCGAAGGAAGCTTGGTTGCAGGCCGCCGAGGAATGGCGAAAGCTCGCGCAATCGGCGGAGGAGAAGGCGCGCCGGTCCTAGAGCGATGCCGGGGGACGATCCCCGGCCGGTGGCGCAGGCGCATGGACGGCGATCTACCGCCGGGAAATGACAAAGGCCGCGCCATGGGCAGCCCGGATCGCAAACGGCTATATATCGCAAACGGCTATATGGAGAGAGCGGCTAGGCGGCCATTCGCCGGCGGCTCAATAGAATGACCTCGCCTCTTTCGTATATCGCTTGAGGCAAACGCAAGGTAACGGCATGAGTGAACAAATAAGTGATCGCGCAGCGAAGCCTGGACTGGTCGAGCGGATGCAGGGCGTCCTTCCGGCGCGGTTCAGGCGCGGCGTCGCCGTCGTGCCGGTGGTGCGGCTGGCGGGCGTGATCGGCGCGGTGACGCCATTGCGTCCGGGCATGACGCTCGCCGGTGTCGCCAAGCTCTTGGAGCGCGCGTTTGGCACTCGAAATGCCAAGGCGGTCGCGCTGGTGATCAACTCGCCCGGCGGTTCGCCGGTGCAGTCGCGGCAGATTTACTTGCGCATTCGCCAGCTGGCCGCGGAGAAGAAGCTGCCGGTGCTGGTGTTCGTCGAGGACGTCGCGGCCTCCGGCGGCTACATGATCGCCTGCGCCGGCGACGAGATCTATTGCGACCCGTCCTCGATCCTGGGCTCGATCGGCGTGGTCGGCGGCAGCTTCGGCCTCGAAGGGCTGATCAAGAAGATCGGGGTCGAGCGCCGGCTCTATACGGCAGGCAGCCACAAGGCGATGCTCGATCCGTTCCTGCCGGAGAATCCTGATGACGTCGCCCGGTTGAAGTCGATCCAGCGCGAGATCCACGCGATCTTCATTGCGCTGGTCAAGCAGAGCCGCGGCGGCCGCCTGACCGGCGCCGACGACGTGCTGTTCACCGGCGAATATTGGGCGGGCGACACCGCGGTCGGGCTCGGGCTCGCCGACGGCATCGGCGACCTCCGCTCGACCTTGCGCGCCCGCTACGGCGATAAGGTGCTGACCCCCGTGATCGCGCCCGCCAGCGGCATGCTGTCCGGCCT
>NZ_LNCU01000010.1:42352-118403 GCF_001542415.1 Bradyrhizobium macuxiense
GGCGGGCCCCGGGGGCACTGGCGGCTTTGGACGGGATCGGCGGCCTGCCGGACGAATTGATCTCGGCGCTGGAAACCAGGGCGATTTGGGCCAGATTCGGGTTCTGAACACGTGGATTTGAGCGCGCCATTTAGCCCTAAAAGTGCGATTGCGGCTCGAGCCGGGTTAAGGGAGAATACTAGTCATTGGGGGCCTGATCGACGTGAACGACAAGGATCGACCGATGCCGCCGCTGATCGCATTTGCAGGCGTCCTGGGTGGCCTGGCCGTGGTCCGCTGGGCGTACAGGACCGCCGTCCGGATCAACCAGGAACTGGAAGAGGCGCGGCTCGAGCGCGTGGCCGAGACCGCGCGTGCGAGCGAAATCAAGACCCTGCGCCGCGACCCCGTGACCGGGGCCTATCGCCCGGGCTAGGGCTCGGATCTCCCTCGCCCCGCTCTTGCGGGGTCGAGACGAGCGAAGCTCGCTCTTAGAGGGCGGGGGTGAGGGGCTGCTTCCGCAGAATCGATAAACGTGAGTTCGCGGAGAATCCCCCTCACCCGAAATTCGCGCTGTGCGCGAATTTCGACCTCTCCCCGCAAGCGGGGCGAGGTAAGAGGTGACGGAAACACCGCCCATCGCCTTGATTCCATTGGCCGTCGCCGATACGGTCTCGCGCGCTTCACACCCCCCTCGCGAGACCTGTACTGACGATGGACGCCCTGCCTGACCACATGCGCCCGGAACGATCGTTCCAGGGCTTCATCCTGGCTCTCCAGCACTTCTGGGCCGAGCAGGGTTGCGTCATCCTGCAGCCCTACGACATGGAAATGGGCGCCGGCACCTTCCATCCCGCCACCACGCTGCGCGCGCTCGGGCCGAAGCCCTGGAATGCGGCCTATGTGCAGCCGTCGCGGCGGCCCAAGGACGGCCGCTACGGCGAAAACCCCAACCGGCTGCAGCACTACTACCAGTTCCAGGTGATCATGAAGCCGTCGCCGCCGAACCTTCAGGAATTGTACCTGAAGTCGCTCGCCGCGATCGGCATCGATTCCGCCGTGCATGACATCCGCTTCGTCGAGGACGACTGGGAGAGCCCGACGCTGGGCGCCTGGGGCCTCGGCTGGGAGTGCTGGTGCGACGGCATGGAGGTGTCGCAGTTCACCTACTTCCAGCAGGTCGCCGGTGTCGAATGCGCGCCGGTCGCGGGCGAACTCACCTACGGGCTCGAGCGTCTCGCGATGTATGTGCAGGGTGTCGACCGCGTCTACGACCTCAACTTCAACGGCCGCGAGGGCGCGGAGAAGGTCACCTATGGCGACGTCTTCCTGCAGGCCGAGCAGGAATACTCGCGGCACAATTTCGAAGTTGCCGACACCGCGATGCTGTTCGAGCAGTTCAGGATGGCGGAGGACGCCTGCCGCAAATATCTCGCCGCCGGCTGGCGTGAGGGCGGTAACACGAAGGAACATCTGATGGCCTTGCCGGCCTACGACCAGTGCATCAAGGCGAGCCACGTGTTCAACCTGCTCGACGCCCGCGGCGTCATCTCGGTGACGGAGCGCCAGAGCTACATCGCGCGCGTGCGCGAGCTCGCAAAGGCTTGCGGCGAGGCATGGATCCATACTGAAACGGGCAGGGCGGTCTGATGCCCGATCTTCTCCTCGAACTGTTCTCCGAAGAAATCCCCGCACGCATGCAGGCGAAGGCGGCGGACGATCTGCGCCGCATGGTGACCGACAAGCTCGTCGCCGAAGGTCTCGTCTATGAAGGCGCGAAAGCTTTCGCGACGCCGCGGCGGCTTGCGCTCACCGTGCACGGCATTCCCGTGCGCCAGCCCGACCTGAAGACTGAACGTCGCGGCCCAAAGATCGGTGCCCCGGATGCGGCGGTGCAGGGCTTTCTGAAAGCGACTGGTCTCAAGTCGCTCGATGAGGCAAAGGTCCAGAAAGATGCAAAGGGCGACTTCTACATCGCGCTGATCGAGAAGCCCGGCCGCCCCGCGATCGACGTGATCGCGGAGATACTGCCGGTGATCATCCGCACCTTCCCCTGGCCGAAATCGATGCGCTGGGGTGCGCGCTCGGCCAAGTCAGGCTCGCTGACCTGGGTGCGCCCGCTGCATGCCATCACTGCGACCTTCGGGCTCGAGACCGAAGAGCCCGATGTCGTGAAGTTCTCCGTCGACGGCATCGAGGCCGGGCAGACCACCTATGGCCATCGCTTCATGGCGCCGGGAGCGATCCCGGTGCGCCGATTCGAGGATTACGAGGCCAAGCTGAAGGCGGCGAAGGTCATCCTCGATCCGCAGGCGCGCAAGGACATCATCCTCGATGACGCCAAGGAGCTGGCGTTCGCGCAAGGCCTCGAGCTGGTCGAGGATCAGGTGCTGCTCGACGAGGTCTCCGGCCTTGTCGAATGGCCCGTCGTGATGATGGGATCGTTCGAGAAGGAATTTTTGTCGATCCCCGACGAGGTGATCCGCGCCACCATCCGCAACAACCAGAAGTGCTTTGTGGTCAAGGACCCCAAGACGGGCAAGCTGACCAACAAGTTCGTGCTGACCGCCAATATCGAGGCGCCCGACGGCGGCAAGACCATCGTCGCCGGCAACGAACGCGTGATCCGGCCGCGCTTGTCGGACGCGAAGTTCTTCTACGAGACCGACCTCAAGACGAAGTTGGAAGCCCGGCTGCCGAAGTTCGAGCAGATCGTATTCCACGAGAAGCTCGGCACCCAGGCCGAGCGGATCAAGCGGATCGAGCGGCTCGCCGCCGAGATCGCGCCGCTGGTCGGCGCCGATGTCGAGAAGACCAGGCGCGCCGCGCGCCTCGCGAAGGCGGATCTGCTGACCGAAGTGGTCGGCGAATTCCCCGAGCTGCAAGGCTTGATGGGCAAGTATTACGCGTTGGCGCAGGGCGAGGATGTATCCGTCGCTACCGCGAGCGAGGAGCATTGGAAGCCGCAGGGGCCGACCGATCGCGTGCCGACGGATCCGGTGAGCATTGCGGTGGCTCTGGCGGACAAGCTCGACACGCTGGCGGGGTTCTGGGCGATCGATGAGAAGCCGACGGGATCGAAGGACCCGTACGCGCTGCGTCGCGCGGCGCTGGGCGTGATCAGGCTGATCATCGAGAACACGCTGCGCCTGCCGGTCCTGAACACCGCCAAATCGGCTTTGCTTGGGCTGTCGACCAAGGCCGATGCCGAAGCGGTGCCGAACGATCTGCTTGCCTTCTTCGCCGACCGCCTGAAGGTCCAGCTCCGCGATCAGGGAGCACGTCACGATCTCGTCGATGCCGTGTTCTCGCTCGGCGGACAGGACGATCTCCTGCTCGTCGTGCGCCGCGTCGAGGCGCTCGGCAAATTCCTCGACAGCGATGACGGCAAGAACCTGCTCGCAGGCACCAAGCGCGCCAGCAATATCCTCGCGATCGAGGAAAAGAGGGACAAGCGGACCTTCGATGGCGCGCCCGATGCCGCGCTGTACAGGCTCGATGAAGAGAAGGCGCTGGCGAAGGCGATCGACCAGGTGAAGAGTGAAGCCTCCACCGCGGTCGCCAAGGAGGACTTTGCCGCCGCGATGAGTGCGATGGCAAAACTTCGCCCGGCGGTCGATGCGTTCTTCGACAAGGTCAAGGTCAATGACGATGACCCGAAGGTGCGCGAAAACCGCCTGAAGCTGCTCAACGAGATCCGCGCCGCGACGCGCGCGGTTGCGGACTTCTCCAGGATCGAGGGCTGATCGATGGACCGCGCAACGCTCGTCGCTTACGACAAGGAGGCGGCGGCGTTTGCGCAGGACTGGCACGACCAGCCGGCGCCGGTCGACTTGCAAGAGATCGTCACGCGCTTCTTCATCAGGGGCGGNCCGCCGATATCGGCTGCGGCAGCGGCCGCGAGGTGGCATGGCTGAGCGCCAACGGTTTTCCTGCCGAAGGGTACGACGCCTCCGAAGGCTTGCTGGCCGAAGCTCGCGCGCGCTATCCGCAGTTGCGCTTCACGCACGCCGAACTGCCTGAACTGAAGGGCATCGCGCCCGGTAGCTTTGACAATGTGCTGTGCGAGACCGTGATCATGCATCTCGACCACGCGCTGATCGCGCCGTCGGTCCGCCGCATGCTCGATATCGTGAGGCCCGGCGGCATCTTCTATCTGAGCTGGCGGGTGACCGCCGGAGACGATCTGCGCGATGCGCACGGCCGGCTCTATGCCGCGTTCGACGCGGCCGAAGTGCGGGCCGAACTGGCGGCCGCGGAGAGGCTGCTCGACCAGGAGATCGTCAGCGCATCCTCCGGCAAGGTCATTCACCGCATCGTCGTCCGGAAGGGCTCCTAGAGCCCCGTTCCGATTGGATCGGAACGGGGCTCTAGCTTTTTGTTTTGACGCGTTTTCTTCACACGAACCGGTATCCGCTTCGCTCGAAAACGCTCCTAAGCAATCATTGGAAATATTCCGACACAATTTGCAATTTGTTAACCATGCCCTGCCAAGGTCCTGACAGATCAACGATTTCTTAAGAAGTCGCCCTCGCGCCAATGCAGGGACCTTTCCGATGACCTCGATCGGCACCGCGCTCAATCCCTATGCCTCGGCCTATGCGCGGGCTGCGGCGACGCCGTCGCTCTCCGCGACGCTGTCCGGCGACGGCACGGCCGGCGATCTCTCGGCGCCCAACTCGGCGACCACGCTGACGCTGTCGGACGCTGCCCGCGCGCAGCTCGCCAAGGCGCCGCTGCCCGACTTCGCGACCGTCACCAGCGATGCGCGCACCACGCTCGATCGTGTCTATACGGTTGCCGGCGTGAAAGGCCCGATCGTCGACGGCAAAACGACCGTCGACCTCTCGTCGCTGGACCGCCGTTCGCTGTTCGCGATCTCGACCAACAATGGCGGCAAATTCACGCCGGACGAGCAGGCGGTCGCCGCCGGCGAATTGAAGCAGCGCTTCGATGCGGCGCTGGCGCCGTCGCTTGCGACCACGCGCCTGACCGGCGACTACAGCGTCAGCTACGAGGCGGCGCTCGATTATCTCGATGGCGCGAGTGCGGAAGAGAAGGCCACCGCAACGTGGGCCAGCCAGCGCGCCGCGGTGCTGAAGGGCTATCAGGCGACGCAGCAGGATCCGACCAAGGCGCCGTCAGGCATAACCGGAGACCCGATCGCCGCCGCACTGGCGGGGACCGCGCCTCCCGCGAAGGGCAACAGCCGCGACTTCAGCAGCGTCGCGAGCGACGTGCGCGCGTTCCTCGACCGGCAGAAGGGCGAGGCGGCAAGCAACGGCAAGGAACTGGTCTACGATGCCAGGCGCAAGACCGGACAATTGGCCGATCTGTCTTCGCTCGACAACCGCTCGCTCTCGGCGATCTCGCTGAACCAGGACAAGAAGTTCTCCGTCGAGGAGATCTACGCGGCCAAGCAGGAACTCAACACGCGGACGCGGCTCGCCGTGCTGGATTCCTTGAAGCAGAGCCTGTCGGCCGGCGATCCGCGCCAGTTCAGCCTCGGCATTCTCAAGCAGTATTCCTCCATGAGCTCGGAAGAACGGCAGGCGGCCAACTGGACGCCGGATTTCCAGGATGCCGCGATCAAGAGCTACAAGTCGACCTCGACGCTGCTCTCGATCCTCAAGTCCTGAGCAGGACAACGCGCAACAGAAAAGCCCTGCCTGAGGGGAGGTCAGGCAGGGCTTTCTGGTCCGGCTCGATCTTCGCGCACATC
Organism: Bradyrhizobium macuxiense; assembly: GCF_001542415.1. Taxonomy (GTDB): domain Bacteria; phylum Pseudomonadota; class Alphaproteobacteria; order Rhizobiales; family Xanthobacteraceae; genus Bradyrhizobium; species Bradyrhizobium macuxiense. Next base: position 48,054 of record NZ_LNCU01000010.1, read on the forward strand.
CGCTTGCGCGGGCCCGGACTGATCGTTCAGGCTAGTGCATTAATCGACCACCTGAACGATGCGACGCGAGCGCGGTTCGACCAGCACGGTCTCGCCGTTCACGACCGTGTAGCGATAGGGTGTCGCACCGAAGCGTTGCGGCACGTCGTAATAAGTCACGCCCATCTCCGGCAGCACGGTGCCGACCACGACGCGATCCGGAATGGTGTAATTCGGAACGCGCTCGCGCACGATGTATTCGCGGAACGCCGGACGCTGCTCGACCGCGATTCCCCCGTCCTCGTCGACTGCGACCGGAGGACCACCGCGGACGACGCCGACAGTCTGGGCCTGTGCGGCAACAGCCGGTACCGTGATCGCAGCGGCAATGGCTGCAACGGCAATTATTCTGTTTCGCATGGCTCGCTCCATTTTCATGTTGCAAGACGCCGGCATTCGCCAGCGCGCACTGGGAGCCAATGCATCCTGCGCGTCGATGTTCCGGAAAAACCGCTGTCATATACGCGGCATTTTCGGGCAAATTTCGTGAGGAAGGGAACCTGTTGGCGCGACGGGCGTCTTGATGTCGGAACATCGCCAGCCGATAAACTGCCGCCCTCGATTCGATCTTCAAATCTCAGCCGGAGAAACTTCAATGGTCATCACCGCTGCGCATGTGCCTGCTATCGTGGCTTTGATCGCAGGCATATTGATCCTGATCATGCCGCGGCTCCTCAACTTCATTGTAGCCATCTACCTCATCTTCACCGGACTGGTCGGGATGGGCCTCCTTCGGTGGCTGCACATGTAGCGGGAAAGCGGGGTTTCGCGGCTTGCGCGGGACCCCTCAAAATGGTGTAAGGCGCGCATCTTCGACCCCTCTTTTCGGATTGTTGTCTGACATGGCCAAAGCCGTCGCGAAGTCCAAGAAAACTGTCGTGAAAACTACCGAGAAAATAGCAGCGAAATCAAAGCCCTCCGCGCCGGCCCGCAAGGCCGTGCCGCAGGCACGCAAGGTCCTGAAGAAGAGCGCCCCGAAAACCGCCGCCAAGCCGGTGGCAAAGCCTGCCAGCAAGGCGCCGGCCGCGAAGACTGCGCCCGCTGCAATCAAGGCGGGCAAGTGGGTCTATACGTTCGGTGACGGCAAGGCCGAGGGCCAGGCGACCTTGCGCGATCTGCTCGGCGGCAAGGGTGCCAATCTCGCGGAGATGGCCAATCTCGGTCTGCCGGTGCCTCCCGGTTTCACCATTCCGACCTCGGTCTGCACCTATTTCTACGAGCACGGCAAGTCCTACCCGAAGGAGTTGAAGGCGCAGGTCGAGAAGGCGCTCGACTATGTCGGCAAGCTGACCGGCAAGTCGTTCGGCGATACCAAGAACCCGCTGCTCGTCTCGGTCCGCTCCGGCGCACGTGCCTCGATGCCGGGCATGATGGACACCGTGCTCAATCTCGGTCTCAACGACCGGACGGTCGAAGCGCTCGCCGAGCTCTCCGGCGACCGCCGCTTTGCCTATGACAGCTACCGCCGCTTCATCACGATGTATTCGGACGTGGTGCTCGGCTTCGAGCATCATCACTTCGAGGACATCCTCGACACCTTCAAGGACAGCCAGGGCTATTCACTCGACACCGACCTGACCGGCGACGACTGGGTCGAACTGGTCGGCAAGTACAAGGAAGCGGTGGCGAAGGAAACCGGCCACGACTTCCCGCAGGATCCGCACGACCAGCTGTGGGGCGCGATCGGCGCGGTGTTTTCGTCCTGGATGAACGCGCGCGCGGTGACCTACCGCAAGCTGCACGACATTCCGGAGTCCTGGGGCACCGCCGTCAACGTGCAGGCGATGGTGTTCGGCAACATGGGCGAGACGTCGGCGACCGGCGTTGCCTTCACGCGCAACCCCTCGACCGGCGAGAGCAAGCTCTACGGCGAGTTCCTGATCAATGCGCAGGGCGAGGACGTCGTTGCCGGCATCCGCACGCCGCAGGACATCACCGAGGAAGCACGCCAGGAAAGCGGCTCCGACAAGGCGTCGATGGAAGCCGCGATGCCCCAGGCGTTCAAGGAACTGACGCGGATCTACACGCTGCTGGAGAAGCACTACCGCGACATGCAGGACATGGAGTTCACGGTCGAGCAGGGCAAGCTGTGGATGCTGCAGACCCGCGGCGGCAAGCGCACCGCGAAGGCCGCGCTGCGCATCGCCGTCGAGCTCGCCAATGAAGGCCTGATCTCCAAGAAGGACGCGGTGACGCGGATCGATCCGGCTTCGCTCGATCAGCTGCTGCATCCGACCATCGATCCGGCGGCCAAGCGCGACGTGATCGCGACCGGTCTGCCGGCTTCGCCCGGCGCCGCCTCGGGCGAGATCGTGTTCTCCTCGGATGAAGCGGCCAAGCTGCAGGCCGATGGCCGCAAGGTCATCCTGGTCCGCATCGAGACCAGCCCGGAAGACATCCACGGCATGCACGCCGCCGAGGGCATCCTGACCACGCGCGGCGGCATGACGTCGCACGCGGCGGTGGTCGCCCGCGGCATGGGCAAGCCCTGCGTCTCCGGCTGCGGCACCATCCGCGTCGATTACGGTCGCGGCACTATGAGCGTGGGTCAGCGCACCTTCAAGACCGGCGATGTCATCACCATCGACGGCTCGGTCGGCCAGGTGCTGGCCGGCCGCATGCNNNATGCCGATGATCGAGCCGGAGCTGTCCGGCGAGTTCGGCACGCTGATGGGCTGGGCCGACCAGGTCCGCAAGCTCGGCGTCCGCGTCAACGGCGACACGCCCGATGACGCGCGCACCGCGGTGAAGTTCGGCGCCGAAGGCATCGGCCTCTGCCGCACCGAGCACATGTTCTTCGAGGAGACCCGCATCCGCACCGTGCGCGAGATGATCCTCTCCGAGGACGAGCAGTCGCGCCGTGCCGCGCTGTCGAAGCTGCTGCCGATGCAGCGCGCCGACTTCGTCGAGCTGTTCGAGATCATGAAGGGCCTGCCCGTCACGATCCGCCTGCTTGATCCGCCACTGCACGAGTTCCTGCCGCACACGCAGGCCGAGATCGAGGAAGTGGCGCGCGCGATGAACACCGATCCGCGCAAGCTCGCCGATCGTGCCCGTGAGCTGTCCGAGTTCAACCCGATGCTCGGCTTCCGCGGCTGCCGTCTGGCGATCGCCTACCCTGAAATCGCCGAGATGCAGGCGCGCGCGATCTTCGAGGCGGCCGTCGAAGCCGGCAAGCGCACCGGCAAGCCGGTCGGTCTCGAGGTGATGGTGCCGCTGATCGCGACCAAGGCCGAGTTCGATCTCGTCAAGGCGCGCATCGATGCGACCGCCAATGCCGTGATGAAGGAGACCGGCGTCAAGCTGAGCTACCAGGTCGGCACCATGATCGAGCTGCCGCGCGCCTGCCTGATGGCGGGCCAGGTGGCGGAGACCGCGGAGTTCTTCTCGTTCGGCACCAACGACCTGACGCAGACCACCTACGGCATCAGCCGCGACGACGCCGCGAGCTTCCTCGGCACCTATGTCGCCAAGGGCATTCTCGAGATCGATCCGTTCATCTCGGTCGATCGCGACGGCGTCGGCGAGCTCGTCCGGATCGGCGTCACGCGCGGCCGCAAGACGCGCCCGAGCCTGAAGGTCGGGATCTGCGGCGAGCACGGCGGCGATCCGGCGTCGGTGGCGTTCTGCCACGAGGTCGGCCTCGACTACGTGTCCTGCTCGCCCTATCGCGTGCCGATCGCACGCCTCGCCGCCGCGCAGGCCGCGCTCGGCAAGGCGATCGCGAGCCAGGCGTAACGCCTCTGACGGCGAACCAAGCGATGTCATGCCCAGGCTTGTCCCGGGCATCTTCGTTTCTGGAGGGCTGCCGACATCGTCATTGCGAAGAGCGAAAGCGACGAAGCAATCCATCCTTCCGCGTGCGTTGAGCGATGGATTGCTTCGCTGCGCTCGCAATGACGATCGAATTGACGGTTATGCGCCTCAACACTTCGTTCACCATCTTCGTTGACGCGACATTTACGACTTTCGTGCGCCGCGCATTTACCAAGGCGCGCGATGTGACCTCGCGAAAATCCACGACCGCTTGAGTGTAGCGCGCGTGCAACGCCGATTAACTCCGCGGCAACCTAAACAGGTTAGCTACAAAAAGGATCGAATTGCGCGCGTCTGCTGCGTTCGATCGCACTCTGTAAGCGTTGCGTGAGCGTACGATGTTTGTGTTGCGTAACCAGCCGAAGAGCGCACGGCTTGCGCTCTTCGGTCTCGGTCTCAGCATCTTCGCTTTGATGCCGACCGAGATCGGATATCAGGATATCGCCTCGCTGCTGGCCCGCCAGCCGGGCGTCGCGGAGCGCTGGCAGAAGCGCGTGTTCGCGTCCGCCGTCGGTTCCATCCAGGTCGCCACCTACAGCTTCGGCCGTCCGATCGGCACATCCGCGCCGCAAGCGCCGACGCTTCTGCTCGCAAGGCTCGATAATCAGGGCATCGATATCTCCGGGGCGGTGACGCGCAATCCGATCGCGGCGCCGCCGCCGCGTTACCAGGCATCCGATTTTCCCAAGGTCGATCGCACGCTGAAGGGCGATCGTCTCGTGGTCGCAAAGCCGGATCCGGCCGCGCCCGCCAATGCCGTACCGCCGAACGAGGATCCGGCAACGTCCAATTCGTCGGTCAAGGGCATGAAGACGACCGACAAGGCGCCGGCCGAGAACGCACCGCTCGATCCTGAATTGCAGGAGGCGCTGCGTGCGCCGCCGCTGCCGCAATATTCGACGTCATCGCTGCCGCAATACGATGTGTCTCTTTCGCTCGAGGCCGACCCGCTCGACGATTTGAAGCCCGCGCCCGCGGCTCCGGCACCCGCCGCCAGCGGAGCCGCACCGAGCGATCCGTTCTCGTTCCAGACGGCGAGCCTGTTCTTTGGTTCGTCGCTCGGCTCGCCGGAGAACATCGAGCGCTGGCTGCCCGGCGAGGAGCCGGTGATCGTGACTCCGGCCGCGCCGCCGGATCCCGACATGAAGGTGATGACGTCATTGCCCGTCGATGCCGACGGGCCGGTCAAGGCCGGCGAGATGGGCGAGAGCATCGCGCCGAAGGGGCAGGTCAATGCCGACAACCAGCGCGCCAAGACTCCGGCGGAGCGGCTCGGCCTGTTCGACGCGAAGTCGCGCGCCAAGTCGGAGAAATGCCTGGCGGAGGCAGTCTATTTCGAAGCGCGCGGCGAAGCCGTACGTGGCCAGATCGCGGTGGCTCAGGTGGTGATGAACCGCGTCTTCTCCGGCAAATATCCGGAGACCGTGTGCGGCGTCGTCTACCAGAACAAGAACCGCCGTTTCGCCTGCCAGTTCACCTTCGCCTGCGACAACATTCCAGACGTCGTGCGCGAGCCTGACATGTGGGACCGTGCGAAGAAGATCGCGTCGGCGATGCTCGACGGCAAATTGTGGCTGCCGGAGGTCAACCGCTCGACCCACTACCATGCCTATTGGGTGCGGCCGTCCTGGGTCAGCGAGATGAAGAAGACCTACAAGTTCGGCGTCCACACCTTCTATCGGCCGCGCGCCTGGGGCGACGGCAGCGATGCGCCGAAGTGGGGGAATCCGGCAGAAACCGCAGAGATATCGGCCGAGCTCGCCGAGGCTGCGCAGAGCTCAGCCGAGCAGGCCAGCGCGAAGCGCTAGGCTCTTCGCGGATGACCCGACCCCATATGCGCAGCGCATCGGGGGCTCTCGATCCTGTTGCCGACATACTGGCAATTCCGGATTCCGGGGCGCGCGTCCTGGAAATGACGTTCATCATGCTTTCCGATTTCGCAGGGCAGCCCTGCAGGCGAAGATTTTTCTCCCGTCCCCCTTGGGGTTTTCATGCATCTGCATTAACTGCCCGTAACGTTGCGCGCGGGACGGTTGCCGTGCGCCGGCAGTCGCGGGGAAAGATCAGATGGCTGTAACCACCGGGGACCTTCGTCCGGCGTCGAGCACGTGGCGCACGCCGCTCGTGATCATCGTCTGCGGTTGCGCGATCGCGCTGCTCAGCTTTGGTCCGCGCTCCAGCCTCGGCTTCTTCGTGCAGCCAATGGGGCGCGAATTCGCCTGGGGCCGAGATGTCTTCGGCCTCGCGATCGCATTCCAAAACTTGTTGTGGGGCCTTGGCCAGCCGATCGCCGGCGCGATCGCCGATCGCTTCGGCCTGCTGCGCGTGATGATCGTCGGCGCCTTGCTGTATGCGGCGGGCCTGTTGTTGATGCGTTACGCGACAACGCCGTTGTCGCTCGACTTCAGCGCCGGCGTGCTGATCGGTTTCGGCCTGTCAGGCTCGTCGTTCAACCTCGTGCTGGCCGCCTTCAGCAAGCTGTTGCCGCCCGAGCGGCGCGGCATCGCGCTTGGCGCGGGTACTGCGGCGGGCTCGTTCGGCCAGTTTCTGTTCGCGCCATTCGGCGTGGCCCTGATCGACAATTTCGGCTGGCAGACCGCGCTTGTCGTGTTCAGCGCGTTGATGCTGCTGATCCTGCCGCTGTCGCTGGCGCTCGCGACGCCGCCGGCCAAAACGGGCAACGTTCCGGCCGCCGACCAGCAGTCGTTCAAGACCGCGCTGGCCGAAGCCTTCGGTCATCGATCCTACGTGCTGCTGGTGCTCGGCTTCTTCACCTGCGGCTTCCAGCTTGCTTTCATCACCATCCATCTGCCGGCCTATCTCGCCGATCGCGGCATTTCGGCTTCGACCGGTGGTTGGGTGGTTGCGGCGATCGGCCTGTTCAACATCGTCGGCTCGCTCAGCGTCGGCTGGCTGCAGAACTACTTTCCGAAGCGCTACCTGCTCTCCGCGATCTACTTCACGCGCGCGCTCGCGACCGTTGCCTTCATCTCGTTCCCGGTCACGCCATTCTCGGCGATCGCATTCGGCGCCGTGTCGGGGCTGTTGTGGCTGTCCAGCGTGCCGCCGACCTCGGCGCTGGTGGCGTTGATGTTCGGCACGCGCTGGTTTTCCACGCTCTACGGCTTCGCCTTCGTCAGCCATCAGGTAGGCGGCTTCCTCGGCGTGTGGCTCGGCGGCGTCGCGTTCGAGCGGTTTGGTTCCTACACGCCGATCTGGTGGCTTTCGATCCTGTTCGGCGTGCTGTCGGCCCTGATCAATCTGCCGATCGTCGAAGCCCCGGTCGCTCGCCCGGTTGCGCAGCCTGCCTGATGGGTTAAACATTCCCCGAAACCAGGATTTCGGGGAGTGCACATCGTGGCAACGTTCAAGGCAATCAGGATCGACAAGGCGGACAAGGGTACCACCGCCGCACTCACGCAATTCGACGATGCCGAGCTGATGGATGGCGACGTCACGGTGCGGGTCGAGTGGTCGACGCTGAACTACAAGGACGGCCTCGCACTGACCGGCAAGGCGCCGGTGGTGCGCCGGTTCCCGATGATCGCCGGGATCGACTTCGCCGGCATCGTCGAGCAATCCGGCCATCCCGACTGGAAGGCGGGCGACAAGGTCGTCTGCAACGGCTGGGGCATGGGCGAGACCCATCTCGGCGCCTATGCCGAGAAGGCCCGCGTCAAGGGCGACTGGCTGGTACGGCTGCCCGATGGCATTTCGGCGCGGGATGCGATGGCGGTCGGCACCGCCGGCTATACCGCGATGCTGTCGGTGCTGGCGCTGGAGAAGCATGGCCTCACCCCGAAAAGCGGCCCGGTCGTGGTGACGGGTGCCGCCGGCGGCGTCGGCTCGGTCGCGATCGCGGTGCTGTCGAAGCTCGGCTACCACGTTATCGCCTCGACCGGGCGGGTGTCGGAGACCGACTATCTGAAGGGTCTTGGCGCCTCCGAGGTGATCGACCGCGCCGAACTGTCGGGCCCGGCCAAGCCGCTGGCGAAGGAGCGCTGGGCCGGCGGCATCGACAGCGTCGGGTCAACTACGCTGGCGAATCTGGTGTCCATGACGCGTTATGGCGGTGCCGTCGCAGCCTGTGGTCTCGCAGCCGGTATGGATTTGCCGACGTCGGTCGCGCCCTTCATTTTGCGGGGAGTGTGCCTTCTCGGCATCGATTCAGTGATGTGCCCGATCGAATTGCGAAGGACCGCCTGGCGCCGTCTTGCCAGCGATCTGGACAAGGTAAAACTGGCTGATATCACTCGCGAAATCGCCTTGGACGAGGTCATCGGCTACGGCCCGAAAATCCTCGGTGGCGAGGTCCGCGGCCGGGTCGTGGTAAAAATAGTCTGAGGGCGTTCAGACTTTACCAACCAAGCTGCTCCAATGTTGCCACTGTTGGTATGGTAAGCAGCGGGTAAAGAGACCTGCAGCATGATCTGGGGGCCTCGCGCAGATGTCGATGGCGCCTGTGTGGGGATCGTGCGCATACAAGGAGCGGGAGCCCGCGCTCGTAAGTTGGAGTAGCTGCATGCTTGCGCGTTTGATTTTGGGGGCCGTCACGGCCGGAGCCATGGTCGTGCCGGCGTTCGCAGGCATGATGACCGCCGACGAGGCCCGCAAGTTCGTCGCAGGCAAGGTTTTCGCCTTCACCTGCTTCGATGGCACCCGCGGTGCCGGCCGTATCCTCGACGACATGGGCGCGGCAGGTTCGATCCAGTTCTCCGGCTCCGGGCCGATCCGACATGTGCGCCTGCCGGGCAACACCTTGCAGATCCGCGGCCAGAGCGTCTGCGCCTCGCTGAAGGGGCTGCCGTTCGAGCCGTGCTTCAATCTCGACAAACAGGACGACCGCACTTTCCGCGGCTCGGTCTCCGGAATGGGCTTTGCCTATTGCGAATTCCGTCACCAAGGCGGCCAACAGATGCTGATGGCCCGCGCGGTGGCGCGGCCGCGCCATCGTCGATCCGAGCAGACACGTTCGGCCGACGCGTCGCCGACCGAGGTGACGGCACGCGTGGAAACGCCGCGCGTCGAGAGCAACAAGCTCGAGCCGGTCAAGACCCAACCGGCCAAGAGCGAGGCCCCGCCGGAATTGCGTCGCTCGACCGATTGACGCTACAAGTTAATCTTCGCGCTGACACGAATATTGGTCGCCAAGCCGTAGTCATACGGATGGCGGCCTGCACACCTTGGTAGCTACTCAATGTTCAACGTCCGCCGGAAAGTCGGGCGTTGGCCCCTGCATTTGAGTAGAATTATGGCGCAGTATTTTTTCAAGATCAGTCACGGCGAATACGCCGGCGCCTCCGATCAGGCGACGGAGTTCGAGAACCGGGACATGGCCTGGTCCGAGATGACGAAGGTCTGCAGCAACTTCCTTGGCAGTATCTCGCGCAATCTGAAGCAGAACAGCGAGTGGCACATGGAGTTGCTCGACGAAGGCCGCAAGCCCGTGTTCAGGATCCGCCTCGTTGCGGAATCCGTCGACTGACGCCCGCCGCTCTTCACAGCTCCGCCTATCCTTCAGCTTGAGGGACAGGCGGCGGGGCCTGCTTGCGAAACAGGATCCGCTGGTACAGCCAACCGATCGCGACCAGCACGATGCCCAGGCACATGAACGATAGGGCACGATAGACGCCGGTCAGCGTCGACATGTCGACCAGGAACGCCTTGAGGATCGTCAGGCCGATCACGGCGGCGGAGGCGAGCCGCGCTCGCTGCGAGTTCACCAGAATACCAATACCCAGCAGCACGACGCCGAACATCAGCCAGGCGATCGAGTAGGTGTACTGCTCTGCGTCAGTGGTCTCGCCGTAAGTCAGCACCGGCCCGTGATAGAGCCTGCGAATTTCGAACGTCACGTAGGCGAGCGCGAGGATCAGCGCGCCTGCCGCGATGCTGTTGCCATAGGCGGCGGGGCGATGACCCGCTACCGCATAGGACAACAGCAGCGCGAGCACGGCCGGCAGCGCATAGCCGAGCAGCAGCAGGTTGATGAAGCTGCCGCCGACGTCGTCGGACCACAGCATCGGATTCTCGAGCCCCAGCAGTCCGAACACGCTGGCAAGCCCGGCGAAGGCGGTCAGCAGGACCGCGCCGACATTGTGAACGATGCTGCCGCTGCGCAGCCGCAGACGCTCCAGCCCGATCGCCATCGCTAGCGTCACGCCGACCTGCAACGCGACCTCGGTGAGGCCAGTGGCCTCGCGATACACGTCGCCGCCGTTGACGGCGTGACGGATCTCCATGAAGGCGAGCAGCACCGTGAACAAGATGGCCGCGGACTCGACCATCCGCAGCGGGACGTCGTCGCCATTGCGGCGCAGGAAGGTGCTGCCCGCCCAGAACGACAGCGCCGGAATGCCGTAACCCCACAACAGCCAGTTGAAGATCGGCGTGGTGCCGACGGCGTCGCCGGCAATCCGCGGCTCGTAACCGATGCGCAGCACCACGATGGCGGCCAGGAGTGCGGCGAGCCAGCGCAGGAACGGAATCGGCCGCTGCACCGAGAGCCATGCCGTGCCCATCGATACCAGCGCCAGCGCGATGGTGAGCCGGCCCCTGTCGAGCGCGAAGGTGAGCGCCAGCGCGAGCGAGGCGAGCGCGCCGGTGGCGAACAGCGCGATCGAGGGCGACGGCTCCGGCCGTTCGCTGCGCCGGCTCAGCACTTCGGTCGCGGCCGCATAGGCCGCCGCAAGCAGCACGGCGAGGATCGCGAACGGGATCGAGCGGTCCAGATGCGCGATGCGCGCATAGAGCGCGACGAGCAGCGCGACTGGCGTGAAGACGGCCGCTGCAGCCCAGGTTGCCCTGAGCTTCGTCGTGGCAAAACGCATCTGCGCGAGGAAGCCCGCGATGCCGAACCCAGCCGCAAAGGCCGCTGCGGTCATGAGATGCAGCGAGACCGAACCATCGGTCGTGGACGGGCCGATGCCCGGGATCGCGCCGCCCGGCAGCACCAGCATGTCGAGGTTGCGGCGGACGGCCCATTCGCCGAACACGATGAAGACGAAGGCCGAGGCGGCGCCGATCGCGCCCGCTGCAGCAGGCGCGCGCCAGGCGACCACCAGACTGCCGGCGACCAGCAGCGCGAAGGTGATCATCGCGCCGTCGGCATGGAAGCTGCTCAAGACGATCGCCATCGCGCCGAACAGATAGGCCGCGAGTGAACCGGACGAGATCGGCTCGATCTCCTCGCCGTCGCCGTCGGGGCCGAACATGAAGCCGCAGACCACGAGCAATGCGGCAAGCACGAAGCCCGCGATGACGTGGAAGGCGTGCGGCGCGACCATGTCGGGCCCGCATTGCAGACAGGGGAAGGTCCACAGCAGCGCAAAGGCGATCGTCGTCACTGCCAGCCAGCGCCACAACCGGATGCGCGCAAGCCCGAACGAGGCCGCGGTCACGACGGCGAGATAGATATAGAGCGACCAGTAGTCGGGCTTGTCGGAGGAGACCAGGATCGGCGTGACGAAGGCGCCGACAATGCCGAGCCCGGCGAGCACAGGGCCATGCAGCAGCGCGGCTGCGAGCGTACCGAGAGCGACCAGGCCGAGCAGGATGAAAGCGGTTGCCGGCACGAGGAAGTCGTAGAGCGCATAGGCGGCATAGACGGTGGCGAATGCCACCGCGGTGCCGGCGGCAGTGAGGATCGCCGGGATGTTGGCGATCGGCAGCGCCGCGATGTTCGAGATGTCTTCCTTGCGCCGCGTCCACTCGCCGGCCGCAAGCAGCGCCAGCGCGAACAGGCCGCCGAGCATCACGCGCACGCCGGGGCCGAGCAGGCCGGCCTCGATCGAGTAGCGCACCATGAAGAAGCCGCCGAGCGCGAGCGTCAGGCCACCGATCCACACTACCCAGCGCGTGCCGAGGGTTTCCTCGAGGCCGGGCGCCGGTTGCGGCAATGGTGGCGGCGCGGCGCTCGGGGCGCTGGCTGACGGCTGGTCCTGTGCATCAGGCGCAACGGAGGCCGCCTCCGGCAGCGGCGGTGGTGCCGGGGCGACCTGCGGTGCAGCTGATAGCGTCGGCTCGAATTCCTCATGCGGTGCCAGCGGTGGCGGCGCGACCGGACGCGCGGCGGCCGGCGGCGCGGCCTCGATCGCGTCCAGCCGGCTGCGCAGCGTCGCAACCTGGTTCAGCGCCTTGCGCGCGAAGATGATCGCGACGATGGCGATGACCAGCGTCAGGAAGTCGAATGGTGAATAGAACATTGGGCCTCCGGCAAAGCGCGCCGGACTCTTGGCCAGCCAGCGGCCCGTCGCAATGTCTTTTGTGCAGCCTGAGGGGCTGGAAGTTCAAACGATCGGGCGTGACGAGTTTTTGCTATTCCAGATCGATGCGGAACGGGCGGCCTTCGACGCTCATGCTGCCCGGACCCATCGCATCGAGCGCGCGCAGCATCCGGCCGTCACGGCCCAGCGCCTTGTCGGCGAGGCTGACGATCAACCGGTTGGGGGCCGCGATCGGCGAGGCGTCGCGGATCAGCCGAGCGATCGCCATTTCATCGCGTTGCGGATTGAGCGCGCAGGCCGCGGCAAACGCGCTCGCGGTCGACCGGCTGATGCCGGCATAGCAGTGGACCACCATCGGCGCACGACGGTCCCAGCCGCGCACGAAGCTCAGCACCTGCTCGATATGCGCCTCATTGGGCGCGACGAAGCCGTCCATCGCTTCCGTGATGTCGTCCATCGACACTTTCAGGTGGTGGGCGGGAAGTACGGATGGCGGCCGCAGCACCTGATCGACATTGGCCATCACGGTGAGCACATGGCTGGCACCCGTGGCCCTGACCGTGTCGGGGAGCGCGGCAAGCGAGCAGACGTGGAGCATGATGGTTCCTGAAATTCTTCTCTCTGTCCCGGCAATTATAGGCCCGTACGGAGGAGGGTGAAAGCCGCTGCGGCCGGTCAGCCGTGCAGCGACTTGAAGCGTTCGAGGAACTGTTTCTCGGCCCTGGCGGCGGTCCATGGCGTCAGATAGTCGCGCTCGGTCGCCTCGGGCAAACCGGGATCGCGGCCGAACAGGCGCTTGGCTTCGCTCTCTGAAAATCCCGCAAGATACGTCGCCTCGAGATAGGCGGCGCCGCGATCGGCGGCCTTGATCTGCTGGGTGATCTCGTCCGCGAGCACCGCTGGCAGTCCGAACCGGATATGGATCGCGGACAACAGCCGCTTCTCCACCACCTTGTAGTCGCCGCCGAGCACCGCCTTGAACGGCGAGATCATGTCGCCGATGACGTATTCCGGCGCGTCGTGCAGCAGCGCGGCCAGCCGGAAACGCGCATCGACGCGCGGCATCTGCTGGCGCAGCACGGCTTCGACCAGAAGCGTGTGCTGCGCCACCGAGAAGATATGCGCGCCGCTGGTCTGGCCGTTCCAGCGCGCCACCCGCGCCAGCCCGTGCGCGATGTCGACGATCTCGATATCGAGCGGCGACGGGTCGAGCAGGTCGAGCCGGCGGCCGGACAGCATCCGCTGCCAGGCACGGACGGATTCGACCGATCTGCGCGCGGTCATTTCGTCTTGAGCCGCGGTGCGCGGAGCTTGCCGCTGCAGGCCTGGTGACAGAAGCAGGTGACGAGATGATCGTTGACCATGCCGGTCGCCTGCATGAAGGCATAGACGATGGTCGGACCGACGAACTTGAAGCCGCGCGCACCGAGATCCTTGGACACCTTGATCGAGACCGGCGTCGAGGCCGGCACGCTCGCGGTGGTCTTGAACTGGTTGACCTTCGGCTTGCCGTCGACGAAGTCCCACAGCAGCTTCGAGAAGCCGGGACCCTTCTCCATGATCTCCAGATACGATTTGGCGCTGGCGATCGCGCCTTCGATCTTGGCGCGGTTGCGGACGATGCCGGCATCGTTCATCAGCGCGTGGACCTTCTTGTCGCTGTAGCGCGCGATCTTCTCGGGCTGGAAGTCGTCGAAGGCTTTGCGGAAGTTGTCGCGCTTGCGCAGGATGGTGATCCAGGACAGGCCGGCCTGGAAGCCGTCGAGGATCAGCTTTTCGTAGAGCGCGCGGTCGTCGTATTCGGGCACGCCCCATTCGGTGTCGTGATAGGCGACGTAGAACGGATCCTCTCCCGGCCACGGGCAGCGCGTCTTGCCGTCCGGATGCAATTGTGCGGCGCGGCTCATGCGACGGTCTTCTTGGGTGAGGCGCGAACGACGTCAGGCTCGGCGAGATGAAGCGACAGGCCGCCCGCGGTCAGCGACAGCCCTGCGTCGAGCGCGTCGGCGACGCGGTCGATGCGGACTAATGCCAGGCCATTTTTGCCTGCGGTCGAACCGATGGTGCCGACCTGTTTCTCGCCGGCCAGGATCGTTGCGCCGGCTTCGGGCGAGGGGCCGTCGAGGATGATCTTCACCGTGCGGGTGCGCGCCGTGCCGCGGTGCTGCATGCGCGAGACCACCTCCTGGCCGACATAGCAACCCTTGTCGAAGTCGACGCCGTGGAGGTGATCCATGTTGGTCTCATGCGGGAAGGCGTCGCCATACATGAAGTCGAGCCCGCCGCGCGGCACGCCGGTCGCGATGCGATGCGCGTCGTAGGCCGCGCTGTCCACGAGGTCGGCACCAGCGAGATCGGCGACATCCTCTTTCGAATCTTCCGGGATCAGGAAACGCCAGCCAAGCGCTGCATCACGGGGATCGATGAACGCGAAGTCCGCCTTTCTTACCGGCTCGCCGTCCCACACTGCCAGCACACCGAGACGGTCGGAGAAATCTTCGACCGCGACCTTCGCGCGCAGCTTGTAAAAGCTGAGCTTGTCGGCGAGGCCCTTGGCGAGCGCGCGCGGCGCGTCGATCAGGAAGCCGCCGCCGAAGTCGGCCGCGAGCTCGGTGATCAGAAAGTCGACGATGATCTTGCCCTGCGGCGTCAACAGCGCGCCGAACCGTGCCTGTCCCGGACGCAGCTCGGCGATGTCCGCGGTGATGAGGCCGTTGAGGAAGTTGCGGGCGTCCTCGCCAGTGACCCTGATCACGCCCCGATCCGGAAGAAACGCTGCTTTCATTCGCAAAATTGGCTCTTTTCCAGGTTCGTTGGGAGACGCGCAGGCCGCGAGCATCCCCTGCCAAGCTAAGGCGCTCGCGTGCACCGAACAAGGCCCGAACGGCTGTGGAAAGCGAGCGTCAAGAACGTCATCGCCGGATAGGCGGGTGCATTCCCGCGAGGCCCAGAGCCGTAACGGCTACTGCCGGGCCAGCGTCAGCGAGAATTCGCCGTTGCGCACGCGCGCGCCAAGACCTTCGGCGAACTTGGCCACCGCATCCTCGCCATAAGTGGAGACAAGCTCGGCCAGCGCCGCAAACAGGCTCGCCTGCGCCAGGCAGTCGCCGTCGACGCCGTCATGACGCGCTTCCGCCCAGGCCTCGTTGAGGTAGCCCAGCGCCGCCTGCTTCTGCTCGTGATCGGGCCGGGGGTTTTGGTGAAGGGAGAACGACGCTGGATGGCGCATGAAACTCATCAAAATGGATGAGCGGTCCGGGGGCGAACCACTACGTGACGGTCGAGATGTATCACGCATGCGGGTACCGCCTAGCCATATCTTTAAGAAGGGTTAACGGCCGGCCCGGCATTTAAAGGGGAATTCCGGGCGCCGGCTGTGGCTCACCCCAATGAGCTGTGGATATGGTCCAGCACCGCCCGCGGCGAGGCGCACAGGTGGCTCGCACCGGCCTCGGTCAGTTCCTCCGCCGTGCCGTAGCCATACGTGACGCCGATCGCGCGGATGCCGTTCCTTTTGGCCCCGACCACGTCGTGGCTGCGGTCGCCAATCATGACCGCCTGGGCCGGATCCACCCCGGTTTCTTCAAGCGCATAGGCCAGCAGCTCGACCTTGTTGACGCGCGTGCCGTCGAGCTCCGACCCGAACACGTGATCGAAATGGCCGTCCAGGCCGAAATGCGCGACGATCCGCTTCGCGAACACATGCGGCTTGGAGGTCGCCACGAACATCCGGCGCGGCGACGATCGCAGCGCGGCCAGCACCTGCGCGATATCGGGGTAGACCGCGTTCTCGAACAGCCCGACATCGCCGAATCGCTCCCGGTAGAGCTCTATCGCGCGATCGGCGAGTTCCTCGCCGCCGAGCAGCATCACGAAACTTGCCCGCAACGGAGGCCCGATGCACCAGGTCAGCTCGTCCTGCGAGGGAACCGGCTGGCCCAGCCTGTGCAGCGCATACTGGATCGAGCCGGTGATGCCGGGTTTCGGATCGGTCAGCGTGCCGTCGAGGTCGAAGAAGATTGCGGGCTCAGTTGGCATATCGGGCCGTCAGGTCGCGCGAGATTTTCGAACCCTCCTCGATGTAGCGGCGGATCGCCACGGCGGCCGCCGGGGTGCAGGTGCGGTAGGTCTGCTGGAACCCGTTATAGCCGCGGTTGAAGCCGGCGATCATGCGAGCGCGGCGGTCGCCGGAAGGGGTTTCCGCGTCGATCAGCGCCTGCATCTCGTTCCGCCATTTGGCCCCTTCATTGGCGCCGCAGATGCCCCGCAAATAGTGCAGGGTGCCGAGGATCTCGGCCAGCCGCTGCAGGTCACCGTCGAACGGCGCAGCCGCGTCCTGCGCCCGGGTGGGCGCCGAAAGGCATGCCGACAGCAGGATCAGAACGGCGAAAATCGCTTTGGGCATCAGGGGTTCCAGAATGGCCGTGGTATGCCCCCTCAATGCGCCAGAGGCAAGGCGGCCAAGCGGCGGCAAGGCGCACCTTGGCCCCGAATCGGTCCTCAAACCAGCCGCCTGGCGGCCGCAATGACCTCGTGGAGCCCGCCGGTGACCTTGAGGTCGCCGATCTCCTCAGGCCGCAGCCATTTGAAATCGTCATGCTCGTCGTTCAGCACCGGTTCCCGCGACGCCCAGCGCGCCGCGAACGACATGATCAGGTAATGCCCGGTGCCGGGGTCGGTCGGCAGCACCTCGCGCCAGCCGGCGAGGCCGAGGATTTCGATCCGCAGCCCTGTCTCCTCGTCGACCTCGCGGTGCAGGGCGGTGTGCAGGGATTCGCCGAATTCGACCCGGCCGCCGGGCAGCGAATAGAAGCCTTTGCCGGGCGAGCGGGCGCGGCGCACCAGCAGCACCTTGCCTTCGCGGAAGATCACGCCGGAGACGGCGAGCTGCGGACGGATCGGGGGTTCAGGAGAGGTCAAGGCAATCGGAAACCTGTTTCAGAGCGTGATCCGGAAAAGTGGAGGCCGGTTCTCGCTCGCGACAAACGCGGAACGCGTTTGCGCGGAGATCATGCTCAAATAAGGGATGCCATCATGCCCCATAAGTCAGGCGCTCGCCATGATGCTGTCGACGTCAGCCTCTGCGGTACCGTTGATGACCCCGGCGGTCAGCATCACCAGCGGCTTGACCCAGACGATCGCCTGCTCGGCGAGCGCGACCCGGTTCTTGTCCTGCTGCAACTGGCGCATCGCCGCGCCGACCTCGAGCAGGATGCGCGTCATGTTGTTGGTGAGCTGGTCGAATTCGGCGCGAATCTCCGCATTGGCCGTCTGATAGGCCTCGATCGCGAGATCGCGCGCCCGGAAGCTCGACGCGGTGAAATGCTCGGCATAGGACAGCGGCCGCCATTCCAGGAAATCGCTGGCGCATTC
Source organism: Bradyrhizobium macuxiense (assembly GCF_001542415.1). GTDB lineage: Bacteria > Pseudomonadota > Alphaproteobacteria > Rhizobiales > Xanthobacteraceae > Bradyrhizobium > Bradyrhizobium macuxiense. The sequence continues at coordinate 65,507 of NZ_LNCU01000010.1, forward strand.
CGGCATGTCCGGAATCATCTCCAGCAACATGATGGCTTCGTTGAAGTGATTGAGGTAGTCGGTCGCAAGCCCGGTGCGGGGATTGATGTTGGCGGCGCGTAACTGCGCGGCCCGCGCCTCGTCGGGGTGCGTCGGTCGCGGGGATGAGCCCGCTATGGCGGCCGTTGAGGTCATCTGTCGCAGTCTTCGGCGGTCCGGGTTAAAGGGCAATAAACGAATACCACTCTGGACGGGATATGTGCGGACGCTTTGTGATCACCTCGCCGCCGGCGGCGTTGCGGCAGATATTCGGCTATATCGAGCAGCCGAATTTTCCGCCGCGGTATAATGTTGCGCCGACCCAGCCGATCCCCGTCGTGATCCTGGACAATGGCGGCCGGCATTTTCAATTGATGCGCTGGGGCCTGATCCCGTCCTGGGTCAAGGACCCGCGCACGTTTTCGCTTTTGATCAACGCCCGCTCCGAGACCGTGCGCGAGAAGCCCGCGTTCAAGAACGCGATCAAGCGCCGCCGCGCGCTGATCCCGGCCGACGGCTATTACGAATGGCAGGACGCCGGCGGCCGCAAGCGGCCGTTCTTCATCCATCGCCGCGACGGCCATCCGCTCGCCTTTGCCGCGCTCGCCGAGACCTGGATGGGCCCGAACGGCGAGGAGCAGGACACGGTTGCGATCGTCACCGCGCCGGCAAGCCGCGATCTCGCGACATTGCATCACCGCGTGCCCGTGACCATCAGGCCCGATGATTTCGCGCGCTGGCTCGACTGCCTGCCCAATGATGTCGACGATGTGATGCCGCTGCTGAAGGGCCCCGACGTCGGCGAGTTCGCCTGGCACCAGGTCACGACACGGGTGAACAGCTTTGCCAACGATGATGCGCAACTGACGCTGCCGATGACCGCGGACGAAATCGCCGCCGAGGAAGCCCCGCCGCCGAAGAAGCCCGCGCCGCGCAAGGCGCCCGCGCCGGAGGATGACGGGCAGGGGTCGTTGTTCTAGCGATTGCTAGAGGAGCCGTGCAGAGCGGCCAAGATGGAAGCACTCCGCCTTCTCCACATCGTCGTCCCTGCGAAAGCAGGGACCCATACTCCGCGGCGGGTGTTGTGAACGGGACTCGTCGTTCCAGCTTCGCTCAGCGATAGACATTCGTGGTTATGGGTCCCTGCTTTCGCAGGGACGACAGCGAGTTTGTGGTGACGCCTGCGACATGCATCGGAATCCTCGCGACGTGAATTGTCCGAGCCTTGCTTCTCGTTTTCGCCCTATCTTCAGAGAGGGCGCAGGGAAAGCCGGGCGCCGATCGCCCCCATGGGTCCGTGCAACAAAAAAAGCACGGGAGGCAGGATCACAGGTGTAACCGGAAGCATCCCGGCTTTCCCTGCGCGACGGGTTACGGCCCCTTCACCGACGCTACGCCCTCGATCTCGATCAACATCTTCGGATTGGGCAACGCAACCACCACGCAGGTGGTGCGCGCGGGATAGGGCGGCGGACCGAATGCGCCGGCGTAGAGCGCGTTCATCGTGGCGACGTCTTGCGCGCGCGTCAGCAGCACGTTGACCTTGACGAGGTCGCGCATGGTGGCGCCGGCCTCGTCAAGCACGCGCTTGAAGTTGGTGACGACATTGGCGAACTGCGCCTCGAAGCCGTCGGGCAGCCCGCCGTTCGCGTCGAAGCCGGGAATGCCCGAGATGAACAGGAGATCGCCGACGCGGGCGCCGAACGAGAGCGGCGGGGCCTTGATGCCGGCCGGCGGCGGGAAGTGCTTGATCGCTGTCATGGGTCACCCGTCTGCGCGAGAGGGAATGGGAGGGCTTTGCACGGCGCTCGGCACGGCGGCACGCCGGCGCCAGAACTCGTAGCCGATCATGCCCGCGATCATCGCGACGACGAACACCACGATCGGCAGCGAAAGGCCGGCGAGATTGACTAGCGCGGGGCCCGGGCAGATGCCGACGAGGCCCCAGCCGATGCCGAACAGCACGGCGCCGGCGACCAGCGGCGCATCGATGTCGCTGCGATCGGGCCAGAGGAAGCCGGCCGAGACCACCGGCGCGGTGCGGTTTCGCGCGATCGCGAAGCCGGCCGCGGTCACTGCGACCGCGCCGGCCATCACGAAGGCGAGCGTCGCATCCCAGGCGCCGAAGATGTCGAGGAAGCCGAGCACCTTCTGCGGATCGGTCATGCCCGAGATCAGCAGCCCCGCGCCGAAGATCAGCCCGCAGACGAAACTGGCAACGACAGCCGGCATCGCTAGCCTCCCAGTCCGTGCCTGACGATCGCGACCGTCGCGAACGCCGTAAGCATGAAGATGCAGGTCGCCGCGATCGAGCGCACCGACAGCCGCGCGAAGCCGCAGACGCCGTGGCCGGAGGTGCAGCCATTGCCCATGCGGGTGCCGAACCCGACCAGCAGGCCGGCGGTCGCGATCACCGCGAGGCTCGATGTCATCACCGGCCGTGGCAGCGGCGCACCGAACAGCGCCGCGACCAGGGGCGCCGCAATCAGCCCCGCGACGAAGGCGATCCGCCAGTTGCGATCGGCNNNNCCGGCTTGCAGCACGCCGCCGAGAACACCGCTGACGCCGGCGATCCGCCCGGTCAGTAGCATCAGCAACGCCGCGGCGAGCCCGATCAGCGCGCCGCCGAGGAAACCGGAGAGTGGGGTGAAGTTATGCATGGCAGCGGGCCCTGCGGTGAAACCCTTGCGAAGCGATCGGGCAGCCGTCGCTTGCCTGGCAAGGATACCGCGCCTTGCCTGCGGATGACAAAGCCAAATTGAACGAGCATGCGCTGCGCCATCGATTGCCGGACGGCATAGGGCGAACTACGCTTAGGCCTCCGCCAGCATTATGGGCCATCCAACGGGACGCCGATGCAGGACCAATTCAAATGGCCGCCCGCCGAGAGCGAAGTTGACGAAAAGATCCTGGATGACGTTCGCACGCATGGATGTCACATCGTGCAGGTCCTCTCCAACGGAAGCGAGCCGGAATACGCGTTCTCGGTCGGCCTGTATCTCAACTTTGCCCAGGCCGAACTAGCGATCTTCGGGCTCGACCGGCGCGACGCGGCCAATGTCATCAACGAGGTGCGTGCCCGCGCGGCAACCGGCCACATCTATTCCGATGGCGATGTCTGCGACGATCTGCTGGTCGACCGCCGGCTGTGCTTCGCGCGTGTCCCCGGCAGCGCATACCGACCCTATTTCGGAACCGCGCTGTGGTTCTACGGCATCACGCGGCGGCCGTTTCCGATCCTGGAAATGGTCTGGGCGGACCTCGATGGACGCTTCCCGTGGGAGAGTGGGTATGACGTCAGGTTGAAAAAGTATCAGCCGGTGCTGCGATCGCTCTCGTGAGAGCGAAGCCCGATCCGGATGCGCCTTGGCGCGCTGAGCCGCAGCCGACGCCTTTCGTCGCGCCTTGATTCATTCACTTACATTACGGCAGCCTTGCAAGCCTGCATGAGCGTTGCGAGCTTGCATCAGGCCGCGACGACTATCCGTCGCGCGCGCGAATGTGTTCGCGCAGGGCGCGGCCCGATGCTAGACAACTGGGATAAGTCCAACCTCCAACATGCCGAGCAGGCATTTCAACCGAGTTGCCCATCGATAAGCTTGGTGCGAATCGATCTCCCCCCACACGTCGTTCGGAGAACTTCCCATGAGATTGTCATCCGTCGCCCGCGCCGCGCTGTTCGCGCTGGCGCTGCTCACCGGATCGTCCGCCGCCCGGGCTGACGAGGCGGCCGTGACGCTGGTCATCTTCAAGGGCGGCTGGATCTTCGGCGGCTCCGTCGGCAAGGGTGTCATGACCTTCCACGGCAAGACCTACGGGCTCACCGCCGGCGGGCTGGACTACGGCCTCGTCTTCGGCGGCTCCCAGACCACGTTGCAGGGCCGGGTCCGCAATATCCGCCGCGCCCAGGATATCGCCGGCGTCTACGCCGCGGCGGGCATGGGCGTTGCGCTCGGCGCCGGCGTGCGCGGCATCGTGCTGACCAATCCGAACGGCGCGGTCCTGGAACTGGGCGGCAAGCAGGTGGGACTGATGGCCAATGTCGACCTCAGCGGGCTTGCGATCACGCTGAAGGAATAACGCTCAGCTCGTCTACCTATCCCGCGATCCACGCGGCCAGCTCGCGCCACGGCTGCAGCGTCCAATGTCCTGATGCCGCGCCTGAAGGTGACGGCAATACAAAGACATCGGGAAAACCGCTCATCGCCGGCTGCCGGCCGAGCGCGAGCGCGCTGGTCGGCCGGTGATAAAACAGGCTCGCCGCCTTCTTACTGGTGAACGCGATCGTTCTCGGCCGATGCGTCTCGATCTTCGTCCTGAAGCCGATGACGTCGAACGACTGCCTGGCGATCTCATGATCCATCCCGGCGCCGGTCTTGGAGAGATCGGTGAAGCCGATGCCGAGCGCGAGCAGCGCCGCGAACTCGTTCGGTTGATATCGGCGCGGCGTGATGCCGGCCTCATGCAGCGCGCGCCAGAAGCGATTTCCCGGATGGGCGTAGTAATGGCCGACCGCCGCTGAGCGTGTGCTGGCGGCGGTGCCGACGAACACCAGGCGGAGATTGGCGCGGAGCTGGTCGGGGAGGCGGTGGGAGATGTTGTCGGGCATTCAGTTGACGAGCGAAGCGGGGCGTTGGCGGCCGGATGCCCGCATCAGCATAGCGGCGGCCCCGCATCAAGCCAAACCGTCTTCGGATCGTCCCAGTCTGTCGGTCAGACTGCTGAGAATGGCGACCTGGCCCTTGGTCACTTTCCGCAATGCATCCTCGATCGGAAACCAGGCCGCGCGGTCGGCCTCGGGGAATTCGGCGAGCCGGCCCGACTTCGGCGGCCACTCCAGCTCGAAAATGTTGCTCTTGAACGACGCCAGGTCGAACTCGCCTTCGAAAGCCCACGCGCTGACCTGCTTGCCGCCTGGTTGCTTGAAGACCCCGAGTGCGATGAACACGCCGGCTGGACGCTGCCCCGTTTCCTCCTCGAACTCCCGCTTCGCGGCAACAAGCGGATCTTCGTCATCTTGATACAGGCCCTTCGGGATCGACCACGCGCCATCGTCCTTCTTCGCCCAGAACGGTCCGCCGGGGTGCACGAGCAGCACCTCGGGGCCGCCGCGTGCGCGGCGAAACATCAGCAGGCCTGCACTTCGTTTGGCCATGGTCGATCCCGAAGAGTTGATTCAATACGCCGCCGGGCACGGGTTCATCACCCGCTTCCAGACGCGGCGGCTTCGGTTCACCTCTCCCCGTCGGGGAGAGGTCGGATTGCGCTCGGCGATGCGGAGCATCGTCGGAGCAATCCAGGTGAGGGGCTTTGCGCTCCCGATAGACCGATACCCCTTACCCGATTTGCTACGCAAATCGACCTCTCCCGAGGGAGAGGTGACGTCTGGTCCTGCTTCGGCAGCTCCACCTGATCTCATGCTGCGCGCTAGCGCGCCGGCTCCTTGATCCGTTCGTCGGTCGCGACCGATTCCGCCGGCCGGGTCGCGCGCACCATCAGAAACGTTCCCGATGCCGACGTCCCCGGTATTGTCCAGCGCCCGTCGATTTCCGTCGCCTCGGCATTGACCGAGCCTTCATAATGCACCGTGTGGTAGCCGAAGCCTGATGGTTCGTAACGCTTGACGAACGAGACCGCGCCGCCGGAACGATGGCCCGCGATCGAGGCGTTGTGGGTGCTGATCGGGCAGGTGGCCGACATGCAAGGCTCGGTCACGCTTCCGCCGATCGCACCGCCGGTCTCGATCAGCGTCGCCAGGAACGTGACCATGCCTGCGCCAGGCTGAACGTAGCTGCCGTCCCAGACGCCGGTCAGAGTGGCGGTCATTGTGATCCCGATGAAGTGTGGGCGATCAATCGTTCGCATGATGTGGCGCATGCAGCGCCTCAACGCAAGTTGCGCCTTCCTGCGGCGGTTGCCTGATCAGGCAAAACGGTCTGTAATCCGGCCAAACAGATCAAGAAGAATTCCGGAGCGGGAAATCATGGGCGAGGCCAAATCCCATTACGAGGTGATCGTCGTCGGCGCCGGCGTCGCGGGCATCTACCAGATCAAGCGGCTGGTCGATCTCGGCATCGAAGCCACCGTGCTCGAAGCGGCGCCCGATCTCGGCGGCACCTGGTACTGGAACCGCTATCCGGGCTGCCGCTTCGATTCCGAGAGCTACACCTACGGCTTCTCGTTTTCGCGCGAGCTGCTCGACGAATGGCACTGGAAGGAGCGCTTCTCCGGGCAATCAGAGAATTTGCGCTACCTCAACTACGTCGCCGACAAGTTCGACCTGCGCAGGCACATGCAGTTCAACTGCAAGGTCGAGACGATGCGCTTCGACGAGGCGCGCGATCTCTGGCAACTCAGGATCAGTGACGGCCGCGAACTGACCTGCCGCTTCGTGGTGCTCTCGATCGGACTATTGTCCGCGCCGACGATGCCGCGCGTGGAAGGGATCGACGACTTCAAGGGTCGCTCATTCCATACCTATTACTGGCCGCACGAGCCGGTCGAACTTGCCGGCAAGAGAGTGGCCGTGATCGGCACGGGCGCCACCGGCATCCAGTTGATCGGCGAGATCGCGGACAAGGTCGCCGAGCTCACGGTATTCCAGCGCCGGCCGAACTGGAGCGCGCCGCTCAACAACAGCGCGATCTCCGACGAGGAGATGGCCGACATCCGCGCGCGCTATGACGAGATCTTCGCCGCCTGCGCGCTGACGCCGGGCAGTTTCGTGCACGGGCCGGACAAGCGCGGCTTCTACGAGGTCAGCCGCGAGGAGCGGCTGAAGCTGTGGGACAGACTCTACGACGAGCCCGGCTTCGGCATCTGGCTCGCGAATTTCCGCGAGATTTTCATGGATGAGGCCGCCAACGCCGAACTGTCGGAATATATCGCCGATCGCATCCGCCGCCGCGTCAACGATCCCAAGGTCGCCGAAAAGCTGATCCCCAGGGATCACGGCTTCGGTGTGCAGCGCCTGCCGCTGGAGACCAGATATTTCGAGGCCTACAACCGCGACAATGTGCATCTGGTCGATCTCAGCGAGACGCCGCTGGTGCGCGTCACCGAGACGGGCCTGCGGACCTCGGCGCGCGACTACGACTTCGACATCATCGTCTACGCCACCGGCTTCGACGCCATCACCGGCGCCTACGACCTGATCGACATCAGGGGCATCGGCGGCGAGAAGCTCGCCGACAAGTGGAAGCAGGCGCCATCCACCTTCCTCGGCATGCTCGTCCACGGCTTCCCGAATTTGCTGATGCCCACGGGCCCGCAAAGCGCGTCAGCCTCGACCAACTTCCCGCGCGGCATCGAGAACGGCGTCAACTGGTGCACGGGCCTGCTGCAATACATGTGGGACCGCGGCCTGACCCGCGCCGACGCCACGTTAGAGGCGCAGCAGCGCTGGACCGCGCACGTCGCCAAGATGTACGAGATCATGCTGATGCGCAAAGCCAAGGGCTGGTTCACCGGCTACAACTCGAATGTCCCCGGCCACGAAGAGGGCACGGTGCGCTATTTCGTCTACAACGGAGGCACGCCGAAGTTCTTGGGGATCATAAATGGGGTCGCGGAGAGGGGGTATCAGGAGATTGAGTTTGGTGCAGGGGCGGGTGGCAGTGGGCAGACGGCTGTGGCCGCGTCGGTGTAGCCCGCATGGCGCAGCGACATGGAACGCCTCATGGCCGCGGATGTCGCTCCGTTCATCCGGACTTACGCTGATTGCAAAAAAAAGCCGGGCTTTCGCCCGGCCCTTTCGCTTTTGATGGATGCCCGGGGCAAGCCCGGGCATGACGAGTGGAGAAGGGGTCACAACACCCGATTGCTCTCCTTCACCTTCTCCGCATCCAGATACACGTCGCTTCCCATTTCCTTGAACTTGGCGCTCATCTGCGCCATGCCCTGTTCCCTGTCATTCAACGTCGCGGCGTAGTCGCGAACGTCCTGGGTGATCTTCATCGAGCAGAATTTGGGGCCGCACATCGAGCAGAAATGCGCGACCTTGTGGGCTTCCTTCGGCAGCGTCTCGTCGTGGAAGTTCTTCGCGGTGTCCGGATCGAGGCCGAGGTTGAACTGGTCCTCCCAGCGGAAGTCGAAGCGGGCGCGGCTCAGCGCGTCGTCGCGGAGCTGCGCCGCGGGGTGACCCTTGGCGAGATCGGCGGCGTGGGCTGCGATCTTGTAGGTGATGACGCCGGTCTTGACGTCGTTGCGGTCGGGCAGGCCGAGATGCTCCTTCGGCGTGACGTAGCAGAGCATCGCGCAGCCGAACCAGCCGATCATCGCGGCGCCAATGCCTGACGTGATGTGGTCGTAGCCCGGCGCGATGTCCGTCGTCAGCGGCCCGAGGGTGTAGAACGGCGCTTCGCCGCACTCCTGGAGCTGCTTGTCCATGTTGATCTTGATCTTGTGCATCGGCACGTGGCCGGGGCCTTCGATCATGACCTGGCAGCCCTTGTCCCAGGCAATCTTGGTGAGTTCGCCGAGCGTCTCGAGCTCGGCGAACTGCGCGCGGTCGTTGGCGTCGGCGATCGAGCCGGGGCGCAGGCCGTCGCCGAGCGAGAACGAGACGTCATACTTGCGCATGATGTCGCAGATCTCGTCGAAATGGGTGTAGAGGAAGCTCTCCTTGTGATGCGCCAGGCACCACTTCGCCATGATCGAGCCGCCGCGCGACACGATGCCGGTGACTCTGTTGGCGGTGAGGTGGATGTAGGACAGCCGCACGCCGGCGTGGATCGTGAAGTAGTCGACGCCCTGTTCGCACTGCTCGATCAGCGTGTCCTTGTAGAGCTCCCAGGTCAGCTGGACGGGATCGCCGTTGCACTTCTCCAGCGCCTGGTAGATCGGCACGGTGCCGATCGGCACCGGCGAGTTGCGCAGGATCCATTCGCGGGTGGTGTGGATGTTGCGACCGGTCGAGAGGTCCATCACGGTGTCGGCGCCCCAGCGGATCGCCCACACCATCTTGTCGACCTCTTCCTCGACCGACGAGGTCACCGCCGAGTTGCCGATATTGGCGTTGATCTTGGTCAGGAAGTTGCGGCCGATGATCATCGGCTCGAGCTCGGCATGGTTGATGTTGCTCGGGATGATGGCCCGTCCCCGCGCGATCTCGGAGCGCACGAACTCCGGCGTGATGAAGGCCGGCACCGACGCGCCGAAGCTTTCGCCGTCGGCAAGGGCGGCTTCGGCGCGCTCGAGCTGTTGCTTGCGGCCGAGATTCTCGCGCTCGGCGACGTAGATCATCTCCTTGGTGATGATGCCGGCGCGGGCAAACTCAAGTTGCGTGATCTTGTGACCGTCGAGGCCGCGCAGCGGCTTGTGATGCGCGGTGAAGGCCTTCGCGGCATGCGCGGCGCCGACATTGCCGTTGTCCTCCGGCTTGATGACGCGCCCTTCATATTCCTCGACGCCGCCGCGCTCCTTGACCCAGGCGAGACGATTGCGCGGCAGGCCGGTGTTGACGTCGATTGTCACAGCCGGATCGGTGTAGGGGCCCGAGGTGTCATAGACCGGCAGGTTCGGCTCGCCGGCACCTTCCGACAGGATGATCTCGCGCAGCGGCACGCGCAGATCGGGCGCGGCCTCCGGCGTTGCGAAGATCTTGCGCGAGGCGGGCAGCGCGCCGGTGGTCACGGCGGGACGCGTGGTGTCGGGGTTGGAGCGGATGTTCATGAGGGATCCTCCGTTTTAATTCGGTCAGTTGTTTTCGTCATTGCGAGGAGCGAAGCGACGAAGCAATCCATCGCTCAGCATATGCTGAACCATGGATTGCTTCGCTTCGCTCGCAATGACGGTGGTGAGAGTTGTCTGCATCACGCGGCCTCCGCGTCGAGGCCGAGCCACTGCCGCACCCGCGCGTCCGGGTCGGCGTTCTGGGTGACGTCTGAGACGACGGCGATCGAGTCGGCGCCGGCGGCGAAGATCTCGGCCGCGTGCTCGAACTTGATGCCGCCGATCGCGACAAGGGGGATGGTGCCGATCCGCTTCTTCCACTCGGTGATCTTCGGAATGCCCTGCGGCTCGAACCGCATCGACTTCAGCGTGGTGAAGAAGATCGGGCCGAGCGCGACGTAATCGGGCTTGGCCGCGAGCGCGGTGGCAAGCTCGGCGTCGTCATGGGTGGAGATGCCAAGCGTGAGCCTGGCTTTGCGGATCTCGGAGAGATCGGCTCCCGCGAGGTCTTCCTGGCCGAGATGCAGGTGCTCGGCGCCGGCGACGATCGCCGCGCGCCAGTAGTCGTTGACGACGAGCTTGGTCGGCGTGCCCTTGGTGATCGCGAGCGCGTCGCTGACAATCTGCAGGGCCTGGCCGTCGTCGAGCTCCTTGGCGCGGAGCTGGATGGTGCCGACGCCGAGCTTGGTCAGGCGTTCGACCCATTTGAGGCTGTCGACGACAGGATAAAATCGATCAGGATACGGCATGCCAGAACGGGGTCCCAACGACAGGGGTGGACGGGGAGGCGAAGTCGCGGGCTTCCATCAGCCCGGCTTCGTAGGCGGTGCGGCCGGCCTCGACGCCGAAGCGGAAGGCATTGGCCATCGCGACGGGATCGGCGGCCTTGGCGATCGCGGTGTTGAGCAGCACGGCGTCGTAGCCGAGCTCGAGCGCCTCGGTAGCGTGCGACGGCGCGCCGAGGCCGGCATCGACCACCAGCGTGATGTCGGGCAGCCGGTCGCGCAGCAGCTTCAGCGCGTCGCGGTTGATGATGCCCTTGGCGCTGCCGATCGGTGCGGCCCACGGCATCACCACCTTGCAGCCGGCATCGACGAGACGCGATGCGACCGAGAGATCCTCCGTGCAATAGGGGAACACTTCAAAGCCGTCCTTCAGCAGGATGCCGGCGGCCTCCACCAGGCCGACCACGTCGGGCTGCAGCGTGTCGTTGTCGGCGATCACTTCGAGCTTGATCCAGCTCGTGCCGAACAATTCGCGCGCGAGCTTGGCGGTGGTGACTGCTTCCTTCACGCTGCGGCAGCCCGCGGTGTTGGGCAGCACGGTGACGCCGAGCTCGCGGATCAGCGACCAGAACGCGTCGCCGGTCCTGCCGCCCGCCGCCTCGCGCCGCAGCGACACCGTGACGATGTTGGCGCCGGAGGCCCGGATCGCGTTCTGCATGATCGCGGGCGAGGGGAAGAGGGCCGTGCCGATCAGCAGGCGCGAGGTGAAGGTTTTGCCGTAGAAGGTGACCATTTGTCTTAGTGTCCCTCTGCTTTCAGCCCCGGACTCAACTCGTCGTCCCGGCGAAAGCCGGGACCCATACACCGCGGCTTCTCGTTGGCGCACGCGGGTCGACGTTCTTCGTAGCAATAACCGGTCGTGGTTATGGGGCCCGGCTTTCGCCGGGACGACGTGGGGAGGGAGTGTGCGCTAGCCACCATCACCCTCCCTGCCGCGGCGTGATGATCTCGATCTCATCGCCGGCGTTCAGCGCGGTTTCGGCCCAGCGGCTCTTCGGCACCACGTCGTAATTCACGGCGATCGCGAAATGGGTGCCCTCGTAGTCGAGCTCGGCCAGCAGCGCGCCGACGCTCGCTGCGTTGATATCCCGCTGCTCGCCGTTGACGATCACGCGCATTGCATCACCTCGTTGTCGATTTCGCCGCGCGCCACATAGGCGAGCGTCAGCTCCGCCAGCGCCGGCGCCAGCAGGAAGCCATGACGGTAGAGTCCGTTCACCGTGATGCGTTCCTGTTCGATCCGGATTTTCGGCAAATTGTCGGGGAAGGCGGGGCGCAGCCCGGCACCGAATTCGACGATGCGCGCCTCGCCGAAAGCCGGATGCACGACATAGGCCGCGCCGAGCAGCTCCAGCGCCGAGCGCACGCTGACGCCGGTATCTTCAGATTCGATCGAGGTCGCGCCCAGCATGAAGCGGCCGTCGCCGCGCGGGATCACGTAGAGCGGCCAGCGCGGATGGATCAGGCGCACCGGGCGCAACAGCTCCACCTCCGACGTCTCGATGATGATCATCTCGCCCTTGACGCCGCGCAAGGTTGGCTCGCGGTCGCGTGCGACAAGGCCGCGGCAATCGATCACGAGACCGTCGAGATCATCGGCCTCGACATCGCTGCCGAACTTGATGGTGCCGCCCGCCCTCGCGATCGCGGCATGGAGCTGCGGCAGCACGCGGCGCGGCTCGACATGGCCCTCGTTGGGATAGAACAGGCCCTCGCGGAAACGGCCCTCGAGCGACGGCTCGAGCGCACTCACGGCCTGCGCATCCAGCCGCTGATACCCGGTGGTGAGGCGGNGCGGGCGAAGCGCTCGAAATCGGCGCGGTCGCGCGGATGCGCCACCACCAGCGAGCCGTTGAACGGGGTTTGCGGAAAATGGTCGCGCCACAGCTTGAGCGAGCGCATGCCGAGCCTGAAGATCACGGGCTCGGCGGATTCGTCCTCGCACCACGGCGCCAGCATGCCGCCGGCCCAGTGGCTTGTGGATTCCGTCATCGCCGCGTCACTGCGCTCGTGCAGGGTAACGGCGTGTCCGGCCTCTGCGAGCAACAGCGCATGCCAGGCACCTGCTATGCCTGCGCCGATGATGGAAACGGGGGATTCCCCCCGCGGTCTTGACGTCTGGTACATCCCTGTCCCTTCGCCGGCATGACCCGGATCAGGTTCAAAGGGTCACCGCGGTCCCGGACATTTCGTCAATTGGCCAAGTCACCAATCGGCTAAGTCCAAGCTTGCGGTATCTCAGCTCCTCATCGGAGCACCCCTCGGAACGGCTCTAATGTAGGCGGATGGGGGAGTGTGTCAACGCATTATGCCCGGAACTGCGCCGCGGTGCCGCGGGGCTTGCCGTGCGCGCGGCGCATGTCGTGAGAGCGGAGCGGTCAGTCGGTGACCGGCCGGGCGAGGTCGCGCGCAAGAGACGCGTGGGCGCGATCACCCTTATTTTGAAGCCTGTTCCGCGCTCGCCTCGGTTGCCTCGGAGGCCGGCTGTTCCTGCCGGGCGAACGCCTTCGGCGGCGCACTCTCGCCGACATGCCTCGCCTCTTTCAGGTGCTCGACGCGCTGGCGCTTTGCGGCATAGTAATACCCGCCTGCGAAATAACGCACGGCTCGATTGTGATCGCCGTTGGCAGCGCGGTAAGCGCCGGCGAGGTATTTGATGCCGTATTTGAGGTTGGTTGCGGGGTCGCGCAGGCCCTCGGCGGTACCCGTGTAGCCGAGCCCGCGGGCGGTCCCGAGCTTGATCTGCATCAGCCCGATGCAGCCGCCGCGCCCGATCAATCTCGGCTGGTACTTGCTCTCGCGGACGATGACGCGATGCACCAGCTCTTCCGGCACCAGGTTGGCCTGGGCCTCGGCCGAGACCATCGCCTCATAGAGCGCGCGCGATTGCGCGTTCGCGCTTGCGCACGACGCCAGCACCGCAATTGCGGCGAACGAGGCAAGGATGGGCAACTTGGTCATGTCGATACGCTCGAGGCCGTTCAATGGGCGTGGGATTGCTGCGCCTTCATTGGTACGGAGAGCGGGCAGGAATGTGGCAAAACCTTCGCACGCGCGAAGGTCGTATGGCCGACCTTGTCCCCGGTGAACCCGGGAGTGGGGATCGGAAGACAAATGCTTCAAATTGTCAGAGCCGATTTTTGCCGCACGCCTACACGGGGATTGTCGTGCAAACGACTCAACAGAGGTCTACACTGCCTCTCGGCAGCGTGCACAGGCTCAGCACGACTGACCATTCAAAAACATTAGAAACGTCACCAGGGAGATGCGCCATGGCTTCTCAATATCTGGCTCGTCGGGACTCCGGTTCTTTGCCTCGCGAGAATCCCTGCGCACAATGCGGCAAGCCGATCCCGCGCCCGGACTGGATCGAGCACGGCGAAGGCCGCACGTCTTATCTGTGGAATTGCCGCGCCTGCAACTATCGCTTCGAGGCGATCGCGATCTACGAGCACGAGCAACTGACGACACCGCTCGCAGCCTGAACTCGACAGCCTGATCAGGCCGCGGATTTCTGCGGCGCCGGCTGCGGTTGCTGGTGCGCCGGCAACCGGATGCGGACCACGAGCCCGTGCGGCTTCCGGTCGTGCAGCGACAGCGTGCCGCCATGCGCGAGCACGATGGCGTTCGCGATCGACAGGCCGAGGCCGAAGCCCTCGGCCTCGTCCATGTTGCGCGCATGGTCGCCGCGCACGAACGGCTCCAGCACGCTGGCCTTGTGCGCATCCGAAATGCCGGGGCCGTCGTCCTCGACGTCGATGGTCAGCCCGTCGGGCGCGGATGTGAGGCGGACGGCGACCTGTCCGCCGAACCGCACGGCGTTCTCCACCAGATTGGTGATGCTGCGATGCAGGTCGCCGGGCCGCGCGATCGCCATCGCGTGCTGCGGGCCCTCATAGGTGACCTTGTGCCCCATGTCGGCGAACTGGTCGGTGACGAGGTGCAGCGTGCTCGCGATGTCGACCAGCGTCATCTCCTCGAGCTTGCGGTCGTTGCGCAGGAACGACAGCACCGATTCCAGCATCGAGCGCATCTGGTCGAGGTCGCGCAGCATGCGGTGACGATGGGTCTCGTCCTCGATAAATTCCGCGCGCAGCCGCATCCGCGTGATCGGCGTGCGCAGATCGTGGCTGATCGCGGCCAGCATTTTGGTGCGGTCGTCGATCAGCGCGGTGATGCGCTCGCGCATCCGGTTGAGCGCCTTGGCGAGCGAGCGGATCTCCTCCGGGCCGCGCTCGGGCAGCGGCTCGGCAGCGCCGCTCAGGCTGAAGGTCTCGGCCGCCTTGACGAAGGACGACAGCGGCGCGGTCAGTGCCCAGGCCGCCCACAGGCCGAGCAGGGTGACGCTGATGACGGCGAACAACACGGTCATCATCCACGGGCCGCCCCAGAATGGCCGCAGATGCTGATCGGGCAGCAGGTTCGCGGAGATCATGGTGCCGTCGGGCAGGCGGATGCCGATGCGGCGGACATCACCCCCGCGCGGCGCCGTGCCGGCCTCATGCGGCAGCGTGAAGACGCGATAGCCGGGACCGAGCCGGCGCAGCGCGTGCAGGCTGGGTGCGGCGGGTTCGCCCATCGGGGTCGTATCGGCCGGCAGGTCGCCGATCGCGAGCTGCGGGAAGGCGCGCGCGATGTCGTCCTTCAGCCGCGGCCGCTCCGGGACCGGGGCATGCGCGAGCAGTTGTGCGGCGGCGGCGAGCTGGGTGTGCCAGCGATCCGGCGGGTCGGGTTGGTCCGGGCGATGGATCAGGAAGCTTGCGGTGACGATCAGGTGCAGCGCGACGATCGACACGACCACCAGCGCCGCGATCTGCGCGCCGATCCCCCGCAGACTCAGCACACGCAGCAGTTTCATGGTCAGTTGCTCGTGGCGGCAACCGCCTCCACCCTCGGTGTGAACATGTAGCCGCCGGAGCGCACCGTCTTGATCATCGTGGCTTCCTGCGGATCGGGCTCGATCTTGCGGCGGATGCGGCTCACCAGCACGTCGATCGAACGCTCGAACGAGCCGGCGCTGCGGCCCTGCGTCAGGTCGAGCAGGCTGTCACGCGACAGCACGCGGCCTGGCCGCTCGCAGAAGGTCCGCAACAGGTCGAACTCGGCGCTGGTCATGGCGACGCGTGCGCCTTCGGGATTGCGCAGCTCGCGCAGGCGGATATCGATCCGCCAGCCGAGGAACGACAGCGTGGTCGCGCCCTCGATCGCGCTGGCGTTGCGCGCGGCGGCTTGCCGGCGCAGCACCGCGTTGATCCGGGCCAGCAGCTCGCGCGGGTTGAACGGCTTCGGCAAATAGTCGTCGGCGCCCATCTCGAGACCAAGGATGCGGTCGACGTCCTCGCCGCGCGCGGTCAGCATGATGATCGGGGTCTGCGATTCCGCACGGA
Organism: Bradyrhizobium macuxiense; assembly: GCF_001542415.1. Lineage (GTDB taxonomy): Bacteria > Pseudomonadota > Alphaproteobacteria > Rhizobiales > Xanthobacteraceae > Bradyrhizobium > Bradyrhizobium macuxiense. The sequence continues at coordinate 81,369 of NZ_LNCU01000010.1, forward strand.
CCTTGCGGCACAGGCTGAGGCCGTCCTCGCCCGGCAGCATGACGTCGAGGATCAGCAGATCGACCCGATGGTCGGCCATCGCCCGGGCCATCTCGCGGCCGTCTGCCGCCGTCGTCACATTGCAGGAATTGGTGCGGAGATATTTTGCGATGAGGGCCCGCGTTTCGCGGTCGTCCTCGACGACAAGGATGTTGGGCGTGGCCTGAGTCATACCGTTCTTTGTCCGTGATTCGGGGAAGGCGGCACAGGAATTCTTGTTTCAGTATGTTTCTGAAATCTTGCCCGGCAGTCACAGTTAACAGGTCAGGGCTCTCCTGAAAAGTTATCGTTATTTCATCAAGGCGTAATGCGTTGAAATCTCGACAGTAGTTCTACGAGACGTGACTTGTTCGGAGGTCCTCGATCCACCCGGGAGGTGCCGTTTGCGCGGGAAGGCCCGTCATCCCCTGCAAGCTCGTCCTGCGTCGAGCCGGCGATGCGGTGCGCAAAAGGGAAGGAAGCCTGTCGCATCCCGTCGGAACCCGCCCCCTGAGGTTGCGTTGATTCACTTTCAGGCATGGGAGGGTGAGATGACTGTCGAGACCAAGACAAGACCGCATCAACTGGTTGCAAGCGATCGCGTCGAGGGCACGGCGGTGCGGCGGCCTAACGGCGACATGATCGGTCATATCGAGCGGCTGATGATCGACAAGATTTCGGGGAAGGTATCGTACGCCGTGCTGAGCTTCGGCGGCTTCCTGGGCATCGGGACCAACCTCATTCCGCTGCCGTGGGGCCGGCTGCAGTACAATCCGAAGTTCGAGGCCTACGAGCTCGATATCGACGACGACGAGTTGAAGCGCGCGCCGTCATTCCGCGCCGACAAGGATTTCGACTGGGGCGATCGATCGCAGGAAGTCGAGCTGCATCGCTTCTACGGTGTTCCTCCGTACTGGGGCGGCTTTTGAGCGCACCCAATTTAGGAACGGTCGCTAACATCAAGGGTTTTCCTCGCATCTATTCTGGGAATGAGGAGAACCCATCAATGCTAGTCAGATCCATCGTTGCCGGCGTAGCCGGATCCGTGTTGCTTGCGAGCGTTGCTTTCGCGCAGACACCGACGGATAAGAGCGACAAGGCAGGTATGGCTCCTGCGGCGACGACCACGTCGTCGTCCTCCTATCAGGGCAATTGGCGCGCGTCGAAGGTCGTCGGCCTTCGCGTCTATAACGACAGCAACGAGAGCGTCGGCTCGATCAACGACCTCCTGATGGACAAGGGCGGAACCATCAAGGCAGTGGTGATCGGCGTCGGCGGCTTCCTCGGCGTCGGCGAGCATCTGGTCGCCGTGCCGCTCGACAAGGTGAAGTTCTCGACCGAGCCTGTCGTCAATACGAACGCCAGCGCGTCGAACACGGGCAGCGCCAACAAGATGTCGCCGACCAGCACGACCGGCGCGGCGCCGCCCGCGGCGGCGGCGAAGCCGAATCCCTGGTATCCGGATCACGCGGTCTTCAGCGCGTCCAAGGATGAGCTGAAGGCGATGCCGGAGTTCAAGTACTCGACCGAGTAATGCACGGCGTCATCTGGGAAGCAGAAGCGCGCCCGGTGATGCCGGGCGCTTTTTTGTTCGGGGATGGGTCCGGCTGCCCCGCTGTCGCATCTGGCGACGTCGCGGATTGGATCTGTCGTTGCGTGAACCTCCGCTTGCTTCATATTGCCGCCAACCGTTTTGCTTACAGTCGGCTCGACTTCGCGATACACCAATCGATGAAGATGTTCCGACGCTTGCGAGAGGGTGACGACCATGGATGTCGACAAGGCGACTGCAGTGATTTCCGCTGCCGGTATCGAGCTGACTGATCGGCGTCGGAACGGCACGGATGATGGTTGGTCCCTCAGTTTCTCCAACGGCGCCGTCGTGGAGATCAGGGACAATGGGGAAGTCTCCGTCTCCGGCAAGGGAGCGGAGGTGGTCGCAAGCCATCTCGGCCTGCCCGGCAAACCTGCCTGAAATTGCCCGCGGCCTGAAGGCGGACCACGACCCGAGTCGCGTCAGCCGTCACTTCGCCGGCTCATACCCGTCGGTCAGCGTCCCGAGAAAGGCAACGACATCGTCGATCTCGGCCGCGGTCAGGGCCGGCGCCTCGCCGGCCTTGCGGTCGAACGGCGGGTCCATCGAGACATTGGCTTTCGCCGCCTCTGGCAGGTCGTCATATCTGTCGATGCTGCCGTCGGCCTTGCGCGGATACCAGCGTTCGGGCCGGGTTTCCCGCTCGACATAGAACCGCACCGCGTCGCGCAGCGAATGCATGACGCCGTTGTGGAAGAAGGTCTGGCGGAGCGCGACATTGCGCAGCGTCGGCGTCCGGAACAGGCCGCAATACTCCGCGCGTTTCAGGAAATCGGTGCGCAGCGGCCCGCACAAGCCGAGGTCGAAATACGCAGGGTCGTTGTTGGCGGGAATGTCGGGATTGCGCGGCACGGCAAGCGCGATCAGCCCGTAATCGGTGAACTGCGGCGGAGTGCCGTCATTGCCCCTCTTGCTGATATGGCAGGAGGCGCAATTGCCCTTGTCCGGCGCATTGAACAGGTCGAGCCCGCGGGCTTCCGCTGATGTGAGTTCGGCCTTGCCGGCCAGCACCGCGTCATACTTGCTCGAATAGGGATAGAAGGTGCGATAGTCCTGCTGGTACACTTCGAGCGCCTTGAGGGCGGTCTTGTAGACGGTGGCTGGATCAGTGGCTGCCCTATCAGCTCCCTTGGGTCCGGCAATTGCCGCGATCGCCTTGCCGTGGCCCGCGGCGAGCACCCGGCGCGCCACCTCGGCCTCGTCCCGATTGCCCATCTCGAAATCCGAGAGCAGCGGAATTGCGGCCTGCGCCGCGCCGCGGTCGACCCGCCCATCCCAGGTGAGGCCTCCGGTCGGACCAGTGTCGATGCTTTCGTCGGCCTCGTCCTCGGAATCGTGGAAATGCTCGGTGAAGGGCGGCACCGCCTGCAGGTATTTCAGGGAGGGCACGGCACGCACTCCCGCCTGTTGCAGGTCGCCACCCCCCAATTGCACCGCGCGCGCATTGGCCGGACCGAAGCCGCGTGCGGGATCGTGGCAGGACGAACAGGCAAGCTTGCCGGATCCCGATAGCGACGGATCGAAAAAAAGCGCCCGACCGAGCGCGGCGAGTTGCTCGGCCTGCCGGCGCGCCTCGGCGCGTGTCATCCCCGGTCCGGCCTGGCCGGGGACGATGGCCAGGACCGGCAGGACGATCGCCGATGCGAAGATCCAATGCTTAATCCGCATGTTGCAAACCGGGCCTATGGCTGACTACCGTCACGGCGATGCGACCGTGCCTTCGGTGAGCGTCCGGGCTATGACGACATCCGAACGGAATGAGAGCGACAATCAGGTCAGTGCAGGGGGCTCGAATGCGGACGAAATCGGCGGTTGTCATTTGTGCATCGAGTCTCGTGATCGGTGCGTTCGGTCCGGCGCTGGCCGCCGGAAACGGTCCGGGGGCCAAGGCCCATGCGGGCAAGGATACCGCCGCCGATCTCGCGCTGATCGACACGGTCGTAGTGATCTATGCGGAGAACCGCAGCTTCGACAATCTCTATGGCAGTTTCCCGGGCGCCAATGGTGTCGCGAAGGCTCCCGCCTCGACGCGGCTGCAGCGCGATCGCGACGGCAAGCCGTTCCATGAATTGCCGCCGGTCTGGGACGGCCTGACCGCCAAGGGCGTGACGCCGCCGGTGACCCAGGCCGAGACCGAGCATCTGCCCAATCGCCCCTTCTATCTGGACGACCCGAAGGGCTTCAAGCTCAGCTACGGCACCATCACGCACGACCTCTGGCACCGCTTCTACCAGAACCAGATGCAGATCAATGGCGGGCGCAACGACAAGTTCGTCGCCCATGCCGACTCTGGCGCACTGGTGATGAGCCTCTGGGACGGATCGAAAACCGCGATGTGGAAGGTCGCCCAGAAATATGTGCTGGCCGACAATTTCTTCATGGGCGCTTTCGGCGGCTCCTTCCTCAATCACCAATGGCTGGTTTGCGCCTGCGCGCCCTATTACCCCAAGGCCGACACCAATCCGGCGAAGCCCTCGATCGCCGTGGTAGAGGCTGACGGGGTGACGTTGAAGGAAGCTCCCAACTCGCCGAAATCGGCGATGGACGGCATTCCGAAATATGTCGCCGACGGCAACCTCACGCCCGATTTCTACGCCGTGAACACCATGCAGCCGCCGTATCAGCCGAGCGGCAACGATCCTGCGAAGGATGGCGACAAGGCTTATGCGGATCCGACCAAGCCAACGACGCTGCCGCCGCAGATCGAACCGACCATCGGGGATCTGCTCAGCCTAAAGCACATCACCTGGGCCTGGTACGGCGGCGCGTGGCAGGATGTGCTCGACCACGGCAACAGGTCGCCGGTGCCGAACTTCCAGTATCACCACCAGCCTCTCAACTACTACGCCAACTTCGCCCCCGGCGCCGCGGCCCGCGCCGAGCATCTGCGCGACGGCGGCCTCGCGGGCTCCGAGTTCATCAAGGCGATCGACGACGGCAAGCTGCCGCAGGTGTCGTTCTACAAGCCGCAGGGCGATCTCAACGAGCATTCGGGCTATGCCGACATCCAGGCGGGCGACAGCCATATCGCCGATGTGATCGCGCATCTCGAGAAGAGCCCGCAATGGCCGCATATGCTTGTTGTCGTCACCTATGACGAGAACGGCGGCCTGTGGGATCACGTGGCGCCGCCCAAGGGCGACCGTTGGGGCCCGGGCTCGCGCATCCCGGCGATCATCGTCTCGCCCTATGCGCGGCGCGGCTATGTCGACCACACGCCGATGGACACCACCTCGATCCTGCGCTTCGTCACGCGCCGCTTCGAGCTGCCGACCCTGCACGGCATCACCGTGCGCGATGCTGCGATCGCAGCTCATGACGAGAAACCACTCGGCGATCTGACCAGCGCGCTCGTGCTCAAGGACAAGTGAGGCCGGCGTTTCCAAGCGTTGGCGGTTCAGTCAGTTGTCCCACAACTCGTCGTGACCGGGCTTGCCCCGGGCATCACTGTCTTGGCTCTGCGTCAAGAAAGACGTGCATGGCCGGGGCGAGCCCGGCCATGACGACCAAATATTCGCGGCGGTCTCACCACCCCAGTTCACGTAGATAGGCGGCGCGGGCGGCGACGCCGGTGTGCGTGAAATCGGTGAACACCCCATCGACGCCGAGACGGAAGAACTTCAGATATTCCATGCCTGGATCGCCGCGATAATCAGCAGCGAGATATTTCTTCTCGTTGCGGAACGTGAAGACGTGCACGAGCAGGCCGAGCTTGTGCGCGTCGGCAATGACGCTGGTTGCGTCCTGCGTCGAAGCGTCCGGCGTCGATCCCTTGTAGGGCGTGCCGTCGGCGTTGCTGTCCTTCCAGGGCAAGATCTTGTACGGCACGATATAGGCCTTCCACGGACCGATGCCGTCGGCATAGGTCTTGATCTCCGCAAGGCCCTCAGGTGTCAGCATCGTATCGAAGGTGCGCGGGTCACCGGCGACCGTCCAGTCGTACGGACGGGAATTGGCGATGTTGTTGAGCAGCACCTTGCCGGTCTTGAAGTCGACACCGTTGCCGTCGATGAGCTGGACCTGCCGCGTCTCTAGGCCATGGCTGCGCATGTATTTCAGGCTGCCGGGCTCGAAGCTCTGGACGATGATGGGAGCATCCTTCGCGTTGAGGCCGTTGTCCTTGATGATCTTGATCAGCGCGTCCTCGAGCGGATGGCTGCCGGGCGCGCCGCAGCCATTGGCGATTGCCTGGGCGTTGTTCCAGGTCGGATTCTTGGTTTCCGGATAGACGGCGATCGGACGCCCCGTCGCCTTGCTCTTGGCTTTGGCGATGTCGAGGATGTCCTGGAAGCTGATGATCGGGAATTTGCCGTTGAACAGCTTCGGCCGTTCATTGGCCGCATCATAGGTGGTGCCGGCGATCCATTCCTTCAGCTCGGCCATGGTGAAATCGGTAATCGACCAATCATTGGTATGGTCGTCGCCATCGACGATCAGCGCTTTCAGCACGGACTTGGGATCGTCCGGATCAATGAGGTCGGTCGGGTATTCGGTCGGCCCGCTCGCCGCCGATTGGGCCCATTTCACCTTGACGGGGACGCCCGGCGTCGTGCGCTTGCGGGCCGCAACCACCGCATTGGTCTTGGCCACCTCGGTGACATTGGTATTGTCGCTCAGCCAGGGGTTATGCCGCGCCACCAGGACGCAGTCCTTGGTCAGGTGCAGGTCCTCTTCGAGCGCGTCGGTGCCAAGGTCCGCGGCCAGCTCATACGATGCCTCGGTTTCTTCAGGCATCAGCCCAGGCACGCCGCGATGCCCGATCACCATCGGTGGCTTGCCATCGAGGGTCGGGAAGGGCTTTGCGCCGGCGGGCGCCGAAGCGGTTTGCGCCGATGCCATCGATGGCGGGAGGCACGCCAGGGCCGCCGCACCGAGCAGCATCGCTCCAATATGGACTTTCCGTCGTGAACGATTGTGCTTCACGGCCACGCCTCCATCCTCCGTGCCGGACTGAACCCGGCCGACGCTCTCCTCTTGTCGCAACTTTCTGACAGTCGGATGACCGGCCGGGCGCCCGTCCTCAATCCATTAACCACGCATTTCGAGACCATCGATTCCGATACCTGAATTGCCGCTATAGTCCTGCCGCAGCGAATTGGTGCAGGCGATGGACGCAACGGATCAACATAATAGCAACCCCGCGGTGGCCCGGCTTCGCGGGCGCTACCCCCAGTATACGCGGGCTCGGCTGGAAAGCTTTGCCCAGAGGCTGCTCGACAAAACTCATCCCGATCGCATGCCGGTGGTTTCGCTCGAGCTTGCCGGTCCGACCGAGCGGATCAGCTTCGCGGAGGGGCTCAAGCTGGACTACAGGCCGATCCCACTCGGCGAGCCGCTCGGTCCGCTTTGGGCGACCTATTGGGTGCGAGTCGTGGCCGATGTGCCCGAGGCATGGGCCGGCTCGCGCGTGGATCTCTATTGGGATAGCCGCTCGGAAGCCCTGCTTTGGCTGGATGGACGTTCGTCGCAGGGATTGAATCCCGGCCGCCACACCGCGCCGCTCCTTCAGCCGGCACGCGGCGGCGAGCGCCTCACATTCCATGTGGAGGTGGCCTGCAACGGCCTGTTCGGCGAGTTCGGGAGCAACCCGCTCGGCTACGCGCTCGCGGGATGCGAGCTGCGCCGCTTCGATCCCGAGGCGTTCGCGTTCTATTTTGATTACGACGTGCTGCGTCAACTCGAGGCTGACCGCGATCCCTCGAAGGCAACAAGGTCGTATGGCGGTGTCGGCGAGATCGTGCAGCCGGCACTGGATCGGACATGGGCCGGTCGATTGCTGCACGACCTCAATCGCGTCTGCAACATCGCGGATCCCGACGATCGCGCCACCTGGCCCGCGGCGCGCGCGATTCTCGACACGCTGCTCGCCGCGCGCAATGGCACGATCGCCCACGAATTGTCGGCGATCGGCCACGCCCATCTCGATACGGCGTGGCTCTGGCCGCTGGACGAAACCCGGCGCAAGGCGCAGCGTAGCTTCTCGACGGCGGTTGCGCTGATGGACCGTTATCCCGACTTCAAGTTCGCCTGCTCGCAGGCCTATCAATATGCCGTCATCGAACAGCACGATCCCGATTTGTTTGCACGCATCCGCGTCAAGGCCGCGGCCGGGCAATGGATTCCCGTCGGCGGCAGTTGGATCGAGCCGGACTGCAACCTGCCGTGGGGCGAGTCGATGTGCCGTCAGTTCCTGTATGGCCAGCGCTACTTCGAGAAGACCTTCGGCAAACGCTCGACCGTGTTCTGGAATCCTGACGTGTTCGGCTACGATGGTCAGTTGCCGCAGCTGATGCGGCAGGCGGGAATGTCGCGCTTCCTGACCCAGAAGCTGTCCTGGAACAAGTTCACGTCGCCGCCGCATCACAGTTTCCACTGGCGCGGCATCGACGGCAGCACGGTGCTGACCCATTTCCCGCCCGCGGACACGTACAACGGATCGGCGCAGGTCGCGGAGCTGCGCTATCACGCCGCCAACTACAAGGACGCTGACCGTTCGGCTGACGCAATCTATCTGTTCGGATATGGCGACGGCGGCGGCGGTGCCGATGAAACGATGCTCGAGACGCTGCAGCGCACGAAGGACCTGCAGGGGTTGCCGAGAATCCAGATCCGCACGGTGGACGAGTTCTTCGACCGCCTGGCCGTGAGTGCCGGGAACTTCGCCACGATCGAGGGCGAACTCTACCTCGAATATCATCGCGGCACCTACACCACGCAGTCGGCGGTCAAGCGCCTCAATCGCGCCTGCGAGGCGAGCCTTCAGGCGCTCGAATTCGTCGCCACGCTTGCGAGGGCATGGCAGCAGCCCGCGCCGTCGGCGGAGGACATCGAAGGCCTGTGGCGCGCGCTGCTGGTAAACCAGTTTCACGACATCATTCCCGGGAGCAGCATTCGCGAGGTCTACGAGCGCGCGGAAGTCGACCTCGCTGCCGTGGAGGAAGAAGCCAAACGTCGCACGCAGGATTTGCTGGCCGCGCTGAGTGACGGGGAGGAGGGCACCTGGACCCCGGTCAACACCCTGGGCAGCTCTCGTGCCGAAGTCGCGTCCGATCCCGAAGGCTCGCTCCGCTATGTCGTCGCCGCGCCGTTCGCGGCGGGCGAGGCGACCACGCTCGACGAGCGCGTGACGGTGTCGGTCGGTCCTGACGGCTTCGTGCTGTCGAATGCGCAGCTCAGGGCCTGCATTGACCGCACCGGCCTGATTCAATCGCTGGTCCATCTGCCGACCGGCCGCGAAACCTTTGCGTCGCCTGCCGCCCGTTTCCTCGTGCTGGACGACAGGCCGCTCCAGTTCGAAGCGTGGGACATCGATCCGTTTGCGCTGGAGACCGCGCGCGAGTTGATCGGAGAAGTGAGTTGCGAGGTGCTGTCGGATGCGGGCTTGCGCGGCGAGGTTCGTTTCGAGCGCGCGCTCGGGCGCGCGAGCCGGCTGTCGCAGGTGATCCGCCTCGATGCCGGCGCGCGTCACCTCGAATTCGAAACGACGGTCGACTGGCAGGAGCGCAAGACGCTTCTGAAGGTCATGTTTCCCGTCGCCGTCCGCGCATCGAATGCCACTTACGAAACCATGTTCGGTGCGACGGCGCGGCCGACGCACGCCAATACGGATGCCGACGCCGCCAAGTACGAGGTCCCCGCTCACCGCTGGTCGGATCTGTCGGAGCCGGATTTCGGCGTGTCGATGTTCAGCGACTCCAAGCACGGCTATTCGACCTTCGGCAACCAGCTCGCCCTCACGCTGCTGCGCGGCCCCGAGTCTCCCGATCCCAAGGCTGATATCGGACATCACCGCATGCGTTACGCGATCTATCCGCATGAAGGCGATTGGCGCGCCGCCGACACGGTCGGGCGAGCCCTGCGCTTTGCGCGTCCGCTGCTTTGGATCAGCGGACGACCGCAGCAGCCGTTGAGACAGTCGCTGCTGAAGGCGTCTCCCTCCAACGTCGTCGTCGATACGATCAAGCCGGCCGAGGACGGCGACGGCTGGGTGGTGCGGCTCTATGAAAGCGCGGGCGCGCAGGCCCGCACGATCATCGATTTCGGCGTCGATGTGTCGTCGGTGTGGATGAGCAACATTCTGGAAGATCGGATCGAAGCATTGCCGATGGGCGGCCGGACTTGCCGCCTGTCGCTGCGTCCGTTCCAGGTCGTAACCCTGCGGATTTTCCAGGTGCGCCGCTAACCACGCGACGCACGGTACTCGGCGCGTGTGACCAGCCAGTCCGCGGCGGCCTTGAGATCAGGCTCCACGCCCAAGCCCGGTCCGCCGGGCAGCGGGAAGAGCCCTTGCTGCACGCGCGGGAACGGCTGCGCCAGCACCTCGCGCAGAGGATTTTCCATCACATCGTGCTCGAGCAGTCCCGGACCTCCGACCGCTGCGAGCACCTGAGCCGCGGCAAGCAGACCGAGACCGCTGCCGAGCCAATGCGGGCAGTAGGACCGTCCCATCTGGACGGCGCGCCGGCCGACCGCGACGGCGCCGGTGACGCCGCCCCATTTCAGCATGTCCGGCTGAATCACGCCGAGGTGGCCATTCGCGATCAGCGTTGCGAACGCCTCGTATCCCATGACGTTCTCGCCGCCCGCCAAAGGCACCGGAGACAACATCGCGAGTTCGGCCCATTCGGCAGCAGGGCGATCGGCCGCAACCGGCTCCTCGATCCAGCCGAGACCGAAGGCACCGAGGCGCGGCACGGCGCGGCGGGCCTCGGCCAGATCCCAGCCCTGGGTCGCATCCGCCATCAGGCGCTCGCCGGGCCGCAGATCGCGCGCGATGCTGGACACGACACGTGTGTCGGTTTCGGTGCCGAACCCGACCTTGACCTTGAAGGCACGAAATCCCTCGTCGCGGCAACGCGCCACCGTTTCTGCTGCCGTGTCGGGATTGAGACCGCTCGCATAGGCCGGCACCGCATCTCGTGCCGCAGTGCCGGCCAACAACGCGCGTAGCGATTGTCCGGCGCGCCGAGCGGCGAGATCCCACAGCGCGAGGTCGAGCCCGCCGATGCACGCAGCGAAGGGGCCCGGCTCGGCGCCTTGAATGGCCCAGCGATGGGTCCGCGCGGTCAATGTGTGCCAGGCATCGGAGGGATCGAGATACGTCCCGGCAATTGCCGCCGGACAAATAACTGTCTCCAGCAACCGCATCTTGTTGTCGGCACTGTAGGGTGGGAAGTTGCACCAGATCTCTCCCCAGCCGTGCGCGCCGTCGGCATCCTCGACGCGAAGCAGAAGCACGCTGCGCCGTGGAATGCTGCCGAACGATGTCTTGACCGGTTCCCCGACCTCGGCCCGAAACAGGAACGCCTCGATGCGCGCGACGCTCATGGTCATGGACATTCTCCTGGCGGCGGGCAGATCGAGCGACTGATGCGGATAGCAGGCCTTATCCGTCCGTGCGCTCCCCAGAACAATACATTGTTCAGATGGCACCATCTCGAAAGGAGATATCAAAAACAAGGAAGACGCGGATCGCTCAACCGACCCGCGTCCTTCGAGCTCAGGTTTGGGAAGAAGCGACCTGCCTCAGTTCGCCGCCTTCACCAGCGGGCAGCCGCCCTTGTCGAGCGGGCGGAACGCCTCGTCGCCGGGGACGGTGGCGATCAGCTTGTAGAGGTCCCACTCGCCCTTGGATTCTTCCGGCTTCTTGACCTCGAACAGGTACATGTCGTGCACCATGCGGCCGTCGATGCGGATATGGCCGTTCTTCGCGAAGAAGTCGTTGATCGGTGTCTTGCGCATCTGCTCCATCACCTTCGGCGCTTCGTCGGTACCGATAGCCTCGATCGCCTTCAGGTAATGCATGGTCGCCGAGTAAAGCCCGGCCTGGATCATGGTCGGCATATGGCCGACCTTGTCGTAGAAGCGCTTCGAGAAGGCGCGGGTCTCGTCGTTCATGTCCCAGTAGAAGGCGTCGGTGACGATCAGGCCCTGCGTTGCCTTGATGCCGAGCGAGTGGGTGTCGGTGATCTCCATCAGCAGCGCGATCATCTTCTGGCCGCCCTGGGTCAGGCCGAACTCGGAGGCCTGCTTCAGCGCGTTGGTGGTGTCGCCGCCGGCATTTGCCAGCGCCACGACCTTGGCCTTGGAGGCCTGCGCCTGCAGCAGGAAGGACGAGAAGTCCGACGAGTTCAGCGGATGACGCACGTCACCGAGAACCTTGCCGCCGCTCTCCTTCACGACATTGGCGGCATCGCGCTCCAGCGCCTGGCCGAAGGCGTAATCGGCGGTGACGAAGAACCAGGTGTCGTCGCCGCGCTTGACCATCGCCTTACCGGCGACGTTCGACAGCGCGTAGGTGTCGTAGGTCCAGTGCACCGTGTTGGGTGAGCAGGCAGGGCCTGTGATATCAGACGAGCCGCCGCCGGAATTGATGTTGATCTTGTTCTTCTCGCGCGTTAGCGCCGAGATCGGCAGCGCGACCGAGGAGGTCGGCACGTCGACGATCGCGTCGACCTTGTCGTTGTCGTACCAGTTGCGCGCGATGCTGACGCCGACGTCGGGCTTGTTCTGGTGATCGGCTGCGACCACCTGGACCGGCTTGCCCTTCACCTTGCCGCCGTAATCGGCGACCGCCATCTCCACTGCGGCGACCGAGCCCTTGCCGGTGGCGTCCGCATAGAGGCTCGACATGTCGGTGAGCACGCCGATCTTGACGACGTCGTCGGAGATCTGAGCGTTGGCCGCGGTGCCGGAGGCAGCGAGCGCTAGGCCGGCCGCCGCTGCGGCCAAGAGCAATTTCATCGTGTTTCTCTCCCTGATATCCCGTTGAGGGCTGGTGTCACCGGCACCTTCTATCCGGTGCGGCAAGCTGTCGCAAAGACGAAAGGCGCCACGGAGAACCGTACCATCGTCGAAGGGCGGGCCGGTTGGACCTGTGGAGTGCTCCTTTACCTCGCCCCGCTTGCGGGGAGAGGGAAGAGGGTCGCTACAGCGCCGGTAGTGCGCTCACGGCGGCGTTGATGGTGCCCTGGGTTTCCACGATCACCCGCAGCGTCCTCGAATCGAAGTCGATGCCCGCCAGCCGGATACTGGTGATGTCGGCGTCGACACGGATGCCTTCCTCGTTCTTCTGCAGGTCGGCGATGGCGGCTGCGATCTTCCGCTGCGCATTGGTTGCGAACGGCTTCAGGTCGACGATCAGCCGGTCGGCGAGCGCCTGTTGCAGATGCGGGATCACGGCACGCGCGGCCGCGCCGAGCAGGCCGAATGCAGCCTCGGATTCGACCGCCAGTTCGACATCCGTCAGCCGCAGCGTCTGCGCGTCCTGGTCNGGTCGAGCCGGGGCCGGCCCCAGATATAGACAGTCGCCTCGGCGCCGAGGCCGAACCAACTCGTCTTCTCCTTGGCGTGCACCAGAAGCGAGATCAGCAGGCGGTCGCCCGAGGCGGCGACGCTCGCATGCCTGACGGTGACGTCGACCGGGCCGGAACCGTCCTCGGGAAAAGTCTTGCCCTTGAGCTGGTCCTCGATGAGCTGGGTCAGGGTGGTGAACGACATATCGACCGGCAGATCGATCGAGACCTGGCTCGCCATCGGCGGCACGATCGAGAGCTTGGCGGGGAACGGGCAGTTCGGAGTGGTCTGCGCTTCCGTGATCCGGGTCTCGGCCTCGACGCCCATCGTGATGGTCATCGCCGACGCATCGATCTTCGGCTGGGCCGCGATCACCTTGGTCGGCCGCAGCTCGAGCCACATCGGCGGCATCGACGAGGTTCCGCCGGTGCCCTGCAGCGGGATCGAGCGGCAGGCCTTGGCCCACTGGGCGCGCGCATTGTTCTCGAAAGTCGGATCGTTCTGCAGCTTCGTCTGCACGGCGGCGATCTGATCGGCGACGGTCTTGTCGATCACCGGCTTGACCTGGGCCGGCACGCTGACCTTGACGCCCGCGGCCGACAGGCTGGAGTCGTCGAGATTGACCTGCGCCTGCAAGTTCGGTTCCAGCCGCCAGGACGCGCCGAGCTTCGGACGCGAGGTGAGAGTGACATTGCCCTTGATGTCGGCGTTGGCGTTAACCTGCTTGATGTTGACCGCGCCGATCTGCTTGGCGGCGTTGGCGCCGAGCAGGCTGCCGAGCGCGTTGCCGATCGCACCGGTTGTCTTGGCCGACAGCGATCCGGTGACCTTGAGCGCTCCATTGATCGGCGTCGCCAGCGTCAGCACATCCTGCGCGCCGGTGACCGCGATCGGCCCGCGCGACGCGGTCCAGCCGATGTCGGCGTTCTCCAGGATCTGCTGCACGGGATTGTTTGCCTTGCCGGCGAATGTCTTCGGGGCGCCGCGCTCGGCGGCGTCGCGGATGGCCGACAGTGCGACCGAGACCTTGGCCACGATCGTCGAGGACCGCGGCGCCGGCGGCAGCGGCGGCAATTGCGCGAGCTGCGGCTGCGGCACCGTGGCGCCTGGCGCGAGCCAGTCCATGGCCTTCAGACTGATTACGAACGAGATCAGCACCACGGCGATCCCGAGCATTATCGTCCTGGGATGCATCGATAGACGCATCATCCCCCCGGATGAAATGAACTTTGACGTCGGTTGTACAGGCCCCTCGACGAGGGCGCTAGTGTGGCCGGATCAAGCTGCTTCGGGGGCGGAAGTTGGCGCGCGCCGGCGGATCGCCGAAGATATTAATGGTCATGAATGCGACAACGGCCCCGGCGTGCTGCCGAGGCCGTTATTCGTTTCCGAATGCGTCCGGTTCAGCGCGTGGCCGAGCCGAGATCGGCGCGGCGGTCGGTCATCGGCAGCACGATCACCTTGGTGCCGACATTGACCCGCGAATAGAGGTCGACGACGTCAGCATTGGTGAGGCGCAGGCAGCCCGACGAGACATGGGTGCCGATCGTCTCGGGCGCGTTGGTGCCGTGGATGCGGTAGACGGTGCCGCCGAGATACATGGCGCGGGCGCCGAGCGGGTTGCCGGGGCCGCCGGCCATATGGCGCGGCAGGTAGGGCTGGCGGGCGATCATTTCCGGCGGCGGGGTCCAGTCCGGCCACTCCGCCTTCTTGGTGATGGTCTGGGTGCCCGACCAGGTGAAGCCTTCGCGGCCGACGCCGATGCCGTAGCGGATCGCGCGGCCGCCACCGAGCACATAATAAAGGTAGGTGTGCGGGGTATCGATGATGATGGTGCCGGCGGCTTCGCGCGTCGGATATTCGACGATCTGGCGGCGCAACCGGGCCGGCAGCTCGGCGGAACGATCTTCATCCTGGACCTGCGGCGCGGACTGCACCGGAGGCGGCGCCGCCTCGGTCTGCGGCACCAGGAAGAACGGGAAGATCGGCAGCGGAGCGGCTGCGGCGGAAGTGGAGAAGGCAACGGTACCGATCGCCAGCGCACCGAAGGCAGCGGCAGCGAGACGCGAGTTCAGCTTCATGGAATTGAACATTGTCGACCCCTGTTGTTTGCGCCCTTGCGCGCCGGTTCGGCGCGTCGTTGTCGCAAACCAGTACAGGTCAGGCGTTTCAGGACGTTTGCACGAAATCGCCAAAATGGTTTCGTGCCGTTAGGGAATTGTTTCGTGCGTGTTTCGTCGAGCGGTTAACGGCGGGTTGCCGTAGCTGTGCCAGCTCAGGACAAATTTCCTTGGCACGGCCCTTGCTGTCCCGAACCGTTGTTTGTGGACGGAGACGACATAATGCAGGGCCCCTCGATCGGCAGCATGCTGGATCAGCAAAAAGGCTTTGGTCCCGGGTTCGATTTTTTGCGCATCGCGCTGGCGATCTCCGTCGTCGCCGCGCATACGCCCTATGTCGCCGCGGGCAGCGGCGATGCAGAGCAGACCTGGATCGTCTGGTTTCCGCAATATGCCATCCTGGTGATGTTCTTCGCGCTGAGCGGATTTCTCATCGCGGCCAGCGGCCTGCGGCTCAGCCTGAAGGAATTTCTGGTCAACCGCGGAATGCGCATCGTTCCCGCGCTTGCAGTCGAGATCGTGCTGTCGGCGTTGATCCTTGGTCCGATCTTCACGGCGCTGCCGCTGTCGGATTATTTCACCAGCATCGGCACCTACAAATACTTCACGAACATCTTTGGCCTCGTCAACTACGTGCTGCCCGGCGTGTTCGCCGGCAATCCTGCGCCCGAGGTCAACAGCTCGCTCTGGACCGTGCCGTTCGAATATGGCTGCTACGCCCTGATGACGGTGTTCATCGTGTTCGGATTGCTGCGCAGGCCCGCGCTCATCGTTTTGGGTGCCGTCGTGCTGGTGGGGATCGGCCTTGCGCTCCAGGTCACCGGGCACGTCGCACAAGCCGCGCAACTGCCTGCCGGTGTCGCCGGCACGCTGCACGACAAGATCTTCAGCACGGCGCCTTTCCTGGGGCGCGGCGCGAAGCTGCCGGTCGCGTTCATGCTCGGCATCGCGATCTATCTCTATCGCAACCGCATTCCCTATGACGGGCGCCTTCTTGCCGCCTGCTGCGCGCTGTGCGCGGTGGTCGCGGCTCTCGGTCCGGCGGACTGGATGACCCAGCCGGTGCTCAATGCCCTGGTCAGTCCGGCGCTGGTCTACATCACCGCGTTCCTTGGCGTATCGAAGCTGCCGCGCCTGCCGCTGTTCTCGAAGGGCGACTATTCCTACGGGATCTATCTCTACGGATTTCCGATGCAGCAGGTGGTGAAGGTGTGGCTGCCGCACGCGCCGCTGCTC
Organism: Bradyrhizobium macuxiense; assembly: GCF_001542415.1. Taxonomy (GTDB): domain Bacteria; phylum Pseudomonadota; class Alphaproteobacteria; order Rhizobiales; family Xanthobacteraceae; genus Bradyrhizobium; species Bradyrhizobium macuxiense. The sequence goes on from NZ_LNCU01000010.1 coordinate 97,632, forward strand.
GTTCAGTTCGCCGCCGCGCTGGTGCCGATCACGCTGTTCGCGGCGTTCTCCTGGCACTGGATCGAGAAGCCGATCCTGAAGCTGCGCAGCCGGTTCTCGTTTGTGGCGCGGAAGCGGCTCGAGCCGGAGGACGCGGTCGAAGCCTTGCCGGCCGCCGCGCCGCTCGCCGTTGCCGTCAAGCGATCTGCGGCGTCCTGATGACGTCGCAAACGCGTTTCGGGATGTGGTCAGATTACGCCCGCAGCCGCGATACGCCCGGCGCACCGGCGCCGATCGCGGCGCGGCGGTCGGCGACGGCGTGATGGAATTGCTCGAGCGTCAGGCCGATCACCGAAAGGTCGCCTTCCTCGATCGCGCCGTCGTCATAGCAGTCGAGCGCCTCGCGCAGCAGCGCGTCGGCCGTGGCCTGCATCGTCGCGAGGTCTTCAGCGGTCTCGGCGCCGCGCACCCTCGCGATCAGCGCCAGCAGATTGTCGCGATGGGTGATGTATTGCTCGCGCTCGTCGCGTCGGACGTAATGGCGCAGCCAGGCGCCGGCCGAGCCTAGGCCCGAGAGCAGCAGGATCGCGCCCCAGATGTAGTCCGAATACTTGTCCAGGAAGGTGCGCTCGGTGCCGTCGATATAGCCTGCGGCGCCCGGATGCGCCGGCAGCGCGGCATCCTTGTCGGTGTCGGGTTTCTCGATCTTGGCTGCGGCCGGCACGTCGTGGGCAACCTGGAAGCGCAGCGTGAACAGCTGGCGCGCCAGCGCGCCGACGACGGCTTCGTGCAACGTGTGCTGCGCGAAGATCACATGATTGACCGCGACGGTCTCGACCTTGTCCGCGGGGCGCGCCGGCGACGACGAGAAGATGCTGCCGGCGATCTCCTCGGACTCGTAGAGCGGATGTTTCTGCGCGATCGCCTCCGAGACCTCGATCGGCAGGAACCTCGGCTCGCCGCGCGCGGCCGCGGTTGCCGCGATCGCATCGGCCGTGAGCTTGCTGTCGAGCGGGCCCACGGTCATGTAGGCGTCGAGCGATGCGTCGTGCGCGAGATCGGAGATCCGGTTGATCGGGAACTGGCTGATCGTGACCTTGTCGAGGTTGACGCCGGACTCCGTCAGGATCACGCGGAGCAGCGTGACATTGGCCTCCGTGCCGCCGACCACGCCGATCTTGTGGCCCGCGAGGTCGTCGATGCTCTTGATCTTCGCCGATCGTCTCCCGCCCTTCGCGCCGGAGGGAGCCCACAGCACCACGACATTCTTGCGCAGGATCGCAACCGACTCCGCACTCGACGGCAGATTGAGATCGACGCGCGCCACCGCGAGGTCGACCTTGTTCGCCGTGAACAATGCGATGCTGTCGCTGGAGTTCTGGCTCGTCACCGGCCGCAGCCGCACCGAGCTGCGGTCCTGCGCAAAGGCTTGCGCGAAGGCCTGCACCACCTTCACGTCGTCGCTGCCGGGTGGGCCGACCGCGATCCGCAGCGTCACGGGACGCAGGCCGTAATAGAGCGCGGCGGTGGCGAGGCCGAACAGCAAGATGCCTGCCGCAAGGATCAGCAGCGACGAGTTTCTTCGCCTGAGCCTGCGGCGCACCAAGCCGGGGTTTTCGCTCTGCTCTGACATCTTACTGTCACGTTACACCAAAAGCGGCGCCTACACGGGAAAAAGAACCTTACATTTCGATGACGTCATACGTTTGAAACATCAATGTCAGAACGTCGTGCGAGCAGAATCAAGTTAACGATCTGGATCTCCTGCGATGCGCATACTCGTAGCGACTGATGCCTGGCATCCGCAAGTCAACGGCGTTGTCCGAACGCTGACCTCGCTGGCGCGCAGCGCCGCCGGGCTCGGTGCCGAGATCACTTTCCTCACTCCCGACGGTTTCCGCTCGGTCGGTGTGCCGACCTATCCCGGCCTGCGCGTGGCGCTGCCGAACCGCCGCGAGATCGCGCGCCGGATCGAGGAGGCAGCGCCCGAGGCGATCCACATCGCGACCGAAGGGCCGATAGGCTGGGCGGTGCGCGGCTATTGCCGGCGCAACAAGCTCGCCTTCACGACTTCCTACACCACGCGTTTCCCGGAATATGTGTCGGTGCGAACCGGGATTCCCGACAGCGTCGGTTACGCCGTGCTGCGCCACTTCCACGCCGCAGGGTCGATGACGATGGTCGCGACCGACTCGCTGCGGCAGGAACTCACCGAGCGTGGCTTCCGCAAGCTCGGCTTCTGGACCCGTGGCGTCGACACCAAGCTGTTCAATCCCGACCAGCCGGCAACGCTCGATCTGCCGCGGCCGATCTTCATGACCATGGGCCGCGTCGCGGTGGAGAAGAATCTCGACGCGTTCCTGTCGCTCGACCTGCCGGGCACCAAGGTCGTGGTCGGCGACGGCCCGCAGAAGGCGATGCTGGAACAGAAATATCCGGGCGCGGTTTTCCTCGGCGAGAAGAAAGGCCAGGACTTGACTTCGCATCTCGCCGCCGCCGATGTCTTCGTGTTTCCGAGCCTCACCGACACGTTCGGTGTGGTGCAGCTCGAGGCGTTGGCCTGCGGCACGCCGGTCGCGGCGTTCCCGGTCACCGGCCCGAAGGACGTCATCGCCAATCATCCGATCGGGGCGATCGACAATGATCTGCGCAGCGCCTGTCTGCGCGCGCTGACGATGTCGCGCGAGACCTGTCGCAACTTCGCGCTCGAGCGTTCCTGGGAAAACAGTGCGCGTCAGTTCATCGGCAATCTAGCCACGCTGCAGCCGAGCCGCGCGCCGCGGCCCGCCCGCCGCGTCGCCGGCCGGACGGCCGTTCCGAATTAACACTTCAATCGAACGAGAGATCCTTCTAATGGCAGATATCATCAAGCTCGACGCCAACCGTCCCCTGGACTTCGACCGCGAGACGGTCGAGCAGGCTTATGACCGCTGGGCGCCGGTCTACGACCTCGTGTTCGGCGGCGTGTTCAGCAAGGGCCGGCAGGCCGCGATCCAGGCCACCAACAAGATCGGCGGCCGCGTGCTCGAAGTCGGCGTCGGCACCGGCATCTCGCTGCCGCTCTATAGCCAGAACGTGCGCATCTTCGGCACCGACATCTCGGAAGCGATGCTGGAGAAGGCGAAGAAGCGCGTCACCGAGAAAGGCCTGAAGAACGTCGAAGGGCTTGCGGTGATGGACGCCGAGAAGCTCGAATTCCCCGACAATTCGTTCGACGTGGTGATGGCGCAGTATGTGCTGTCGGCGGTGCCGAATCCGGAAGCAGCGCTCGACGAGTTCGTGCGCGTCGTGCGGCCGGGCGGCGAATTGATCATCCTGACCCGCGTCAGCGCCGATGCCGGCGTGCGCCGCTTCATCGAGCAGACCCTGCAGCCGGTGGTGCGTCCGCTCGGCTTCCGCACCGCCGAGTTCGCCTGGTCGCGCTACACCAAGTGGCTCTCCGGCGCGCGCGGCATCGAGCTCGCCGAGCGCCGCCTGATCCCGCCGCTCGGGCACTTCTCGCTGGTGCGTTTCCGCAAGACGGACGTGGCCAAGGCCGCCTAGGTCTTCAGCCGGTCATCGTGTGAGGCGGCGCACAGCGCCGCGTCCGCTGGTGAGATTGTCATCCTGACCTCCGGAGGTGCTTGGCCGACGCAGGCGCCTCGAAATAAACCCGCACCGGTTGCGTCAAGGCGTCGCTCCGCATTGTCATATGTCATTATGATGATGTCACACACGCTACATCGAATCCCTGTAAACCATGTCCCGAAAGATGTTGGGGGAACCAATGATCAAGAATTTCCTGCAAGAGCTGCGTACCCAGCGCTGGGATGACCATCGCTACTATCATCACAGCCGGATCAACCAGAGCCTGCACTTCGTCAGCGCGCTGAGCTTCCTGTTCGCCTATGTGATGCTGTTCTTCGATCCCGTCGTGTCGGCGCTGGTCGGCTGGCTGGTCTCGATGACCTCCCGCCAGGCCGGTCACTTCTTCTTCGAGCCGAAGGGCTACGACCACGTCAACCAGGCGACCCACGAGCACAAGGAAGATATCAAGGTCGGCTACAACCTGCAGCGCAAGGTCGTGCTGATGGCGATCTGGGCGGCCTCGCCGATGGTGCTGTATTTCGATCCGACCCTGTTCGGCCTGTTCAAGCCCTGGGTGACGATGACCGATTTCGCCCGTCAGGTGGCCAAAATCTGGCTCGTGGTCGGCATCGGCGGCCTGCTGTTCCGCACCATCCACCTGTTCTTCATCCGCGACATTGAGACCGGCCTGGTCTGGATGACCAAGATCATCACCGATCCCTTCAACGACCTGAAGCTCTATCACAAGGCGCCGCTGTTCCTGCTGAAGGGCGAGCTGATCGATCCGGGCCTCGAGAAGCACGTCAAGCACGCCTGATCGTTGATCTCTGCGTCTTCAAACTGCGTTATGCCCGGGCTTGTCCCGGGCATCTACGTCTTAGAGCCACAACAAAACGGCTTTGCGTTGAACCACGTTGTCCGCATGCTCACTTCACCTCGCCCCGCGTGCGGGGAGAGGTCGGATCGCATCGCAGATGCGATCCGGGTGAGGGGGGCTCTCCGCGCGTCCGTTTGCTACGATTTGCGCGGAAAAAGCCCCTCACCCCAACCCTCTAAGAGCGAGCTGCGCTCGTCTCGATCCCGCGAAGAGCGGGGCGAGGGAGTGCGAGAGCAGCGCGTTGCCTCAGCGCCCGAACTTCGCGGCAGCCATCTCTTTCAGGATCTGCCGCTTGATGTTCTTGTTGGTGAGGCCGGTCTTGTGCCACCACCAGCCGTCGCGCTTCATCTTGTCGGCTGCGGCGACGAAGCGGTCAGCGACCTCGGTGAAATCGGCGTCGGTGTAGTTCAGGCTGAAGATCAGCCGGCCGGTGCCGACCCAGCTCAACGCCAGTCCCTCGGCGCGCAGATAGTATTGCAGCATCCAGTTATAGCGGGACGGCTCGGTGTAGGAGACGGTCCAGATCGACGAGACGTTGCCGACGCGAACCGGCAGGCCCTGCGCGGCAAGCCGATCGTTCAGCGCCCTGGCGCGGCCGTTCCAGGTCTCCTCGAGCCCGTTGTAGATCGAGCGGAAGTTCGGGCTGGCGAGCCGGCTCAGGAACTCGTCCATCGCCGTCATGACATAGGGATGCGAGTTGAAGGTGCCGCGGGCAAAGCAGATGTCGGCCGGGTGGTCGTCGCGGAAGCGCCGCATCAGATCCTTGCGGCCGCACACAACGCCGACTGGCAGGCCGCCGGCAAGGCTCTTGCCGTAGGTCACCATGTCGGCCTTGACGCCGAAATATTCCTGGGCGCCGCCGGCGGCGAGACGGAAGCCGACGAACACCTCGTCGAAGATCAGGACAATGCCGCGCTTGGTGCAGACCTCGCGCAGCTTTTTCAGCCATTCGGTGTAGGCAGCGCGGTCGTATTTGCTGGAGCGCGACGAGTCGACCAGCGCGGAATCGCCGGGCGCGTTGGAGTTCGGATGCAGCGCCTGCAGCGGATTGACCAGCACGCAGGCGATGTCCTTGCGGGTGCGCAGCACGTGCAGCGTCTTCTCCGACATCTCGGCGAGCGTGTAGGTCTCGTGCGGCGACACCGGATTGCCGACGCCCGGCTGCACCTCGCCCCACCAGCCGTGATAGCTGCCTGCGAAGCGAACGAGATGCGTGCGCTTGGTGTGGTAGCGCGCCAGCCGCACCGCCTGCATGACGGCTTCGGTGCCGGACATGTGGAACGAGACCTCGTCGAGGCCGGAGATGTCGCAGAGACGCTTCACATTGTCGGCAATGATCGGGTGGTAAGGCCCGAGCACGGGACCCAGCGCATGCGCGCGCTTCTCGCCCTCAACGATGCACTCCTTGTAGAAGTCGTTGCCGAAGATGTTGACGCCGTAGGAGCCGGTCAGGTCGTAGAACACATTGCCGTCGAGGTCGGTGACGGTGACGCCGCTGGACGCCTGCATAAAGGCCGAGGTGTTGAGATGCTCGCGCACCAGCCGGCTGTACTGGAACGGCACGCGGTAGGTCTCCGTGAACTGCAGGTCGGAGATGCGGTCCGACACCTCGGCGGTGAGCGCGCGCCCCTTGGGGTAGCGGTCCTGGTAGAGGCCGGCGAGGCGGAAGAAGCCGTCCTGGCGCTGCGTCGCGATCTCGGACGGCGCGTCGTCGGAATGGAAGAATTCGTTGATGTCGAATTCGTAGTGCGGGACCAGGCGCGCCACCATCTTGGACATCTTGGAATGTCCGGTCAGCGAGCGGTGCTTGGCGCGCGACAGCGCGATGCGGGCCTGAATTTTGGGGAAAGCTGCGGCGGCGCCGGCGAGCGCGGCGGCGGACAGCGAGAGAATCGGAAGGGATGTTTCCATGACAGAAGCGCTAGCCTCAGCACCTAACAAATTCATGACAGTCAAGGGCCTGATCTCGGCATTCACCCAGCAGGAGGACCTCAATTTCCTGCTAACCAACCGGATTCCGCGGGCCGCGCTGACCCGCTTCATGGGTTGGTTCTCCAAGATCGAGAACCCGCTGGTGCGCGACGCCTCGATCGCCTGCTGGAAACTGTTCTCCGACCTCGATCTGTCGGAGGCGAAAAAGACCGAATTCAGGAGCCTGCACGACTGCTTCACCCGCGAGCTCAAGCCTGGCCTGCGCCCGGCCGTGGCCGATCCCGCCATCATCGCGAGCCCGTCGGATGCGATCATCGGCGCGCATGGCCGGATCGCGGACACCGAATTGTTCCAGATCAAGGGCGCGCCCTATTCGCTGCTCGATCTGATCGGCGATCCCGCGCTCGTCGAGCAGCACAGGAACGGCCGCTTCGTCACGCTGCGGCTGACCTCAAGCATGTACCACCGCTTCCATGCGCCGGCGGACCTCACGATCGACAAGGTCACGTTCATTCACGGCGACGTCTGGAACGTCAATCCGATCGCGCTGAAGCGGGTCGAGCGGTTGTTCTGCAAGAACGAGCGCGCCGTGCTGCGCACCAGGCTCGCAAGCGGCGAGGCGCTGACGCTGGTTCCTGTCGCCGCCATCCTGGTGGCGAGCATCCGTCTGCATTTTCTCGACGTCACGCTGAATGCGCAGTCGCGAGGTCCTGTCGATTTCCCGTGTGAAGCGCATGTGAAAAAGGGCGATGAGCTCGGCTGGTTCGAGCATGGCTCGACCATCATCGTGCTTGCATCAGACAATTTCGAGTTCTGCGACAATGTCGCGGAGGGAACACGGATCAAATGCGGCGAGCCGTTGCTGCGCAAGCCTGTGATGTGATTTCGATTTGCTTCGGGTGTCTTTGTTTGAGCATGATCTCGGCACAAACGCGTCGCAGATGTCGCGAGGGAAAACCGGTTTTCACTTTTCCCGGATCATGCTCTAATATGGCTGTGATCGTCACGCGACGACTCCAAATCGCAAGCCCATAGGACACGAGATGGCGCGGACGCCTGTTCTGGCGGCGGGAGGCATTGTGCTGCGGCGGGACACGCCGCCGCGCTTTGCCGTCGTGCGTCTGCGCAAGCGCAATGAATGGGTGCTGCCGAAGGGCAAGCTCGACGACGGCGAGACGGCGCGCGCTGCCGCCGAGCGCGAGGTGCTGGAAGAAACCGGCCACGCCGTCGACGTGCGCGAATTCCTCGGCACGCTGGTCTATGATTCCGGCGGTCGCTCCAAGGTCGTGCATTACTGGCGCATGGAAGCCGGCGACAAGCCGGTGCGGGAGTTGATGAGCGACGTCAAAGAGGTCGACTGGCTGCCGCTCGACGACGCGCTCGCGCGCCTGTCGCGCGGCTATGAGCGCGCGTTCCTGGAAAATGTCGGCCCGATCGCGCTGCAGGCTGCAGCACTGGCCGAGCGCGAGCGACGCGCGCGGCTGCGGGCTGCGGCTGCGGAGCGGCGTCGTAGCCGTGAAGCGGTGCTGCCGGCCGTCGAGGAGCTGGTCGTCGAGGAGGCGCCGGTCGTCGACATCCCGGTGGTGGCGGATACTCCGGAAATTGCAGAGGCCCCGGTGGTCGGAGAGACCCCCGTGGTCGCGGAGGCGCCGGTGGCGATGGAGACCGAACCGGACGTGCCGGCTGCAATGTCGCAAGACGACGGGATCGATGCGCGCGAGGCGATCGAGACCGCGCCTGAAGTCGACGAGCCTGCGGTGCCCGTCGAGCCGCCGTCATTGGCGTCCGAGATCGCGCCGGTCGCGACGCCACCTCAGCCCGGCTTGCGCAAGAACCTGATCCAGCGCGTGCGTGACTGGCTGCACCGCGCTGCGTGATGCGCGCGGCGAATTCCGACTAGAGAAGATGCCTTCAACTCCGAAGCGAGCAGTGGCTCAGCTTCACCTCGCCCCGCGCTCGTCTCGACCCCGCAAGAACGGAAAGAGAGAGCGCGGCGTCGTTGCGGCCGCTATTCGACCCAATCTCATCCCACCTCAGGGTGACGGTCTATCCCTCGTCATTGCGAGCGAAGCGAAGCAATCCATAGTGCAGCATACGTGGAAGCATGGATTGCTTCGTCGCTTCAGCGCAAAATTGCTCTGCAATTTTGTCGTGAGCTCCTCGCAATGACGGGGCAAATAGATTTACAGGCTCTCAGTTGTGACGCTTCGGCTTCGGCGGTGGCCTTACGGCCCGCGGCGCCGGCGGCGGCCGCTGCTGGAAGCCGGGACGAAGCTGCGCCGGGCGTTGCATGCCGGGTGGACGGCCGCCCGGTGCGGCCTGCTGGATGCCCGATGGTCGCATCTGGCCCGGCGTTGGCTGTGCCGCACCCTGTCGCGGAGTGCCCGGCTGACCCGGCTCGCGCACGCCGCCCGGCGGCTGCGTGCGGCCCGGTTGCAGACCGCCCTGACGTGCAGGCGATTGCTGTCCACCGGGCTGTTGCACGCCGCCCTGGCGGGAAGGCCGTTGTCCGGCCGGGGTCTGCACGCCCGGTGCGCGTGGCAGCGCGGCGCCGCCGGGTTGGCCGGGCAGGCTGTGCTGCGCGGCGCCCTGCTGCTGTTGCGTGCCTGGCTGCTGTTGCGAGCCCTGGCGGCCGGGCACGCCCGGTTGCTGCGGCTGGCCGGGACGGTTCGGTTGACCGGGTTGACCCGGACGGTTCTGCTGACCCGGCTGCTGCGGGGCATTGCGGTTCTGGCCCGGCAATCCGTTCTGCCGCTGCTGAGACGGTTGCACCGGCTGGCCGCGGTTCGGATAGGGTGCGGTCGGATTGTTGCGACGGAAGTTCGGATTGGCGCGGCGGAAGTCGCGCTGCTCGGTCACGACCTGGCGTCCGATCGTCTGCGCGCTGTGTACCTGGCGCACAAAGCCCTGATCGCGCACCATCTGTTGCGGCGAGATCGTCAGCGGCACCGCGGCGAAGCGCGCGCCGCCGGTGCCGGGACGGATAGCAAAGCCGCTCGCACCGCGCGTCAGCACGCCGAGCGAGGCGCCGCTGCGGTCGCTGACCTCGATCCGTCCGACATGCCCGTCGGCGTCGGGATAGAGCTTGATGCCGACATTGCTGCTGGTTGCGTTCGCGCCTTCGGGCACTTCCACGAGGCCCGTGGTGCCGCGAATGCCGAGCGTCGCCGTCGGCGTCGAGATATTCATGTTGCCGGTCTTGGCCACGGCTGCGGCGACGAAAGCCGCCGTGCCCTTGGCGACATTGAACAGCGCGCTGTTCTGCTGGCCGCCGTCTTCATAGACGTAGTTGTCGATCACGATCTTGGCGTTGGCCCGCAGGTTGAAAGTGGTGCCATCGTTGAAGGTGATGCCGAGCGACGACGTCGGTGCGGTCGCGACCTCGTCAGTGGGGAAGATGTCGTCGCGGATCTGCAGCGGCGTCGTAGTGTTGTTGCGTGTGACGGTGGCGGTGCCGGTCAATGTTGCAACGTTGCCGATCGGCTCGGGCGCGGCGGCCTGTGGCGTCGTCGCCGGCGCCGGCGTTGCCGGTGCGGCGCCGGGAGTGGCGGCAGGGGCGGGTGCCAGTGCGGGTTGCGCTTGTGCGAGCTGCACCAGTTCCGGCGCGGCGACGGCGTGCGTATGCCCGCCCATCATCAGGCCGGCGCCAAGCAGAAGCGCGAAAGGCAATCTGCGCCGCATCACCATCAATTCCCGGGAAGCAACTTAGACGGAGCACTTAGACGGAGCACTTGGACGGAGTACTTGGACGGATCGGCAATTGAGCCGGATCAGGCTGAATGCCGAATGAATGGCATTGCCTTGATGTCGTGGCAAGCCGCGCCGGTCAGATGCCGTGTCCGGGATCCGTTCAATCAAGAGCGGATCACACGCAGGTCACGGTGACGCCGTCGCCGTCCCTCCCTCGAGGGTCAGAACGGCGTCGCGCTCGGCAGCCGGCATGGCGATGATGCGGCGCCTGCCGATGATACGGAGCGCGGCATATCCGCCGAGGAACACCACCACCTTGCTGGCGATGCCATATGTCGGCATCACCATGGCCCAGGTCGCGACGCCGCAGGTGAGCGCAACGAACGCGTTGACGGCGGCGGAGACGAACATCAGACCTGCCCACACATAGCCGACCACCACGGCAACGTCGGGCACCACCGACTTGGCGATCTCGGGCAGATAACGGTTCAGCCAACCCGGCTTCAGCATCACGACGCCAACGATCGCGTAGATCACGCTCGGCTTGAACAGCACGAAGCGCGGGTCGTGGGTGAGCAGCGTCGCGGTGCCCGCGGCGACGACGAGGAACAGGCTCAGCCACTCCATGATGTCGATCCGCTTGCGGCGCACGAACTGGATGCCGATCTGCGCGACACCGAACGCGATCCCGAGCCCGACCGAGACGGCAGTGTTGTGTGTCAGCAGAAAGATGACGAGAAAGACCACGGTCGACGCCAGGTCGAGCAGCAGCAGCTGAGCTGCATGGAGGAAATTCTTCATCGAACCTTGAGCTCCGCTTTTCTGGTCGCGCGACTAATGTGTCGCGCGTGGGATGCATGGATCATTTGCCGTCGACGGAAAATGCGATCAGCAAATTTCCTTCCCGGCCCTTGAGATCGTAGACGTTCGCGGTCGAGCGTCCGGCATAGCCGGAGTGAACATAGACCATGCCGTTCACGATGGTCGGTCCGGCGCCATCCATCACGCCGCCATAGGCCGGCTTGCCGAGCACGTCGGTGATCGGATCGGCGGCCGTGTTGAAGTCCCAGACGACTTCGCCGCTTGCTGCCGCATAGGCGCGGAAATGGCCGTCCATCGAGGCCGCGAACACCGCGCCGGGGATCGCGGTGACAGCCATCGAGATCGCGCCGGAGCAGAACACGTTAGTCCAGCGGCATAGCGTTTTCGGCGCCGGCGTATTCCACTGGATGGTGCCGTCGGCGATGCGGATCGCAGTCAATCCCGGTTTGGGATCGCGGAAATTCACCACGTCGGAAATGCCGACATAGACGTTGTCCGTATCCGCCGCCGAGCCGAACTCGACGCCGCCGAGCGCACTGCCGCTGCTCAGGCGATGCTGCCAGACGATCTTGCCGTCGGCATCGGGATCGAGCGCGTAGACGTCGCCGGACTTCTGGCCCGCGATCAGGATCTGCTTGCCGTCCTTCAGCGTATGCAGGATCACGGAGTCGCCGAGCGCGAAATCCGGCCCGACCGGGTGCGGGCAGTTGGCGGCGGCCGGACAGCCGATGATGTAATTGTCGTCCTTCAGGAGCTGGTTCTTCCATCTGACAGCGCCGGTCTTGAAGTCCATCGCGATCACGGAATCGGCGCCGTCGTGGAAGGCGTCGGTGTGCGAGTTGGAGGTCGCGACATAGATCAGGCCGCGCGCCGGATCGATCGTCGGTGCGCTCCAGATCGAGCCGCCGGACGGTCCCCACAGCTGCTTGCCCTTGGCGTTCAGCCGATAGGGCTCCGGCTTCTTGTCGGTCGTATATGTCTTCCAGAGGATCTCACCGGTGTTGGCGTCGAGCGCGACCAGCGAGCCGATGAATTTGCAGCAGACGTAGTCGTCGTTGTGGGCGAAGGCCTCGTTGCCGCTCGAGATCGGCACCAGCAGCACGCCGTTATAGAGTGTCGGCGAACCGGTCATCTGCAGCCCGGAGCTGTCGTCGACCTTGGTGCGCCAGATCGGCTCGCCGGTTTCCGCGTCGATCGCGACCGCGCTCTTGGTCCAGTCCGAGAAGTAGAGGGCGTAGCGATGACCCGGCCTGTTCGCGATCGGGCCGATCGAGACGCTGGATCGCGTCGCCGCCAGTGAATCGAAGCGCCAGTAGACGCAGCCGGAGCGTGCATCGAGCGCGTAGACCGCGCCCGACATGCTGGTCACGTAGAGCCGGTTGCCGATGATGGTGGCCTGGCCGTTCTTCGAGCCGGGATAGTGGAAGGCCCATTTGACCTTGAGCCGCGGCACGTCAGCCGCAGTGAAGCCGGGGGCGGGTTGATAGCGGGCGTTGTCGGGCTGGAGACTCCAGCCGTTCCACTGCTTGGCGGCGAGGTCGATCGGCGGCGGCGCGCCTTCGCATTTCGGGCCGTCGAGCGGCATCTGCGCCGACGACGGACCCCAGATCGCATTCGGATTCGGATCGCCGGGTACAGGCGCGGCGGCGCTGACGTAGAGCGCGATCACCTTCTTCTCGTCTTCGGACAGTCCGGCCGCCATGGGTGCCATCACGCCACGCATCGCGTTGAAGATGAAGGCGGGCGGATTGCGCGACAGGATTTCGCGCGATGGGGTGCGGTCGCTGGCGCGATCGTGGCAGCCGGCGCAGCGCGCTTCATAAAGCCTCTTGCCGGGCGAGGCATCATCGGCTGCTGCCGCAGCGTGAGGCAGTGCCACCGAGGTGACGAGGGCGAAAAGAAATTGCGACCATTTGCTCGTGCGCCCGATGCCCATGCGATCAACCCGGCTGCGGATAATGATCGGTGAACCGGCCGATGTGGCATTGATAGCCGTCCGGCGGCGGCGTGAGAACGACGTCCTTGGCGCTGGTGTGCTTTGGACGTGACGCCAAAGTCTTCAGGGCCCAGGTGTTGAAGGCCTGGGTGTTGATCTGCGGCCACATATGGCCGTGGCTCGAACTGCACGCGATGTGGACCACGTCTGGCTGGGCGGCAAAGAAGTTGGAGCTCGCCTGCGTCGCCGGCCGATAGTCCGCGCACAGGCCGATCGGCGGTCCGCAATCCCACATATCCTTGTCACCGCCCCAGACCGTGATCACGATCATCGGTCCGAGCCGCGCCGGCAGCGGATAGGGGCCGACCCGGCCCTGTACGATTCTCGTGGGATCGGCGGCGACGAAGCTGCGCGCATCGTTGAATGCCAGTACGGTGCCGTCGTCGCGCGTCACATACCATTCGCCCGAGATCGCCATGCCGCCGGCCCAGAAATCGGAATCGAACAGCAACGCCCGGTTCGTCATGGTGCCGCCGGACGAAATGCCGCCGATATAAAGACGGTCCGGATCGAGCGGCCATTTGGTCCCGACGCATTTGATGGCCGCCTGGAAGAAGCTGGCGTCCGGTCCCGCGTCCTGTTTCCATTGCTCGCCGCTTGGGTTCGCGGCGCGGCCCTCATTCCATGGCCGCCAGATCCAGCCGTCGCTGCCGAGACCGTTGCAGCCCGCGCCCGTATAGGCCGGATCGCCTTCCGCGCATTGCCGCACCGGCCCGATCACCATGAAGCCCTGTTGCGCCATCAGCGCATTGGCGCCGCTGCGGGACGAGGTGAGGTTGGCATTGGTGGATTCGACCGTGCCTGTCAGCGGCACCCAGACCGGCGCCGGGCTCGCACCGTTGGCCGGAGGATAGACCCAGAAGGAACGCTTCATGCCCTTGTGCGGGAAATCGACATTCAAGCCTTCATGGACCTGATAGCCGTCGGGGCATTCCCATTTGACCGGAGACCCGGCTGCAACTGCGATGGCGGGTCGAGCCAGCAGGCCCAATGCCATCGCGGCCGATACGGCTAGCTTGTTCACCTGCGAAGCCCTGAAGCGGAAGCGTCAGGGCACAATTACGCCGATCGCGCGTGTGAAGGCCTATCGAATTTCGAAATCGAGGAGCGAATTGTCAGTTTGAATCGGCGATTTCTGGCTCGCCGTCGAGATCCTGCCCGGCCGCTGCCCGCCGGCGGAATTCCGTCGGGGTCAATCCGGTGTCGGCCTTGAACGCACGGTTGAACGGCGCGAGCGACTGGAACCCGGCGTCGAGCGCGATCGTCAGCACCGGCACCTCGGCCTGGTCGAGATCGGCGAGCGCCGCCTTGGCTTCGTCGAGGCGGTAGCGGTTGAGGAAGGCGTTGAAGTTGCGGTGACCGAGCCCGTCATTGATCAGCGTGCGCAACCGGTATTCCGGCATCCCGAGCCGCGCTGCCAAAAGGCCGATGGTGAGGCCTTCCTGCCGATAGGCCCGCTCGGTCGTCATCAGGTGTTGCAGGCGGTACAGCGAAGCCCGGTCCGCCGCGGTCGGGCCGGTGCGTATGAACGCGTCTGAGGTTCGGGCGGCACCGCCGCTTCCTGCACCCGCGCCGGCGATGGCTGGCTGGCTCTCTGGGGGATCGAACAGCATCATCCAGATCGAAATCAGCGCGAAGGCGGCAAGACCGAGCGCGACGGTCAGGCTCGTCGACCGCGTCGGAATTCCGGCAAGCCCCGCGCCGGCGCTGAGAAAGATCTGGGTGCTGATGCCGATGACGAGGGCAACCAACAGTCGGCCGCGTCCGGTCGTCACGGCCTTGCGCCATCCTTTCGGGAGTTGCGCGATCGCGAGCAGCGCGAAGCCGATCGACGACAGTGCCAGCAGGCGGCCGCATTCCATTGCGAGGGCGGGCCAGTTGGTCCAGCCATTGTAGGACACGACGCCGAGGCCGGCGACGAGCGCGCAGATGGCCGCATGCCATGGGCGCGGAGTGAAATGTTCATCGAACAGGGTGCGCGCCCAGAGCCAGAAGATGACGGGAGAGATCATGCCGAGCGCGACGAGCGGGGACGCCCATCCGAACGACCATGTCGGAAAGAACGGCGCGGTCGAGATTGCATAGGCGGCACCGGTCACGCCCATGGCCGCGCCCAGGCCTGCGGCGCGGTGCACTGTCGTGTAGCGCAGCAGCAGCACCGCGCAAACCACCAGGAACAGCCCAACCACCGCGCCACGCAGACCGAGATCAAGAGCCGTCAACGCCATCGCAAGCCGCTCCGCAGGTTCGATCAACCTCGACACTGCGGTCGTTATACCGCGTCAGACGATCCGCATGAAGCGACAGTCGGACCAGGAATCCATCACCGATACGTCAGTTGATGGCTGGAAGCGGGTGCCGGCAGAAGATTGGCGGCCTAGCTGACCCGCTTCCAGGTCTGGCCGCCGCAGAACATGCCGCCGAATGCGCAGCCCTGCACGCGCATCGCGTTCGGGCCCTTCATCGCGATGGTCGAGTCGTAGTTGCGGCCGGAGTTGGGATCGTGGATGCGGCCGCTCCACTTGCTGCCGTCGGGCTTCATGTTGATCAGGATCCGCTCGCCGGTCTTCTCCGAGAAGCCGCAGAGATTGGCGCCGCACGCTTCGACGCGGACGTTGCCCTTGTTCTCCTCGGTGGCCCAGACGCCGATCGGCGTGGTTGGTTCGGGAGCAGGTGCCGCAGCGACCGGCTGCGGCGCGGGAGCCAGCGCCGGTGCAGCAGGTGCGGCATCGACCGGCGCGGGAGCCGCGGTCGCGACCGCCACCGGCGGAGCGGGCGGAGGCGCCGGAGCGACCGATGCGGCAACAGGCGCTGCGGGCTGCGGTACAGCGGCCTGCACCGGCGCCGGCGCAGAAGGAGGAGCGGGAGGCGGCGGCGCGCTTGAGGCGACATCGTCGTAATCGTCGGACTTCGAGCCGAGATCCTTCAGATCGATGTTGCCGATCGTGCCGTTGTAGCTCGGCGCCGAGATGCGGATGCAGGACAGCGCGTTGCAGTTGCGCGGCGCCTCGACATGGATGCGCTGGCCGTCGATCTGGAAGGTGATGCCCGAGCCGGCATGGGCGGCTGTGCCGGCCATCAGCAGCGCGGCGATTGCAACGAGCTTCTTCATCGGAGTCTCCCTGGGCATCTCGGCGTCGGGTGCGCCTGTCGGCGTCGGATCGGTCTGGACGCTACGCGCCATCGCTCAGGTCCTCCGTGATATGAGTCACTGAGGACCGCGCCTTGCCGAACGGCTGCGGCGGTGACTAACGTCACGGCGCCGCTTCGAGCTGCTCGAATTTTTGAGATGATTGCGCTGTCGTGATCATTCACGCGAAGCGCCCGACGGTGAGGGCCGCCGGGCGCAAAAACTCTGGTCGTGTCGGGAGATTAGAAAACGCCGAGGACGATGGCGCAGACAAAGGCCAAGGCAATGTACGCGGCGATCATGCTCAGCGTGCTCAGCAGAGGGCTCGCGGAATCCATTGGGAAGCTCCCTCGGTTCAGAACCCCCGTTAACGCCGAAGCCGGCATTCCGTTCCGTGGCCAGAAAGTCAGCGCTGCTGTCCATCCCGCATGTTCCGGCCGCGAAGTTCCAGCGCATGGTTAAAGAGATCTGAAATCAACACGTTGAAGAGTCTTTAAGTAAATTCGTCGAACCTGCGCGCATGACGCGTGGAGTTCGTTTGTATCTCGTCGGCTCCCTTGTCCTCGTTTCGCTGGCTGGTTGCGGGCGCGGTCTGTTTCAGACTGCCGAGCGCGAGCCATGGCGGGCCGAGGCAGAAGCTGCGTGCCTGAAGTCAGGCGCGGTCAAGGAAGGCCCCGATCTCGTTCGCATCGATCCGATCTCCGGTCCCGGCGTCTGCGGCGCCGAATTCCCGCTCAAGGTCGCCGCGCTCGGCGAGGCCAGCTCGGCTTACGGATATGTCGACGATTTGCGTCCGCCGGCGCCGATCGGCAACCAGCCGCGCTGGCCGATCAACCAGCCGCCGCCAGCGCCGACGCAGGCGCCTTACTCCAACCAGCCCGTCGGTCAGCCGAACTATGGCGCGCAGTCGAACGGACCGATCTCGCTGACCGCGCCCGGCGTTGCGCCGCAGCAGGGTGAGATCAATCTGCCGTCCGAGGGGACGCCGGAAGCAGGGGCCGACAAATCCTATTACCCGGGCCTGCCGAGCAATCCGCGGCGCGACAGCGCGGCCGCACCCTATTCACCGGCGCCCTATTCGCGCGGGCCCGACGCGGGAGCGGCGCCGCGGCTCGGTCCGTCGAACGGCAATCCGGTGGCGGCGGTTGGCCCGGTCGCGGTCAAGCCTGCCGCAACACTGGCGTGCCCGATCGTCTCTGTGCTCGAGCGCTGGCTCGCCGATTCCGTGCAGCCCGCAGCGCAGCGCTGGTTCGGCGCGCGCGTCGTCGAGATCAAGCAGATCTCCGCCTATTCCTGCCGCGGCATGAACGGCAATCCGCACGCGCATATTTCCGAACATGCCTTTGGCAATGCACTCGATATTGCGGCGTTCACGCTTTCCGACGGCCGCCGCATTTCGGTGAAGGATGGCTGGAAGGGGCTGCCGGAGGAGCAGGGCTTCCTGCGCGACGTCCAGGCCGCCGCCTGCCAGCAGTTCACCACCGTGCTGGCGCCGGGCTCAAACGTCTACCACTACGACCACATCCATGTGGACTTGATGCGCCGCGCCAGCCGGCGCATGATCTGTGAGCCGGCCGCCCGGTCGGGCGAGGAGGTCGCCGCACGCGCCGGTGGCCGTAGCCCCTATGCGGCGCGCGATCCTTATGTCACAGGATCGTTGGGCGGTCGGAAGCCGGCCACCTCCCGGGGCAAATCCGGGAGCAACGAAGAAGACGACCTCGCCGACGAGTAGCGCCTCCCGCGCCCATCTTTTTGCCTGCTACCGTGCAAACGGAAGCCATTTTTTGCTGCGTATGCTCGCGCAGCCGGGTGGGTCCGGCTGATTCTCTGGGGGATGCTTTGCCTGACGAGCCGATTATTCTGGTCATTGAAGACGACCGCGACCTCCAGATGCTGGTCGAGGATGCCCTCAAGGATGGCGGCTATGAGCCGGCGATCGCAGGCTCCGGCGAGGAGGCGCTGACGCTGCTGAAGGCCTTCCGGACCAAATACAGCGCACTCGTCACCGACATCCGCCTGCTCGGGCGGCTCGACGGCTGGCGCGTCGCGCGCGGCGCCCGCGAGATCGACCCGTCATTCCCGGTGCTCTACATCACCGGCGGCTCGGGTGACGAGTGGCCGACCAAGGGCGTGTCGGACAGCGTGCTGCTGCAAAAGCCGTTCTCGCCGGATCAGCTCGTCGAGGCAATCGCGAAGCTGCTCGAGACTGCGCGCAAGTCGTGAGACGCTGCGCCGGCGACGCCACCTTCACCGGCACGAACGAATTCTGCCGCACACTCAACGCAGGCCACGGGGATCCATCATGGCAGCAGACAAGGTTGCGTTCGTCACCGCGGGCGGCAGCGGCATGGGAGCGGCGGCCGCGCGACGGTTGGCGGCCGATGGTTTCCGCGTTGCGATCCTGTCGTCGTCGGGCAAGGGCGAGGCGTTGGCGAACGAGCTCGGCGGGNCCGGCTCGAACCGCTCCAACGACGATCTGAAGCGCGCAGTCGATGGCGTGATGGCGCGCTGGGGCCGCATCGATGCGCTCGTCAACAGCGCCGGCCACGGCCCGCGCGCGCCGGTACTGGAATTGACCGACGAGCAGTGGCACACCGGCCTCGACGTCTATCTGATGAACGTGATCCGCCCGACGCGCCTGGTCGCGCCGATCATGCAGGCGCAGAAATCAGGTGCGATCGTCAACGTCTCCACCGCCTGGGCGTTCGAGCCGAGCGCGATGTTTCCGACCTCGGCGGTGTTCCGCGCCGGGCTCGCGGCTTTCACAAAACTGTTCACGGACAGCTACGCGGCCAGCAACGTCCGCATGAACAACGTGCTGCCGGGCTGGATCGACAGCCTGCCGCAGACCGAGGAGCGCCGTGAGAGCGTGCCAATGAAGCGTTACGGCAAGGCCGAAGAGATCGCAGCGACGATCTCGTTTCTCGCATCCGACGGCGCGGGCTACATCACCGGCCAGAACATCCGCGTCGATGGCGGATTGATGCGGTCGGTCTGATGCATTCGTCTTGATCCCGGTCTTCAGCTCCTCATCCTGAGGAGCTTGCGAAGCAAGCGTCTCGAAGGATGTAGGCCACAGGAGGGGCCTCATGGTTCGAGACGCGCGTTCCGCGCTCCTCACCATGAGGGTCGTCGTACCACTTGCGTCTACACGCTGCATGGCGCGTTCCAAACCGGACGCGCCACAGATGTGATGACCTGCGATTGCATTTGTCATGATGACAAACTGAAAGGGCAGGGCTAGCCTTCCGCAAAACATCACGGGAGGAATGGCATGCCAGATGCAGCCGATGCAAAAGTCGCGGCGCATGCGTCGCAATCGAGCAGCAGCGCAACATCGCAGCAGGTCGACGTCGCGGTCGTCGGCGCCGGGTTCGCCGGACTTTATCTGTTGCATCGCTTGCGCAAGGCGGGCTTCTCGGCGGTCGCGCTCGAAGAGGGCGGCGACGTCGGCGGCACCTGGTACTGGAACCGCTACCCCGGTGCTCGTTGCGACATCCAGACCATCGATTACAGCTACACCTTCGATCCCGAGCTCGACACGGCGTGGACCTGGTCGGAGAAATACGCGACGCAGCCGGAAATCCTGCGCTATCTCGGCTTCGTCGCCGATCGCTACGATTTGCGCCGTGACATCCGCTTCGGCACCAGGGTCACGAAAGCGACCTGGGACGATGCGAGCGAGCGCTGGCAGCTTTCAACCGACAACGGCGCGCCGGTGTCGTGCCGCTATTACATCATGGCGACCGGCTGCCTGTCGTCGCCGAAGCCGCCGGAGATCGACGGCGTCAAGGACTTCAAGGGCGAGATCCATTTCACCGGGCGCTGGCCGCACCATGGCGTCGATCTCAAGGGCAAGCGCGTCGCCGTGATCGGCACCGGATCGTCGGGCATCCAGTCGATCCCGCTGATTGCGGAGCAGGCCGCGCAGCTCACCGTGTTCCAGCGCACGCCGAACTTCGCGTTGCCCGCGGGCAATGGTCCGTCACCAGAGGATCGCAAGAGCTACTTCGAGACCGACCGCGCCGCCTATCGCGAGCAGGCGCGCCTGTCGATGGCGGGCGTGCCCTATCCGCAGCAGACGGTGGTGAGCTGGCAGTTGAGCGATGCCGAACGTCGCGAGCGTTTCGAGAAGGCATGGGCGGCCGGCGACCTCGTCCATATCCTCACCCAGCTCTGGGCCGACCAGGGCGTCGATGTCGACGGCAACAGGCTGGTCGCCGATCTGATCCGCGAGAAGATCCACAACGTCGTGAAGGATCCGGAGACGGCCGCGGCGCTGACCCCGCATGACCATCCGTTCGGGGCCAAGCGTCCCTGCCTCGATACCAACTACTACGCGACCTATAATCGTCCGAACGTGACGCTGGTGAATCTGCGGCAGGAGCCGATCACGGCGATCACCGCCGGCGGCATCAGCACCGAAAAGCGCAGCTTCGACGTCGACGTCATCGTGTTCGCCACCGGCTTCGACGCGATGACCGGCGCCATCATGGCGGTGCATCCGATCTCCGGCCGCGGCGGCAAGTCGCTGTCCGATGTCTGGGCGCACGGACCGCAGACCTATCTCGGGCTCACCGTCGCGGGTTTTCCCAACCTCTTCATGATCACCGGTCCCGGCAGCCCGTCGGTGCTGTCCAACATGGCGGTGTCGATCGAGCAGCATGTCGACTGGGTGGTCGATCGCCTGGCGCAACTGCGCGATGCCGGCTTCACCACGATGGAAGCGACCGAGGCGGCGCAGGCGGGCTGGGAGCGGCACATGGCCGACTGCGCGAT
>NZ_LNCU01000010.1:118432-149462 GCF_001542415.1 Bradyrhizobium macuxiense
GCCAACGTGCCAGGCAAGCCGCAGGGCGTGATGCCCTATACCGGCGGCGTCGGCCCATATCGCAGCATCTGCAACGACGTCGTCGGCCGCGGCATGCTCGGCTTCAAGCTTGCGGGCCCCGGTGTCGCCGCGCAATGCAATGACGGCGAGGTGGTGCGCCTGCAGCCCGACGTGCGGCTGGTGCTGAACCTGCTCGGCGAGTTGAACCTGCCGCCGATCGAGACGATGGGTGCGCAGGGCGCGCGCGACTTCCTCAACGAGTTCAACAAGGGCCGTCCGGCTGGACGTCCGGTCGGCGAAGTCGGCACCGGCACGTTGCAGGGCGCCGAGGGGCCGCTGCCCTACAGACTGTACCGGCCGGCGACCCCAGGCCCGCATCCGATCGTGGTCTATTTCCACGGCGGTGGCTGGGTGCTTGGTGATGAGCAATCGGACGATCCGTTCTGCCGCGATCTGTGCCGGCGCACCGGCATGATCGTCGTCAGCGTCGGCTATCGCCACGCGCCCGAGCATCGCTTCCCGGCGGCGGCGGAGGACGGCTATGCCGCGGCGAAGTGGATTGCCGCGCACACCGCCGAGCTCGGCGGTCGGGCCGGACCCGTGCTGGTCGCAGGTTGGAGCGCCGGCGGCAACATCGCGGCCGTCACCTGCCAGCTCGCGCGCGATCGCGGCGGGCCGGAGATCGCGGGCCAGTTGCTGATCTGCCCTGTCACCGACTGCACGTTCGATCGCCCGTCCTATATCGAGAACGCGACCGGTTATTTCCTGACGCGCGGGCTGATGTTCTGGTTCTGGGACATCTACTGCTCGCCGGCCGATCGCGCCGATCCGCGCGTCTCGCCGCTGCGCGGCAAGCTCGAGGGCCTGCCGCCGGCGTTCATCACGACCTGCGAGTTCGACCCGCTGCGCGACGAGGGCGTCGCCTATGCCGAGGCGCTGGCGAAAGCCGGCGTGCCGGTCGAGCAGCTCAAGGCGCACGGCCAGTTCCACTCGTCCTTCACGATGGTCGACGTCATCATCACCGGCGTCAGCGGCCGCGCGAAGATGGCGAAGGCGCTGCGCCGCTTCGCCGGATTGCCCGAAGAGGTCGAGCAGGACAACGTTGCACTGCCCGAGGTCAACGCGGCAGCGGAGTGAACCAGGCTGTTTCGCGGCGTTCGGCCTTGTGTGCTTGAGCGTTTTCGAGCGAAGCGGACACCGGTTCGCGTGAAGAAAACGCGTCAACATAAAAATCTAGAGCTTCGGTTCTGATTCAATCAGAACCGATAATGCTCTAGCCGAGCTCGAACGTCGTGACACCGAACACACGATGCATCTGCAACGACGGGATTGCGCCGGTGTACATCCGCGCGGTCTCGAATGTGGGTGAAAGTCCGAGGCCTTCCGCCGTTGCGATGGCATCGCGGTTGACTGCGGGTACGTCGAGGAAGATGTCGCCGCCGCCGTCACTCGCGAGCAGTGCCGACAGAAGGGTTTCTGCGCTCGCGCGATCGTCGGCGACGAGTGGACCGATCTTGCGGCCGGTCCTGCACGGACGGATCACGCCCCAGCCAGCCAGTTTTCCATCGCGCATGAGTGCGCGCCCGATATGCGCGGGCGCGTTGATCCAGCCGCGCAGGAATGCCGGGCGCGGTGCTGGAAACACCGTAGCGTCATCTGCCTCGATGATCGCTGCCGGCAGATCGGTCAGTGCGACGATGTCCGCGTCGGGGGCGGGTGGTGCCGCCACCCTGCCGCCATAGCGTATGTTGGCGTAAGCAAGCGCGAAGCCCGACTTCGCGTAGTTTGCCAGCTGCGCGACCACGCCATCGAGCCCGATCACCCGCGGCCGCGCATGCGCGATTGCCGTCTTCCAGATTTGCGAGCCATAGCCGCGGCCGCGCAGATCCTGGCGCACGATATAGAACCCGAGAAAGGAAAAGCGTGCGCCGTAATTGACGCAGGAGATGACCGCAGCCGGCTGCCCGTCCAACTCGCCGACGAAGAAGCCTTGAGGGTCTTCGGCGGCAAAGCACGCGGCATCGGCGAGACCGGGGTTCCATCCCTCGGCCGCGGCCCAGTCCACTGCGAGCGTGATCTCGTCTGGCTGCATCGGACGGATGGTGAGTTCGCTCATTGCTGCACTCGTCGCGCCGGAGCCAGGGAACGGCTCATTGCGTGTCGGCCGGGGAAGGATACCTTCGTGGGTCGCATGGCTGCAATCGCCATTGCATGCAGTTCATACTGCGCACCGCGTGACAGCCTGCGTCAGGCGACCTGATCGATCTTCCCCCACAGCCAGCCGGACAATACGGTCGCGAAGGCGGCGCCAAGCAATTGGGCTGCGATGAAGGCGCCGACTCCGCTGGGCGCGATGCCTGCGAATGTGTTGGAGAGCGCCCGCGCGATTGTCACCGCGGGATTGGCAAACGAGGTCGAAGCGGTGAACCAGTAGGCCGATGTGATGTAGAGGCCGACGGCGTAAGGTGTGGCTGCCGCATTTCGTGCGATGCATCCGAAGATCGTCAGCAGCAGGCCGAAAGTCGCCACGGCCTCCGCGAGCCATTGCCCGGTGCCTGCGCGCTGCGTCAGCGAAACCTGCCAGACCGGAAGCTCGAACATCGCATGCGCCAGCCATACGCCGGCGATGCCGCCGACGATCTGCGCGGCCACATAGGTGCCTGCGGTGGTCCAGGACAGCTCGCCGCGACAGGCAAATGCGAGGGTGACGGCCGGATTGAAATGCGCGCCGGAGAGCGGTCCAAAGATCAGGATGAGGACCACCAGGATCGCCCCGGTCGGAATCGTATTGCACAGCAAGGCGAGCGCGACGTTTCCACCCGCGAGTTTCTCGGCCATGATTCCGGAGCCGACGACGGCAGCAAGCAGCAGCGTCGTGCCGAGCCATTCGGCGGCGATCTGGCGGCCTCGCGATGGCATCACGTTGCCTGATGGCCTGTCGGGGCAATCCGCTCGCCGTCTTCCTTGACGAAGTCGGCGCGCTGCGGCGGGAGGAGTTCGATCACTAGTTCCGATGGTCGGCACAGTCGCACGCCGCGTGGCGTCACAACGATAGGGCGGTTGATCAGGATCGGATGTGCCATCATGGCGTCAAGCAGATCGTCGTCCGTCAGCTCCGGATTTCCAAGCTGCAGCTGCTCGAAAGGGGTGCCCTTTTCCCGCAGCAGCATGCGCACGGAAATCCCCATCCGTGCGATCAATTGTTGCAGCAGCGCTCGCGACGGCGGCATCTTCAGATATTCGATTACGTGCGGCTCGATGCCGGCATTGCGGATCATGCCCAGCGTGTTGCGCGAGGTGCCGCACTCCGGATTGTGATAGATGATGACGTCCATCTCGTCTGTCCGTCAGCAGCAGGCAGATGATTTGGCGTCCGGCTTCGGCGCGCAGCAGGCGCTCGCCTTTTCATGCGCGACGCGGGCGCGGTTCTCGCCGCTGCCGTCGCCATAGGTCGTGTTCTCGCCCGTCGTGTGGAAGGTTTCCCAGGCGATTCCGGCGGGATCGTCGATCCAGGATTTTTCCGACTTGGCGTAGCAGCACGCGGTCTCGCCCTGCTCGATAATCTCGCCGCCGGCGTCGCGCAGCCGCGCGTAGACTTCATGCAGTTCTTCGGTGTTCTCGACCTGGATGCCGAGATGGTCGAGGCCGGGCTCGCGACCACGGGTCGAGATCGCGAAGTTGACCCGCGGATCCTCCAGCATCCATTTGGCATAGTCCGGTTTGACTACCGAGGGCTTGGCCGCAAACAGCGCAGAGTAAAAGCCGACCGACTTCGAGATGTCAGCGACAGAGACGTGAACGTGGAGGCGCTTCATGGCGTGTCCTTTCAGGCTGGCATCTTGGCGCGCTTGCGCGCGGGCTTGCAGGCGGCAGCAGGCGCGCAGGGAGCGCCGCCGCAGCAATTCTCGGTGAGGAAGCCGAGCAGGTCGTTCATCGTCTCGAACTGCGCAGCGTATATCATCGAACGTCCGTCGCGCCGCACCGTGACAAGGCCGGCAGTCCGCAACCGGTCGAAGTGAAAGGTCAATGTGTTGGGCGCGAGATCGAGCGCTTCAGCGATGGCGCCGGCGGGCATCCCGTCGGGGCCGGCCTGCACCAGCAGCCGGAATACGTCGAGCCGGTTGTCCTGCGCGAGTGCGGCCAGCGCCGCGACAGCATCCGTCTTTTCCATATTTCAACGAATATTGAAATACTGATCGCGAGTCAAGCGCGGCGAGTTCGAAGGTCCTGCCTGCAGTGTGGCTCGTTCGACACGACGGGCAACTCAGCAAAAGCCGGTCAAGCCCTCACGGGAGAAATAATTCTGTTTATCAGAAATTGGGTTTGGTGTATGAATTGTGCGTCTCACCCGATTGAGGGGCGCTTCGCGATCGTCACGGGTGTTGCGGTGAGATGCGGTGGACGCCGATTGCGCAACTGACGAGTGCGCATGAGGCGGACGGCGAAGTCGTGCAGGCCTGACGCCCTAGCGGCAGGTGTCCTCTTTCGAGATGCTATGGCGTCCTGGAAGGGCGGTGACAAGAAAGCCCAGTCTCACCGGGGAGAGTACGTATAAGCCGTAAACCATCGCGCAGGGAAAGCCGGATTGCTCCGGTTACACCTGTGGTCCTACCTCCCGAGCTTTCTACCATTGCTCGGGACCCATGGGTGCGATCGGCACCCGGCTTTCCCTGCGCCCTCTGCTCTCAGAGCGGCGGAACGAAATGCAAAGCTCGGACAAATCATGTCGCGAGAATGCGGATGTATGACTCACCGACGGTGCAACAAACTCGATGTCGTCCCTGCCTAGTGCGCAATTGCGCACGGGAGCAGGGACCCATAACCACGAATGGTCATTGTTGAGCGTCGTTGACGAGTCCCTTCCACAACTCCCGCCACGGAGTATGGGTCCCTGCTTTCGCAGGGACGACGGATGGCGAGAGCGTGCACAACTCCATCCAGGCTCGTAGCAAATGATTGAATCAGCCCTTCTTCGGCCGGTACGCCGCGAAGAACACGCGCGTGGCGCTGTCGACGACGGTGGCGATCCGTTCGGGCGAGGGCGACGGCTTGGCCTGGAAGATGAAGGCCTGGAACAGCGTCGACTGGCACATCTGCATGAACTGGTGCGCCGCCAGCTGATAGTCGTCGATCATGAGGTCGTCGAGCGCCGCGCGCGCTTCGAGATAGGCGGCGAAGCGTTCGATGGTGTGCGCGATCACGTGATTGTAGAACCGGCTGCCGAGTTCCGGCATCCGCTCGGCGATCGCCATCACGGTGCGGAGCGCCGAGCCGCCGCCGGGCCGGCACAGCACGCCGACATAGGCGCGGCCGAATTCGGGGAGGGTGATGTCGACACTGCGCTCGGGATCGAAATTGAACGTGGTCTTGCCCTGCTCGAGCTTCTCCTCTTCCACGATCGCCGCGAACAGGCCGGCCTTGTCGGGAAAGTAGACGTAGAGCGTGCCCTTGGAGACGCCGGCGGCGCGGGCGATCTCGCCCATGCTGGCGCCGTCAAAACCGAGGTCCATGAAAACCCTGCGGGCGCCGTCCATGATCTGGCGACGCTTCGAGGAGTCCTCCTCGCCGACGACGTGGAGGGGCTTTGGGGGTGCTGCAATCATTGGTTTAGGCTCTTGGGAAAGAACTCAACCCAAAATACGCGGGCAGGAATCGAAGCATTATAATTCACGGGACGGGAATATAATTTGACCGAACCGTTCGGTCAATGCTACCTTTTGGCACGACGATGACCCGCGAGGCCGAATTCCGGCACCGCGAGCATCGGGATTTTTTGTGGGGAGGCCAATTATGGCCGCAGCGAGAGACCAGGCCGCGCGCATCGTTCGTTCCGAGCCCGAGACGGGCGAGGACCAGGAGGTGCGCGAGGTTGCCGCCAATCCCGGCGAGCAGCTCCGCCCGCACATTGCCGATGAAGCGCGGCGCCATCCCGCAGAGGCGCCGACCGCGCCTGCGCCCGCCGAGCCGGCGGCTCCGCCCGCGGCCAGCGCGCCGCCGAAATCCGGCAAGCGCAAATTCGTGATGTTCGGCGTGATCGGCGCGCTTGCGCTCGCGGCCGCAAGCTACGCGACCTACTACATGCTGGTCGGACGCTTCTACATCTCGACCGACGACGCTTATGTCCGCGCCAACAACACCATGCTCGGCGCGCGCGTCGCCGGTCATATCGCCGCGATCCTGCCGGGCGACAACGCACTGGTGCATGCCGGCGACGTGATCTTCCGGATCGACGACGGTGACTATCGGATCGCGGTCGATGCCGCGCGCACCAGGATCGCGACCCAGCAGGCGACGATCGAGCGCATCGGCCGCCAGGTTGCTGCTGCGGCGAGCGCGGTCGAGCAGGCCGAGGCGCAGCTCGTATCCGCCCAGGCCGGCCTGAAGCGCGCCGACCTCGATTACGATCGCCAGCAGGCGCTGAGCAACAAGGGCTTTGCCTCCCGCGCCACCTTCGAAGTCTCCGAGGCCGGCCGCGACCAGGGCGCCGCTGCGGTGCGGTCGGCGCAGGCGGCCTACGATGCCGCAAAGGACAATGTCGAGGTGACCAAGGCGCAGCAGGCCGAGGCGCGCGCCCAGCTTGCGGAATTGCAGACCCAGCTCGCCAAGGCCGAGCGCGATCTCGACTTCACCTCGGTGCGCGCGCCGGTTGACGGCACCTTCTCCAACCGCCTCGTCAATGCTGGCGATTACATCACGGTCGGCCAGCGGCTCGGCAACGTGGTGCCGCTCGCCGGCGTCTTCATCGACGCCAACTATAAAGAGACGCAGCTCAAGCGCATCCGCCCCGGCCAGCGCGTGACGATCAAGGTCGATGCCTACGGTTTCCGCAAGTTCACCGGCATCGTCGACAGCATCTCGCCGGCAGCGGGCTCGGTGTTCACGCTGCTGCCGCCGGACAACGCGACCGGCAATTTCACCAAGATCGTGCAGCGCCTGCCGGTGCGGATCCGCGTGCCGAACAGCGTCGCCAGGCAGGGCCTGCTGCGCGCCGGCATGTCGGTCTACACCACCGTCGACACCAGCGAGGGCGCAACAGATGCCGACAGCGAGGCCGATCTCGACTCGCCGATGATGATCCATCCGCAGTGATGCCTTGAAAGCGCGCGGCACAATGACGTTGGATCAAAGCGTTGCCGCATCGAAGGTCCACCTCTCCCCTTGCGGGAGAGGTCGGATTGCATCGCCAGATGCAATCCGGGTGAGGGGTTTGGCCTCTCGAGGGACCTGGGGCCCCTCACCCGGCGCTTTGCGCCGACCTCTCCCCGATGGGGAGAGGTGCCAACAAGCTGCGAGCGCTGACCCATGGCGAACGCGACCACTGCTTCACCATCGATGACGGGCGCCGGAGCGCCGGCGTCCGATCGCATCCAGCCGAAGCGGCTGTTTGCGTTCATCATCATGGTGTTCGGGATGTTCATGTCGATCCTGGACATCCAGATCGTCTCGGCCTCGCTCACCGAGATCCAGGCCGGCCTGTCGGCGTCTTCGACCGAAGTGTCGTGGGTGCAGACCGCCTATCTGATCGCCGAGGTGATCGCGATCCCGCTATCCGGCTTCCTGTCGCGCGCGCTCGGCACGCGGCTGTTGTTCGCGATCTCGGCCTTCGGCTTCACCTTCTCCAGCCTGCTGTGCGGCTTCGCCTCCTCCATCGAGCAGATGATCCTGTGGCGCGCGCTGCAGGGCTTCCTCGGCGCCGGCATGATCCCGACCGTGTTCGCGTCGGCCTACACGATCTTCCCGCGCACCAAGTTCTACATCGTGGCGCCGATCATCGGCCTCGTCGCGACGCTGGCGCCGACCGTCGGCCCCACCGTCGGCGGCTACATCACCGACCTGATGTCGTGGCACTGGCTGTTCTTCATCAACATCGTGCCGGGCATCGGCATCACCATCGGCGTGCTGGCACTGGTCGATTTCGACCAGCCGAACTTCGCGCTGCTCGAGCGCTTCGACTGGTGGGGCCTGATCTTCATGGGCGGCTTCCTCGGTTCGCTCGAATATGTGCTCGAGGAGGGGCCGCAATATGAGTGGCTGCAGGACACGTCGGTGGCGATCTGCGCTGCGATCTGCTTCGTCTCGGCGATCGCCTTCTTCTGGCGCGTGCTGACGGCGGAGGAGCCGATCGTGGATCTCTACGCCTTCACGAACCGCAACTTCGCGGTCGGCTGCGTGCTGCAGTTCTGCATCGGTATCGGGCTCTACGGCCTCACCTACATCTATCCGCGCTATCTCGCCGAGATCCGCGGCTACAGCGCGCTGATGATCGGTGAGACCATGTTCGTCTCCGGCGTGACCATGTTCCTGATGGCGCCGGTGGTCGGACGGCTGATGCAGAAGGTCGACCTGCGCTACATCATCGCCTTCGGCCTCGTCACCTTCGCGCTCGGCTCCTGGCAGATGACCTGGATCACGCGCGACTACGATTTCTATGAACTGCTGTTGCCGCAGATCCTGCGCGGCATCGGCATGATGTGCGCAATGGTGCCGACCAACAACATCGCGCTCGCCACGTTGCAGCCCGATCGCGTCAAGAATGCCTCCGGGCTGTTCAACCTGATGCGCAATCTCGGTGGCGCAGTCGGGCTTGCCATCATCAACGAGGTGCTCAACGACCGCACCGATCTGCACATCTCGCGGCTGCAGGATCGCGTGACCTGGGGCAACACCACCGC
Organism: Bradyrhizobium macuxiense; assembly: GCF_001542415.1. Classification (GTDB taxonomy): domain Bacteria; phylum Pseudomonadota; class Alphaproteobacteria; order Rhizobiales; family Xanthobacteraceae; genus Bradyrhizobium; species Bradyrhizobium macuxiense. Next base: position 127,105 of record NZ_LNCU01000010.1, read on the forward strand.
GGTCGAGACGCTCAACATGCTGACCCAGCGCATGCAGGGCATGGGCGATGCCGCGCTGATGGCGATGAAGCAGCTCTCGCAGATCGTGCATCGTCAGGCCGCGGTGATGGGCTATGGCGACGCCTTCGTCATGCTGTCGCTGTTCTATGTCGGCCTCAGTTTCCTGGTGCTGCTGGTCAACAAGCCGTCGACGCAAGTCGCGGGCGGTGATGCGCATTGAACGTGCAGCGTCGTCGCACGATGCGAGCGCATCGCTGACACATTGACGCACTCACGCGGATGTCATCTTGCAAATCACGCGTGATGCATTTATAAGCACCGCTTCGTTACTCGAACCGGGGAGATGCGCATGATGACGTTTAATCCGCAGACCGCGCGCCCGCGTTCGAAGGTGCTGGACGCTGTTTCGCGCTAGGTCCCAGCTCTGATCGGGCTTGATCCCCGATCATCCAAACTTCCCAACACGTTACCGAATATTTTCAGCGACGCTCGCGGCCGGATTCCGTCCGCACGTCGCCTCAGACGGAGCCGGCCGGCGCGACAAAAGCGCGGCCGGAATGTGCCATGACCTCCCTCAAGACCAAGCGACCGGCCGCGATCCGGATCGTGCTTCCATTCGTCTTCCGTCACTGGCTGGAACAGCCGATGCGCGCCACCCTGGTGACGGTGGGCTTCCTCGGCGCGACCGCAGCCGATCTGTTCATGCCGGTGTTCTCCGGCCATCTGGTCGATGCGCTGACCGCAGGCGCGTCTGATCCCGTCGCGCGCCACGCCGCGATGATCGCGTTTGGCGCCATCGTCGCGCTCGGTGCGCTGTCGGTGATGCTGCGGCTCGTCGGCATTCAGGTGATCGTGCCGTTCACGCTGAAGACGATGTCCGACGTCGGGCAGCAGGCGTTCATGCGCGTGCAGCGCTTCTCGACCGACTGGCACGCCAACTCATTCGCCGGCTCAACCGTGCGCAAGATTTCGCGCGGCATGTGGGCGCTCGACCTGCTGAACGACACCATCCTGATGGCGCTGTTGCCGTCGGTCGTGGTGCTGATCGGCTCGATGATCCTGCTCGGCATGCACTGGCCGTCACTGGGCGCGGTGATCGCCGTCGGCTCGGTGATCTATGTCGCCATGACGATGGCGTTCCAGGTCAGCTATGTCGCACCGGCCGCGCGTGTCTCCAATGCGTGGGACACCAAGGTCGGCGGCACGCTGGCGGATGCCTTGACCTGCAACGCGGTGGTCAAGTCGTTCGGCGCGGAAGTGCGCGAGGACACGCGGCTTGACGGCGTCATCAGCCGCTGGCGGCGGCGGGTGCGGCGCACCTGGTTCCGCTACAACCACACCTCGACGGCGCAACTGATCGTGCTGCTGTGCTTCCGCGCATCTGTGATCGGCGGTGCGATCCTGTTGTGGGCGGCGGGCCATGCGACGCCGGGCGACGTCACCTATGTGCTGACGAGCTACTACATCATCCACGCCTATCTGCGTGATGTCGGGATGCACATCAACAACCTGCAGCGTTCGGTGAACGACATGGAGGAACTGGTGCAGATCCACGGCGAGCCACTCGGCATTGTCGACGCCGCCAATGCCAAACCGATCGACATCCATGGCGGCCGCATCGTGTTCGACGACGTGACGTTCCACTACGGCGGTCATCGCCTGCCGCTCTATGACGGGTTGTCGGTCGACATCCGTGCGGGCGAGCGCGTCGGCCTGGTCGGCCGCTCGGGTTCCGGCAAGACGACCTTCGTCAAGCTGGTGCAGCGGCTCTACGACGTCTCCGACGGCCGGATCCTGATCGACGGTCAGGATATCGCTCACGCGACGCAGCAGTCGCTGCGCAGCAAGATCGCGATCGTGCAGCAGGAGCCGATCCTGTTCCACCGGACGCTGGCGGAGAACATCGCCTATGGCCGTCCCGGCGCCAGCATGGATGCGATCGAGCACGCGGCGCGGCTTGCCAATGCGCACCACTTCATCGTGCGGCTGCCGAAAGGCTACGGCACGCTGGTGGGCGACCGCGGCGTCAAGCTGTCGGGCGGCGAGCGGCAGCGCGTGGCGCTGGCGCGCGCCTTCCTGGCCGATGCGCCGGTGCTGATCCTGGACGAGGCGACCTCGAGTCTCGATTCGGAATCGGAGGCGTTGATCCAGGAGGCGATGGAGCGGCTGATGAAAGGCCGGACCTCGATCGTGATCGCGCACCGGCTGTCGACGGTGCGCAGCATGGATCGGATCCTGGTGTTCGATCGCGGCAAGATCGTCGAGCAGGGCACGCACAAGGCGCTGACCGCGCGACCGGGCGGCATCTATCGCGGCCTGTTCGAGCGCCAGGTGACCGAGTTCGGCCGCATCGCAGCGGCGGAGTGAATGGTGGCGCGCGGCTGATGGGCTTGTCCCGACAGCCGCGCGCTATCTCGGAGCAAATCCGCTCCACAGCAATCCGAGGCCGGAGAGGACGAGCAGCCCCAGCACGATATCGGAGAAATTGCGGTCGCTCATGGCGTGATAGACGCGGGCGCCGAGCCATGCGCCGAGCAATGTTCCCGGGAAGGCGCAGAGCACCAGCCAGACGATCTCAGCTCTCACCAGGCCGCTCGCGACCTGCACGCACAGCGCGACCGCGAGGATCGTGAAGTTGAAGGTCTGGAAGACGCCGCGACGCTGCGCCTTGCCCCAGCCGCGAAGGCTCGCCCACAGGATCGGCAGCGGACCGGAGAGGCCGGCGAGGCCGCCGAGGATGCCGCCGGCAAAGCCGATCGCGGTGTCGGCCCATTTGCCGCCGAAGCGGATCGCCATCGGAGCCTTCTGGAAATAAAGCACGATTGGGAACACCACGAGGAACACACCGATGGTCCGCTTGAACACGATCGGATCGGCATGCGCGATCAGCATGATGCCGATCGGCACGCCGGCGAGGCCACCGATGATGAACGGCCAGATCAAGCGGAAATCGATGGTCTTCCAGATCGACGGCAGCGTCGAGACTTGCGCGATCACCGAACAGATCAGCACCAGCGGCACCGCCAGTGTCGGCGGCAGGACGTAGAGCCAGATGCCGAGCGCCATCAGCGCGGTGCCGAAGCCGGCGAGGCCGGAGACGAAGCCCCCGGCCAGCGCGCCGAAGAACAGGATCGCGTAGCTCGCCGGGTTCATCGTCTTCTCGTTCTTTTGATCAATGCCGCGACGTTTACACGACGCAGGCGACAGGTACTATTCGAAATCGCGGCTCATCAACGACAATCGGAATGGAAACATCCCATGACTGCGAGTTCGTCGAAAACTTTTCTGGTCTGTCACGGCGCCTGGTCGGCAGGTTGGGCGTGGAAGAAGATGCATCCCTTGATGCGAGCAGCCGGGCACCGGCTGATCACTCCGAGCTACACCGGGCTCGGCGAACGCGCGCACCTCGCCAATCCGTCGCTCGACCTCGAAGCACATATCAACGACGTGCTCAGCGTCATCAACTATGAAGACATCAACGACATCGTGCTGGTCGGCCATTCCTATGGCGGCATGGTTGCGACCGGCGTTGCCGATCGCGTTCGCGAGCGCATCGCGCAGATGATCTATATCGACGCCTTCGTGCCGCGCGACGGCCAGTCGCTGTTCGATCTGTTCGAGCCTGCGGTCGCGCAGATGCGTCAGGCGGCGCAGAGCGGCGACGGCTGGCGTGTTCCGCCGATCCAGATCCCGCCGGACACGACGGCCGCCGATGTCCAGTGGCTGACCCCGCGCCGCGTCAACATGCCGATCAAGTGCTTCGAGCAGAAGCTGAAGCTGCAGCACGGCGAGACGACCTTGCCGCGCAGCTATATCTACGCCACCCGCATCACGCCGTCGGACACGTTCGGTCAATTCGCAAAACGCACCAAGAGCGAGGCCGGCTGGCGCTATTTCGAGATCGATGCCAGCCATTCGCCGAACGTCACTGCACCGGAGGCGCTGATGGCGTTGCTGATGGAGATCGCGGCTCGTCCGGCATAGGAATTGGCAGGTACACACCGCGCGGCGCGTATCGCATTTTCGGAAACGTTGACCGGTCGGCGAACACCGGCGCCGATCGGTCGTCTCTCGAAGCGAAACCGAGTGAACACAACTTGGTCTCGCATGTTCAACCGAACTGCGACATAATCGGCGCCAGCGTGGTCAGCTCGTGAATGTGAAGCGATGAACCGAAGCCCCGTGCTTATAGATCTGGCGCTGCAGGGCGGAGGATCGCACGGGGCATTCGCGTGGGGTGTGCTGGACCGGCTGCTCGAAGAGCCATGGTTTCAGATCGCGGGCATCTCGGGAACTTCCGCGGGCGCGATGAATGCCGCGGTGCTGGTCGACGGCTGGACGGCGGGCGGCGCAGCCGGCGCGCGCGAGGCGCTTGAGAAATACTGGCAAAGCGTCTCGCGTGCCGCCGCATTCAGTCCATTGCAGCGCTCGCCGCTCGACCGCTTCCTGGGACGATGGTCGCTCGATACTTCTCCCGCCTATCTCTTCACTGATCTGATGTCGCGGGTGCTGTCACCCTACGACCTCAATCCGCTCGGCTTTAATCCGTTGCGCAAGATACTCGCCGACAGCATCGATTTCGAGCGCCTGGCACGCGCCCCGATCAAGCTGTTCGTGACCGCCACCCGCGTGCGGACGGGACGTGGACGGATCTTTCGCAATGCGGAGATCACCGCGGACGTGCTGCTCGCGTCGGCCTGCCTGCCCACGATGTTCCGCGCGATCGAGATCGACGGCGAGCCCTATTGGGACGGCGGTTACGCCGGCAATCCGACAATCACGCCGCTGGTGCGCGAGACTGACGCGCGCGACACGGTTGTGGTGCAGATCAATCCGACCGAGCGGCCGGAGGAGCCGCGCACGGCTGCGGACATTCTCAACCGCCTCAACGAGATCTCGTTCAATTCGCCACTGGCGAAAGAGCTGCGCATGATCGCGCTGCTGCGTCAGGTTGCCGATCCCGGCACAGGGGAGGGCGCGCGCTGGGCGCAGATGCGCACGCACCGCGTCAAGAGCGACATGCTTGCGACCTTCGGCTCCTCATCCAAGCTCAACGCGGAATGGGGGTTCGTGACCAAGCTGCACGAGGAAGGGCGGCGCGCGGCCGGCGAATTCATCGACAGGCACGGTGCCGATCTCGGCGAGCGCTCGACGGCCGATCTGGACATCCTGCTGGCGGAGTGCTGAGGCCATGGGTCTTCTCGGCATTCTCGTCGGGCTCGGACTGCTCGTCTGTCTCGCCTTCCGCGGTTGGAGCGTGCTGCTGCTGGCTCCGCTCTGTGCGCTGGTGGCCGCGGCGTTCGGCGGCGAGCCGTTGCTCGCCAACTGGACGCAGACCTTCATGGGCAGCGCCGCGGTATTTCTCGCGCAGTTCTTCCCAATCTTCCTGCTCGGCGCGCTGTTCGGCAAGCTGATGGACGACAGCGGCGCGGTCGCGGCGGTCGCAAGCTTCATCACCCGCTGCGTGGGCGAGGGCCGGGTCATTCTCGCGGTGGTGCTCGCGGGGGCGCTGGTCACCTATGGCGGTGTCAGCCTGTTCGTCGCGTTCTTCGTCATTGTCCCGATGGCGCAGTCGCTGTTTCGCGCGGCTGATATTCCGCGCCGCCTCGTTCCGGCAGCCGTCATCCTCGGCACCTCGACCTTCACGATGTCGGCGCTCCCAGGCACGCCGTCGATCCAGAATGCGATCCCGATGCCGTTCTTCGGCACGACGCCGTTCGCCGCGCCGGGTCTCGGTGTTGTCGCGTCGATCATCATGCTGGGCGTCGGGTTGTGGTGGCTGCTGCGCGCGGAGAACGTGGCGCGCCGCGCAGGAGAAGGTTATGGCGAAGAGCCGCCAGCGACTTCCGAGGCTGCCGTCGACGATGAACTGCTGCGCGAGCGGGCGACGACGGCGCGGGAGTTCGATCCGGCGGAGCTTCGCCATGGACATCAAAGCGACGCGAAGGTCCCAACCTTCAGCGCCATCCTTCCCTTGGTGGTGGTCGTCGCCGTCAATCTCGTGATGTCGCTCTTTGTCCTGCCCCGGCTTGATTTCTCGTTCCTGGCCGAACAGCAGTGGGGCAACACGTCGCTCTCCGCTGTGGCTGGCGTCTGGTCGGTCGTCGTCGCGTTGGCGGCAGCGATCGTGGCGGTCATCCTCTGCAACTGGACGCGGCTGCCGGCGCTGCGGCAAACCATGGATGCCGGCGCAAACGCGTCGGTGCTGCCGGCCGTGAGTGTCGCCAGCCTGGTCGGCTTCGGCGCTGTGATCGCATCGCTTCCGGCCTTCGGCATGGTGCGCGACTGGGTGCTGCAGATTGAGGGCGGCCCGCTGGTGTCGCTTGCGGTTGCGACCAACCTGCTCGCCGCGCTGACGGGATCAGCTTCCGGCGGATTGACGATCGCGCTCGATGCGTTGGGCGGAACCTATATGGATCTCGCCGCGGAGGCGGGCATCGATCCCGGCCTCCTGCATCGCGTTGCGGTGATCGGCTCGGGGACGCTCGACATTCTGCCGCACAACGGCGCGGTCGTCAGCCTGCTCGCGATCTGCGGCCTCACGCATCGCGACAGCTATCTCGATATCGTCATGGTCGGCATCGTCAGCTCCATCATCGCGCTCGCAACGGTGATCGCGATCGGAACCATGGTCGGCTCGTTCTGACTTCTGGTGCGGCGACACGTCGCTCAAAGGCTTGTTCATCAAGTCTTGTCATCCGCGAGTTGAATCCCTTCATCTCTCAGCGCCTTGAGAAGGGCGTGGACGTCATCGGGCCCAAGTTCCTTGGGGCACAATTTGCTGAGTTGATCGGAAGTGATGGTGCCCTTTCGATCACTAATCTCGCGCGCAGACTGAAGGATTTTTTGCAGGTCCATCTGACCTCCTTTACGCCGCCGCCAGCGCCGTGCGTCTGCAGAAGCAGGATGCCTTGATTGGGATCTCCGCACGCGCCTGCGCGAGATCGAGCCGTTGCTTGATCAACGCGCTCTCGATCGTCTCGCCGCGGCGGACCAGGCATTCGTGCAGTCCATGGAGCGACCACAAATTGTCGGGATGTTGGCAGGCCCGGCTGAGCTTGCCGTCAAGACCGAGATCGGATCGGTAGACCGCCTCGGCCTCCGCTATTCGCCCCTGTTCCAGCAGCAGCGCGCCGAGCGCGTGGCGAGGCGGCTGCATCCATCCCCAGGGCTCGTCATAGGGCAACGCATCGGAGATCTCGACCGAGCGGCGCAGATGCGCGAACGCGATGTCGTAATTTCCCTTGCGGTATTCCAGTTCGCCGTTGAGCATCGCCTCGGCGACCTTGAGCAGGTTCACGACCTTGTTGTTGTGCACGAGCCGGCTCTCCGGCACCCGAGCCTTCGCCGCCATAAACAGGCCCTTCTCGGCTTCAGCTTCGGCGACATTGCCAAGCGCCGAATGCGCCACCGCCTTGGCATAGTGGATCATGGCCGTCACCGAACAGTAGAGGTCGCGATCCTCCGGCGGCTTTTGGTCGATGATCTCGCGCCATTTTCCGAAGCGCACGAGGACGTGCTGCTTCATCGTCAGATAGCCTTCGAGGAAATCGGCCATCGGAGGCGATGAAATGCGCAGCACCGGCTCCGGCACTGTGGCGATGAGTTCTTCGGCTGCTGCGAGGGCGGGTGTGTACTGGCCGAGGAACATCGCGCCGTAGATGGCGAAGTGGAAGTTGTGGATCACGTAGACGAGATAGACGCCGGGATCGTCCGAGTAGGCGAGGAAGCTGCGGTCGGTCTTCAGCGCCTTCTGATTGTAGAGCAGGACGTCGTTGTACTGACCGCACAACACGTCGAGATGGGTCGGCATGTGGATCAGGTGGCCGCCGTCGGGCACGATCGCACGCAACCGGTCGCCGACCCGCATCGCCCGCTGCGGGAACGGCGACATCTCCATCAGATGGACGTAGAGATGCAGCAGGCCCGGGTGATTCCAGGCCGCCGGGATCTTGTCGAAAGCGTGTTCGAGCAGCGCCGTGCATTCCTCGGTGCCGGCTCCTTCGGCCGGCTTGCCCGAGGGCAGGTCCCACATCTGCCACGGCGTCTCGTTCATGATCGCTTCGGCAAGCACGGCGCGGACCTCGAGATCATCGGGAAACGCCTTGAATACCTTGCGCATCTCTGCCGTGAAGGCCTTGTCCCACGGCGCCATGTCCTCGATCGCTTCGCGCTGCGGATAGCGCGCGGGCAGGGCCTTGATCATCGCCTGCTCGACCGGACTTGCCTTCCCGGCATGCGCGAGCGCTTGCTGCATGGCGTCGTAGGAGGCCGACAGCGCCAGCTGCCGCCCCTGCGGGTCATAGCGAACCCAGGGCAAATTGTAGTTCGGCCCGGCGGCGTAGCTGATGCCCCAATGCGCCATCGCGCATTCGCTATCGTGCTGCAGCGCCTTCTGGAAACACTTGATGGCTTCGGCATGATTGAAGCCGAACACCCAGTTGAGCCCGCGGTCGAACCAGAGCTGGGCATCGGGCGATGATGTGGTGACTTTGCGGCTGTATGGCCCGAGATCAAAATAGGTCATGCCGTTTGTCCCCATGGAGCGACGCCGGTCCGGCACCCTAGCAAAAAACCCGTCTCCATCACAGCGCGGGCGAAGTGGCGCCGCGGAATGGCGAGGGGCCCGGCGTGTTGCGCCGGGCCCCTCATGGGAAAGCATCAGCCGGCCTGTAAGCCGGGTTCTGTAAGGCACCATTCTTGCGAATGGTGCGTGACGGCCATTCCTCTGGGACAAGGTTCGCACCTTGCCTCGAGCAACCTACCCGGACAGCGGGCCTGACATCGCCCTGCGGTGTTATCGCGATGTCGCGAACTGACCGCGTTGCTGTCCCTATTCGGTTTTGCTCCCGGTGGGGTTTGCCATGCCGTCGCCGTTGCCGGAAACGCGGTGCGCTCTTACCGCACCTTTTCACCCTTACTTCCTCCGAGGAGGAAGCGGTTCGTTCTCTGTGGCACTTTCCCTGGGGTCACCCCCGCCGGATGTTATCCGGCACCGCATGTCGATGGAGCCCGGACTTTCCTCTCCCGCGGCCTTTCGGCACTAGCGGGAGCGGCCGTCCGGCCGACTGACGCTCCATGGCATGGGGTTTTTGATGCGCCACGTCAAGCGGTTGCGATGGTTAATCCGCTCGGATCCGTGATCTCGATGTGACGCGCCTCGGCGAGAGGCACTGGATGACGCGCCCGGAGGCGGGCCGGCTGCGTGCCGTTATTCTTCGCTTGTCAGGGCGGACGTGCGGGTTCAGAGCAGGATCGGAATAAGCGGGAGATGAGTGATGGATATTGCTGCAGCGGTTGGGGAAGCGGTGCTCAGCGGTGCGTCCGATGCGATCGTTGCGACCGATCGCGAAGGCCGTATCACGTTCTGGAATCCCGGCGCGGCCAGGATATTCGGCTTCTCGGCTGGGGAAGCGGTCGGGCAATCGCTCGACATTATGATCCCCGAAAGTCTGCGCGCCCGCCATTGGGCGGGCTATCGCCACGTGATGGAGACCGGAACCAGCCGTTATGGTCTCGGCGAGCTGCTTTCAGTGCCTGCACTGACGAAGGATGGCGGGCGTATCTCCGTCGAATTCACCATTGTGATGCTGCACGACGCCGATGGGCGGGTCGCCGGCACGGCTGCCGTCATGCGTGATGTGACCAAGCGTTTCGAGGAACTCAAGGAGCTGAAGCGCCGGCTGGCCCAGGCCGAGCAGGCCAAGATCCATCCATGACGGGGGACTGAATTGTCGCCGGCTCGGCGCGCAGTTACATTTCCACGCCGCGGGCTAAAAAATCTCCGCTACGATGTCGTGCAGCGTGTCGCCCGTTCGACTGGGTGTCGGCGATCCAGCCGAACAAGAGGAGATTTCAGATGCAGTACCTGCTGTTGATCTATCGGAACGAAGCGGATCTGGCCCATGCCAACCCGGAGGAGCGCAAGAAGATCTCCGCCGAATACGGCGCCTACACCCAGTCCATCATCCAGAGCGGCCATTTCAAGGCCGGCGACGGCCTGCAGCCCACGAGCACCGCAACCACGGTGCGGGTCCGCGACGGCAAGATGCTGACCACGGATGGTCCCTTTGCAGAGACCCGCGAGCAACTCGCCGGCTATTACCTGGTCGACGCCAAGGATCTCGACACCGCGCTCGGCCTTGCCGCACGGATTCCCGGCGCCAAGACCGGCTCGATCGAGGTCCGGCCGGTGATGATCTACGACAACTAGCGGTGCAGCCGTCATTCCGGGTTCGATGCTTTCGCGTCGCCCCGGAACGACGATGTGGAAGCCCATGACCCCGAGCCAGATCGAAAAGATATTCCGCGACGAGGCGGGGCGGGCGCTGGCCACGCTGATCCGCCTCGTCGGCGATTTCGATCTTGCCGAGGATTCGCTGCAAGATGCCTTCGCCGTGGCGCTGGAACGCTGGCCGATCGGCGAACTGCCGTCCAATCCGCGTGCGTGGCTGGTCAATGTCGGCCGCAACAAGGCGATCGACCGCGTGCGCCGTGCCACCAATTTTCGCGGCAAGCAGCAGGAATTGACGCACCAGTTGCAGCTCGATGCGGAGCCGCCGGCCGAATGGGCGGATGCGACGCTCGACGACGATATGCTGCGCCTGATCTTCACCTGCTGCCATCCGGCCTTTGCCGAGGAGGTTCAGGTTGCGCTGACGCTGCGCACGGTGTGCGGGCTGACCACGGCGCAGGTCGCGCGCGCGTTTCTCACGAGCGAAGTCGCGATGGCGCAGCGGCTGTCGCGTGCCAAGCAGAAGATCAGGCTCGCCGGCATTCCCTACGAGGTGCCGGAGCGCGAGGCGCTCGAGCCACGGCTGCGCGGCGTGCTCGCCGTGATCTATCTCGTGTTCACCGAAGGCTATGCCGCAACCGCGGGCGAGGACCTGATGCGGCCGGACCTGGCGCGTGAAGCGATCCGGCTGGCGCGGCTTCTCGACGCGTTGATGCCTGCGCGCGGCGAGATCAAGGGATTGCTGGCGCTGATGCTGCTGCACGACGCGCGCCGGGCCGGTCGCCAGACCGCCGGCGGCGACATCGTGCTGCTCGAGGAGCAGGATCGCACGCTATGGGATTTCAGCCAGATCGCCGAAGGTCTGACGTTGGTCGAGCAGGCGCTGCGCATGCCGGGCCGGCCGCAATCCTATGCGGTACAGGCCGCGATCGCCGCGCTGCATGCGCGGGCGCCCAGCTACAAGGACACCGACTGGCCACAGATCGCCGGCCTCTACCAGGTGCTATTGCGGATCAGCCCTTCGCCGGTGATCGAGCTCAACCAGGCCGCCGTTGTGTCGATGGTCGACGGTCCGGCGCACGCGCTCGACCTGATCGATGCGCTCGAAGCGCGCGGCGGGCTGAAAGGATACGAGTTGCTTCCCGCGGTGCGCGCCGACCTGTTGCGTCGGCTCGGCCGCAATGAGGAGGCGCGGAAAGCGTATCTCCTCGCGACCGATACGACGCAATTGGAGCCGTTGCGTCGACTCTATGCACGGCGCATCGCGGAGATGAGGTGACGTCACCTCATCTCCGCGCATCAGCGAGCGCCAGCGGGCGCGCGACGTTCGACGTTGCTCAATAACCCTGTTTTGTCTTTGTGTTGTCGTTCGTTTTTTGGTTCATCGTTCCAGTCGACTTTTGGGTCGCTGTTCCGCTCGACTTTCCACTCGACATGCCGGTCGTGGTGCCGGGTTCCATCTTCTTCTGCGTTTGATGGGTCTTGTGAGTCTTGTGCATCGTCATGGCGCCTGCGGCTACCGGAGCGACGGCGAGGCCAATGGCGACAGTGCCTGCAATCAGTGCTTTCAACATGGACGAATCTCCACGCAAACCGCCCCATGGATGAACCGGCGCCCGCGCGAAAAGTTCCTGTGCCGCCTAGCCTGGCGATGTGCAAATCGTGAAGTCGGAGAACGCAGCTATTTCGCCGCATTCACCGTCGTCGGCATCGCATCCTCAGGCAAACTATCGAGTAGAGCGTGCAGTGTCGCCATGGTGGACCGGTCGGCGATGCCGTCGATGCGCTCGATGCGGAAATGGCGCTGGAAGGCGGTGATGACTTCCATCGTCGCGCCGTCGAACTTGCCGTGGGTCGGAACATTGTAGCCGTAGCGCGCGAACTCAGCCTGCATCTTCGCGACATCGTCGCTGATGGCCCCCAGCCTCAACGCATCGCCGCGCACGATCGGCGCTGGCTGCACCCAGTGGCCGACGCCGGAATTCGCCAGCGAATACCACGGGAACTTCTCGCCGGGATCCTTCTTGCGCGCCGGCGCGACGTCGGAGTGGCCGAGCACGCGATGCGAGGGCACCTTGCGGCGGAGCATGATGCCGCGGCACAGCGCGATCACCGCCGCGATCTGACGCAGAGGAAAATCCGGATAGCCCCAGTCGTGACCACGATTGACGATCTCGACGCCGATCGAGCACGAATTGATGTCGTCCTCACCGGCCCAGCAGGACACGCCGGCATGCCAGGCGCGCTTGCTTTCGGGCACGCACTGCACGATGCGGCCGTCTTCGAGCACGATGTAATGCGCGGAGACCTCGGTGCCGGGCGTGCAGAGCTGCGTGATGGCGCCCTCGACGTCGGGCATGCCGGTGTAGTGCAGCACGATCATGTCGGGCTGACGGTTGTTGGCGCGCTCGCCGAAATTCATCGACGGGATCACGTCGGAGGCGATCGAGGAATCGGGCGTGAACGTCTTCATGTCGGCAACAGCCCTGGGAACGGGAAGGGCGCGTTGACGCTTCGAATCAGAATTTGCGGTCGTGGACGAGCCAGCAGCCATCGAATCACTCAAACCCGGCAGGAGAACGGCATTTGACATATGTATAAAAGAATAGGCGTTTACTATTCCTTTACCCTGCAGGACTGCGCAATCGGCCTGCGGGTTCCATGGGAGGCATTCTGCCCGGGTGTGGGCCGAGGGCATCACTCGAATGCGGATAAAAGGCCCGCGAATCCGCTAACGGACCGTCAACGCTTTCTTAACGCTAAGTGCCGTTACTGAGAGGTGAAGAGCCGGACCGGTCTTGGGGGACGGCCGAGGTCCGCTTTTGCGCGAAATCCCATGGAAGCCCAGCGAATTCCGGTCGGATATCAGGATTTGCGGCAGACAATGGGAACCGGCGCGCGCATCTCGCCGCGGCTCTTTGACACGAACGGCCTAGCAAGGCGCGAGGATTCGAGGCGCAATGAGTCGGCGCGCGTCCATATTCCATATTGCGTGCGCAGCTCCGCCCGGGGGCGGCGCATGAGCGCTCATGCCTCCCGTCACATTTCCGTGCTCGGCCGCGAGGCGGTCAACTATCTCGCGCCGCGCGCCGGCGGCATCTATGTCGACGCCACCTTCGGCGCCGGCGGCTACAGCCGTGCCATTTTGGACGTCGCCGATACGCGCGTGATCGGCATCGACCGCGACCGCACGGCAATCCTGGGCGGTTTCGACCTGGTCGACGGTTCCGACGGCCGGCTCACGCTGGTCGAGGATCGCTTCTCCCATCTGGCCGATGTCTGTGCCGCGCAGGGGCTCGATGCGGTCGACGGCGTCGTGATGGATGTCGGCGTCTCCTCGATGCAGCTCGACCAGGCCGAGCGCGGCTTCTCGTTCCGCAGCAGCGGCCCGCTCGACATGCGGATGGGGCAGAGCGGCCCGACCGCCGCCGACGTGGTTGCGAAAGCGTCCGAGCGCGAGCTCGCCGACATTATCTATATCTTCGGCGAGGAGCGGCATTCGCGCGGCGTCGCGCGCGCGATCGTCGCCGCGCGCAAGGAGGCGCCGATCACGACGACCGAGGCGCTCGCCGACATCGTCGCCAGGGTCGTGCGCGCCAAGCCGAACGAGATCCATCCCGCGACGCGGACGTTCCAGGCGCTGCGCATCTTCGTCAATGAAGAGCTCGACGAGCTGCATCAGGCGCTCGCGGCCTCCGAGCGCGTGCTGAAGCCGGGCGGCCGGCTGGTCGTGGTGTCGTTCCATTCGCTGGAAGATCGCATCGTCAAGAATTTCCTCGCTGAGCGCGGCAAGGTCAGCGCCGGCTCGCGGCATCTGCCCGAGGTGGCGCAGGCCGCGCCGAGCTTCACGATCCTGACCAAGCGCCCGGTCACGCCCGGCGAGGCCGAAACCGCCGCCAATCCGCGCGCGCGGTCCGCGAAGCTGCGCGCGGCCGAGCGGACCGCGGCGCCGGTGCATGGGGCCGAGGCCCTGCCGTCCTGGCCGCGTCTCGCCGATGTGATGCGGGGAAGCTGACGATGCGCATCCTGCACTTCCTCGTCATCGGCATGCTGATCTTCGCGGCATCCTATGTCTATCGCATCAAGATGGAATCGACCGCGCGCGTCGAGCGCGTGCTGCAGCTCAACGCGGAGATTCGCGCGCAGCGCGACGCGATCGCGACATTGCGGGCGCAGTGGGCCAAGCTCGATGCGCCGCTGCGGTTGCAGGGGCTTGTCGAGCGGCATCTGCCGCTCAAGCCGGTCAATGCCAACCAGTATGATTCCCTGAAGAACCTGCCCGAGCGGCCGCCGAACTTCACCCGACCGGGCGCAAAGGACCCGATCGGCGCGATGATCGACACCATCGAGGCGGCCGCCGAGCCCGACAGCACGACCGGGTCGATTTCGAAACCCGCACCTGACCAGCCCGCAGCCGACCAGCCGGCGCCTGCGGACGAGTCCGAGCAGGCCCCGGGAGATCAACAATGACTGGATCAACCGAAACCGATCCGGCGAACGCCAACAAGCCGGCCGAGCCCTGGCGCCAGCGGCTCGTCCGCAATCTGCTGTACGGGCGCAACGTCGATCGTACCGCGAAGGCGCGTGCCCGCGTCGGCTTCGCGATCCTCGCCTTCGCGGCGGTCTATGCCGTGCTCGCCGGCCGCCTGGTGCTGTTCGCCGTCGGCGCCGACAGCCATGGCGCGCGGCGCACCGCCTCGCAGGACGCGATCGCGACGGCGCGGCCCGACATCATCGACCGCAACGGCGCGATCCTCGCCACCGACGTCAAGGCGCCGAGCCTGTTCGGCGAGCCGCGCCGCATCATCGACAAGGACGAGGCGATCGAGCTTCTGACCGCGACCTTGCCCGATCTCGACACCGGCGAAGTGCGCGACCGTCTGTCGTCGCGTAAGGGCTTCGTCTGGCTGAAGCGCGAGATCACGCCGAAGCAGCAGCTCGACATCCACCGCCTCGGCATTCCCGGCATCGGCTTCCTGCGCGAGAACAAGCGGGTCTATCCGACCGGTTCGGAAGTCGCCCACCTGATCGGCCTGGTCAACATCGACAACCAGGGCATCGCCGGCATGGAGAAGTGGCTGGACAACAACGGTCTGGCCGACCTGCACCGCGCGGGCTTCGCCACCGACCGGCTGCAGAAGCCGGTGGAGCTGTCGATCGATCTGCGCGTCGAGCACGCGCTGCGCGACGAATTGCTCAAGGCCAAGGATAAGTTCAAGGCCAAGGCCGCCTCTGGCCTCGTCTCCAACGTGCGCACCGGCGAGATCGTGGCGATGGTGTCGCTGCCCGACTTCGACCCGAACAACCCGAAAGAGGCGCACGATCCCGATCGCATCAACCGCCTGACCACCGGCGTCTACGAGATGGGCTCGACCTTCAAGGCGTTCACGCTGGCGATGGCGCTCGATACCGGAAAATACGACCTCAACTCGCTGTGGGATGCGCGCGGTCCGCTGCATTACGGCAAATTCGCGATCCACGACGACGAGCCGAAGGGACGCTTCCTCAACATGAAGGAGGTGTTCTATTTCTCGTCCAACGTCGGCGCGGCGCGCATCGCGTTGGCGCAGGGCGTCGAGGCTCACAAGGCGTTCCTGCGCAAGATGGGACAGCTCACCCGGCTGCGTACCGAGCTGCCCGAAAGCGCATCGCCGATCGTGCCGAAGCATTGGGGGGAACTGAACACGGTCACCATCTCCTTCGGTCACGGCATCGCCGTGGCGCCGCTGCAGGCGGTGATGGGGATCGATGCGCTGGTCAACGGCGGCTATCTGATCCCGCCGACATTCCTGAAGCGCAGCGAAGACGAAGCGATGGCGCTGGCGAAGCGCGTCATCAAGCCCGAGACCTCCGAAAAGATGCGCTATCTGATGCGCCTCAATGCCGAGGTCGGCACCGCGCGCAAGGCCGACGTCAAGGGTTACTATATCGGCGGCAAGACCGGCACGGCAGAGAAGGTGGTCAACGGCCGCTACGCCAAGAAGCGCGTGCTTACCGCCTTCACCGCGATCCTGCCAGCCGACAATCCGAAATATCAGCTTCTGGTCATGCTGGACGAGCCCCAGGCGCTGAAGGAAACCTACGGGTTCATCACGTCAGGCTGGAACGCGGTGCCGACCGGCGGCGCCGTGATTGCCCGAATTGCGCCGATTTTGGGCATAGAACCGAGGTTCAATCTGCCGCCGTCCGACCGCCTTATTCTTGCGGCATCTAAAACAACCCAGTAAGGCGTACCAGACGGCATGATCCGGAAAGCGTGAAAAGCGGTTTTTCCAGTCGGATCATGCTCCAACAGCGGCGCCCGTTGTGCCAGCCAACTGGAACATCATGAGACTTCGCGACCTCTTCAGCGATGACGTCACGATCGATCCGCGTGCCGATGCTGTCGTGGTCGGCGGGCTTGCGGTCGACAGCCGCGCGGTGAAGCCGGGCGACCTGTTCTTCGCGATGGCCGGCCAGAAGACCGACGGCGCGCGCTTCATCGATGCGGCTGTTGCAGCCGGCGCGGTTGCGATCGCAGGCGACCATCCACCGCAAGGCGCGCTAGCCGTGCCGTTCGTCGTGACGACCAATGCGCGCCGCGCGCTGGCGCTGGCCGCAGCCAAATTCTATCCGCGGCAGCCCGCGACGATTGCCGCGGTGACCGGCACCAGCGGCAAGACCTCGGTCGCGGCCTTCACGCGCCAGATCTGGCAGCGGCTCGGCCACGTCTCCGCGAGCATCGGCACCATCGGCCTGGTGTCGGACAGGCGCACCCTGTACGGCTCGCTGACCACGCCCGATCCGATCGCGCTGCACCGGCAGCTCGACGAGATTGCGGCCGACGGCGTGACGCATCTGGCGTTTGAAGCCTCGTCGCATGGTCTCGATCAGTACCGGCTCGATGGCGTGCGGATCGCCGCCGGTGGCTTCACCAATCTGTCGCGCGACCACATGGACTATCACCCCGACGTCGCGCATTACCTCAATGCCAAGCTGCGGCTGTTCCGCAATCTCGTCGTCGACCGCGGCGCGGCCGTGATCTCGGCCGATCATGACTGCTCGGCGCAGGTGATCGATGCGGCGCGCGCGCGCGGGCTTCGCATCATCGCGGTCGGACGCGACGGCGATCCGGGCGAAGGCATTCGCCTCGTCGATGCAGCGATTGACGGCTTTGCACAGAGGCTCACGATCGAACATCGCGGGCGCACGCACACGATCAGGCTGCCTCTGGTCGGCGAATTCCAGATCGAGAATGCACTGGTCGCGGCAGGCCTCGTGATCGGCACCGGCGGCGTCGCGGATGATGTGGTCGGCAGCCTCGAACATCTCGAAGGCGCGAAGGGCAGGCTGGAGCTTGTCGGCGAGCACAATGGCGCGCCGATCTTCGTCGACTACGCGCACAAGCCCGATGCACTCGCCAAGGCGCTGCAGGCGCTCAGGCCCTATGCCCGGCGCAAGCTCGTCGTCGTGTTCGGCGCCGGCGGAGACCGCGATGCGGGCAAGCGGCCGATCATGGGCGGGATCGCGGCCGAGAACGCCGATCAGGTCATCGTCACCGACGACAATCCGCGCAGCGAGAAGCCGGAAGCGATCCGCGCTGCGATCCTGGCAGCCGCGAAGGGCGCGCGCGAGATCGGCGATCGCGCCGCGGCGATCCGCGCCGGCATCGCGGACTTGCAGCCCGGCGATGCGCTCTTGGTGGCGGGCAAGGGCCACGAGATCGGGCAGATCATCGGCGACAAGACGCTGCCGTTCAGCGATCATGAGGCGGTTGCCGCCGCACTCGCAGCGAGGGGCGCATGAGCACGATATTGTGGACGTCGAATGCGATGGTGCAGGCGATGCACGCCGTGACGCAGGGTGCGCTGCCGGATGGCATCACTGGTCTCTCCATCGACAGCCGTACGGTTGCGCCAGGCGAAGCCTATTTCGCCATCAAGGGCGACGTGCATGACGGCCATAGCTTTGTCGAGGCGGCGCTGAAGGCGGGCGCAGGGCTTGCCGTGGTCGAAGCCGCGCAGCGCGACAAGTTTCCCCCTGATGCGCCGCTGCTCGTGGTCGATGACGTCCTCGCCGGCCTCGTCGAGCTCGCGCATGCCTCACGCGCGCGGCTGAACGCGCAGATCATTGCGGTCACGGGCTCGGTCGGAAAGACCTCGACCAAGGAGGCGCTGCGCCGGGTGCTGTCGGCGCAGGGCGAGACCCATGCCTCGACCGCCTCGTTCAACAATCACTGGGGCGTACCGTTGTCGTTGGCGCGCTGCCCGGCGGACGTCCGCTTCGCGGTGTTCGAGATCGGCATGAACCATGCCGGCGAGATCACGCCGCTGGTGAAGATGGTGCGGCCGCATGTCGCCGTCGTCACCACGGTCGAGCCGGTGCATCTTGAATTCTTCGCAGGCATCGAGGCGATCACCGATGCCAAGGCCGAGATCTTCCTCGGCGTCGAACCCGGCGGCGCAGTCATGCTCAACCGCGATAATTCGCAGTTCGCGCGGCTGCAGCGGCAGGCCGAGAAGGCCGGCATCTCGCGCATCGTCTCGTTCGGCACCGACAAGCGATCCGAGGCGCGGCTGATCGACCTCTCGCTGCACGCGACCTGCTCGGCGGTGCATGCCGACATCCTCGATCACGACATCACCTACAAGATCGGCATGCCGGGTAAGCACATGGCGATGAATTCGCTCGCGGTGCTCGCCGGTGCGTCGCTGCTCGGAGCAGATATCGCGCGCGCCGCGCTGTCGCTGTCGCAGCTCGAGGCGCCCTCGGGGCGAGGCGTCCGGCGCACGGTCGAGGTCGGTTATGGCGAGGCGACGCTGATCGACGAAAGCTACAACGCCAACCCGGCCTCGATGGGGGCCGCGCTCAACGTGCTCGGCCAGGCCAAGGTCGGCCCGCAGGGGCGGCGCATCGCTGTTCTCGGCGACATGCTCGAACTCGGCCCGACGGCGCCCGAACTGCACCGCGGCCTGGTCGAGGCCATCACGGCCAACCGGATCGACCTCGTATATTGTTGTGGTCCGCTGATGCGGAATCTGTGGGATGCCCTTTCCACCGGCAAGCGGGGAGGCTATGCCGACAGTTCGGCGGCCCTCGAAGCGCAGGCGGTGGCCGCGGTCCGCGCCGGTGACGCGATCATGGTGAAGGGATCGCTGGGGTCGAAGATGAAGGTCATCGTCAGCGCGCTGGAGAAGCGCTTTCCCGACAAGGCCGCACACGAAGAAGCGGTATAGGACGTCTGAATGTTCTACTGGTTGATCGATCTGTCCAATACTGTCCCAGGTTTCGCGCCGTTTCGCAGCGCCCTGAACGTATTCCGCTACATCACCTTCCGCACCGGCGGAGCGATCGTGACCGGTGCGCTGTTCGTATTCCTGTTCGGGCCCTGGATCATCGACCATCTGCGGCTGCGGCAGGGCAAGGGCCAGCCGATCCGTACCGATGGCCCGCAGTCGCACCTGATCTCCAAGAAGGGCACGCCCACCATGGGCGGGCTGATGATCCTGTCGGGGTTGGTGGTGTCCACGCTGCTCTGGGCCAACCCGCTCAATCCCTATGTCTGGATCGTGCTGGCGGTGACGCTCGGCTTCGGCTTCGTCGGCTTCTACGACGATTATTTGAAGGTCACAAAACAGTCGCACAGCGGCTTCGCCGGCAGACTGCGGCTCTTGATCGAGGCGGTGATCGGGCTTGCCGCCTGCTATGCGCTGGTCCGGCTCGGTCGCGACGTGTCCTCGACCTCGCTCGTGATTCCCTTCTTCAAGGATCTCGTGATCAATTTCGGCTGGTTCTTCGTGATCTTCGGCGCCTTCGTCATGGTCGGCGCCGGCAACGCGGTGAACCTCACCGACGGCCTCGATGGTCTCGCCATCGTGCCCGTCATGATCGCCGCCGCAAGCTTCGGCATGATCTCGTATCTGACCGGCAACGCGGTGTTCTCCGACTATCTGCAGATCAATTATGTTGCCGGCACCGGCGAACTCGCGGTGCTCTGCGGCGCGGTGTTAGGGGCAGGCCTCGGCTTCCTCTGGTTCAACGCGCCGCCGGCCTCGATCTTCATGGGCGATACCGGCTCGCTGGCGCTCGGCGGCATGTTGGGCGCCACCGCGGTCGCGGTGAAGCACGAGATCGTGCTCGCCGTGATCGGCGGCCTGTTCGTGCTGGAGGCGGTCTCGGTGATCGTGCAGGTCGCGTCGTTCAAGCTGACGGGCAAGCGCGTGTTCCGGATGGCGCCGCTGCACCATCATTTCGAACAGAAGGGCTGGACCGAGCCGCAGATCGTGATCCGCTTCTGGATCATCTCGGTGATGCTGGCGCTTGCCGGCCTCTCCACGCTCAAGCTGCGCTGAGCGTCGGCCATGATCCCCGTCACCTCCTTCGCAGGCAAGACGGTCGCGGTGTTCGGCCTCGGCGGCTCCGGCCTTGCGAGCTGCCACGCGCTGAAGGCCGGCGGCGCCGAGGTGATCGCGGCCGACGACAATGCCGACAATGTCGTGAAGGCGACACAGGCCGGCTTCGTCACCGCCGATCTGCGCACCATATCCTGGGCGAATTTCGCCGCGCTGATCCTCACGCCCGGCGCGCCGCTCACCCATCCGGCGCCGCACTGGAGCGTGCTGCTGGCGCGGCAGGCCGGCGTCGAGGTGATCGGCGACATCGAATTGTTCTGCCGCGAGCGGCGGCGTCACGCGCCGAATGCGCCGTTCGTCGCCATCACCGGCACCAACGGCAAGTCGACCACGACGGCGCTGATCGCGCATCTGACCAAGGTGGCCGGCTACGACACCCAGATGGGCGGCAATATCGGCACCGCCATCCTGTCGCTGGAGCCGCCGCGAATGGGGCGGGTGCATGTGATCGAGATGTCGTCCTACCAGATCGATCTCACGCCCTCGCTCGATCCGTCAGTCGGCATCCTGCTCAATGTCAGCGAGGACCATATCGACCGTCACGGCACGCTGCAGCACTACGCCGCGGTGAAGGAGCGGCTGGTGGCCGGCGTGCAGCCGGGCGGCACGTCGATTGTCGGCGTCGACGACGGCTGGTGCCGTGACATAGCCGATCGGCTTGATCGCACCGGCAAGCGCGTGGTTCGCATTTCCGTGAGGAACCCGCTGCCCGACGGCATCTATGTCGAGCACGAGACCATCGTGCGGGCATCGGGCGCGGCGCGCAGCGAGGTGGCGCGGCTCGGCGGCATCGGCTCATTGCGCGGCCTGCACAATGCGCAGAATGCGGCGTGCGCTGCGGCTTGCGCGCTCGCGATGGGGATCTCCACCGACGTGCTGCAGAACGGGTTACGCAGTTTCCCGGGCCTGGCGCACCGCATGGAGCAGGTCGGCCGCCGTGGCAACGTTCTGTTCGTCAATGACTCCAAGGGCACCAACGCGGATGCGGCCGCGCACGCGCTGTCGTCCTTTGCCGACATCTTCTGGATCGCCGGCGGCAAGCCGAAGGCCGGCGGCATCACGAGTCTCATCGGCTACTTCCCGCGCATCCGCAAAGCCTATCTGATCGGCGAGGCGGCGGCTGAGTTTTCCGGCACGCTTGGCGAGAGCGTGCCGCACGAGATGTCCGGTACACTCGATGTCGCGATCGCCAGCGCCGCGCGTGACGCGGAGGCCTCGGGGCTCGCTGAGGCCGTCGTGCTGCTGTCGCCGGCCTGTGCCTCGTTCGACCAATACCGCAACTTCGAAATCCGCGGCGCCTCGTTCCGCGACCTCGTCACCGCGCTGCCGGGCGTGAAGCCGGTGGTGTGACCTTCACCGTGGACAGATTGGCGTAGCGCCATCCGCTGATCGGTCTATTCGTTACCGTCAGGAGCGCGCTTTTGCGCGCGTCTCGAAGGGTCGACGGCCGGCTGGTGGCCGTTCATCCTTCGAGGCTCGCTACGCGAGCACCTCCAGCGACAAAGGCGAAACCTTTGCGCGGGGATGACGGGATCACTGAGCCTAAAGCCTCTCCGTCAAAAGTGATCGCCCCCGTTAACCCCTTGGAAACCATCATCGGCGACGAATGGACGTTACCTCTGCCATCTGGGGACATCCATGCTCGCCCGTGACCAACGCACCCCGTTCTCGGACTGGTGGTGGACCGTCGACAAGCTGCTGCTTGCAGCGATCGCCGCGTTGATGCTGGCGGG
>NZ_LNCU01000010.1:149486-203383 GCF_001542415.1 Bradyrhizobium macuxiense
CCCGCCGGTGGCCGTGCGTATCGGGCTCGACCCCTTCCATTTCTTCAATCGCCACGTCATGTTCCTGGTGCCGTCGGTGATCGTGCTGATCGGGGTGTCGTTCATGACGCCGCGGCAGATCCGGCGCACCGCGCTGATCGTGTTCGCGGTCTCGATCGCACTGATCGTGGTGACGCTTCTCTTCGGTCCGGAGGTGAAGGGCTCGCGCCGCTGGATCACGCTGCTCGGCGTCAACATCCAGGCCTCCGAAGCCGCAAAGCCCGCGTTCGTGATCGTCGCAGCCTGGCTGTTTGCCGAATCGACCAAGCGGCCGGAGATGCCGGCGACCTCGATGGCGCTGGTGCTCCTGCTGATGCTGGTCACGCTGCTGGTGATGGAGCCCGATTTCGGTCAGACCATGCTGATCTTGACGGTATGGGGCGCGCTGTTCTTCATCGCGGGCATGCGGATGATCTGGGTGTTCGGGCTCGCCGGCGCCGCCGGCGCGGGCTTGTTCGGCGCCTATCTTCTGGTGCCGCACGTCGCGGGCCGCATCAAGCGCTTCATGAACCCGGCCTCAGGCGACACCTTCCAGGTCGATACCGCAATGGAAGCGTTCTGGAACGGCGGCTGGTTCGGGCTCGGGCCGGGCGAGGGCATCGCCAAACGCAGCCTGCCTGACAGCCACACCGACTTCGTGTTCGCGGTCGCGGCGGAAGAATTCGGCATCATCCTCTGCCTGATGCTGGTGGCGCTGTTCGCCTTCATCGTGATCCGCACGTTGACGCGCGCCTATGCCACCGAGGACGTGTTCGCGCGTTTCGCAGCGTCGGGACTTGCGATCCTGTTCGGCGTGCAGGCGACGATCAACATGGCGGTCAATCTGCAATTGATCCCGGCCAAGGGCATGACGCTGCCGTTCATCTCCTATGGAGGCTCCTCGTTCGTGTCGCTCGCCTACGGCGTCGGCATGATGCTGGCGCTGACCCGGCAGCGGCCTCGGACCGAAATCGAATCGATGGAAGGCGCGAGTTCCCTGCGCGCCTACGCTTAACCAGTCCTCTCGTCATTGCGAGGAGCAACGCGACGAAGCAATCCGTCTATCCGACCTGAACTGCAATGGATTGCTTCGCTTCGCTCGCAATGACGATGTAAGAGATTGCCATGGACCAAGCGCCCTTGATTCTGCTGGCGGCCGGCGGCACCGGCGGCCATCTGTTCCCCGCCGAAGCGCTCGCCGTGGAATTGCAGCGGCGTGAGCTGCGTGTCCGGCTGGCGACTGACGGCCGCGCGCTGCGCTACGGCGGCCTGTTCACCAGGGACAGCATCGATCTGGTGCCGAGCGCGACGGTGCGTGGTCGCAATCCGCTCTCGCTGGCACGGACCGCGCTGACGCTCGGCTACGGCACGCTGGTCGCAACCAATATGGTGCGCCGGTTGAAACCTACGGCCGTTGTCGGCTTCGGCGGTTACCCCACGCTGCCGCCGCTGATGGCCGCGCGCCTGCTCGGTGTGCCCGGCATCATCCACGATGCCAATGCGGTGCTCGGCCGCGCCAACCGCTTCCTCTCCAGCCGCGTCAACGCGATCGCGACCTCGCTGCCCGGTGTGCTCGATCGCGATCCCGCGCTTGCCGGCAAGGCGACCACTGTCGGCACGCCGATGCGGCCGGCGATCCTCGCTGCCGCGGCGGTGAAATATGCCTCGCCCGGAGCGAATGGACCGCTGCGCCTGCTCGTCGTCGGCGGCAGCCAAGGCGCGCGGGTGATGAGCGATATCGTGCCGCCTGCGATCGAGAAGCTCGACCCTGCATCATGGAGCCGCCTGATCATCACCCAGCAGGTGCGCGAAGAGGACATGGCGCGGGTGCGTGCCGTCTACGACCGGCTCAAGATCAATGCCGAGCTCGCGCCGTTCTTCTCCGACCTTCCGGCACGGCTGGCCTCGAGCCAGTTGGTGATCTCGCGTGCGGGCGCGGGCACCGTCGCCGAGCTCGCCGCGATCGGCCGGCCTTCGATCCTGGTGCCGCTGCCGGGCGCGATCGACCAGGATCAGTTCGCCAACGCCGGTGTGCTGGCGCAGGTCGGCGGCGCAATCCGCATCGCACAGTCCGACTTCACACCCGATCGCCTGGCGGCCGAAATCGCAGCCTTCGCCGCTGAGCCTGCGAAGCTGACCGCGATGGCGCAAGGCGCGCGCGGCGCCGGCCGGCTCGATGCCGCGGAACAGCTCGCCGATCTCGTGATGAAAGTGGCCGGGATTTGATGCGCCAATCCGGCAGGAAGCCGGGGGAGGGTTGTTCATGACGGGTCTTTTGATTCACTCCGTCTCGGAATTCTCGGACTTGATCCTGGAGGCGCTGCGCCTCGCAGACGCGCGAAGCATTGTCGAGATCGGCGCGGAGTACGGCGGCATGTCGGCGCTGCTCGCCGAGCACTGCCGCGTACAAGGCGGCCAACTCACCAGCATCGATCCGGCGCCGAAGCGCGAATTCCTCGATTGGGTGGCCGCCAATCCCAATGTGCGTCACGTGGCCAAGACCAGCCTCGATGCGTTCGGCAAGCTCGATTCCGCCGATGCCTGGATCGTCGATGGCGACCACAACTGGTACACCGTTTATCATGAGCTGCGGCAGATCGAGGCGATCAGCCACCGCGCTGGCAAGCCCGTTCTGATCTTCCTTCACGATGTCGGCTGGCCCTGCGGGCGACGCGACGCCTACTATGCGCCCGACCAGATTCCCGCCGAGTACCGTCATCCGCATAGTTATGACGGGGGCGCCACGCTGGATCGCGCAAGCCTAACGGAAGGCCGTGGCTTTCGCGGCATGGGGCAATTCGCATTCGCAACCGTCGCCGGCGGCGCGCGCAACGGCGTGATGACCGCGATCGATGATTTCCTGGCGGAGCAGCTCGGGGAGGGCAAGGAGTTCGGCTTCGCCGAGATTCCGGCTGTGTTCGGACTCGGCGTGCTGTTCGACATGAACGCTGCCTGGAGCGCGCGGCTCGCGGAGCTCGTGTTGCCCTACCACCAGAACAAGCTGCTGCGCGTGCTCGAGACCAACCGCCTGCGCAACTATCTGCGGGTGATCGACATGCAGGATGAGGCCGCGGCGCGTGTTGCGCGACCGGGAGCGGCGTAGCCGCTGGGCCGATAGGGAGATGTCCGTGATCTTCGATCACAGCCGCCGGCAGGTAGCCGATGATAGCGACATTTCCACGGCGCAGGACCGGAAAAAGCCCTTGTCACGCATGGGAAAAGCGGGGCATCCAATAATCCGCGCCGCTGATTTGAGGCGCGCACAGAAGCTGGATTGTCCGCCCCGCAGCGAAGATCGCACAGGCGGATGAGGATGTCAGGAACCGGATCATGAGACTGCCGCGCGAGATCGGACCCATTCATTTCGTCGGGATCGGCGGCATTGGCATGAGCGGCATCGCCGAGGTGCTGCTCAATCTCGGCTATACGGTGCAGGGCTCCGACGCCTCGGACAATTACAATCTCGATCGGCTGCGCAAGAAGGGCGCGAAGGTGTCGGTCGGCCACAAGGCCGAGAATGTCGACGGCGCCAATGTCGTCGTGGTCTCGACTGCGATCAAGCGCGACAATCCGGAGCTGGTGGCGGCGCGCGCGCGGCGCATTCCGGTGGTGCGCCGTGCCGAGATGCTGGCGGAACTGATGCGGCTGAAGAGCTGCGTCGCGATCGCCGGCACCCATGGCAAAACCACGACCACCACGATGGTGGCGACGCTGCTCGACGCCGGCGGGCTCGATCCGACCGTCATCAATGGCGGCATCATCAACGCCTATGGCTCCAATGCGCGGCTCGGGGCCGGCGACTGGATGGTAGTCGAGGCCGACGAGAGCGACGGCACCTTCCTGAAGCTGCCGTCCGACGTCGTCATCGTCACCAATATCGATCCCGAGCATCTCGATCACTTCAAGACCTTCGAGGCGATCCAGGACGCGTTCCGCAGTTTCGTCGAGAACGTGCCGTTCTACGGCTTTGCCGTGATGTGCATCGATCATCCCGTGGTGCAGAGCCTGGTCGGCAAGATCGAGGACCGCCGCATCATCACCTATGGCCAGAATCCGCAGGCCGATGCGCAGCTGATGGATCTCACGCCGATCGCCGGCGGATCGAAGTTCAAGGTTTCGATCCGCAACCGCAAGACCGGTGCGACGCATGAGATTGCCGATCTCGTGTTGCCAATGCCCGGCCGTCACAACGCCTCGAACGCGACGGCGGCGATCGCGGTCGCGCACGAGCTCGGAGCCTCCGACGATGCGATCCGCCAGGCCATCGTGGGTTTCGGCGGCGTCAAGCGGCGCTTCACGAAGACCGGCGAATGGAATGGCGTCACTGTGATCGACGACTACGGTCATCACCCGGTCGAAATCGCGGCGGTGCTGAAGGCTGCACGCGAGTCCTACCAGGGCAAGATCATCGCCGTGGTGCAGCCGCATCGCTTCACGCGCCTGCAGTCGCTGTTCGAGGAGTTCTGCACCTGCTTCAACGACGCCGATACGGTCGTGGTCGCGGAGGTCTATCCGGCCGGCGAGGCACCGATATCAGGCATCGACCGCGACCATTTCGCCGCTGGCCTGCGCGCCCACGGCCATCGCAGCGTGATCCCGCTGCCTGATGCCGGTGAGCTCGCCAAGATCGTCCACGGGCTCGCGAAGCCGGGCGACCTCGTCGTCTGTCTCGGTGCGGGCAACATCACGCAATGGGCCTACGCGCTGCCCGACCAATTGAAGGCGCTGGGGTGATGGAGACGCACTCCTCAATCTCGTCATGGCCGGGCTTGTCCCGGCCATCCACGTCTTTAACTTGCGATTGTGTCGAAGAGGTCGTCCCAGTCCGGGTTCGTGGCGACGATCTTACGGATCTTCCAGGCACAGGGCCAATGCTTGATATTGTGCTCGCGTTGAATGGCGTCACGGATGTCATCGAATTGTTCGAAGTAGACCAGTCGCTTCAAACCGTACCGCTTGGTGAGGCCTTCGACGAATCCGGAACGGTGTTCGAATATCCGGCGAACGAGATCGCTTGTTACACCGACGTAGAGAACGCCGTTCGGACGGTTTGTCAGAAAATAGACGTATCCACCTGCCATGCCGAGATACTGCAAGACGTGGATGGCCGGGACAAGCCCGGCCATGACGGCCTGAGAGGGTTTTCTTGACCTTTCCTGACATCACGCCCGATCTGAAAGCCGCGATGCCCGAGCTGCGCGGGCGGCTGCTCGCCAACCAGTCGCTGGCGGAGCTGACCTGGTTTCGTGTCGGTGGGCCGGCGCAGGTGCTGTTCACGCCGGCGGACGAGGATGATCTCGCGTATTTCCTGAAGCATCTGTCGAAGGAGCTGCCGGTCTATGTCATCGGCGTCGGCTCCAATCTGATCGTGCGCGACGGCGGCATGCCGGGCGTGGTGATCCGGCTCGCGCCACGCGCCTTCGGCGAGACCGGCGCGGCCGATGATATCGTCACCGCAGGCGCTGCGGCGCTCGACAAGCGGGTGGCGGAGACGGCGGCTGCAGCCGGCATCGGCGGCATGGAATTCTTCTTCGGCATTCCCGGCACGATCGGCGGCGCGCTGCGCATGAACGCCGGCGCCAATGGCGGCGAGACCAAGGACGTGCTGGTGGAGGCCACCGGCATCGGCCGCGACGGCACCAGACACATCTTCAGCAATGCCGATATGAAGTTCGTCTATCGCAACAGCGGCGTTGATCCGTCTGTGATCTTCACCTCGGCACGCTTCCGCGGGAAGGTCACCGATGCGGCCGCGATCCGCGCGCGCATGCAGGACGTGCAGACGCATCGCGAGACCGCGCAGCCGATCCGCGAGAAGACCGGTGGCTCGACCTTCAAGAATCCGCCCGGCAACAGCGCCTGGAAGCTGATCGATGCCGCCGGCTGCCGTCGGCTGAAGGTCGGCGGCGCGCAGGTCTCGGAGATGCACTGCAATTTCCTGATCAACACCGGCAACGCCACCGGGCACGACATCGAGACGCTCGGTGAGACGGTGCGTGAACGCGTCAAGCAGACCAGCGGAATCGAGCTGCACTGGGAAATCAAGCGGATCGGGATCGGGAAGAGCTGATGCAGGTCACCATTCTGTTCGGCGGCACCAACAAGGAGCGACTGGTCTCGGTGGCGAGTGCGCAGGCGTTGCACCGCGCGCTACCTGACGCAGAGCTGTGGTTCTGGGACGTCGACGACACCGTGCATGCCGTCACGTCCGAGAAGCTGCTCAATCACGCCCGTCCCTTCGAAGTCGACTTCAAGCCCGATGATCGCGGCATCAGCCTCGCGCAGGCGCTCGACAAGGCTGCGGCGGAAGCGCGCGTGCTGGTGCTCGGCCTGCATGGCGGCCGCGCCGAGAACGGCGAGCTGCAGGCGATGTGCGAGATGCGCGGCATCGCGTTCACCGGCTCCGGTTCGGCGTCGTCGCATCTAGCCTTCGACAAGCCGTCGGCGAAGCGCTTCGCAGCGATCGCAGGCGTGAACGCGCCGCAGGGCATTGCGCTCGAGCAGATCGATCGGGCCTTTGCCGAACACGGCAGACTGATCGCGAAGCCGGCAAAGGACGGATCGAGCTACGGGCTGATCTTCGTCAATGCGAAGCAGGACCTCGTCGCCGTGCGCAATGCCGCGACGACCGAAGATTATCTGATCGAGCCGTTCGTGTCGGGCGTGGAGGCGACCTGCGGCGTGCTCGAACAATCCGATGGTGGGGTGTTCGCGCTGCCGCCGATCGAGATCGTGCCGGCCGAGGGCGGCTTCGACTACACAGCCAAGTACCTCCTGAAATCGACCCGGGAGATCTGCCCCGGCCGCTTCGCGCCCGAGGTCAGCGCCGCGATCATGGACCACGCATTGCGCGCGCATCGCGCACTGTCCTGCTCCGGCTATTCGCGCAGCGATTTCATCGTGTCGGCCAAGGGACCGGTCTATCTCGAGACCAACACGCTGCCCGGGCTCACCGCGGCCTCGCTGTACCCGAAGGCCCTGAAGGCGCACGGCATCGCCTTTGCCGATTTCCTGCACGACCAGATCGAACTTGCCCGGCGGCGCGCGCGGAAGTAGCCGGATAGGGCGGGAACCCAGGGTTCCCGGCCGGAATGGAACCGGCCTGTTGCTAAAATGCTAACGAGTTCGCGGCAAAGTACTCACAGGGTTGATCAAAACACGCTCCAGGCTGCGGGCATTTACCGTTTGTTTACCAGGAAGCCCGAAGGTTAACGCTGGCGGCGCATGTAGCGCTTGGCTGCCGGGGCGTGAGCTGTCGCGGATTACCGCTTCGAGGATCGCAACCAGGGAACAGGGGGCCACTCTTATCCCACCGGTAATGCCGAGACGTCACCTGTGCCGGGACCCGCGCAGTTTGCGGGCACAACATGTGACGAGCTCGTGCAATGGATGGTGCAGGACGCCTCGCTCGATCGGTGAGATCGCTGGGGCCTCAAGCTGACCTGAGGGCAGCCGCTATTGGAGCGGCGGTGCTGCTGCGCGAGCAAGCCGGCGCCTGGCTCGCCCNCCCGCCGCAAGCGTCCCGCGAAGCAGCCGGTGATCGATCGCGAGCCACCGAATCATTTCATCCAGACGATCGAGCGCTATCTGCCGCGCCGCGTCGGCCTAGCCGCGACGCTCGCGATCCTGTTCGGCAGTGCCGGCTTCGGCATCGTCAGGGGCGGCCATGTCGACGAGTTCGTCACGGCGCTGAACGATACCCGTAACGCGCTCGCCAATGCCGCGGGTTTCCGCATCACCACGGTCGGCATCAACGGCCGCAAGCAGCTGACCCAGGACGAGGTGCTCGCGATCGGCGGCATCAATGGCCGCTCCTCGCTGCTCTTCCTCGACGCCGAGACCGTACGCGACCGGCTGAAGGCCAATCCCTGGATCGCCGACGCCACGATCCTGAAGCTCTATCCAGGCCGGCTGCAGATCGACATCGTCGAGCGCTCCGCATTCGCGCTGTGGCAGGAGGACGGCAAGCTCGCCGTCATCGCCTCCGACGGTGCGGTGCTCGAACCCTATGTCACGCGTCGTTTCCTGAAACTGCCGCTGGTGGTGGGGAAGGGCGCCGAGTCCCACGCTCATGATTTCCTCGCGCTGCTCGATCGCTATCCGCAGGTGCGTTCGGTGACCAAGGCCGCGATCTATGTCGGCGAACGGCGCTGGAACCTGCGCCTCAAGGACGGCCTCGACGTTCGCCTGCCCGAGAACGACGTCGGCAATGCGCTCGCCGCGCTCTCCAAGCTCGACAAGGACGAGAAGCTATTCTCGCGCGACATCGTCGCCATCGACATGCGCCTGCCGGATCGCCTGGTCGTGCAATTGTCCGACGACGCCGCCAAGGCGCGCGAAGAGCTGTTCAAGGACAAGAAGCCCAAGAAGAAGCCGGGTGACACCGCATGACCGGCCTCGACCGCAACCTGACCCCGAAGACCCGTCCGATGCAGAAGCGCACCGCGCTGGTGGCGTCGCTTGACGTCGGCTCCAGCAAGATCGCCTGCATGATCGCGCGGCTGAAGCCCTCGCCGCCGAACGAGGCACTGCGCGGCCGCAGCCATGCGGTGGAGCTGATCGGCTACAGCCAGATCCAGTCGCGCGGCGTCAAGGCCGGCTCCGTGGTCGATTTGACCGAATGCGAGAAGGCGGTGCGCCATGCCGTGGCGCTGGCCGAGCGCATGGCCAAGGTCCGCGTCGAGTCCGTCCTGCTGTCGGTGTCCGGCGGCCGGCTGCATGGTCAACTCGTTGAAGCCGCTGCCGATATCCGCGGCGGCTCGGTCACGTCGGACGACATCAGCCGGGTCACCTCGGCCGGCATGCGCCACGCCACCGCTGCGGGCCGCACCGTTCTGCACGCGCTGCCGGTCGGCTACGCGCTCGACGGCGTCAAGGGCATCCGCGATCCGCGCGGCATGGTGGCGCGGCAGTTCGGCGTCGACATGAACGTGGTGACGTCGGACGCCACCGTCGCCAAGAACCTGATGCTCGTGGTCGAACGGTGCCATCTCAACGTCGAAGCGATGGCGGCGAGCCCCTATGTCGCCGGCCTGTCGGTCCTGACCGACGACGAGTTCGACCTCGGTGCTGCCGTCGTCGAGATGGGCGCGGGATCGACGACGATCGCGACCTATTCCGGCGGGCGCTTCGTGCACGCGTCCGGATTTGCGCTCGGCGGGCAACACATCACGATGGATCTTGCACGCGGCATCGGAGCGTGCATTGCGGATGCCGAGCGAATCAAGACTTTATACGGCACGGTGCTGACCGGTGGTTCGGATTCGCGCGAGCTGATGTCCGTCCCGACTGCAGGCGATGATCGGGAGACTCCGCAAATCGTGTCCCGCGCCACGATCGCGAACATTGTCCGGCATCGCGCCGAGGAGATTTTTGAGATGGTCCGTGACCGGCTCGCGGATTCCCCCTTTGCGGCTGAGCCGAGGGCCGGCGTCGTGCTGAGCGGCGGCGCGTCCCAGCTCACCGGCACCGTCGAGCTTGCCACCCGCATCCTGAACCGCCAGGTCCGCATCGGCCGCCCGCTCGGCTTCGGCCGGCTGCCGAGCGAGGCGAAGGGCGCCTCGTTCTCGGTGCCCTCGGGCCTGCTGGTCTATCCGCAATACGCTCATCTTGAACATGTCGAACCGCGGCGCACGCGGCAGCTCAAGACAGGGACTGACGGTTACTTTGGAAAGGTCGGACGATGGCTTCGCGAGGGCTTCTGATGACCGCACTTCGGCTCAAGGCATTTTCACCAACTCCCGCGGCCGCCGGCCGGGGCGAACCAACGCGCGCGTAATCGAGAGAGGCAACCATGGCACTCAATCTGACCCCCCCTGACATCAGCGAGCTGAAACCGCGGATCACTGTCTTCGGCGTCGGTGGCGCGGGCGGTAACGCCGTCAACAACATGATCACCGCCGGGTTGCAGGGCGTCGACTTCGTCGTCGCCAACACCGACGCGCAGGCGCTGACCATGTCGAAGGCGCAGCGCATCATCCAGATGGGCACCCAGGTCACCCAGGGCCTCGGCGCCGGTTCGCAGCCCGATGTCGGCGCAGCCGCCGCGCAGGAAGTCATCGACGAGCTGCGCGATCATCTCACCGGCGCCAACATGGTGTTCGTCACCGCCGGCATGGGCGGCGGCACCGGCACCGGCGCTGCACCCGTGATCGCCAAGGCCGCGCGCGAGATGGGCATCCTCACGGTCGGCGTCGTGACCAAGCCGTTCCACTTCGAAGGCCAGCGCCGCATGCGCACCGCCGAGTCCGGCATCGCCGAACTGCACAAGGTGGTCGACACGCTCCTGATCATCCCGAACCAGAACCTGTTCCGGGTCGCCAACGAGAAGACCACCTTCGCGGACGCCTTCGCGATGGCCGACCAAGTGCTCTATTCGGGCGTCGCCTGCATCACCGACCTGATGGTCAAGGAGGGTCTGATCAACCTCGACTTCGCCGACGTCCGCGCCGTGATGCGCGAGATGGGCAAGGCGATGATGGGGACTGGCGAGGCCACCGGCGAGAAGCGCGCGCTGACCGCCGCCGAAGCCGCGATCGCCAACCCGCTGATCGACGACTCATCGATGAAGGGCGCCCGCGGCCTCCTGATCTCGATCACCGGCGGCAAGGACCTGACCCTGTTCGAGGTCGACGAAGCCGCCACCCGCATCCGCGAGGAGGTCGATGCCGACGCCAACATCATCGTCGGCGCCACCTTCGACGAATCGCTCGACGGCGTCATCCGCGTCTCGGTGGTTGCGACCGGCATCGAGCAGGCCGCGATCGCTTCCCGAGCCCAGGCGCCCGCACCGCAGTCGGGTGGTTCGCCGGAGAGCCGGCTGGCCGATCTCACCGCGCGCCTGCGCGCCGACAACCAGCGTCTCGCCGAGCGCGCGCAGAAGCTGGATCCGCCTACCGGCGTGACGGTTGCTCCGATTGCCGCGCCGCAGTCCGCCGCTGCACCGCAGCCGCGTCCTCCGGCCGGTAATAATGTCGAGCGTGCGGCCCTCGCAGCGATCGCTGCCGCGGTTGCCCCGGAACACCCTGCTGCGCCGATGCAGCCGGCGTCCTACGGTGACGTCACCGTGCGCCCGATCGCCCAGAAGCCGTCGCTGTTCCCCGATCACGACGTGGCCCGGGCCGAGCAGCACGAGCCGATGCCGCCCGAGACCTTCATCCCGCAAGCGGCCGAGCGTTCCCCGGTCCGCGCCCCGCGGATGCCGAAGTTCGAGGACCTTCCGATGCCGGCGCAGGCGGAACTCCGCCAGGCCCGCGGCGAGGGCGAGGAGGAACATCCGCAGAAGACCCGGTTGTCGCTGCTGCAGCGGCTCGCCAATGTCGGCCTCGGCCGTCGCGACGAAGAGACCGAGCCGCCGATCGCGGCCCGCGCCTCAGGTCCCGCGATGCCCACGATGCCGCCGCTGCCCGAGCGCAGGTCGGCCCGCAGCGTCGCGCAGCAGATCGCCCAGAACGAATCACCGGTATCGGAATATGCGAAGCGGCCCGCGCCGCAGGGATTGGACGCTCATGGGCGGCCGGCATCTGTTGCACCCGTGCCACAGGGCGACGACCATCTTGATATCCCGGCCTTCCTGCGCCGGCAGGCCAACTGAAGTTTGTTACAACCTTGACCACCAAGAAGGCCCCGGCGGGAACCGCCGGGGCCTTTGTCTTTGGGCTGAGATCGTGTCAGAGTCCGGTGATCAAACGACTGATATTAAATGATTAATTATTCTTTTCGTGGTGAGGTGGCGCGTTTCGGAAGGCCCGTTTCGCTGTCGCAATTTGGTTAACCTTGGGCGCGAATGCGGCAGAGATGGGGTAACAATCGGTAAAGAAGCGTGAGTTGGCGCGGTTTGGGCCAAACACTATGGTCTGCCCGTGACTTGGGGAGCTCAAGCGAGTCGGCCTTGGGGAAGTTGGCCACTTGATTTGAGTGAAGTCGGGTAGTGTGGGCATTATCGAATGAAATTTAGCCGCCAAACAACGCTTCGGTCGCAAGCCACCGTGACGGGCGTCGGCGTTCATTCTGGTCAACCTGTCAATCTTACCTTGGGACCCGCGCCGGTCGACGCCGGTTTCGTTTTCGTCCGCACCGGTCTTGAAGGTGCCGATCGCGAAATCCAGGCCACTGCCGACGGCGTGATCGCAACAGATTTTGCGACGGTGCTGGGTGACCGCGAAGGTCCGCTGGTTTCCACCGCTGAACATGTACTCGCCGCGCTGCGCGGCATGGGCGTCGACAACGCCATCATCGAGGTCGATGGTCCCGAAGTTCCGATCATGGACGGCAGCGCCGCGGCGTTCGTCGCAGCGATCGATCAGGCCGGCATCGTCACCCAGCCCGCCGTCCGCCGTTTCATCCAAGTGCTGAAGCCGGTGCAGGTCAAGATGGGCGAATCGGTCGGCGAGCTGCGTCCGTTTGCCGGCGGTTTCCGCGCCGAGGTCGAGATCGACTTCACCAACCCGGTGATCGGCCGCCAGAGCTTGTCCTTCGATCTCTCGCCGGAAGGCTTCCGTCGCGACATCGCACGCGCCCGGACCTTCGGCTGCGTAGCCGACACGGCCCGCCTCTGGAGCGCGGGCTTTGCGCTCGGCGCGTCCTTCGAGAATACCGTGGTGTTCGACGAAACCCGCCTGCTCAATCCCGAGGGGCTGCGCTACGCCGACGAATGCGTCCGCCACAAGGTTCTCGACGTGATCGGCGACCTCTCGCTGGCCGGCCTGCCGCTGCTCGGCATCTACCGCTCGAAGCGCGGCGGTCACAAGCTTAATAACGCGGTGCTGCGGGCGTTTCTCGCCGACCGCAGTGCGTGGCGAGTGGTCGAGGCGGAAACCGCACGGCGGCCATCCCGCAGCCACGTCGAGGCCGGCGCAGGCACGGTGGGCGGCTTGATTGCCCCGGCGTACGGCCCGGACGTGTCCTGAGCGTCACGGCCGACGTCGTTCAGGTCCAGATTTCCGCAGTCTCCACAGCAGGTCACAGGCGTGTCCGGTCGCCTTATTCCGGGCGGAATGGCTACGTATTCGGTTGGTGAACGGCCATTTTTTGGCTAAACAGGCCGGCGCCCGCGCGACACGGCGCCAATGGTACGGGGTTTTTGGTGTCCATGATCGCGGTTCATGGACGAAGTGGGCTTCGCCGTTAACCGCATCAAAGGCGTCAGGTTCTATATTTCATGTCGGCAAAGCGTATGACGCTCGAACTCGATCATTCTGACGTCTCCGGCCTGAAGCGGGCCGCCCGCGCGCTGCGTTTCGCGGCGGGCCTTGTCGTGCTTGCGCTGCCGCTCAGCGGCTGCGGCACCGGCGCGCTGTGGGACAAGTTCATGGCCAAGGACGACACGTTCGTCGATGAGCCCGCGGACAAGCTCTACAATGAGGGCTTGTACATGATGAACGAGAAGAAGGATCTGAAGGCCGCTTCGAAGAAGTTCGAGGAAGTCGACCGGCAGCATCCCTATTCAGAGTGGGCGCGCAAGTCGCTCTTGATGTCGGCCTACTCCTATTACCAGGCCGGCGACTACGATAGCTGCATCGGTTCTGCGACCCGTTACGTCACGCTGCATCCCGGCAGTCCGGACGCGGCCTACGCCCAGTACCTGATCGCAGCATCGCATTTCGACCAGATCCCGGACATCTCCCGCGACCAGGGCCGCACCGAGAAGGCGATCGCGGCGCTCGAAGAGGTGGTCCGCAAGTATCCGACCTCTGAATACGCCACCTCGGCCAAGACCAAGATCGAGGCTGCGCGCGACCAGCTCGCCGGCAAGGAAATGGCGGTCGGCCGCTACTACATGGAGAAGCGCGACTTCACCGCGGCGATCAACCGCTTCAAGACGGTGGTCACGCAGTACCAGACCACCCGCCACGTCGAAGAGGCGCTCTACCGGCTCACCGAGGCCTATATGGCGATCGGTATTGCCGGCGAGGCACAGACCGCAGCCGCCGTGCTCGGGCACAATTTTCCGGACAGCCGCTGGTACAAGGACGCCTATAATCTAGTAAAGTCCGGCGGTCTCGAGCCGAGCGAGAATCAGGGGTCCTGGATCAGCCGGACCTTCAAGAAGATAGGTCTCGGCTAGGAATTGTCCTCGCATGCTGGCGCGTCTGTCGATCCGTGACATCGTCCTGATCGAACGGCTCGATATCGAATTCTCCCGTGGCCTGGCGGTGCTGACCGGTGAAACCGGCGCCGGCAAATCCATCCTGCTCGATGCCTTTGCGCTGGCGCTCGGCGGCCGCGGCGATGCCAGTCTCGTGCGCCACGGCGCCGAGCAGGGGCAGGTCACCGCGATGTTCGACGTGCCGAAGGGACATCCGGCCGCCAGGATCCTGGCCGAGAACGGCCTCGACGACGCGAGTCAGGACGATTCTTGCGAGATGATCCTGCGCCGCGTGCAGTTGGCCGACGGCCGCACCCGTGCCTTCGTCAACGACCAGGCGATCAGCGTTCAGACCCTGAAAGCGGTCGGCGCGGCGCTGGTCGAGATCCATGGCCAGCACGACGACCGCGCCTTGGTTGACGCCTCGACACATCGCCAGCTGCTCGACGCGTTCGCCGGGCTTGAGAAGGACGTCATGGCGCTGGAAGCGCTGTGGGACGCACGCCGCACCGCCAACGCCGATCTCGACGAGCATCGCGCCGGCATGGAGCGCGCGGCGCGCGAGGCCGACTATCTGCGTCACGCCTCCCAGGAGCTGAAGACGCTGGCGCCGAAGGAGGGCGAGGAGACCGAGCTCGCCAACCGCCGCACGACGATGATGCAGGGTGAGAAGATCGCAACCGACCTGCGCGAGGCGCAGGAGGCGATCGGCGGCTCGCATTCGCCGGTGGCGACCCTGTCGGCCGCGGTGCGGCGGCTGGAGCGGCGCGCCGGCAACGCGCCCGGGCTGATCGAACCTGCTGTGAAGGCGATCGATGTTGCGATCAACGCGCTGGAAGAGGCCGACCAGCATCTCAATGCCGCGCTGGCGGCGACCGATTTCGATCCGGCCGAGCTCGAACGCATCGAGGAGCGGCTGTTCGCGCTGCGTGCCGCCTCGCGCAAATATTCGACGCCGGTCGACCTGCTCGCGGCGCTTGCGGCCCAATACGCCAACGACGTCGCGCTGATCGATGCCGGCGCCGACCGCTTGAAGAAGCTCGAGGCGGCGGCCGGTGAAGCCGACAAGCGCTACGGCGCCGCCGCCGCCAAGCTGTCGGCGGCGCGCGTCAAGTCGGCCGAGAAGCTCAACAAGGCCGTCAACGCCGAGCTCGCACCGCTCAAGCTCGAGCGTGCCAAGTTCATGACCCAGATCGAGACCAATGCGGCCTCGCCGGGTCCTCAGGGCATCGATCGCGTCGAATTCTGGGTCCAGACCAATCCGGGCACCAAGCCCGGACCGATGATGAAGGTCGCCTCCGGCGGCGAGCTGTCGCGCTTCCTGCTGGCGCTCAAGGTCGTGCTCGCCGATCGCGGCTCGGCGCCGACGCTGGTGTTTGACGAAATCGACACCGGTGTCGGCGGCGCGGTGGCGGATGCGATCGGCTCGCGGCTGTCGCGCCTCGCCGGCAAGGTGCAGGTGATGGCGGTGACCCATGCGCCGCAGGTTGCCGCGCGTGCCGGCCAGCATTTGTTGATCTCGAAGGACGCGCTCGACAAGGGCAAGCGCGTTGCCACCCGCGTCAACGCGCTCGCCGCCGACCACCGCCGCGAGGAGATCGCGCGCATGCTGGCCGGCGCCGAGATCACCGCCGAGGCGCGGGCGGCAGCCGAGCGCCTGCTGCGCGCGGCGACGGCTTAAGCGGCGGCGCGCATCCATGGCCACCAAAGCGAAGAAAGCGCTGGTCGACGTCGCCAAGCTCACCAGGGCCCAGGCCAGGGTCGAGCTGACCCGGCTGGCGCTTGAGCTCGAAGGTCACGACAAGCGCTACTACCAGGACGACGCGCCCAGCGTCACCGACGCCGAATACGATGCGCTGCGGCAGCGCTACAACGCGATCGAGAAGCGCTTTCCCGAATTCGTCACCTCGGACTCGCCGTCGCAGAAGGTCGGTGCGGCGCCGTCGGGACGCTTCAGGAAGGTCCGCCATTCCGTCCCGATGCTGTCGCTGGACAACGCGTTTGCGGAAGCGGACGTGATCGACTTCGTCGGGCGCATCACACGCTTTCTGAAATTGCCTGATGACAAGATCGATTTCTCGGCCGAGCCGAAGATCGACGGTCTGTCGATGTCGCTGCGCTATGAGGGCGGCGAGCTCGTGACCGCCGCGACGCGCGGCGACGGCGCCGAAGGCGAGGATGTCACCGCCAATATCCGCACGCTCGAGGACGTGCCCGAGAGGCTCAAGGGCCGCAACATACCCGATATCTGCGAGGTGCGCGGTGAGGTCTACATGACCAAGAAGGCGTTCCTGGCGTTGAACGAGCGGCAAAAGGCCGCCGGCGACACCATCTTCGCCAATCCTCGCAATTCGGCCGCGGGCTCATTGCGGCAGAAGGATCCGACGATTACCGCATCGCGTCCGCTCGGTTTCTTCGCCTACGCCTGGGGCGAGATGAGCGCGATGCCGGAGGAGACCCAGACCGGCATGATCCACTGGTTCGAGCGCTGCGGCTTCAAGACCAATCCGCTGACCAGGCTGTGTCGCTCGGTCGAGCAGCTGATCGCGTTCCATCGCGAGATCGAGGAGCAGCGCGCGGAGCTCGACTACGATATCGACGGTGTCGTCTACAAGGTAGACCGCATCGACTGGCAGGAACGGCTCGGCTTCGTGTCGCGCACGCCGCGCTGGGCGATCGCGCACAAATTCCCCGCCGAGCGCGCGATGACCGTGTTGCGCGATATCGAGATCCAGGTCGGCCGCACCGGCTCCTTCACCCCGGTCGGCAAGCTCGAGCCGGTCGGCGTCGGCGGCGTGATCGTGCAGAACGTCACGCTGCACAACGAGGATTACATCAAGGGCATCGGCAACAAGGGCGAGGTGCTGCGCGAGGGCCGCGACATCAGGATCGGCGACACCGTCGTGGTCCAGCGTGCCGGTGACGTGATCCCGCAGGTGGTCGATGTCGTGATCGACAAGCGGCCGAAGAACGCCAAGGAATTCCACTTCCCGAAGAAGTGCCCGTGCGAGCTGCACACCGACGTGGTGCGCGAGGAAACCGCGACCGGCGAGGAGGGCTCGCGCGCCCGCTGCAGCGGCGAGTTCGCCTGTCCCTATCAGAAGATCGAGCATCTCAAACTGTTCGTGTCGCGCCGCGCCTTCGACATCGACGGCCTCGGCGAGAAGCAGCTGCAGTATTTCTTCGACGAGGGATGGGTGACGGAACCCGCCGACATCTTCACGCTGCCGAAGCGCAATGCGAAGCTCAAGCTGGAGGAGATCGAGGGCTACGGCGAAACCTCGGTGCGCAACTTGTTCGCCGCGATCGACAGCCGCCGCAAGATCTCGCTGGAGCGCTTCATCTATGCGCTCGGCATGCGCCATGTCGGCGAGACCACGGCGCTGGCGCTGGCCCGCGGCTACGGCTCCTGGGACGCATTCCACGATGCCTGCCTCAAGGTCACCAAGGGCGATGAGGAAGCCATCGCAGAAATGGATGCGCTCGACCAGATCGGTGACACCGTGATCAAGAGCATCGCGGATTATTTCGGCGAGAGCCACAATCGCGGCATCGTCGATCGGCTGACCAAGGAGCTCGGCGAGATCGTCGACGCCGAGAAGCCGAAGAGTAATTCGGCGGTCGCCGGCAAGACGGTGGTGTTCACCGGCTCGCTCGAGAAGATGACGCGCGACGAGGCCAAGGCGACGGCCGAACGGCTTGGCGCCAAGGCGGCCGGCTCGGTGTCGAAGAAGACCGACTATGTCGTCGCGGGGCCCGGCGCCGGCTCGAAGCTCGCCGAAGCGCAGAAGCACGGCGTCCGGGTGCTGACTGAAGACGAGTGGCTGAAGCTGATCGGGGAGTGAGCGGCGCTGTCGCCTCATTCTCCGCCGCCATCACCCGCGCATGCGCATGCGGGTGATCCAGTATTCCAGAGGCACCAATGGAATACAGATCAGCCACGGCGTACTGGATCCCCGCATTCGCGGGGATGACGACGGGAGAGAGGGCTCGAGCACACCTCTCACATGATCCCGCCTTCCTCCTCCTCCGCTTGCTCGATCAGCTCCTCGCTGACCACCACGTTGCGCCGTGGCACGACGAAGATCATCGTGCAGGCACAGGCGAGCGAGATCGCGAAGATCGCTGACGTCAGCGGCAGGGTGGTGGCGGAGTGGCCGCCGAGATAGGCGCCGAATTGCGAGATCAGCGAGCCGATTCCCTGCTGCAGGAAGCCCATGGCGCCCGAGGCGGTGCCGGCGGCTTCAGGACGGATGCTGATAGCGCCGGCGGCGGAATTGGCCATCACGAAGGCATTGGCGACCATCACGATCATCTGGGTGCCGAACAGCCAGGACGGAGCCTGGTTCATGCCGGTGAAACTCAAGACCAGGTTCAACAGGCTGCCGCCGACCTGCAGCGCGAGGCCGAACCAGATCAGCTTCTCCAGCGAATGCCGCGGCGCGAACCGCACGCACAGCAGATTGCCGACGAGATAGGCAAAGCCCGTGCACGCAAACCATGCGCCGTATTCGGCGCTACTGCGGCCCATCTGCGTCACCACGATGTAGGGGCCGCCGCCGGCGAAGGCGA
The DNA here is from genome assembly GCF_001542415.1 of Bradyrhizobium macuxiense. Taxonomy (GTDB): domain Bacteria; phylum Pseudomonadota; class Alphaproteobacteria; order Rhizobiales; family Xanthobacteraceae; genus Bradyrhizobium; species Bradyrhizobium macuxiense. Next base: position 168,163 of record NZ_LNCU01000010.1, read on the forward strand.
AGATGATCTGCGAGGCCAGCACCTGGCACAGCATGTAGCCGACGAAGGCGCGGCTGCGCATCAGCTTGCCGAGGTCGCCGCGAAAGCTGGGGCTGTCGGTGCGATCGCGGCGGGTTTCCGGCAAGGCCAGCGCGATGAAGACCGTCACCGTCAGTGACGCTGCGGTGATGAGGTAGAGGATCGCGCGCCAGCCGAACGCGGTTTCGAGAAGGCCGCCGGTCAGCGGGCTCACCATCTGCGCGATCATCAGCGCGGCGACGACGAGGCTGATCATGGCACCGACCCGCTCGCGCGGATAGAGATCGCGGATGATGGCGCGGCTGATCACCATGCCGCTGGCGCCGCCGAGCGCCTGGAAGAAGCGTGCGGCGATCAACTGCGGCAGGGTTTGGGCAAACACCGAGCCGATGCCGGCTGCGACCATCAGGCCGAGGCCGGCGAGCAGCACCGGACGGCGGCCGAACTTGTCGGACAGCGGCCCCATGATCAGCTGCGACAGCGCGATGCCGACCATGTAGAGCGACACCGTCATCTGCGCGATCGAGATGTCGCGCTCGAACGTCGTCGCCAGCACGGGCAGCGCCGGAACCAGCATGTAGAGCGAGATCGGCGCCACGCCCGTCATGACGACGAGCATCAGCAGCATGACCTTCGATGTCGCGATGTTATCCTTGATGTTGTCTTTAATGTTGTCTTGGGCCGCGCCGGGCGGCTTGCCCATCACGCCGTGCATTCAGGTCCGATCCTGTCGTCTCAATCGGACTGTAGCGATCTCGCCCGCGCGGAATACGTGTGTTTCGGCATGCGGCCATGCGATTTCGGGAGACGCGGCGAAGTGTTTCGTCCCGCGCAATTAGGTTGCTGGCGTCGGTAGCGAATTCCGCTGTCGTCCTCCGCGAAAGCGGGGGACCCAGTATCCCAGAGGCAGCAGTTTTAATCCGATGGGCCGCGGCGTACTGGATCCCCCGCATGCGCGGGGGATGACACCAAGTGTGGGGGACGATGCTTGCGCGGCTACTTCAGCGCCGCCGTCGCCTCATCGAGCCACAGTTTCGTGGGGTTGTCGTCGAGATGCGGGCGCACCACGCTGGCGACGCGGGCATGGTAGTCGTTGAGCCACTTCAGTTCGCTCTCGCTCAGCATGCTCACCTCGATCAGCCGCCGGTCGATCGGTGCCAGCGTCAGCGTCTCGAACGCATTGACCGGCTTCTCCGCACCCTTGATGTCGGTGCCGATCACGAGCTCGAGGTTCTCGATCCGGATGCCGTAGGCGTCGGTCTTGTAGTAGCCGGGCTCGTTGGACAGGATCATGCCGCGCTTCAGCGGCGTGGTGCCGAGCTTCGAGATCCGTGCCGGGCCTTCATGCACGCTGAGATAACTGCCGACGCCGTGGCCGGTGCCGTGCTCGAAATCGAGGCCGGCCTGCCAGAGATATTGCCGCGCCAGCGTATCGAGCTGCGCGCCGGTGGTGCCGTCGGGGAAGACCGCGCGGGCGATCGCGATGTGACCGCGCAGCACACGGGTGAAGCGGTCGCGCATCTCGTCGGTGGGCTGGCCGATCGCGATGGTGCGGGTGACGTCGGTGGTGCCGTCCTCATACTGCGCGCCCGAGTCGATCAGGAGCAGGTCGCCGGATTCGATCCGGCGGTTGCTCTTGCGGGTGACGCGGTAGTGCACGATGGCGCCGTTCGGCCCGGTGCCGGCAATCGTCGGGAACGAGACGTCTTTCAGCGCCGCGGTCTGGCGGCGGAACGTCTCCAGCGCCTCGACGGCGTCGATCTCGGTGAGCGAGCCCGAGGGAGCCTCGCGGTCGATCCAGGCGAGGAAACGCGTCAGCGCCACCGCGTCGCGCTGGTGCGCGGTGCGGGTGCCGTCGATCTCGGTCATGTTCTTGACCGCCTTCAACAGGCTGGTCGGATCGTTGCCACGCACCGGCTTGCCGCCGGCGCCCGTGATCAGGCGGCTCAGGGCGTCCGCCGCGGTCGCGTTGTCGAGTGCGATCGCGGCGCCGCGCTTGGCGAGCTCGGTGAGCTTCGGCGTCAGCGCCGACGGCTCCTCGACGTCTGCCGATTGCTCGAGATGGTCGCGCGTCGAATTCGACAGCTTGCGGTGATCGATGAACACCAGCGGCCGGCCCTCCTTCGGCACCAGCGCATAGGACAGCGGCAGCGGCGTATGCGAGACGTCGGCGCCGCGGATGTTGAATGTCCAGGCCACCGCGTGGCTGTCGGACAGCACCAGCGCATCGACACCGAGCTTGTTGATCTCGAGCCGGATGCGCTTGAGCTTCTCCGCCTCGATCTCGCCCGCGAACTGCGCGCCATGGATCGTGACCGGACCGAGCGGCGGTGCCGGCCGTTCGGTCCAGATCGCATCGATCGGGTTGCTGTCGACCGCGACGAACTCGGCGCCGGCCTTGGCGCAGGCGGCGGCCAGCCGTTCGGCTGCCGCAGACGTGTGCAGCCACGGATCAAATCCGAGGCGATCGCCGGCGGCGAGATGCCGCGTCACCCAGTGCTCCGGCGGCGGATCGACCAGCGGCTCGATGTCCCAGGCCTTGCGGTCGACCTGCTTGCCGGCCTGCAGGGTGTAGCGGCCGTCGACGAACAGCGCGGCCTGCTTGGTGAGCACGATCGCGAGCCCGGCCGATCCGGTGAAGCCGGTCAGCCAGGCCAGCCGCTCCTCGGACGCGGCGACATATTCGTTCTGCTGCTGGTCGGCGCGAGGAATCACGAAACCCGTCAGCTTGCGCCGCGCCAGTTCCGCGCGGAAGGTGCTTAAGCGGGCGGTCAGCGCCACGCCGCTTTCGGGTTCTTCGAATGTCTGGAAATGAGCTTCGAACATCGCCTTCGCACTCTCTTTGGATTGAGCTTGATCTCGCCGGAAAATCGGTATCCACTTTTCGCTAACAGGGCCCTTCGAGTCCGCATCACGCTCCAGGTCCGGCTGGACCGGTCCGCAATGCGGCCAGCATGCTCACAATTTGGCATAACTTGTGCTTGAATCGTGGCATCAACATTAGAAATGACGCAACGGTTCCGAGGGCAAGCCGTTCATCAAAGATAGTGGGGAGTGCCCAGGAGTGTCTCAACTCAACGGCGAGGAGATGCACGATGCCTGCGTTCAGCTTTGAGAAGATTACACCACCGGTCCACCACGGTCCGGTCGCGCCTGTCGGACAGAAGCAACGCGGTGTCATCGTCCAGTTCCTGGGCCGATTGGTCGAATCGCGCGTCAGGCGCGTGCCGAAGCAGGACAAGACCGCAATCGCTCATCGCGAACCTGCGGCATCCGAATAGCCCAACGCGCTGACGGCAATTACCGCTCCAGATTTGACGCCTTCGCTACGGTCGCATTGACGACCTTGGTACCTTCGAGTTCCCGCACGATCCGCTCATCGGGCCGACGATGCCGAGATCGAACTCGCGCTCCGGTGTCACCAGCGTCATGCGCTGACCGGCGATGACGACGACGGTCATGTCGAGCGGCTCGCCCGACACCGCCCATTCCTGTATCTCGCTTCGGAACGGCTCCTTCCGCCAGGCATCGGGGAAGCCGGGATCGCAGCGGATTTCGAGGCCGTCGTTCGACGTCGTCAGCACCAGCTTCGATTTGCCCGGCTTCCAGTGCTCCTCAAGGAGCTCATTGACGAGCCAGACGCAGGCGAAGGAGCGGCATTCCGCCGGCCGGCTCTCGTAGATCTGGCATCCGCGTCCCGGCTTGCAGTGCGGGCACCACGCGTTGACGGGCTTGGCCAGTTCCTCGATCGCCATCACCTTGCAGCAGAGCGTGCAGTCGCCGCACTGTCTGCCGGCTGCGGTCATTTTACCGCGCGCAGCAGCAGGCTGCTCCAACCTTCGATCCTTATATGGCGCAGCGGCACCAGGCCGCGCGCGCGGTAGGCGGCGATCACCGCCGGCGCCTGGTGGGTCAGCAGGCCGGAGAGAATGACCTGCGCCGACGAGGCGAGGTGCTGCGCCATCGGCCCCGCCAATTGCCGCAGCGGATTGGCCAGGATGTTGGCCAGCACCAGGTCGAACGGCCCGTCCGCGGCGAAGCGGGGATGGGCGAAGCCGGTGGCGCGGATCACGTCCACAAGGTGTCCTGTCCCGTTGAGCCGGGCGTTTTCTGCGGCAACCTGCACCGATGGCGCGTCGATGTCGCTCGCGAGCACCCGGTCCTGCAGCGCCTTGGCGGCGGCGATCGCCAGCACGCCGGTCCCGGTGCCGAGATCGAGTACGCGGCGTGGCCGATACGCCTTCAGTACATGGTCGAGCAGCAGCAGGCAGCCGCGCGTTGTGCCGTGGTGTCCGGTGCCGAACGCGAGCGCCGCCTCTATCTCGATGCCGAGCTTGTTCGGCGGTATCCGCGTCCGGTCGTGCTGGCCGTGGACGACGAAGCGGCCGGCCGGGACCGGGACCAGATCCTCGAGGCTCGCTTTCACCCAGTCCTTGGCCTCCACGGTGTCGAACGCCACGGCGGCTGCGACATCTCGTCCCACGGTCTGTCCGACCAGTTCGCGCAACAGCGCCTCGTCCGGCGCGTCGGCGAAATGGACCGTGACGTCCCAGCGTCCGTCAGGCCGCTCGAACGCCGCGAAGGCGGCCTGATCCTCGAAAAACATCTCGGAAAGCGCGTCAACCACGCGTTTGGCGGTCGATTCGTCGGGGAGGGTGACACTGGCGCGGTGCGTGGAGGGGGTCATCGAATGCCGGTAGCGCGGATTTTGTTAAAATTTCAACTTTGATTTCATTCGACTATCGCGAGATTCTACACGTAACGCGTTTAGACAACCTTAGATTTTGCCGTAGTAGTACGAACCCCGGAACAATTTCTCCGTTCCGGGCAAAAGCAACTCAAGGGCAGGGCTATTATGAGCGCTTTTATCGTTAAGTTCTTGCGGAATGAATCCGGCGCAACGGCCATCGAATACGGCCTGATCGCGACCGGCATCGCGATCGCCATTATCGCTGCGGTGAATGGCGTTGGCACGGCGCTGAGCACAACCTTCAATTCTATCAGCACCTCGTTGAAGTAAGTCGACTACCGGACGGCGTTCTCAAGCACACCGGGCGACATCTCGCCCGGTGTTTGCTTTTTTGGGGGAGCGGGAAGGGCAGGGTCCCGTCCACCGGTTGTCCACAGAACCAGCTCCATCCCATCAACAGGATATCGCGGACGTTGTGGCGAGCCTGTCGCCCGGCGTCCCACAGCCGGTCCACAGCGTTTTCCGCCGGTTCTCCCGGCCGGATGCACAGGCTTGTACAGGGCTGATCCACCGCTTCTCCACAGGCTGTCCACCGTTTGTTGTGGAGTGCCGCCCGCATGATCCGGGCGCGGGTCGCCTTACGAGAGCAGCCTGCGGTGGTCCGCCAGAATGACCCGCGCCGCGTTGTGGCCTGGAGCGCCGGTGACGCCGCCGCCGGGATGGGCACCGGAACCGCAGTGGTAGAGGCCCTTGAGCGGCCCGCGGTAGTCGGCATGGCCCAGCATCGGCCGCGCCGAGAACAGCTGGTTCAGCGTCAGCGCGCCATGGAAGATGTCGCCGCCGAGCAGGCCGAACTGCCGCTCGAGGTCGAGCGGCGACAGGATCTGGCGGCCGACCACGCTGCCCGCGAAGCCGGGGGCGTATTGATCGACCGTTGCGATCATGAGATCGGCGACCTCCTCGCGATGATCGTCCCAGGATTTGCCGTCAGGCAATTGCGGGGCGACGTGCTGGCAGAACAGGCTCGCGACGTGCTGGCCCGGCGGGCTCAAGGAATCGTCGAGCGTCGAGGGGATCAGCACTTCGACGACGGGCGCGCGGCTCCAGCCGAGGTCGCACGCATCGCGCCAGGCGCGGTCCATGTAGCCGAGGCTGGGGGCAATGATGATGCCCGCGGTGAGGTGATCGCCCGGGCCGGGCAGCGCAGTGAACGAGGGCAGGGCATCGAGCGCGACGTTCATCCTGAACGTGCCGGAGCCGTTGCGCCAGCGTGAGATGCGCGCGAGGAATTCGCCCGCCAGCGCGCCCGCTGGCATCAGGTGCGTGTAGAGCAGCTTCGGATTGACGTTGGAGGCGACATATTTGGCGCGGATGGTCTCGCCATTGTCGAGGATGACGCCGCAGGCGCGATCCTTCTCCACGATCACCTCGCGCACGCCGGCATCGGTCTCGATCTCGACGCCGTGGCCGCGCGCGGCGCGCGCCATCGCCTGCGTGATCGCGCCCATGCCGCCGATGGCGTGGCCCCAGACGCCTTTCTTGCCGTTCACCTCGCCGAACGCATGATGCAGCATCACATAGGCCGAACCGGCGGCGTAAGGGCTCGCGTAGTTGCCCACGATGGCGTCGAAGCCGAACAGCGCCTTGACGAGGTCGTGCTCGAAACGTTCGTCGAGCATCTCGCCGGCCGAGCGCGTAAACAGGTCGAGCAGATTGCGCTGCTGCTCGAGTGACAGCCGCCGCAGGATGTTGGCGGTGCCGAGCGCGTTGAAGGCTTCGCTCACCGCGCCGATGTTGAAGCCCTCGACGACGTTCGGCGGCGCGCGCAGCACGAACTGTCGCAGCACGTCGGCGATAGCCTCGAGTTCCCGGGAGAACGCATCGATCTCGACGGCGTCATGCTGGGAGAGGCGCGCCACCTGTTCCCTGGTGCGGCCTTCGCCGGTCACGAGATAGCTGCCGTCGGGGGCGGGCAGGAAGTTCTGCGCGCGGCGCTCGACGATCTTCAGTCCATGATCGGCGAGTTTCAGGTCAGACATGATTTGCGGGTTGAGCAGGCTCACCGTGTAGGCGGCGACCGAATTGCGAAAGCCCGGCGCGAACTCTTCAGTGACGGCGGCGCCGCCGACCACCTTGCGGCGCTCGACGACCCTGACCCGCAAGCCCGCCATCGCAAGATAGGCTGCGCAGGTGAGGCCGTTATGCCCCGCACCGATGATGACGACGTCGGTTTCGTTCATGTCCGCTTCAAGAGGGAGTGATCATGCTCAGAGACGAAGCGTGCTGTCGCGCCGTTGCGGCACTTCGTCAAGTCCGCGTTATCGGCGTTTCTTGTCCGTGATACTGCCATATGGTCAAGTCAAACCCTCCGGTGCGGTGTCGCCGGATCGTCCGCTCCCGGCGCCCGCCGGGTCCATGCCGGAGCATTCATGACATCTGAGCCGTCCGCCTCGCGAAACCGGCTGTTGCTGGTCGTCTACACCGCTGCGATCTTCGTCAGCGCCCTGTTGCTGTTCTCGGTGCAACCATTGTTCACCAAGATGGTGCTGCCGCGGCTCGGTGGCTCGCCGGCGGTGTGGTCGGTGGCGATGGTGTTCTTCCAGTCGCTGCTGCTCGGCGGCTATGCCTATGCGCATCTCCTGATGAAGCTGAACAGCCGCGTCGTTCCGGTAGTCGTGCATCTGGCGCTGCTTGTCATCGCGCTGCTGACGCTGCCGCTGGCGATCCGCAGCGGCTGGGGCGAGCCGCCGAATTCGGGCTACGCGTTCTGGCTGCTCGGCCTGTTCGCGGTCTCGATCGGCCTGCCGTTCTTCGCGCTCGCCGCCAACAATCCATTGCTGCAGGCGTGGTTCGTGCGCACCGGCCATCCCAATGGCCCCGATCCCTACTTCCTCTATGCGTCGTCGAACATCGGCAGCTTCCTGGCGCTTCTCTCGTACCCGGTGCTGCTGGAGCCGATGTTCACCCTGCACACCCAGGACCTGATCTGGACCGGCGGCTACGGCCTGCTGATCGTTCTGATCGCGTGCTGCGGCATTCTGCTGCTGCGATCGCCGGTAAACGCCGCCGCGCACAATCTGCAGGTTGACGATGCCGCTGCGCCCGCGCCGCCGCTTGCGCTGCGAGCACGTTGGATTTTCCTGGCCGCCGTGCCGTCGGGCCTGCTGATCGCGGTGACGGCGCATATCTCGACCGACGTTGCCGCTGCGCCCTTGCTGTGGGTGCTGCCGCTGTCGCTGTATCTCCTGACCTGGGTGCTGGTGTTCCAATCGCGCCCGCTGCTGCCGCACAACTGGATGCTGCGCGCGCAGCCGCTGGCGATCGCGGGTGTCGTCGTCCTGCTGGCGTTCGGCGGCGAGCAGAACCTGCTGCTGACACTCGGTGGCCATCAGCTGTGCTTCTTCATCATCGCGATGGCCTGCCATGGCGAGCTGGCGCGGACCCGTCCGGCCGCGAAATATCTCACCGGCTTCTACGTCGCACTGTCGTTCGGCGGCATGGTCGGCGGCCTGTTTGCGGGGCTGATCGCGCCGTTCACCTTCTCATGGGTCGCCGAATATCCGATCCTGCTGGCGCTGGCCGCGCTATGCCGCCCGTCCGGTGCCGAGCGGCTGCCGCGCTGGAGCGTCTGGTACTGGCCATTCCTCGCGGTGCTGGCCGTGGCGCTGATCGCGCCGTCCTATGCGACCGGCAAGCTCTTCAACTGGTTCGACGTCTGGCGGGTCTGGGTGATCGGCGGGGTCGGCGTGCTCTCCGCGCTGCTGGTGCTCGCGCTGAACGCCGATCGCTGGAAGATCTTCGCCACCGTCGTCGTCGCGATGGTGCTGCTGCGCGCCTATCCCTCCGATGACGGCCGCGTCGACACGGTGCGCAGTTTCTTCGGCGTGCACAAGATCGTGGTGACGTCGAACGGGCAGTATCACGTGCTGATGCACGGCACCACGATCCATGGCGCCCAGAAGTTCAGGAACGACAATGGCACGCCGGTCACCGGCCGGCCGGAGCCGATCAGCTACTATCACAAGGACGGCGGGATCGGGCGGGCGATCGCGGCGATGCGCGAGCGCAAGGGGGCGCCGCTGAAGGTGGCGGTGATCGGATTGGGCTCGGGCACGTTGACCTGTGCCTCGGCGCCCGGCGAGGACTGGAAGTTCTTCGAGATCGATCAGAGCATGGTCGATACCGCCCGTGACCCGAAATACTTCACCTACATCCAGAACTGCGAGCCGAACCTGGAGCCGGTGATCGGCGACGCGCGGCTGACCTTCGCCAAGGAGCCTGACGGCGTCTACGATCTCATCATCGTCGACGCCTATTCGTCGGATGCGATCCCGATCCACCTTGCGACCGAGGAGGCGATGGCGATCTACAAGCAGAAGCTCGCGCCGCAGGGCGCGGTGGTGATGCACGTATCCAACCGCCATCTCGAGCTTGCCAGCGTCGTGGTCGGCATCGCCGATGCCAACGACATGAAGAGCTGGGTCTACAGCGAGGATTCCGGCCGCGACAGCGAGTATATCTTCGCGACCTCGGTCGTGATCTCCGCGCGCGACGAGGCCGACGTCGGCAAGCTCGCCTCATCCGATGTCTGGATCGAGACTCCGGTCAACGAAAGCCAGCGGATCTGGACCGACGACTATTCGAACGTGCTCGGCGCAGTCTACCGCCGGCTGCGCGACGGCGATCAATAACCCCATCGTTCCTGCGGTGCCGCCAGACCCGCAGACCGAGCGAAAGCGGCGCAGGACGGCTGTCGCCGTGAGCGGTCATCTGTTGATGAGCTTGGCCGAAGATTTCTAGCGATCCGCGACCAGCAGCTTTGCCGTCTGGGCGTTGACGATTGCGACGAACAGTTCGGGATCGTTGAAAGCTCGCGCGGAGAGCATTGCACCGTGAACCGATGCCATCAGCATCTGGGCCTCATCTTCCGGCGGTCTGTCCAACTGAAACAGGTGCTGCTCCGCACCGGCCCGCAGCACCGAGGTAAGCCACCGTGCGAGACTGTGGAAATGGGCCCGGACCCGCGATGAGACTTCGTCCGGCAAGATCGGCATCTCGCCTGCGAGCATCGCACAGACGCAGAATGGCAGCGAGGCATCCCGAATGCACGTCTGCCAGAAGTTCAGATAGGACTGCAATTGCTCGGCTGGACTTGAGGAGTGCTCCTGGAGAGACTTCAGGCCCTGCTCCGCCTGCTGCCTGTAGCGATCCACCAGTGCCGAGACCAACTCGGCCTTGGTCGGAAAGTGATGGTGGATGCTCGCCTTCCTGATGCCGATCGCATCCGAAATGTCGGCATAGCTGAACGCGTTGTAGCCTCCCGCGACGATGAGAGACTGGGCGACATCGAGAATTTTCTCGGAAGTCGAAATCATCGAGCTCATATGGCCGCCTACCTTCTAGTAGGTAAGTTGTCAAGCGAACGCGAAGCTCCGGCCTCAAACGAATTCGTGTCTAGGCACCGGGTTGATCTGAGTTTACCTACCTACTAGTAGGTAAGCAAAGGAGTCCATTGATGCAGAAACAACTTTCGTCCCAATCCGCCTGGCTGCGATCCTACTATCTTGGCCGCGCCATATTCTCGATTGCCTGGGTTGCCGCCGCCGTTCTGTTCAGCGGGCAGCCCGGCCCAGCCGCGTTTCTGCTCGTGATCTACCCGGCGTGGGATGCCATCGCCAATCTGGCTGACGCCCGCGTCAATGGCGGCCTGATAGCCAACCCGTCCCAGACGTTGAATGTCGGGGTCAGCGCGATAACGGCGCTCGCCGTTATTGCTGCGATTGGCCACAGCGCATATGCCGTCCTGGCCGTATTCGGGGTTTGGGCAATCCTCGCGGGTGTATTGCAGCTGTACACGGGCGCAAGGCGCTGGCGTCAATATGGCGCGCAATGGGCGATGATCCTGAGTGGCGCGCAGTCGGCTCTCGCCGGCGGCTATATGATCAGCCGATCCATTGGCACCGTTGCGCCAACGATCCTCGACATTGCTCCCTATGCGGGGTTCGGCGCGTTCTACTTCCTGCTTTCCGCAATTTGGCTCGCCGCCATGGCCTATCGCAACGCGCATGCGTAGGCGCTGCCTGGTCGCGTTGTGGCGCGCCGGCTTTTCACTCACCTCGACAGCTATTTCTTCTCTGTCGTCGATGCGGGTTCAGACGCGGCGAGCAGCGGCGCCGTCGGCATGCTCTCGCCATCGTTCTCGTCGAGGAACTCCTGCACCGCGCCCTGGATCGACGACTTGACGCTGTCGGGGCCGCGATCGCTGAGTTGGTTGTGCTGAAACTCGGTTCTAACAACCTTGATGCCGAGCTTCTTGCACGTCTCATCGTCGGGAACGACGCCGGGGTCCGTCTTGAATTGCGGATCCTTGGAGCGGAACGAGAGTATCTTGATCTTGCCGTTGGTGACGAAGGGCACGCGCAGATTGTCCAGCGTGACGACCTTCTTCACCAGATCGGGATGCTGCCTGGCGAAGTACATCGAGATGTCGCCGCCGTTGGAATGGCCGATCAGCGTCAGGTGATGATAATCCGCGTTCGGATAGATCTTCTTGAGCTCGTCGATCGCATACATGATGTTGAGGTCGCCGCGATTGTACTGCATGCGGCGCCCGACATATTCCTCGCCGACCTTGGTCACCATCGGCGCATCGGTATCGAGATCGTGCTGAATGCTGACCACGAGGTAGCCGCGCGAGGCGAACACGTTGGTCAGGAACGAATATTCGGTGTTCTTGACGGTGTTGCCGTGGCTCAGGATCGCAACCGGCAAATCGATCATTTCGGCCAAGGCCTGCATTTCGCGATCGCGACGGACCGCGACCTCGACCGTCACGTTGCGGTCGTCGCGCAGAACGTCATGAAACGTCAGCGTCCTGTGCCGGATCGCCCATCGGTCCGTCGTGTAGTAGGCGGCCATCGCCATGACGCACAGGCAAAGGACAACGATGCCTCGTTTCATTGTGATCCCTGATCTTGCGTAGCGTGACGCGCTCTGGCTCCGCATTATTCGGGCCTCATGGGACCGAGCGGGCACTTTTGCTGCCGAATATCGGGCTATTCTAACAATCAGATGACTGCGCGACGACCGGCCACCGCCCGCGTAGGGGCGAGGGCGCATGAAGGGTCACAACCAGGTGAACGAGCGACAAAAATGGTCATAATGGCGGACAGAAAGCCAACAAGAAGATCAAACCGCCGGGGGGCCGATTCCAATGCCGGGATGGCGCATTCTCATCGCGATGGTGACGGTCATGACGCTCCAGCACCCGGCTGCTGCCGGAGACTTCCTCGCGGGCAGCAATCTCTACAAGGACGTTGCGCGCTATGCCTCGTTCGGCCTGCACCGTTTTGGCTCGCGGGGCGACCGCGCCACACCGACTGGATCGCCGGCGAATTGCAGGCCGCGGGGTTCAGTGTTGAATTCCAGCCGGTGGTGCTCGGCCGGCAGTATGTCGTGGAGCACGTGACGGTGGCGGCTGGCGGTACGCCAATTGTAGCTACGCCGTTCTGGTGGCCGCCGGAGGATAAGGCAAGCTTTCGCCTGAGCGCGCCGCTGGCGCGTGATGGCGATGTCGCCGGCAAGATCCTCTGGATCGATCTGCCGTTCGATCGCGGCGCCTATCTCGGTCCGTCCCATCGCGCGGCGATCGCGCAAGCGGCCGCGCGTGGGCCCGCCGCGATCCTCGTGACGATCGGCAATCCCGCGGATGAGCGGTTCACCTACAACGTCACGCAGGAAGACAGACCGTGGCCGGTGCCGGTGCTCGTGGTGGCGGAGAAACACGGTGGCGTGTTGGAGCAGGCGGCTGCGTCCGGCTCCGCCGTGACGCTCGACGTCGGCGGTCGCTATGAGACCAACGTTGCCGGCCGCAATGTCATTGCCCGGCTTGGCGAAGCGAGCGGCCCGGCGATCGTGGTCTCCACGCCCTTGACGGGTTGGTACGGCTGCGTGTGCGAACGCGGGCCGGGCATCGCGAATTTCCTGGCGCTGGCCCGCACCATCGCCGCGGAAAAATGGCGCGGTAACTTCATCTTCGTTGCGACCGTTGGCCACGAGATCGGCCATGGCGGCATGGAGCTGTTCCTGAAGCACGGCGCTCCGCCGCCGCAGGACACTCTGGCCTGGGTGCATTTCGGTTCATCGAATGCGTGCTACGCCTTCACCGATGGCCCGCACGGCGACGTACGCGTCGACCGGGCCGACAGTGAGCGCGTGCTGGTACTGAGCCCGTCGGCGGTTTCGCTCGCCGGTGAGTCCTTGGCTGGCATCGAGGCCAAGCGGATGGTTGCGGAGAAGCAGGCGCTCGGGGAGCTACGCGACGTGCATGCGGCGGGCTATCCGAACTTCATCGGGCTCGCCGGGCGGCATCGCACCTTTCATACCCCGGCCGACGATCTCAGTTCGACCGGACCCGAGATTCTCGAGCCGGTGGCGCGCGCCTTCGTGGACGCCGTCCGCAAGATATCCGAACGCGGCGAGCGCGCGTTCAGGTGAACGCGCGATCGTCTCAATCCTGATAGTTGTTGCCGTAGAACCCGCGCGGCTGCTGATAGGCGGGCCGCGGCTGATAGTAGGTCTGCGGCGCCGGCGCGTAGCCCTGATTGCCGTAATACTGGCCGTAGCCCTGCGCATCGTAGACGCGGCGGCTTGAGGGCGGTGCCGGATAGCGCCGGTCGGTCGAGCTGCCGTCAGCCGGATAGATGTAGCCGTCGTCGGCGCGCGCTGCCGGATACTCACGCGGCTGTGGCGTCAGCACGACCGGCTCGCCCGCGGCGCTGTATTGCTGGCCATAGTCCTGGTCCTGCGGCGCGCGACGGGCGACGGCGGTGCCGTTGCGCCCACGCGGATTACGCGCCAGCGCGACCTGGGCCGAACCGGTCAGCGTCACGGTGGTGTTGAGCACGCCTTCCTTCTCGACCAGTGCGTAGAGTGTGGAGGCGTTGTCGCGCGACAGCCGCACGCAGCCATGCGACGCCGGCGTGCCGAGACGGCTGACCGAGTCGGTGCCGTGGATCGCATGCCCGATCTTCGTGAAGAAGATCGAGTGCGGCATCGGCGCGTCGTCGAATTCCTTGGAGAAGTGATCTTCTTCCATGCGAAAGGCGCGGAAGGTGCCGTTCGGCGTTTCGCGAGACGGAATGCCGGTCGAGACCGGCCAGTGATAGCGCTGGACGCCATCGACCGCGACGGTCATCTGCTGATTGTCCTTGTCGATGGTGATATCGACCTTTGCCTGCGCGGCGCCGGCGGTGAACAGCATCACAGTGGTGAATGCAACGAGGAAGGAACGCATCTTACCTTTGGCCTCCAGGCCTGACAGCAGCGCCGTGACTCTCCGTCCCCGGCAATAAATATGCACGGAATCCGATTTTGGTTCCAGTGGCCCGCTGGCCATCGTTAATCGGGGGCACGGCGCAAACAAGGCCGGCGGCGGGCTTGCCGGTCACGGTGTCCTGACTTTTTCGCGAGCACGGCGCGATGTCGGAGCAATTTGGGGCCTTGGAGCAATTCAGTCTTGGAGCAATTTCGGTTCTGATTTGAATCAGAACTGAAGCTCCAGATTCTTGTTTTGACTCGTTTTCTTCACGCGAAGCGGTCCCGCTTCGCGCGAAAACACTCCAATTGGCCGCAAATGCGCAACCATTTGGCCGCATGGGCGTTTCACCATCCCGCCCGGCGGCGCAATCGCGTCGCGCATTAAGGAATCGAGATGAAGAACTGCAAGGTTAAGATCGCGGCCGCCGTCCCGGCCGGCCCATCCGCGCGGCTGCTGCTTGCGGCCGCCGCCGCCCTCACCCTGTCGCTGCTGGCGATCCCCCACGCCGGTCATGCCCAGGGCATAGTCCGCGGAGCCCAGGAGGGCGCTCACGAAGGTAACCGGATCGCCGGGCCGGTGGGCGGCGCGGTCGGCGGAGCCGTCGGCGCCGGCGTCGGCGGCGCCGTGGGCGCGGTCAAGGGCGTGTTCGGCATTCCCGATCGCGGTTATCACCGCGGCTACCGCTGCCGCGGCTATTACCGGCACGGCCACTTCTATTGCTATCGGTAGGATAGAGCGTCGTCATTCCGGGGCATGCGAAGCATGAACCCGGAATGATGCCGTTGAATTCGACCGGGCTACGGACCTCAGTTCTTCAGCCGGTAGCCGGTCCTGAAGATCCACGCCACGATCGCCATGCAGGCGACCAGAAAGCCCACGGTCATGCCGAGGCTCAGCGCCACGCTGACATCGGCGATCTCGTAGAAGCTCCAGCGGAAACCCGAGATCAGATAGACCACGGGATTGAGCAGCGTGACGGTGCGCCAGCCCGGCGGCAGCATGTTGACCGAATAGAAGCTGCCGCCGAGGAAGGTCAGCGGCGTCACCACCAGCATCGGGATCATCTGCAGCTTCTCGAAGCCGTCGGCCCAGATGCCGATGATGAAGCCGAACAGGCTGAAGGTGACGGCCGTCAGCACCAGGAAGGTCAGCATCCAGATCGGATGATGGATGTGCAGCGGCACGAACAGACCGGCGGTAGCGAGGATGATCAGGCCGAGGATGATCGACTTGGTGGCGGCGGCGCCGACATAGCCGATAACGATCTCGAAATAGGAGATCGGCGCCGACAGGATCTCGTAGATCGTGCCGACGAACTTCGGGAAGTAGATGCCGAACGAGGCGTTCGAAATGCTCTGCGTCAGCACCGACAGCATCACGAGCCCGGGCACGATGAAGGTGCCGTAGCTGACGCCCTCGACCTGCGTGATGCGCGAGCCGATCGCAGCGCCGAACACCACGAAATACAGCGACGTCGACACCACGGGCGAGACGATGCTCTGCAGCAGCGTGCGCCAGGTACGCGCCATTTCGAAAAGGTAGATCGCCCGGATGGCGCGGAAATTCATGGCGCCCTCACGAGGCTGACGAAGATGTCCTCGAGAGAAGATTGTGTCGTGTCGAGGTCGGAGATACGGATGCCGGCGGTCCGCAGGTCATTGAGCAGGCTGGTGATGCCGGTGCGATCGCCCTTGGTGTCGTAGTCGTAGATCAGGGTGCGGCCGTCGCCGGACAGTTCGAGATTGTAGGCGGCGAGATCGGGCGGGATCGCATCGAGCTTGCTCGGCAGCTGCAGCGTCAGATGCTTCTTGCCGAGCTTCTGCATCAACGTCGACTTGTTCTCGATCAGGATGATCTCGCCCTTGTTGATGACGCCGATGCGGTCGGCCATCTCCTCGGCTTCTTCGATGTAATGCGTGGTCAGGATGATGGTGACGCCGGAAGCCTGCAGCGCGCGCACCACCTCCCACATGCCCTTGCGCAGCTCGACGTCGACGCCGGCCGTCGGCTCGTCCAGGAACAGCACCTGTGGCTCGTGCGACAGCGCCTTGGCGATCATCACGCGGCGCTTCATGCCGCCGGACAACGTGACGATCTTGCTGTCCTTCTTGTCCCACAGCGAGAGGTCCTTCAGCACTTTCTCGATATGGGCGGGGTTCTTCGGCTTGCCGAACAGGCCGCGGCTGAAGCTGACGGTGGCCCACACCGACTCGAAGGCGTCGGTGTGCAGCTCCTGCGGAACCAGACCGATCATCGACCGCGCGGCGCGATAATCCTTGATGATGTCGTGACCATTGACCGAGATCTTGCCGTGGGTCGGATTGGCGATGCCGCAGATGATGCTGATCAGCGTGGTCTTGCCGGCGCCGTTCGGTCCCAGCAGCGCGAAGATCTCGCCTTTGGCGATATCGAGATTGATGTTGTTCAGCGCCTTGAAACCGGAGCCGTAGATTTTCGAAAGGTTGGAGACGGAGATGATCGGCGACATGGAAGAGCGGCAGCGTGAGGGAGGGGCGCGCGGATTTTAGGCCCGGGCGAGGGGCGGCGATGGGGTTACCGGCAGATAGGGACGCTCAATCCGTTCTGCAATCGCCCGATCGGACAGAAAATTTGTGCTGCGGTGTGGCCGAAAGGCCGCTCTAGTGCTTTTTCTTCGCCGGCTTCTTGGCGGCGGCGGTCGGGGCCGGGTGCGCGGGCGGCTCGGCCTGCTCGACGACCTTGGAGATGAGCACGATCTGGGTCTGGTTGTTGACCGGCGCGTTGGGATGCGCGGGGTCGAGGAGCTGCTCCTCGCCGAGCCCGACCGACTGCAGGCGCTTGGCCGAGATCTTGAAGGTGTTGACGAGGATGTCTCGGATCGCGTCGGCCCGGCGCTGGCTCAATATCGCGTTGCTCTCGCGCCTGCCGGTCGATTCGATATGGCCGACGATCAGGAAATTGTAGGGCTGCAGCGAGGCGTGCACCAGCGCATCAGCAATGCGCCCGACAGTCTGGTAGGATTCCGGCAGCACGATCGGCGTGTCGACGTCGAACTGAATGTCGGCGTTGAAGGCCGGCAGGTTGATCAAGTCAGGTGCGATCGGTGGCCGCTTTTGCGGCGGCGGCTCGTTCTTCGACCGCGAGCGCGACCGCTCGAGCACCTGCTGACGCAGTGCGGGAACGTCGATATCGGCCGCTGTCTCGAAATGATCGAGCTTGGCGATGATGTCGTCGCGTGTGGCCGCTGCCGTTTGCGCAGCCGCAGGCGCGCACGGCATCGCCGGCAGCACCAGTGCACCCAGCATCGCGATGTCGCGCAGGCCTCGCATCAGCGCGCGCATCATTGATACCCCGCGTCGTTGATGGCCTGGGCGCAATTCCGGGTCAGATTCTTCGCCGCGACGAGGCAGGGCACCGACTTGCTGGTCTCCTTGGTCGAGCCGCCGCAGATCTTGACGATCTCGTGCCGGCAGGCCCCGGCAACCGTGATGCGCGCCGCGATCCGCTTCTGGATGGCATCGAAGGTCGAGAAATAGGTTGCCTTGCAGTCGGCGGAGATCGCGTCCCGATTGCGCGACAGGCATTCCTTGAGGCGGTTGGAGTCGAGATTGACGCCGCGACAATTGGCGGTGATGTCTGCGCCGCAGGCTTTGGCAATCTGTGCCGCCGCGTCGCCAAAGCTCATCGTCTCCGCGACCGCCAGCGACGGCGCAGTAAGCGCGATGACGAAAAGCAAGAACCCTGCCCGGACCATGGGGCATCTGAACCCGTGAATTCAGCGATGGTCAAGGGCTACGAAGAGAGAAGGCCGCCAAGGAAGGCCGGCTATGTCACGCCCGCTCCACAAAGCTGTCGACGACCTTCTTCTCACCGGCCTTTTCGAAGGCGATGGTCAGCTTGTTGCCGTCGATCTTCACCACGTGGCCGTAGCCGAATTTCTGGTGAAACACCCGGTCGTCCAGCGAAAATTCCGACACCGTGCCGGTCGATTTCGCCACCAACTCGCCCTCGATCACCATTGGGCCGCGCCGGGTCTGTCCGAAGCCGCCGGACGAGGTGCCGCCGCGCGAGCCCGAGGCATCATTGCGCGAGCCGGAAAATGAGGACTGCCGCTCCTCGAACCCGCCGCGGCCCTGGCCGCTGCGGTTGCGATTCGCCTGCGCACGCTGCCAGCCCGGGGTCGTGTAGCTCGAGCCGAATGATTCGAGATTGTCGAAGCGCGAGGCGCCATAGCCGCCGCTGCCGCCCCAGCCGGAGCCGCCCTTCGATTCGGTGATCTCGACATTGTGCGCCGGCAATTCGTCGAGAAAGCGCGAGGGGATCGTGGTCGACCAGGTGCCATGGATGCGGCGGTTGGTCGCGAAATAGAGTTTGGCGCGGCGGCGGGCGCGGGTCAGTCCGACATGGGCGAGGCGGCGCTCTTCCTCGAGCCCGGCGCGGCCCTGTTCGTCGAGCGTTCGCTGGCTCGGGAACAGGCCTTCCTCCCAGCCGGGCAGGAACACGTTGTCGAATTCCAGGCCCTTGGCCGAATGCAACGTCATCAGCGACACCGCTTCTTCGCTGCCGTCGCCGCCGTCGCGGTCCATCACCAGCGAGATGTGTTCGAGGAAGCCTTGCAGGTTCTCGAACTCCTCCATCGAGCGCACGAGCTCCTTCAGGTTCTCCAGCCGGCCCGCGGCGTCCGCCGAGCGATCCTTCTGCCACATCTCGGTGTAGCCGCTCTCGTCGAGCACGATCTCGGCGAGCTCGGTGTGTGAGGTCACCTCGGACTGGGCGCGCCAGCGGTCGAACTGCATGACGAGGTCGCGCAGCGAGCCGCGCGCCTTCGGTTTCAGCTCGTCGGTCTCGACCACGGCGCGCGCCGCCTCGAACAGCGGAATGCGTTTCTTGCGGGCATGGTCGTGCAGCATCTGCACGGTGGCATCGCCAAGGCCGCGCTTCGGCACGTTGACGATACGCTCGAAGGCGAGATCGTCGGCCGGAGAATTGATGGTGCGCAAATAGGCCAGCGCATCGCGGATCTCGGCGCGCTCGTAGAATCTGGGGCCGCCGATCACGCGATAGGGCAGGCCGAGCGTGACGAAGCGATCTTCGAACTCGCGCATCTGGAACGAGGCGCGCACCAGAATCGCGACGTCGTTGAGGTTCTCGCCGGAGCGCTGCAGCTCCTCGATCTCCTCGCCGATCGCGCGCGCTTCCTCTTCGGAGTCCCACGAGCCGGTGACGGTGACCTTCTCGCCGTCGACATCCTCGGTGCGCAGCGTCTTGCCGAGCCGGCCCTCATTATGTGCGATCAGATGCGAGGCGGCGGCGAGGATGTGGCCGGTGGAGCGGTAGTTGCGCTCCAGCCGGATCACCTTGGCACCGGGAAAATCGTGCTCGAAGCGCAGGATGTTGTCGACCTCGGCGCCGCGCCAGCCGTAGATCGACTGGTCGTCGTCGCCGACGCAGCAGATGTTTTTCGGCGGGGCAGGCGTAGCGCTGTTCTCCCTCTCCCCGTTCTTTACGGGGAGGGGGTCGGGGTGAGGGGCTATCTCCGCAAGCACAATGTGCGGAGGGTCCCCCTCACCCGACGCACTTCGTGCGTCGACCTCTCCCCGCAGGCGGGGCGAGGTGGAAGATGACGGCGCCTGCGACAGCAGCCGCAGCCACAGATACTGCGCGACGTTGGTGTCCTGATATTCGTCGACCAGAATGAACTTGAAGCGGTTCTGGTACTGCCGCAGCACATCCGGGTTCTCGCGGAACAGCCGGATGTTCTCCAGCAGCAGGTCGCCGAAATCGGCGGCGTTGAGGATCTTCAGCCGCTCCTGATAGGTCGCGTAGATCTTGCCGCCCTTGCCGTTGCCGAACGAGGCGGCTTCGCCGGACGGCACCTGGCCCGGCAACAGCCCGCGATTCTTCCAGCTGTCGATCAGGCCGGCCAGCATCCGCGCCGGCCAGCGCTTGTCGTCGATGTTCTCGGCCTGCAGCAACTGCTTCAATAGCCGCACCTGATCGTCGACGTCGAGCACCGTGAAATTGGACTTGAGCTGCACCAGCTCGGCATGGGTGCGCAGGATGCGGCCGCCGATCGAGTGGAAGGTGCCGAGCCACGGCATGCCTTCGACCGCCTGACCCAGCATGTGGCCGAGCCGCACCTTCATCTCGCGCGCCGCCTTGTTGGTGAAGGTCACCGAAAGGATCTCGTGCGGCCGCGCGCGGCCCTGGCTCAGGATATGTGCGATGCGCGTGGTCAGCACCCGGGTCTTGCCGGTGCCGGCGCCGGCGAGCACCAGCACCGGGCCGTCGAGCGTCTCGACTGCCTCGCGCTGCTCCGGATTGAGGCCGTTGAGATATTGCGGACCGCCGGCCGCCGCCCGGGCACGCGCAGCGATGCCGCCAGCCGCCGGCTGGTGCTCGGGAACGCCGTGATAGGGCTGTTTGCTCGGCTCTGTCATACGCGAATCGTCTCGGCCCCACGATGGCACCGCGGGACGGTGAAGGGGAGCCTTCTTAGCAGTGATTGAAGGCCATATAGGGCCTGATCGGCCGTTTTGACAGGTTTTATCGGGCTGTCCCGGAACGGCTCCTCATCGCGTGTTTGGTTCCAGAAATCGGCGAAAATTTGCGGATTCGCGCCGAGGAACCTGCGTTTGTCCGCCGGATTGTTTCAACAGGCACGGCGCCGGGCTTTCGTCCGCGCGAGCAAGCGAAACGACATAGAGGTTTTGATCATGCTGAGTTGGGTCGTCACCTTCCTGGTCATCGCCCTGATCGCGGGCATTCTCGGCTTCGGCGGCATCGCCGGCGCCTCGATCGAGATCGCCAAAACGATCTTCTTCATCGCCGTCATCTTGTTCCTGGTGTCGGCGGTGATCGGCCTGGCGCGCGGCCGCACCAGGGTCTAGCGCGGAGCCAGAGATCGCTGCAACGGCGATGCTGAACCTCTCCCGATGGGAGAGGTAAGGAACTCGCGGCGAGAATCCTTCAAGTCTACTTCACCGAGGGCATCGCAATGTTGCGGCCGATGCCCTCGGGGCGCGGCACGCCGGCGTAGCTGTCCACGATCGCCTGGGCCCGAGCGCGGATATCGGGCGGGAAGGGGGCCACCTTGCGCGCCTGCATGTCGATGTGCAGCGTCAGGTTCTCCGAGGTCGCCGAGACCCAGCCTTCGGTGGCGTGGCGCAGCTCCTCGAACGTATGCAGCCGCTTCTCGTCGGCGCCGAGCAGGTAGACCGAGACCTGCACGGGATCGCCGAGGTGGATTTCCCGCAAGTAGCGCACGTGGCATTCGGCGGTGAAGGTCGAGCAGTGCCGCTCCTTCATGTAGGCCGGGCCGATGCCGATCTGCAGCCACATCTCGTCGATCGCGCGGTCGAACATCACATTGTAATAGGCCATGTTGAGGTGGCCGTTGTAGTCGATCCATTGCGGATCGATCTGCATCACCGAGGACAGGAACGGGGCAGGCGGAAGCGCTATGTCCTTGGCGGCGGTCACTGAAGTCATTATCCATCCCCGGCTGTTGGCGTTCGAGCATGAGCTTTGCTGTGGCTCCGGCGTCGCGTTTTTCAAGTCATGCTCTCTTGACCCCTTATACAAGCTTTGCCACGGTCGGCTAAAGCCGGGAGGAAATTTGACGTGGCGACAACGATTTCGAGCAATGTGACGCGACCTGAGCCGCAGGCCCTCAAAAGCGCGATCAACGCGTTGGCGGCGCGGTTCGGCAACCGGCTCGTGACGTCGCAGGCGGTGCGCGAGCAGCACGCGCATACCACCACATGGCTGCCGAACCAGCCGCCGGATGGCGTGGTGATGGCGCAGGAAACGTCTGACATCCAGGACGTGGTGCGGATCTGTTCCCAATACCGCGTGCCGGTGATCGCGTTCGGCACGGGAACCTCGCTCGAGGGCCAGGTCAATGCGCCGGCCGGCGGCATCTGCATCGACCTGCGCGACATGAACAAGGTGCTCGAGGTCCATGCCGAGGACCTCGATTGCGTGATCCAGCCCGGCGTCACCCGCAAGGCGCTGAACGAGCATCTGCGCGACCAGGGCCTGTTCTTCCCGATCGACCCCGGCGCCGACGCTTCGCTCGGCGGCATGACCTCGACCCGCGCCTCCGGCACCAATGCGGTGCGCTACGGCACCATGCGCGAGAACGTGCTGGCGCTGAAGGTGGTGCGCGGCGACGGCGAGATCATCACCACGGGCACGCGGGCGAAGAAGTCGTCGGCCGGCTACGACCTGACGCATCTGTTCGTCGGCGCCGAGGGCACGCTTGGCATCATCTCGGAGCTCACCATCCGCCTGCGCGGCATTCCCGACACGATCGCCGCGGCTGCTTGTTCATTCGAGACCGTGCGCGGCGCCTGCCAGGCCACGATCCTCGCGATCCAGACCGGCATCCCGGTGGCGCGGATCGAGCTGCTCAATGCCGAGCAGGTCAAGGCCTGCAACAATTATTCGAAGCTGTCGCTGCCGGAGACGCCGCTGCTGTTGCTGGAATTCCACGGCAGCGAGGTCGAGGTCGCCGAGCAGTCGAAGAATTTCCGCGACATCGCCGCCGAATGCGGCGGCGGCGACTTCTCCTGGACCACCAAGCCGGAGGACCGCACCAAGCTGTGGCAGGCCCGGCACGACGCCTATTGGTCGGTGAAGGCGATCCGTCCCGGCGACAGCATCGGCGTGGTCGCGACCGACGTCTGCGTGCCGATCTCGCGGCTCGCCGACTGCGTCACCGAGACCGAGGACGATCTGAAGCGGCTCAACCTGCTGTCGCCGATCGTCGGCCATGTCGGCGACGGCAATTTCCACTGCTCGCTGGTCTGTGACGTCGACAACAAGGACGAGATGGCGCGTGGCGAGGAGTTCATGCACCGGCTGGTCGAACGCGCCCAGGCGATGGGCGGCACCTGCACCGGCGAGCATGGCATCGGCCAGGGCAAGCAGAAATACCTCAAGGCCGAGCTCGGCCCCGAGGCGCTCGACGCAATGCGTGCGCTGAAGCGTGCACTCGATCCGCAGAACATCTTCAATCCCGGGAAGATCGTTCCGGCGGTATAGTATCCTTGGATCTTCCGGCCACAGGACGTGGCGATGGTGTCGTGGTTCAACAGGGCCAAGCCCAAGGACGTCTGGGAAGATCCCGTCGAGCAGCCGCTCGGCGACATCGAGGCCGCGCAGAGGATCCGCGCGATCTGCCGCGCGGCGGCCGACTGCGCCGAGAAGGTCGGGGCGTCCAGCGGCCGTCCGCCGCCGAAGCACCAGCCCGAACGCGACCGCTATGAGCGTGCCGCCAGGGTCGCGATGGAGATCGCGATGAAGATCTCGGACGGATTGGTGCGCGATGCCGCCGTGCGCGAGATCGTCGGGCTCTGCATGAAGGCGAAGAACATCAAGACGGCGCGGACCCTGTTCCGCGCGATCCACGCCCCATCGATCAAGGCGGACGTGCTCAAGGAGCATCCGACGCTGAGGGACGAGCGGGCTTGAGCTTCCCGCCCGGTGATGAACAACCCGGCAAGCAATTTGACGTGGAGCTCGGTTCACCTCTCCCCGGCGGGGAGAGGTCGATTTGCGCAGCAAATCGGGTGAGGGGCCGCGGCTCCAATGAGAGACCGTAATCCCTCACGCGGCGCTGCGCGCCGACCTCTCCCAAGGGAGAGGTCGATCCCGATGCTGCTCCAGTTGGCTCAATTTCACCGCACGCTCTACGCCGGCCCGCCGAGCGTGCGCAGGGCCTCGTCGACGCTGTGGAAGACGCGGTCTCGCGGCAGGACATCGTACAAGTTGAAGCGTTCGAAGGCGTCCTGCGCGCGGGTCGATTCGAGCCTCGCGATCGCGATCGTCACGCCGTCCTCGCGGCACTCACGGAACAGATCGTGCAGCGCCTGTGCGGCGGTGAAGTCGATCTCGACGATGCCGCTGGCCTCGATCACCAGGAGCCGCGGCTTCGGCGTCGACGCTCCGATCATCTTGATCACGTCGCTGTGGAAGTTCGCGGCGTTGAGGAACGACAGCGGCGCCTGCTGGCCGACGACGATAATGCCGGGCCGGGGCTCGCCGCCGACCTGCCGGCCAGCCGGCCACCAGATCGTGGTGTTGGGCACATGCACGAATTCGACCAGGCGGCCGCGCGTCGTGGTCCAGATGCCGTGCAGCAGCGACAGCGCGATACCGACCGCAACGCCTTGCTCGATCGGCAGCACGATGATCGCAGCGGCAGTGGCCACCACCAGCAGGAATTCATAGAACGACTGCCGGAAGATCATCACGATCTGCTTCAGGCGGATGATGCGCAGCGCGACGAACAGCAGGACGCCGCCGAGCGCGGCATCCGGCACGTGCTGCAGCAGCGTGGCGCCGAAGGCCAGCAGCGCGAGCACGATGCCAGCGGCGACCAGCCCGGCAAGCTGGCTGCGGCCGCCGGTCTCCGACACGATGCCGGTGCGCGGCGGGCTGGCATTGACGGGAAAGGCGCCGAACAGCCCGGACAGCACGCTGCCGGCACCGGCGCCGAGGAAGTCGCGGTCGACATCGGCCGGCTTGTCCCGGTCGGAGAGGAACGAGCGCGTCGTCGCTGCGGTCTGCACCATGACGACCACGGCGATCAAAAGCGCCAGCGACAGCAGCTTCACCCAGCGCTCCGGCGCGATATCGGGAAGCGACGGCTTCGGCAGCGTTCCGGGCACGGTGCCGACCACGTTGACGCCCTTGCTTTCGAGATGGCCGGCGATCACGGCGATGGTGGCGGCGACGAGGCCGATCAGAGCGCCGGGGATGCGGGCGCTGATCGTCTCGGAGCCGGCGACCAGCGCCAGCACGCCGAGGCCGATCGCCAGCGTGTAGAGGTTGGTCTGGCCGATGTCCTTGGCGAGCATGCCGAGCTTGTAGAGCGTCGGTCCGTCCGGCGTGTGCAGGCCGAGCACGCCGGGCAGTTGCGAGACCAGGATATGGACGGAGATGCCGGCGAGGAAGCCGACTGTCACTGGTGTCGACAGCAGATTGGCGATCCAGCCGAGCTTGAACAGGCTGCCGGCGATCATGATCACGCCGACCATCAGCGCCAGCGCCATCGCCAGCGACTGGTAGTCGGGCGAGCCGGCGGTCGCCATCACCGCCAGACCGCCGGCGAAGATCGGCGTGATGGTGGAATCGGCGCCGCAGGACAGGAAGCGGTTGGCGCCGAACATCGCAAAGCCGAGCGAGCCTGCGATGAAGGCGAAGAAGCCGATCTGCGGCGAGAAGCCGCCAAGCCGCGAGGTGGCCATCTGCTCGGGGATCGCGATCGCGGCCAGCGTCAGCCCAGCAATCAGGTCACCCGGCAGGTCGCTCGGTCGGAAGGCCTTGAGCGAACGGAAGATCGGCCAGTTGGTGTGTGTCGCGGGCGGCTGGGCCATCGGTCTCCGACTCTCCTGGCGGCGAAGGGTTCGGGAAATATTCCGATATCACATGGCCAAAAGCCAGTGGCGTCGCGCCGTGTGCAGTCGCGAGCGGCCTTCGCCAAGGCTTCGGCGGTCAAGTCGTCGCTCTGCAATGACGAAAGGTGCCGCGCTAGCCAATATTCTGCAGCGCCGGAAAGGTCTCGAGCAGCCAGACGCTGACGCTGGAGATGGCACCGGTCAGGAACCCGATGCCGGTGATCACCATCAGCACGCCCATCACGCGCTCGACGGTGTCGAGATGGTGCTTCATCCGCGCGAACAGCGAGGAGAACTGCTTGACCATGAAGGCCGCGAGCAGGAAGGGGATGCCGAGCCCGGCGGAATAGACGGCGAGCAGCCCGGCGCCCTTGGTCACGGTCGCGGTCGACGCTGCGATCGAGAGGATGGCGGCGAGGATCGGGCCGATGCACGGCGTCCAGCCGAAGGCGAAGGCCAGGCCCATGACATAGGCGCCCCACAGCCCGACCGGCTTGGGCGCGGTCAGCCGGCCCTCGCGCATCAGCAGGCCGATCCGGGTCACGCCGAGGAAGTGCAGGCCCATGATGATGATGACGATGCCGGCCAGGATCGACAGCTCGGCCGACCAGGCGCGCACCAGCCCGCCGATGACGGAAGCGCTGGCGCCGAGCGCGATGAACACGGTGGAGAAGCCGAGCACGAACATCAGCGCCGCCGTCATCACGGCGCGCTTGGAGGCCGCCGTCGCGCCGTCCTGGTTGACCTGCTCGATAGTCGCGCCGGTCAGATAGATCAGATAGGGCGGCACCAGCGGCAGCACGCAGGGCGACAGGAAGCTGACAAGGCCGGCGATCAGGGCCGCCGGGATCGAGACGTCGTGCATCAATGAACCTTCGCGGGTGGTTGTCCTCTCTTGGCGCGTACGCCGCCAACAATCCAGAAGTTTCGTCGCATGCCTCTTCAACTATGGTCACAGGCCCGTGTGCGGAGCTTGTGGCGTGGTTCGGTTGGTGAAACCGCGAGCGAATGTTCCGTGGTGCGATAATTGAACCGCGTCAACGCTGCGCGTCGCCCCGGAATGACGGAGAGGAGGGGCCCATGCCACTGAGTTGCCCGACGGCGCAAGACCCGCGTGTAAAAATATTTCTGTTTTCCAGAATATCGATTTGATGTATGAATCCGCCCATCTCACCCGATTGAGGGGCGCGTCGCGATCGTCACGAGTGTTGCGGTGAGATGCGGTGGACGCCGATTGCGCAACTGACGAGTGTGCATGAGGCGGACGGCGAAATCGTGCAGGCCTGACGCCCTAGATGTGGCAGGTGTCCTGTTGCAATTGCGTCTTGCAACAGCGGTGACAAAAGAGCCCAGTCTCGCCGGGGAGAGTACGTATAAGCCGTAAACCATCGCGCAGGGAAAGCCGGATTGCTCCGGTTACACCTGTGGTCCTACCCCTGTGCTTTTTTTCATTGCACAGGGCCCATGGGTGCGATCGGCACCCGGCTTTCCCTGCGCCCTCTGTTCTTCACGGGGGACAACGAAATGCAAAGCTCGGACGATTCATGTCGCGAGAATACTGACGCATGACTCACAAGCCGCGCCACACACTCGCTGTCGTCCCCGCGAAAGCAGGGACCCATAATCACCGATCTTCATTATTGAGCGATGTCTTAACCACGGGTCCTTCTCACAACATCCGCCGCAGAGTATGGGTCCCTGCTTTCGCAGGGACGACGCGGGGGACGGAGCGGGCGATCACAGTTACCGCTTCGCAGGACGCGCCGGCGCATCGAACTCCCGGCCCCGGATCCGCACCAGATCGTCGGCCGAGTGCTTCAGCAGCACCACCGTCGCCTCGCGCGCGGCCTCGGCATCGCCGGCGGCGATCGCATCCAGCACCGCGCGGTGCTCGACCAGGGCGCGCGGACGGTGCGAACCGGTCGCGGCGATCGTAAAGCTCTGGCGCAGGGTGATCTCGAACATCTGGGCGATCGGCCAGAAGAACTCGTTGCGGGTGGCGAAATAGATCGATTGATGAAAAGCGATATCGGCCACGACGAAATCCTCATTGGTCTTCGCCGCGGCCATGCCGTCGCAGCCGGCGCGGATGCGCGCGATGTCGTCTTCGCCGGCGTGAACAGCCGCCAACGCGGCCGCCGCCGGCTCGACCGCCGAGCGCAACTGGAACAGCTTTGCCAGATAGCGATCGGTGTTCGCGGTCTCGAGGCGCCAGCGCAGCACATCCGGATCGAGCTGGTTCCACTGTTCCGGTGGACGCACGCGCGTGCCGCTCTTCGGCCGCGACTCGATCAGGCCCTTGCCGGTGAGGGTGCGCATCGCCTCGCGCACGACGGTGCGGCTGACATCCATCATCTCGCAGATCTGCATTTCCGGCGGCAGCGTCTCGCCGACGCCAATGTCGCCGCGCACGATGCTGCTGCCGACGCGGTCGGTGACCTGGCTGTGCACATTCCGACGCAACGCGTTGGATGTCTGGAACATCGGAGAGCCTCGCTTTGGTCGCAGGTGCCGAACGAAAGGCGCCTTGCGCAACCCGGTTGCCCGCTTGCGCAACCCGGTTGCGCCGCTTGCGTAACCCGATTTGTTTTGTCATACATTATGACAAATGAACTGCCAAGCACTCCGCGATCAACGCGGAGGGCAATAATCATCCGTTCCTGGGGAGGAGCATCATGACGTCAACGCGTGTCAGCCGCCGTATCTTGTTGCAGTCGTCGGTCACTGCTGCTGCGTGGCTCGCCGCAGCGCCCGCGCTGATCGGGCGTGCGCAGGCAGCGACGATGAAGCTGCGCTGCTCCTCGTCGCTGCCCAACGATCCCAAATACGCCAACGGCCGCGTCTACTACGACAATCTGGTCAAGAGCCTGAAGGCGAACGGGCTAGGCGACAAGATCGACGTTACCTTCTTCCCTGATAACCAGCTCGGCCAGGAGATCGACGTCATCAACTCGGTGAAGCTTGGCGTGATCGACCTGATGGTGTCGGGCTCGTCGATCTCGGCCAATCTGGTGCCGTTGGTCGGCACCTTCGACCTCGGCTACCTCTTCAACAGCTTCCAGCAGCAGACCAAGGCGTTCGACGCCGGCGCGGCGAAGCCGATCGAGGATGCGCTGCTCAAGGGCGCCAACATCCACATCATCGGCTGGGCCTATAATTTCGGGGCACGCAGCGTGCTGTCCAAGAAGCCGGTGAAGACGCCGGAGGATCTCGCCGGGTTGAAGATCCGCACTCTGCCGAACCCGATCATCACGGAATGTCTGCGCCTGATGGGCGCGGCGGCGACGCCGCTGGCATTCGGCGAGATCTACACGGCGCTGCAGGCCGGCGTGCTCGACGGCCTCGAGCACGATCCGCCGACCATCCTCGCCAGCAAGTTCTACGAGACCGCCAAGCACTATGCGCTGACGCAGCACAATTTCTCGCCGCTCGCGGTCTATTTCAGCGACACCACGTTCAACCGCATGGATCCGAAGCTGCGCGAAAGTTTTCTCGATGCCGCGAAGAAGGCCGCGATCGACACCCGCGCGCACGGCCTTGCGGTGGAGAAGGAGGCGCAGGCGGCGCTGACGGAGAAGGGCGTCACCGTCGTCGAATGCGACAAGGAGGCGTTCCGTAAGCGCGTGCTGCCGCAGACCGACAATTTCATCAAGGCGCGGCCGGAGGCGAAGCCCGTCGTAGACATGATCCGTGCGACGCAGGCCTGAGGTCGCACCATGACCGTCGCCGCAGTCGCGCCCAGCCAGAGCGGCTATCGGATCACGGCGCCGCTGCTCGCCCTGAGCGATG
This sequence comes from Bradyrhizobium macuxiense, assembly GCF_001542415.1. Lineage (GTDB taxonomy): Bacteria > Pseudomonadota > Alphaproteobacteria > Rhizobiales > Xanthobacteraceae > Bradyrhizobium > Bradyrhizobium macuxiense. The sequence goes on from NZ_LNCU01000010.1 coordinate 197,363, forward strand.
CGATCGCGGCGATCCTGCTTGCCGCCGATCTGGTGGTGGTCTGCGTCTCGGTGCTGGCCCGCTTCCTGTTCAACGCCCCGGTCGAATGGTCCGACGACGTCGCCCGCGGCCTGATGGTCGGGTCGAGCTTCTTCGGCGCGGCGAGCGCGCTCGCACGCAGCGAGAACCTCGGCGTTGCCTTCTTCGTCAACATGCTGTCGCCGGGCGTGCGGTGCGTCGTCGATGCCGTCGGCGCGCTGCTCGTCACCGTCATCGCCGCCTATGTCGCCTACAACGCCATCAAGATGGGCTGGCTGACCACCGGGCAGACCTCCGGCTCCGGCCTGCCGCTGGAATGGACGTTCTATCCGATGGGCGTCGGCGCGACGTTCATGACGGTCTTCGCGTTCGAGCTGTTCTGCAAGCGGCCCTTGCGCGACATGCTCGCGGGCATCCTGGCGACCGCGATCATCGTCGGTCTCTATCTGGCCTGGGACGCGCTGGCGCCGTCATCGGTCCCATCGTCGCAAACGCTGATGCTGGTCGGCTTCTTTCTCACGCTGTTCGGCGGATTGCCGATCGGATTCGCGCTGGCGCTGGCGGCGCTGATCTTCATCTGGGTGGAAGGCACGCTGCCCGGCGTGATCTTCGCCCAGCAGATGGCGCGCGGCATCGACAATTTCGTGCTGCTGGCGATCCCGTTCTTCATCCTGGTCGGCTACCTCATGGAAGCCAACGGCATGTCGGTGCGGCTGATCGAGCTGCTGCAACGAGCGGTCGGGCGCATGCGCGGCGGGCTCAATGTCGTGATGGTGATGTCGATGGTGCTGTTCTCGGGCATCTCGGGCTCGAAGATGGCCGACGTCGCCGCTGTTGGTTCGGTGCTGATCCCGGCGGCGCGCCGCTCGCGGCAGAACCCAGGTGGCGCGGTGGCGCTGCTCGCCGCGTCCGCCGTGATGGCGGAGACGATTCCGCCCTGCATCAACCTGATCATCCTGGGCTTCGTCGCCAATCTCTCAATCGGCGGGCTGTTCGTCGCCGGCATGTTGCCGGCGACGCTGATGGCGGTGGCGCTGATCGCGGTGTCGATCATCTTCGGCAAGCGTCCCGCGGCGAGCGGCGACGCCGAGCCGCGTGCGGCGGTGTCCGGCCTGTGGACCGGCGCGATCGCGTCGTTCGGGCTGATCTTCATGATCTTCTTCGGCTTCAAGAGCGGCTTTGCCACCGCGACCGAGATCTCGGCATTCGCCGCGGTCTACGCGATTGCCGTGGGCAGCCTCCTGTTCCGCGAGCTCGGCATCAGGAGCCTCGCGCACTGCTTCGTGCAATCGGCGACGCGTTCGGGCCTTGTGCTGTTCATCGTGGCCGCTGCGCAGTCGCTTGCCTTCATCCTGACGCTGCAGCAGGTGCCGCATGCGGTCGGCGAGTTCATGCTGGCGATTTCGGGCAGCCATGGCGTCTGGCTGTTCATGCTGCTGTCGATCCTGGTGCTGGTGGTGATGGGCTCGGTGCTCGAGGGTGCCGCGGCGCTGATCATCTTCGGTCCCTTGCTGCTGCCGGTCGCGGTCAAGCTCGGCGTCGATCCCTTGCATTTCGGCGTGGTGCTGGTGATCGCGATGGGGCTCGGCCTGTTCGCGCCGCCGCTCGGGCTCGGGCTCTACGGCGCCTGCCTGATCGGCAACGTGCCGATCGAGCAGACCATCAAGCCGATAACAGGTTATCTTGGCCTCCTGTTGCTGTGCCTGCTTGTGATCGCCTTCGTGCCGGTCATCTCGACGGCGCTGCCGCATGCGCTGGGGTATTAGTGATGAAGGTACTGCTCGCCCACACGCCGCAGATGCGCCGCGACTATTACGGCGAACGCAGCCTGAGCGGCCTGCGCGCGGTCGGCGACGTCAAGCTGCACGAGGGTGACGTCGCGCTCGACGCGGCGTCTCTGGTGATGGCGGCAGAAGATGTCGACATCATCGTTGCCGACCGCATGACCGCGGGGCCTGGCGAGATCTTCCCACGCCTGCCGAAGCTCCGCGCCTTCGTGCGCTGCGCCGTTGACATCCGCAACATCGATGTCGCGGCGGCCTCCACCGCCGGCGTGCTGGTGACGCAGGCGAGCCCCGGCTTCGTCCAGTCGGTCGCGGAGCTCGCGCTCGGTTTCATGATCGACTTGTCGCGCGGCGTCTCGCGCGCCGCCGCCGACTATCACGCCGGCCGGAAGCCGGACATCGTGATGGGGCGGCAGCTTGCCGGCAGCACGATCGGCATCATCGGCTATGGCAGCATCGGACGCGATCTCGCGCGCATCGCCAAGGCGCTCGGCATGGAGGTGCTGGTTGCGGATCCCTTCGTCACGCCGGACGATGGGGCGATCCGGCATCTGCCGCTCGACGATCTGCTGGCACGCGCGGACTACGTTGTGTGCCTTGCGGTTGCCAACGCGCAGACCGAGAACATGATCGGGCAGCCGGCGCTGGCGCGAATGCAGCGTCACGCGTTCTTCATCAATCTGTCGCGCGGCAATCTCGTCGACGAAGCCGCGCTCGCCGCGGCGTTGCGCGACAACCGCATCGCGGGCGCGGCGATGGATGTCGGCCGCGCGCTCGACCAGATGCCGACGCCTGAGCTCGCGAAGCTCGACAACGTGATCGCGACGCCGCATATCGGCGGCCTGACGCCGCAGGCGATCGAGCATCAGTCCGCGGAAACCGTGCGTCAGGTTGCAACAATCATTGCTGGTGACATTCCTGCCGGCGCTGTGAATGGCGAGCATTGGACGCGGCGGTCGAGATCATGAGCGTTGGGGGGAGCACCAATGTCGTCCGAAGGGCTGGACAAGCCCTTCGCATCCGGCTCAAACTTGGATCCGCCAAAACCGCAGCCGACGAGCGGCGGACAACAAATGAACGGACGTTCCGCATCCAAACGACGGGCGCCGCAAGAGAAAGAGGGAGTGCATCACATGGCCATTTCACGCCGTGAAATTTTGTTGGGCAGCGCCGGCGCATTGAGCGCCGCATCGTTCTCCTTCCCAGCTCCAGCGATTGCGCAATCGGAACCGATCAAGATTGGCTGTCTCGCGGCGATCACCGGCCCGAGCTCGGCGCCGACGGTCGGCTTCAATCGCGGTGTCAACTTCGCGGTCGATGCGATCAACGGCGCCGGCGGCGTCAAGGGCCGTAAGATCGAGCTCGTGATGCGCGACACCCAAGGCGATCCGACCAAGGCAGTGAACGCGACGCAGGAGCTGATCAGTGCGGCCAAGGTTCACGCGATCTGGGGGCCGCTGAATTCGGGCGAAGCGCTGGCGACGACGCCAATCATGGCGCGCGCCAAGATGCCGGACCTGCATCCTTGCGTCGTCGAGAGCCTGATCGATCCGGTCAAGTTCCCGAATGCGTTCCGCATTGCGCCGTCCAACAGCCAGTGGGACGATGCCGTGCGCAACTATTGCCTGAAGATCCTCAAGGTGAAGAAGGTCGCCGTGATCGGCGACACCACGGGCTATGGCGTCACCGCCGTCGGCGCATCGGTCGCGGCGTTCAAGAAGGACGGCGCCGAGGTGGTCTATCAGGCCAATGTCGACTCGACCCAGCCCGACATGACACCGGACATGCTGCGCGCCAAGAACGCCGGCGCGGAGGCGATCGTGGTGTGGAGCGTCTCGACCGGCATGGAAGCGCGGATGTTCAACACCCGCGCGACGATGAACTGGGATGTTCCGTTCGTCGGGCACCCCTCGATGGCGTCGGGTGAGCTTGCCAGCCTGGTCGCCAAGCCGGAGAACTGGAAGAAGGTCTATGCGATCGGCTACAAGAGCTGCAGCTATGACAGCGCCGGCAAGCTGCCGCCGAAGAGCGAGGACCTGGTTACGCGGCTGGCCAAGGCCAACGTCGCGCTGAACGATACGTTGTTGTGGTGGGTCGCGGGCGGCATCGATTGCATCGAGCTGATCGCCAAGGCTGTCCAGGAAAGCGGTTCGACCGACAGCGCTGGGATCGTCAAATACTGGAACACGCTGTCGAGCTATCCCGGCTATTTCGGCAACTATCGTTTCTCGCCGACCGAGCACAACGGCTACCTGACCGATGAGATCGTGATGTCGGAAGCCAGCACCGCAAAGAACGGCACCTTCGCGCTGGCACCGGGGTACACGTAAGTCGCGGGCGAGGGCTGCCAATGCTCGCCTCGATCCTTGCATCCGGTCTCGCGGCAGGCGCGATCTACGCGCTGGTCGGCGTCACCTACAACACGATGTTCTCGACTTCGCGGGTGATGAGCTTCACCGCCGGCCAGCTCGCCATGCTGGGCGGCGTGTTCGGCTCGATGTTCAGCTTGAAGCTGGGGCTGCCGGTTATCGTCGGCTTCCTGCTGACGCTCGCCTGCTGCGCGGTCATCGGCATCGTCACCGAATTCGTCGCGGTGCGGCCGGTGCTGAAGAACCTCGATCAGCATCTCTACGTGCTCTCGACATTGGCGGTCGCGCTGATGATCCAGCAGGTGACGGCGATCAAATGGGGTACCGAGCCGCAACCGTTTCCACGCATCGTAGGGTTGGGTGATGGCGTCCTCGACGAGAAGTTCTGGCTGCCGGTCGCGGCCTGCGCCATCACCATCATCGGCCTCGAATATCTCTATCGTCGCACCCTGGTCGGCCGCGCGTTCCTCGCCATCGCGGAAGACAATTTCGCGGCGCGGGCGCTTGGACTGCCGGAGCGCAATCTGCGCGTCGCAAGTTATGCGCTTGCCGGCGTGGTCGGCGGCATCGCGGGCTATTCCGGCGGACAGCTGCTGCTCGCCTTCTTCGCCAACGGCGCGTTGTTGAACTTCTACGGCTTCGTGCCGGTCGCGCTCGGCGGGCTCGGCAACAATCGCGGGGCGATCATCGGCGGGCTGGCGCTCGGCCTGTTCCAGCAGGCCGCGAACTTCCTGGTCGGCGGCATCTTCTCCTCGGTCGCGGTGTTCACGCTGTTCATCGTCGTGCTGCTCGCCGCGCCGCAGGGGCTGTTCGGCGCATCGACGGCGCGGAGAGTGTGATGAGCGCCGTCACCGCAACTCCGCCCCGAACCGAAGGCGGCGCGTGGCGCACGGCGCTGCCGCATGTCGCGCCGTTCCTCGGCATCCTGGTGTTGGCCCTGCTGCTGCCGTTCGTCAGCAACGACTATTGGGCGCTGATCGCCACCCGCATGGCGATCTACTGGGTACTGGTCTCCGGTCTTAATCTGGTCGTCGGCTTCGCCGGCCATCTCGCGATCGGCTACGTCGCGCTGCTGGCGCTCGGCGCCTACGCCACCAGCGTGCTGGTCGCGGGCAATGTGATGCCGGCGCTGCCGGTGTTCGCGGCGCTGCCGATCGCCGGCCTGATCGGGGCGGTCTTCGGCGTGATCGTCGGCCTGCCGGCATTGCGCCTGCGCACCTTCTATTTCGCGATGTCGACATTGGGCTTTGCGACCATCGTGACCCAGATTGCGCTGGCATGGCAGAGCGTCACGGGCGGCGGCATCGGCATCTCCGGGCCCCAATTCCCTGCGCCGTTCGACACGCCCTGGGGCTTCTACGGGCTCTGCATCGCATTTGCGGTGGTCGCGACCTGGATGAGCGCCAACATCGCGCGCAGCCGGTTCGGTCGCGCCCTGATCGCGGTGCGCGACGCCGAGGTCGCCGCCGAAGCCACCGGCATCTCCAAGCCGAGGATGCTGATCGCGATCTTCCTGTTCGCCGGTGCGCTGGCCGCGATCGCCGGCGGGCTGTTCGCGACGCTGCAGACCTACATCACCCCCGATGCTTTCACCTTCGACCTCTCGGTGCTGTTCTTCATCGCGATCCTGATCGGCGGCCGCGGCTCGATCCTGGGGCCGATGCTCGGCACCATCATCCTGACAGTCCTGCCGGAGATTGCTGCGCCGCTGGCGTCGTGGTCGACATTCCTCTATGCGGTGCTTCTGCTCGTGATCGTGCTGGTGATGCCCGGCGGCATCGCGGCGCTGCTCGATTTCCGCAACCGCCGTCCGCTCGCCAGCAACCGCGCCATCGTGCCACGGCCGGCGG
>NZ_LNCU01000010.1:203405-217707 GCF_001542415.1 Bradyrhizobium macuxiense
CGCCGATATCGTGCGCCGCCGTGCCGGCGGCAAGGCGCTGAAGCTGCGCGGCATCGCGCTGAGCTTCGGCAATGTGAAGGCGATCGACGGGCTCGACCTCGATGTTGCACCAGGGCAGATCCACGGCCTGATCGGCCCGAACGGCAGCGGCAAGACCACGACGCTGAACGTGATCTCGGGCTATTATGCCGCCAAGGCCGGCACCATGACGCTCGGCGACGCCGCCCTGCGGACGGGGCAGCCCGTGCTGCGTGCGGCCTATGGCATCGCCCGCACCTTCCAGACGCCGCGCGTGATCGGCGAGGCCTCGGTGCTGCAGAACGTCATGATCGGCGGGTCGATCGAGGGCAGGGCGACCTTCGTCGAGGCGATGCTCGCTTTGCCGCGCAACGGCGCGGACGAGCGGATGCTTGCGGCCAAGGCGCGGGCGCTGCTCGGCGTCGTCGGCCTCGATGCTCTCGCCGACATCAGGGCCGATCGCCTGCAGCACAGCGAGCTGCGCTTCATCGAAATCGCGCGGGCGCTGATGCTCGATCCGGATTTCCTGCTGCTCGACGAGCCCGCGGCGGGCCTTTCCAACGACGAGATCGAGCGGCTGGCCACGCTGATCAAGGCAATCTGCGGGCGCGGCACCGGCGTCCTGCTGGTCGAGCATCATGCCGATCTGATCTTCGACATCTGCCACCAGGTCACCGTACTCAACCTTGGGCGCGTGCTGGCGGCGGGAACGCCCGCGGAGATCCGCACCCACAAGGAGGTCGTCAGTGCCTATCTCGGCGGCTGAACCCTTGCTCGCTGTGAGCGCGCTTGAATCCGGCTACGGCAAGATCCGCGTGCTGCATGGCATCGAGATGACGATTACCGCGGGCGAGGTGGTCGCGCTGCTCGGGCCCAATGGAGCCGGCAAGACCACCTTGCTGCGTGCGATGTCCGGGCTGCTGCCGGTCAGTGCCGGGCAGGTGCGGTTCGACGGTCGCGACATGACCAACGCCACGCCGCGCGATGCGGCGCGCGCCGGGCTCGTGCATGTGATCGAGGGGCATCGCGTGTTCACGCAGATTTCCGTGATGGATAATCTGCTGCTTGCCGCCTACGACCTGCCGCGCGCCGAACGCGCCGTGCGCGTCGAGGAAGCTCTGGCGTTCTTCCCGGAGATCGCCGCGAAGCGCAACGAGCGCGGCGGTGCGCTCTCGGGCGGACAGCAGCAGATGCTGACCGTAGCGCAGGGCCTGGTGCGCCGGCCGCGACTCCTGATGCTGGACGAACCCTCGGCCGGACTGTCGCCTGTGCTGGTCGATCGGGTCCTCAACGTCATCGGCCGGCTGCGCGCGCAGGGCACATCGGTGCTGCTGGTCGAGCAGCTGCTGGAAAAGGCCCTGGCATCGGCCGATCGCGTCTACGCCCTAGTGCAGGGCGCGATCGCGCTGGAGGCGCCGACCGGCGAAAGCGATCTCGCACACCGGCTAGAGCGCGCCTATTTCGGCCACGAGAGCCATGCGCTGGGCTAGGCTTGAGAACTGGACGCCGATGCAAACCCTATGGTGCGTCCAGATTGCCTCCGCCGCGTTTGCCAATTTCCGACGGCGTGCCGGGGGGGTTGGTCGGCTGCAGGGGAGTCGCGTCGGCGATCTCTCGCGCGAATTGAGGCGCTGCAGCGCTAGTGCCCGTGAGTCTGAACACCGAGCCGCTCCTGTTGCCTCCACCGCGCACGCCGGAGAGCGCGTACGAGTCGTCGCAGGGAAGCACGAAATCCGGGCCGCGGCGGAGCGTGAGTGGTCCGCTGCGCGCGGGGCCGGCCGAGGAATAGGTCGACTTGCGCCCATTCGATAGAATGTAACCGCCGGCTACGTGTATCCCCGCGTCTTCGGCGGTCGCAATCCCGTTGAGGGTGCCGTCGCGGCGGACCACCGATCCGCTCCTGTCGAACTCTCCCTCGCTTCGAATACAATTGGCTTCGGCCGACCGGGTTCGTTCCCAAGTGGGGTCGACAAAAGAGGAAAGCTTGGCGCCCGGCGCCACGCCCATATTGGGGTCAGTACGCGCCACAAAGGCGTGAAGCTCCGCTGCAGCGCGGATGCCGGCGACCTTGATAGTCCAGTCGCCATGTTCGGCTGCGGCGATCTTCGGCGCAACGACGGTTGGTTCAACCTGCAGCCGCCACATCGTATCATCGCCCCAGACGATTGGGACGTCGACCCCGGCAGGCGCAACCGGGACGGAGGTGAGACCGGAGGAAAGCGGAGGCGCCGGCGCATAGACAGCGCCGCTGGGCGAGGTAAGGGTCACGACGACACCGCCAGCATCGGCCGTCTTCATCCATACCTCCGCAAAGCACAACACTGAATTGTCGGGCGGAAGCCGCCAGGTCCATTCGATGTGATTGGGGCGCGAGTCGTCTCGCGTAAGGGCGACGTGGCCCTCACTCAGATAGGAATTGCCCGCCGCCAGCACGATCTCGAGCTTCGGCTTTCCGTTGGCACCATTGAATTCCGAGACCAGCGCAGCGAGTGCCGCTTCGAGTTCCGATGTGCCATCGTGCGGGCCGGTCGTCGGACCGTAGCTGAGGTTGACGATGACACGCTCGGTCTTGTTTGGGTCGGCATGCGAGAGGATGTACCGGATGCCGTCGAGGACGTAAGCCTTGAGCCAAACGCCGGTCGCATCCTTGATGCAGATTTCGGGGAATTGCACGAACACCACATCGATGCTCGACGCAGGATCCGTGGCGCTGCGCCAACTCGGCGGATCGCGGCGGTCGGTTGCAGGGCCGATCCGTGACGAGGTCGGGACACGACCCGCCAGCACATCCATCACATGTGCGCCGTGCGACGATCGGCCCTTCAGGCTGGTGAAGCCGGCATCCGCGTAGCAGCCATCCTCGTCGACGCTGCCGGACGGCGTCGAGTGCAACTGGATCCATTCGTCGAGGCCGATTTGTCGCGCGGGCTTGCCTGGTGCGTCCGACGCGCGCTGGAATTCGAGGCCGTAGTTGAAATCCTGCAGTGGCTCCCCGAACAGGCACTGGATGCCGGCGCCATCCCTGATCTGGACCTGTTGTCGGCCCTGGTTCTGGTCCCAGATCGCACGAACCCGAGTGGTGAGGCCGGCATTCGCTGTGTGTCTGAGAAACTGTGCGGCAGCGAATGGGCAGCCGTCGTCAAGCATGCCAATCAGGAGCGTTCCCGCTGGTCGCTTGCCTGGGCCTATGCGACTGATTCTCCGCTTGGTGAATGCCACCATTGGCGACGGCTTCAGCGGCAGCGAGAGCTCCACTCGGGAGACGTACTCATCCCAGATCGCCAGCCCGATTGCGTTGAGCACCGCTGCCTTGTCGGTGCGAAGCGTAGCATATCGCGTGCCGTCGAGGGCCGGACCGGCCTCGACGTGGAATCCGGCCCTCTTCATCTTGCTCCGGAACGCAACTGCCATGTCGGCCTGTTTGAACTCCACGAGGAAAAACAGCTTGTGTCGTTTCTTCTCATCGAAGAACTCGAAGTTCCTGAAATTCGCCGAGATCGCGTACCGGAGATACGGGCCAAAGCATCTCGGCAGGTCGTATTTGGGCATGGAACATCCTCCGCTTCGGGTTGCAGTACGTCACCTCGCCTACGGGAATCTGCCCGCCCACTCGTACTGCGCTGCGTCCCAAAGATGCTCCATCAGGTTGGATTTCACGATATTCGCGCCCGCGGCTTCGGAGTAAAATGCGCTGCCGTGGATGTTTTGGCTCGCATTGAACGGATTGAAATCCGTGTGCGGGGCGTTGTCGATTCCGGCGGCGAGGAATTTGCGGCGCCGGAATTTGTGGCCCGCCTTGCAACGCCCGACGAAGTATTCCCCAAGGGCAATGCCCAGCATGCGTCCTGCCATGCCGTCGACAGGGAAGTGGACTCCGGCGATCACGCGGTTGGTCGTGATGCGTGCCGCCTGTCGCTCGAGCTGGTCGATCACCATCTTGTGTCGCAGTTGCGCCGGATTGAGGCCCAGCAGCGCTTTCAGCACGTGGACCACCGCATAGGCCTGCGTTGCATGCCCCATCGGGAAGCTGCCGTGACCCGGGGTCGTGATCATCGGCTGCACTTCGGCATTGTATTCGACCGGGCGGTAACAGCCCATCGCATGCTTGAATCGCATTTCAACGTAGACGCAGAATTGCAGCACAAGGTTGATGAGTTCGAAGGTGCGCCGGGTCCGGTCGGGATGCAGGTAGACGATCGACGACCAGAACGCGTATTGCGGGTCGATCTGCGCCATGATCTCCGTGGCACGCTCAGAGCGTAGTTCGGCCCAGCTCAGCACCAGCGGGATCTGCTTCTCGAAGGTCGTCCGTTTCGGACGTCCGACCTCCGCGATCAGGGACGCGGAAGACAGGACCTGGAAAGCATGACCGGACGGCGCTTTGCGAAGCACTATCCCTTGCATCATTTCGCCGATCGCGATGTAAGCGCGAATCCACGGCTCCCAGCGTTCCAATTGATGCTTGTCATCGATCGCCGGCAGTGGCGGTGCGTAGCAATGGTGCTCGGGGACGATCGTACCTTCGCGCCCCAGGATCAGCGCATCGACCATGATTGAATTGGCGTAGGCGTCGGCCATCGTTCCCAAGAACGACCCTCCAGCTCCGCCGGGTCCACCAGCTCCGCCAGCCCCGCCGGCTCCACCAGCCCCGCCGGCTCCGCCCGCACCACCTGCGCCGCCTGCACCTCCCGCACCGCCTAGCTGAGCCATTGCCGCCTCCTCATGAATAAAGTCTGCTTGGGTGAAAAATCAGCTCGTCGTTGGTAAACCTGCCATTTCCAGGCAGCGTGCCCATTGCCTGCCTGTCTCGAGTTGCGCATTCGGGATGCGCGCGATGTATCGTTCGACGGTCAATGCCGGCTCAAGCCTGCGCATGCCGGCCAATGCCGCGCGCGCGTCGTCCATCCGTCCCTGCGAGACGAGCGCGATCGTGAGCACCCGCCAGGTAGAGGGGTGCATGCGGTTGTGTATCAGGGAGGAACGCGCAAGCCGCTCGGCTTCCTCATAGCGATGTGCGGAAAGTTCGGCGGTGGCGCCGAGCGACTCGAAGTAGTAGCGCTGCGGATCAAGCGGGGAGAGCTCCAATGCTCGTCGCGACGCCGCGACGGCAGCCTCGCCCTCGCCATTGAAAGCGTTCACCGTGCCGCGATACAGCCAGCCAAGCGCATGGCTCGGGTTCGCGTCGACGGCCTGATCGCATCGCTTGCGCGCGGTATCGAGATCGTTCAGCAGATGGCAGTGGACGAACCCCTCGGTCGCCAGCGCAAGCGCATCCGATGGGTCCCGGTCCAGTGCCGCGTGGCTGGCGTTCAGGGCTTCGGTCGCCTCGCGCTTGCGGTCCTCGGACCATCCGCGCGTAACACGCAGGATATACCAGTTGGCGAGCCAGGCGCGCGGCGCCGCAATCCGGCTGTGCCGATCGATCAGTTCGTCGAGGACCTTGCGGGTCTGAAGAAATTCTTCCTTACTGGAGCGATGCATCAGCCGAATGCTGCCGAGTAGCAGCGAATAACTTTCCAGTGTCGGCAGCGGCTGGGTCAGAACGTGCTCAACTTCGGCGTCAAAGACGGATAGATGCACCGCGCTTGCGATGCGCTGAGCCAGTTCGCTTTCAGGCTGCAATAAATCCGCAATGTCTCCTTTCATCCGATCGGTCCAGACCACCTGGTTGGTGCGCGCGGCGGAAAGCTCTGCTGTCACCAGAATCCGGCCCGCGTCCACCACGTAGCCGCCGCTCAGGATATAGGTCGCGCCGAGATGAGCCGAAACCTCGGCGACGTCGCTCATCCGACCGCGAAATACGTTTGTCGACAGGCGCGAGATGACCTTCAAATTCGGTGACTTCGACAGTCGCCAGATCACGCTGTCGGCAATGAGATTGCCGACGTCAAAGTGTGCGGGCGCGTCGCTGCGCGCGTTGAAAGGGATGACGGCGATCGTCGGTTCCATGGGTGTCCCATAATCGCGCCGAGCGGTGAGGCTGGGATGCGGACTTGCTGGACCAACTCGATACGCTCGCACCGGGTTGTCAAAGTGCTTGAGAACGCATTCGCCCAGATCTTCGCACAGCGCATCCACCCCGTGCGTAAGCTCGTCGCGCGCCGCGGCGCTGCCAATAGTTTCGCCTGGATTGGCAAGGCTTGCCAGCGCGGCTGCCAATTGTTCGTGGGCGGACGCGCTGGCAATCGTTTCACCCGGGCCAGCAAGCGTCGCCAGCCGAGCTGCCAGGTTCACGCCTGTCCCGTAGATATCGATGCCGTCGCTCCAGGCCAGGGCCGAATTGATCCCCGCACGCAGGTGGAACCGACGGTCTTCGGGGATACCGGCATTCTGCGTGGAGAGCGTGCGGTGCATCTCCGCTGCTGCGGCTACGGCGTCCGGCACCGCCTCGAAACGCGCCATCAAACCGTCGCCAAGGCTCTTCACCAGGACGCCGCGATAGCGGGGTAGAATTTGGGCGGTTACGATCCGAACAAAGTCAGCCCAGCGACGTACACTGTCGGTCTCATGTTGGCGCATAAGCCGCACCGACTCCACGAGATCGACGAGCAGCACAACGGCTTCTTGTCGCACGAGTCCGCCGCTTGCGGCCCGAAGATCCGATTGCTCGTTCCGGACGGCCTGCCCTTCGGTCTTGTTCGCCTGATCACCACTCATAGGCGGCCTGACTTCGCGATCCCGGCCATCATATCCCAGACGGTATGCAACCTTGAGCCAGGATCCCGAGCAAGCAGCGAAAGAGCGCAACGCGTTGCGTCCCGCGCGGTATCGAACGTCGCCAGGAAGCCATCACCGGTGTTCTTGACGATCCTGCCGTTTTGCGCGGTAACACCGGGGTCGAGGACGTCCGAGCGCAACTGCATGAGCCGCGCGTGGGTGTTCTCCTCGTGCGCCTCCATCAAACGCGTATAACCAACCACATCCGCTGCAAGGATTGCCGCAAGACGTCGTCGCACTTCCGGCACCGATGGGGTCATTTTATTGATACTTCTGCAAAATTTATTGATAGTTCCGTGAATTGTTGTACGAAGAAAAGATCGAAGGATTGAGAAACAATATCGTCATCAAGGGCACAAAGGAAGGCATGATCGTCTTGGGTGTGCCGATTGGGTGTGCCGACCGGCTTGCGCGCCTTGCGACGCTTCCAAAGATTTGAGCAAGAGCGTGAGACGGGCCCGTTACTCGGCGGCTATGATACACGCAACAAGGTGCCCATGACTGCGGCTAAAAGAGGCATCCGTGCCTAGGGCAGGTAACGCGAAGAACCCGGGCATGAGACTTCCCTTCTTCTACGGCTGGATCATTGTCGCGGTAACCTTCGTCACCATGGCAATCGGCGTCAACGCGCGAACCGCGTTCTCGCTGTTCTATCCGCCGATCATCAGCGAGTTCGGCTGGGAGCGCGGCGTCACGGCAGGCGCGTTCTCGTTCGGCTTCGTGGCGTCGGGCATTGCGAGCCCTCTGATCGGGCGGATGATGGACCGTCGCGGGCCGCGCGCGGTGATGGAGCTCGGCGTCCTCTTGATGGGTGCGGGGCTGTTGCTGGCACCGCTGACCACGCAGCCCTGGCATCTCTATCTCACCATTGGCGTGCTGGTCGGCGCCGGCAGCGTCTGCCTCGGCTATTCAGGTCAGTCGCTGTTCCTGCCGAATTGGTTCATCCGCCGTCGCGGGCTGGCGATCGGGCTTGCTTTCGCCGGTGTCGGCATCGGCTCGGTGACGCTGCTGCCCTGGGTGCAGCACATGATCGAGCACACCGGCTGGCGCACGGCGTGCACGGCGATGGGGGTCCTGGTGCTGGTCGTGCTCGCGCCGATCAACCTGTTGCTGCACAAGCGGCCCGAGGATATAGGGCTACAGCCGGACGGCGACGCCGCGCCGACGGCGACGTCGGCCAGGCCGGCATCGAACATCGTCGATCCGGTCTGGGCCGGCACCGATTGGACGTTGCCCCGCGCGCTGCGCACCGCGCGGTTCTGGTGGATTGCGGTCGGCTATTTCTGCGGCCTGTACATCTGGTACGCGGTGCAGGTGCACCAGACCAAGTTCCTGCTCGACATCGGCTTCAGCTCCAATGTCGGGGTCTGGGCGCTCGGCGTCGTCAGCCTGCTCGGCATTCCCGGCCAGATCTGGCTCGGGCATCTGTCCGATCGCATCGGCCGCGAATGGGTCTGGGCGATCTCCTGCTTCGGCTTCGTGATCTGCTTTGCCGCGCTGGTGGCGCTGAAATATTGGCCGATCATGCCCCTGATCTATCTGATGGTGTTCACGCAGGGCGCGCTCGGCTACGGTCTCACCTCGGTGATGGGGCCGGTAGTGCTGGAGATCTTCCAGGGCAGGCACTACGGCAGCATCTTCGGCACCATCATGCTCGCCGCGTTGGCCGGCGGCGCCGCGGGGCCGTGGGCGACCGGGCAGTTGTACGATCTCTCGGGCAGCTATACGGCTGGCTTCACGCTCGGGATCGTCATGAGCGTGCTGTCGGCGATCGCGATCTGGCAGGCCGCGCCGGGCAAGGTCCGCGCCGTCGCAGGGCAGATGCACAAGATCGCGAGCGGCGCCTGAGCCCAATCAGGCGGGCGAGATGCCGATCGCTCGCTGCAGATCGATGATCGCGCGCATGCAGCTGTCCGCCGGCGTGGTCTCGGGATCGATCAGACGGTGCAGGCGGAAGCCGTCTTCCAGCGCCAGCACGATGGCGCCGGTCCATTCCGGGTTGAGCCGGCCGTTCCGGCCGGCGTTCTTCTGCGCGGTCACGACGATATCGGCGATGAGCTTGCGCCGCGCGCGCAGGCGCTTGGCGAGTTCGGGCCGGCGTTTCTCGGCGCGCGCCACGAACAGGATCATCTCCATGTGCAGGAGCGGCGAGCGGCCGAGCGGATCCTGCCGGCTGCGATCCATCGTGCGGAGCGCTTCGAGGAACGCCGGAAGCGTCTTGTGCGTGATAAGCAGGTCGAGATTGCGCCGGATCGATTGATCGACGTGATCCTCGAGCATCGCGATGATCAACTCATCCTTGCTCTTGAAGTTCGAATAGAACGCGCCGCGCGTGAAGCCGGCCGCGGCCGCAATAGCCTCGATGCTGGCGCCGCCAATTCCTTGTTCCTCGAACACCTGGGCCGCCGCCTCGAACAGCTTCTCGCAGGTGTCGTCGCGCGTCGGTCTGGTTCGAACCCTTGACATCGGCGCATTTTAAGGCAAAATGCAACTCGATACAAGAGTGTATCGAGTTGCATTGAACGAACCGAGCCGGACCGCAGCGTTCTGGCCCTAGGGATGACATCAAGGCGCGCCATGGTGCTGGTACCGGCGCGACAAGCGAACGAGGTCACCATGAACGAGCATGTTCAGTCGGCGAGCAGCGAACCGCTTTTCAATCCACTGGCGCCGGAATTCATTCGCAATCCCTATCCGCACTATGAGCGGTTGCGCACCACGGACCCGATGCACGTCAACGCGCACGGCGCCTTCGTCGCCAGCCGTCATGCCGAGGTGAGCCTCGTGCTGCGCGACAAGCGCTTCGGCAAGGACTATGTCGAGCGCACCATCCGCCGCTATGGCCCTGACATCATGGAGGAACCGGTCTTTCGCAGCATGAGCCACTGGATGCTGCAGCAGGACCCGCCCGATCACACCCGCCTGCGCGGCCTCGTCGTAAAGGCCTTCACCGCGCGCCGGGTCGAGGACATGCGTCCGCGCATCCAGCAGATCGTGGACGAGACGCTCGACCGCATCATTCCGCAGGGGAAGATGGATTTGATCGAGGACTTCGCCTTTCGCCTGCCGGTGACAATCATCTGCGACATGCTGGGAATCCCCGGGGAGCATCGCGAGGTCTTCTATACCGGCTCGCGCGATGGCGGACGGATCCTGGATCCTGTGCCGCTGACCGCAGAAGAGATCAAGCAGGGCAACGCGGGCAACGCGATGGCGGCGATGTACTTCCACCAGCTGTTCGAGCTGCGGCGCAAGCAGCCCGGCGACGACCTCACCACGCAACTGCTGCAGGCCGAGGAGAACGGCCAGAAGCTCACCAATGAGGAGCTCACCGCCAACATCATCCTGCTGTTCGGCGCCGGCCACGAGACCACGGTGAACCTGATCGGCAACGGCCTGCTGGCGCTGCATCGCAACCCCGACCAGATTGCGCTGCTCAAGGCCAATCCCGGCCTGATCACCAACGCGATCGAGGAATTCCTGCGCTACGACTCTTCGGTACAGATGACTGGCCGGGTGGCGCTCGAGGATATCGAGGATCTCGGCGGCAAGCGGATCCCGAAGGGCGAGAGCGTGCTTTGCCTGCTCGGCTCGGCCAATCACGACCCCGCCGTCTATCCCGACCATCCGGAACGGCTCGACATCCAGCGGCCGAACGTGAAGCCGCTGTCGTTCGGCGGCGGCATCCATTTCTGCCTCGGCGCCCAGCTGGCGCGGATCGAGGCCGAGGTCGCGATCGCGACCCTGCTGCGCCGGATTCCGGACCTGCGGCTCGATGACGCGGAAAATCCCGAATGGCGGCCGACCTTCGTGCTGCGCGGGCTGAAGCAGCTGCCCGCGAGCTGGTGATCGCTCCGCGCTCCCGCCGCGACCGCGGGAGCGCACGCGCTGTTGAGCGGAAAACCGCTTCCGGCCTGACGTCGCAGCAGCAAAGTCGCTGTGACTTCGCCATACTTGTCTCTATATATTGGGCTGCTCCGGCTCACGTTCGGCCACGGGTAGGCCGCAAGCGGAGCGGGCTCAAAGGGAGACACCGTGCAGACGACGCTGCTCGGCCTGGCAATCGCATTCATTCTTGCACTGGTGGCCGCGCTGGTCGGTCCATATTTCGTCGACTGGAACCAGTTAAGGCCGCAGTTCGAGGAGGAGGCGACGAAGATCGTTGGCGCGCCAGTCCGCGTCGCCGGCGACCTTGACGCGCGCCTGCTGCCGGCGCCGTCGCTGCGGCTGAAAAACGTTACCGTCGGCAGCGCGAACGATCCCGGCAAGGTCCGCGCCGGCAAGCTTGACGTCGAATTCAGCCTGAGCTCGCTGATGCGCGGCGAATGGCGCGCGAACGAGCTCACCATCAACGGCGTGTCGCTCGATCTCGGGCTCGATCCGAAGGGGCGGGTCGATTGGCCGATCTCGAGCGGGAACTCCAATCTGGCATCGCTCGCGATCGACCGTCTCAACCTCACTGGCCGCATTGCGCTGCACGATGCGGCGAGCCGCAGCACGCTCGAGCTGAGCGACATTGCCTTCAGCGGCGACGTTCGCTCGCTGGCGGGCGCGATCCGCGGCGACGGCAACTTCATGTATGCCGGCAACCGCTATCCATTCCGGGTGTCGTCGGGGCAGCAGCCTGACGGCAATGGCACCCGCCTGCATCTCAGCATCGATCCCGGCCAGCGGCCGTTGTCGGCCGATCTCGACGGTGTCCTGACTTTCGCGGCGCGCGCGCCACGTTTCGAGGGGATGATGACGCTTGCGGGCGCGCCGGGACAGCGCGGCCGGAGCGATGAGCCGCCGTGGCGGATCACGGGCAAAGTGAAGGCCGACTATTCGGCGGCGCGCCTCGACCAGGTCGAGGTCAGCTATGGTGCCGAGGACCGTGCGCTGAAGCTTGCGGGCAGCGGCGATGTCCGTTTCGGCGCCGCACCGCTGCTGCACGCCTCGCTCTCGGCGCGGCAACTCGATGCGGACAAATTCGTCGCCAAGGACGGCAGCGACAGCAACGCCGAGCCGGCGCGGGTATTGCCGACCTTGCGCGCAGTCCTGGCAGGCCTACCGCAGAGCCCGATTCCGGCGCAGGTCGAGCTGGCCTCCGAACAGATCATGCTTGGCGGCCGCCCCTTGCAGGACATCTCGGCCGAACTGCAGTCGGACGCGAAGGCCTGGATGGTGCGCCGGATGGAATTTCGCGCGCCGGGTTCGACACAGGTTTCGATGAGCGACGCCGGCGCGCAAGCGGGCGCTTCGAACGGCTTCAAGACCGCGCTCGATATCCAATCGTCCGATCCCGATGCGTTGATGGTCTGGCTGCAGGGGCGTGGCGATATCGCCTATCACAGCCAGAAGCCGCTGCGGCTGCGCGGCGACGTCACGGTGTCGCCGGCGGGCTTTGCGATCGATGCCATGAGGGCGGAGATCGAGGGTGGCGTCGTCCAAGGCCACGTCGCGGTTTTGCATCGCGAGGCGACCAGCGGCTCGAAGATCGAGGCGCAGCTGAAGGCGGAGCGGCTCGATCTCGATGCGACCGCGGCCTTTGTCCGTTCGTTGCTCGGCCCGCAGGCCGAATGGCCCGACGAGGCGCAATTGTCGCTCGACGTCGGGCGCGCCGTCTCCGCGGGCCAGGAGTTGCGGCCGCTGCTGGCAAAGGTCGCCTATAATCCCAAAGCCATCTCGCTCGAGCGGCTGAAGATCGGCCAGGCCGACAATGTGACGCTGGACGGCAGCGGCAACTTCGACCCCGTCAATTCAACCGGTAGATTGGCGGTCGATGCAACGGCCGCCTCGCTTGGCCGGCTTGCCGCGATCGTCCAGCCATTCGCGCCATCGCTCGCTACGCGCCTTGGCGTGCTTCGGGCAGATGCCGGTCCGGTCCACGCGAAGCTTGCGCTCGAACTCGGCAAGGGCAAGACCGCCGATCGAACCACCGCGCAAGCGACACTCGATCTCGATGCGCCGCAGGTCAAGGGACGCACCGTGATCTCGGCGACGCCGCCAGTCGCTGCAATTCAAAAGCTGGATCTCGATGCGCTGGGCCGCAGCGACATTGCGGCCGAGGCTAAATTCTCGGCCGGCGAGGGCAGTGCACTGCTGGCGCTGCTTGGGCTTGACCATGCGGTAGCGGCCGGCGCTGGCCCAGCGCAGTTTGAGGGCACGGTGAGCGGCGCATGGCGCGCGCCATTGCGGGTCAAGGCCAGGCTCTGGGGCGCGGGCCTCGATGCGGATGCCGAAGGCACCGCGGAGCCGTGGGCGAAGGATACCAAGTCGAGCGTCAATCTCCGCGTCCGCAGCGCCGACGTCGGTCCGCTGCTCGACCTCAAATCATCAGACCAAGCCGGAAACATCCGCCTGTCGTCGCGAGTCACGGTTGCCGGCGACAAGCTGACGTTCGACGATCTCGACAGCATCGTTGCCGGCTCGCGGCTGCGTGGGCACCTCGCGGTGACGCTCGCCGACGAGAAGGGCGTCGAGGGCGAGCTCGGTCTCGACCAGATCACGCTGGCGCCGATCTTTGCAGCCGCGGTCGGTGGTGCCGGCCATGATGCCACGGAGCCGCTCGGCGCGGGGCTGACCAGGGGTTGGCGCGGCAAGGTGACGTTCGTGGCGCTGCGCGGCCTGCTGCCCGGTGGCGCCGAGTTGCAGCCGGTGAGCGGCACCATCAGGGCTGACGGGCAGTCGCTGACCTTCGACGGCATCAAGGGCAAGATCGGCGGCGGCGAGGCAACAGCCAGCATCGATGCGCGACAGGGAGTGAATGGACTGGCGCTGAACGCAAACGTTCAGCTTTCGAACATCGACGGTTCAGCACTGCACTATCGCAATCTTGCGATGCCCAAGGCGCGCGCGTCGATGCAGATGACGCTGTTGACGCAGGGCCGCAGCGTGTCGGCACTCACAGGCGCACTTTCCGGCAGCGGCACCGTGACGCTGGAGGGATTGAACCTTCCGGGCCTCGACCCGCGGGCGTTCGACGTTGCGATCCGCGCAAGCGACAGCGGGCAGGCGACTGACGATGCGCGGTTGAAGCAGATCATCGAGCCGGTGCTCGCAAGCGGCGCGCTGTCGATCGCGTCAGCGCAAATTCCCTTCAACATTCGTGACGGCCGCATCCGCGTCGGCGCCACCACGCTTGCGGCCAACGGCGCCAATGCCGTCATATCGGGCGGCTACGACATCCCGGCCGACCAGGCCGATATCCGCGCCGCGCTGGCTTCGACGCAAATCGGCACGGCCAACAGCCGTCCGGAAATCCAGTTGCTTGCGGTGGGTACGCCCGATGGACTGACGCGCAGCGTCGACATTGCGGCGCTGTCGTCGTGGCTTGCGGTGCGCGCGATCGATCGCGAGACGCGGCGGCTCGACGCCATCGAGCGCGGCGATCCGCCGCCACCGGAGCCCACGCCGGCGGCCGTTCCTCCGCAATCCGCGCTGCCTTTGCCCGCTGCGCCTAATGGCGATTCGGCGGCGTTGCCGCCTGCTGACGCGCCGGTGCCCGGCCGCGATCCGCGACGCGTGGTGCCGCCGAAGCCGAAGATAGTTGCCCCGGCGCGTCCGCCGGCCGTTCCTCCGGCCGCCA
>NZ_LNCU01000010.1:217785-273007 GCF_001542415.1 Bradyrhizobium macuxiense
GGTCAAGCCGGCGCCCGGCACGGTCAGGCCGCGGCCGCGTCCGCCATTGTCGTTGACACCGCAGGTTGCCAATCCGCCGCCGCGACCCGCGATGCAGAACTAAAGCATTTCGGTTCTGATCGAGTCCGAGCCGAAGCGCTGGATCCTCGTCTTGACGCGTTTCATCACGCGAACCGGCGTCGCTCTCGCTTACGAGCGGTGCTGGAGAATATTGACCAGCCTGCCGAAGGGATCGCGCACGAAGAAGCGCCGAACGCCCCACGGCTCGATCGCCGGCCCATATTCGATCGCGATGCGGGCCGCCGTCGCGCGACGAAGCGCCTCGTCGAGATCATCGACCTCGATCGAGAGATCGGGCACCGGCGTGCCGGAGCCACCTTCGGATGCGAAGCTGATTTGAACCTGCATCGTTTCGGATGAGCCGTAGGTCGCAATCCAACCGAAATCCATCAGCGGCTCGAGCCCGAGGACGTCGCGATAGAAGCGCGCCGCTGCCGCCACGTCAGCGGCGGCAATGTCGGCTACGATGCGTTTGACTTTCATCCTGATGTCCGCGCGACAACCCGATCGCATGCTCTATAGCATGGCAGCGATCCGGTCGCGGGACCGGGCAGGTTGTCAGGCCTGCTGGCGCGTATCGACCTGTTGCGGCCTGACGTCCGCCGGCACGGCCGGCGTGGCGCGCGAACGGAAATAATCCAGCACGAAGAGACGGATCGCCGAGGAAAGATTGCCCTGCTGGCGATTGCTGTCGATCTCGCCGACCAGCTCCGACAGCGTCATGTTTCGGAGACCCGAGATCTCCTTCATGCCGTTCCAGAACGCCTCTTCGAGGCTGACGCTGGTCTTGTGTCCGGCGACGACGATCGAACGTTTGACGACGGGAGATTTCATGACGCTTCTCCGCCATCGATGTGATGTTGATCCAGCAGGCGCGCGTTGCGCTCGGCGATATCCTCGTCGCGTGCGCGTTCGGTCTTGGTGCGACCAAATAGCGCACGGTTGGCGTCAGCCTGCTTCGCTGCTTGTTCGCGCTCGTTGCGCTTCTTGAACCGTTTCAAGTTGACCACGTCGCCCATGCTCGTCCTCATCGTCCCTTCATCCGAGTTGGTGATGCATCGTGACGAAAGCAAGAGTGGCCGCGCTGTGCGCCTGGTTCGATATCCATCCAGAATCCTCATTTTGATGCTTCGTGATAGCATCAAAGAATCGGTTTCGCTCTGCGAAAACTTGACGTCTGTCTTGCTGTACCATGCGTCAGCGCAGAGCTGATAGATGAGCTGCCTTAGTCTTTAGGCGTTATGATCCATAATTATATCACGCGCGCTGACCGTAATTATCCGGACATTGAATTACTCACCTAGCCCGGGTGTGTCATTTTGTCCGGCTGCACCAGACGATCGAATTCATCTGCAGATACAAAGCCGAGCCGCAGGGCTTCTTCCTTCAACGTCGTTCCGCGCGCATGTGCTGATTTCGCGACCTTCGCTGCGTTGTCGTAGCCGATCTTCGGCGCGAGCGCGGTCACCAGCATCAGCGAACGCTGCATCAGCTCGCTGATGCGCTTTTCGTCTGCGCGTATGCCGACAACGCAATGCTCGGTGAACGAGCGCACGACGTCGGACAGCAATTGAATGGAATTTATCATACAATATGCCAAAACGGGCTTGTATACGTTGAGCTCGAAATGCCCCTGGCTGCCGGCGATCGTGATCGCGGTTTCATTGCCGAACACCTGGCAGCAGACCATCGTCACCGCCTCGCACTGGGTCGGGTTCACCTTGCCCGGCATGATCGAAGAGCCCGGCTCGTTCTCGGGCAGGATCAGTTCTCCTAGGCCCGAGCGCGGGCCGGAGCCGAGGAAGCGGATGTCGTTGGCGATCTTGAACAGGCCGGTCGCGACCGAATTGATCGCGCCATGCACCAGCACATAGGCGTCGTTGGAGGCGAGCGCCTCGAACTTGTTCGCAGCACTCGTGAACGGCAGCTTGGTGATCCTGGCGACATGCCGCGCAAAGGTCCTGGCGAATCTCGGCTTCGAGTTGAGCCCGGTGCCGACTGCGGTGCCGCCCTGCGCCAGCGGAAACAGATCCTTCACCGCCACGCGCAAGCGTGCGATGCCGCTCTCGACCTGCGCGGTGTAGCCGGAGAATTCCTGGCCGAGCGTCAGCGGCGTCGCGTCCTGGGTGTGCGTGCGTCCGATCTTGACGATCCTGGCGAACGCCTTCTCCTTCTTGCGCAGCTCGCGATGCAGTTCGGTCAGTGCGGGAACCAGGTCGGAGATGATCCGCGTTGCGGCGGCGATATGCATCGCGGTCGGGAATGAATCATTCGACGACTGGCTCATATTGACGTGATCGTTCGGATGGATCGGCTTCTTGGCGCCGAGTTCGCCGCCGAGCATCTGGTTGGCGCGGTTGGCGATCACCTCGTTCACGTTCATGTTGGTCTGCGTGCCCGATCCGGTCTGCCAGACCACCAGCGGAAAATGATCGTCGAGCTTGCCCTCGATCACTTCCCTGGTGGCGCGGACGATGGCGCCGGCACGGCGCGCGTCGAGCTGGCCAAGCTCGCGATTGGTCTCGGCGGCAGCGAGCTTGACGATGCCGAGCGCGTGGACGATCGCGATCGGCATCCGGTCGCGCCCGATCTTGAAATTCTGCCGCGAGCGTTCGGTCTGCGCGCCCCAGTAGCGATCGGCAGGAACGTCGATGGGACCGAAGCTGTCGGTCTCGCTGCGGGTGGTTGCCTTGGATGGTCTGGTCGATCGGGCCATGGATGCTTTCCGTTGCGTCTCGTCTGCGCATGATCCGACGTGCCAAACGCGAAACGTCGGCGCAAGGTCACGCTCATGCAGAAGATAGTCCGGGATGACGATCCGTCACCCCGGTCTTCGCAAGCATCCTACAGGGTCGATGATTGGTCTGTGTCTAGATTATTTCTTGCGGAAGCGATCGAGCCGCACCACCTCGGCGCCTTCGCTGGGCTTGGCTGGCTCGTCCGCTGTCTCGGCCTCGATGGTCTCGGGCGCCGCGCGGGCCTGTGGCGCGGGAAGGGAGGTCGCCGGCGTCGCGGCCGGCACCTGGGACGGCGGCGCTTCGGCCACCGCATCCGAGGCGTCGAACTGCAGGTCGAATGGCGCTGACGGATCGAGGAAGCGCGTCACGGAGGCGAACGGCACCGTCAGCCGCTCGGGGATTCCGCCGAACGACAGGCCGACCTCGAAGCGATCCTCGGTCACCACCAGGTCCCAGAACTGGTGCTGCAGGATGATGGTCATCTCTTCCGGATATTGCGCAAGCAGCCGCGGCGATATCTTCACGCCGGCGGCGGTCGACAGGAAGGTGATGTAGAAATGGTGCTCGCCCGGCAGGCCATGTTCGGCAGCGTCGGCCAGGACCTGGCGCAGCACCCCGCGCAGCGCATCCCGCGCCAGCACGTCATATCGGATGTGATCGGTCGCCATGAGTATCCCGTCGCTTTCGAAAATGGCCGGCTTCAAGGGGGCCGGAGCCGTCCGACTCGCCCCTGGGCCATGCTACCCCGCCGGGAGCCGGAAATCAGCAGGGGGTAATGGAAATGGGCGCGGAAGCACGCGCCCAAAAAAATGAAGTGGAGGCTTCTGTTGCCAGGTGCCTCCGAACCCCGCCTAGCGGAGCTTAACCCGCTAGGACTTTAAGATGGTCTTTCAAACTGCGTTACGCAGCCTGAGCAACCGGAGCAAAGTTGTCGTTGGCAACTATTGCAATGGCCCGATGTCGGCGGAACCATACCGAGAAAAAACACGCCCTTTACGCCCTCGTCGATCCTATTTCGCCCCCGCCAAAAGCCACCCGTGATGGGTTTTGGTGGAGGCGCCGGGTACCGCCCCCGGGTCCGAATGGTTTATTGCGACGGCCATTTATTTCCATAGCCGGCGAACCGGCACTCCTAATATAGAGTGCGCGGTCGAAGAAAAACAGAGCCGATTCAGGGCCTTTCCCGCGCGAAAACCGTCTCGATCGGGGTTGGCGCGGCCACGAGGCCGCCCTCGCGGCCATGTCACCCCAATCGGCACGGCCCGCTGAAGCTGTTCCCGGCCTCTGCCGCACGTCGCTGGCCAGCTTTGGCGGGGGCCGGCCCAGGCTTGGTCGGGCATCGTCGGCGCTAGCTTGCCGACTTCGCCGGCCTGGTCGGCCGTCCCGGGCCATCGCGACTGTCCTCGGCGATCTACGGCGAGATCGATGCGCTGCGGCGTCTGCTCGGCGCCGTGGTCGGACTGCTGATCGCCGTCGTCTTCGAGATGGTGGTGCTGGAGCGGCGCGATGTCATAGGCCATATCCTCATGACTCGATCGCGATCGTGACGCGCCGCAAGGTGACGCCATGAGCTCGCGACGCTGCTCTGGACCTTCGGCCTGATGTCGCTGTTTGCGATCTCGCAGTTGTCGCCGGGACTGAGCGTGCTGATCGCGGAGCGGATAGGCTATTCTGTCGCAGGGTTGTCGGCGCATTGGCGGCAACAATTGCGATGCGTGGACCGACCGCACTGCTTGCCCATTATGTATGTGAGCCGCTTCCTCGAACGCTCGCGCCATTCGCGCTTGTCCGCGATCATTCAAGCGGGCGCTGGTTCCATCGTCGGCCGCGAGCGGGCTGATCCTGCTGCAAACATTAGACCAAAATTGGATCGTCCCCGAGCATGATGTCGCAGCCGCGCTTGCCGGCGGCATTTTTGGTTTCGCTGGCGTTGTCCGGCGAAAATCGCTAGCAAGTCGTCGGGGCCATCATCACAAGCCATCCAATCAGATCGGGCGGGAAACCCTGCCGGGGGAGCGAAATCATGAGTGACACGCCGAGCCAGGCGCAAGTCAAATCCATCTTGCCGAAATGGGTGCGCGGACCGCAGGATTTTGTCGGCGGCATCGCACTGATGGCGATCGCCGTGTTTGCGCTGTGGGCGTCGAGTGATCTACAGGGCATGCACGGATTTTCGTTCGGTGCCGGCACGGCGCCGCGCATGTTCGCGGTGCTGCTGCTGCTGCTTGGTGCCGCCATCGCGCTGACGGGGATCCTCAACGAGGGCCCGCCGATCGCGGCCTATTCGTGGCGCGGGCCATTCTTCGTGGCGCTGTCGATCCTGTTCTTCGCATTGGCCATCAGGCCCCTCGGGCTTGTCGTCTCGGCGTTCTCGAGCTTCCTGATCGCAGCGCTCGGCTCGCATGAGACCAAATGGCTCGAGGCCATCATCGTCGGCGCCTGCCTGACGCTTGGCTGCGCGCTCCTTTTCCCCTACGTGCTGGGACTGCCGATGCCGATGTTCCCGCGTTTCCTGATCCAGTGAGGACGTGATGGAACTCTTTGCCAATCTCGCACACGGTTTCGCCGTCGCCTTCTCGCCGATGAATCTCTTGATGTGTCTGATCGGTGCGCTGGTCGGCACGCTCGTCGGCGTGCTGCCGGGCATCGGCACCATCGCGACCGTCGCGATGCTGCTGCCGATCACCTTCGGCCTGCCGCCGGTCGGCGCGCTGATCATGCTCGCCGGCATCTATTACGGCGCCCAGTACGGCGGCTCGACCACGTCGATCCTGGTCAACATTCCAGGCGAGGCGACATCGGTCGTCACCGCGCTCGACGGCTTCCAGATGGCCAAGCAGGGCCGCGCCGGTCCTGCGCTCGCGATCGCCGCGATCGGCTCGTTCTTCGCCGGCTGCGTCGCCACCGTCCTGATCGCGGTGCTCGGCGCGCCGCTGACCAAGCTCGCGCTGGCGTTCGGTCCGGCCGAATATTTCTCGCTGATGGTGCTCGGCCTGATCTTCGCAGTCGTGCTCGCCAAGGGCTCGGTGCTGAAGGCGATCGCGATGATCGTGTTCGGCTTGCTGCTCTCGATGGTGGGCTCCGACATCGAGACCGGCGCCTCGCGTATGGCCTTTAATATTCCGGAGCTTGCCGACGGCCTCGGCTTTGCGACGGTGGCGATGGGCGTGTTCGGCTTTGCCGAGATCATCCGCAACCTCGACGCCGGTTCCGAGATGAACCGCGACCTAGTGCAGCAGAAGATCACCGGGTTGATGCCGACGCGGAAGGACATCGCGGATTCCACGCCTGCAATCCTTCGCGGCACGGTGCTCGGCTCGATCCTCGGCATCCTGCCCGGCGGCGGCGCCGTCATCGCGTCGTTCGCGGCCTATACGCTGGAGAAGAAGCTCGCGAAAAATCCGTCACGCTTCGGCCGCGGCGCGATCGAAGGCGTTGCGGCGCCGGAGAGCGCCAACAATGCCGCGGCACAGACCTCGTTCATCCCGCTGCTCACGCTCGGCATTCCGCCGAACGCGGTGATGGCGCTGATGGTCGGTGCGATGACCATTCACGGCATCGTGCCGGGCCCGCAGGTGATGCAGAAGCAGCCCGATCTGGTCTGGGGCATGATCGCCTCGATGTGGATCGGCAATCTGATGCTCATCATCATCAACCTTCCGCTGGTCGGCATCTGGGTCCGCCTGCTGCGCGTGCCCTATCGGCTGATGTTCCCCTCGATCGTGATCTTCTGCTCGATCGGCATCTACTCCGTGAACAACGCGCCGGTCGACGTCATCCTGGCCGGTGTCTTCGGGCTGGTCGGCTACTGGTTGATCAAGCACGATTTCGAGCCGGCGCCGCTGCTGCTCGGCATGGTGCTGGGACCGCTGATGGAAGAGAACCTGCGGCGCGCGCTCTTGATCTCGCGCGGCGACTGGAGCGTGTTCATCTCGCGGCCGCTGTCGGCGGTGCTGCTTGCGATCGCAGGCGGTCTGTTGCTGCTCGCGGTGTTGCCGGCGCTGCGCGCCAAGCGTGATGAGGTGTTCGTGGAATCGGAGAGCTGATCGCACGTCGGCCTGCGTCCGCGCGCCGCAGGCGGAAGTCGAGTAGACTTTCGATGCAGCTTCATGAAATGAAAATGCCGGCCCGATTGGGTCGGCATTTTTGTTTGCTTGGACGTTCTGCCTGGACGTTCTCAGGGAGGATTCGAGATGATGTCCGTTCGCTCGCTTGCGGGCGCGTGCCTTGCCACGGTCGCTTCACTGTGCGTGGTCGCCGCGCCGGTCTCGGCGCAGAATTATCCGACGCGCACCATCACGATGATTGTGCCGTTCGCGGCCGGCGGTCCGACCGACGTCATCTCGCGCATCGTCACCGCCAACATGGCGCAGACACTCGGACAGAGCATCGTCATCGAGAACGTGGTCGGCGCCGGCGGCACCACCGCAACCACCCGCGCGGCGCGCGCCGCCAATGACGGCTACACGCTGATCACCGGACATATGGGCACGCACGCGGCCTCCGTGCCGCTCTATCCGAAGCTCGCCTATCATCCGGAGAAGGATTTCGAGCCCGTGGCGTTGCTCGCCGGCACGCCGATCCTGATCCTCGCGCGCAAGGATTTTCCGCCGAAGGATCTCAAGGAATTCGTGGCCTACGTGAAGGCCAATGCCGAGAAGGTCAACGCCGCGCATGCCGGTGTCGGTTCGGTCTCGCATGCGTCGTGCGAGCTGCTGAACTCGATCCTCGACGTCAAGCCGGTCGGGGTTCCCTTCAACGGCACCGGTCCTGCGATGAATGCGCTGGTCGCGGGGCAGGTCGACTACATGTGCGACCAGATCGTCAACGCGGTGCCGCAGATCAACGCCGGCACCATCAAGGCCTATGCGATCGCAACGCCCGAGCGCAATCCGTCGCTGCCTGACGTGCCGACCACAGCCGAAGCCGGCCTCCCGGCATACCAGGCCCAGGCGTGGAACGCGATCTTCGCGCCGAAGGGAACGCCGCCCTCCGTCATCGCCACGCTGAGCGCGGCCGCCACCAAGGCGCTCGACGACGAGGCGGTCCGCAAGCGCCTGCTGGAACTCGGCAGCGTGATCCCGGCGCCCGCCAACCGCACGCCGGAGGCGCTGGCGACGCTCGTCAGAAGTGAGATCGCGAAGTGGACGCCGGTGCTCAAGCCAGCAACTTAAGCCAATGCAATCAAGCGGATAGGGAAGGGGCGGGACGCGAGTTCCGCCCCTTGCCGTTTGGTGCGGAGGTGCTCATTTTTCGGGGTATAATCGCTGCAATCAGCCGAATCGGCGTGTCGGCCGGCGGCCTCGGCCGCTAAGTTCGCCGTTTCCTCGAAGACCCGAAACAGACGCCATGAACCAGTATCACGATCTGCTCGAACGCATCCTCGCCGACGGCGCGGAGAAGCACGACCGCACCGGCACCGGCACGCTGTCGATCTTCGGCCATCAGATGCGCTTCAACCTGTCGGCCGGCTTCCCGATGCTGACCACCAAGCGGCTGCCGCTGAAGGCGATCGTGCACGAGCTGCTCTGGTTCCTCGCCGGCGATACCAACATCAAATATCTCAACGACAACGGCGTCACGATCTGGGACGAATGGGCCGACGCCAATGGCGATCTCGGCCCGGTCTATGGCTCGCAATGGCGCTCATGGCCCGCGCCTGATGGCCGCAGCATCGACCAGATTGCCAACGTCATCGAGATGATCAAGCGCAACCCGGACTCGCGGCGGCTGATCGTCAGCGCCTGGAATCCGGCCGAGGTCGACAAGATGGCGCTGCCGCCGTGCCACTGCCTGTTCCAGTTCTACGTCGCCAACGGCAAATTGTCGTGCCAGCTCTACCAGCGCTCCGGCGACGTCTTCCTCGGCGTGCCCTTCAACATCGCCTCCTATGCGCTGCTCACCATGATGGTGGCGCAGGTGACCGGCCTGAAGCCCGGCGACTTCGTGCATTCGCTCGGCGATGCGCATCTCTATTCGAACCATCTCGAGCAGGCGAAGTTGCAGCTAACGCGGCCGACGCGGCCGCTGCCGACGATGACGATCAATCCCGATGTGAAGGACATCTTCGCGTTCCGTTACGAGGACTTCAAACTCGAGGGTTACGACCCGCACCCGCACATCAAGGCCGAAGTCGCGGTGTGAGGGATTGAATGTCTCTCACCATCCGCCGCGCGCGGCCCGATGAGGCCGGACTGGTTTTCTCGCTGGTTCGCGAGCTCGCCGAATACGAAAAGCTGCTGCACGAGGTTCGCGCCAGCGAGGCCGACATTGCCGAGGCGCTGTTCGGCCCCAATCCGCGGCTGTTCTGCGACATCGCGGAATGGAACGGCGAGCCCGCAGGCTTCGCCGTCTGGTTCGTCAATTTCTCTACCTTTGCCGGCAGCCACGGCATCTATCTGGAGGATCTCTTCGTGCGGCCGGCGCTGCGTGGCAAGGGCATCGGCAAGGCGTTGCTCGTGCATCTGGCGCAGGAATGCGTCGCCAACGGATGGTCGCGCCTGCAATGGGCGGTGCTCGACTGGAACGCGCCGTCGATCGCGTTCTACAAATCGCTCGGCGCCGAGCTGATGGACGAATGGACGATTTGCCGCGTCTCCGATGCCGCCCTCACGGCGCTGGCCAAGGGAGTACGCTGATGGAGATCGTGCTCGTCGTTGCAGTCGCCGAGAACGGCGTGATCGGGCGCGACAACACAATTCCGTGGCGGCTGAAAACCGATCAGCAGCGCCTCAAGGCCATCACCATGAACAAGCCGGTCGTGATGGGACGCAAGACGTTTGAATCGCTGCGCAGGCCGCTTCCGGGACGAACCAACATCGTGGTGACGCGTGACGTGAATTACCAGGCTCGGGGCGCCGTCGTGACGACGTCGTTCGAAAACGCGCGCGCTGTTGCTCATGGCGACGCGCTGCGGCGTTTCGCCACCGAAATCGCCGTCATCGGCGGCGCGGAGATTTATGCCCAATGGATGGGTGTTGCCGATCGTTTGGAAATCACCGAAGTCCATGCCAGGCCTGACGGCGATACACGGTTTGACATAATCGATGCGAAGGACTGGGAAGAGGTCGCGCGTGTGCGGAATCCCGCCGGACCGGACGACAGCGCCGACTTCTCCTATGTGACATATCGTCGGCGCGGCCGACGTTAACCAATGTTTGCATTGACAAATTTGCCCCGACGCATAGCTCGTCTCGCCAGGAAGCTTGCGTTGTAAGGGCCCCGACGGTCCCCTATAACCGGGCCGGACATTCGAGCCCGGGCATCGCCGCCCGGACTTGCCGAGGAGATCTTTGATGCCGTGGAAAAATCAGGGCGGGGGGCCGTGGGGCTCGGGTCCGAAAGGGCCGTGGGGCACAGGTCCGCAATCGGTTGGACCAAGGCCGCCGGATCTTGAGGATCTGCTGCGCCGCGGTCAGGACCGGCTGCAGCAATGGCTGCCCGGCGGGCATTTCAGCGGCGTCGGCATCGCCTTGATCCTGGCCGCCGCGCTGGTGATCTGGTTTGCGACCGGCATCTTCCGCGTTCAGTCCGAAGAGCTCGGCGTGGTCCTGCGGTTCGGCAAGTATGTGCGCGATGCGCAGCCGGGCCTGCGATATCACCTGCCGTATCCGATCGAGACAGTGTTGCTGCCGAAAGTGCTGCGCGTGAATACGACCTCGATCGGCATGACGCTGATCGACGATCCCGCCCGGCGCGGCCGCACCATGCGCGACGTGCCGGAGGAGAGCCTGATGCTGACCGGCGACGAGAACATCGTCGACGTCGACTTCACCGTGCTGTGGCGCATCAAGCCGAATGCCGCGGGCGAGTACCTCTTCAATATCCAGAACCCCGAGGGCACCGTGAAGGCGGTTGCCGAAAGCGCAATGCGCGAGGTGATCGGCCGGTCCGAGATTCAGCCGATCCTCACCGGCGCGCGGACCCAGACCGAAACGACCGTGCAGGACCTGATGCAGAGGACGCTCGACACCTATGGCGCGGGCATCCTGATCACGCAGGTGCAGATGCAGAAGGTCGACCCGCCGCAGCAGGTCATCGACTCGTTCCGCGACGTGCAGGCGGCGCGCGCCGACCTCGAGCGCGCGCAGAATGAGGCGCAGACCTACGCCAACCGCGTCGTGCCCGAAGCACGCGGCCGGGCCGCGCAGATCATCCAGGCCGCCGAAGGCTACAAGGAGCAGGCGGTCGCCGAGGCCAAGGGCCAGAGCGCGCGCTTCCTGAAGATCTACGAAGAGTACAAGAAGGCCCCGGACGTGACGCGCGAACGCATCTATTTGGAAACCATGGAGCGCGTGCTCGGTGGCGCCGACAAGCTGGTTTACGACGGCGGCAAGGGCCAGAACGTCGTGCCCTATCTTCCCCTGAGCGAGCTGACGACGCGGCGTCCGCCAGCGCCGGCCACGACCGGCCAGCAGCAGGGGGGCACGCGATGAGGTCCCCCGTCGCGGGCATTGCGGCCCTGATCGTCCTGTTCGTCCTGATCATCGTCGCCTACAGCTCGGTGTTCACCGTGCAGCAGACCGAGCAGGCCCTCGTGGTCCGGTTCGGCAAGCCGGTTGACGTGGTCACGCAGCCTGGCCTGAACTTCAAGGTTCCGTTCACCGACAGCGTCATCCTGATCGACAAGCGTATCCTCGATCTCGAAAACCCGTCGCAGGAAGTGATCGCGTCGGACCAGAAGCGACTGGTCGTTGACGCCTTCGCCCGCTATCGCATCAAGGACGCGCTGCGCTTCTACACCAGCGTCGGCTCGATCCAGTCCGCCAACCTGCAGCTGACCACGCTGTTGAATGCGTCGTTGCGGCGCGTGCTCGGCGAGGTCAACTTCATCGCGGTGGTTCGGGACGAGCGCGAGAAGCTGATGTCGCGGATCCGCGATCAGCTCGACAAGGAGGCCGACGGCTACGGCATCCAGGTCGTCGACGTGCGCATCCGCCGCGCCGATCTGCCGGAGCAGAACAGCCAGGCGGTCTATCAGCGCATGCAGACGGAACGTCAGCGTGAAGCCGCCGAGTTCCGTGCCCAGGGCGGGCAGAAGGGGCAGGAAATCCGCTCCAAGGCCGATCGCGAGGCAACCGTGATCGTTGCAGAGGCGAACTCGACCGCCGAGCAGACGCGCGGCGCCGGCGATGCCGAGCGCAACCGCCTGTTCGCCGAAGCCTACAGCAAGGATCAGGACTTCTTCGCGTTCTATCGCTCGATGACAGCCTATGAGAATGGCCTGAAGTCCGGCGACACGCGTTTCCTGTTGCGGCCGGACTCGGAATTCTTCAAATATTTCGGCAGTGCCAGTGGCAAACCGCCTGAGGCGGCGGCCGCCGCGCCGAAACAATAACGCCAACACAGGGCGGCGACGCGGATCATGCGTCGCCGCCTTTCAAGAAGAAGAACTATGAAGCGGGAGATGGCCATCCGATGAGGTCCATAGCGTTCGGCGACTTCCTCATCGGACTGGGAATCCTGTTCGTGCTCGAAGGCATCCTGTTCGCCGCAAGCCCGGCCTGGATGCGCCGGGCGATGAAGAGCGCGCTGGCGACACCCGACAACATTCTGCGTGTCGTCGGCATCGGCTCGGCGGTCTGCGGGCTGATCCTGATCTGGGTGGTGCGGCGCTAGGAATCAGATCGTCGTTCCGGGGCATGCAAAGCATGAACCTCAAGGGCGCAATTGCGCCCGAGGGAACCTCGAGATACCCCGGGGCGCAATCGCGCCCCTGAGGTCTGGTCCTTTGAACCATCCCGGAATGACAAGCCAAGATTGAACACAATCGTGAGCTTCTTGCAGCCGGTTTTTCGCCGAAATGGCCGGCTGAGATGCTTGCGCCGTACGCCCCTTCGGGCGCACTCTGCAATCAACGATTTTGACCCGTTTGCCTGGAGAAATTCCGACATGATCGCTGCCAGACCAGCCCTGAGCCGTCGCCTCCGCCTGATGGGAGCTGCGATCTCGATCGGTGCTGCGAGCATGCTGAGCTCCGTGCCGGCATTCGCGCGCGGTCCCGACGGCATCGCCGACATGACCGAGAAGGTGATCGATGCCGTCGTCAACATCTCGACGTCGCAAACGATCGAGGCCAAAGGCGGCGCGATGCCGCAACTGCCGCCGGGCTCGCCGTTCGAGGAGTTTTTTGACGACTTCTTCAAGAACCGCCGTGGACCGGGCGGCAAGGGTGGTGACAAGGGCGGCGAGTTCCAGCCGCGCAAGACCAACTCGCTGGGCTCCGGCTTCATCGTCGATGCGTCGGGCCTCGTCGTCACCAACAATCACGTCATCGCCGATGCCGACGAGATCAACGTCATTCTCAACGACGGCACCAAGATCAAGGCGGAGGTGGTCGGCATTGACAAGAAGACCGACCTCGCGGTGCTCAGGATCAAGCCGCCGAAGCCGCTTACCGCGGTGAAGTTCGGCGACAGTGACAAGATCCGCCTCGGCGACTGGGTCGTTGCGATCGGCAACCCGTTCAGCCTCGGCGGCACCGTCACCGCGGGCATCGTCTCGGCCAAGAACCGCGACATCAGCCAGGGTCCATATGACAGCTACATTCAGACCGACGCCGCCATCAATCGCGGCAATTCCGGCGGCCCGCTGTTCAACCTCGATGGCGAAGTGATCGGCGTCAACACGCTGATCATCTCGCCGACCGGCGGTTCGATCGGTCTCGGTTTCGCCGTGCCGTCGAAGACAGTGGCGGGTGTCGTCGAGCAGCTGGAGAAATACGGCGAGCTGCGCCGCGGCTGGCTCGGCGTGCGCATTCAGCAGGTCACCGACGAGATCGCCGAGAGCCTCAACATCAAGCCGGCGCGCGGCGCGCTGGTTGCCGGCGTCGACGACAAGGGCCCGGCCAAGCCGGCCGGCATCGAGCCCGGCGACGTCGTCGTGAAGTTCGACGGCAAGGACGTGAAGGATCCGAAGGATCTATCGCGCATCGTTGCCGACACCGCGGTCGGCAAGGAGGTCGATGTCGTCGTCATCCGCAAGGGCAACGAGGAAACCCGCAAGGTGACCCTCGGCCGCCTCGAGGACAACGACAAGGTTCAGCAGGCCAACGCCAAGCCCAAGGACGAGCCGGTCGAGAAGCCGGTGACGCAGAAGGCGCTCGGCCTCGACCTGGCGTCGCTGAGCAAGGATCTGCGCACCAAGTACAAGATCAAGGACAGCGTGAAGGGCGTCATCGTCACCGGTGTCGAAGGTACCTCCGATGCTGCCGAGAAGCGCATGTCGGCCGGCGACGTCATCGTCGAGGTTGCGCAGGAGGCGGTCTCAAGCGCCGCCGATATCAAGAACCGCGTCGAGAAGCTGAAGAAGGACGGCAAGAAATCGGTGCTGCTGCTCGTCTCCAACGGCGACGGTGAGCTGCGCTTCGTCGCGCTGAGCGTGCAGTGAAGCTTGCTGGTCATTGCCGGGCTTGACCCGGCAATCCATCGGCGAAAGATTCTGCAACGGAAGATGGATGCCCGGTCAAGCCCGGGCATGACGGGTGTTAGCTAGGCTAACCCTCCACGAACTCGTCCCGCCGATAGCCCTGCGCATAGAGCAGCGCGGAGAGGTCGCCGTGATCGATCCGCGCCGCGGCGGCGGCTGCCACCGCCGCCTTGGCGTGATAGGCGACGCCGAGGCCCGCGGCCTGGATCATGCCGAGATCGTTGGCGCCGTCACCGACCACCAGCGTGTCGATGTCGTCGAGATCGAAGGATTCCATCAGCTCGACCAGCGTGGCGAGCTTGGTGGCGCGGCCGAGGATCGGCTCGATCACCTCGCCGGTCAGCTTGTTATCCTCGACCTTCAACTGGTTGGCCCGGTTCTCCTGGAAACCGACCCTGGCGGCGACCACGTTGCTGAACAGTGTGAAGCCGCCCGAGATCAGGCAGGTGTAGGCGCCATGCGCGCGCATGGTCCTGACCAGCTGGCGGCCGCCCGGCGTCAGCGTGATGCGCTTCTCCAGCACCTCGTCGACCACGCTGACGGGCAGGCCCTTGAGCAGGGCGACGCGCTCGCGCAGCGCCGACTCGAACTCGATCTCGCCGCGCATCGCGCGCTCGGTGATGGCGGCGACATGGGCCTTCAGTCCGGCGAAATCGGCGAGCTCGTCGATGCATTCCTGCCCGATCATGGTGGAATCCATGTCGGCCAGAAAAAGCTTCTTGCGCCGGGCGATCCGAGGTTGCACGACAATGTCGATCGGCAGGTCGACGCGCGCCTGGCGCAGGCGGTCTTCGATCGCCTTGATCGCCTCCTTGCCGGTGTCTTGGCTCTCGAAGGGAATATCGACGGCCACCTCGTTGAACAGCCACTGCGCCGGACCCGGCGACGGCAGCACGGCCCGCGCGCCGTCGACGACGGTGGAGTCGAGTGCGGGTGTTGCGGGATTGCAGATGAGCGTGGCGACGAGGGACATGCAGGCG
This sequence comes from Bradyrhizobium macuxiense, assembly GCF_001542415.1. Taxonomy (GTDB): domain Bacteria; phylum Pseudomonadota; class Alphaproteobacteria; order Rhizobiales; family Xanthobacteraceae; genus Bradyrhizobium; species Bradyrhizobium macuxiense. Next base: position 232,991 of record NZ_LNCU01000010.1, read on the forward strand.
CATTCGAAATTGTTGGACAAGGCCGTGCTTATCGCAGGGCCGACCGCCAGCGGCAAGTCGGCGCTGGGGCTGGAGCTGGCGCAAAAAGCCGGCGGGGTCGTGATCAACACAGACTCCATGCAGGTCTACCGCGACTTGCGGATCATCACGGCGCGGCCGACCGCCGATGAGGTGGCAACGGTTCCGCACCGGCTCTATGGCCATGTCGATGCGGGCGTGAATTTCTCAGCCGGAGCCTGGGTTGCCGATGCCGCAAATGTGCTTGCCGAAGCGCGCGGAGAGGGGCGGCTGCCGATCTTCGTCGGTGGCTCGGGGCTGTATTTCAAGGCGCTGACGCAGGGGCTGTCGGCGGTGCCGCCGATCGCAACTGCAGTGCGCGACGGCGTTCGCGCACGGCTGGAGCGTGACGGTGTCGAGGCGCTGCATGCCGAACTGGCGCAGCGCGATCCGGTCTCGGCCGCGCGCTTGAAGCCGCGCGACCGCACCCGGATTGCGCGCGCGCTCGAGGTCGTCGAGGCGACAGGGCGACCGCTGCCCGACTGGCATCGCGAGGGCCTGCCGCCGTTGCTGCCGCCGGGCGAATTCCGCGCGCTGTTTCTCGCCCCCAAGCGCGAGCGGCTCTATGCGCGGATCGATGCGCGGTTCGGCGCGATGCTCGATTCCGGCGCGCTCGACGAGGTCGCGGCGCTGGCCGCGCGCGAGCTCGATCCGCTGCTGCCGGCCATGAAGGCCCATGGCGTGCCGGCCCTGATCCGGCACCTGAGGGGCGAGATCAGCCGGGAGGAGGCCGCCGAGATCGGCCGGGCCGACACCCGCCATTACGCCAAGCGCCAGTTCACCTGGTTCCGCCATCAGCTCCCGGAATTCGAGTGGGTTGCGCCGGACGCGGCGCGGGAATGGCTGCGGCTCTCTCGCTTTTGATCGGGCGCCCGTCTGCCATGCGTGTTTCGCCGCGCAAAAATGCTCGCCGAACGGGCGGAACCCCGTTACACTCCCCCCAAACCGCGAAAATCTCTGCCTTGCCTTGACATTCAAGCTTTGGCCGCTATGTTTCGCGCGCAACCTTTGGGAAGCCTGAGCAGTCTCATGCGCAACATTATTACCAAACTGCTTATCGCCGTCGTACCCAGGCACACCGCCGGGGATGGCTAGCGGCCATCCAAATTCAGGCGGTGTGCATGGGGCCTCTCGGGCCCTTTTTTATTTCCCGAAGCAGAATTCAAGAGAACTGACAAAAGTCGCGCAAAAACAAGCGCATCCGGAGCGAACCATGACCGATAAGAGCCACGATCCCAATCAGATGACCGGCGCCGCAATGATCGTGCGCGCGCTCATCGATCACGGCGTGCAGCATGTCTTCGGCTATCCCGGCGGCGCGGTGCTTCCGATCTACGACGAGATTTTCCAGCAGAGCGAGGTCGAGCACATCCTGGTGCGCCACGAGCAGGGGGCCGGCCACGCCGCTGAAGGCTATGCGCGCTCGACCGGCAAGCCAGGCGTGGTGCTGGTGACGTCGGGTCCCGGCGCCACCAACATGGTGACGCCGCTGACCGATGCGCTGATGGACTCGATCCCGCTGGTCTGCATCACCGGCCAGGTGCCGACCCATCTGATCGGCAACGACGCCTTCCAGGAATGCGACACGATCGGCATCACGCGCCCCTCGACCAAGCACAACTGGCTGGTGCGCGACGTCAATGACCTCGCCAAGGTGCTGCACGAGGCCTTCTACGTGGCGACCACCGGCCGGCCCGGCCCGGTGCTGGTCGATGTGCCGAAGGACGTGCAGTTCGCCACCGGCACCTATCATCCGCCGCGCAAGTCGGACGTGCACATCTCCTACACGCCGCGCGTGAAAGGCGACGCGACGCAGATCCGCAAGGCGGTCGCGATGCTGGCCTCGGCCAAGCGTCCGGTGATCTATTCCGGAGGTGGCGTGATCAACGCGGGGCCGGAAGCCTCCAAGCTGCTGCGCCAGTTGGTCGAGGTGACGGGCTTCCCGATCACCTCGACGCTGATGGGGCTGGGCGCTTATCCGGCGTCGGGTCCGAATTGGCTCGGCATGCTGGGCATGCACGGCACCTACGAAGCCAACATGACCATGCATGATTGCGACGTCATGCTGTGTGTCGGCGCGCGCTTCGACGACCGCATCACCGGTCGCGTCGATGCGTTCTCGCCGGGTTCGAAGAAGATCCACATCGACATCGACCCGTCCTCGATCAACAAGAACATCCGCGTCGACGTGCCGATCATCGGCGACGCCGCCAACGTGCTCGGCGATTTGTTGCAGGTGTTCAAGGCGGAAGCCAAGAAGCCCGACATCAAGGCGTGGTGGCAGCAGATCGCGCAATGGCGTGCGCGCAACTCGCTCTCCTACAAGAAGAACAACGATGTCATCCTGCCGCAATACGCGATCCAGCGCCTGTTCGAGCTGACCCGGCGCAAGGACACCTACATCACGACCGAAGTCGGTCAGCACCAGATGTGGGCCGCGCAGTTCTTCGGCTTCGAGGAGCCGCACCGCTGGATGACCTCCGGCGGTCTCGGCACCATGGGCTACGGCCTGCCGGCCGCGGTCGGCGTGCAGGTGGCGCATCGTGACAGCCTGGTGATCGATATCGCCGGCGACGCCTCGGTGCAGATGACGATCCAGGAGATGTCGACGGCGGTTCAGCACGAGCTGCCGATCAAGATCTTCATCCTGAACAACCAGTACATGGGCATGGTGCGGCAGTGGCAGCAGCTGCTGCACGGCAACCGTCTGTCGCATTCCTATTCGGAGGCGCTGCCTGATTTCGTCAAGCTCGCGGAAGCCTATGGCGGCGTCGGCCTGCGGGCGATGAAGCCGTCCGATCTCGACGGCGCGATCAAGGAAATGATCTCGATCAAGCGCCCGGTGCTGTTCGACTGCCGCGTCGCGGCGCTGGAGAACTGCTTCCCGATGATCCCGTCGGGCAAGGCGCACAACGAGATGCTGCTGCCGGAAGAGGCGACCAGCGAAGCGACCGCGACCGCTTTCGCCGGCGGCAAGGCGCTGGTGTGAGGATGCCGGTCACAAATTCCCCTGTCATCGCCCAGCTCGACCGGGCGATCCGGTACGCCACGGCGTCTCGATGTTTCTCGGACGCTTCTGGAATGCTGGATCCCCGCCTTCGCGGGGGATGACCAGTATGGAGAGCAGACAGGAAGCCACGATGTTTGACCTCAACGAGCTCGAGCGTGCACACGCCATCGTCGGCACCGCAGTGCCGCCGACGCCGGTGCATGCCTGGCCGCTCTTGGCCGAGCGGCTCGGCACGCGCGTCGTGGTCAAGCACGAGAACCACACGCCGATCGGCGCCTTCAAAGTGCGCGGCGGCCTGGTCTATCTCGAGCGGCTGAAGCGCGAGCGGCCCGATGTGCCTGGCATCATCTCGGCAACGCGCGGCAATCACGGCCAGAGCCTGGCGTTTGCTGCTGGTCGACACGGCGTGCCGGCGGTGATCTATGTGCCGCGAGGCAATTCGGTGGAGAAGAATCGCGCGATGCGCGCCTTCGGCGCCGAGCTGGTCGAGCACGGCGAGGATTTTCAGGCCGCGCGCGAAGAGGCGGAGCGCCGCGCGCAGTTCGCCGGCCTCCACATGGTGCCGTCGTTCCATCCGGACCTTGTGCTGGGCGTTGCGACCTACGCGCTCGAACTGTTTCGCTCCGCGCCCGATCTCGACATTCTCTATGTGCCGATCGGGCAGGGCTCCGGCGTCTGCGGCTGCATCATGGCGCGCGACCTGCTCGGCCTGAAGACAGAGATCGTCGGCGTGCAATCGACCGAAGCGCCGTCCTACGCGCTGTCGTTCGCCGCCGGAAAGATCGTGACGACGGAAACCAGCAACACCCGCGCCGACGGCATGGCGACGCGGATTCCCGATCCGGACGCGTTCGCGCTGATCCGCAAGGGCGCATCCCGCATCGTCCAGGTCACCGATGACGAGGTCGGGCAGGCGATCCGCGCCTACTGGACCGACACGCACAACCTCGCCGAGGGCGCCGGCGCCGCGGCGCTCGCGGCCGCGCTGCAGGAGAAGGGCAAGCTCGCCGGCAAGCGGGTCGGCCTGATCCTGAGCGGCGGCAATATCGATTTCGATCTGTTCCGGACATGGATAGGGACGGATGCCGCGCCGGCCGCCAAGCGGGCGGTGGCGTGACGAGAATGTAAGGGAACGACAATGAACCAGCCCGCATCCGCCTACTTCCTCGAAGAGCGTCACGATCCCAACGAGACGCACACGCTGTCCGTGCTCGTGCAGAACGAGCCCGGCGTGCTCGCGCGCGTCATCGGCCTGTTCTCGGGCCGCGGCTACAATATCGAAAGTCTCACCGTGTCGGAGACCGAGAGCCAGAAGCACCTCTCGCGGATCACGATCGTCACCACGGGAACGCCGATGGTGATCCAGCAGATCAAGCACCAGCTCGATCGCATGATCCCGGTCTATCGCGTCGTCGACATGACGCTGACCGGCAACGCGATCGAGCGCGAGCTCGCGATGGTCAAGGTCAGGGGCACCGGCGATCACCGCGTCGAGGCGCTGCGGCTTGCGGATGCGTTCCGCGCGCGCGTGATCGACGCCACGACCGAGAGCTTCGTGTTCGAGATCACGGGCAATACATCCAAGATCAATCAGTTCATCGACCTGATGCGCCCGCTGGGCCTGGTCGAGGTGTCACGAACCGGGGTGGCCGCCATCACGCGCGGGCCGGAGGGGATGTGAATCATGTTGGCGCGCGACTGGTACTACACGCAACGGCGGCGGGTCGGTCTCGATACGGCGGTCGCCTCGATCTATGGGCAGCATGACGACGCCGATCTCCGCGCCCGCCAGGCGCTGACCATGCTCGGCGTCAAGCCGGGCTGGCGCGTCGCCGATATCGGCTGCGGCAACGGCGTGCTGGCGACCGAGGCGGCCCTGATGGGTGCCCAGGTCGACGCCATCGATATTTCGCCGGCGATGCTCGGGCTCGCCGAGATCTACGCGCGCGACCGCAAGGCGCGGATCCGGACCGAGCCGGCCGGGCTGCTTTCGTTTGCCTACCAGCCGAATTCCTATGACCTGATCGTCAGCGAGTTCACGCTGCACCATCTGCCTGACTTCTGGAAGGCGGTGGCAGTGTCGCGGATCTTCAACGCGCTGAAGCCCGGCGCGAACTTCTATCTGCGCGACATGGTGTTTGTCAGCATGCCCGACGGTGTCGAGCGCGACGTCGAGGCCTGGGCCGACTTCTCGATCAAGAACCACGAATTCGAGCGCGAAAGCGTGATGACCCACATGCGCGACGAATACTCGACCTTCGGCTGGGTGATGGAGCGGATGCTGACCGAGACCGGCTTCGCGCTGGTCTCCGCCGATTATCACGCGCCGTTGCACGGCACCTACCTGCTGCGCAAACCGACCCCGGACGAACAGATCTAGACCCGACCAGCGAAACCGAACCAAAGAAGAAGAATAATGAAGCCGGCCGACGTTGGCATCGCCGTCATGGTCGCGGTGATCTGGGGGCTTGCGTTCGTCGCAAGCCGCATGGCGCTCGATGAGTTGCCGCCCGAACTGATGACGGCGCTGCGCTTCGGCATCGCGGCGGTGCCGTGCCTCTTCCTGTCCAAGCCGAAGCAGGTCTCGTGGCCGCTCCTGATCGGCATCAGCTTCACTTTGTTCCTCGGCCAGTTCCTGGCCCAGTCGATCGCCATCGCCCATGGCGTGCCGGTCGGGCTCACCAGCGTGATCGTGCAGAGCCAGGCCCTGTTCACCATCGGCTTTGCCGCGCTTCTGTTCGGTGAATTGCCGCCGCGGATGCAGACGATCGGCATCGCCATCGCCGCGGTCGGGCTGCTGATGATCTGCGGCACCGTGGGCTACGATTTCAGCGTCACGGCCTTCGCCATCCTGATGATCTCGCCGATCTCGTTCGCGATCGGCAATTTGCTGCTGCGGCCGGCGCAGGGCGCGCGCATGTTCGATCTGTTCGCCTGGCTGTGCCTGTGCGCGGCGGTGCCGCTGTTTGCCCTGTCGTTTGTGACGCTGGGAGCCGAGCCGGTGTGGCAGGCGCTGTCGCATCTGTCGATGCGCGGCATCGTCTCGATGCTGTTTGTCGGCGCGATCTCGACCAGCATCGCCTATTGGCTCTGGGGACGGCTGTTGCGCGACTATCCGGCGGCGCAGGTGGTGCCGTTCGCGCTGCTGGTGCCGTTCGTCGGCTCGGCGGCATCGAGCATCGTGTTCGGCGAGAAATTCGGGCCGCTGCGGCTCGCGGGCATGATCACCGTCGTCGGCGGCATCGCGATGATGCTGCTGTCAAAGCGGCCCAAGCCCGTGCCGAAAGTCGTGTGAGGGGACCATGTCGAATTCCCTGATGTTCGCCTTCGTCATGTTCTCCGTCGTGATGTTCTTCACGCCCGGCCCGAACAACATCATGCTGCTGTCGTCGGGGCTGACCTATGGTTTCCGCCGCACCTTGCCGCATATCGCCGGCATCACGGTCGGCTTCGCCTTCATGGTCGGCGCGGTCGGCGTCGGGCTCGGCGCCATCTTCATTGCCTATCCGGTGCTGCAAACGATCCTGAAATATGCCGGCGTGGCCTATCTGATCTACCTCGCCGCCGTCATCGCCATGGCCGAGCCGCCCGCCGCGGACAAGGAGGCGAAACCCGGCCGCGGCCCGATGACCTTCTGGGGCGCGGCCATGTTCCAGTGGATCAATGCCAAGGGCTGGGTGATGGTGATCGGCACCATCACGGCCTATGCAGCGATTGCCGTCTTCCCCTGGAACATCGCGATCCAGGTCGGCTTGAGCCTAGCCCTGGGGGTGGTGTCCTGCACCGTGTGGGCCTTGTTCGGGACCGCGCTACGGCCGGTTCTGACCTCGCGGCTGGCCATCCGTGCCTTCAACGTCTTCATGGCCATCCTGCTGCTGGCCTCACTCTATCCCGTCTTCATGGACGCATGATGCCGCACTGCGCCATGCGAGATGGGGGTTTCCCCTGAGGAGAAAAATGCTCTAGACAACGCCGGAAATTCACGGGCGCCCGGCGGTTTGTCCTTCCGAAAGCCTGATCCATCGGCCGATTTTGGCCCCCCTTTGCAAACGAGGAAAACCACGATGCGAGTTTACTACGATCGCGATGCCGACCTGAACCTGATCAAGGGCAAGAAGGTCGCCATCGTCGGCTATGGCAGCCAGGGCCACGCCCATGCGCTGAACCTGAAGGATTCCGGCGTCAAGGAGGTGGCGATTGCGCTGCGCAAGGGCTCGGCCTCGGCCAAGAAGGCCGAGAATGCCGGCTTCAAGGTGATGGAAGTCGCCGAGGCCGCGAAATGGGCCGACCTCGTGATGATGCTGACTCCGGACGAACTGCAGGGCGATATCTATCGCGAGCACCTGCACGACAACATGAAGAAGGGCGCCGCGCTCGTCTTCGCCCACGGCCTCAACGTGCACTTCAACCTGCTCGATCCGCGCGCCGACCTCGACGTGCTGATGATCGCGCCGAAGGGCCCCGGCCACACCGTGCGCTCGGAATATCAGCGCGGCGGCGGCGTGCCCTGCCTGATCGCGATCGCCAAGGACGTGTCCGGCAACGCGCATGACCTCGGCCTCAGCTACGCTTCGGCGATCGGCGGCGGCCGCGCCGGCATCATCGAGACCACCTTCAAGGAAGAGTGCGAGACCGACTTGTTCGGCGAGCAGGTGGTGCTCTGCGGCGGTCTGGTCGAGCTGATCAAGGGCGGCTACGAGACGCTGGTCGAGGCCGGCTACGCGCCGGAGATGGCCTATTTCGAGTGCCTGCACGAAGTGAAGCTGATCGTCGACCTGATCTATGAAGGCGGCATCGCCAACATGAACTACTCGATCTCCAACACCGCGGAATACGGCGAGTACGTCACCGGCCCGCGCATCGTCACGGCGGAGACCAAGGCGGAAATGAAGCGCGTGCTAGCCGACATCCAGGGCGGCAAGTTCGCCCGCGACTGGATGCTCGAGAACAAGGTCAACCAGACCTCGTTCAAGGCAACCCGCGCCAAGCTCGCCCAGCACCCGATCGAGGAAGTCGGCGCCAAGCTGCGCGACATGATGCCTTGGATCAAGAAGGGCGCGCTGGTCGACAAGAGCAAGAACTAAGCGTGTGATCGGCTCTCCCCGTTTGCAGGGCAAACGGGGAGATGCCCTCTCAATCGAAGGCCACGCCGAGCCGGGTGGATTTGCGCCAGGCGACGTGGCAGGGCCTGTGCAGCCTATCCGCTGGAACCGCCAGGGTGAATTGATCGGGGATGCCCGTCTGACTTTCGACCTGGAGTGCCGCGCCTGAAGCCGACAGGTTGCGGATCGTGCAATCGATGGCGCCGCCGCCGAACTCGATCGTTCCCGCCTTCAACACCCGATGTCTTGTACTCCGGCGTGCCTCTTCTGCCATCGTCCCGGCTCCATGCTGGCCTGACCGCCTCTGCGCGCTGAGCAGCGGCGCGCCAGAGGTCCATTCCTATCGCTACCCGACCGCCGTCGGCTGCTTCTCCAGCCTGTTGTGCAGTTGCCAGAACCGCACCGTGCGTTGCGCGGTTTCCAGCGACAGCCGCCGATAATCGCGCTCGGCGACCTTGAGCGTCACCTCGTCGATCGGATGCGTCATCGGCCGCTTGCACAGGACGGTTTCGACCGTCGGCCAGTTCAGGCGCGCGGAGCGGCAGGGGATCAGGATCAGGTCGGAGCGGGGGCCAAGCATCAGCCGCTCGATCATCTCGATCGGCATGTCGTTGAGCACCGCGAGCGCGACGGTGACCTCGTCGAACTTGCCTGACTCGGCGAACTTGTAGACCGCCGCGTCGTCGAGCTCGTTCAACTGCTTCATCAGCTTGACCAGCTCTTCGGCGACGCCGTAGTTGCGGCGCGGGGCGGTTGCGCCCTCCTGGGCGATGTCGTTCAGGACTTTCCGGATCTCGTCACGCACCGCGGCCGGCGCGATCGCCAGCAGGCGGGCGCGCACCGCATCCTTGGCGCGGCGCAGCAGGTCGCGCAGCAGCTTGGCCGGAAGATCCAGGCGCAGGCCGAGGATTTCGATCAGCTCGTCGTCACCTTCGGCGCGGGCGACAATGTTGGAATAGCCGTCGTCCGAGAACTGCGCGCTGGCGTTCTTGGCGAGGCGCCGGATCACCTTGTCTTCGCCGCGGTTGATGATCACGTCGGTGACGCTCTCAGGCAGGTTTTCCCGTGCCGAGATCGCAAACAGATGGTCTTGCCCCTTGGTGCGGGCGATCTCGATCAGCGCTTCGTTGCTGAGGCGGCTGGATTGGGTCAGCACGTCGCCCGCGACGCTGATGTCGTCGTCCCATGCAAGGTACTGGATCACCTCGAACGGGGCGTAGTCGAGCGGCGCCAGCCGCTTGCTGAGCTCGGCCCGCGCACGCGTCTCGACGCGCGCGGTCAGCAGGCAGAGCACGTCGTCGAACACCTTCACCTGATCGTCGTTGAGGCGGTCGCCGTCATTCAGGAACAGGTCGGTGACCCGCCGCAGCGTCTGCACGCGCTTTGCGGTCGTCCCGTCCCGGACAGCATCTTCAAGTTCGGCAATAATCGATTGTGCCGGCTGTTGCGCCATTGATCGGCAGCCTGTTGTTGTTGGATGGTACCCATGTGCACGATGCACCACTTGGCGTTACACGTGCGTTAAGTGGGAACCCGGTGCAAACACAGGTGCACTGCATCCTTAACGGTCGGCGACCAGTCATGGTTACCGAACTGCCATCGCCGACCATACAATTGATCTTCGACGTACGACAAATGCGCCGCACCATGGCTCCGGCGCGACAAAACGCCACCGATCATAGCAGCCGTTAATGATGCGTCGTTGCTTTCTAAGGCCCGGCGTCCGCTGCTATCGTCAGCGCACAAGAAAGCGGCAGAGGAAACGACCCGACAACAAGCCCGCCAAGGGAGGACGAAACTCATGAAGCGCTCGCCCAATAATTTCTTCTGGACGAACTCGATTCGGGCTATCGGGCTTGCCGCGGTCATCATGATCGCGAGCGCCGTGTCGGCTGCCGCGCAGAAGCAATACGATGCCGGCGTCACCGACGCCGAGATCAAGATCGGCAACATCATGCCGTACTCGGGACCGGCATCGGCCTATGGCATCATCGGCAAGACGATGAGCGCCTATTTCCGGATGATCAATGACGCGGGCGGCGTCAACGGCCGCAAGATCAACTTCATCAGCTACGACGACGCGTACAGCCCGCCGAAGACGGTGGAGCAGGCGCGCAGGCTGGTCGAAAGCGACGAGGTATTCCTGATCTTCGCGCCGCTCGGCACAGCGACGAATGCGGCGATCCAGAAGTACATGAACACGAAGAAGGTGCCGCAATTATTCGTTGCCACCGGCGCATCGCGCTGGGGCGACCCCGAGCACTTCCCCTGGACCATCGGCTGGCAGCCTAACTATCGCGCGGAAGGCCGTGTCTATGCGAAGTACATACTGGAGCATTACCCCAATGCGAAGCTCGGCGTGCTCTATCAGAACGATGATTTCGGCAAGGACTATGTGCTCGGCCTCAAGGACGTGCTGCGCGACAGATACGACAAGATGGTGGTCGCGAGCGCTCCTTACGAGATTGCGATGCCGACCGTGGATTCGCAGGTGGTAGCGATCAAGACCGCCAATCCTGATGTCTTTCTCAACATCGCGACCCCGAAATTCGCGGCGCAAGCGATCAAGAAGGTCGCGGAACTCGGTTGGCATCCGGTGCATATCATGACCAACGTATCGGCCTCGGTCGGCGCCGTGCTGAAGCCTGCCGGTCTCGACAATTCTACCGGAATCCTTTCGGCGGGCTACCAGATGGACGTCACCGATCCGCAATGGGAGTCCCATCCAGGCATGCAGAAGTACCGCACCTTCATGGCGAAGTATTACCCGGAGGCGGACAAGGCGGAGAGCGGGCCGCTCACCGCCTACAACACATCGACCGCGCTGGTCGAAGTGCTGAAGCGTTGCGGTGACAACCTCACCCGCGCGAATGTCATGAAGATCGTGGCCGACATGGATTTCGAGATCGATACTTATATCCCCGGCATCCGTATCAAGACGTCGCCGACGGATTTTTATCCAATCGAGCAGGTGCAGATGATGAGGTTCGGGGGCGAGAAGTGGGAATTGTTCGGGCCGATCATCGACGGACACGCGGAGTAGGCCGCTTCGTATCGCACTGCTTCACGCCGCCGATGTCGTGGCCGCCCGGATCGATGCCGGCGAATGCATGCGCAGCATGACGGAAACTCGGGCCAGGGAACTGGAACATCTTGGCCATCAGTGAGCCACTTTCCCGAGTCACCCCGTCATCATGACTGATGGAAAGAACCAGAACGAACTGACACTGCTGGCGGAGGAGGCGCTGCGCGCCCACCCCGGATGCGACACGGCACGCGTGCCGGCGGTCTCCGCGTTGTGGCATGTGCAGGTCGGCCGCAATTGGGAAATTCCGAACGTGGTGCTCGGCGACAGCCTGATCAGCGACGTCGACCGGGCCGTGATGTCGGTTCATCGCCAGCTTGGCCGCAAGTTCCATCTGGTGTGAACCGCGCGGCCCGCTTTCGCTTGAAAACGCTTTAGCCTGCCTGCGTCGGACGCGGCCTGGTCTGCGGCTTCGCGCGGATGTACATCGACGGCCATCTGCCGCGCTGGGGCGTCAGCGATGCGGAGGCGGAGCCGATGGCGGCTGCCAATATCGATCTGTTCATCGCGGGCATCGCAAGGCGCGCGACGCCTGCTGCGAAAGTCTAGGGCACGCAGCGCCGGCCGGTGCACGCTGGGCCCGGCAAATTCATTGCGTGTTCATGACAGTTCTATTACGGTTTTGTGACACGGTGCAGGGACCGGCTGTGCGGTGTGCCTCCTGGCCGTTGCCAGCCAAGGCGGTTGCATTGCGCCGGCTTGTGTTGCGTCTCACCCATGGCGCCCGCGCCACAACAAGATTCCTCCGTCACCGCGCTTGCCGGTGGCCTTATTGCGATCGGCATCTGGCGGCTGATGGCGGTCGCCGCACCGCATCTCGGCGCGCTGGCCGTGATGCTACAGACCGAGACCGATTTCGGCTCGCGGGTCTGCTTCCTGTTCACCTGGGGAATCCTGAACTTCCTGTTCATCGCGCTGCTGCGCAGGCCGGCGCTGTCGGGTGCGCTGTCGCTGACGTTGGTCGTGGTGCTGGTGCTGCTGTCGCGGTTCAAGCACGACGTGGTGCAGATGACCGCGAACTTCGTCGACCTGATGGTGATCGATCGCGACACCGCATCCTTCCTGCTCACGATCTTCCCGAACCTGCGCTGGTCGATCATCGGCACCGGGCTCGTCACGCTGCCGCTGATGTACGCGCTGTGGTGGCTCGACCCGTTCCGTATCCGCCGCCTGCCGGCCGTAGCCGCATGCCTTGCTTGCACCGCGGCGCTCTCGGCCTATGCCTTCACCTGGCCGGATGAAGCCTGGCGCGGCTATTACGATGACGGCTATCTGTCGAAGTTCGCGCGCTCCGGCGTGACTGCGGTGTCCGACTTCGTGGCCCATGGCTTCATGGAATCGGATCCCGCCCTGAAAGAGCGGCTCAAGGTGCCGCTGGTCGATGCCTGTCATCCGGCGGGACGGCGGCCCAACGTCATCATGATCCACGACGAGTCGAGCTTCGACATCCGCGCCGCCGCCGGCGTCAAAGTGCCGCGGGACTACGGCAGTCACTTCAAGTCCTATGACGGTGTCGAGCGGACATTCCTCGCCGAGAGCAATGGCGGGCCGAGCTGGTTCACCGAGTACAACGTGCTCGCGGGGCTGTCGTCGCGCTCGTTCGGCCGCTTCGCCTATTTCGTCACCCGCATCGCATCGGGCCGGGTCGAGCGCGGCCTGCCGCTGGCGCTGCGCCGCTGCGGCTACGACACGCTCTCGCTCTATCCCGCGTTCGGCGGCTTCATGAGCGCGCGCAGCTTCCAGATGACGACCGGCATCCAGCGCTTCTATGACGCGCATGACCTGCATGCCAAGGACGTCGAGCCCGACAGCTTCTTCTACGACAAGGCGCTATCCCTGATGGCGGAGCAGAAGGCGCCCGGCACGCCGCTGTTCGCCTTCGTCTATCTCGCCGCCAACCATTTTCCGTGGGAGACGACATTCCGTCCCGACCTGCTGCCGTCATGGAAGCGGCCCGGCAACGCGCCGCCCATCGACGAATATCTGCGCCGGCAGACGATGAGCGCCAACCATTATGCCGGCTTCGTCGCAGCGTTGAAGAAACGGTTTCCGGCGCAGCCGTTCCTGATCGTGCGCTATGGCGATCATCAGCCGGAGTTCTCGCCGCAACTGCTCGACCCCGAGCTCGACGAAGCCGGTATCGGCAAGAAGCTGATGGACTACGATCCGCGCTACTACGCGACCTATTATGCGATCGACGCCATCAATTTCGAGCCGGTGAAGAGCCCCGCGGTGATGAACACGATCGACGCGGCTTATCTGCCGCTGGTGATCCAGGAGGCTGCCGGCATTCCGCTCGATCCGTCATTCGAGGAGCAGAAAGCCATCATGCTCCGTTGTGGCGGCATGTTCTATTCCTGCAAGGACGGCGCCGAGGCGCGGCGCTTCAACCGATTGCTGATCGATGCCGGCATGATCAAAGGCCTTTGAGCCGGCTCGCGAAACGGAAGCCGGCGCGAGCGCTATGAACTCATGATGTTGTGATCGCATCATGAACTAGACGAACGTCGAACGTTGTTAGACGAAGGTCTCGCCGTCACGCGCGCAGCATTACTCATTTGTAATTGGCTCGCCGAGATTTGGTCACGATTGTTTCGATGATCTGTCGCGCCGCTGCCACGGTGTTCATCAACGCGCAGCGTCAACCCCGCCAATCTTGCTTCTCTTGCAGGAGTGTTTGCCCATGCGAGCGCTCGATCTTGCGCGCCTTGTCGTCGCCTTCGGATTTATCGTTCCCTCAGCCTATGCCGCCGAGCCGCCCCACGACATCAAGGGGCTCTACATGATGACGGACTATCCGGCCGTCACCATCAGGCCCGGCACCACCTCCAACATCTCGCTGCGTCTGCAGAACTACGGGCTCGGCCCGCAGCGTTACAAGCTTTCGGTCGAAGGCGTACCGAGCGGCTGGACCGCGACGCTGCTCGGCGGTGGCCAACCGGTCGCGGCCGCGATGCCGGCGCCCGATGCCAGCGTGCCGCTGCAGCTCCGGCTTGATGTGCCTGCCAACAGCTCGCTTGCCGAGCAGACACTGACCGTGAAGGCCGAAGGGCAGGGCAGCGAGGCTACGCTGCCGATCGCGGTCGCGCTCGCCAAGGAATTACCGGCGAAGCTTTCGGTGTCATCGAAGCTTCCAGAACTGCGCGGCAGCCCGAAATCGAACTTCGAATATACGCTGACCATCAAGAACGACAGCGGCCGCAACCTGGTCGCAAGCTTCGCGGCCGCAGCGCCGCCCAACTTCGAGACGTCTTTCACCGAGGCTTATGGCACCCAGGAATTGTCCTCGATCCCGATCGATGCCGGCCAGTCCAAGGACATCAAGCTCAAGGTCCGGCCGCCGAGCGCGGTCGATGCCGGACATTTCCCGGTCAAGGTCACGGTCAATGCCGAGGATGCATCGGCGCAGACGGAGGTGGCGCTCGATGTCGCCGGCCAGCCGCAGCTTCAGCTCTCCGGCCGTGACGGGCTGTTGAGCGCGCGTGCGGTTGCCGCGCAGCAGAGCACGATCCCGATCGTCGTCACCAACAGCGGCACCGCGCCGGCCGAGAATATCGCGCTCACCGCGACGGCGCCGAGCGGCTGGAAGGTGACGTTCCAGCCTGCCACGATCGACCGGCTGGTGCCCGGCAAGGATGCCGAGGTGCAGGCGCTGGTGACGCCGAGCGACAAGTCGCTCGCCGGCGACTACCAGCTCTCGATGCGCGCCACCTCGCGCGGCGAGACCGCATCGAGCCAGTTCCGCGTTACCGTCAATACGTCGACCGTGTGGGGCATGGCAGGAGCCGGCGTGATCGGCGTCGCGCTGCTGTTGATGCTGGGTGCAGTTGCAAGGTTCGGACGGCGATGAGCGACCAGAAACCCGAGGGCGGTGCGGCGTCGCCGGACGTCGTCATCGCGGCACGCGATCTCACCAAGCGTTACGGCAAGACCAGCGTCGTCGACGCCATCAACTTCGACATCGCCAAGGGTGAGGTGTTCGGGCTGCTCGGTCCGAACGGCGCCGGCAAGACCACGACCATCCTGATGATGCTCGGGCTTACCGAGATTTCAGCCGGCCGGGTCAGCGTGCTCGGCTTCGACCCGGCACGCTCGCCGCTGC
Source organism: Bradyrhizobium macuxiense (assembly GCF_001542415.1). Taxonomy (GTDB): domain Bacteria; phylum Pseudomonadota; class Alphaproteobacteria; order Rhizobiales; family Xanthobacteraceae; genus Bradyrhizobium; species Bradyrhizobium macuxiense. Next base: position 248,347 of record NZ_LNCU01000010.1, read on the forward strand.
AGGTGAAACGGCGCGTCGGCTATCTGCCCGATGCGGTCGGCTTCTACGACCATCTGACCGCGGTGGAGAACCTTGCCTACGCCGCCAAGCTGATGGGCCTGTCGATGGCCGAGCGGTCGCAGCGGATCGTGGCGGCGCTCAGCCGCGTGCGCCTGCTCGACGTCGCCAACAAGCGTGTCGCGACCTTCTCGCGTGGCATGCGGCAGCGGCTCGGGCTTGCCGAGGTCATCGTCAAGCGCGCCGAGATTGCGATCCTCGACGAGCCGACCTCGGGCCTCGATCCGCAAGCGACGCTTGAATTCCTCGACCTGATCAGGGAACTGAAGGCCGAGGGCGTCAGCGTGCTGCTGTCGTCGCACATGCTCGATCAGGTCCAGCGCGTCTGCGACCGTGTCGCGCTGTTCCGCACGGGGAAGATCGTGATGATGGGTTCGGTCGCCGAGCTCGCGGTTCAGGTGCTCGGCGCAGGCTTCGTCGTCGAGGTCGAGGCCGACGGCGCCGGCATCGCGCGGCGGCTTGCCGCGATCCCGGGCGTCGGCAATGTCGAGACGCTCGCCGAGGACCGTTTCCGCATGACCGCGGACCGCGACGTGCGGCCCGATGCGGCGCGTGCGGTGGTTGCGGCCAACGGCGCCTTGCGGCGGCTTTCCGTCGACGAGCCGAGCCTCGAGGCGATCTATGCCCATTATTTCCAGGCCTCGCAGTCCGGAGGAGTGCGTGATGCGGCGTGAAGGTTCAGCATTCCAGGGCGTCGGCGCCGTCTTCATCAAGGAGCTGTCCGACAACATCTCGAGCGTCCGCATGCTGATGCTCGAGCTCTTGATCGTGTTGACCGCGATGGCGGCGTTGTACGAGGCGATCATTGCGCTGCGTCAGAACACCGCGGAGGATCCGTTCCTGCTGCTCCGCCTGTTCACGGTCTCCCAGGCGCCGTTGCCGTCCTTTGTCGCCGTCCTCGGCTTCCTGATCCCGCTGATGGCGATCGGGCTCGGCTTCGACCTGATCAACAGCGAGCACAATCGCCGCACGCTGTCGCGGATCCTGGCGCAGCCGATCTATCGCGATGCGCTGCTGCTCGGCAAATATCTCGCCGGCCTTGCGACGATTGCGATCAGCCTGACGGCGTTGTGGCTGCTGGTGATCGGGCTCGGCCTGATCTTTCTCGGCGTACCGCCGGGCGGCGAGGAGATCGCCCGCTCGCTCGCCTTCCTGGTGATCGCGATCTTCTATGCCGGGGTCTGGCTGTCGCTCGCCATGCTGCTCTCGATCGTGTTTCGCTCGCCGGCGACCGCAGCGTTGGTGGCGCTCGGTATCTGGCTGTTCCTGACCGTGCTGTGGCCGATGCTGGCGCCGGCGTTCGCGCAGATGATCTCGCCGCCCGACCCGCGCTACGCCGCACTCGGCCTCGACACGCCGGATACCGCGATCTGGACGCAGCTGTTGCAGCGGTTCTCGCCGAACGACCTGTTCGGAGAGGCGATGCTGGCGGTGCTGTCGCCGACGACGCGTACGCTCGGCCCGGTGTTCCTCGATCAGCTGCGCGGCGCTGTGATGGGCGCGCCGCTGCCCTTCGGCGAGAGCGTGATGATCGCCTGGCCGCAGACGGTGGGCCTGATCGCCTGCACCATCGTGCTCTTTGTCGCTGGCTACATCCTGTTCCAGCGACAGGAGGTCCGCGCCTGAGGCGATTCTGCTGGTCCTTGACATCGTCATTGCGAGCGGAGCGAAGCAATCCATCTCACAGCGAGCGGATAAGTGGATTGCTTCGTCGCTGTCGCTCCTCGCAATGACGATGGGCTACTTGGGTCCAACTTTCTCCCATAGCCAGCGCGCCACGGCGTCGGGCGACGATGTCGAATCGTTGCCCGACGCACGCAGATTTGCCTCGCGCATCTCGGCAATGTCGATCTTGTCAAGCAGCGGCTGCAGCGCAGACTTCAGTGCCCCGTCGTCGCGTCGCTTCGGCGACAGCAGCACGATTGCGTCATAAGGCGGGATGGCGTGCCTGTCGTCCGCGAGCGTGACCAGATCGTATTTCGCGATCAGCCCGTCGCTGGTGTATCCCGCGATGACGTCGACCTCGCCTGAGGCGACCGCAGCATACATGAAGTCGGGCTGCATCTGCCGCTGGGTGCGGAACGTCAGCCCATAGGCCTTCTGGATACCCGCCCATTCCGGCCGCGAGAAAAATTCATAATCGCCGGCGATCGACATGGTCGGCGCCCGTGCCGCAAGGTCCGAGATCGAGTGGATGCCGAGCGCGTCGGCGCGCTTGCGCGGCATCACGAGCGTATAGGCATTCTCGAAGCCGAGCTCGCCGAGCAGGGTGACGTCCTGCTTCGCCAGCGTGGTCTTCAGTGCGTCCAACAGCTCGGCGCGCGGCGGGATGTCGGTGTGGTGGAACTGGTTGGCCCACAGCGTGCCGGAATAATCAACATAGACGTCGATGTCGCCGGTGGCGAGCGCATCGAAGATCACGTTGGAGCCGAGACCGGCGCGCGTCGTGGCCGACAGCCCGGCCGATTGTAGTCGCTCGGCGAGCAGCGCCGAGAGCACATATTGCTCAGTGAAGGTCTTGGCGCCGACGACATAGCCCGTATGCGGCCGCGCGATCGCCGGCACCAGCGTGGCCGCGATCAGTGTGGCAATGCCGAGGCCGCCGAGCCCGGCCCGCGCGCGGCTACGGTTACGCAAGCCGTTCTCGATCAGCGCAAGCAACTGGTCGACGACGAGCGCCAGCACCGCTGCTGCGACGCAGCCGAACACCACGAACACCCAGTTCTGGGTCTGCAGCCCCGCGAAGATATAGTTACCGAGGCTGGTCTGGCCGATCGGCGTCGACAGCGTCGCTGTGCCGATCACCCACACCGCCGCGGTGCGGATCCCTGCCATCATGACAGGCAGCGCGAGCGGCAGCTCGACCATCAACAGCGATTGTCGCTCGGTCATGCCGACGCCCTGCGTCGCTTCCAGGATTTCGGGATCGACGCCCGACAATCCCGTGATGGTGTTGCGCAGCACCGGCAGCATCGAATAGAGCGCAAGCGCCAGCACCGCCGGCAGGAAGCCGAACGCGGAGAAGCTGAAGCCGAACCATTCGGCGGTCAGCGCGGCCAGCGCCAGCAGCAGCGGATAGAACAGCGCGAGCAAGGCGAGGCCCGGCACGGTCTGCACGATGCTGGCGAGCCCGAGCAGCATGCCGCGCAGCACCGGCCGGTTGCGCGCGACGATGGCGAGCGGCAGGCTGACGGCAAGCCCGAGCGCCAGCGCAGCGACGCTGACCCGCACATGGTTGCCGAGATAGTCCGGCAGATGTGCAAGCGCCTCGCTCCAGCGTGGATCGGCGAGGAGACTCATGCCGTGCCGTCCCGCGGCAGCAGCGCGCCCAGCCGCTTGGCCTGCCGCCGTGGCGTGTGCAGCAGTTCGCCGACATAGGTATCGGTGCTGGCCGAAAGTTCAGCCGGTGTGCCCAAAGCCAGCAGCCGGCCGGCGCGCATCACCGCGACGCGATCGGCAAGCAGGATCGCCTCCGTCATGTCGTGGGTGATCATGATCGTGGTCAGGCCGAGCTCGCGATGCAGGGTGCGATAGTCATCGCCCAGCGCATCGCGGGTGAGAGGGTCGAGTGCACCGAACGGCTCGTCCATCAGCACGATGCGCGGCTTCGCAGCCAGCGCACGCGCCACGCCGACGCGCTGCCGCTGGCCGCCGGACAGTTCATGCGGCATGCGGTCGCGATATTGCGCGCGGTCGAGCCGCACGAGGTCGAGCAGTTCGTCGACGCGCGCCGAAATCTCAGCTTGAGGCCAGCCCAACAGCCTCGGCGTGATGCCGATATTGCCCGCGACGGTCAAATGCGGAAACAACGCGCCGCTCTGGAAGACATAGCCGATGCGGCGGCGCAGCAGGATCGGGTCGATGCGGCTGATGTCTTCACCCTCGACCGCGATCTGGCCGCGGTCGGCTTCGATCAGCCGGTTGGCGAGCCTCAGCAGCGTACTCTTGCCCGAGCCCGAGCTGCCGACAATGGCGAGGAATTCGCCCTCGGCGACATCGAGCGAGACGTCGTCGACCGCCACCACGCGGCCGCCGTTAAAACTCTTGCCGGCATGCGCGTAGGCGATCAGCGGTGTCGCAGGCATCGTGCGGCGGCCTCAGGTCTCACTGTCATTGATAACAGTGATAGCCCATAAAATGGACTTTGACTTGGGGCTGTGGGTAACTCGCCGCGCGGGTCCGCCGAATGTTCCCGATCCGGCTGGACGCCTACGACAATGTCGTCCCCATATTGGGGGCCTGTGAGCACATCACACTTCGTTCTTGGGCACATATTGGCCCATGATGCACTTATAGCTTTGCAGTCGCCATTCGTGATACGGCCCCTTGGCAAGCCAGTCGGCGATGCCGATTTGCGCATTGATTGCGCAGGCACCCATCGTGATGCCGGATTGATCACTGGTGGTGACGACCTTCTCCATGCAAAGCTGGGCGTTGCAGAGGATGGCGACAAGCGTAACGAGCATGAATGGCCTTTATCGGTGCGATACCCCGGTCAAACCTGATTTCTGAAGCGACTCATGCAGGGTTCATGCCATTATCAGCTTCGGCGGCCTCGTTGCGCGCAAGACGGGGAAAGTACGGCCGGGGCGCAAGGTCACATCAGACGGCGCGTAGCCGCCCGCTTGCGGATACGCTATAGTCCGTACCCAACTACGACGCGAGATCGGAGCCAGCGAGGAACGTTGCGCGGTCGGGGGCTGCATCGATGATGACGTTACCTGAGTTGGCGGCAGGTGCTCTGGAGAAGTTTCTTGCCAAGCAGGTGAACCGCTGGTTCGGCGTCGCGCAGGCGCGTTTCGGCGAGATCCTTCCGGCCGCGGCGCGTATCGCGCTCGAATGCATCGGTAACAGCGATGCGCTCTACCACAATGTCGAACACACGATGCTGGTCACCCTCGCTGGCCATGACATCATCCGCGGCCGCGCGCTGCATACGCATGTCACCGCCGAAGACTATACCCACACCATCGTGGCGTGCCTGACCCACGACATCGGCTATGTGCGCGGCCTGCTGAAGGGCGACGGGCCGGACGGCTACGTCGTCGATGCAGCGGGCCGGAAGGTCGTCCTGCCGCGCGGCTCGTCGGATGCGGGCCTGATGCCCTATCATGTCGACCGCTCGAAGCTCTACGTTCTCGACCGCCTCGAGGCCGTCATTCCGATCGATCGCGAGCGGATCGCGCGCAACATCGAGGGCACGAGGTTTCCGTCGCCGGAAGGCCAGGTCTATGACGACGAGGCGGCGATCGTACGCGCGGCCGATTTCATAGGGCAGCTTGGCGATCCCAACTACATCCGGAAGGCCAACGCGCTCTATCACGAGTTCGAGGAGGTCGGCATCAATCGCCAGCTCGGCTATGAATCGCCGGCCGACATCGTCGATCGCTATCCGCAATTCTACTGGAACATGGTGGCGCCGCACATCCAGGGCGCCATCAACTGCCTCAACATGACCGCAAGCGGCCGGCAGTGGATCGCCAATCTCTACAGCAATGTCTTCCGCGCCGAGCGCGAAGTCACGCTGTCCGGTCCGCAAATCTGACGCCGGTCCCGCGTCGATACCGTCCAGTTCGCTCTCCGTATTTCGGCCGCCTTCACCGGTTGCGCTGACAATGCAAATCGGCGACCTTGAGCCATGGACCTGCCCGTCGACCGCGTTTCCGATCGATCCAGCATGACATCGAGCTTCGCGCGGCTGATCGCGGCCGCGATCTTGTGCTGGCCTGCGCTCGCCACCGCCGGCCCGGTCTACGACGTCGATCTGTATGCGCTGATGTCCGGCACCTGCCGCAACGTCAACATCGCCGGGCGAAGCTACACCTGCAAGGCGGTCGCCTACTTCCACACCCTGCGCGGCCGTTCCGAATTCACCGTCGTGCTCGACGATCCCGCCGACAACAGCCACATCGTCTCGTTTTCCGGTGAGAGTTCGCCGCGGACCCAGGACAATCTGTTCGAGCTCGCGGTGGACCGCATGCTGCTGAAATCGAGCGACCGGCCGCGGGTCGACGGCCTGCCGGTGCCGCTGGTGGAGGCGTCGACGGGCTCGTGCCGGCAGGTCGGAAGCTTCGTCACACGGCAAGTCTCCAGCATCACCTGCGCGGCCACCGACCGCAACGGCAAGACATACGAGCTGAACTTCCAGTCCGACGGCTCGCCGATGACATTGCGCCGGCTGCGGCAGTCGTCACTGCCGAGCGAGCGGCAGCGCGCACGCCAGGTCGCGCAGCTCGAGTGCCGCCTCAAGGCGCGCGCCGCGAAAGTCCTGCCGCGCGACACGCCCGCCTTCGTCATCCGTTGCCTCGGCGAGGACGACGGCAAGCCGTCCGACGAGCAGCGATAGCCACCTGCCCGGCGCTTCGGACGGGGCTTTTAGGAGAGTTTGATGCGCATGAAATTCGCCATCATCGCCGTCATCGGCGTGTGTCTCGCCGGGTCTGCCAGCGCGCAAATGTACGATCCAAAGTATCCGGTGTGTATGGAAGTCTATGAAGGCAGGCTGACGCCCGAATACGTCGATTGCAGCTTCACGTCGCTTCCGCAATGCCAGGCAACCGCGTCGGGGCGATCGGCGACTTGCTCCGTCAATCCCTTCTACAAGGGGCCGAGAAAGCCGCCGAAGGAGCCTGGGCATCGACAGCGCCAACGGGACGGCTAGCGCACCGGCCATCGGCGGTCGCCGGCCTGTGACGACTTGCATGGGCGGCGCGTCGATGATCGTGTTGACTAACTCCGGCAGTTGTGAGGAAACGTTCCAAGCAATAAGGAGAATCCGATGCGCCTAAAATTTTTCGCGATCGCCGCGTTCGCGGTCGCGCTGGCCCGATCTGCCGCAGGACAGGCCTACGATCCGAACTATCCGGTCTGTTTGCATCTCTATAACGGGCCGATGGCCGGAGACCACATCGATTGCAGCTACACCTCGATTCCGCAGTGTCAGGCGACTGCATCGGGTCTCTCTGCGATGTGCATTGTCAATCCCTTCTTCGCTCCTCCGCCACCACTCCCGGAACGTCGGGTGCGCCGCGGACGCCATCCCGTTCAGTGAGGCGGCCCTGCGAAGCTCGTCCCGTCAAAGCGGCGAGGTCAACGCGTCGTAGGTGAACAACCAGTCATAGCGTTCGCGCACCCGGTCGGGCTGCCATTCGCGCGAAACATAGGCGTCGGCGCCTTCCGCATCCGCAAGCGCCGGGTTGTGGAAGCGCTTGGCATTCTCCGCAGACTTCAGCACGATTGCATTGGTCCGTGTCAGTCGCGCGGCCTGGAAACGCTGCAATGCCTCGAGGTGCGGAAAGCGTTCAAGGCAGCGCGCCAGCACCATGCCGTCCTCGATCGCCATGTTCGCGCCCTGCGCCAGGAACGGAAGTGTCGGATGCGCGGCGTCGCCGATCACGCAGGCGCGCCCCGCGACGAAGCGATCGAGCGGATCGCGTCCCAGCAGCGCCCATTTGTAGGGGACGTCGAGGTTGTCAATGATGGTGTGGATCTCCGGATTCCATCCCGGAAAGGCATCGCTGCATGCCTCGCGCGTGCCGCGTTCGGTCCATGATTCGACGGACCAGCTCTGGCCTTCGAAGATGCCGACGAAGTTCAGGAGTTCGCCGCGACGAACCGGATAGGTGATGACATGACCGCCGGGGCCCACCCAATTGGTGCCGACGTCGCGCTGCTGGTTTGCGGGCAGCCGCGCCACCGGCACCAGCCCCCGCCAGGCCGCTACCCCCGAAAAGAACGGTTTCGAATCGCCGCCGATCTGCCGGCGAATTTCGGAATGCACGCCGTCGGCACCGGCCATGACGTTGCCGCGGTGCCGCGTGCCATCGGCGAGCCGCAGCCAGATGCCGTCGCCGTCCTCGTCAAAGCCGGTGCAGCGGCAGTCGAGGTGCAATCGGCCCGGCGCCCGCGCATTGAACGCATCGACCAGCACGCGGTGAAAATCGCCGCGATGGACCATCCAGTAGGGCGCACCATAGATCGCCCGCGAGGAGGCGCCGAGGTCGAACAGCTTCCAGGTCCGCCCGGTGCTGAAAAGCCTGATCTCCTTGCCCGCAGGTTCGCAGGCGATGGCCTGCATCTGCGGCTGGAGGCCAAGCGCGATCAGGACGCGGGTGCCGTTGGCGCCGAGCTGGACCCCAGCGCCGAGTTCGCGGAGCTCGGACGCCTGCTCGAAGATCTCGACTTCGATCCCACGCTGCAGCAGCGACAATCCGGCGACCAATCCGCCGATCCCGGCGCCGGCAATCAAGACCTTCGGCGGTTTCTGCTGTGCACTCACGCGAAATGCTCGCCGCTACCTGCGCGTGATCAGGAAGTCGTCGGTGAATTCGCCGCGCGACACCTTGACCGGGATTTCGCCGTCGCTGCCGATCTCGAGAATTTCCGAGCCGGACTTGTTTTCCTGCGGCGTCAGCAATTCGATGCGCTCGGCGATCCGCTCGGCCTGCCAGCCAGTCAGCCTCCAGGCGAAGCGGCCGCCGAGGTCGCGCATTCCGAATTCATCGTCGGCGGGTGTCAGCACCAGCTCGTCACGCGAGACGGCGCCGGGAATGCGCTCCGCCACGGTGATGGCCTGGGGATCTTCGGCAAATCGCCGCAACAGCCCTGCCAGTGCCGCAAGGTCAGCTCCCTCGCCGAGGAACAGGAACAGCGGATGGAAATCGCTCGGCATGTATTCAAATCGCAGCATGTTCGCTTGTCCAAACCTAGGCACTACTCGCTGAGCACCATGACGATGTCCTGGGCATGGCACAGCTCGACCGTGCCGACCTCGTCGGGCCGGGCAGGGGATTCCAGGCACCGGACCTGCAACCACTCGCCGTCGTCCATGTTCTCGATCACCTCGGCGAGGACACCCTCCTGCAATTTCAGGCGCGTCCCCACCTTGATCGTCCTGACATCCATCATTGCGCGCCGGCCTTGCTCAGAAGAAGGTCGTCAGATTCTTGGCCATCAGGATATTCTGTTCAAGCAATATCTCGCGCCTCGCGATCTTCCAGCCGGCCTCGGTCAGCCGAAGCGTGTCGTTGCGGCGGCCCACGAAGGTGTAGGTCTCGTACTCGACGCGGTTCTGGTAGACCAGGAAGCGGCTCGTGACGTCCAGCTCGCGCGGCGCGTCGAGATCCGGCCGCACGGCCTTGATCTGCACATTGCTGACCATGTGCGTGATCCGCGACAGCGGCTCCTCGGCATAATGCACGCCGGTCAGGATCTGTTCGACACGCTTGGTCAGCGTCCACTTGTCTTCATCGAACCAGCTCATGCCTTCGCCGCGCCTGGTGTTCTCGCGCGCGGCCTGCTGGCCGAACTTCACGTTGCGCCGGATCGGCATGAAATAGCTGATGTCCTCGGCCAGAAGGTCGAGCCAGTCGCGAAAGCGGCGGTCGTCGATCAGGTCGGCCTCGTGGTAGTAGAAATCCTCGACGTCGGCTTTCAGCCGATAGTAGGCCGCGGTGCGTTCGATCGCCGCGTTGGCCGCAGCAGCGGCCGGCTGCTTGTCCTGAACGGTCGTCGTCATATGCATCTCCTCATCGGGTATGACACGTCGTCAGCGGCCTGGGCGGCACAGGTCCGCCCTGTTGCGCAAAGCAGCCGACGTCGATCACGGTGCCGGACAGCGTTTCGGCTTCCGGCGACAGCAGGAAGGCGACGACATTGGCAATGTCGTCGCCGGTGGCGACGCGGCCTGCGGCCGTGCCCGGCGCGCCCTTGCCGAAGCGGGCCGCATCGCCGTCGACGCGACCGAGGCTCATGCCGCTGACGATGCCGCCGCCACCGGGGATCACGGTGTTCACGCGGATGCGCTGGCGGAAGAAATCGTAGGCCATCGCCGCGCTCAGCGCCACGACACCGCCCTTGCTCGCGCTGTAGACCGCCATGTTCGGCTTGCCCCAGCCGGCGCCGGATCCGATGTTGACGATCGAGCCTCCGCCTTGCGTGATCATGTGCGGGATCGCAGCGCGGCTCGTCAGATACGGGCCCTTGAGGTTGACCGCGATGATGCGGTCGAACAGCGCCTCGTCGGTATCGAGCACCGTCCCGAGCGGACCGATCGCGGCGTTGTTGACGACGCCATCGATGCGACCGAAGCGCGCCAACGCGCGCTCGATCACACGCGCGACATCACCCGCGTCGGAGACATCCGCTTCCATCAGTTCGGCGGAGAGCCCCTCGCGCTCGAGCTCCTCGCGCAGGCCGGGAATGGCGTTCTGCGCGGTGCTCGAGACCTGCGGCGCCTCGAGGCCGAACGCCACGACCGAATGACCGCGCCTGGCAAGACCGAGCGTGATGGCGCGGCCGATGCCGAATGTGCCCCCGCTGACGAGGACGGTTTTTCCCGGTGCGGTCATTCTGCGGCCTGCCTGTTGCTTGCGGGCGAGCCGAGCAGCTCGTTCCAGTCGCCGCCCTGCATGTAGGTGGTCCAGCGGCGGTAGAAGCCGCGCGCGATCTGTTCGGTGACCTGCGTGCTGACCTCGCCGCCCAGCGGATGATCGGTCACGTAGGCGCCCATGGATTGCTGATAGTTGAAGGGATGGCGCCGCGCGATCGTGCCCGTACTGGCTGCGGTCGCATAGAGCCAGTTTTCCATGTCGTCCTGCTCGGTCATGCCGGCCGGACCGGAGTAGCGCATGTAGTAGTGGCGCAGATAGTCCTTGGCTTCCTGCGGCGCGTCCTTGTCGACCAGGAAAAAGCGCCAGCCTTCGGTCGAGGTCGGACTATGCGGATGCCAGGCGCAAAGTCCGCGCGGCTGTCGCCCGTGGTAGGAGGTGTTGGGGAAAATCGTGCCGACGAAGGGCAGCAGGCGCGCCTGCTCGCCGAGCCGTCGCTTCCGTTCCTCGAAGCAGTGCCGGAAGTATTTCTCGAGGATCGGATTGTCGAGGAAGGACTCGATGTATTCGTTGGCCTCCGGCTGGATCGCGCTATGCACGCCGTGCCCGCCCGGAAAACTGATCCAGACGTGCTTTGCCTTCTCCAGTTCGTCGTCGCGGCGGCCCTTCTTGCCGGCGGCGGCGCTCGGCCCGATGCCGATCAGGTCGACCGAGCGGTGGCTCGGATTGTGATAGGTGTCGCCGAGGAAATTCTCGGCGGCGAATTTCCAGTTGGCGGGGAACACCCATTTGTGGACGCCGATCACCTCCGAGCCGCCCTCCCGGCCGTCACGGCAATCGAGCGCCTGGTCGAGATGGATCTTGGCGTCGCCCAGATAGGTGTGGAAGTCGGGCGCATCCTTGTCCCAGGTTGCCCAGATCGAGCCCTTGTAATTGCAGAGCTTCGCAACCGACACCAGCGAGTTGGCCTCGCGGTCGAGCACGCCGTCATAGAGCGTCCGATGCAGCGGAACGCCCTGCAGCTTGCCGTCGGTTGTATAGGTCCAGCTGTGGTAGGGGCAGGTGAACAGCGACGTATTGCCCTGCTCGTAGCGGCACACCTTCATGCCGCGGTGCCGGCACGAATTGAGGAAGACGTGGATCTCGCCCGCCTTGTCGCGACAGAGGATCACGGATTCGTCGCCCATGCGCGACGTGTAGAAATCGCCGGGATTCGGGACCAGGCTTTCATGGCCGACAAGAAGCCAGGCCCGGGTAAAGACCTTGTCGAGCTCCTGCCGGTAGATATCGGCGTTCACGAAGATCTCGCGGCTGATGAAGCCGTTCTTGACGTCAACGAGCTGGTCGAAATCATTTCGCACGGACATCGGCTCCTCCTTGTGTGGCATTGTTGCTCAGCTTGCAGCCGCCCGAGTTCTCGGGGCGGAAGGCCTTGTCGCCGGGAATGACCGAGATCTTCTGGTAGTAGTCCCAGGGATACTTGCTCTCTTCCGGCTTCTTCACGCGGTACAGCGAGAGATCGTAGATGACGCGGCCGTCCTTGCGGATGTGTGCGGCGCGGCCGAAGAAATCGACCGGCAGCTTGCGCATCTCGGCGTTGACGGCCTTCGCCTCGTCGCTGCCGCCCGCCGCGATCGCCTTGAGATAATGGCGCACCGCTGCGTAGGTCGCCGCCTGCAATTTGGTCGGTTCGCGCTTTTCGATCGCAAAGAACCGCTTGGCGAATGCGCGTGTGCCGTCGTCTTCATCCCAGTAGTACTGGGATGCGATGTACATGCCTTGCGCGTCCTTCAGGCCGATCGAATGGACATCGGAGATGAAGGTCAGCATGCCGACGATGGTCTGCCCGCCCTGTTGCAAGCCGAACTCGTGGGTCTGTTTCACCGCATTGACGGTGTCGGCGCCGGTGCCGGCCAGCGCCACCACCTTGGCGCCGGAGCTCTGCGCAGCCAGCAGGAAGGACGAGAAGTCGGTGGTGTTGAACGGATAGCGCACCGCGCCGAGCACCTTGCCGCCGGCATCGGTGACAGCGCGCGAGGCATCCTTCACCATGGCCGTGCCGAACGAATAGTCGACCGCGACAAAGAACCAGTCCTTGCCGACGCGATGGCTGAATTCGCCGACCAGGCCGGCCGACAGCGCGTAGGTGTCGTCCGCCCAGTGCGTGACGACGGGAGAGCATTTGTCGCCGGTCAGCTCCGATGTCGCGGCGCCCGACACCAGCGCGGTGCGGTTGCTCTGTGTCGCGAGCCCGGCGACGGCGAGGCCGACGGAACTCACTGCGAGGTCGGTCACGGCGTCGACATGGTCGATGTCAAACCACTGCCGCGCGATCCCGACCGCGACATCGGGCTTGTTTTGATGGTCGGCCGAGATGATCTCGATCGGCTTGCCCAGCACCTTGTTGTGAAAATCTTCTGCGGCGAGCTTCGCAGCCGTCACCGAGCCGGGACCGCCGAGATCGCGGCCGCTGCCATAGTCACCCAGCACCGCGATCCGCACCACGCCGTCGGAGATATCAGAGCCGTCAGGCGCGGCGTGCGCCAGCGGCGTCGAAAACAGCAGCGTGGCGATCGTCGATGCGGCCCATGTCATGTGCCGTTTGCGCGGACGAGCTGTCTGAAGCAATTCCGGTCCTCCCTTGCTGTGTCCATCTAGTGGACATCGTTCTCATATTCTGGGATAGTATCGGGGATGGCAGATCGGTCAAGCCGCGCGGCGCGCAGTGCGCCCCTGCCGGAATCGCGGATGTGGCGGATGGCGAAGAAACCCAAGGCTGAAATCAAGGTTGAAATCGAAGCTGAAACTCAGGACGCGGAGCAGGGGGCGTCGGGTGTGCGGGCGGTGGACCGCGCGATTGCGATCCTGCAATGCTTCACGCCGGATCGGCCGGCACTGAGCGTGATCGAGATCCAGAAGCGCGTCGGGCTGAGCCGGCCGACGTTGTACCGTCTGCTGCAGACGCTGGCGCAACGCGACCTCATCCAGGCCGAAGGCGAGCCGCAGCGTTTCCGCCTCGCCCATGGCGTGATGAAGCTATCGCATGTCTGGCTGAAGGGGCTCGATATCGTCGCGACCGCGCGGCCGATCGTCGAAGGCCTGCGCGAGGCGACCGGCGAGACCGCCGCGCTGTTCCGGGTGCAGGAGGATCGCGGCATCTGCATTCTCGAATGCGAAAGCCGTCATGTGCTGTCGATCAGCCGCGGCGTCGGCGACAGCCTCAGTCTGATCCAGGGATCGACAGGCAAGGCCATGCTCGCTTTCATGGACCCGGCGCGACAAGCCGAGCTTCTCTCGACCGTCACGAAGAGCAGCGAGCGCGCGGAGCTTGAGGAAGCCCTCAAATTCGTCAGGCGCCACGGCTATGCGAGGAGCCACAGTGAGATCTTTGCCGGCGCGGTTGCGGTCTCCGCGCCGTGCTTCGATCACCGCGGCAGCGTCGTCGGCTCGATCGGCCTTTATGGCCCCAGCGCGCGCATCGATGAGCAGAAGCTGCTGGACTATTCGAAGCTCGTGCGCGAGGCCGGACGGCAGATTTCAGTGTTGCTGGGATTTCAGGACGGCGAGGTGGCGGCAACGAAACGCGCGCACCCCGATTGAGGCCGACGCCGCTTGACCGTTGTCGGCATTTCGGCTGACCTGACCATGAGGAGCATCTCATGAAGCAGCATCGCGTTCGCGCCTACAAATCCGCCGAGAGGCTCCCGCGTGCCGATCAACTCGCCTGGAAGATCGCGGGCGTAGCCGCTGATTCCGTTGCGGTCGAGCCTGATGTGGTCGAGATGATTGGCAACCGCATCATCGACAATGCGGCTGTTGCCGCCGCATCCGTCGCGCGCAGGCCGGTGCGCAGCGCGCGCGCTCAGGCGCAAGCGCACCCGTTCAAGCCCGGCGCGACCGTGTTCGGCCTGTCGCCGTCGGAGCGGATCTCGCCGGAATGGGCGGCCTGGGCCAACGGCGTCGCGGTGCGCGAGCTGGATTTTCACGACACGTTCCTCGCCGCCGACTATTCGCATCCCGGCGACAACATCCCGCCTGTTCTTGCGGTCGCGCAGCATTGCGGCCTCGGCGGTGCGGCGCTGGTCCGCGGCCTTGCGACCGGCTACGAGATCCAGGTCGATCTCGTGAAGGGCATCTGCCTGCACGGGCACAAGATCGACCATATCGCGCATCTCGGGCCGTCGGCGGCGGCCGGTATCGGCACGCTGCTCAATCTGCCGACCGAGACGATCTACCAGGCGGTGCAGCAGGCGCTTCACGTCACCACGACGACGCGGCAATCGCGCAAGGGCGAAATCTCGAGCTGGAAGGCCTATGCGCCCGCCTTCGCCGGCAAGATGGCGATCGAGGCCGTCGACCGTGTGATGCGCGGCGAGGGCGCGCCGTCGCCGGCATGGGAAGGCGAGGACGGTTTCATCGCCTGGCTGCTGTCCGGACCGAAGGCGACGTACATCGTGCCGCTGCCGGAGAAGGGCGAGCCCAAGCGGGCCATCCTCGACACCTACACCAAGGAGCACTCCGCCGAATATCAGAGCCAGGCGCTGATCGACCTCGCGCGCCGGCTCGGGCCGAAGATCGGCGATCTCGCTGACATCGAGAGCATCGTGATCCACACCAGCCATCACACCCATCATGTGATCGGCACCGGCGCCAACGATCCGCAGAAGATGGACCCGAAGGCGAGCCGCGAAACGCTCGATCACTCCATCATGTACGTCTTCGCCGTCGCGCTCGAGGACGGCGGCTGGCATCATCAGGCGTCCTACGCGCCGGAGCGCGCCGGGCGTCCCGAGACCGTCGCGCTGTGGCACAAGATTTCGACGGTCGAGGATCCCGAATGGACCCGGCGCTATCACAGTATCGATCCACGCGAGAAGGCGTTCGGCGGCCGCGTCGTCGTCACCCTCAGGGGTGGTTCGGTGATCTCTGATGAGATCGCGGTCGCGGACGCACATCCGCTCGGCGCGCGGCCGTTCGCGCGACCGCAATATATAGCCAAGTTCCGCAAGCTGGCCGAGGGCGTCATCGCGCAAGGGGAACAGGATCGTTTCCTCGCTGCGGTCGAGCGCCTGTCGTCATTGAAGGCGGGTGAACTGGGCGAGCTGACCTTCAGCGTCGCGCCGGATCGTCTCGGTCCGCCACAACCCTCGGGCATCTTCGATTTCGTCCGAGGCCACGTCGCGACTGCCAGTTAGGAGAGGCCACCATGCCGTATCTCGTCGCCGCAGATCTTCCCACCGAGAGTGCAGGCCGCAGGTTCCGCGCGATGCTGCGCGAGCCGGGCATCCTGCGGCTGCCGGGCGCGCATAACGGCATGGCGGCGCTGCAGGCGAAGGCAGCCGGCTTCAAGGGGCTCTATCTGTCGGGTGCGGCGATGACGGCCTCGATGGGTCTGCCCGATCTCGGCGTCATCACGGTTGATGAAGTTGCGTTCTTCGTGCGCCAGATCGTGCGTGCTGCCTCCGGCCTGCCGCTACTGGTCGACGGCGACACCGGCTATGGCGAGGCGCTGAACGTGATGCACATGGTCCGGGTGTTCGAGGAAGCCGGTGCGGGTGCCGTGCATCTGGAGGATCAGCTTCTCCCGAAGAAGTGCGGGCATCTGAACGACAAGAGGCTGGCCGATGCCCACGACATGGCGGCCAAGGTGGCGGCGGCGGCCAAGGCGCGCCGCGATCTCGTCGTGATCGCGCGCACCGATGCGGCGGCAAGTGAGGGGCTCGACGGCGCGGTGGCGCGGGCCAAGATCTATATGGAAGCCGGCGCCGATGCGATCTTTCCCGAGGCGCTCAACACCGCCGAGATGTTCCGCGCCTTCGCTGAGCGGATGCCCGGCACGCCGCTGCTCGCCAACATGACTGAGTTCGGCAGGACGCCGTTCTTCACTGCGGCCGAGTTCGAGGCCATGGGCTACGCGATGGTGATCTGGCCGGTCTCGGCGCTGCGGGTGGCGAACAAGGCGCAGCAGCAACTCTATGCCGCGATCGCGCACGACGGCGGCACGCACAACATGATCGACAGGATGCAGACCCGCGCCGAGCTTTACGCCACCATCGGGCTCGCCGACTACGAGGCGCTCGACGCCTCGATCGTCGCGACCGTCATTCCCGAAGGCATGCCGCAGCGCTGACTTCTCACCTCTCCCCAACGGGGAGAGGTGGACCTTCCGATGCTGTTCCCGTCAACTTGATCTCATCCTGCTTCTAGGCCGGCGCACCCATCGCATAGGGCTTGAGCACCGCATAGAGAAAGCCGTGCGTCGGCGTCGCCACGCCGAGCTTGCGGCCGAGCTCGACCACCTTGCCATTGAGCCAGGGCAGCTCGAGCCGGTTGCCGCGCTCGAGATCCAGCGCCATCGACGCCTTCATGGCCGGCGGCGCATGTCCGATGAAATCGAGCACCTTCTCCAGTGCGTCAGACGGCAGCTTGATGCCATTGGCGCGGCCGACGGCGATGGTCTCCTGACAGGCGGAGACGAGCAGCGGGCGCAGATCGGGATCGTCGCGCAGCTTGCCGATCGGCAGCCGTGTCACAGCCGTCATGCCGGCGTTGGTGGCGAGCAGGGCGAACTTCATCCAGAGCTCGGTGACGATCTGCTCGCTCAGCGTCGCATCGAAGCCGGCCTTCAGACAGAGCTCCACGAACGCCTTGCCGCGCGATGTGATGCTGCCGTCGAGCTCGCCGAAGATGATGCGCATGAAGGTCCCGACCTGGTTGATCACGCCGGGCTTGATGATCGACGCGCTGATCTGCGCGACGCCGCCCATCACCGCCTTGCGTCCGAGGATCGGGATCAGCCGTTCCGGCGCGTCGATGCCGTTCTGCAGCGGAATGACCGCGGTACCAGGGCCGACCATCGGCTTGATATGCTCTCCGGCGCTCTCGACATCCCACAGCTTGACGCAGAACAGCACGACATCGACACGTCCGACATCGGCCGGATTGTCGGTAGCCCGGGTCGGCACCAGATGGGTTTCGCCCCGGCCGCCCTGGACCTTCAACCCTTCGCTTCGCATCGCGGCCAGGTGGGCACCGCGCGCGATGAAGGTGACGTCGGCCCCGGCATGGGCAAGCGCCGCGCCAAAACCACCCCCGACGCCTCCGGCGCCAACGACTGCAATCCGCATGATCTGTCTCCTGCCTGGTCCGCCCCGGCGGCCGGTTGCGGCAGCCTCGACGATGTCGAGCCAATTCTCAACCCGCTCGTCCTGAAAACCGCGTGAACCGGCCGCCGTCACGGTCATCTACTTCTTCTTCCTGCGTTGAACTTGCCGGCTTAAATGGCTAAGCCATCCCGCGAAGTTCGGGAGGCAACGCGGTGGAGATGACGGAGCCGACGGCAGTCGCGCTTGATAACGCGACGGTGGCGTTTCGGTTGGCGGATGGACGGGTCTATACCGCGGTCGAGCAGGCAAATCTTTCGGTGGCGCATGGCGAGTTCGTCGCCATCGTGGGCCCGACCGGGTGCGGGAAATCGACGCTGCTGAACGTCGCGGCCGGATTGCTGAAGCCGGCCGCAGGCACGGCCCGGATCTTCGACAAGCCGCTCGCCGGGTTGAACCGCGACGCCGGTTACCTGTTCCAGGCCGATGCGCTGTTCCCGTGGAAGACCGCGATCGACAATATCGCGATCGGGCTCGAGATCAGGGGCACGCCGCGTGCCGAGGCACTCGAGCGTGCGCACAAATGGCTGGCGTCGGTCGGCCTCGGCGCCTTCGCCAATCGCTATCCGCACATGCTGTCCGGCGGCCAGCGCAAGCGCGTCGGCCTCGCGCAGGTGCTGATCCGCGATCCCAAGATCCTGCTGATGGACGAGCCGTTCGGCCCGCTTGACGCGCAGACCCGGCAGATCATGGGCAACCTGCTGCTGGAACTGTGGACCGCCGATCGCAAGGCGGTGCTGTTCGTCACCCACGACCTCGAGGAGGCGATCGCGCTGGCCGACCGCGTCGTGATCATGTCGGCCGGCCCGTCCGCCCGCATCATCGGCGACTGGCGCATCGCGCTGCCGCGGCCGCGCGACATTTCCGAGATCCGCATGGAGAAGGATTTTCATGCCCTGCACCGCGAGATATGGAGCGTGTTGAAGGACGAGGTGATGAAGGGCTACGAGCAGTCCTCGCAAGCGGGAGCTGCCTGATGTCGCGCCTGACGCTGTTGTCTTTGCAGGTGCTGGTCGCCGTCGTCGTACTGGTGCTGTGGCAGGTGTTCTCGAGCGTGCCGGTGTTCGGCAAGATCCTGCTGCCGCCGTTCTTCTTCTCCAACCCGGTCGACGTGTTCAGCCAGATCGTCACATGGTTCTCGACCGGCGTGATCTGGAAGCATCTGGCGATCACGCTGTGGGAGTCGATCCTCGCCTTCGTGATCGGCTCGGCCGGCGGCATCCTGGTCGGCTTCTGGTTCGCACGGCAGCCGCGCACCGCCGCGGTGTTCGATCCCTATGTGAAGATGGCCAATTCGCTGCCGCGCGTGGTGCTGGCGCCGATCTTCGCGCTGTGGTTCGGGCTCGGCGTCTGGTCCAAGGTCGCGCTCGGCGTCACGCTGGTGTTCTTCATCGTATTCTTCAACGTCTATCAGGGCGTGAAGGAGGTCTCGACCACCGTGCTCGACAATGGCCGCATGCTCGGCATGAACGAGCGGCAATTGATGCGGCATGTCTACTGGCCGTCGGCGCTGTCCTGGATGTTCTCCTCGCTGCACACCTCGGTCGGCTTCGCGGTTGTTGGTGCAGTCGTCGGCGAGTATCTCGGCGCCGCGGCCGGGCTCGGCTATCTGATTCAGCAGGCGGAAGGCGTGTTCGATGTCGCCGGCGTGTTCGCGGGCATGTTCGTGCTGTCGGCCTTCGTCATCCTGATCGACATGGGCGTGACGGTCGTGGAGAAGCGGCTGCTGGTGTGGCGGCCGACGGCGGCACGCCGGGACTGACGCACGCTCGATCTGGATCCCGCCAGCCATCACGTCCAGCCGGGTCGAGCTCGCCGCGGCGGTCCTTCAGACAGGTCCCGAACAGGTTCGCGACCTGCTCGCTGATCGTGTTGGCGGCTATACCACGATAATGTCACTACTTTACCAGAATAGGTGAGATGATCAGACTTGTCTCCAGCGAAACATCGGAGACTTGCTCATGCGCGTATTCATCACTGGAGCCACTGGCTGGGTTGGCCTGGCCGTCATGAAGGATCTGATCGCGGACATCGATCACCCGGCTTACTTCCCGCAGGAGCAAGGAGTGAGCAATGGCTGATGCAGCGATGTCGCTTGATGGCAAGCGCGTGGTCGTGATCGGAGGATCGTCCGGGATTGGCTTTGCCGTTGCTGCGATTGCGCAAGAGCGCGGCGCGGAGGCAGTGATCGCATCCAGCAACGCAAGCCGAGTCGATGCTGCGGTTGCGCGGCTGCCCGGTTCGACCGGGCGCGCCCTTGATATGCGCGACGAGACCAGCGTGTCGCATTTCTTCGAGCAACTCGGCGCGTTCGACCATCTCGTGATCACGGCGGGCGATTGGAGCGGCGCCGCGCCTGTCGCGATACGTGATCTCGATCTCGCCGCGGCGCGCGACAGGCTTACGATCCGCTTCTGGGGTGTGCTTGCGGCCGTCAAGCATGGCAGCCGCACCATCGCATCTGATGGTTCGATCACGCTGACGAGCGGCATGCTGGTACACCGTCCGAGAAAGGGCCGCGCGCTTGTGACTGCGATCGGCGGCGCTACCGAGTATCTGGCCCGTGGCCTTGCCGTCGATCTCGCACCGGTGCGGGTCAACACGGTATGTCCGGGCCTCATCTTGACCGAGCCGGTCCAGCAGATGCCGGAAGAGATGGTCCGCGGCTATGTGGCAGGCTTGCCGCTGCCGCGCGCGGCGTCGCCGAGCGAGGCCGCCATGGCTTACGTCTATCTGATGCTCAACGGCTACATCACCGGGCAGGTCCTGCCCGTGGACGGTGGCGGCATGCTGGTGTGACACCGCTGGCCGTCATTGCGAGGGGCCAACGGGTCGGCGCAAAGCGCCGCCCGATGACAGGCTCCGCGAAGCAATCCATCTGTCAGCGTACGCGGGTCGATGGATTGCTTCGTCGCGGAGCCTGTCATCGGGCGCGCGTTCGCGCGACCCGTTGGCTCGCAATGACGTGGACGGGTTCGCGATCAATCCAGCAGCTTGATATCGTCAGGCGCCTGAGGCGGCGTCTTGATGGCGATCGCCTTGATCGGGCGGCCGTTCGGCTTGTTGCCGCCGTGCGGCGTGCCCTTCGGGATCACGACGAGATCGCCCGGCTTCACGGTGACCTCCTTGTCGCCGAGCCAGATCGTGCCGGTGCCTTCAAGGATGTATTGAATCTCGTTGGTGTTGGGATGCATGTGCTTCGGCACGTTGCCGTCCTGGATCGAGACAGTGGCGCCGTCGGCGGAGACGAACATCTTGGAACGGAAACCGGCCTTGTTGGCGGCGCCGAGCTGGTCGCCTTCCATCTCGCCGGTATGGATCACCTGCGCGGTGATGGTCTCGGCGGCGAGTGCCGGCCGCAGCAGATGGCTGACGCCGCATCCGGCGGCAAACGCGGTGACGATCGACAGCGTCGTGGCAATGCGATTCATGAGAGGCCGCCCCTGACGTTTCTTGTGCGGTGGATGCTATGCCGTCGCTGCAGGCTTGACCAGCCATCGGAAAGTCGCCTTCTCAAGTCTGCCGCACTGCATTATCGTGCCGCCAAATTTGCAGTGGAGGACGTCATGAGGACGATGTTTGGCAAGGTCGCGGGCGCATTACTGGCGCTCGTGATGAGTACGGGCCTTGCCGCGGCGCAAAGTAAGATCACGATCGCGGTCGGCGGCGGCGCCTGCCTGTGCTATTTGCCGACGGTGCTGGCCAAGCAGCTCGGCGAATACGACAAGGCCGGGCTCGCGGTCGAGTTGGTCGACCTCAAGGGCGGTTCGGATGCGCTCAAAGCGGTGCTCGGCGGCAGCGCCGACGTCGTCTCCGGCTATTTCGACCATTGCGTCAATCTCGCGGCCAAGAAGCAGGAGCTGCAGGCCTTCGTGGTCTATGACCGTTATCCCGGCCTCGTGCTGGTGGTTTCGCCGAAGCACACCGGCGAAATCAACTCGATCAGGGATCTCGCGGGCAAGAAGGTCGGCGTCAGCGCGCCGGGTTCCTCGACCGACTTCTTCCTGAAATATCTGCTGAAGAAGAACGGGCTCGATCCGACGGGGACGTCCGTGATCGGCGTTGGCCTCGGCGCGACTGCCGTGGCCGCGATGGAGCAGGGCCAGATCGATGCCGCCGTGATGCTCGATCCCTCCGTCACCGTGCTGCAGGGCAGCCACGCCGATTTGAAGATTCTGAGCGACACCCGCACTCAGAAGGACACGCTCGCCGTGTTCGGCGGCGAGTATCCGGGTGGCGCGCTCTATTCGACCGCCGCTTGGGTCAACGGGCACGAGAAGGAGGTGCAGGCGCTGACCAATGCCATTATGGCCACGCTGTCCTGGATCCATTCGCATTCGGCCGAGGAGATCATGGCGAAGATGCCGGACGAGATCGTCGGCAAGAACAAGGACCTCTATCTCGCCGCGCTGAAGAACACGATCCCGATGTTCTCGGAGACCGGCCGGATGGACCCTAAGGGGGCCGAGGCCGTGCTCTCCGTGTTCAGCGTCGGTTCGCCTGAGGTCGCCAAGGCCGGCATCGACGTGACCAAGACCTACACCAACAAATATGTCGAGCAGGTCAAGAAAACGACCGGAATGAACGCCAAGTAGAGAGCATGATCCGGACCTGCGAGGCCGGAGCGATCATGTCGACGGGAAATGGGGCGCGGTGAACGACATGCAGTCTCCGGTCATTCAACGCGTCGCTGCCCTTGACTTGACGTTGCAGAGGCGGCCCTGGCCGTTCGCAGACGAGCGGCGCGCCGAGATCGACGCCCATTTCGCCGCCCAGCAACAGGCGAACCCAAGCCTGTGGAATGGCCGCGTGCTGCTCGGCCGCGATCCCGTGTTCGAGGGCGCGCGGCTGAGCGCCAAATACTTCGAGACCGATTTCGCAAGCTTCCTGGCCTGGCGCGACTGGGGCTTTCCTGACAAGGAGATCTTCAACGGGTTCGGCATGGGCGCGCTGCTCACGAGCGACGGCGCCTTCGTGCTCGGCGAGATGGGTCGGCATACCTCGAATCCGGGCCGGATCTATTTTCCGTCAGGCACACCCGATCTCGACGACATCAGGGGCGATACCGTCGACATCGACGGCAGCGTGATGCGGGAGCTCGAGGAGGAGACCGGTCTGTCCGCCGCCGACTGTCGCGCGGATGCGGACTGGCACTGCATCTACACCGGGCCTGCGCTCGCGATGATGCGCATCCTGCGTGCCGACATGCCGGGGGAGGCGCTGCGGGCGCGGATCGAGGCTAACCTCGCACGGCAGGACGATCCCGAGCTCGCCGCGATCCATTTGGTGCGCAGCCGTGCCGATCTCAACACGGCGATGCCGCGTTTCGTCACGGCATTCATCGAGACGCAGCTTCCGGTGTAGCACCATGCGCCTGCAACCAAGTGCTGAAGGAACTGCGCCGCACGGACGCGGCCATCGCGCTTGACATAACCCGCCGCGCCCCCTGTGATAGGCGATACGAAGAACAAGAATGCAAGGCACAATCTCCGGGGAGGGATTTATGCAGGTCATGAAGGCCGCATGCTGGCTTGCCGCTGCCTGCCGGCGTCGCCGATAGCCGCCGCTAGACCGCGAAAGGGACCGCCGTGCTCGCCGTCGAAGGTCTGGTCAAGCGGTTTGGCGGCTTTCGTGCCGTCAACAACGTGTCGTTCCGCGTCGAGCAGGGCGAGATCCTCGGGCTGATCGGTCCGAACGGCTCGGGCAAGAGCACGATCTTCAACTTGCTGTCGGGTACGCTGCCGCCGACCTCAGGCTCGATCCTGTTCGATGGCCGCGAGATCGCGGGGCTCGCCCCGCACCGGATCATCAATCGTGGCGTCGGCCGTACCTTCCAGATCCCACGGCCGTTTCATCGCCTCAGCATTTTCGAGAACGTCACGCTCGCCGGCTTCTACGGCCAGGGCCGCCATAGCCGCGCCAAGGCCGAGGAGGCGGCCGAGCGCGCGCTTGGCCTGGTCGGCCTGCCGACCGATCGCCACGCCAGCGTCGAGGGCCTCGGCGCCGCGGGATTGAAGAAGCTCGAACTGGCCAAGGCGCTTGCCACCGCGCCAAAACTCCTGCTCGCCGATGAAAGCCTCGGCGGCCTCGACGAGTCCGAGATGGACCAGGCCGCCGACATGCTGCGCCGGATCCGCGACGAACTCGGCATCACCATCATCTGGGTCGAGCACATCATGGGTGTGCTGATGCGCGTGGTCGATCGCGTGATGGTGCTCGATCACGGAGAGAAGATCGCGGAAGGCCTGCCGGCCGACGTCGCCGGCGACGCCAGGGTGATCGAGGTCTATCTCGGCACCGATGCCGATGCGAGTCTTGCGGCCGCCGCCGCGGCGCAGGCGCGCCGCCGGGTCGGGGCGTGACCGGCATGCTCGAGCTCAGGTCGATCGACGCGGGTTATGGCAGCTTCCAGGCGCTGTTCGACGTCAGCCTCGATGTCCGGGCAGGCGAGGCGGTCGGCGTGATCGGCCCGAACGGCGCCGGCAAGACGACGCTGATGCGCGTGATCTCGGGCCTGATCCGCCCCATCAGGGGTACCATCGCCATGCAGGGCACCGACGTCGTGGCGACGCCGGCGCATCGCATCGTCAGTCTCGGTATTGCCCATGTGCCCGAAAACCGCCGGCTGTTTCCGCGACTAACAGTCGCCGACAATCTGAAGATGGGCGCCTTCATGCCCGGTGCCCGCGCGCGTTACGCCGAGCGGCTCGACTTCGTGTTCGAGCTGTTCCCGCGCATGAAGGAACGCCGCCACCAGATGGCCGGCACGATGTCCGGCGGCGAGCAGCAGATGTGCGCGATCGGCCGCGCGCTGATGTCGAACCCGAAGCTGCTGCTGCTCGACGAGCCCTCCGCCGGGCTCGCACCGGTCGTGGTGCAGCAGGTGTTCGAGCTGGTGAAGCGCATCCGCTCCAGCGGGCTCACTGTGCTGATCGTCGAGCAGAACGTGCAGCAGGTGCTGCGGGTGGTCGACCGCGCCTATCTCTTGGAAGCCGGCACCATCCGCGCCGCCGGCACGTCGACCGAACTTGCGGCGAGCGACACCATCAAGCAGGCGTATTTGGGGGTGTGAGGGCGTGCTGACGATATCGGGAAGTATTGCGGCATCGGCGG
>NZ_LNCU01000010.1:273098-285159 GCF_001542415.1 Bradyrhizobium macuxiense
ACGCTCTCACCTGGGACCTGCACCCCCTCACCTCTCCCCGGTGGGGAGAGGTGAGGGCGTCGATCTGAGGCAACAGCATGCAATCCTTCCTCGACATCTTCGACATCTACTTCCTGGAGGCCGTCATCAACGGCATCCTGCTCGGCGGCGTGCTGGCGCTGCTCGCGCTCGGGCTCAACCTGATCTTCGGCGTCATCGACGTCACCTGGATCTGCTACGCCGAGCTCGTGATGATCGGCATGTACGGCATGTACTACCTGGTGCAGTATTTCGGCCTGCCGTACTGGGCCGCCGCGCCGCTGGTCATCCTGCTGGTAGCGCTGCTCGGCGCGGCCCTGCATTTCCTCGTCATCGCACCCTTGCTGACCGCGCCGCCGATCAACCAGCTGCTGGCGACCGGCGGCGTGCTGTTCATCCTGCAGAGCTTTGCTACCGTCGCCTTCGGCATCGATTTCAAGAATCTCGGCATCCGCCTGCCGGTGCTCTCGCTCGGCGACATGAACTTCAGCTACGCGCGGCTGCTGTCGTTTGCGGCGGCGCTGCTCGGCATGATCGGCGTCTACCTGTTCCTGACCCGCACCTTCACCGGCACCGCGATCCGCGCCATCGCGCAGGACCGCCAGATCATGCCGCTGATGGGCGTCGACCCCAAGCGGCTTTATCTCATCACCTCGGCGATCGGCGGCGGGCTCGCCGGTCTCGCGGCCTGCCTGCTGGTGCTGCAATATGACGTGCATCCGTTCGTCGGCCTGTCGTTCGGGCCGATCACCTTCCTGATCTGCGTGCTCGGGGGCCTCGGCAATTTCATCGGCGGCTTCATCGCCGCCTTCGTGTTCGCCGAGATCATCTCGCTCGGCGGCCTGTTCTCCGATCTCGAATGGGGCTATGTGCTGGCCTTCGGCTTCTTCATCGTCATGATGTTCATCCGGCCCGCGGGCCTGCTCGCGAGGCGCTCGTGAGCAGGCAGGTCAAGGCGTGGATCGTTGCGCTGATCGCGCTGGTGGCGCTGCCCTTCGTGCACAGCGATCCCTACCACTTGCATCTCTTGGTGCTGATCCTGATCTGGTCGTTTGCCTACACCTCGTGGTCGATCATGGGCCGCTTCGGCCTGGTCTCGCTCGGCCATGGCGGCTTCCTGGGGATCGGCGCCTACGTCACCGCGCTGCTCTGGAACGACCTCGGCATCTCGCCCTGGCTCGGCATTCCCCTGAGCATGGCGACCGCGGGCGTGCTCGCGCTGATCGTCGCCTATCCCTGTTTCCGTTTCCGCATCACGGGCCACTACTTCGTGCTGGTGACGCTGGCTCTGTCGGGCATCGTGCTCCAGGTCATCACCGCGACGCGTGACTACACCGGCGGTTCGCTCGGCTACACGCCGCGGCGGGCCGGCAGCAGCAGCATCGTGGCGCTGCAATTCGACGACAAGGTGATCTGGTATCTGATCGCGCTCGCGGTCTGGCTCGCCGGCATCGTGATCTGGCACTGGATCGACCGCAGCATGATCCGCCACGCCATGGAGGCGATCTCGGAGGACGAAGATGCCGCCGCGGCAGCCGGCGTCAACGTCACCGCCGAAAAGCTCAAGATCACGTTGATCAGCGCGCTGATGACCGCGCTCGCGGGCGCGCTCTATTGCCAGTACCAGATGTTCATCTCGCCCGACACGGTCAGCGGCATTGCGGTCTCGCTCCAGATGGTGTTCGCGGCCATCGTCGGCGGGGTCTATGTCGCGCTGGGGCCGACGGTCGGCGCCATCATCACCATCCTGCTTGCGGAGGTGCTGCGGATCGGCTTCGGGACCAAGGCCGTCGGCTGGGACAATCTGGTCTATGGCGTGCTGCTGGTGCTCTTCATCATCTTCCTGCCCAAGGGCATTCTTGGTAGCGTCATCGACTGGACCAAATCACCCCCCAAGCCGCCGAGAGGTCATGAGCAAGAAACCGTCCCTGTCGCTCGCCGATGAACTGAAGCCCTTCGTCACACCGTTCCGGTTCGACGGCGCCGGCCAATTCCACCTGAAATCCTATCCGACCGCCGAGAAGGGCGGCATCGACAAGGACGCCGGCAGCAAGATCATCGAAGCCAACCGCAAGCGGCTCAACGATTACCAGGAGAAGCTCTACGCCCAGGACCGCTGGTCGCTGCTCCTGATCTTCCAGGGCATGGACGCAGCCGGCAAGGACTCGGCGATCAAGAGTGTGTTCGAGGGCGTCAATCCGCAGGGCTGCGAGGTGTCGTCCTTCAAGCAGCCGTCCACCAAAGAGCTCGACCACGACTTCATGTGGCGCGCAATGATCGCGCTGCCCGAGCGCGGCCGCATCGGCATCTTCAACCGCTCCTACTACGAGGAATGTCTCGTTGTGCGCGTGCACCCGGAGGTGCTCGGCAAGCAGAAGCTCCCGAAGCGCCTGCTGAGCAAGAACATCTGGCGCGAACGGTTCGAGGACATTTCCGCAATCGAGCGCTATCTGTCGCGCAACGGAACCGTCATCTTGAAGTTCTTCCTCAACGTCTCCAAGGAGGAGCAGCGCCAGCGCTTCCTCGATCGACTCGAGGAACCTGCCAAGAACTGGAAGTTCTCGATGGCCGACATCTCCGAGCGCGCGCTGTGGGCACGATACCAGGCCGCCTACCAGGACATGATCCACCACACCGCGACCAGGGATGCGCCGTGGCACATCGTGCCTGCCGACCACAAATGGTTCGCGCGCGTCGTGATCGGCTCGACCATCATCGCCGCGCTCGACAAGCTCGAGCTGAAATTCCCCGAGGTCGACAAGGCTGACCTGAGCGAGTTCAGGCGCATCCGCGACGCACTCGAGGCCGAGGGGAAAAACGGGCCGGAGAAAGCGGTGGCGAAGAAGTAGGCCAGTGCGACGCGCCCATCCTCACGCCGCGGCCTCGCCGAACACCATTTGCCAGCCCTTGCGCGTATCCATGTATTCGCGCACCTGCTTGATGCGGCCGCCCTCGACCACGAAGACGAAGCAGTAATCGTTGTCGTAGGGCCGGCCGTCCGGCAGCGTGGCGAGCATGCGCTCCTCGACGATCACGCTGTCGCCGTCGGCGTGGACGGCGCGGAAGGTGATGTCGACGTCGGAGTAAAGGCGGCGCATCTCGGACGCGATGAAGCGCGCGATCTGCTCGGCGCCGATCAGGTGGTCGGTATGGTCGAGCGCGACAGCGGTCGCGTTGCCCGCCGGTGCGATCCATTCCGCGTCCGCGGTGAAGCAGGAGGCGATTTGCGCGGCGTCGCGGGTTGCGAAAGTCTTCCAGGCGTTGAGGACGATGTCCTTGGCTGTCGGGTGATCCATGGCGTTGCCTTCGGTGAGGAGTGGGTTCGATCGGTGCTGATCTAGGTGGGACCGGCCGATCGCGCTGGCCGGAATCGGACCTCATCACCTGCGGCCGCTGTCGCTCGGCGCCCGATGCGCTAGACTTCAGATCATGTTGAGCTTTGAGACCTGTAACGCCGCGCGGCTGCGGCGCGACGCGCGCTATGACGGCCGCTTCTTCACGGCGGTGAAGACCACACGGATCTATTGCCGCCCGGTCTGTCCCGTGAAGCACCCGCTGATGCGCAACGTCACCTATTATCCGACAGCCGCCGCGGCCGAGGCGGCGGGTTATCGGCCATGCCTGCGCTGCCGCCCGGAGACCGCGCCGTTCTGCCCGGCCTGGAACGGCACCCGCTCGACGGTCGCACGCGCGTTGAAGCTGATCGACGGCGGCGCGCTGGAGCGCGCGTCCGTCACCGCCCTCGCGGACAGGCTCGGCATCACCACGCGCCATCTCGCCCGACTGTTCGAGCGCCATGTCGGCGCAAGCCCGCAGCAGGTCGCGACCACCCGCCGGCTGCAGCGCGCCAAGCTGCTGCTCGACACCACCGACGACAGCATGACCGAGATCGCCTTCCGCTCCGGCTTCGGCAGCGTCCGCCGCTTCAACGCCGCCTTCTCCGATCTCTACGGCCGCACGCCCTCGAGCCTGCGGGCGTCACGCGGGCGGAGACGGTGAGGGGGCTGTGATCGGATCACGAATGTGAGGTGAGCACGATGGTAGGGCTGGGGGAGGGTAGGGAGAGGGGTAAGCCCCGGGCGAGACGATCAGTCGGGACGCTGGTCTCGCAATCTCGACCGCGCCGCCGGATAACCCAAGTAGACGTGGGAGAGAGCACGTTGTGTGGTACCCCTCTTCCTAACCCTCCTACAAGGGGGAGGGAACCCTAACGTAGTGCGTCCCTTACCAGGGCCTCTACGCAGACAGCATTAGGTCAACCCCACTGACCATCTTTACCCATTGCGGCCGCTTGCCATAATCGTCTAGAACGACGGCGTTCAGCGCCGCCCGGCAACCGACCGTCAATGGTTTTGGCCGAGGATTTGGCGCTCCAAAGGGTCTGGCAATGCTGATTCGCGGCCAAATTGATGGGATTTCGGGGGAGGTGGCGTTCGCCGCCGGTGCCGCCGCGATCCCGGCCGCAGCGCCCACCCTCCTTATTGGCGGCCTTCTTCTTACCTGCCCCTGAGGGCCGGCTGGGCGTCTGCGCCTGGGCACTCAGGGGTTTGTACGAGATCACCGGACCCTGATATCGCCCTGCCAACAAGACGGGCGCAAAGCTTAGAGGAATTTCTGACATGGCCACCGTGAACAAGTCCGATAAGGACCGCGTCATCATTTTCGACACCACCTTGCGCGACGGCGAGCAGTGCCCCGGCGCCACCATGACCTTCGAGGAGAAGCTCGAGGTCGCCGAGTTGCTGGACGATATGGGCGTCGACGTCATCGAGGCCGGTTTCCCGATCACCTCGGAAGGCGACTTCCAGGCGGTCAGCGAGATCGCCCGCCGCTCCAAGAACTCGGTTATCGCCGGCTTGTCCCGCGCGCATCCTGCCGACATCGACCGCTGCGCCGAGGCGGTGAAGTTCGCCAGGCGCGGCCGCGTCCACACCGTGATCGCGACCTCGCCGTTGCATATGCGGGTGAAGTTGAACAAGACCCCCGAGGAGGTGATCGAGACCTCGGTCGCGATGGTCGCCCGCGCCCGCAACCAGATCGACGACGTCGAATGGTCGGCCGAGGACGGCACCCGCAGCGAGATGGACTATTTGTGCCGGATCGTCGAAGCGGTGATCAAGGCCGGCGCCACCACGGTGAACATCCCCGACACCGTCGGTTACACGGTGCCGGAGGAATACACCCATTTCATGAAGACGCTGATCGAGCGCGTGCCGAACTCCGACAAGGCGGTGTTCTCGGTACACTGTCACAACGATCTCGGCATGGCGGTGGCGAACTCGCTGGCCGGCATCGTCGGCGGCGCGCGTCAGGTCGAATGCACCGTCAACGGCATCGGCGAGCGCGCCGGCAACGCCGCGCTGGAAGAGATCGTGATGGCGATCAACGTGCGGAATGACAAGTTTCCGTACTGGAACAAGATCGACACCACCCAACTGACCCGCGCCTCGAAGCTGGTGTCGGCCGCGACCTCGTTCCCGGTGCAGTACAACAAGGCGATCGTCGGCCGTAACGCCTTCGCCCATGAGAGCGGCATCCATCAGGACGGCGTGCTGAAGGACGCCTCGACCTACGAGATCATGCGGCCCGAGATGGTCGGCCTGAAGCAGTCGTCGCTGGTGCTCGGCAAGCATTCCGGCCGCCACGCCTTCGTGCACAAGCTGGAAGAGCTGGGCTACAAGCTCGGCGCCAACCAGCTGGAGGATGCCTTCACGCGGATGAAGGCGCTGGCCGACCGCAAGAAGGATATCTACGACGAGGACATCGAGGCGCTGGTCGACCAGGAGATGGCGGCCGCTCACGACCGTATCAAGCTGACCTCGCTGACCGTGATCGCCGGCACCCATGGCCCGCAGCGCGCGACCATGAAGCTGGATGTCGACGGCCAGACCAAGATCGAGGAAGCCGAGGGAAACGGTCCGGTCGACGCCGTGTTCAACTGCATCAAGCGCCTGGTGCCGCACGAGGCCAAGCTCGAGCTGTATCAGGTGCACGCGGTGACCGAAGGTACCGACGCGCAGGCGGAAGTCTCGGTGCGTTTGGCGCATGAGGGCCGCTCGATGACCGCGCGTGCCGCCGATCCCGACACGCTGGTCGCATCCGCCAAGGCCTATCTCGGCGCGCTGAACAAGATCGTGATGAAGCGCCAGCGCGACGTCCCGGCAAAGGCCGCGGGCTGACGAGCAGAGATCGATCGAGATGATGAAAACGCGGCGCCGCGGGGCGCCGCGTTTTTGTTTGAGCGATCGCTGGCCCCTCGAAGGACTAGGCGGCCTTGGGCTGGGTCGCGGTGGCAAGCGTGTCGCGGAGGTGCTGCTCCTTCTTTTCATCCAGCGACGTCTTCAGAACGGTCCCGCCCGCATCCTTGATTTCATTGAGGACCTTGTCTGCGGTCATGCTCTTGATCAGCAAGAACAGAACGGCGTCTCCTGATTTCACCTTCGACGCGAGATCCTTCATGAACTGATCGTTGATGCCGAAGTCGGTCAAGGCTCCGCTCAACGCGCCCGCGCCGGCACCGATAGCCACGCCAAGAAGGGGATTCAGGAACACCATTCCCAACAGCAAACCCCAGAAGCTGCCGCCTGCGGCGCCGGTCATGGTGGTGTTCACGAGTTGATTGAGCTTTACCGAATCTCCGGTCTTGACCGCGATTACGGCATCATGGATCGCGATTAGATACTCCTTCTGGAGCTTGAGTATCTTCTGCCGAACTTCCTCCGCTTTGGCTTCGGACGGGTACACAATCGCAACGAGGTCTGACATTGAAACACTCCCTGATGACTTGAAGTGCTGCCCCTGAGCGTGTTTGACGCACGATCCGAAACTTAACACAGAGCTGGAAAGCCTCCTGCCGATGAATCAGACTCGCAAGTTCACAATTCCGGGATGCATTGAAAGTTCGGTACAATTGAGCAAGCCGGATCGTCGTGCGTGTCCTCGAACAGGACACACCTCGGAGTCGCCTGCCGCACGGAGGTTCGCTCTCAGCGAGGGCCGAGATTTGCGACGCCGGTACGACTTCGCGGCCGCCCGCGTGCAACTCAGTACGCGCAGCTCATTTGCACCGTCGGACTAGTGGTGCATTCTGTAACAGTGGCCGCCGCCCCTATGCCTGACACGCGCGCGACACGCGTCCAGCGTCGAAAACGAGCAGTCAGGCTGGCCGGCGGCAGTCGATCCCCTTAATTGCATGCAGTATTTGGCAGCATTGGCAGGGCTCGGGAGATAAACAACGAAGCCCATCGAGAGCGCGAGCATCACAGCGAAGAGTGTCGGCTTTGAACGCGACATATCAAGTCTCCCTAGAGGTTTTGCCCCCCGCTTCGAGACTGCCCGCGCTATCTTCCCAGCCGCAGTTAGCGCGGTTCCGGGCCGTTCACGGCCTTCATGAGTTTTATCACGAAGGTGCACGTTGCGGTAGACGGCGGCCACCTCGTCGTCGATAGAGCGCAATCTGGTGCCGGCCGGCGATCGGGGAGCCGATGCGCCTTTGGCACAAACTGCATGTTTCAAACTGTGGCCGGGTCATGGGGGCGCGAAGCGCGGCCGAGCGTCGCTTCGGCCTTGCCCGACATACGGACCGGTTGTCTGTAGCGCTGTCGCCGCGGCGAGACGACCGGAAGGAGCAGCGTCGGCGTGGGCGATGCGTCCGCCGCGTTGGAATATCTCACCCGTTTCGGTTGTTCTGCTGGAATCCTTTTCCAACAATTCGGTTGCTTCCGCATTCGTTTGGGATTTTTCGCGCCGCTCGTGGCGCTACTCCGAAGGTGTCGCTCCCACAAGGACGTCTCCATGCCGCTTGCCTCGATCGACGACGACCTGCAGCGCAATCCCACGCCGGCGGAAGCGGCGCTGACGCGCCGCGTCGATCTCACCACGCTCCGCCTGTTCGTCGCCGTCTGCGACGAGCAGAACCTGACCCGCGCCGCTCAACGAGAGGGCATTGCGGCATCCGCGGTATCGAAACGCATGAACGATTTCGAGCTCGCCTTCGGCGTCACGCTGTTCAAGCGTCTCGCCAAGGGCATGGCGCTGACGCCGGCCGGCGAGGCGCTGCTGCATCATGCCCGCGTCACGCTGCTCAATGTCGAGAAGATCGCGGTCGAGCTGTCGGAATATTCGCAAGGCGTGCGGGGGCATGTCCGCATGCTCGCCAATCTGTCGGCGATCGTGCAATACCTGCCTGAGGATCTCTCCGCCTTCTTCGGCGCACACGGGCTGCTGCGCGTCGATCTCCAGGAGCGGCCGAGCGGGCAGGTGGTGCGCGGCATCGAGGAGGGCGCGGCCGAGATCGGTATCTGCTCGGCCGAGGCCGACAACGCGCGCTCGACGTTTTCCACTACCGACACGACAATCTGGTCGTGGTGATGCGATCAGATCATCCGCTGGTCGGCCGCGAGAGCCTGTTGTTCGCCGACACGCTCGACTTCGATCACATCGGCCTGCATACCGCGAGCTCGATCTACCTGCGCTCGCAATATGCGGCGACCCAGGCCGGCAAGGCGATGCGGCTGCGCATCAACGTGCCGGGCTTCGACGCGGTCTGCCGCATGGTGCAGGCGAATATGGGGCTCGGCCTGATCCCTGACCGCGCCTTCGAGGTCGTCGGCGCCGGCATGGACCTCCGGGCAGTTCCGCTGCGCGATGCTTGGGGCCGGCGCGAGCTGAAGATCGTCGTCCGCGACGCCGCGCATCTCTCCGCGACCAGCCGGCTGATGCTGGATCATCTGCGCGCGGCGGAAACTGAAAGCGCGGGGCGGCTTGGCGGTGAGCCGTAGCTGTGCCGTACGGGCCGTCAGCCGTCCATCGGCGATGTGGCAGAATATCCCTTGGCTGCAAGCGCGATCGGCCCTATGTGTGCCGGGCGTGGTTTGTTGATGCGCCGCCCTAAACCGCTGCCTCTCCTGGTGTGCTGTTCGGCGGCGTTTGACTGTTTGGGCCAGTTGACGGGACATGAACCGAAAAGAACGACGTGCGGCCAACAAGGAATCCGCAAGGAAGCCGAACGCGCTCGCCTCCGCTGCTGCGGGCGTCAGCATTCTCGACCTCGCGGCGGAGGCGAGGCGTTTTCACGCGATGGGCCGCGGCAATGAAGCCGGGGAGATTTGCCGTCAAATCCTCGCGCGCGACCCTGCACATGTGCAGAGCCTGAATCTTCTCGGCCTGATGGCGCAAGCATCCAGCGACCACCGCGGCGCGGTGAAGATGTTCGCGAAAGCGATCGCTGCCGACGAAGTGAACGCCGCCTGCCACTACAATGCCGGCAATTCGTACCAGTCGTTGGGCAATCGCGGCAAAGCGGTTGCGCATTTCACCAAGGCGCTTGCGCTCGGCATGGAGGGGAAAGCTGTCGCCTTCATCCTGCAGAGCCCGGTCATCACCGCGTATGGTGCGCGGATTGCCGGCAAGTGGCCGCTACCGGTCACGAACGTCGAATTGTTCGGCACTGAAGGCGTCACGCCGCTCGCGAACGACCTGTTCCTGCGCTGCGCGATGGAAGCGACGACGCTGGCAAGCATGCAGCTTGAAGTGCTGCTGGGCCATGCGCGCGCCGAGCTGCTACGGCTTGCGGGCGAGCAGGGCGAAGACAACGGCGAGGTCGACGAGGATATCGTCGCCTTTGCCTGCGCACTCGCCCGGCAGTGCTTCATCACCGAATATGCCTATGGGCAGGCCGCAGAGGAAAGCGAGCTTGCGAGCCGGCTGCGCGATCGGATGCTGCAGGACCTGGCCTCAGGCGCCGCGATCACTCCACTCACGCTGGCGGTCGTTGCTGCTTATTTCCCGATTCATGCCATGCCGGAGACGGACGCGCTGCTGCGCCGGGACTGGCCTGCGACCGTGGCCGGCCTGTTGCGGGTGCAACTCCACGAGCCGCTTGAGGAGATGGGTGAGCGCGCCGCCATCGCGACGCTTGGTCCGATCAAGGACAGCGTCTCAGTGGAGGTGATGCGCCAATACGAGGAAAATCCCTATCCGCGCTGGACCATCAACCCGCTGAACGCGTTCGCGGCCGATCAGGCGCGGGGAAAGATCATCCAGACCGCGGAGCAGCAAGCGAGCCTGGATATTCTGATCGCGGGGTGCGGCACCGGCTCGCACGCCATTCAGATCGCGCAAGTCTATCCGAACGCGCGTTTGCTCGCGGTCGATATCAGCATGACCAGTCTTGCCTATGCGCGTCGTAAGACCAGGGAACTGGGCTTGCGCAATATCGAGTATGCGCAGGCGGATATTCTGGAGCTGGGCACGATCGATCGCACCTTCGATCACATCGAGTCGGTCGGTGTGCTGCATCATCTCGTGGAGCCGATGGCCGGCTGGCGCGTGCTGGTCTCGCTGCTGCGACCGGGTGGCCGGATGCGCATCGGGCTGTACAGCAGCCTGGCGCGGCGCGTGATCGTGGAGGCCCGCGCCCGCATCGCGGCGCGCGGTTATCGCGCCACGGCCGACGACATGCGAAGGTGCCGCCAGGACATCATCCGCGAGGCCGAGCACTGGAGAACGCTGATCGGCGCGAAGGATTTCTACAGCATGAGCGGCTGCCGCGACCTGCTGTTCAACGTCATGGAGCATCACTTCACGATCCCTGAGATCGCGGCGTTTCTGAACGACAATGGTCTTTCGTTCCTGGGCTTCGAACCCTTCGACGATGCGACGGTGATCGAAAAGTTTCACAAGCAGTTTCCAGGCGCGGCCGATGAGGCCAACCTGGATCAATGGCACCGTTTCGAAACCGACCACCCGGAGACGTTCTGGGACATGTACGTCTTCATGGCCGGGAAGAACGCGCACTGAGGCTCGCCGCGTTCGCTTGGTGTTGCCAATTCTCAGCAAAAGCCGTCAAGCCCTCACGTGCAAAATATTTCTGTTTTTCGAAATTGCGATTTGGTGTATGAATTGGCGGTCTCACCCGCTTGAGGGGCGCTTCGCGATCGTCACGAGTGTTGGGTGGAGATGCGGTGGACGCTGAGTGCGTGACTGACGAGCACGCATGATGCGGACGGCGAAGTCGTGCAGGCCTGACGCCCTAGTTGTGGAGCCTCAAGAGGTTGTTCCCGGTCAATCCGAGTCTGCTGATCGGTGGCTTTGAGCCGATACTGCCATGAGGACGATGCCAGTTGTAGCAATGAAGCCATCGTGGCAACTCGGCTGCTCTTTCTGCTGAGGTGTTGTAGGCCTGCGCATAGGCCCATTCTCGTAGGCTGGTTTGAATGAAGCGTTCGGCCTTGCCATTGGTTTTGGGTGTATAGGGCCTGGTGCGGATGTGCTTGAGGCCGAGGCGCTTACACGCCCTTAGGAAGGCGAAGGATTTGTAGCACGCGCCGTTGTCGGTCATGACGCGCTGTACCTTCACGCCGAGGCTCACGTAGTAGGCCACGGCCGCCTTGAGGAAAGCGATGGCGCAACCCTTTCGCTCGTTCTTCATGACCTGGCTGAAAGCGATCCGTGACGCATCGTCGATGCAGACATGTACGTATTCCCAGCCTGGCCCTTGACGGCGAGAACGCAGATTGCTCGACCCATGTCGATCGCCGGTGATCCGATGGCCGATCCGATTGAACTTGCCGAGCTTTTTGATGTCTATGTGGATCAGTTCACCAGGATGCTGGCGCTCATAGCGCCGGATCGGCTCGGCCGGCTCCAGGGCAGCCAGCCTGTTCAAACCGAGTCGGCGCAGGATACGGCTGACGGTTGCTGCGGAGACCCCAACTTCGAGCGCGATCTGTTTGCCGGTGTGGCGCTGCCGGCGGAACGTCTCGACAGCGGCGCATGTGGCTGCCGGGGTTTGGCTTGGCAATGAATGAGGCCGCGAGGAACGATCCCGCAAACCATCGACGCCTAATGCGCGGAAGCGCTTGACCCATTTGGCGACCGTCTTTGCCGTCACATTGAATTGGAGCGCGGCTGTGGCCTTCGTCAGGCCGCCCTCGATCACGCTCCGCACCATCGCCTCTCGACCTTTCGGCGTCAAAGGCGCATTCTTGTGGATGTTCATCTGGTCTCTCCGGGGAACACTGAAGTTTCGCAACCTCAGCTT
>NZ_LNCU01000011.1:0-70128 GCF_001542415.1 Bradyrhizobium macuxiense
CGAGACTGAGCAAGAACTCGGCATTTTGGGAAGTTGATGTACGATTCTGTTCATGACGAATCGGACATTCAAGAGCGGCGAGAGCCGCGACCAGGCCAGCCTGCTTCCTGCTCGGATTGAGGATTATGTCGGGGCGGACAACCCGGTCCGGGCGATCGAGAGCTTCGTTCGTGTGCTCGACCTTGCCAAGCTCGGCTTTCGCCATGCGGATCGCAAGGCCGAAGGGGTCGGTCAACCGCCGTACGATCCAGCCGATCTGCTGAAGCTCTACCTTTACGGCTACATCAACCAGATCAGGTCGTCGCGCCGGTTGGAGCGGGAGGCCTGCCGCAATCTGGAACTGATCTGGCTGCTGAAGAATCTGAAGCCGGGTTATCGGACGATCGGCAACTTCCGCAAGGAGAACTGGGTGGCTCTGAAGGCGGCCAACCGCAGCTTCGTGCTGCTGATGCGCGAACTCGGTCTTGTCGGCGGCAGCGTTGTTGCGATTGACGGCTCGTTCTTCCATGGCGACGCCAGCAAGGCCAGCATCTTTACGCGCAAGAGGCTTGCCGATCAGATCGGAAAGCTCGATCAGGAGATCGAGGCCTACGGCAAGTCCCTTGAGGACAATGACGCCGCGGAAGCCAGGAAGCCAGGCCAGGATGGCTCCGATGGTGGCGGCGCAGGTGGTGGTGACCTTGGCGCGAAGGTCGCGGCACTGATGGCGAAGCGCTCGCGCGCACAAGCCGATCTTGCTCGGTTGGAAGAGAATGGCGAGACGCAGTTGTCCCTGACCGATCCGGATGCCCGACTTCTGGTCAAGAGCGGCCAGGGGGTCGCAGGCTACAACGTGCAGACCGCCGTCGACGACAAGCACAAGCTCATTGTCGCCAGCGAGGTGGTGAACGACAGCAGCGATGTCGGCCAGCTACATGCGATGGCCATCGCGGCAAAGGAAGCCCTCGAGGTCAAGACCCTGCAGGTGCTGGCAGACGAGGGCTATTACAGCAGCCGCGAACTGAAGGCCTGTGAGGACGATGGCATCACGGCCTATGTGCCGGTGCCGGAGGGCAGCGCCCGGCTCGAGAAGCAAGGCCGCTTCGCCCTCAAGGACTTCAACTATGATGGCGTATCCGACACCTATCATTGTCCCGGCGGCCATCAGCTACATCCGATGAAGAGCAGGCAGAAGAACACCAGTGGCCGCGTCGAGATCCGCTACGCGGCGCGCGGAGCGATCTGCAGGACCTGCCCGCTCAAGATCCGTTGCCTTGGCTCGAACGCGGCCTACCGGACGATCGGTCGCTGGGAGCATGAAGACGTTCTCGAACGTCATCGCGCGCGGATGCAGGGCGCGGGCGAGGTGATGCGCCGTCGCTTTGGCATCGTCGAGCATCCGTTTGGCACGCTCAAATGCCGTGCCGGCTATCGTCATTTCCTGGTCCGCGGCTTCGACAAGGTCCGCGGCGAGTGGAGCCTGATGGCGCTCTGCTACAACTTCACCCGCGTGCTCAACATCCTGGGCTTCGACGCGTTTCTGGCCGCGCTCGCCAAGGCGGTTGCTACTTGCCGATGTACCCTCGCAGCCCTTTTGACGCCCATCCAGGTTGCTCTCGCGGCTCTCTGGACAAACATAGGGCTTCCGCTCGCAATCGGCCGGCCCACGCCGGCCTAACTCCGCTCACCAGTAGTTCTTGCTCAGTCTCGACGGCAGACAGAGTCGTGACGATGGATTTCATGGTGCGATGCCTCCCCAGACGTTCTTATCGGTTTGTCCGACAAAGCTAGATTTGTGCCATCACGGAGTCAATTCAGGTTCCGGAAGTGCGACAATTGGGCAGGATTTTTGTCATTTGACGCCTCTGTGGCCTTCGCCTATCTTTGTCCGACAAACAACAATCGGGAGGGCCTAGGTGCCCGCCACGCCGCTGTTCCGGCGCCTCGACGTCGCGCCGGCCTATCAGAAGGTCGCGGACGCGATCGAACGGGAAATCATCAACGGCCGGATCAAGCCGGGCGAGCCGATCGGAACCGAGCAGCAGCTCGTGGAGCAGTTCGGCGTCAACCGTTCGACCGTCCGCGAAGGCATACGCGTGCTCGAGGAGGGCGGGTTGATCCGCCGCGATTCAAGCCGCCGTCTGCAGGCCTGCCTACCGCGGTACAACAAGCTCGCCACCCGGCTGTCCCGTGCGCTGATCCTGCACGAGGTGACGTTTCGCGAATTGTTCGAGGCGTCGATGACGCTGGAAGTCGCGAGCGTCGAAGGTGCGGTCGAGCGCGCGACCGCGGAGAACATCGCCGAGCTCAGCGACAATCTTGCGCGCAGCGCGCAGGCGGTCGGCAATCCCGCCGATCTCGCCGAGCTCGACCAGGAATTCCACGTGCTGATGGCCAAGGCGTCGCAGAACCGCGTGCTGCAGCTCGCCCGCGAGCCCGCCGCGCAGCTGTTCTTTCCGACCACCGAGATGATCGTGGCCGGCGTGCCTGAGGGCGGTGCGCGCCTCGTCGAGGCACACCGCCATCTGCTGGACGCGATCAAGCGACGCGACAAGGAGGCCGGCGTCGCATGGACGCGGCGGCATTTGCAGGACTGGCGCCGCGGCTTCGAGAAGATCGCTTCGCTCGATCGGTCGGTCGAGCACACCTACATGGAGCACGCAGGCGCAACCCGGCAATAGGGACGGCCGGAAGCCAAAACCAAAAACAACGACAACAAGCACATTCGGGAGGAGACGGAGACAATGAGCGGAGATATCGCAGTCACCATCCAGCGCGCCCGCGAGCACAGCATCGGCGATCTGCTGCGCCGGTCTGCAAGGCGCTATCCAAGCAAGACGGCGCTGATCTGCGGCGAGGTGACCTGGACCTTTGCGGAGATGGACGCGATCTGCAACCGCCTTGCGCGCGGCCTGCTCGAGCTCGGCATCGGGAAGGGCGACCGCGTTGCGGTGCTGTCGCGCAATTCGCACGCCTTCGCCGCGCTGCGCTTCGCTGTGGCGCGGATCGGTGCGATTCTCGTGCCGATCAACTTCATGCTGAACCCGGACGAGATCAATTTCATCCTGTCGAACTCGGGCGCGAAGCTGCTCGCAGTCGGACCGGACTTTGTCGACACGGCGCGCGCTGCGGCCGCCAAGGGCTCTGCGGTCGAAACGCTGGTCTGGCTGCCGGGCGAGGATCCCGCGACCGCACCTGACGGCATCAAGACCTTCGACGGCCTGCTGCACAGCGACGCCTCGGCGCCCGATATCTCGGTCGACAGCCGCGATCCCGCGCAGATCATCTACACCAGCGGCACGGAGTCGCTGCCGAAGGGCGCGATCCTCACCCATGACGCGGTGATGTGGCAGTACGTCAGCTGCATCATCGATGGCGGCATGGCGACCGACGACATCGTTCTGCATGCGCTGCCGCTCTATCATTGCGCCCAGCTCGACGTCTTCCTCGGTCCCGCGATCTATCTCGGCGCCACCAGCCTGATCACCGGCAAGCCGGTGGCGGACCACGTCCTGTCGCTGATCGCAGCCCACCGGATCAACGCGTTCTTCGCCCCGCCAACGATCTGGATCGCAATGCTGCGCTCGCCCGCGTTCGATCGCACCGATCTGTCGACGCTGCGCAAGGGCTATTACGGTGCCTCGATCATGCCGGTCGAGGTGCTGCTCGAATTGCAGCGCCGCCTGCCGAACGTAAAATTCTGGAATTTCTACGGCCAGACCGAAATCGCGCCGCTCGCGACCGTGCTGACGCCCGAGGATCAACTGCCGAAGGCAGGATCAGCCGGCAAGCCTGCTATCAACGTCGAGACCCGGGTGGTCAACCCAGACATGACCGACGTCAAGGTTGGCGAAGTCGGCGAGATCGTGCACCGCTCGCCGCATCTGCTGTCCGGTTACTACAACGATCCGGTCAAGACCGCAGTCGCCTTCGCCGGTGGCTGGTTTCATTCCGGCGATCTCGCGACCGTCGATGCCGACGGCTACATCACGGTCGTCGATCGCGTGAAGGACATGATCAAGAGCGGCGGCGAGAACGTCGCGAGCCGCGAGGTCGAGGAGATGATCTACCGGCTGCCGGCGGTGTCGGAGGTGGCGGTGGTCGGGCTGCCCGACCCGCGCTGGATCGAGGCGGTGACCGCGATCGTGGTGGTCAAGGCCGGCCAGAGCCTCGATGAGGAGGCCGTCGTTAAGCACTGCGCGGGCGCGATGGCCCATTTCAAGGTGCCGAAGCGGGTCATCTTCGTCGACAGCCTGCCCAAAAACCCGAGCGGCAAGCTGCTCAAGCGCGAGCTGCGGCAGCGCCATCTCGGCGGCGCCACGCTCGACCAGGCGGTGCAGAAGAGCTTTGCCGGTTAGTTGATCCCGGGCGCAGGTGAGGGCTGCCGCGACGATCCGCCTAAGCCCTTGATAGGAGACGCCCTGTTCCGCCTGGTCCGAGGTCGGCGGGGGGCAGGGTCAAGGTCCCGCCGATCTTGACGTTTGGCCGCCGCCGCAGTAGATACGCGCCACTCGCTGCCGGCCCGCTTTGATGGCGGATATCCGGCGCGGCCTGAATTCCCCCGAACAATCGAGCTCGTTCATCGGCTCAACCTTCCAAACGAGGGCTGGGTCCGCAAGGTCGGCTGTTCGGTTTCCTTGAAACGTTGCAAATCGTCCGGCGACGGACGCGGACCCTACGATGGCTTTCAGCCCGTTCAAATTCCTGCAGGAAGTGCGCTCGGAGACCGCCAAGGTCACCTGGCCGACGCGCCGCGAGACGACCATCACCACCATCATGGTGTTCGTGATGGTGGCGCTGGCCTCGGTCTTCTTTTTCGCCGCGGATCAGATGATCCGCTATCTGGTCACCCTGATACTGGGCATCCACTGATGAGCACCGGAACCCTATTGATGGACAAGCGCTGGTACATCGTCCACGCCTATTCGAATTTCGAGAAGAAGGTCGCGGAATCGATCCGCGAGCAGGCGAAGCAGCGCGGGCTGGAAGAGCTGTTCGAGCAGGTCCTGGTGCCGACCGAGAAGGTCACCGAGGTGCGCCGCGGCCGCAAGATCGATGCCGAGCGCAAGTTCTTCCCGGGCTACGTGCTGGTGAAGATGAAGCTGACCGACGAGGCGTTTCATCTGATCAAGAACACCCCGAAGGTCACCGGCTTCCTGGGCGCGGAAAACAAGCCGATGCCGATCTCGGAAGCGGAAGCGATGCGGATCCTGCACCAGGTGCAGGAGGGCGTGGAGCGTCCGAAGGCGTCGGTGTCGTTCGAAATCGGCGAGAATGTGCGCGTGGCCGACGGCCCGTTCGCCTCGTTCTCGGGCGTGGTGGAAGAAATCGACGAGGCGCGCTCGCGTGTGAAGGTCGCGGTGTCGATCTTCGGCCGCGCGACGCCGGTCGAGCTGGAATTCGGTCAGGTCGAAAAGGTGGTCTGACCGGACGGCGCGGGGTATATGCCTCGCGTCTACGAAGGCCGTGGGAGGGAGAGGGCGGTCGCCAGCCCCTTCAACCGAACCACGGAACCTGAAACCGCCGGCATCGTCCGGCACAACAGGAGTGATAAATGGCAAAGAAAGTGACCGGATACCTGAAGCTTCAGGTCCCGGCCGGTGCGGCGAATCCTTCGCCCCCGATCGGTCCCGCGCTTGGTCAGCGCGGTCTCAACATCATGGAGTTCTGCAAGGCGTTCAACGCGCAGACCCAGAAGGAAGAGAAGAACACCCCGATTCCGGTGGTGATCACGATCTACGCCGATCGTTCGTTCACCTTCGAGATGAAGACCCCCCCGATGTCGTTCTTCCTCAAGCAGGCGGCGAAGATCCAGTCCGGCTCGAAGGCGCCGGGCCGTGACAAGGCCGGCCAGGTGACCAAGGCGCAGGTGCGCGAGATCGCCGAGAAGAAGATGAAGGACCTGAATTGCGACACCATTGAATCGGCCATGAAGATGGTCGAGGGCTCCGCCCGTTCGATGGGTCTGGAAGTTGCGGGGTAACGGGCCATGACAATCGGAAAGCGTTTGAAGAAGGCTCGCGAGGGCGTCGACCGCGAAAAGCTCTATCCGCTCACGGACGCCATCAAGATGGTCAAGGAGCGCGCCAAGTCGAAGTTCGACGAGACGATCGAGATCGCGATCAATCTCGGCGTCGATCCGCGTCACGCCGACCAGATGGTCCGCGGCGTCGTGAACCTGCCGAACGGAACCGGCCGTACGCTCCGCGTCGGCGTGTTCGCGCGCGGCGCCAAGGCTGAGGAAGCCAAGGCCGCCGGTGCCGACGTCGTCGGCGCCGAAGACCTGGTCGAGAAGGTGCAGGGCGGCACGATCGATTTCGACCGTTGCATC
Source organism: Bradyrhizobium macuxiense (assembly GCF_001542415.1). Classification (GTDB taxonomy): domain Bacteria; phylum Pseudomonadota; class Alphaproteobacteria; order Rhizobiales; family Xanthobacteraceae; genus Bradyrhizobium; species Bradyrhizobium macuxiense. Next base: position 6,311 of record NZ_LNCU01000011.1, read on the forward strand.
GCCACTCCCGACATGATGCCGCTGGTCGGCCGCCTCGGTAAGGTGCTCGGTCCGCGCGGCATGATGCCAAACCCGAAGATCGGCACCGTGACCATGGACGTCACGTCAGCCGTGAAGGGTGCCAAGGGCGGTTCGGTCGAGTTTCGCGTGGAGAAGGCCGGCATCGTGCAGGCCGGTATCGGCAAGGCCTCGTTCTCCGAGGACAAGCTGGTCGAGAACGTCAAGGCGCTCGCCGATGCGGTCGCCAAGGCGAAGCCGGCAGGCTCCAAGGGCACCTACATCCAGCGCGTGGCGGTCTCCTCCACCATGGGTCCGGGCGTGAAGGTCGAGCCGGGCACGATCCTCGGCTAAGGTCCTCTGCAGGAATGAGATAAAGAGGGGCGGAATCGGGCAACCGGTTCCGCCCCTTTGCTTTGGGGCGTGAAGCCTCTCGCAGGAAACAACAAGAATGCCCGACAAGGTCCTGATCTATTCCCGCTTTCCCAAGGCCCAGCTCGTGCGCTTCAGCGAGCGCTACGAGCTTCTCAATGCTGCGGGCAAACGGCCGAATGAGGCATATTCGGCGGCCGAACTGGCCGACGTCCGAGCCATGATCGCAGCCGGCGGCGCGCCGCTTGGCGGCGAGGCCATGGACATGCTGCCGAAGCTCGGCGCGATCGTCTGCTACGGCACGGGCTATGATGGTGTCGATCTGGCCGCCACTGCGAAGCGGGGAATCGCCGTCGGCCACAGCCCGGGCGCCAATGCCGCGTCCGTCGCCGACATCGCCGTGACGCTGATGCTGGCGGCGGTGCGCCGTCTGCTCGTGGTCGACAATTATGTCCGCAGCGGCGACTGGGCCGGCCGAATGCCGTCGCCGATGATGCGACCTCAGGCGGGCATGCGCGGCCGCAGGGTCGGCGTCTACGGCATGGGCGAGATCGGGCGGAAGATCGCCGCGCGCGTTGCGGCCTTCGAGACCGAGGTCGGCTATTTCAGCCGCACCAAATACGATCTGCCCTATCAGTACCTCCCGAGCCTGGAAGCGCTCGCCGACTGGTGCAGCGTGCTGATGGTCGCGGTCCGGGCCGGTCCCGAGACCAACCAGATGGTCGACGCCGACATCCTGCGCCGGATCGGCGGCGATGGCTTCGTCGTCAACATCTCGCGCGGATCGGTGGTCGACGAGACGGCGCTGGTTCAGGCGCTGACCGACCAGACCATCGCGGGCGCCGGCCTCGACGTGTTCGCGGAGGAGCCGCATGCCCCTGACGCGCTGACGGCGCTTCCGAATGTGGTGCTGTCGCCGCATCTTGGCGGCCACACCCTGGATTCACACGTGGCGATGCAGGACTGCGTGCTCGCCAATCTCGATGCGTTCTTTGCGGGCAAGCCGCTGCCTTATCAGGTGAAGGGCGCCTGAGACGGGTTGATCCGGCCCTGGAACCGGGTTCCGAGGGCCAATCTGAACTGGTCTGAATTTTGCTCTTGGCAAGTCGGGCAAGACCCGCTAAATACCGCGCTCCGGGCGTGCTGGCCGTTGCTGGCATGTCTGTGCTCGCATTCCGAAAACCTGAGATGATAGGAGATCATTCCTTTCCGCGTGCCCGCAAGGATGCTGGAAAGGAAGGAGACCCGTCGCTTCAAGTGGAATGAGAGCAGGGGCCTTCGGCTGAGCCGAACGGCCTCGATCCTGTCCGAGACTGCAGGCGCCCGCGAGAACTTCGTGTTTTCAACGGCTTAATCGCACAGCCTGCATAGACGGGTGAAGACCGGATTTCGCACCTCAGTTCGCGATCGTGTCGCGGCTGGAGTCTGATTTGGTTCGAACCTCGACAGCCCATGGCCGCAAGGCCCTGGGAGGGCAGGCTTCTAAATGTCGTCTTGCCCGGCATGTCCGAAGGGCTTTGCGCCCAACGGATCAGGTTTTGGGCGGGACGATGGGTGCAACCCGGCGGTCCTGTCCTCGCGGAAAGGCCGCCAACCGGAGAGAGCTTGCTGTGGAACGAGCGGCAAAGAAAGAGGCGGTCGAACAGCTCAACGAGGTCTTCAAGGCCACGAGCGTTGCGGTCGTCGCTCACTATTCCGGCCTCACCGTCGCCCAGATGCAGAAGCTGCGCATGCAGATGAAGCAGGCGGGCGCGTCGGTGAAGGTCTCGAAGAACCGTCTCGCCAAAATTGCTCTTGAAGGCACTGACGTCGCTGCCATCGGCTCCCTGCTGAAGGGGCCGACCGTGATCGCAACTTCAAACGATCCGGTCGCGGCGCCAAAGGTTGCCATCGAATTCGCCAAGGCGAACGAGAAGTTCGTCATCCTTGGCGGCTCGATGGGTAAAACCGTCCTGAATGTCGACAGCGTGAAGGCGCTTGCCTCACTGCCGTCGCTCGACGAACTGCGCGGCAAGATCGTGGGCCTCATCATGGCGCCGGCGACCAAGCTCGCTCAGCTCTCCAACGCGCCCGCGGCCAAGCTCGCACGCGTCATTCAGGCTCATGCCTCAAAGAGCGAAGCGGCCTGACCCCTTCGCTAATCTCAAACCTGGTTCGAACCAAACGTTTAAGGAAACAGATCAATGGCTGACTTGCAGAAAATCGTCGACGACCTCTCGAGCCTCACCGTGCTCGAAGCGGCCGAGCTCGCCAAGCTCCTCGAAGAAAAGTGGGGCGTGTCCGCCGCTGCCGCCGTTGCGGTGGCCGGTCCGGCTGCTGGCGGCGCTGCCGCTGCTCCGGCTGAAGAGAAGACCGACTTCACCGTCGTGCTGGCTGCTGCCGGCGACAAGAAGATCGAAGTCATCAAGGAAGTGCGCGCCATCACGGGCCTGGGCCTGAAGGAAGCCAAGGACCTCGTCGAAGGCGCTCCGAAGCCGGTCAAGGAAGGCGTCAACAAGGAAGAAGCCGACAAGATCAAGGCCCAGCTCGAGAAGGCTGGCGCGAAGGTCGAACTCAAGTAACGCAGGTTACGCGAGCGAAATCCCGGGCGGGCGCGAGCCCGACCCGGGATCCCTCTCCAGGTTTAAGACCGGCCGGGCCAGCCCAGTCGGGACGGGAACAAGGAGCGGCAAATATGCAGATGTCGTGCGACCGATTGTCGCGTGGCGCGCTGGACACAAAAAAGTGTGGGGATTCGTAGACTTAACCCTCGAATCTCCATTATTGCCTACCCATATCGGGTCGGCAGCGGAAAAACACGGTCGGCGGCGGGAGCGGCAGGGGCTCCTGGCGGAAGCCGTTGGGAGACAGTCAGATTTCGGGCTTTTTCAGTCCGTGAAGCGGAAGGTTTGGACGGGCGGGTGCAGTCATGCGCCCCGCGCGTCGTTTTGCGTTTTGAAGGCCGCAGGTCCGGGTCAGGGGATTTAATTCCTGAATTTGGGCTTCGTTCCTTTGAGGCGATTCGAAATTCAACCCGGGGCCGATGGCAGTCGTGTCCCGGAAGGTTCGCCCCACAAAGGCGACGAAAATGAGAGGCCACGATGGCGCAGCAGACATTCACCGGTCGCAAACGCGTACGCAAGTTTTTCGGTCACATCAAGGAAGTCGCGGAGATGCCGAACCTCATCGAGGTTCAGAAGGCGTCCTATGACCAGTTCCTGATGGTGGACGAGCCGACCGGCGGCCGCCTGGACGAGGGCCTGCAGGCCGTCTTCCGCTCGGTGTTCCCGATCTCGGACTTCTCCGGCACCTCGATGCTTGAATTCGTCCGTTACGAATTCGAGCAGCCGAAATATGACGTCGACGAGTGCCGTCAGCGCGGCATGACCTTTGCTGCGCCGCTGAAGGTGACGCTGCGCCTGATCGTGTTCGATATCGACGAGGAAACCGGCGCGAAGTCGGTGAAGGACATCAAGGAGCAGGACGTCTACATGGGCGATATCCCGCTCATGACGATGAACGGCACCTTCGTCGTCAACGGCACCGAGCGCGTCATCGTCTCGCAGATGCACCGTTCGCCCGGCGTGTTCTTCGACCACGACAAGGGCAAGACCCATTCGTCCGGCAAGCTGCTGTTTGCCGCGCGCGTGATTCCGTATCGCGGTTCCTGGCTCGACATCGAGTTCGACGCCAAGGACATCGTGTTCGCGCGCATCGACCGCCGCCGCAAGATCCCCGTGACCTCGCTGATGTACGCGCTCGGTCTCGACGGCGAGCAGATCCTGTCGACCTTCTACAAGAAGATCACCTACAAGCGGACCAAGGAAGGCTGGCGCGTGCCGTTCGACGCCAACCGTTTCCGCGGCTATTCGACCGTAAACGACCTGATCGATGCCGACACCGGCAAGGTGGTGCTCGAGGCCGGCAAGAAGCTGACCGTGCGCCAGGCGCGCCAGCTTCAGGAGAAGGGCCTCAAGGCGCTGCGGATGTCGGACGAGGAACTCGTCGGCAACTACCTCGCCGAGGACCTCGTCAACCCGAAGACCGGCGAGATCTACGCCGAAGCCGGCGAGGAGATCACCGATAAGTCGCTCAAGGTGCTGAACGAGCAGGGCTACAAGGATCTGCCGCTGCTCGACATCGACCACGTCAATGTCGGCGCCTACATCCGCAACACGCTGCATGCCGACAAGAACATGACGCGTGAGGACGCGCTGTTCGACATCTACCGCGTGATGCGTCCGGGCGAGCCGCCGACGCTGGATTCGGCGCAGGCCATGTTCCAGTCGCTGTTCTTCGACGCCGAGCGCTACGACCTGTCCGCGGTCGGCCGCGTCAAGATGAACATGCGCCTCGAGCTCGATGCGCCCGATACCCATCGCACGCTGCGCAAGGAAGACATCCTGGCGGTCATCAAGACGCTGGTCGACCTGCGCGACGGCAAGGGCGAGATCGACGACATCGACCACCTCGGCAACCGCCGTGTGCGCTCGGTCGGCGAGCTCATGGAGAACCAGTACCGGATCGGCCTGCTCCGCATGGAGCGCGCGATCAAGGAGCGCATGTCGAGTGTCGATATCGACACCGTGATGCCGCAGGACCTGATCAACGCCAAGCCTGCGGCCGCCGCTGTGCGCGAGTTCTTCGGCTCCTCGCAGCTCTCGCAGTTCATGGACCAGACCAACCCGCTGTCGGAGATCACCCACAAGCGGCGTCTCTCGGCGCTTGGCCCGGGCGGTCTGACCCGCGAGCGCGCCGGCTTCGAGGTGCGCGACGTGCATCCGACGCATTACGGCCGTATCTGCCCGATCGAGACGCCGGAAGGTCCGAACATCGGTCTGATCAACTCGCTGGCGACGTTCGCGCGCGTCAACAAGTACGGCTTCGTCGAGACGCCCTATCGCAAGATCAAGGACGGCCGCGTCACCGACGAGGTGGTCTACCTGTCGGCGATGGAAGAGGGCCGCTACCGCGTCGCGCAGGCCAACGTGCCGCTCGACGCCAAGGGGCGCTTCACCGAAGACCTGATCGTCTGCCGTCACGCTGGCGAAGTGCTGCCGATCACGCCGGACAAGGTCGACTACATGGACGTGTCGCCGAAGCAGCTCGTTTCGGTCGCAGCGGCCCTGATCCCGTTCCTCGAGAACGACGACGCCAACCGCGCGCTGATGGGCTCGAACATGCAGCGCCAGGCGGTGCCGCTGGTTCGCGCTGAGGCGCCGTTCGTCGGCACCGGCATGGAAGGCGTGGTGGCCCGTGACTCGGGTGCTGCGATCGCGGCGCGTCGCTCGGGCGTGATCGACCAGATCGACGCCACCCGCGTCGTCATCCGCGCCACCGAGGATCTCGATCCGACCAAGTCGGGCGTCGATATCTACCGGCTGATGAAGTACCAGCGCTCGAACCAGTCGACCTGCATCAACCAGCGTCCGCTGGTGAAGGTCGGCGACATCGTCAAGAAGGGCGACATCATTGCCGACGGTCCGTCGACCGATCTCGGCGAGCTCGCGCTCGGCCGCAACGTGCTGGTCGCGTTCATGCCGTGGAACGGCTACAACTTCGAAGACTCGATCCTGCTCTCCGAGCGGATCGTGAAGGACGACGTCTTCACCTCGATCCATATCGAGGAGTTCGAGGTGATGGCCCGCGACACCAAGCTCGGTCCTGAGGAAATCACCCGCGACATTCCGAACGTCTCGGAAGAAGCGCTGAAGAACCTCGACGAAGCCGGCATCGTCTACATCGGTGCGGAAGTCCGCGCCGGCGACATCCTGGTCGGCAAGATCACGCCGAAGGGCGAGAGCCCGATGACGCCGGAAGAGAAGCTGCTCCGCGCCATCTTCGGCGAGAAGGCCTCCGACGTCCGCGATACGTCGCTCCGCGTGCCTCCGGGCGTGCAGGGCACCATCGTGGAAGTCCGCGTGTTCAACCGCCACGGCGTCGACAAGGACGAGCGTGCGCTGGCGATCGAACGCGAGGAGATCGAGCGTCTGGCCAAGGACCGCGACGACGAGCAGGCGATCCTGGACCGCAACGTCTACAACCGCCTCGCCGAGCTCCTGGAGAATCGCCAGGGCATCGCCGGTCCGAAGGGCTTCAAGAAGGATACCAAGATCACCCGCGCGGTGCTCGACGAGTATCCGAAGTCGCAGTGGTGGCTGTTCGCCTCGCCGAACGACAAGCTGATGGCCGAGATCGAGGCCATGCGGAAGCAGTACGACGAGTCGAAGAAGGGCCTCGAGCAGCGCTTCCTCGACAAGGTCGAGAAGCTGCAGCGCGGTGACGAATTGCCGCCCGGCGTGATGAAGATGGTCAAGGTCTTCGTCGCGGTGAAGCGCAAGATCCAGCCCGGCGACAAGATGGCCGGCCGCCACGGCAACAAGGGCGTGGTGTCCAAGATCGTTCCGATCGAGGACATGCCGTTCCTCGAGGATGGCACCCATGCCGACATCGTGCTGAACCCGCTCGGCGTGCCCTCGCGCATGAACGTCGGCCAGATTCTGGAGACGCATCTGGGCTGGGCCTGCGCCGGTCTCGGCAAGCGCATCGGGCAGACCATCGACGCCTTCTATCAGAAGCAGGATCTCAAGCCGCTGCGCGAGACCCTGAAGAGGATCTATGGCGAGGATGAAACCATCAAGTCGCTGAACGACAACGAGCTGCTCGAGCTCGGTCGCAACCTGAGCCACGGCGTGCCGATCGCCACCCCGGTGTTCGACGGCGCCAAGGAGACCGACATCGAGGAGATGCTGAAGCTCGCCGGCTTCGACGCCTCCGGCCAGTCGACCGTCTATGACGGCCGCACCGGTGATCCGTTCGATCGCAAGGTGACGATGGGCTACATCTACATGCTCAAGCTGCACCATCTCGTGGACGACAAGATCCACGCGCGTTCGATCGGTCCGTACTCGCTCGTCACCCAGCAGCCGCTGGGCGGCAAGGCGCAGTTCGGCGGCCAGCGTTTCGGCGAAATGGAGGTCTGGGCGCTCGAAGCCTACGGCGCCGCCTACACGCTGCAGGAAATGCTGACGGTGAAGTCGGACGACGTCGCCGGCCGTACCAAGGTGTACGAGGCGATCGTGCGCGGCGACGACACCTTCGAGGCCGGTATTCCGGAATCGTTCAACGTGCTGGTCAAGGAAATGCGCTCGCTCGGCCTCAACGTCGACCTGCACAATTCCAAGATAGGACCGGCGCCGACGTCGGAAGCGGCCGAGTAACGCTGTGATTTACGTCCGGCACATTCGCCTGGATGTGCCGGACCTTCGCGCTCCGCCCGGACGTTGAGCGGGGCGCGCGCTGAATACAAGTTTCGAATTTGCTGCCGGTGACGATCGGCACGCGAGGAGAAGACCATGAATCAAGAGATTATGAATCTTTTCAATCCGACGACGCCGGCCCAGGTCTTCGACCAGATCCGGATTTCGATCGCGTCTCCGGAGAAGATTCTGTCCTGGTCCTACGGCGAGATCAAGAAGCCGGAGACCATCAACTACCGCACGTTCAAGCCGGAGCGTGACGGCCTGTTCTGCGCGCGCATCTTCGGCCCGATCAAGGACTATGAGTGCTTGTGCGGCAAGTACAAGCGGATGAAGTACAAGGGCATCATCTGCGAAAAGTGCTCGGTCGAGGTGACGCTGTCGCGCGTTCGGCGCGAACGCATGGGTCATATCGAGCTGGCCGCGCCGGTCGCCCACATCTGGTTCCTGAAGTCGCTGCCGTCGCGCATTGGCCTGCTGCTCGACATGACGCTGAAGGATCTCGAGCGGATCCTGTACTTTGAATACTACGTCGTGCTCGAGCCGGGCCTGACCGCGCTGAAGGACCGTCAGCTGCTCTCGGAAGACGAGTATCTGAAGGCGCAGGACGAGTACGGCCAGGATTCCTTCACCGCCATGATCGGCGCCGAGGCGATCCGCGAGCTGCTCAAGGGTCTCGACCTCGAGAAGCTCGAGGCGACGCTGCGTGCCGACATGGCGGAGACCGACTCCGACATCAAGCACAAGAAGCTCGCCAAGCGCCTGAAGATCGTGGAGGCCTTCCGCGTCTCCGGCAACAAGCCGGAATGGATGATCATGACGGTCGTGCCGGTGATCCCGCCGGATCTGCGCCCGCTGGTGCCGCTCGACGGCGGCCGGTTCGCGACCTCCGACCTCAACGACCTCTACCGCCGCGTCATCAACCGCAACAACCGCTTGAAGCGGCTGATGGAGCTGCGTGCGCCCGACATCATCATCCGCAACGAAAAGCGCATGCTGCAGGAGGCCGTCGACGCACTGTTCGACAACGGCCGCCGCGGCCGCGTCATCACCGGCGCCAACAAGCGTCCGCTGAAGTCGCTCGCCGACATGCTGAAGGGCAAGCAGGGCCGGTTCCGTCAGAACCTGCTCGGCAAGCGCGTCGACTATTCGGGCCGTTCGGTGATCGTGGTCGGTCCCGAGCTGCGCCTGCATCAGTGCGGCCTGCCGAAGAAGATGGCGCTCGAGCTGTTCAAGCCGTTCATCTATTCGCGGCTCGACGCCAAGGGCCTGTCCACCACGGTGAAGCAGGCCAAGAAGCTGGTCGAGAAGGAGCGTCCGGAGGTCTGGGATATCCTCGATGAGGTGATCCGCGAGCATCCGGTGCTGCTCAACCGCGCGCCGACGCTGCATCGCCTGGGCATCCAGGCGTTCGAGCCGGTGCTGATCGAAGGCAAGGCGATCCAGCTGCATCCGCTGGTCTGCGCCGCCTTCAATGCCGACTTCGACGGCGACCAGATGGCCGTGCACGTTCCGCTGTCGCTGGAAGCGCAGCTGGAAGCGCGCGTGCTGATGATGTCGACCAACAACATCCTGCATCCCGCGAACGGCCAGCCGATCATCGTGCCGTCGCAGGACATCGTGCTCGGCCTCTACTATGTCTCGATCATGCGCGAAGGCCTGCCCGGCGAGGGCAAGATCTTCGGCGACATGGCCGAGCTCGAGCATGCGCTGCACTCGAAGGTCATCCACCTCCACACCAAGATCAAGTATCGGTGGGACGGCATCGGCGAGGACGGCAAGCCGTCCCGGCGCTGGATCGAGACCACGGCGGGCCGCATCATGCTCGGCAATCTGTTGCCGAAGAGCGCCAAGATCTCGTACGACATCATCAACAAGCTGATGACCAAGCGCGAGATTTCCGGCGTCATCGACCAGGTCTATCGTCACTGCGGCCAGAAGGAGACGGTGATCTTCTGCGACCGCATCATGGCGCTCGGCTTCTACAACGCGTTCAAGGCCGGCATCTCGTTCGGCAAGGACGACATGGTCGTGCCGCACGGCAAGTGGAAGATCGTCGACACCACCCGTACGCTGGCGAAGGACTTCGAGCAGCAGTACAATGACGGTCTGATCACCCACGGCGAGAAGTACAACAAGGTCGTCGACGCCTGGTCGAAGGCGACGGAAGAAATCGCCAAGGCCATGATGAAGGAAATCTCCGCCACCAAGAAGACGGCGAGCGGAGCCGATGCGGACATCAACTCGATCTACATGATGGCGCACTCCGGTGCGCGTGGTTCGCCGGCGCAGATGCGCCAGCTCGCCGGCATGCGCGGCCTGATGGCCAAGCCGTCGGGCGAGATCATCGAGACGCCGATCATTTCCAACTTCAAGGAAGGTCTGTCGGTGCTTGAGTACTTCAACTCGACCCACGGCGCCCGTAAGGGCCTCGCGGACACCGCGTTGAAGACCGCGAACTCCGGTTACCTGACCCGCCGTCTGGTTGACGTCGCGCAGGACTGCATCATCACGCAGTCCGACTGCGGCACCAAGCTCGGCATCAAGATGCGCGCCATCGTCGACGCCGGCACGGTCGTTGCCTCGCTCGGCTCGCGCATCCTGGGCCGCGTGGCCTGCGAAGACGTGCGCGATCCCGCCACCAACAACGTCGTCGTCACGCGCGACACGCTGATGGAGGAGAGCCACGTCGACGCGATCCAGCAGGCCGGCATCCAGGAGGTGAAGATCCGCTCGGCGCTGACCTGCGAGCTCGTCAACGGCATCTGCGGCAAGTGCTACGGCCGCGACCTGGCCCGCGGCACGCCGGTCAACCACGGTGAGGCCGTCGGCGTCATCGCGGCGCAGTCGATCGGTGAGCCGGGCACGCAGCTCACGATGCGTACGTTCCACATCGGCGGCGCGGCGCAGCTCAACGAGCAGTCGTTCGTCGAATCGAACTTCGACGGCAAGATCGTGATCAAGAACAAGGCCATCGCCCGCAACAGCGAAGGCCATCTGGTCGCGATGGTGCGCAACATGGTGGTTGCGATCGTCGATGCCGACGGCGCCGAGCGTGCGACGCACCGCATCCAGTACGGTTCGCGCATGCATATTGACGAGGGCGACATGGTCAAGCGTGGCCAGCGCATCGCCGAGTGGGATCCCTACACCCGCCCGGTGCTGACCGAAGTCGAGGGCACGATCGGGTTCGAGGACCTGGTCGAAGGCCAGTCGATCTCGGAAACGCTCGACGAGTCGACCGGTATTGCCAAGCGCGTGGTCATCGACTGGCGCACGACGCGCGGCGGCTCGGACCTGCGTCCGGCCATCGTGGTCAAGGGCAAGGACGGCAAGGTAATGAAGCTCGCGCGTGGCGGCGATGCCCGCTACATGCTGTCGGTCGACGCCATTCTGTCGGTCGACATCGGCGCGAAGGTCAAGCCTGGCGACATCCTGGCGCGTATCTCCACCGAGAGCGCCAAGACGCGTGACATCACCGGCGGTCTGCCGCGGGTGGCGGAACTGTTCGAGGCTCGCAAGCCGAAGGACGCGGCGATCATCGCGGAGACCGCGGGCACGATCCGCTTCGGCCGCGACTACAAGAACAAGCGCCGCATCTCGATCGAGCCGTTGGACAAGACCGAGGAGCCGCGCGAGTACCTGATCCCGAAGGGCAAGCACATCCACTTGCAGGATGGCGACATCGTCGAAAAGGGCGACTTCATCGTCGAAGGCAACCCGGCACCGCACGACATCCTGGCGATCAAGGGCATCGAGGAGCTCGCTGCCTATCTGGTCAACGAAATCCAGGAGGTCTACCGGCTGCAGGGCGTGCTCATCAACGACAAGCACATCGAGGTGATTGTTCGTCAGATGCTGCAGAAGGTGGAGGTCACCGATCAGGGTGACACCGACATGATCTCGGGCGAGCAGGTCGACAAGATCGAGTTCGACGCGCTCAACGTCAAGGCCAAGGAGGAGGGCAAGAAGCCCGCCACGGGTACGCCGGTTCTGCTCGGCATCACCAAGGCGAGCCTGCAGACCCGCTCCTTCTTCTCGGCGGCGTCGTTCCAGGAGACCACGCGCGTGCTCACCGAAGCGGCCGTCAACGGCAAGGTGGACCCGCTCGAAGGCCTCAAGGAGAACGTCATTGTCGGCCGCCTGATCCCGGCCGGCACCGGCGCCTCGATGGCGCGGATCCGCGAAGTCGCGATGAAGCGCGACAAGCTGATCCTCGACGAGCGCGAGAAGCAGCAGGCGGCGATCGTGCCGACGGCGCCGGAAGCGGAGCCGCTGGCGCTGCCGCCGGCCGAATAGGGCCCCGCAAGACTACGGTAGCCAACGAGAAGGCCGGCTTTGTGCCGGCCTTTTTGCTGCTTTCTTTCGGCGCTGCGGTGCAGGGACGCACTTTGTTCATCTTTCCTTCAGGCAAAAAAGCGCTTTTGCTAGGCTGACTTAGACCGGCTGCTTTGCGGTTTCCGGAGACGACGGAATTATCATGCTCGACTTGGCTATCGTTGGCGGCGGCCCCGGGGGGCTGATGAGCGCCTGGTATTTGAAGCGTAAGCTCGGCGACCTCTGCCGCGTCACGATCTTCGAGGCGTCGAACCGGCTCGGCGGCAAGGTGCTGACGCGCAAATTCGAGTCCGCGCCCGCGATGTACGAGGCCGGCGTCGCCGAAATCTACGACTACTCGATGACAGGGCCGGACCCGCTGCGCGAGCTGATCCAGCACTTCGGCCTGCAAACGATCCCGATGGACGCCGAGCAGGTGCAGCTCGACGGCGAGCTGCTCGCCGACGTCCCGGGCATGCGCCGCAAATACGGGCCGAAGACCGCGGCCGCGATCGAGGCGTTCCGCAAGCGCTGCGCCGAGCTGGTGTCGCCGATCGAATATTACGAGGGCGTCGGCGCCCACGACAACGAACACCCCTGGGCCTACAAGACGGCAGAGCAGGTGCTCGACGAGGAGGTCGAGGACGAGACTGCCAAGCGCTTCTTCAAGGTGATGGCGCGCTCCGACATCGCGACCGAGAGCCACAACACCAATGGCCTCAACGCGTTGAAGAACTACGTGATGGACGTCGACGGCTATATCGGCCTGTACTCGATCCAGAACGGCAATGAGCAGTTGATCGAATGCCTGCGCTCGGAAGTCGATGCCGACATCCAGCTCAACCATCGCGTTCTCAAGGTCGGCAAGGCCACCAACGGCCGCTACCAGCTCAACATGATGAACGGCAAGGGGCCGGAGACGCGGGACTTCGACCTCGTGCTGGTCTGCCTGCCGCACTCCTGGCTCGCCACAATGCGCTGGGACGGCGAGGCGCTGCGCCAGTCGATGGTCAAGCACGTCGCCTATTTCGACAAGCCGGCGCACTATCTGCGCGTCTCGATCCTGTTCGACGAGCCGTTCTGGGGCGAGAAGATTCCGGGCGCCTGGTTCATGTCGGAAGCCTTCGGCGGCTGCTGCGTCTACAATGAAGGCGCGCGCCACGATGTCGGAAAGCACGGCGTGCTGAACTGGCTGATCGCGGGCTCGGATGCGCTCGCCTTCGCCAATCTCAGCGACCAGGAGCTGATCGACGCCGCGCTGAAGTCGCTGCCGGCCTCGCTCGGCAATGCGCGCGAGCATTTCCTGGAAGGCAAGATCCACCGCTGGCTGTCGTCGGTCAACGCGCTGCCGGGTGGATTGCCGGTGCGCGACGTCATGACCAACCACCGCCCCGAGCCGAAGCAGCATCCGGGCCTCGTGGTGGTCGGCGACTATCTGTTCGATTCGACGTTGAACGGGCTGCTCGACTCCTCCGATGCCGCGACCGATATCGTCGTCACCGAGATGATGCGGCTGCGTCGTACCCGCGCGCAGGCCGACGCGACGTGGTCCGACAAGATCGATCGCAGCTACTTCGAGAACTATCGTGGCGCAGGCCCATACAGCGAATCCTGGCGGACCTTCAGCGATCCCGACTATCTGACGGATCTGATCAAGACGGTGTGGGGCCGCGCAAAGGGCTACAAGCTCCTGATCGCGGGCTCCGCCAGCGGCGAGCTGGTCGGCGCGCTGCGCGAGCGCGGCGTCGACGCCTGGGGCATCGAGAACAACCGCTACATCCACGGCAAGACGCCGAAGGCGCTGAAGAAGTACAACAAGCTCGGCTCGATCGCCGACCTGCCGTTCAAGGCCAACGAGTTCGATTTCGTGTTCGAGACCAGCCTGTGCCATGTCGCCGAAAAGCAGGTGCCGCGCGCCGTGCGCGAGCTCCATCGCGTGGTCAAGACCGGGCTTGTGTTCGGCTCGGTGACCTCGGACATGGCGCCGGCGGTGATAGACCGCTACGACTTGCTCCGTGGGGTGAAGAAGCTCGGCACCTGGTGGGAATGGTCCGAGCTGTTCTTCGGCAACGGGTTCGACCTGTCGATGCACCGCCGCGACTGCACCGATGCGTTGTGGGCGCTGACGCTTGAAGCCAACAAGGGACCCGGGCAGTGGTACGCCGACTCCGACAGCCTGCGCTATTCCTTCTTCGACAAGGTTGATGCCGACGAGGACGATTAGCGAGGACGGGATGCGACGCTGGCATCGCGCGTCAACAAACTGTTAGGCAGCAGACGCAGTCCGGCCGAATCCTTAGGGCGCGCCGCGCGATTCGTCGGCGATCCCAAACGCTTTGCTGAATTGATCCTGATCGCATAGGATCGCCGCCGCAGCGTTTGCCTCTGCGATCTTGATTAGCGGTCATGCCGGCCGTGGAGCATCGGTTGGTTTCATGGCGTCAAAATCTCCTGCATCCGACAACCCGAAACTGCTCGATCCCGATGATCCCGAGCTGAAGAAGAAGCTTGCGGCTGTGCCTGGTTCGTCCGGGCCAGTGATCTCCGCGAAGCCGAGTGCGGCACCGGTGAAGGACGACGACGAAGACGAGGATGAGGACGACGAGCTCGAGCTCGATGACGACGATGATGACGAGGAGCTCGTCGTCTTCACCGCCAAGGAAGCCGCCGGCGCGCTGTCCACGATCTTCGGCTTCGTCAAGCCGATCCTGTCGAGCTACAAGAAGCCGTTCGCCTTCGTCACCGTCGGCGTGCTGGTCGAGACGTTGTTCAACGTCATCATGCCGCTCAGCCTCAAATTCCTGATCGACGACGCGCTCGGCGAGGAGGATTTCGGGGCGCTCTACAAGATCCTCGGCGTGCTTGCGGTCGCCGGCATCGTCACCTCGATCATCGCGGTCTGGTACGAGCGCTGGGATGCGCGGCTTGCCGCCGGCATCATTGCCGATGTGCGGACGCGGCTGTTCGACCATGTCCAGAACCTGCCGTCTTCCTATTTCGCGCGCACCAAGCGTGGTGAAATCCTGTCGCGTTTCTCGATCGATCTTTCGGCGTTCGAGGGCTCGATCAAGTCCTTCGCCAACAGCGCGGCGCTGCCGTTCTTCGAATTGATCGCCGGCATCATCCTGATGCTGTTCCTCAACTGGCAGCTCGCCGCCGTCGCGCTGTTGATATTTCCGATCACGCTGATCGGCCCGCGCATCCTGACGCCAAAGGCGGTGCAGGCGAACTACGAGCAGAAGCAGAACGAGGCGGCGCTGCTCGCGACCGTGCAGGAGAACGTGGCCGCGCAGGCGGTGGTGAAGGCGTTCAACCTGCAGCGCCGCGCGCTCGGCTGGTTCACCCTGCGCAACCGCGACGTCAGGGCGAAGGCGGCCTCCGCCATGTTCCTGTCGACCATGGTGGAACGCACCGTCACGATCGCGGTGCTGCTGCTGCACCTCGTGGTGCTGGCGATCGGCGCCTATCTGGCGACCAAGGGACAGATCACGGTCGGCACGTTCGTGACCTTCGAGAGCGCGTTCTGGGAGGTGTCGTACAACATCGGCCATCTCATGCATTTCATCCCGGTGTCGATCCAGTCGGCGGCGGCGGTGCAGCATATCCAGGAACTGCTCGACGAGCCGACCCGCGGCGCCGACCGACCCGGCGCGCCCGCTCTGCCGCGCATCACCAATGACATCACCTTCGACCACGTCAGCTTCCAGTACGAAGGCGCACTGACGCCGGTGCTCGACAATCTCAGCCTCAAGCTCAAGGCCGGCAAGAGCGTCGCGATCGTCGGCCCCAGCGGGTCCGGCAAGAGCACGCTGCTCAACCTGATCCTGCGGCTCTACGTGCCGAACGAAGGCCGCGTGGCGATCGACGGCGTCGACATCCGCAAGGTGACGCGGGAGTCGTTGCGGGCGAACATGGCGGTGGTGTTCCAGGAGAACATGCTCTTCAACATGTCGATCCGCGAGAACATCCGGCTCGGCAAGGAGGGAGCGACCGATGAGGAGGTCGTGGATGCGGCCAGGAAGGCCGAGATCCACCGCTACATCATGAGCCTGCCGCAGAAATACGACACCCCGGTCGGGGAGCGCGGCGATACGCTGTCGGGCGGCCAGCGCCAGCGCATCGCGATCGCGCGCGCGATCATCCGCAATCCGTCGGTGCTGCTGCTCGACGAGGCGACCTCGGCCCTCGACCAGACCACGGAAGCTGCGATCAATCGCACGCTGCTCAAGGTCGCCAAGGGCCGCACCATGATCTGGTCGACGCACCGTCTGACCTCGGTGGTCGATATGGACGAGATCATCGTGATATCGGGCGGCAGGGCGATCGAGCGCGGCTCGCACGCCGAGTTGCTCGCGAAGAACGGCGTGTACCGCAAGCTCTGGGACGACCAGGGACACGCGCTGCACAGCGCGGATGATGATGACGAGGACGAGGACGAGGACGAAGAGGACGACGACGAGGAGTAGTCCCGTCGTGTCGCCGCCGATCGCCCATTCGGGTCAGGCGAGCCGGCCTCGCGATTGCTCGCCGATCACGCGGTGCTCGGGGCGTGCGGACCTTGAAGGAAGCCGCTTGCGGACTGCATAGCGGACACCCTGGGCGAGGCGAACCGCGAAGCGGCTCCAGCGCCCGGCGCGCCACGCGACCCCGTGATCGATCGAGAGCGATCGCAGGTGATAGGCTTTGGCAAGCGATCGCGCCTCACACGCGACCTTGGCGGGGTCGTCGTAGAACTGCCGGATCTTGTCGACGTCCATGCCGTCGGTCGCGAGCCAGGCGGGGACGTGGACGTTGCAGAGACGTTCGACATCGGTGAACACCTTCGTCGTCCCGGTGCCGGCGGCCGGGCAGGACGTCGAAAAGGCATCGCCGGCCAGCACGACGCCGGGCTGGAGATAGCCGTCGGTCGCGCAGAGATCGGCGGGCCTGATCCGGACCGGGGTGCCGACCCTGAAATCCCCGAGCATGCGGTGCAGGCCCGGCATCATCGCCATCATCGTCGCTTCGGGCGCCTGCCGGAAATCGCGCAGCCACGGATCGGTCATGTCGCGGTAGACCATCAGGTTGGCGCGCATCTTGCCGCCGATCGGGAAGATCGAGAGATAGGCCATCCGCTGGCCCGGCCGTCCCGGCCAGTAGGTCAGCGCCGGAAATGCGAATGCGGCGCGGCCGACCGGCGCGATGTCGAAGCCGAGCGTGATCGAATGACAGCTGCTGATGATGCGGCGCTGCATGCCGAGCATCTCGCGAAGACCGATGTTCAGTCCGTTGGCGAGCACGACGAGGCGCGCCGAAACCACCTCGTCGTTGGCGAGCGTGATCTGTTGGCGATCGCTGCTGGTTGCGACCGCATAGGCCTTGCCGTGGATGATCTCGACGCCGGAGGGGACCTGCGCACGCACGGCGTTGACCAGCGTGTCGTACATGACGCCGTGCTGATCGCTCGGCTTCTTGGCGACCACCATGCCGAAGCGCGCCTCCCAGACCTCGCCGTCGAGCGTGGTCGCGCTCAACGTTTGCTCGGCGAGCCCCGTCCTGCGCAACAGCTCGAGCTGGTCGCCGCCGAGCTTCTCGCAGCGTAGCTCGGGCGGATAGGTTACATGCGGATCGATCAGGCAGGCGGCCACGCCCGCACGCCCCAGCATTGCTGCCGCAGTCGCGCCGGCAAGGCCGCCGCCTACGATCGCAACGTCCGTGTACCGCATGGCTTAAGGGCCCCGATGTGATGCGCCGATTGTGGGCGGGAATGGCAAAAAAACGCTGAAGCCTTTGATCACGATCAGGTCAACAGGGCTGCGCTTAATTGAATAACAATCTCCACACCGCACGATGTCGCGTCGAAACGGCCGAGCAGGCCAATTGCGAATGATTTCGGTAACGATCGATTCACCAAACCTGGACCTTGGCGCGCAATGGGACGATCTCGTCCTGCGGGCATCGTCGAACGTGTTCATGAATCCCGCCGCGCTGAAGGCGGCGAACGACACTCAGTTCGCTCGCATCGGAATGATGCTCGCGTGGCACGAGGGCGCAGGCGCGCGCCGGCTGGTCGGCGTCTGGGCGTTGCAGCGGCGCAGGGCGGTGCCGTGCTGGCCGGAGGTGCTGGAGGCGCTGCCCTATAATTATGCTTTCCTGTCCAATCCGGTCGTCGATCCCGCTTATGTCGACGAGGTGATGCCGGCGCTGTTGTCGGCGGTCGAGGCGAACCCGCGGCTGCCGAAGACGATGAACCTGATGCAGTTCGACGCGGAGGCGCCGAGCCACAAGGCGATCACCGACGCGCTCGCCGCGCGCGGCATTGCCCCGCTGGTGCTGACCTCAAGCGCACGGCCTTTCGTGACCGCGGAGTTCGGCGTGAAGCGATCCGGCTCGACGCGGAAGAAGCTGCGGCAGGACTGGAACAGGTTGTCGGCGCTCGGCAGCATCGAGGTGGTCAACGAGCGAAGGCCGGCCGCGGTGCACGCTGCATTCGAGACGTTCCTGACGATGGAGCAGGCGAGTTGGAAGGGCGCGCGCGGCACCGCGCTGCTGTCGCATGGCCATGATGCGGTCTTTGCGCGGACCCTGGTGCAGAATCTCGCGGCGATGCAGTGCGCGTCGGTTGCGTTGCTGCAGGTCAACGGCGAAGCCGTTGCGGCCCAGGTTCTGATGTATTGCGGAACGACGGCCTACACCTGGAAGACGGCGTTCGATGCGCAGTTCGGGAAATACTCGCCCGGTGCGTTGCTGGTCGACAAGGTCACCGATCAACTGCTCAGCACACCTGACATTCAGGCGATCAATTCCTGCGCCGCCGAGGACAGCTTCATGGCGCAGCTATGGGCCGGCCGCCGTCCCATGGTGGACCTGCTGATCGACGTTCGCGCCGCTCGTTCCCTGGGTTACCGGATGGAGGCTGGGCGCCAGCTCGGTTACCAGCTGCTGCGGCGCTGGCGGAACCGGATGCGCCAACGCCGGTCGGCGCCATCTGCTGCGCAGCCGTCGAAGGCGGCCGTCGGCAAAATAGACGACAACGCGCGCCCAGCGCTGAGCCTGCCAGTAAAGCCCGGGGGCGATCGTCACCGAGCGGAAGGTGAACGCCTTGGCGTTTGACCAAGCGTCGCAAGCCTTCTTGAGGGGATCGTCGTAGAACGCCGCGATGTTGTCCGCGCCCATGCCGTTGGTCGCGAGCCAGGCCGGGATGTGGACCCTGCAGAGCCGCACCACATCCGTGAACACCTTGTCTGCCCCGGTGCCGGTGACCGGGCAGGTGGCTGCAAAGGCATCGCCGACCAGCACGACGCCGGCCTGCCGATAGCCGGTGCTGACATAGAGGTCGGAAGGCCTGACCCTGATGTCGCCGGCGACATCGAAGTCGCCGGTGAGCCGGCGCAGCTGCGGCAGCGCGGCGTTGAGCGTCTCGACCGGATTGCGCCGCATCGCGCGCAGCCATGGATCATCGGCCCGGCGGAAGGTGAAGAGGTTGGCGCGCATCCGGCCTTCGATCGGAAACCGCGTCACATAGGAGATGAGATCGCTAGGCCGTTCCGAGAAATAGGTCATTGCCGCGAACGGGAAGGCGGCACGCCCCACCGGCACCAGATCGAAGCCGATCGAAATCGAGTGGCAGGCGCTGGTGACCTCGCGCGCGATGCCGAGGCTGCGGCGCAGCCCGACGTTCAATCCAATGGCGAGCACGACGAGGCGCGCCGAGATCGCCTCGCCGTTGGCGAGCACCAGCGTCTGCCGCTCGGCGCTGGTCCTGACGTCGACGACCTTGTCACAGATGAATTCCGACTGATATTTCGGCCCGCATCACGGCGACCAGCTTGTCGTACATGATGCCGAACTGCTGGTTAGAGGTCTTGTCGAGCAGATAGCCGGATCGCGCAATCCAGTTCTGGTCGCTCCAGGTGGCCGAGCGCAGCACGGATTCGGCGAGCCCTGTCGCGGCGAATCGCTGCAGTTGCTCGACTCCGCAGAGCTTTTCGACCCGGAAATCGAACGGATAGGTCTGATGCGGGTCGATCAGAATGCTCGGGATCCCGGCGTGCCCGAGCATGGCCGCCGCGGTCGATCCTGCAAGGCCTCCGCCGATGATCGCAATCGGTATGCCGCATGAGGGGTCCGGAACGATGGAACCCGCCTTTTTGCCTGCGAACGGCAAATAAAGCCTTAGTTTTGGCAGCGGCCCCGGATGGCCGCGCGAGAACGTCCTGTCTTTGATCATGTTTTACCCGGGTGAAATATGATTCTTCCGGACCCACCGGGAGGTGGTGTGGGGCAGGGGCGTTGTCATAATCCGGCGCGACCGAAATGCGAAATCCGCAAGTGGCAGAAGCGTTTCTTTGATTATCGTTTTGCTTGACTTCACTATCTCGCGCTTATACAAGGCGCCCACTTATCGACAGGCGGTGAGCAACGCCAGAGTCGGAACGGCACACCCTAAGCTCCTTCATTCAGGGGCCGGACGGGCACCAACCTCGACGAATGCCGCTCAAACGCTGTCGACTATAGCTAGGCAATGCCAGGACGATTTTGGTTCTCTTGAGCACGTCCTCTTGAGAGTGAATTCGGATGCATGACCTCGGTGGCGGACTGAACGGCGAACGCTGAGCAGTCCTGGATCGCGGTCCTCTGTGGCGTCGAAGCGCTTTCCGCTCAGCGATGAGTGGTTGGCGCGATTTCGTTTTGCGTGGATTTCTGTTCCGCGCCGAGCGGGCCGTACGGGACGGCTGATCCCGAGAAGAATTTGCGGAACCACTCAAGGTTTCGCGCGAACTAAAAGGGTGAAGGCTGCATGCCGACGATCAACCAGCTGATCGCTAATCCACGTGAAGTGCAGAAGTCGCGCAAAAAGGTGCCGGCGCTGCAGCAGTCGCCGCAGAAGCGCGGCGTTTGCACGCGCGTCTACACCACGACCCCGAAGAAGCCGAACTCGGCGCTTCGTAAGGTCGCCAAGGTGCGCTTGACCAACGGCTTCGAGGTGATCGGCTACATCCCGGGTGAAGGCCATAACCTGCAGGAGCACTCGGTGGTCATGATCCGCGGCGGTCGCGTCAAGGACTTGCCCGGCGTGCGCTACCACATCCTCCGCGGCGTGCTGGATACCCAGGGCGTCAAGAACCGTAAGCAGCGCCGTTCGAAGTACGGCGCGAAGCGTCCGAAGTAAGCGGGAAACGATCAGATGTCGCGTCGCCATTCTGCTGAGAAGCGTGAAGTTCTTCCCGACCCGAAGTTCGGGAACATCATCATTACGAAGTTCATGAACTCGGTGATGTACGCCGGGAAGAAGTCGGTTGCTGAAAACATCGTCTACGGTGCGCTCGGCATGATTGAGTCCAAGACCAAGCAGAACCCGCTCGGCGTGTTCGAGCAGGCGCTCGAGAACGTGATGCCGACCATCGAGGTCCGCTCCCGCCGCGTCGGCGGCGCGACCTACCAGGTGCCGGTCGAAGTTCGTTCGGTGCGTCGTCAGGCGCTCGGCATCCGCTGGCTGATTTCGGCCGCACGCGAGCGCAATGAGAAGACCATGACGGAGCGGCTCTCGGCGGAGTTGCTGGATGCGTCGAACAACCGTGGCAACGCTGTCAAGAAGCGTGAAGACGTGCACCGGATGGCGGAAGCCAACCGCGCCTTCTCGCATTACCGCTGGTAAGGCGAACAACGGAATTTAAGGAACAGTCTCATGCCCCGCCAACATGCCATCGAGGACTACCGCAACTTCGGTATCATGGCGCATATCGACGCCGGCAAGACCACGACCACCGAGCGCATCCTCTATTACACCGGCAAGAGCCACAAGATCGGCGAAGTGCACGAAGGTGCCGCGACGATGGACTGGATGGAGCAGGAGCAGGAGCGTGGCATCACGATCACCTCGGCTGCGACCACCGCGTTCTGGAACGGCAAGCGCCTGAACATCATCGACACCCCCGGCCACGTCGACTTCACCATTGAAGTCGAGCGTTCGCTGCGCGTGCTCGACGGCGCCGTGTGCGTGCTCGACTCCAACCAGGGCGTCGAGCCGCAGACCGAGACCGTGTGGCGCCAGGGCGACAAGTACAAGGTGCCGCGCATCGTTTTCGCCAACAAGATGGACAAGACCGGCGCGGACTTCTTCAAGTGCCTGTCCGACATCGTCGATCGCCTCGGCGCGAAGCCGATCGCGATCCAGCTTCCGATCGGCGCCGAGAACAACTTCAAGGGTCTCGTCGACCTCGTGAAGATGAAGGGCGTCATCTGGAACGATGAATCCCTGGGCGCCAAGTTCGACTATGTCGACATTCCGGAAGATCTCGTCGAGCAGGCCAAGGAATACCGCGAGAAGATGGTGGAAGCCGCCGTCGAGCTCGACGACGACGCCATGGCCGCCTACCTCGACGGCAAGGAGCCGGACGAAGCGACGCTGAAGCGCCTGATCCGCAAGGCGGTGCTGACTGGCGCCTTCTATCCGGTGCTGTGCGGCTCCGCGTTCAAGAACAAGGGCGTGCAGCCGCTGCTCGACGCCGTCGTCGACTATCTGCCGTCTCCGATCGACGTGCCCGCGATCAAGGGCACCGACGATGACGGCAACGAAGTCGTGCGCAAGGCGGACGACAAGGAGCCGCTCGCGCTGCTCGCATTCAAGATCATGGACGATCCGTTCGTCGGCACCATCACTTTCTGCCGCATCTATTCCGGCATCCTGCAGTCGGGCACCGGCGTGGTGAACTCGACCCGCGAGAAGAAGGAACGTATCGGCCGCATGCTGCTGATGCATGCGAACAACCGCGAAGACATCAAGGAAGCCTATGCCGGCGACATCGTTGCGCTGGCGGGTCTGAAGGAAGCGCGCACCGGTGACACGCTGTGCGATCCCGACAAGCCGGTCATCCTTGAAAAGATGGAATTCCCGGAACCGGTGATCGAAATCGCGATCGAGCCGAAGTCGAAGGCCGACCAGGAAAAGCTGGGCGTTGCGCTTGCCAAGCTCGCCGCGGAGGATCCGTCGTTCCGCGTGTCGACCGACCAGGAGTCCGGCCAGACCATTCTCAAGGGCATGGGCGAACTCCATCTCGACATCAAGGTCGACATCCTCAAGCGCACCTACAAGGTCGACGCCAACATCGGCGCGCCGCAGGTGGCGTTCCGCGAGCGGGTGACCAAGAAGGCCGAAGTCAAGTACACGCACAAGAAGCAGACCGGCGGTACCGGTCAGTTTGCCGAAGTGTCGATCGTCGTCGAGCCGAACGAGCCCGGCAAGGGCTACGAGTTCGAATCCAAGATCGTCGGCGGTGCGGTGCCGAAGGAATACATCCCCGGCGTTGAAAAGGGCCTCAACAGCGTGATGGGCTCCGGTGTCGTCG
The DNA here is from genome assembly GCF_001542415.1 of Bradyrhizobium macuxiense. Classification (GTDB taxonomy): domain Bacteria; phylum Pseudomonadota; class Alphaproteobacteria; order Rhizobiales; family Xanthobacteraceae; genus Bradyrhizobium; species Bradyrhizobium macuxiense. Next base: position 29,562 of record NZ_LNCU01000011.1, read on the forward strand.
CCGGCTTCCCGGTGGTGGACGTCAAGGTGCAGCTGGTCGACGGCAAGTATCACGACGTCGACTCGTCGGCGCTGGCGTTCGAAATCGCATCGCGGGCTGCGTTCCGCGAGGCGCTGACGAAGGGCAAGTCCGTTCTGCTCGAGCCGATCATGAAGGTCGAGGTGGTGACCCCGGAAGACTACACCGGTTCGGTCATCGGCGACCTGAATTCGCGGCGCGGCCAGATCCAGGGCCAAGACATGCGCGGCAACGCCAACGTCATCAACGCGATGGTGCCGCTCATGAACATGTTCGGTTACGTGAACAATCTGCGCTCGATGAGCCAGGGTCGCGCGACCTTCACCATGCAGTTCGATCACTACGCCGAAGCTCCGGCGAACGTGTCGGCTGAAGTCCAGAAGAAGTTTGCCTGATTGTCGTTGACGGCAGTCAACGATTGAACGGAGAGTCAAATGGCCAAAGCTAAATTCGAACGTAACAAACCGCACTGCAACATCGGCACCATCGGTCACGTCGACCATGGCAAGACCTCGCTGACCGCAGCGATTACCAAGGTGCTCGCAGAGACCGGTGGTGCAACGTTCACCGCCTACGACCAGATCGACAAGGCGCCGGAAGAGAAGGCGCGCGGCATCACGATCTCGACCGCTCACGTCGAGTACGAGACGACCAACCGTCACTATGCCCACGTCGACTGCCCCGGCCACGCCGACTACGTGAAGAACATGATCACCGGCGCTGCCCAGATGGACGGCGCGATCCTGGTCGTGTCGGCTGCTGACGGCCCGATGCCGCAGACCCGCGAGCACATCCTGCTCGCCCGCCAGGTCGGCGTGCCCGCGCTCGTCGTGTTCCTCAACAAGTGCGACATGGTCGACGATCCGGAGCTGCTCGAGCTCGTCGAGATGGAAGTCCGCGAACTGCTCTCGAAGTACGAGTTCCCCGGCGACGATATTCCGATCATCAAGGGTTCGGCGCTCGCCGCCCTCGAAGACAAGGACAAGAAGCTCGGCCACGACGCCATCCTCGAGCTGATGCGCAACGTCGACGAGTACATCCCGCAGCCGGAGCGTCCGATCGACCAGCCGTTCCTGATGCCGGTTGAAGACGTGTTCTCGATCTCGGGCCGCGGTACCGTGGTCACCGGCCGTGTCGAGCGCGGTATCATCAAGGTCGGTGACGAAATCGAAATCGTCGGTCTGCGCGACACCCAGAAGACCATCGTCACCGGCGTCGAAATGTTCCGCAAGCTGCTCGATCAGGGCCAGGCTGGCGACAACATCGGTGCGCTGCTCCGCGGCACCAAGCGCGAGGAAGTCGAGCGCGGCCAGGTGCTGGCGAAGCCGGGTTCGGTCAAGCCGCACACCAAGTTCAAGGCTGAGGCCTACATCCTCACCAAGGAAGAGGGCGGTCGTCACACCCCGTTCTTCACGAACTACCGTCCGCAGTTCTACTTCCGCACCACCGACGTGACCGGTGTTGTGCACCTGCCCGAAGGTACCGAAATGGTGATGCCGGGCGACAACATCGCGATGGAAGTGCACCTGATCGTGCCGATCGCGATGGAAGAGAAGCTGCGCTTCGCGATCCGCGAGGGCGGCCGCACCGTCGGCGCCGGCGTCGTCGCCGCCATCATCGAGTAAGGGTGGATCAGTCAAGTTTGCAGCGTGTGGGTTCGCCCACCCGCTGCTCACCACTCGCTATTCGCTAATAGAGCGACGAAGAAAGAGATACGGCAATGAACGGCCAAAACATTCGCATCCGTCTCAAGGCGTTCGACCATCGAATCCTCGATACGTCGACCCGTGAGATCGTGAACACGGCGAAGCGCACCGGTGCGCAGGTTCGCGGACCCATTCCGCTGCCGACCCGCATCGAGAAGTTCACCGTCAACCGTTCGCCGCACGTTGACAAGAAGAGCCGCGAGCAATTCGAGATGCGCACCCACAAGCGCCTTCTCGACATTGTCGACCCGACCCCGCAGACCGTCGATGCGCTGATGAAGCTCGACCTGGCCGCCGGTGTCGACGTCGAGATCAAGCTCTAAGGTTTTGGATTTTTACGTCCGCCGCTTGCGGACAGAAAGACAGGAAGCACGCCGATGCGCTCCGGAGTGATCGCACAGAAGGTCGGGATGACGCGGGTCTTTACAGAGGCCGGCGAGCATATCCCTGTGACCGTGCTGAAGCTGGGCAACTGCCAGGTGCTGGGCCACCGCACGACCGAGAAGAACGGCTATGTCGCCCTTCAGCTCGGCGCGGGCGCCCGCAAGACCGTTTACATGCCCAAGGCCGAACGCGGCCAGTTCGCGGTCGCCAAGGTCGAGCCCAAGCGCAAGGTCGCTGAGTTCCGCGTGTCCGAGGACTCGCTGATCCCGGTCGGCGCGGAAATCCAGGCAGACCATTTCGTGGTCGGCCAGTTCGTCGACGTGACCGGCACCTCGATCGGTAAGGGGTTTGCCGGCGGCATGAAGCGCTGGAATTTCGGCGGTCTGCGCGCCACCCACGGTGTGTCGATCTCGCACCGTTCGATCGGTTCGACCGGTGGTCGTCAGGATCCCGGCAAGACCTTCAAGAACAAGAAGATGCCCGGTCACATGGGTGTCGATCGCATCACCACGCTCAATCTGCGCGTGGTGCAGACCGACGTCGAGCGCGGCCTGATCCTCGTCGAAGGCGCCGTTCCCGGCTCCAAGGGCGGCTGGATCTCGGTGCGCGACGCGGTGAAGAAGCCACTGCCGAAAGAAGCTCCGAAGCCCGGCAAGTTCAAGGTTGCCGGCGGCGAAGCCGCCGAGGCTTCGGCCGAGAAGGAGGGTGCGTGAGATGGAACTGAAAGTCACGACCCTTGAAGGTAAGGACGCCGGCTCGGTTGAGCTGTCGGATGCGATCTTCGGTCTCGAGCCGCGCGCCGACATCATCCAGCGCTGCGTGCAGTGGCAGCTGAACAAGCGCCAGGCCGGCACGCACAAGGCGCAGGGCCGCGCCGATGTCTGGCGCACCGGCAAGAAGATGTACAAGCAGAAGGGCACCGGCGGCGCCCGTCACGGCTCGGCCCGCGTGCCGCAGTTCCGCGGCGGTGGCCGTGCGTTCGGTCCGGTCGTTCGCTCGCATGCGACCGACCTGCCGAAGAAGGTGCGCGCGCTTGCGCTGAAGCATGCACTGTCGGCCAAGGCCAAGGATGGCGGGCTGGTCGTGATCGACAGCGCGGCGGTCAAGGAAGCCAAGACCAAGGCTCTGGTCGGTCACTTCTCCGGTCTCGGGCTCACCAACGCGCTGATCATCGACGGCGTCGAGCTCAACACCGGTTTCGCGACCGCGGCCCGCAACATCCCGAATATCGACGTGCTGCCCATCCAGGGCATCAACGTCTACGACATTCTCCGCCGCCAGAAGCTGGTGCTGACCAAGGCTGCGGTTGATGCGCTGGAGGCGCGCTTCAAATGAAGAACATTGACCCGCGCCATTACGACGTGATCGTCGCCCCTGTCGTGACCGAAAAGGCGACGCTCGCCTCCGAGCACAACAAGGTGCTGTTCAAGGTCGCCGGCAAGGCGACCAAGCCGCAGATCAAGGAAGCGGTCGAGAAGCTGTTCGACGTCAAGGTGAAGAGCGTCAACACCCTCGTTCGCAAGGGCAAGACCAAGGTGTTCCGCGGCAATCTCGGTTCGCAGTCGGACACCAAGCGCGCGATCGTGACCCTGGAAGAGGGCCACCGCATCGACGTGACTACCGGACTATAAGGCGCAACGACGATGGCATTGAAAACCTACAATCCCACGACGCCGGGCCAGCGCCAGCTGGTCATGGTCGATCGTTCGGCGCTCTACAAGGGCAAGCCGGTGAAGACCCTGACCGAGGGCAAGCTCGGCAACGGCGGTCGCAACAACACCGGCCGCATCACCGTGCGCTTCCGCGGCGGCGGCCACAAGAAGGCCTACCGCATCGTCGACTTCCGCCGCGACAAGGTGGATGTGCCGGCGACCGTGGAGCGGCTGGAGTATGATCCGAACCGCACCGCCTTCATCGCGCTGATCAAGTATCAGGACGGCGAGCATGCCTACATCCTGGCGCCGCAGCGTCTGGCCGCGGGCGACACCGTCGTCGCCGGCAACTATGTGGACGTCAAGCCCGGCAACGTCATGCCGCTCGGCAACATGCCGGTCGGTACGATCGTTCACAACATCGAGCTGAAGATCGGCAAGGGCGGCCAGCTGGCGCGCTCCGCCGGCACCTACGCCCAGATCGTCGGTCGCGACCAGGACTACGTGATCATCCGCCTGAACTCGGGCGAGCAGCGTCTCGTGCACGGCCGTTGCCGCGGCACGATCGGCGCGGTCTCGAACCCCGATCACATGAACATCTCGATCGGCAAGGCCGGTCGTACCCGCTGGCTTGGCTGGCGTCCGCACAACCGCGGCGTCGTCATGAACCCGATCGATCACCCGCACGGCGGTGGTGAAGGTCGTACCTCGGGCGGTCGCCACCCGGTCACCCCGTGGGGCAAGCCGACCAAGGGCAAGAAGACCCGCACCAACAAGTCGACCAACAAATTCATTCTCCTCAGCCGCCACAAGCGGAAGAAGTAAGGAACGCCGGACATGGTTCGTTCAGTCTGGAAAGGCCCGTTCGTCGAAGGCTCTCTGCTCAAGAAGGCAGATGCCGCGCGCGCGTCCGGCCGTCACGACGTCATCAAGATCTGGAGCCGCCGCTCCACCATCCTGCCGCAGTTCGTCGGCCTGACCTTCGGCGTCTACAACGGCCAGAAGCATGTGCCGGTGGCGATCAACGAGGAAATGGTGGGTCACAAGTTCGGCGAGTTCTCGCCGACCCGGACCTTCCACGGCCACTCGGGCGACAAGAAAGCCAAGAAGGCTTGAGGATTAGACGATGAGCAAACCAAAGCGCGAACGTAGCCTCGCGGACAATGAGGCCAAGGCCGTCGCCCGCATGCTGCGCGTCAGCCCGCAGAAGCTGAACCTGGTGGCGCAGCTGATCCGCGGCCGCAAGGCGTCGGCTGCGCTCGCCGACCTGCAGTTCTCGCGCAAGCGGATCGCGGTCGACGTCAAGAAGTGCCTGGAGTCGGCGATCGCCAACGCCGAGAACAACCATGACCTCGAAGTCGACGATCTCGTCGTCGCCGAGGCACATGTCGGCAACGGCATCGTGATGAAGCGTTTTGCTCCGCGCGGCCGTGGCCGTTCGGGCCGTGTGTACAAACCGTTCTCGCACCTGACCATCGTGGTTCGTCAGGTCGAGGCCGAGGCAAGCGCTTAAAGAGGGCGCAGGAGAAGACGATGGGTCAAAAGATCAATCCAATCGGGCTGCGTCTCGGCATCAACCGGACCTGGGATTCCCGTTGGTTCGCCGGCAAGCAGGAATACGGCAAGCTGCTGCACGAAGACGTCAAGATCCGCGAGATCCTGCACAAGGAGCTCAAGCAGGCGGCTGTGGCGCGCATCGTGATCGAGCGTCCGCACAAGAAGTGCCGCGTGACGATCCACTCGGCCCGTCCGGGCGTCGTGATCGGCAAGAAGGGCGCCGACATCGACAAGCTGCGCAAGAAGGTTGCCGACATCACCTCGTCGGACGTCGTGATCAACATCGTCGAAATCCGCAAGCCGGAGCTCGATGCGACCCTGGTCGCCGAATCGATCGCCCAGCAGCTCGAGCGCCGCGTTGCGTTCCGCCGCGCCATGAAGCGCGCCGTGCAGTCGGCGATGCGCCTCGGCGCCGAGGGCATCCGCATCAACTGCTCGGGCCGTCTCGGCGGCGCCGAAATCGCGCGCATGGAGTGGTACCGCGAGGGCCGCGTGCCGCTGCACACGCTGCGCGCCGACGTTGATTACGGCGTTGCGACCGCATTCACGACCTTCGGCACCTGCGGCGTCAAGGTCTGGATTTTCAAGGGCGAGATCCTCGAGCACGATCCGATGGCCCAGGACAAGAAGATGGCCGAGGGCGACAACACCCCGCGTTCGCGCCGCGACGCCGCTTGAGGCAAAGCAGGAATTTGAGGGCTTAAAGCCATGATGCAACCTAAGAAAACGAAGTTCCGGAAGGCGCATAAGGGCCGTATCCACGGCGTTGCGACCTCTGGCGCGACGTTGGCGTTCGGCCAGTTCGGCCTGAAGGCGATGGAGCCTGAGCGCGTCACCGCCCGTCAGATCGAAGCCGCCCGCCGCGCGCTGACCCGTCACATGAAGCGCGCCGGCCGCGTCTGGATCCGCGTGTTCCCCGACGTGCCGGTGTCGAAGAAGCCGGCCGAAGTCCGCATGGGCTCCGGCAAGGGTTCGCCGGAATTGTGGGTGGTCCGGATCAAGCCGGGCCGTGTGATGTTCGAGATCGACGGCGTGCCGGTGCAGACCGCCAAGGAAGCGCTGTCGCTCGCCGCCGCCAAGCTGCCGATCAAGACGCGCTTCGTCGCGCGCATTGCGGAGTAATCGCCATGGCCGAGATGAAGATTGAAGACATTCGCGCGATGAGCGACGACCAGCGGGAAGACGCGATCCTGAACCTCAAGAAGGAACGCTTCAACCTGCGCTTCCAGCGCGCCACCGGGCAGCTGGAGAACACCTCGCGGATGCGGGAAGCCCGCCGTGAGATCGCTCGTATCAAGACCATCGCTGCTCAGCAGCGCGCGAAGAAGAAGTAAGGGGCCAGCTATGCCGAAACGTACTCTGCAGGGCGTGGTCGTCAGCGACAAGCAAGCCAAGACCGTGGTGGTGCGCGTTGACCGCCGCTTCACCCACCCGATCTACAAGAAGACGATCCGCCGTTCCAAGAACTACCACGCGCACGACGAGAACAACCAGTTCAAGCCTGGCGACATGGTCTGGATCGAGGAATCGAAGCCGATCTCGAAGCTGAAGCGCTGGACCGTGGTCCGGGGCGAACACAAGAAAACTGCCTGATTGCTTCGGCTTAGCCGGGGGAACTCAGGGAAATTTTGAGCGCGCTAAAGCGCAGAAAGAGGACGAGGTGCATCAATGATTCAGATGCAGACCAACCTCGACGTGGCCGATAATTCAGGCGCACGCCGTGTCATGTGCATCAAGGTACTTGGAGGCTCCAAGCGCCGCTATGCCACCGTGGGCGACGTTATCGTTGTGTCGATCAAGGAAGCCATTCCGCGTGGCAAGGTGAAGAAGGGCGACGTGATGAAGGCCGTCGTGGTGCGAGTCCGCAAGGACATCCGCCGCGCCGACGGTTCGGTCATCCGTTTCGACCGCAACGCCGCCGTGCTGATCAACAATCAGTCGGAGCCGGTCGGCACCCGTATCTTCGGGCCGGTGCCGCGCGAGCTGCGCGCCAAGAACCACATGAAGATCATTTCGCTTGCGCCGGAGGTGCTGTGATGGCTGCCAAGATCCGCAAAGGCGACAAGGTGATCGTGCTGACCGGCCGCGACAAGGGCCGCACCGGCGAGGTGTTCGAGGTTCGTCCGGACGAGAACAAGGCTCTCGTACGCGGCATCAACATGGTGAAGCGTCACCAGAAGCAGACCCAGTCCCAGGAAGGCGGCATCATCTCCAAGGAGATGCCGATCCACCTGTCCAACATCGCGTATGTCGGCAAGGACGGAAAGCCGACCCGTGTTGGTTTCAAGATTCAGGCCGATGGCAAGAAGGTCCGTGTTGCCAAGAGCTCGGGAGCAGAGATCGATGGCTGAAACAGCTTACGTGCCGCGCCTGCGCGCGGAGTATGACAAGAAGATCCGCAGCATGATGACCGAGAAGTTCGGTTATGCCAACGTGATGCAGGTTCCGCGCCTGGACAAGGTCGTGCTCAATATGGGCGTCGGCGAGTCCGTCAACGACCGCAAGAAGGCCGAGACCGCGGCTGCCGAGCTGACGCAGATCGCCGGCCAGAAGGCGATCGTGACCTACTCGCGTATCGCGATCGCGACCTTCAAGTTGCGTGAGAACCAGCCGATCGGCTGCAAGGTCACGCTGCGCAAGACCCATATGTACGAGTTCATCGACCGCCTGGTGAACGTGGCGCTGCCCCGCGTCCGCGACTTCCGCGGTCTGAACCCGAAGAGCTTCGACGGCCGCGGCAACTACTCGCTCGGCATCAAGGAGCACATCATTTTCCCCGAGATCGACTTCGACAAGGTCTCGGAAGCGCGTGGCATGGACATCACGGTGTGCACCACCGCCAAGACCGACGACGAGGCGCGCGCCTTGTTGACCGCTTTCAATTTCCCGTTCCGGCAGTGAGTAGCTGACCAAAGCCACTCAAACGCGGATACCCAGGAGCCGAGCATGGCAAAGAAGAGTTCAGTCGAGAAGAACAACCGGCGCAAGCGGATGGCGAAGAACGCCGCCCCGCAGCGCGAGAAGCTGAAGGCGATCATCGCCGACAAGACCAAGCCGATGGAAGAGCGTTTCGCGGCGACGCTGAAGCTCGCGGAGATGCCGCGCAACTCGTCGCCGACGCGCATCCGCAACCGTTGCGAGCTGACCGGGCGTCCGCGTTCGAACTATCGCAAGAACAAGCTCTCGCGCATCGCGCTGCGTGAACTCGGCTCCAAGGGCCTGGTTCCCGGGCTCGTGAAGTCGAGCTGGTAAGGAGGGTCGGAACCATGTCTACGCACGATCCGATCTCCGATCTCATCACCCGCATCCGCAACGCGCAGATGCGTTCGAAGTCCAAGGTTTCGAGCCCGGGCTCGAAGATGCGCGCCAACGTGCTCGAGGTGCTGAAGTCCGAGGGCTACATCCGCGGCTACGCCAGCGTCGAGCATGCTGGCGGTCGCAGTGAGCTCGAGATCGAGCTGAAGTATTTCGACGGCGAGCCCGTCATCCGCGAGATTGAGCGGGTGTCGAAGCCCGGCCGCCGCGTTTACGCCTCGGTGAAGAACCTGCCGCGCGTGAACAACGGTCTCGGCATTTCGGTGTTGTCGACGCCGAAGGGAATCATGGCTGACCACGAAGCGCGCGAAGCGAACGTGGGCGGCGAAGTTCTCTTCACGGTGTTCTGAGGAAGGAATTTACGATGTCACGTATCGGCAAGCGGCCGGTGACGATCCCGTCGGGTGTGACGGCAAGCGTCGAAGGCCAGACGGTGAAGGTGAAGGGGCCGAAGGGTGCGCTTCAATTCGTCGTGCATGACGACGTCGAGGTGAAGTTCGAGAACGGCCAGGTCAAGGTCGCTCCGCGCGTCAAGACCAACCGCGCGCAGGCGATGTACGGCACCGCGCGTGCGCAGGTGGCGAACCTCGTCGAGGGCGTCACCAAGGGCTTCGAGAGGAAGCTCGAGATCACCGGCGTCGGCTACCGCGCCGCGATGCAGGGCAAGAACCTGCAGCTCGCGCTCGGCTACAGCCACGACGTGGTCTACGCGATCCCGGAAGGCATCACCATCGCGGTGCCGAAGCCGACCGAGATCACGATCACCGGCAACGATCCGCAGCGCGTCGGTCAGGTCGCCGCCGAGATCCGCGCCTATCGGCCGCCGGAGCCCTACAAGGGCAAGGGCGTGAAGTACGCCAACGAATTCATCTTCCGCAAGGAAGGCAAGAAGAAGTAACGGAGCCGGTCATGTCACTCAAGGTTACGAATGCCCGGCGCAAGCAGCGCGTGCGCCTTGCGCTTCGCCGCTCGGCAGGCGGCCGTCCGCGGCTGTCGGTGTTCCGTTCGTCCAAGCACATCTATGCCCAGGTCATCGACGACCAGAAGGGCGAGACGCTGGCTTCCGCTTCGTCGCTCGAGAAGACGATGCGCGATGGCGGCAAGACCGGCGCCGATATCGATGCGGCCAAGGCGGTCGGCAAGCTGCTCGCCGAACGTGCGGCGCAGAAGGGTGTCAAGGAAGTCGTGTTCGATCGCGGCGCCTACATCTATCACGGGCGCGTCAAGGCGCTCGCGGATGCGGCGCGCGAGGGCGGACTGAGCTTCTAAGCGAATTGAACGATTACGAGGATAGAGGCTTCAGCCTCCTAGAGATTGGAAAACACCATGGCAGGTGAACGCGAACGCGGCGGACGCGAACGGAGCAGGGAGCGCGAGGAGCGCGACAGCGAGTTCGTCGACAAGCTCGTCCACATCAATCGCGTGGCGAAGGTCGTCAAGGGCGGCAAGCGCTTCGGCTTTGCGGCGCTGGTCGTGATCGGCGACCAGAAGGGCCGGGTCGGTTTCGGCCACGGCAAGGCGCGCGAAGTTCCCGAGGCGATCCGCAAGGCGACCGAGTCGGCCAAGCGCAACCTGACGCGCGTCGCGCTCCGCGAGGGCCGCACGCTGCATCACGACATCGCCGGCCGTCACGGCGCCGGCCGCGTCTACCTGCGTGCCGCTCCAGCCGGTACCGGCATCATCGCCGGCGGCCCGATGCGCGCGGTGTTCGAGACGCTCGGCATCCAGGACGTGGTGGCGAAGTCGATCGGCTCGTCGAATCCCTACAACATGGTTCGCGCGACGTTCGACGCGCTGAAGCATCAGGATTCGCCGCGCTCGGTGGCTGCGCGCCGCAACATCAAGGTCTCCACCCTGCAGTCGCGCCGCGTCGGCGGCGACGCCGAAGTGGTGGCGGAATAACCCGCGCGATAGCCAGCGCGCTATTTGGAGTTACTGTCATGGCCAAGGCCAGCAAGACGATCAAGGTCGAGCAGGTTGGCAGCGCAATCCGCCGCCATCACTCGCAGCGTTCGACGCTGATCGGCCTCAAGCTCAACAAGATCGGCCGGGTTGCCGAGCTGCAGGACACCCCTGAAGTTCGCGGCATGATCAGCAAGGTCCAGCATCTCGTCCGCGTCGTCGGCGAGTAAGCAAGATATAAGGAGAAGGGCGATGAAGCTCAGCGATATCGCCGACAACGCCGGCTCGCGCAAGAAGCGCATGCGTGTCGGCCGTGGCATCGGTTCCGGCAAGGGCAAGACCTCGGGGCGCGGCGGCAAGGGTCAGACCGCGCGTTCGGGCGTCCGCATCAAGGGTTTCGAAGGCGGCCAGATGCCGATGCATCGCCGTCTGCCCAAGCGCGGCTTCAACAACATCTTCCGGCTCGACTTCGCCGAGATCAATCTCGACCGCCTGCAGGACGCGATCGACAACAAGCTGATCGATGCGTCTGCGACCGTGACCGCGGAATCGCTGGTCAAGGCCGGCGTGCTGCGTCGCGCCAAGGACGGCCTGCGGCTGCTCGGCCGCGGCGAGATCAAGGCCAAGCTGACGATCGAGGTGCATGGCGCCTCCAAGCCGGCCATTGCCGCTGTCGAGAAGGCCGGCGGCACGGTCAAGATCCTGGCCCCCGCCAAGACGGAAGAAGGCGAGGCGGCGTAACATCTGCGTCATTGCCGGCGCGGCGCGCCGACAATCCGCCGATCGAATGATGGACTTATCGCGGCCGAGCACCAGATAATGTCCGGTGTCTGCCGATCGCTCCAGGGAGAACTGTTCTCTTGGGGCCGTCGGCGAAGGGGGCTCCGGGAGAAAGCCGAAACATGGTCTCAGCAGCCGAACAACTTGCAGCAAACCTCAATTTCGGAGCGCTGGCGAAGGCCGACGAGCTGAAGAAGCGCATCTGGTTCACCCTGGGTGCGCTGCTTGTTTATCGGCTGGGCACCTATATCCCGCTGCCCGGCATCGACCCCAACATCTGGGAGCAAGTGTTCCGCACCCAGGCCGGCGGCATCCTCGGCATGTTCAACATGTTCGCCGGCGGCGGCATCCACCGTATGGCGATCTTCGCGCTGAACATCATGCCGTACATCTCGGCATCGATCATCATCCAGCTCCTGACCACCGTCTCGCCGACGCTCGAAGCCTTGAAGAAGGAAGGCGAGGCGGGCCGCAAGATGCTGAACCAGTACACCCGTTACCTGACGGTGATCCTGGCGCTGTTCCAGTCCTACGGCATTGCGGTCGGCCTTGAAGGTGCCGGCAATGTCGTCAGCGACCCCGGCATGTTCTTCCGCATCTCGACCGCGATCACGCTGACCGGCGGCACCATGTTCCTGATGTGGCTCGGCGAGCAGATCACCTCGCGCGGCATCGGTAACGGTATCTCGCTGATCATCCTGTCCGGCATCGTCGCCGAGTTGCCCTCGGCGCTGGCCAACATGCTCGAACTCGGTCGCCAGGGCGCGATGTCGACCGGCCTGATCCTGATCGTCATCGTGATGGCAGTCGCCGTGATCGCCTTCATCGTGTTCATGGAGCGCGCGCAGCGCCGGCTGCTGATCCAGTATCCGAAGCGCCAGGTCGGCAACAAGATGTTCGAGGGTCAGTCCTCGCATCTGCCGCTCAAGCTCAACACCTCGGGCGTGATTCCGCCGATCTTCGCCTCGTCGCTGTTGTTGCTGCCGACCACGGTCGCGAACTTCAACGCCGGCAAGGGCCCGGAGTGGTTCCAGTGGATCACCACCCAGCTCGGCCACGGCCGACCGTTGTTCTTGGTGCTCTATCTCGCGCTGATCGTGTTCTTCGCGTTCTTCTACACTGCGATCGTGTTCAACCCGACCGAGACCGCCGACAATCTGAAGAAGCACGGCGGCTTCATTCCCGGTATTCGCCCCGGTGAGCGCACCGCCGAATATATCGACTACGTGCTGTCGCGTATTACGGTGCTTGGTGCAATCTATCTTGCTATCGTCTGTCTGATTCCGGAGATTCTGATTTCCTACGCTTCGGTGCCGTTCTACTTTGGTGGCACCTCGCTCTTGATCGTCGTCAGCGTGACGATGGACACGGTGGCGCAGGTTCAGGGTTATCTGCTCGCCCATCAGTATGAGGGGCTGATCAGGAAGTCGAAGCTCAGGGGCCGTCGTCGCTGATCACGGCGCGGTTCCAAACTCAAAACCGGGTGTGCGGGTTCGCTCACCTAGCCGGGGGGCGAAGTAGTATGAGATTGATCCTTTTGGGGCCGCCGGGCTCGGGCAAGGGAACCCAGGCACAGCGGCTCGTCCACAAGCATGGCATTGTCCAGCTCTCGACCGGCGAGATGCTGCGCGCGGCGGTCGCCGCCGGCACGCCGATCGGGCTGCAGGCCAAGGAGATCATGGCCAATGGCGGCCTAGTGCCCGATGAGGTGGTGGTCGGAATCATCGCAGACCGCATTGACGAGCCCGACGCCAAGAAGGGCTTCATCCTCGATGGCTTCCCGCGCACGGTTCCGCAGGCGACCGCGCTGGATGAACTCCTGAAGAAGAAGCACCTCAAGCTCGACGCTGTCGTCGAACTCCGCGTCAACGAGAGCGCCTTGCTCGATCGCGTCGAAAAGCGCGCCGAGGAGACCCGTGCGCGGGGCGAGGAGGTCCGGCTCGACGATACGCCGGAGGTGCTGACCAAGCGGCTTGCGCAGTACCGTTCGTTGACGGAACCGCTGATTCACTATTACTCGGAGCGGCGTAAGCTCTTGACCGTCGATGGCATGATGACCATCGAGCACGTCACCCGCGAGATCAACCGGATCCTGGGTGCGATCGGCGCGCTGGAACCGAAGGCCGACGAGTCGGCCAAGTCGGCGGCTGCCAAGACGGCAAAGCCGGCCCGGCTGGCTGCGAAGCCGGCCAGGAAGGCCGCAGGAAAAGCGTCCAAGGCGGCCGAAAAGGCCTCCAAGGGCACTAAAAAGACCGCCAAACCGGCCGGGAAGGCTACCAGGGGACCATCCAAGGCCAAGGCCGCCAAGAAGCGGGTCAAGAAGGCTGCCAAGGCCGGAAGTGCCCGGAAGGGTGCAAAAGCCGCCAACAAGCCTGCAAAAAAGCTCACGAAGAAGCGAGCTAAGCGCTAGGAGCGGTTGACGAAACCGACATGAATCCTTTAATAAGCCCCGCATCCAAGTTGGATAGTTTTATGACGATGCCGGGCCCCAAAGGACATGAGGGGTGGGCGTCGTGTTCGCGTTTGTGGACACAAGCCCGCAGAGCAAGAACTTGAGAAGCCCGTATCCGTGAGGGATCGGCGACAGGAGAGAAGTCCGTGGCCCGTATTGCCGGCGTCAACATTCCTACCAACAAGCGCGTCCTGATCGCGCTTCAGTACATCCATGGCATCGGCCAGAAGAACGCCGCTGACATCATTGAGAAGGTCAAGATCCCGCTGGACCGTCGCGTCAACCAGCTGACCGACCAGGAAGTCCTGCAGATCCGCGAAGTCATCGACCGCGACTATCTGGTCGAGGGCGATCTTCGTCGCGAGGTCGGCATCAACATCAAGCGGCTGATGGACCTCGGCTGCTATCGCGGCCTGCGGCATCGCCGCGGTCTGCCGGTGCGCGGCCAGCGTACCCACACCAACGCGCGTACGCGCAAGGGTCCTGCCAAGGCGATCGCCGGCAAGAAGAAGTAAGTTTTGAGAATTGCTGGTGGGGGGTAGCGAATCGAAATTTGCTACTCGCCATTTGCGTTTTGAGGTGTAGCCGCTGGCACTACGGCGGCGCTTGAGATCACAGGAAAGGTTTGAAATGGGCAAGGAAGCCACCCGCGTACGCCGTCGCGAACGCAAGAACATCGCCTCCGGCATCGCGCATGTGAATTCGTCGTTCAACAACACGACCATCACCATCACCGACGCGCAGGGCAACACCATCGCCTGGTCTTCGGCCGGCACGATGGGCTTCAAGGGCTCGCGCAAGTCGACCCCCTATGCCGCGCAGGTCGCGGCCGAAGACGTCTCCAAGAAGGCGCAGGAACACGGCATGCGCACGCTGGAGGTTGAAGTGGCCGGCCCCGGTTCGGGCCGTGAATCGGCGCTTCGCGCGCTGCAGGCTGCGGGCTTCACCGTCACCTCGATCCGCGACGTGACCACGATCCCGCACAATGGCTGCCGTCCGCGCAAGCGCCGGCGCGTCTGATTGAAGTCGCGGGCGGCCCGGCTGCTCGCGATTGTTTTTGGAATGGACCGCGCGGAAGTTCCGCGATCTCCAACGCCAGGTTCGTCCATTCGACTGGCACATGGGTGAAACAGTGACGATCCAGAAAAATTGGCAAGAACTCATTCGACCGAACAAGCTGCAGGTGACCCCTGGCTCGGACGCGACCCGGTTCGCCACCGTCGTCGCCGAACCGCTCGAGCGTGGCTTCGGCCAGACGCTGGGCAACGCGCTGCGCCGCATCCTGTTGTCCTCGCTGCAGGGCGCCGCGGTGCAGTCGGTGCACATCGACGGCGTGCTGCACGAGTTCTCCTCGATCGCTGGCGTCCGTGAGGACGTCACCGACATCGTGCTCAACATCAAGGACATCTCGATCAAGATGCAGGGCGAAGGCCCGAAGCGCATGGTCGTGAAGAAGCAGGGCCCGGGCGCCGTGACCGCTGGTGACATCCAGACCGTCGGCGACGTCACCGTGCTCAACCCCGACCTGCAGCTCTGCACGCTGGACGACGGCGCCGAGATCCGCATGGAGTTCACGGTCACGACCGGCAAGGGCTATGTCGCCGCCGAGCGCAACCGTCCCGAGGACGCCCCGATCGGCCTGATCCCGGTCGACAGCCTGTTCTCGCCGGTCCGCAAGGTCTCCTACAAGGTCGAGAACACCCGCGAGGGCCAGATCCTCGACTACGACAAGCTGACCATGACGATCGAGACCAACGGCGCGATCACGCCGGAGGACGCGGTGGCTTATGCCGCGCGCATCCTGCAGGATCAGCTCAACGTGTTCGTCAACTTCGAAGAGCCGCGCAAGGAAGTCGCGCAGGAGATCATCCCCGATCTCGCCTTCAATCCGGCGTTCCTCAAGAAGGTCGACGAGCTCGAACTGTCGGTGCGTTCGGCAAACTGCCTGAAGAACGACAACATCGTCTACATCGGCGACCTCGTGCAGAAGTCGGAAGCGGAAATGCTCCGCACCCCGAACTTCGGCCGCAAGTCGCTGAACGAGATCAAGGAAGTGCTCGCCCAGATGGGTCTGCATCTCGGCATGGAAGTGCCGGGCTGGCCGCCGGAGAACATCGACGAGCTCGCCAAGCGCTTCGAGGATCATTACTGATCCGATTCAATCGTCATGGCCGGGGCATCCCGGCCATGATTTTAGCGGGCGAACGCAGGTAGCCCACCTGAGCAACATGTCCGACGAACCGTCGCGGCAGAGACAATGTAAGGAATAGACGATGCGTCACGGCAAGGTTCATCGGAAGCTCAACCGCACCGCCGAGCACCGGCGTGCGATGTTCGCCAACATGGCGGCCGCGCTGATCAAGCACGAGCAGATCGTCACCACGCTGCCGAAGGCCAAGGAGCTCCGGCCGATCGTCGAGAAGCTCGTCACCCTCGGCAAGAAGGGCGGTCTGGCCCTGCGTCGTCAGGCGATCTCGGAGCTGCGCGACGTCGATCAGGTCAAGAAGCTGTTCGATACGCTCGCGACCCGGTACAAGGACCGCCAGGGCGGCTACACCCGCATCATCAAGGCCGGCTTCCGCTACGGCGACAACGCGGCGATGGCCGTGATCGAATTCGTCGACCGCGACGTCGACGCCAAGGGCCAGGACTCCGGTCCGGCCCAGGAGAAGGAAGCCGAGGCGGCGTAAGCCGGTTTTCGAGCCACGGTTTTGAAAGCGGCGCCTTCGGGCGCCGTTTTTGTTTGTGTGCCTGCTGGACCTTCACTGTCGTCTTTAAGCGGAAGGCGGGCGGTGTCGGCACTTTGCCGAGAGGTATCGCCGAACGGTTGCTCGTGCGGCATTTCGTCGAACTGCGGCGGTTTCATTATCGGTTTCTTCAGCCAAGTCGCCAGAACTGAAACCGCGAACGATGGCGTGCCATGGTGACGCACGGCAATTCTTCGACATGCCAAATTCGTGTTCGGCTCAACGGTGATCGAGGCGCTGATTGGTTTTCTGCTGGCCTATGCGGCGGCCCGGCTCAGCCACGCCCAGGGGCGATTTCTTTTTGTTCGAGACCGCCGCCGTCTACCTTCTCGGCGTATTGTTTTCGGTCATCGAGATCGCGGCGATTGAGCGGGTGCGTTGGCGAAGTGGCGATCTCATTCACGGCAGTCCCGATCTGATTGGCTTTGGCCGATCGCGCTGATGTTCGGACTGATGATTGTGACGCCCTGCACCTTCATTTATCTGGTGACCTCTTGCGCGGGGGCGGCGATACTGGACTGCCTTGGAATGTCTGAGTGGGTGACCGACTGGCGCGAGCGGAACATGGCGACGTGGTACCGTAACGTCTCCGATCACCTGCGTTCGCCGATCTATGATGTCCCTGGCTTCATCGCGGGGCGCACGTCGCTGCGGCGGCATGTGATCAGGGATCTCGGCGACGTCGGTTCAAAACAACTCATCCACCTTCAGTGTCACATCGGTCTCGACACGCTGTCCTGGGCACGGCGCGGCGCGCATGTGACGGGGCTCGATTTCTCGCAGCAATCGATCGTCGCGGCACGGTGGATCGCTGCCGACTCCGGGTTCGAAGTTGAGTTCGTGGTTGCCGACGTCTATGAGGCGGCGAGGGTGCTCGGGCGCACCTTCGACATCGTCTACACAGGCATTGCCGCGCTGTGCTGGTTGCCGGATATCGCGCGCTGGGCGAATGTTGTGCGTGATCTCTTGAAGCCCGGCGGTGAACTCTATCTGTTCGAACTCCACCCGATCGAACGGATGCTCGAACAGCGCGCGTTGGGCGGCCTCGAGCTCAAGCACGACTATTTCACACCGCCCGAGGGGTGCCGCGATCGCCGTGCCGTTGACAATCTGGCGGCCGCACCCGATGCATCAGTCCAGTGGAGCCATCCGCTTGGCGAGGTCGTCACGGCTCTCGCTGCTGCAGGCCTGCGCATCGAGGAACTGCGGGAGCTCGATCGCAGCGTGCTCAAACGGCCGGCGATGGAGGATGCTGGCTACGGCATGTTCAGGGCGGCGCCGGGGATGCCGCGCCTGCCGCTCATGTATGTGCTGCGGGCGAGACGGTCGTGAGGATTAGCACCAGACTGTGGGCTTCGTAACGGCGTTCGCCTGATTTTGCACGCCTGCCTCGCTCGGCGGCTTGTTGCGCAGGCCGGCCTGCATTCAAATATCACGGACAGGACTGACAGGAGACCTCCCATGAAAATCGACCTTTCCGGAGAGACCGCGCTGGTGACCGGCTCGACCGCTGGCATCGGCAATGCCATCGCCAAGGGGCTTGCGGAGACCGGGGCGGAGGTCATCGTCAACGGCCGGGGCCAGGCCAAGGTCGATGCCGCGGTTGCGGCGATCGCAAAGGCGGTACAGGGTGCCAAGGTGCGCGGCATCGCGGCCGACGTCTCGACTGCGGCCGGCTGCAAGGCCCTGCTCGCGGCGCTGCCGCAAGTCGATATCCTCGTCAACAATGCCGGCATCTTCGAGCCGAAGGATTTCTTCGATATTCCCGACGAGGATTGGGATCGCTTCTTCGAGGTCAATGTGATGTCGGGCGTGCGGCTGTCGCGCGGCTACATGCAGGGGATGTTGAAGCGCAACTGGGGACGCATCGTCTTCATCTCCTCGGAATCGGGCCTCAACATCCCGACCGAGATGATTCACTACGGCATGACCAAGACCGCGCAGCTTGCGGTCGCCCGCGGGCTCGCGCAGTTGACCAGCGGTACCGCGGTCACGGTGAATTCCGTGTTGCCGGGGCCGACCATGTCGGAAGGCGTAAAGACATTCGTCGAGGATCTGGCGAGACAGAACGGCCAGTCGGTCGAGGAGGCCGCCGCCAATTTCGTCAAGCAGCACCGGCCGACGTCGCTGCTGCAGCGCTTCGCCAGCACCGAGGAGATCGCTAACCTCGTAGTCTATGTCTGCTCGAAACAGGCCTCCGCGACAAACGGCGCCGCACTGCGCGCCGAAGGCGGCATCGTCAACACCATCGCGTGAGGGCGCATGCCGGCCTATGTGATTTCGGAGGTCGAGATGCGGGATGCCGCTTCGTTCGAAGCGTATCGCGCACTCGCGGTCAAGACTATTGAACAGTATGGTGGGCGCTACATTGTGCGCGGTGGCGCGGTCGAACTGATAGAGGGCGGTCCGCCGCCAAAGGCTATCGTCATCGTCGAATTTCCGACGATCGCGCGTCTGCGGGAATGGTACGCGTCAGCTGAATATGCCGACGCGCTCAAGCACCGGCGAACCGCACTGGAGCGCCGACTGATCTTCGTCGAGGGCGTGTCGGTAATCTAGAGATGCCCGTCTGTTGCCGGGCGTGCTCGCCAGCCTGCGGCGCTACCCTTTGGCTCCGTCGAGGAATTCGCTGAAGCCGGCGGGACGATAGGGGCCGAAGCACAATTGCTCCAGGACTCCGATCCCGGTCTGATTGCCCTGGCGGGCGCGGACCACCTGTTGCACGTGCACGTTCTCCCGCGCCAGCCGGTCGAGCGTCATCGGATCGAACGACTCGCCGCCGATCTCCAGCTCTCCCTTCCACATGCCCTGGCCCCATTGCGGATGACCGTAGCCGAGGCCTTTCATCTGGAATTTGAGGATCGGGTCGAGCGCGATGGTGCTTGTCTCGCCGTCGATGTCGATGAGGTCGATTTCAGCATGACGTGCGAGCCGGGTGTTCGGAACGTATTGCACGCTGTGCCGCGCGGTCGCCATGCGGCGATCGAGTCCGTCGACGACGCCCGGGATCTCACGCTCGCTCCGATAGAGCGGCGCGGTAAAGCCTTCGCGCACCAGTGCCTCGCCACGCGTCCCGTCGAAGAAGATGGCGTGCGATATATGGTCGTCCCAGAACAGCGGCGCCCACAGGAAGAACACGCTCGGCGGCGGCATCGGCGCGCCTCCGACATCCCGTTCGCCGACGTTGCGAACGCCCCAGGAGCGATCCTTGGTGCCGTAGCATGATTGATCGTCCACCCTGATCTCCCCGTCCGGGTGGCGAACGACGCCGCTCCAGCGGCCGAACTGGTCGAAGCGGGTCGAGTCCATGGCGCGACGATCACCCGACCAAAGGGTCTGGCGCGCTTCCTGGATCGCCGCCGTGCGCGCGGAGAAGGTCAGATCGCATGCCAGGCCTGTCGCATTGTCGTCCAGCACGACCCGCGTCCGCAGCATCGGCTCGAGCACCTCGAGCCGGAACGGACCGACCTGCATGTCGGTGCGCTCGATCGGGGCGCGGCGCGAACCGAAGAAGCAGTGCTGTCGTCCACCACGCTCCACAACGCTGAAGGCGCAGTCAAGGATCTTGCGGTGCGGATAGATCGCGATGCCGATCCCGAAGTAATACGCG
This sequence comes from Bradyrhizobium macuxiense, assembly GCF_001542415.1. GTDB lineage: Bacteria > Pseudomonadota > Alphaproteobacteria > Rhizobiales > Xanthobacteraceae > Bradyrhizobium > Bradyrhizobium macuxiense. The sequence goes on from NZ_LNCU01000011.1 coordinate 49,685, forward strand.
CCGTCGGCGGTGTAGCCATTGAACCAGGTCCGGTCATAGACATTGCGGTCGCTTGTCGAGGGAACCGCGATCGGCTCCGGCGTCTGGTGGATAGGGAAGTCGTCAAGTTTGTTGAGCACGCCGATCCCTTTCGCTGTTAGTCCCGCCAGTATGAGAAACTGTCGTGATCCAGGGCTTGCGCGCAGGCGCCGCGGGTCATTTTCAGGAACAGCGCGTCGCCGCGCTCGGAGCGCTGGACGCTGAGTGCGGAGACAACGCCCATCATGATTCCATGCAGCGTGTAGCGCCGGTAATCCCGCCAGCAATCATCCCAGCCATAGTCCCGCACACCGCGACGGATCAGTTCCGAATGATAGAACCGCACCAGGTCGGCTTCGTGAAGCCGCCGTTCGGACGGATCGATGCCGGCCGACAGGAAATAGGCGACGTCAACGATTCCCGGTCCCACCGTCAGCGTCTGCCAGTCCAGCGTGGCCATCGGCCGGGTATTGCCGCGCACGTCGAACAGCATGTTGTCGAGCCTGAAGTCGGCATGTTGCAGGGTGCGCGGCGTCGACCGGTCTGACTGGTAGCGCGACATCGCATCCGGAAGTGCGTCGATGAGCGTCAGGAATTCCGGCTCGATCACGTCGCGATATCGATCCTTGTAGTGACCGATGATCGCAGGCAGCGTCGCGCGGAAATCCTTGCGCCTGCTTGCGGCGACGGTAAAGCAGTGCACCGTGTCCAGCGTCGGATCACCCCATCGCGGTGCATGCAACGCGGCGGCCTCAGCCATCGCTGTCCGGCTGTCCGCGATCGAGCATCCGGCGAGCTGGTCACCCTGGCGTGCGGGCGCCAGATCCTCCAGGATCAGCGTGAAATCGTCCGTCACTGGGTCGATCTCGGCGAGGATCGGCCGCGGGGTGTGAATTGCGACCGTGGTCGCCAGCTCGCGATAGAACGCGACCTCGCGGACATAGAGCATGTGCGCGGAACCGGACCTGCGGCTATCCGGATTCGCAGCGGGGAATTTACCGATAACGGTCGTGGGCGCTTTGGGCTGATCCTCGTCATAGGTAAGACGAAACCGGTAGCTGTCCCCGACGAGGCCGTTGCCGACCGGCTTGCAGGCGAGATCGACGACACGAGCCTGATCGATCACGCCGGCGTCGCGCAACGCCCGCGTCATCCACTCCGGATCGATCCGCGACGGATCGGCCGTGAGCAAGCCCATCGATTTCCTCCCGTCCCCGTTAGGGGGCACCACCGCTCCAGCCGCTTCTTGCGTCGGCCGGATTGAGAACGGTGATCGTTCGGAAATTTATACAGCCTATGTCGCGTCCTTGGCAAAAGCGGTGCGTCGCCTCGTGGGGACAATCATGCCCGGGGATTTGGCCCGGGCATGACGAGGCGGGTGAGGGTGGGTCCTACCACCCCTCCAGCACGATCTTGCCGCGCGACTTGCCGCTCTCGAGCAGGGCGTGGGCGCGCTTGAGGTTGGCGGCGTTGATCGTGCCGAAGGTCTGGTCGAGGGTGGTGCGCAGCACGCCCTTGTCGATGAGGTCCGAGACATCGTTGAGCAGATGATTCTGCGCGATCATGTCTGATGTCTGGAACGAGGAGCGGGTGAACATGGATTCCCAATGCACCGATACCGCCTTGCCCTTGAATACGGCGACGTTGAACTCCGGCGGATCGTCGATCAGGCCGAACTTGCCCTGCGGCGCGATGAAATCGGCGATCGCCTTGTAGTGCTGATCGGTGAAGGTGAGGCTGGCGACGAGGCCCACCGGCGCGAGCTTCAGCTTTTCGATCTGCTCCTTCATCGGCAGCGAATGGTCGATCACGGCGTGAGCGCCGAGATCGAGGCACCATTTCTGCGATTCCGGCCGCGTCGCGGTCGCAACCACGGTCAGTCCGGTCAGGCGATGCGCGAGCTGGATCAGGATCGAGCCGACGCCGCCGGCGCCGCCGATGATCAAGAGCGTACGCGGATCGAGGCTCTTGCCCGGCACCGCGCCGAGGCGGTCGAACAACAATTCCCAGGCTGTGATCGAGGTCAGCGGCAGCGCCGCGGCTTGCGCAAATGACAGCGATTTGGGTTTCCTGCCGACGATGCGCTCGTCGACCAGGTGAAACTCGGAATTGGTGCCCTGACGCTGGATCGAGCCGGCGTAAAACACCTCGTCACCCGGCTTGAACAGGCTGACCTCGGGGCCGACTGCGTCGACCACGCCGGCTGCATCGAAGCCGAGGATCTTGTATTCGCCCGCCGGCGGTGCGGCGCGCTTGCGTACCTTGTAGTCGACCGGATTGGCGGAGATCGCCTTCACCGCGACGCGGATGTCGTGCCCCTTCGGCTCCGGCTTTGCGGTTTCGAAATCCACGAGGGAATCCGCCGCCTCGATCGGCAGCGATTTTTGGTATCCGACGGCCTTCATGCCTGGTCTCCATTGGTGGCGGCGATTGCCTGCCATCTAACTGTCGCGCTGGCGTCCAATTGGCAAGTACTGTAAATTCAGGGAACTAGTCCCCGTTTGGATACTATTGGGAAAATTTCGATGAAACGGAAGAATTTTGCGCGTCGGCCGGGGTGCGCGGTCGAGGCGGCGCTCGACCTGATCGACGGCAAATGGAAGGGCGTGATCCTGTTTCATCTGCAGGCCGGCACCCAGCGCTTCGGCGAGCTGCGGCGGCGGATGCCCGGCATCACCCAGCGCATGCTGACCAAGCAGCTGCGCGCGCTCGAGGAGGATGGTCTCGTGATCCGCAAGGTCTATGCCGAAGTGCCGCCGCGGGTCGAGTACACGCTGTCCGAACTCGGCGAGAGTCTGCGCCCGGTGATCGATATCCTCAAGGCCTGGGGCGAGGGCCATCAGGAGCGGTTGTCCTGCGCGCCGGCGCCGGAGGTCGTGCGAAAGCCGAAGCGCGCCGCCTGACCTGCGCGATGCGATCGCGAGTGCGGCCGGGAGCGGGGGCGCTCCCGGCCGTGTTGTCACCACGCAACCTGCGTGCGCATCGCCACAGCGTCGAACTTCGAGCCGGCATCGACGGTCGAGATCGACGAAGCCTGCTTAGAGATGTCGCCATGCAGGTAGTCCAGCATGAAGCGGATGTTGTTGTTGACGTACCAGTTCAGCGCGACGGTGTAGACGGTCTGCCGTCCGCCCGCGATGCCGGCCGCCGTCGCAAGCTGATCGTTCAGGTTCATCTGGCTCACGCGTCCGGCGATTTCCCAGGCACCCCAGCCACTGCCGGTGAGCGAGAACGGATTCGCCGGCTTGATGCCGCCGTAGGAGGCACTCGACGGATTGTAGGCGTGGGTTTCGCCTGTCAGCACGTAGCCGATCTGCGCGTAGCCGCCGTCGAACTTCAGGCTCGATGCGCCGAACGGCGGCAGCCCGGTGTTGGCAGTGCGATCGACATTGAACCAGTAGTACTCGCCCTGCGCGATGAGCGAACCGTAAGTGGCCGCGGCCTCGACGCCGTAGACCTGCGCCCCGGAGACGTTGGCGATCGCGCCGGTCGAGATCAGCGTCGTCGGATCGATGCGCAGCTCGGGCCGGTCGCTGAGCGTCAGCGTCTGCGCCTGCGTCACCAGGTTGCGCGGCGGCTGGATCAGCCATTCCGCATCGGCGCCGATATGCACCGAGTAATCCCTGCCGCTGATCGGGTTGCCGACGACACGGATGACGCCGCCATATTGCTCGGATGTTCCGGCCGGCGAAGTGCTGGACGCGGAGTGGATTGCGCCCGAGGTCGGTCCGGTGACATAGCCGCCGACCCAGAATTGGTCGTTCCACCAGCGTGTGCCGAAGGCCGAACGGAAGTCGCCGGCTGCGATGTTCTGGGCGATGATGCCGGCCGAGGCACGCTCCATGAACAGGATATCGTTGGAGCTGGTGGCCTCGTCGAGCGTCCATGGAATATCCATGATGCCGCCTTCGATCGCCATCTTGCCGCCGAACGGCTTGAATCCGGTGTAGCTCAGGAAGGCATTTTCAACGCCCGATGTCCCTCCGCCCGGCAGCGACCCTGCTGCCGTGCCGCCGAAGCCGTCGGACGATCCGCCGAAGTCGTAGATCAGCGCGAAATTCCAGTCGCTGAGGAATTTGCCGGTGATGCCGATGCGCGCACGCCGCAGGTTCTCGCCGCTGTCGAGCTTTTGCGGTGAGGTCGCTGCCGTGTCGGGCCGATAGTCGTAACCGCCGACATCGTAGTGAATGCGCCCGGTGATCGCGATGCAGTTCTGGTCGTCCGCGGTGCAGATCGTCGGGCGGTTGTTCGGCATCGACACCACGACGCCGGACGACGCGACCGGACCCTTGACCGGGATCGCAGCATTGGCATTCGCCACGTGCGAGGCCTTTGCGTCCGCCGCCTTCGCGTGTGCGTTGGCCGCCGCCGCCGTCGCCGCGTTCTCGTTGCTCTGCTTTTGCAGCTTGTCGATCTTCTGCTCCAGCATGTGGAGTTGCTGCTTGAGCAGTGCAATCTCCGCGTCGCTGTTTGCTGATTCCGAATGCGCCGGCGCGGAGGCGAGAACTCCTGCCACGCCGATCGCGATTGCACCTATTCTTCTCGCACCCATTCTACGCTCCCCTTGTTGAAATGAATTCCCCGCTCACTGAACCCGAGTAACGTGACTGACGCGCGACAGCGCTGTTCGGGGGTGCTGTTCCGCTTGTTGTGTGCGGGCAACAAGCGAAGCTGCACAGTGAGATGACGAGCATCATAGGAGCTTGACGGTTCGCTTCAACGAGTGTCGGACCGGTTTTGCACCGTTCGGTTGGGGGCTGGACGTCACCCGACAGGGCGCCAGATATTGACCCGGAAACCCTTCAATTGCCGCGCGAACGCGCCTATATTCCGGCGTTTTCCGCAAGAGGTGAGAATGCTCCGATTCATCCGCGTCGCTGCCATACCCGTGCTGTGCATGCTGGCCTTCACAGCAAGCCTTGATCCCGCCCAGGCACAGGAACGGCGCGTGCCGTCCTCGCAGGCCGAACTGCAGCTGTCCTATGCGCCGATCGTGCAGCGCGTGCAGCCGGCGGTGGTCAATGTCTACGCGGCCAAGATGGTGCAGAACCGCAATCCGCTGCTGGACGATCCGATCTTTCGCCGTTTCTTCGGCGTGCCCGGGCAGCAGCCCGAGCAGATGCAGCGCTCGCTCGGCTCCGGCGTGATGGTCGACTCGTCAGGTCTCGTGGTGACCAACAATCACGTGATCGAGGGTGCCGACCAGGTGAAGATCTCGCTCGCCGACAAGCGCGAGTTCGAGGCCGAGATCGTGCTGAAGGACAGCCGCACCGACCTCGCGGTGCTGCGACTCAAGAACACCAACAAGGAGAAGTTCACGACGCTCGACTTCGCCAATTCCGACCAGTTGCAGGTCGGTGACGTCGTGCTTGCGATCGGCAACCCGTTCGGCGTCGGCCAGACCGTGACCCACGGCATCATCTCGGCGCTGGCGCGCACCCAGGTCGGCATCACTGATTATCAATTCTTCATCCAGACCGATGCCGCGATCAATCCCGGCAACTCCGGCGGCGCGCTGGTCGACATGACCGGCCGGCTCGCCGGCATCAACACCGCGATCTTCTCGCGCTCCGGCGGCTCGCAGGGCATCGGCTTCGCCATCCCCGCCAACATGGTGCGCGTGGTGGTGGCTTCCGCCAAGAGCGGCGGCAAGGCGGTGAAGCGGCCGTGGCTCGGTGCCCGGCTGCAGGCGGTGACGCCCGAGATCGCCGAGACGCTGGGCCTGAAGCTGCCGTCCGGTGCGCTGGTCGCCAACGTGGCGCCGAACAGCCCGGCGGCGAAGGCGGGCCTGAAGCTGTCCGACCTGATCGTCGCGATCGACGGCACGCCGATCGACGATCCCAATGCGTTCGACTACCGCTTCGCGACCCGTCCGCTGGGCGGCACCGCCGAGATCGACGTGCAGCGCGGCGGCAAGCCCGTGAAGCTCACGGTGCCGCTCGAGACCGCGCCCGACACCAACCGCGACGAGATCGTGCTGACCGCGCGCTCGCCGTTCCAGGGCGCCAGGGTCGCCAACATCTCGCCGGCGCTGGCCGACGAACTGCATCTCGATGCGGGGACGGAGGGCGTCGTGGTGACCGAGCTCGCCGACGACGGCACCGCGGCCAATGTCGGCTTCCAGAAGGGCGACATCATCCTGGCAGTCAACAGCCAGAAGATCGAGCGCACCAGCGACCTGGAAAAGGCGTCGAAAGCAGGCTCGCGGATCTGGCGCATCACGCTGGTACGCGGCGGCCAGCAGATCAACGTGACGCTTGGCGGATGAGCCCGAAGCAACCACGCGAGGCGGCCAACCTGTTTGCGGCGGCGGGGATGGAGCAGGACGCGCCGCATCCGCTGCCGGACCGGCTCCGCCCGCGCTCGCTCGCCGATGTCGTCGGCCAGGATCATATCCTCGGTCCCGATGGTGCGCTGACCCGCATGCTGGAGACGCGCACGCTCGGCTCGCTGGTGTTCTGGGGACCGCCCGGCACCGGCAAGACCACCGTGGCGCGGCTCTTGGCGGACGCCACCGAGCTCCACTTCGAGCAGATCTCGGCGGTGTTCTCCGGCGTCGCCGACCTGAAGAAGGCGTTTGATGCCGCGCGCGCCCGCCGCGAGACCGGCAAGGGCACGCTGCTGTTCGTCGACGAGGTGCATCGCTTCAATCGCGCGCAGCAGGATTCCTTCTTGCCCGTGATGGAGGACGGCACCGTGGTGCTGGTCGGCGCCACCACGGAAAACCCGTCGTTTGAGCTCAACGCGGCGTTGCTGTCGCGCGCGCGCGTGCTGGTGTTTCATTCGCTCGATGCGGCTGCGGTCGAGAAGCTGTTTGCCAATGCCGAGAAGGTCGAGGGCAGGAAGCTGCCGCTCGACGCGGAAGCGCGCGCGGCGCTGGTGCGGATGGCCGATGGCGACGGCCGCGCCTCGCTGACGCTTGCCGAAGAGGTCTGGCGCGCCGCGCGCAAGGGCGAGGTGTTCAACGCCGAGCAGTTGCAGGAGATCCTGCAGCGCCGCGCGCCGATCTACGACAAGTCGGCCGACGGCCACTACAACCTGATCTCGGCGCTGCACAAGTCGGTGCGCGGCTCCGATCCGGATGCGGCGCTGTATTATCTCGCGCGGATGTTCGACGCTGGCGAGGACCCGTTGTTCCTGGCGCGGCGCGTCGTGCGCATGGCAGTGGAGGATATCGGGCTGGCCGATCCGCAGGCGCTGGTGATCTGCAACGCCGCCAAGGATACCTACGACTTCCTCGGCTCGCCGGAAGGCGAGCTTGCGATCGCACAGGCCGTGATCTATCTCGCCACCGCGCCGAAATCCAACGCAGCCTACACCGCGTTCGGCGCTGCGATGCAGGCCGCAAAGCAGGGTGGCTCGCTGCTGCCGCCGAAGCACATCCTGAATTCGCCGACCAAGCTGATGAAGTCGGAAGGCTATGGCTCCGGCTATCGGTACGACCACGACATGCCCGACGCCTTCTCCGGCCAGGACTATTTCCCGGAGGCGCTGGGCCGCCAGACCTTCTACGATCCGCCCGATCGCGGCTTCGAGCGCGAGATCCGCAAGCGGCTGGACTATTGGGCAAGGCTTCGCAAGGAGCGAGCCGGGAAGTAGGGCTCGTCAGTGCGGGGAGCGATAGCGACGACGCAATCCATCGCTCCGCTTATGCGGCTGGACGGATTGCTTCGCTTCGCTCGCAATGACGTGGATGGAGCCAATCGATACCTGGCACCCGTACACCCAGTCACTTGACGCTCTTTACGAACTCCAGGACCTCATTCGTCAGCCGGGTGTCCGGCGTATTGATCGAATAGACCTCCGACATGTGGCTGTGCTCCGGCAACATGAAGGTGCGCGCGCAGCCGTTCTCGCGTTTGCAGGTGGCTTGCTTCAGCAGCTCGAACTGCTCGACGAAGCGGGGCGGGTCGAGCTCGGCCGCGGTGATCAGCAGCGGGATCGAGCTCGCCACCAGGCCCTGCAACGAGGAGCGCTCGGCATAGCGCGACGGATCGGAGCCGTAATAGGCAAGTTCGGCGTCGCCGGCCGGAGAGGCCGTCAGATCATAGATGCCCGACACCATGATCGCGCCGGCCAGCCCGCCGCCCTTCACCTTGTGGAATTCAGGGTGGGAAACATAGCTCGCGACATGGATCGCACCGGCCGAATGGCCCATCAGGAAGATGCGCGCGGGATCGCCGCCGCGCTCGCCGATCTTCTCGGAAACCCATTGCACGATCGCCCCCATGTCCTCAGCGCCGGCCGGCCACGGGAAGGCGGGCGCCAGGCGGTAGGTGGCGTTGACGCCGACGAAGCCGTTCTTCACCGCCCACAGCATGATGTTGTCGTAGAACGGGCTGCCGGGACTGCGCTTGCTGCCCGCGACGAAGCCACCGCCATGGATGAAGATCAGCACCGGGCGGGGCGAGGAAGCAGCCGTCTCCGGAGTGAACACGTCGAGCAGATGGCGATCGGCGGGACCGTATTTGACGTCGCGCTCGGCCTTGACGTCCTGATAGGGCTCCTTCGGCTGCAGCGGCGCGTAGAGCGCGGCGGTCCTCGGCGGATCGACGACGCGGCCAAGTTCCAGGAGCTTCCAGGCGAGATCCTCCGGCATCGGGCTCTGTGCGAGCCCTGGGCTCGCGATCATCACGGCCGCCGCCAAGGCAGATAGTGCCAGTCTCATTGCAAGCTTCCCCGTCGATTATCGCGTGCCGGCCGAACATGGCCGATGTTGCCAAGGATTTACATCGATTTCGCCGTGACGATTCGCGGCATTTGCGCTAGGCACAATGCAGGTCTGGAGCCGAAAAATCACCATGAGCCGCCGCATCAAGAGAACGATATCGCCGGGCGATCGCGCCAAGGAGCGGACCAAGGGTGGTCCCAAAGGCGGACCCAAGAGTGCATCCAAGGGCGGATCGAAGAGCGGAGCCGGGCACCGCAGCCGCAAGCCGGAGGATCGCAAGGCAAGCGACCGTCCGTCGTCGCACCGCGCGTCGGGCAAGCCGCCGCGCTTTGCCGAGCCGCGCCGTGAGCCGCGGAAGCGGCCCGAGCCTGTCGCAGCAACGCCGAAGGCTGCAAACGAGCTGCCGCTGCCGACCAAGGTGCAGACTGTCGTGGTGACGGCCGACGAGGACAACATGCGCGTCGACCGCTTCCTCGAGGCGCGGTTTCCGGGCCTGTCGTTCTCCCACATCCAGCGCATCGTCCGCAAAGGCGAGCTCAGGGTGAACGGCAGGCGCGCCGATTCCAAGGACCGGCTGGAGGAGGGGCAGAGCGTGCGCATCCCGCCGCTGCGGCTCGATGCGCCCAAGACGGTCGGTGTACTGTCCGAGGCGCAGACCAAGACCCTGCAGGCGCTGAAGGAGATGACACTGTACGAGGACGACGACGTGCTGGTGCTGAACAAGCCCGCAGGTCTCGCCGTGCAGGGCGGCTCCGGCATGACACGCCATGTCGACCAGATGCTGGAAGTGATGCGCGACGCCAAGGGCCAGAAGCCGCGGCTGGTGCATCGCATCGACCGGGAAACCTCCGGCTGCCTGCTGATCGCCAAGACACGCTTTGCCGCCTCGCATCTGACCGGTGCATTCCGCCATCGCTCCGCGCGCAAGATCTACTGGGCGCTGGTCGCCGGCGTGCCGAAGCCGAAGCAGGGCCGCATCTCGACCTATCTCGCCAAGGAAGAGAACGAGGAAGACACCATCATGCGGATCGCCGAGCACGGCGATGAAGGTGCGAGCCACGCCGTGACCTACTACGCTGTGGTCGAGGCCTCGGCGACAAAGCTCGCCTGGGTGTCGCTCAAGCCGGTAACTGGTCGGACCCACCAGCTGCGCGCCCATATGGCGCATATCGACCACGCCATCGTCGGCGACCCCAAATATTTCAACAAGGAGAACTGGCAGCTGCCTGGCGGCCTGCAGAACCGGCTGCATCTGCTCGCCCGCCGCATCGTGATCCCGCATCCGCGCGGCGGTGTGATCGATGTATCCGCGCCGTTGCCGCCGCATATGCAGCAATCCTGGAATCTGCTGGGGCTCGAGGCCGACCGGTTCGACCCGATCGAGAACGCGCCCGAGGAATGATCGGCGGTCGGCGCCGGCGCCGAATAAACCTCGTCGAGAGCAACAACGATCAAAGCGGCGTCGAACGCCGCGGCTATCGTGCTGCGCGCCACGATCGAAAGGGATTGTGTATGACCTGCAACTGGCTCCGTACAGCGTTCCTTCTCGGGCTGCTCGGCTCTGCCGCCGGTTCGATGACGGCGCATGCCGAAACCGTCGTGCTCCGCGGCGGCAGCCTTTACGCATCGCCCGACGCAGCTCCGCTGCCGGACGCCGTGATCGTGATGACCGACGGCGTCATCAGCGCGGTCGGCAAGTCCGGCGACGTTCAGGTGCCCTCCGATGCGCGCGTGATCGATTGCAGCGGCAAGACTGTCGTGGCCGGCTTCTGGAACAGCCACGTCCATTTCACGCAAAGCTCCTGGCACAATGCCGGTGCCGCTCCCGCAGCGGCGCTGACGAAGCATATGCAGGAGATGCTGACGCAGTGGGGCTTCACCACGGTGTGGGATCTCGGTTCGGATCCGAGGGACACGCTGCCGCTGCGCCAGCGTATCGCCGCGAACGAAGTCGCAGGTCCCAACATCCTGATGGCCGGCAGCATCTTCCCGAAGGACGGCCATCCCGCCTACCTGCCGGCCGACATGCAGTTGCCCGAGGCATCCAGGCCGGACGAAGCCACGCAACTGGCGCGCAGCTACGTGGACCTCAAGCTTGACGGCGTGAAGCTGTTCACCGGCGTCTACAAGGGAAACAAGCCGGTCGTGAACATGGACCCCGCGATCGCCAAGGCGGCCGTCGACGTGGCGCATGCGGTGGCCAAGCCGGTGTTTGCCCACCCGCAAAACAAGACCGGCGTGGAGACGGTGATCACGGCAGGTGTCGACGTGCTCGCACACACCGTACCCAGTGAAAGCGCCTACACGGCAGAGCAGCTGGCGCGGTTCAAGGCGCAGGGCATTGCGCTGATTCCGACCCTGTCGCTGTTTACGACCGTCGTTCTCGATCCCGCTGTGACAAATCGTCTGATCGCGACAACCGTCAACCAGCTCAAGCAGTTTTCGGAGAATGGCGGGCCGGTCCTGTTCGGCACCGATGTCGGCTTCACCACGCTGTACGACACCACGCAGGAATATGAGCTGATGCATCGCGCACTGTCGGAGCGCCAGATCCTGGCTTCGCTGACGTCGAATCCGGCGCAATACTTCAAGGCCGCGAAGAAGGGCAGGGTGGAGCAAGGATTCGACGCCGATGTCGTGGTGCTCGACGGCGACCCCTTAAGCGATGTACACAATCTCGCAAGGGTGACCTACACGATCCGCGCTGGTCACGTGATCTATCAGAAACCGTGAAGACACAGCATACGCGCCGTGACTTGAAGCGCCGCCGCTGAACAACGACATCCTGGTCATGAAACGCTTATTGATCACGGCTTGTGCGGCGATCTGGACGGCGGGTGCGACTGCCGCATTTGCGCAAGTCATCCCGCCGGGTGGTTCGATCTTTAATCCGCCGCCGCCCAGGCCACCACCGCCGCCGAAGATCGAGGTACCGGCGATTCCCAAGATCGATGCGCTGCCGACGCGCCCGAGCGTCAGTTCCTCCGGCCGCCCATCGTTCAGTGATCGGTTCAGCCGATGCCTGGACGAGGGCGGCGCCGCCGGGCTGAACCAGGCCGATCGTGCTTCCTATGCGAGGTCCTGTGCCAATCAGGATTAGGGCGTCGTCTCATAGACGTGTCCGAGCTTCGCTCGCACACCCTGTTCTACGGCACGGATCGAGACTACTTTGCGTCGCAGCGCGTTGCTGCCTGCTTCGGTCTCCGGCTTCGCGGAGCCAGCCTGCGGATCGCGTAGCGATGACCGACTGACGCCGTGGTGCATGGTCGGTGGCGATCTTGCGATAGCAGGCCTAGCGTTTGAATTGCGCGAGAAACGAACGTCACCGTCAGATAGGTTCTGTCGAATTGCCTGCGCAGGACCGCAATCGAGATGGCGCCGAGCCGCCAGGTCGGGCTCTGCACCAAGAAATCGTAGAGCGCGTCATGCGGCGCGATCCATGCACCGCGCAGGCTGCGATCGAAGAATTGCCGGGCCGTGTCCGCGTCATGCGGCAGGCCGTTGGAAAACTCGGCGCTGCCGCGGCCAAAATGGGCGTGGACGTTGCGGATCAACGATTCCGGCGAGTGGAACCCGGCGCCGGCCGTATCGGCGGCCTGCGAGGAATTTGCCGCGTCCCATCAGCTTTATTTGCCGTTGTCCCTGACATATCTTGCAGGCAAGTCCCTCGGAACGAAAGCCGGCCGGCGCGATGCGCGAACTCTTCGACGAAGTTGCAGGACAATCCCCGATCGATCCGCAGGAGGCGGTGCGGCGTCACATCCGTGCGCCCCAGCGCAAGCGCTTCTACACGAGCGCCGGTGTCGCCGAGGCCGACGGCGGATTTTCGGTCACGCTCGACGGCCGCTCGATCCGCTCGCCGTCGGGCAAGCCGATCGTGGCGCCGACGCGCGGGATCGCCGATGCGATCGCCTCGGAGTGGAATGCGCAGGGCGAGACCCTCGATCCCGTGACCATGCCGCTGACGCGCCTCGCCAACAGCGTTGTCGAGGGCGTGATCGATCGCATCGATGAGGTCTCCGAAGATGCCGCGAAGTTCCTCGGCAGCGACATGCTGTTCTATCGCGCCGGTCATCCCGAGACGCTGGTCCAGCGCGAAGCCACGCATTGGGACCCGATTCTGTTCTGGGCCGCCGACACGCTCGGTGCCCATTTCATCCTCGCCGAGGGGATCGTGCATGTCGGCCAGCCCGAGGCCGCGATCAAGGCGGCGCGCGGGGCGTTTCCGGACGATCCGTGGTCGGTCGCGGCGCTCCATATGGTGACGACGCTGACCGGCTCGGCGCTGCTGGCGCTGGCGCTGGCGCATGGGGTGCGCGACGAGGACCAGGTCTGGGCCGCAGCTCATGTCGACGAGGACTGGAACATCGAGAGATGGGGCGTCGACGAGGAGGTCGCCGCGCGCCGCGCCGCCCGGCAGGTCGATTTCAAGGCCGCGGCGAGCATTCTCCGGGCCTTGGCGCCGGCTGTCGGTTAACGGGTGGTTTAGGACGCTCGGCTAGCCTGCCGCACGATCTTACCGGCCGGCCGAGACCCCGACATGGCGACCACCATCAACCCCGTGCTGCCGGTGCTCGCGCCCCAGGAGACGGGGAGTGTTGCGCCGGACCTCACGCTGCAGGCCGGCAGCGTGGTCAATGCGCAGGTGCTGAAGGTGCTGTCCGCCGATCTGGTGCGGATCGCGATTGCGAGCCTGTCGATCGACGTCCGGACCGAAGTGCCGCTGCAGCAGGGCCAGAGCCTGCAGCTTGCGGTCTCAAGCACCCAGGATGGCGTCCGCCTGCAAATGGTCGGCTCCAATGCGACCGGGACGGGCGCATCGGGCGACGCCGTCAAGCTGTCGCCGGGCGTTGTCACCGGTGTCGGCGCCGCATCTCCCGTGAATCCCACCACGTCGCAGCCTGTGCTGACGCCGCTCGAACATGTCGCCGTCACCGCAGCCGTGCAGAGCGCGGCGACGGCGCAGGGCAGCCAGGGGCCGCTGTTTGCCAATCTGGCCGCGATCGCGTCGGCCAATCTGCCGCCGAAGCTGCAGGCCGCGATTGCCCAGGTGCTGGCGCAGCAGACCAGCCTTGACGACAATCTCAGCGGCGAGGCGATCAAGGCCCGCGTTCCAGAAATCCGGCCTGCTGTTCGAGGCCTCGCTGGCCTCGGGGGCGACGCCGTCGAACGGCAACGTGCCCGATCTCAAGGCCGCGCTGATCGTGCTCCGCCAGGCGCTGCAATCGTCGCTCGGAACCGCGGATACCGCACGGTCGGCCGCTGCGCCGGCGCCTCAGGCGACGTTGTCGAATGTCGGCGCAGCACCGGGCCTCGTGCCGCCCGAGCTGCCCGACTTCGAGGTGGTCGAGATCCTGCTGCCGCAGGCGCGCGTTCCGGTTGCGGAGGATCTCACGACGGGCGGTGCGCGCTTGGTCGGTGCTCTTGCTGACGCGCTCGATACCGGACCGTCGGCAGGCGGTGCGCTCAATCTGCTTCAGGAAGCCTTGCACGAGCTCGGCGGTGCGGCACGGCACGGCGCCGGAGCACAGGAGATGCCGAATGGCGACGTCGCGCGCACCAACACGCCGCCGCCGCCGTTTCGCGGCGCGCTGCCGGCCGCGCAGGCGATTGCCGAGCCGTCGATTGCGCCGGATACGCCGCTCGCCGCCACCGCGCATCGCCTGCTGGACAACACCGATGCCGCGCTTGCCCGGCATACGCTGCTGCAGGTCGCCTCGCTGCCGGATCGTGGCGACGCGCAGCGTGCGCAATTCGACGCGATGACGCGCTGGAATTTCGAGGTTCCGTTCCTCACCCCGCAGGGAACGGCGATGGCGCAGTTCGAGATCTCCCGCGACGGCGGCAGCGAGGCTGTCGAGGCGAGCAAGCGGGTATGGCGTGCGCGCTTCACGCTCGACCTCGAGCCGGCCGGGCCGGTGCACGCGCTGATCTCACTGAGCGGCGAGCGCACGTCGGTGCGGATGTGGGCGGAGCGGCCGGCCACCGCAGCTCAGCTGCGCGCCGGCGCCACCGAGTTGAGCCAGGCGCTTGCCCGGGCCGAGCTTACGCCCGGCGAGATCGAGATCCGCGACGGCGCGCCGCCGCAAGTAACGCCTGCGCGCGCTGGGCATTTCCTGGACCGCGCGCTATGAGCGAGACCAGATCCCAGCTTGCGGTCGCCCTGCAGTACGACCGCTCCGGCGCGCCCCGAGTCGTCGCCAAGGGCAGGGGCGCGATCGGCGCCAAGATCATCGAGGTCGCGCAAGCCCATGACATTCCGATCGAGGAGAACGAGGTGCTCGCCGGCGCGCTCTCCAATGTCGAGCTCGGCGAGGAAATTCCGACTGAGCTCTACAAGGCCGTCGCCGAGGTGCTGATCTTCGTGCTGCGCCTGTCGGGCCGGGCACGATAGCGCGCCAGGGACAGATCCTCGTTGCCATCCTTTTACCACGATGGCATCAACCATCGTCGTCAGCCTCACGAACTGTCCAGGACCCGCCGTGATCAATCGCCGCCATGCGCTCGGTCTGTTTGCCGCAGCTAGCATCCTGCCGTCCCGCAGCTTCGCCAACGTATCCTACCAGCGCAGCGAGTTTCGCGAGGATCTTGCCAAGCGGTTCTTCGATCTCGGCACTCAAGGCACCTTCGTCGGCTACAAGATCGACGATTATCTGATCATCGCGAGCGACAAGAACCGGTCGGGCGAGGGCAGGCTGCCGGCCTCGACCTTCAAGATCCCGAACTCGCTGATCGCGCTTGAGACCGGCGTGGTACAGGACCCCGACAGGGACGTGTTCAAGTGGGACGGCATCACGCGCGGCGTCGAGACCTGGAACAAGGATCACACGTTGCGATCGGCGATCGCGGTCTCGGCATTCCCGGTCTATCAGGAGATCGCGCGCCGGGTCGGCGAGGAGCGGATGAAGAAGTACGTCGACATGCTCGATTACGGCAATTGCGACATAGGCGGCGGCATCGACAAGTTCTGGGTGGCGGGCAATCTGCGCATCGATCCGATCCAGCAGGTCGATTTCCTCGACCGGCTGCGCCGTGGCGTGCTGCCGGTGTCGAAGCGCAGCCAGGAGCTGGTGCGCGACATTCTGCCGGTGACCAAGGTCGGCGACGCCGTCATTCGCGCCAAGACCGGACTGACCGACAAGGAGCACGGCTCGCTCGGCTGGCTGGTCGGCTGGGTCGAGAAGGGCGATGCGGTGACCGTGTTTGCGATGAACATGGACTGCAAGACGCAAGCGCAGATCGACGCGCGGATGAGTGTGACGCAGCAATGCCTCGCCGATATCGTCGCGTTCTGACGAGCTGACCTACGCAGCTCGCGATGGCGGAAGAGACCGTGCCGTCAGGCAAGCAAGAGGCGTTCAAGGCCAGCGAGAAATAGCTGCGACGGGGGACGTGATGACATTCCTGAGAACGTCATCACGTGCCGACGTCTGTTTGCGTCGCGCTAATGCCGCGAGAGTGCGAGCGAGACCTCGGTTACGCCGCTCTCTTGTTGCGGGCGGATCGACACGGATTGCCGGCCACCACGCGTCGTCAGCGACAGGTTGGCGGAAAAATTGTTGCCGCGGGCGGCGGCTTCGACGTGATCGCCGGACGCGCGCCCCGATATCGTTCCGGATGCATTGCGGCTCGCTTCAGTCCATGCGCCGGAGATCGCGCCGCCGCGATATTCGACCTCGCTGGCCAGATCGAACTTGTAGCTCTCGCTGGCGCATTTCAGCGACAGGCGAAGCTCGGAGCCGGTTCCGGCGACGTCGTAATTCGCCCGGCAGCGCAGCCGCTCCCGCGCGCCGTCCGACGTGGTCAGAATGCCGCCGCCGGACCATGAGCCGGCCATGGCGAGGAAAGGCGAGGCGGGCGCGGCTTGCAAGGGTGATGCGAATACGCCGAGTGACAGCAGCACGAGGCTGGTCCTCGCGAGTGTGGAGTGAGACATCTTGACCTCCTCTGGGGTTGATGCGCCTCAACGCAGCAGGGTTCCAAAGGTTCTTAAGCTGACCCGCTGACGCCGGCCGGTTCCGCGAGGATGAAGCGGATTATTGGCGGATCGCCCGCTGCAGCGCCGACATCACCTTGGGGTCGCGGGATTGCGCGACGTTGAAGCGCATGAAGGCGGCGGCCGATTGCGAGGCGCTGAACACATTGCCCGGCGCGAGCACGACATTGTCTGAAAGCGCCGTGCGCGCGACGTCGGCGGAATCGCAGCCGTCGGGCAGGCGGCACCAGAGATAGAAGCCGCCGCGCGGCATCAGCCATGGTTCGATTCCGATGCGCTGCAGCTTCTCGCCGACGTCGCGCCGGGCGCGCGCCAGGCGGCGGCGCAGCTCCTCGACATGCTTGCGATAGAAGCCGCTCGCAAGCACGCTTGCGATGACCTCGGTTGCGACCGCGCTCGGGCCGCCGAACCCGGTCGCAACCTGCAGATCGACGAGATCCTCGATCCAGTCGGCGCGCGCGGCGATGAAGCCGCAGCGCACGCCGGCCGACAGCGTCTTGGAGAAGCTGCCGATCCGGATCACGCGATTGAGTCCGTCGAGCGCGGCCAGCCGCGCCGAGGGTTCGGGCTCGAAATCGGCGAAGATGTCGTCCTCGACGATGGTCAGGTCGTATGTCGCAGCGGCATTCAGCAGCCGATGCGCGGTCTGCGGCGACAGCGTCGCGCCGGTCGGATTATGCAGCGCCGAGTTGGTGACGTAGAGGCGCGGCCGCTCGGCTTCCACGACTGCCTCGAAGCGTGCGACATCGGGCCCCGATGCGGTGTAGGGCACGCTGACGATCTTGACCTGATGGGCGCGGAGCAGGGCGCGAAAATTGAAGTAGCAGGGATCGTCGACCAGCACGGAGTCGCCTGGGCGCAGCAGGAATCGGCAGATCAGGTCGATCGCCTGCGTGCCGGAGGCAGTGAGCAGCAGCTGCTCGGGCGGCAGCTCCAGTCCCTCGTCGGCGAACCGCGCCATCAGGATCCGGCGCAGCGTCAGCGAGCCGCGCGTGGCGCCGTAATCCGAGAGCACGGCGTCCTCGGCCCGCGCGAGGCTGCGGAAGGCGCGGCGCAGCGCCTCGGTCGGCATCCAGTCGGCCGGCAGCCAGCCACAACCCGGCTTCAGCGTGGCGCCGTCGGTGTCGAGCGACTGCCGCGACACCCAGAACGGATCGACCGCGCGATCGCGCTGCGGCTGGTCCTTCGTCAGCGCCAGCGGCGGCAGCGCGGTGGCCGAGACATAGAAGCCGGAGCCGGGCCTCGCCCTGATCAGACCCTCGGCGACGAGACGGTCATAGGCTTCCACAACGGTGGAGGGGGAGACGCCCATACTGGCGGCGAAGCTGCGGATCGAGGGCAGGCGGTCGTCGGCGACCAGCGCGCGGCTCGCCACCCTTGCGCGGATCGCGTTCATCACGTCGGCGGTGCGCGTCGCCTTGCTGTGCTGCGATGGCTGCTGCATGTGTATGCCTACCTTGACCCATACAGTTTGGCGCTATTGTACTGATCTGTAGCTGCCTTGGCCAGCCTGCGCCGTCTATCCTCCACCATGGAAAGCGAGGTGCGATGAGCGATTCGAGAGCATTGTCGGGCGAGGCGATGGGCAGGGCGTCGCTCGACGGCTGGGGCAGTGGCCTGTTGGGCGTGATCATCTTCAGCGGCTCGCTGCCGGCGACGCGGGTCGCTGTCATGGGCTTTTCGCCGCTGTTCCTGACCGCGGCGCGCGCCCTGATCGCGGCGGTGCTCGGCGCCGCGCTGCTTGCCGTGTTGCGGCAGCCGTGGCCGAAGCGCGAGGACCTGGTGTCGCTGACGATCACCGCGCTCGGCGTCGTGCTCGGCTTTCCGCTGCTGACCGCGCTCGCGCTCCAGCACATCACGTCGGCGCATTCGATCGTCTTCATCGGCCTGTTGCCGCTCTCGACCGCGATCTTCGGCGTGCTGCGCGGCGGCGAGCGGCCGAAGCCGCTGTTCTGGCTGTTCTCCTCGCTCGGCAGCGCCACCGTCGCCGCGTTTGCGATATCGAGCGGCGGAGCGGCGTCGCTGACCGGCGATTTGCTGATGGTCGCCGCCATCATCGTCTGCGGGCTCGGTTACGC
Source organism: Bradyrhizobium macuxiense (assembly GCF_001542415.1). Taxonomy (GTDB): domain Bacteria; phylum Pseudomonadota; class Alphaproteobacteria; order Rhizobiales; family Xanthobacteraceae; genus Bradyrhizobium; species Bradyrhizobium macuxiense. The sequence continues at coordinate 68,448 of NZ_LNCU01000011.1, forward strand.
CGAAGGCGCGACGCTGTCGCGCCGGCTGGGCGGTTGGCAGGTGATCTCGTGGGCGCTGGTGCTCTCGGTGCCGCCGGTGCTGGTGCTGACGATCGCGACGCTGCCGTCGAGCTGGGAGGGCATCGGCGCTCCGGCCTGGCTCGGGCTCGCCTATGTTGCCGTGTTCAGCATGCTGGTCGGCTTCGTGTTCTGGTATCGCGGCCTCGCCGTCGGCGGCATCGCCAGCGTGGGCCAGTTGCAGCTGCTACAGCCGTTCTTCGGCCTCGCGCTGGCCGGTCTCTTGCTGCACGAGCAGGTGCCGTGGACGATGATCGCCGCGACCGCGCTCGTCGTCGCCTGCGTCGTCTTCGCGCGCCGTTTCGCGTGAGGTGACCCACTGTTCCATCCCGGTCATTGCGAGCGAAGCGAAGCAATCCATCACTCCGCAAGTGGAGACATGGATTGCTTCGTCGCTTCAGCGCAAAATTGCTCTGCAATTTTGTCGCGAGCTCCTCGCAAGGACGGTGGTGTAGAACGTCACGAACTCTCAAGAAGAGTGTGCTCTTCCGCCGCTACCCCGGCCTGAACAGCGTCGTCAGGAAGTCGCTCACCGCGTTGCGGGCCTCGATCGCGGTGGTCGGATTGCCGCCGACATGCGGGCCGAGCTCGACACAGGAATCCTTGTAGCTGAAGGGCGCCTGGGTCGCCGCGTTCATCAGCACGCCGCCTTCGCCCTCCTTGATGGTGCAATGGCGCACGGTCTGTGAGCCCGTTGCCTCCACCACCGCGTTGGCGCCGATCAGGCCGGCATCGAAGCCGTGCGCGGAGTCGGGATATTCGGTCAGCTCCACGTCGCGCTTGGCCTCCTTGAGGCGCGCGACATAGGCCTCGCAGCTCGCCACCGGATTGTAGTCGTCGGGCGCGCCGTGGAATATCCGGATCGGGCGCGCCGCGACCTCGGTGTCGCCAGCGTAGCTCGTCGAGCAATCCGGATAGAACGGGATGTAGGCCGCGAATTGCAGGCCGGACTTGTTCCAGAGCTTGTTGAAGCGATCGAGGCTCGCATACAGCGCCGCCTGTCCGCCGCGCGAAAATCCTATCAGCGCGATCCTGTTGGGATCGACGCGGGGATGCTTCGCCAGGATGTCGAGCGAATGGTAGATGTCGAGGATCAGATTGAGCCGGCCGAGCAGGGCCTGGTTCGGACCGGTCGCGGTCAGGCCGCGGCCCGAGAAGCCGTCGATCACGAAGGTCGAGATCCCCATGCTGTTGAACTGGCGCACCCAGGCGTCCATCGTGCTGCCGACGCCGCTCGAGCCGTGCATCAGCACCACCACCGGCAGCCGGCCGGTGCCTTGCGCGATCCTGAGTTCGCCGCCGACCGTCACCGGCTTGCCATTGGCATCGCCGGTCAGGAATTGATGGTCGGAGATCGTCAGCGAGGGGATGGCGTAGATCTCGGTGCGGGCCGCGATCTCCTTGGGCACCTGCTGCGCGCTGGTCTCGATGCAGGTGAACAGCACGGCGCAGCAAAAAAGGATGGCGGTCGCGGCCAGGCGCCAGTCTGTCAGCATCGGCTCACCCAAGATTTTCGCAAATAGCGCGTTTCGCAAACGGCGTGTTTCGTGGATGGCGGCAACTAGACCAATCGAGCGGCGGGCTGTCAATTTGCCCGGTCAGTCACCACGTCGTCATGGCCGGG
>NZ_LNCU01000011.1:70136-123484 GCF_001542415.1 Bradyrhizobium macuxiense
CCACGTCTTTCCTCGCCGCTGGAAAGTAAAGACGTGGATGCCCGGCCCAAGGCCGGGCATGACGAGGTGAGAACGCTAAGCCGGCTCCTGCGCCTTCCCGATCCGGCCGAGATGGGTGAAGCCAAAGCCCTTGGAATATTTCAGCCCATAGCCGAGCGCGCGGTCGATCCCGATATGGGCGAGCCAGATCATCGCGATCGAGAGCACCAGGGGCTCCGCGAGCGCGAAGCCGAGCGTCATCAGCACCACCGGCGCCAGATAGGCGTGGGCGACATTGTAGACGATGGCGCCGGCGCGGGGGCCGGCGAGATAGGCGGCGAAGCTCAGGTCAGGAACCAGGAACAGCAGGACATAGACCAGCCACGAGCCCTCCCATTCGGCATAGAGAAAGGTCATACCGAGGAACAGCGCCAGCCCTTCGAGCCGGAGCAGGGTGCGGACCCCGCCGGTCGGTGCGCCGGTCTCGGCCGTGGTTGCTTCAGTCATCGTCAACTCCCCAGATATCGGAAAATCCTACCGTTTTTGCGCTCTGGCCTGCCCACAAGCCGGTTTCCGCTTCCGAAAATGCCGTGCTAAAGCGTTTTCGGGCGAAGTGGGAACCGGTTCGCATCAAGACAACGCGTCAGCGCCACCCCTCAGGCGGTGGTCCAGTAGCTAATACGGGCGGAGACAGATGAAAGATATCCTCGATACCCTCGAAGAACGGCGCGCCGGCGCCAAGCTGGGCGGCGGTGAGAAGCGCATCGAGGCGCAGCACGCCCGCGGCAAGCTGACCGCGCGGGAGCGTATCGAGCTGCTGCTGGACAAGGGTTCCTTCGAGGAGTTCGACATGTTCGTCGAGCACCGCTCGATCGAGTTCGGTATGGAGAAGACGAAGATCCCCGGCGACGGCGTCGTCACCGGCTGGGGCACGGTCAACGGCCGCAAGACCTTCGTCTTCGCCAAGGACTTCACCGTGTTCGGCGGCTCGTTGTCGGAAACCCATGCGCTGAAGATCACCAAGCTGCAGGACATGGCGATGAAGGCGAGGGCGCCGATCATCGGCCTCTACGACGCCGGCGGTGCGCGCATCCAGGAGGGCGTCGCCGCGCTCGCGGGCTATTCCTACGTGTTCCGCCGCAACGTCATCGCCTCGGGCGTGATCCCGCAGATATCAGTCATCATGGGACCCTGCGCCGGCGGCGACGTCTATTCGCCCGCCATGACCGACTTCATCTTCATGGTGAAGAACACGAGCTACATGTTCGTCACCGGCCCCGACGTGGTGAAGACCGTCACCAACGAGGTGGTCACCGCGGAAGAGCTCGGCGGCGCCTCGGTGCACGCCACGCGCTCCTCGATCGCCGATGGCGCCTTCGAGAACGACGTCGACGCTCTCCTGCAGATGCGCCGGCTGATCGACTTCCTGCCGTCCAACAATACCGACGGTGTGCCGGAATGGCCGAGCTTCGACGATATCGGCCGCCTCGACATGTCCCTGGACACGCTGATCCCCGATAATCCGAACAAGCCCTACGACATGAAGGAGCTGATCCTGAAGGTCGTCGACGAGGGCGACTTCTTCGAGATCTCGGAGACCTTCGCCAAGAACATCGTCACCGGCTTCGGCCGCATCGCGGGGCGTACCGTCGGCTTTGTCGCCAACCAGCCGATGGTGCTGGCGGGCGTGCTCGACTCTGACGCATCACGCAAGGCCGCGCGCTTCGTGCGTTTCTGCGATGCCTTCAACATCCCGATCGTCACCTTCGTCGACGTGCCGGGCTTCCTGCCGGGCACGAGCCAAGAATATGGCGGCCTGATCAAGCACGGCGCCAAGCTCTTGTTCGCTTACTCGCAGTGCACGGTGCCGCTCGTCACCATCATCACCCGCAAGGCCTATGGCGGCGCGTTCGACGTCATGGCGTCCAAGGAAATCGGCGCCGACATGAACTACGCCTGGCCGACCGCGCAGATCGCCGTGATGGGCGCCAAGGGCGCGGTGGAGATCATCTTCCGCTCTGATATCGGCGACCCCGACAAGATCGCCGCGCGCACCAAGGAATACGAAGACCGCTTCCTGTCCCCCTTCATCGCCGCCGAACGCGGCTACATCGATGACGTCATCATGCCACACTCGACGCGCCGCCGGATCGCGCGGGCGCTGGCGATGCTCAAGGACAAGAAGGTCGAGATCCCCGCGAAGAAGCACGACAATTTGCCGTTGTAGAGGTGCTGTAGGGTCGGTTGGTGAACGGGTCCGCACGAAGCGCGGCCCGATGACAAACTCCGCGTAACCCACCATCTTTGCCTCATGGGATCTGAGGCGGGTTATGGCTTCCGCCTAACCCGCCTTGCGAGCGACGAGCTTGAACATGACGGCCGAAGACGATCCGACCGACGAGATTTCAGAGCTTGAAGAGCGGATCGAGGATCTTGCCGAGATCGCCGAGCGCTGCCGGCGGATCATCCTGGGCTCGAAGGTGGCGATCGCAGGCGGGTTCGTGTTGCTGGTTGCGGCGCTCCTCGGTCTGCTTGGCGACAGTCCGGCTGTCGCGCTCGGATCGATCGCGCTGATCCTCATAGGCATCGTGTCGCTTGGATCGAATGTCAGCACGTTGCGTCAGACCGAAGGCGCGATCAGCTCGGCCGAGGCGCGCCGCGCGCGCCTGATCGGCAACATCGATCTTCGCGTCGTCCATGATGCGCCGCTGAAGCTGATGTGATCCGTTCTGCGACGCCTCTGTAGTTGGCGGCCGCGCGACTGATCGCGTTATGCAAGTCAAATCCATCCGTGCCACCTGCGACATATCAACCCGACGGGCAACTCAAGAAAACCCGTCAAGCCCATGCGGCGAAAATAATTCTGTTTTTCGGAAGTGGAATTTGATGTATGAATTCGCTCGTCTCACCCGATGAGGGGCGGATCGCGATCGTCACGAACGCGGTGTGGGACGCGGTGGACGCCGATTGCGCAACTGACGAGTGCGCGTGAGGCGGACGGCGAAGTCGTGCAGGCCTGACGCCCTAGTGGCAGGTGTCCTCTCGCTGAAACGTGAAAGCGTTCTGGCGAAGGCGGTGACAAAAAAGCCCAGTCTCACCGGGGGGAGCACGTATAAGCCGTAAACCATCGCGCAGGGAAAGCCGGAGTCTCCGGTTACACCTGTGGTCCTACCCCCGAGCTTTCTACCCATTGCTCGGGGCCCATGGGTGCGATCGGCACCCGGCTTTCCCTGCGCCCTCTGTTCTCAGAGCGGCGGAACGAAAGACAAGACTCGGGCGAATTGCGCCGCGAGAATGCGGACGCACATCCTCAGCGCTGTTTGATATGTGAATCGGTATCTATCCCCGCGTCGTCCCGGGCAAGCGAAAGCGCGACCCGGGACCCATAACCACAGGCGGATGTTGTTGTGCCGCGCTGGGGCAGCTCGGTTCAACAACACGATCCTGTGGTTATGGGTCCCTGCTTTCGCAGGGACGACGAATGGAAAAGTGCTGCTCGAACCTAATGCGACGACGCCAGCGGCACGTAGTCGTATTCGCCGACGCCTTGCAGCACCAGGAAGGTGAGGGAAGTTGAACCGGCATTGGTCACGAGGTGAGGCCGCGTCGGCCTCACGGCGTAGACTTCGCCGGGCTTCAAGTTCACTTCCTCCTTCGGCTCCTGCAGGAACAGCCGCATCTGGCCTTCCAGAACGTAGAATGTGTCGGAGACGTTGCTGTGAGTGTGCCACGGTACCTTCTGCGTCGGCGAGAGTTGCAGCTCCGTGATGCGAAAGCCGGGGCGGGCGGCATGCTGGGCGCGGCGCTCGACCTCGTAGAGATGGCTCGCATCCTTGATCGGTTGTCCTTGCTTCATGGCGGCCTCCTTGTGGCTTCTTGATCCCGTCGGGCGGGGAGGCGACGATGCTAATCCTGTTCCGCCGTGCACGGAACGGCCGGAGTGGACATGACGGGTCAGCGTTGCAGACTGTGCTGCGTGGGCGAGCGCTGGCGTAACTTGCTGTTTCGTTCCGTGCGACGAGTTACGACTTCCACCTTCGCTCGTTGAGCTACGGCGGACGCAGTCGCATGGCCGGCCTTGCAAAAACAAACCGGAGAGACCCAGTGCCTGCTGCCTATTTCGTCGTTCGCGCACCGCCACCGATGCGGCCAAGCGTGCGTTCTACGTCTCGGTGATGTAGCAGTCATAAACGACTCTCGAAGGTTTGCAGCGGCGCAGCGGGCGGTGCGCGCGATCGCATCTGCATCAGACGGGCAAGGTTGACAGGCAGAAGGACGAGGTGAAGCAGCAACACCGGATGGATATGCGCCATCAATCCGAACAAAATGAATAGGATGTTGCTTCCTATGCCGAGAAGGCGCAGCTGACGCATGCTGGTCGTACAGAACGTTGCCAGGACCATGGCTGACGCCGCATAGCCCAGTAGATCGGTCCAGATCACTTTGCCTCTCCGGCGCCGTTGGCTTTGAGACCAGTGCACGGCTGCGAGGCAGTGCAAGCGGGCATTGAATGGACCATGTTCCCGAATCCCACCGGTTAGAAAAATGCAGCGCTGAGATCCAACCCATAGGTCAGTGACAACAGCCACACGAACAGGACGGCTCCGCAGAGCAACGCGAGCTGCTTGAGGAGATTTGCCCGCGGCGATGATGCGGAGAACGCCCGCACGAAAGCGTTCGCGATTGCGGCAGTTGCGAGAGCCCACATGGCAGATTCCAGCGGTTGCTGCCCGGGCGTCATCGAGCGTCGCGCATCTCGCACGAACTCGCGATGCTGCCGTCGAAGTCTGCGGGCAATGCAATTAAAACTTCAAAACGAAGGAAATCGGCTCAAAAGCTGCTTGATCAGGGAACGCTGACGCCGGGCATCGGACCAGTCGGGCGGATCGACACTTCGGTCGGCGGCCGTTGCTCAAAGGCTGCGAGCGCAATCAAAACGGCGCATGATAGGGCGATGAAAAAGGCGAAACGCCACCGGTTGAACGCCTCCCGGTCCTCGGGCGTCAGGTGGTGCGCGCGAATTGCTTTAGGCATAATGAACATCCGAATATCGTTGCGGTGAGAGGAGCCGTTGTCCCAGCACCCTTGCCGAATATCCCGCCATCTATCCCGTCATTTGATGCGCCTGGTAACTACCTAGAAAGGTGGTTCGCTGTCCTTTATATGTGCCCGTGAAGGTCGGCGACTTGCATATGCTCTGGGAATGACATGCATCTCTCCACAGATTCCACCGTTCCGCAAAATCAAGAAGTTTATGCACTCTGGGATCAACTGGCCGACTTCTCAGTCGGCGATGGCGACGCTGCGCTAACACACCTGCTGTCCGCACTGTGCACCATGCTGTCGGCACGCAATGCGCTATGGGGTGTGGTCGTGCGATTGCCTTCGCCGAAGCGGGCCGATCCCTTGCTCGGCTGGCGTCCGCGCATGGTCCGGGTGCTGCACCCGACACCTGCGGTGGCAGCATCTGTACAGAAACAGTTTGATAAGCTCTGGTCCGACAACGTCGACCTGTCTCAGATCCTTTCCGCGTCGGGAGATGAGCCATTCCGCGTCCGCCTGCTGTTCGAAGCGCTGCCACCGGAATGGTTCGAGGGCGAGCACTATCGACGGCACTATCTGGACGTCGGCTTCGCCGACAGCATTTCCGTACGCATGGCGCTCAATGACGACGTGAGGATTCGCCTCTTCGTGTTTCGCGATGCGCAGACACCCCGCTTCTCGGCGCAGGACGCCGAGCGTCTGGGCTTCGTGATGCGCGGGTTGAGATGGTTTCACCGACAACAATTGCTCTGCTACGGTCTGCTTATCGCCAATGCGCCCCTGACACCTGCCGAACGCAGGGTGTTGCTCGCACTGCTCGACGGGCACACGGAAAAGCAGATTGCGCAGAGGCTCGACCAAAGTCCGAATACCACGCACTTCCACATCAAGTCGATCTACGCCAAATTCGGTGTGAGCAATCGCTCGAAGCTCACTGCGCTATGGCTTGGCAAACTGCGATAACGAACTGTGGTCGCAGTCTCATACGGCAGGGTTTTCCGGCGAGAAGAGCACTCTGGCGATCCCGGACGACGCTCTCATCAAGTGACCCGCGGCGGGTTTCCCAAGCCTTGAGGTGTCTGTCGAATTCCTCCCAGACGGCGTGAGAGCGCCTCATTGCTCTTGACGACGGTGCTGTGTTGTAGCCGGAGCAGAGGAGCGCGGCGTCGTTGCGCACTCCCGCGACAATGCAAAGGGATCGTTTGTTTGTTTTGAGTCTGTTTTTGCTGCGCTGGTCCTCGATTTCGGCGTGAACACCGAATTTCGAACAGAGCGGGTTCTTGCAGAAGTTGACGTTGACCCTTCCAAAGGGAGACGGAGCCTTTTGGCCTTCCCGAAGATATCTCCGGCATGATCGGCACCCCGAATTCCTTATGGAGTAAGGGATGCCGATGAAGGTGGAGTTAAAATTCCACACTTAAGCCAGGGCTAGCGCGCAAGGCGGGGTTTTGTTTGGTGCATCGTGCCGCGATCAGATCGGACGGCAGCGGCCGTAGCGCCAGGCGAAGCCATAGGGGCAGGCGCGGCCGCGCGGCACCACAACCACGGGACGCTGGACGACGACAGGGCCGGGGGCGACCACGACGGGGCCGCGGTTCCGGACGCATCCGCCGTAGGGGCCACGATGCCAGCCGGGGCCGCATCCACCCGCTGCTTCAGCGGCACTCATTCCGGCGAACGCGGTCGTGACCAAAATTGCTGCTGCAAAAAGATACTTCATGTCTTCTCCTTCGATATGGGCCGCTGCTCGCGGCAACAAACATTCACTCCCGATTCGCCCGGCCGGATCATTGCAGAAGCCGTGCCCGCTGTCGTCGACCTTAAAAGCGCGGGCTGAATGCGACATGAACATTGCAGCCGCCTGCTGCGTCAGTGCGACGCAAGCAAGCCCAGAAATAATTCGTCATACTTCGCGTGAGTCGAGAAACACAGATATCCGGTGTTCGGATTCAAATAAGCGCGTGCGCGGCGCGCCGTTATTCGCTCGCTCCGAACAGCGCGGTAAATCGCCTTTCGCCGTTGCGCGAAAAATTCACCACGCGACTGCCGGGCGTCACGTCGCGCGCGGCCCATTTCAGCTCGGTGAAGCGGTCCATCATCGCAGCGCCCAGCGTGCCCGCGAGGTGGTGCCGCCGCTCGCTCCAGTCGAGGCAGGCCTTGCACACCGGACGGCGCGGATGCGTCAGCGTGTTGGCGTCGATCTGCAACTCCTCCGCCATGAAGCGCTTGCCCTCGCCGGTGAGCTCGATCGCCTGCTTGGTCTGGCGGACCAGTTTCTGCCGCTTCATGCTGTCGAGCATCTGCACGCCGAGATCGCCGGCGAGATGGTCGTAGCAGATGCGGGCGCGGCGCAGCGCCGGATCCTTCGGCCCGGTGCGCACGCGCATATGGCCGGCGCGCGCGGCGATGCCCTGCAGGCCCTCGAGCACGTCGGCGACATCAGGATCGGTGAGGCGATAGTAGCGGTGGCGGCCCTGTTTCTCCGGCTCGATCAGCCCGCCGGCCTCGAGCTTCGCCAGATGCGAGCTCGCGGTCTGCGGCGTGATGCCGGCCTCCTGCGCCAGCTCGCTTGCGGTCAAGGCGCGGCCGGTCATCAGCGCGGTGAGCATGTTGCAGCGTGCGGGATCGCCGACGAGGGCGGCGACCCGGGAGATGTCGGGTCCTGCTTTCATAGTTCGATGATAGCCGAAGCATTGGCGTCGGGCAAGCGGGTAGTGTTGAACGTGGGATCGTCGTTGCGCGGAGCGATGGATTGCTTCGCTGGCGCTCGCAATGACGGTGAACACAGGAAAGGGTTCGCAAATGACCATCACCGTCTTCATCCGCTACCAGCTCGATCCGTTCAAGCGGGCGATGTTCGAGGAGTATGCGAGGAACTGGCTCTCGATCATCCCGCGCTGCGGTGGCGACCTGATCGGCTACTGGATGCCGCACGAGGGCACCAATAACATCGCGTCTGCGCTGGTCTCGTTCGAGAGCCTGGCCGCCTACGAGGCCTATCGCGCGCGGCTGCGCACCGACAAGGAGAGCGTGGCGAACTTCAACTTCGCGGAAGAAAACAGGTTCATCCTGGCGGAGGAACGGACCTTTCTGCGCAAGATCGCGCTATAGTGCGTCCATCACAACAACAGCGGAGCCATTCATGATCGCCGTGATCTTCGAAGTCTGGCCGAAGCCGGAGCATCGGCAGCAATATTTCGATCTCGCCGCCGAATTGAAGCCGATCCTGCAAGAGATCGACGGCTTCATCTCAGTCGAGCGGTTCGAGAGCCTCACCGAGAAGGGCAAGTTCGTGTCGCTGTCATTCTTCCGCGACGAGAAGGCGGTCGAGGCCTGGCGCAACACGGTCGAGCACCGCCGCACCCAGGCCAAGGGCCGCGCGCGGATATTCGAGAACTATCGCCTGCGCGTCGCCAGTGTGATCAGGGATTACGGCTTGAACGACCGCGAGCAGGCGCCGAAGGACAGCCGCGCAGCGCACGAAGCGCACTAGCGTGTTTCGAGTCGCTCTGGCGCGCGCAAGCGCGCGTGCCTATCTGTGCGCGGCCAATCAGACCTTTGGGAGACGACCATGCTGACAACTGCTGACAAACGCGCCACCTTCAAGAAGCTGCATGAGAGCGGATGCTTCATCATTCCGAACCCGTTCGATGTCGGCAGCGGCCGTGCGCTACAACATCTCGGTTTCAAGGCGCTGGCCTCGACCAGCGCGGGCTTTGCCTGGACGATCGGCAAGGCCGACAACCGTGTCACTGTCGATGACGTCTGCGACCATCTGACGGCGCTGTGCGCGGCGGTCGATATTCCTGTCAATGCAGATTATGAAGGCGGCTTTGCCGTCGAGCCCGACAAGGTTGCCGTCAACGTCGCGCGCGGCGCGAAGACCGGCGTTGCCGGGCTGTCGATCGAGGACTCCACGGGCGATGCCGCCAATCCGCTGTTCGAGCACAAGCTCGCGGTCGAGCGCATCAAGGCGGCGCGCAAGGCGATCGATGCCGACAACAGCGGCGTGCTGCTCACCGGGCGTTGCGAAGCGTTCCTGTGGGGCGTGCAGGACCTCAAGCTGGTGATCGAGCGGCTGCAGGCCTATTCGGACGCCGGCGCCGACGTGCTCTATGCACCTGGTATCAAGACCAAGGACGAGATCGCAGCCGTCGTGAAGGCGGTGGCGCCGAAGCCGGTCAATTTGCTGATCGGCGCATCGGGCCTGTCGCTGCAGGAAGCCGGCGATCTCGGCGTGCGCCGGATCAGCGTCGGCGGCTCGCTGGCGCGGATGGCCTGGGCCGGCGTCATGACAGCCGCAAAGGAGATGGCGGAGAAGGGCACCTTCACCGAGTTCGCCAACGGCTATCCCGGCGGCGAGCTCAACAAGATGTTCAAGTAACCGAGACAAAAAGCAGCGGGCCGATCGCCCGCTGCTTCGTCATTGTCCGCGCGCTCAATAGTTGTTCTTGTTGCCCGTCGAGCCGTCGTTCTGCTGGCCGGTCTGCTTGTTGGCGGGCGGGGGCGCAGGCTGCGCCGGCGCTGCGCCCGTGGTCACGCCGGGCTGGCTGTTCGGTTTCGGTGTCACGTCGCGCATGCCAGGAGGCGCCGCTGCCGGGTTGGCAGGGTTCTGTTGTGCGGTTTGCGTGGGCGGTGTCGTGCCCGCCTGGTTCACCGATGTGTTGTTCAGCCCGTAGAACAGCGCGCCAAGCACCACGGCGACCGCGACTGCGAACATCGCGATTTTGGTGCTGCTGGCCGAGCCTTCCCCGAGCTCCGGATCCGGTTGCACCTCGTTGTCCAGGCTATTGAAGCGCGCCTGACGGCGGAGTTCTTCGTCGGTCGGATTGGCGCGATACGGATCGTTGGGATCGTAGGTCATTATCGTTCCTCCGTTAGCACTCCAAAGCTACGTGGGGGACAATGGCTGGCGCGACAGGATGTTCCGCGTCAATGTTGCAACCTGTTCATGATGGAACCGGCGATTCCCGGTTCCGGTCGCCTGTTTCATGAGGTCTTTTCAGATGTGGACCATGCCGCCCACCGATTCGGTGCTGCACGTGCTCTCGTTCATCGCGGTCGCGGCGCAGTCGATGACGGCGGCGCTCGCCGCGGGCAGGCGAAAAATGGATTGGGCCGGCGTCTGCATGCTCGGGGCCATCACGGCGCTCGGCGGCGGCACCATCCGCGACGTGCTGCTCGGGCATTATCCGCTGCTGTGGGTTGCGCATCCCATCTATCTCGCGATCGCAGGGGTCGCTGCACTCGTCACCATCCTGCTGGCGCGGCTGGTACACCGGCTCAACGTCGCATTCCTCGTGCTCGACGCGATCGGGCTCGTGGTGTTCACGATGGCCGGCTGCGATGTGGCGTGGCAGGTCGACGCTTCGCTGCCGATCGTCATCGTCTCCGGCATGATCACCGGATGCGCCGGCGGTGTGCTGCGCGACATCCTCTGCAACGAGGTGCCGCTGCTGTTTCGCAGCGAACTCTACGCCAGCGTCTCCGTCGTCACCGGATTGTTCTATGCGACCGCCTTCGGCCTGGAGCCGAACCCCCAGCTCTGGACCCTGCTGACCTTCGCCCTCGGCCTCTCGCTGCGCTTGCTTGCGATCCGCTACAAATGGGAGATGCCAAAGTTCGTGTTCAATGGCGAGGAGCGGTGAGCGGTCACTTCGTCTGCCGTGCGTTGGCGACCTCGTCAGCGGTCACTGCCGGTGCGGCGTTGCCCCAGGAGTTGCGGATGTAGGTCGCGACGTCGGCGATCTGCTGGTCCGTCAGCTTCGGATAGGACGGCATCGATCCTGTGTTCGGCGCCCGCGGCGTAGTCACGGTCTGCGCGCCGTCGAGGATGATGCGCAGCGTGCTCGCCGGGTCGGCCGATTGCAGATTGGCGTTGCCCGGCAGCGGCGGGTAGATCCGCGGCGCGCCCGAACCGTCGAGTTCATGGCAGGCGACGCAGGCACCGCGATAGATCCGCTCGCCGTCGCTCATCTGCGCTTGCGAGGGCGGGGCGACAACGGGCTCAGGCGTGCCGGCCGGCAGGCTCTTGAGGTAGACCGCGATGGCGTGGACGTCGCCGTCGCTCATCTTGGATGTCGAGTTGACGACGACCTCCGACATCGGCGGGCCGGCATGGCTGTGCCCGTTGCGGCCGCTCTGCAGATATTCGACGACATCGTCGACGCTCCACGACTTCAGCCCGCTGCGCGCAGCACCATCGAGCCTTGGCGCGAACATGCCCTGGACCATGCTGCCGCCAAAGGCGTGGTCGGGCCGGTCGGCGCCGAAGGGGTTCTTCGGCGTGTGGCAGGCGCCGCAATGGGCAAGGCCCTCGACCAGATAGCGCCCGCGATTCCATTCCGGGCTCTTGCCCTGGTCCGGCTGGATGATGCCCGGCGTAAAGAACAGGGCGTCCCACGCCCGCATCAGCACCCGATAGTTCAGCGGCCAGCGTAATTCCAGCGGGGGCGCCTTGTTGCCGACCGGCGCAAGGGTCGCGAGGTAGGCGCGGATCGCCAGGATGTCGTCGCGGATCAGCTTGGTGAAATAGGGGTAGGGGAAGGCCGGGTAGTAATGCGTGCCGTCAGGCGAGACGCCAGTGCGCAGCGCGCGGACGAAGTCGTCGTCGCTCCAGCCGCCGATGCCGGTATCGCGGTCGGGCGTCAGGTTGGGCGAGAACACGGCGCCGAACGGCGTGTCGATCCGCTTGCCGCCGGCAAAGGGCTTGGCCGGGTCGGCGGTGTGGCAACTCGCACAGTCGCCGGCGATCGTCAGCGCCTTGCCGTGGGCGATGACGTCCTCGGACGGTTCGGCCGAACATTCGTGCGCCGCGAACGCACCGCACAAAAGTATGATGACCAGAATCGCATCGGTCGTTCGCCGTCGCTGCCGCATTCTTCCTCCGCCTGGTCGACCGGTCGCGTTACGCCATTTCGCCGCGGGCCTGTCCTGCGACAGAAACCGAAATGCGCTTACGATATTCCCGGCACGAAATTGCGATTTTCGAGCACCGGGCTTGCTTGCTCAGAATTGTGCTGCGCGCAGCGGAAAATCCGACATAGAGTGGTTCTAACAAGCTCGGATGACTAGCTAAAAGACAGTCGTCGCGACCATCGAAAAGAGGGCTAAATGGGAATCAACCAAGGGCCTATCAGCCTCGACCAGAAATACACCCAAGGCACCGGCCACGTCTTTCTGACAGGCATCCAGGCACTGGTTCGCCTGCCCATGGCGCAGATCAGACGCGACCGCGCCGCAGGCCTCAACACCGCGGGCTTCATCTCAGGCTATCGCGGTTCCCCCCTCGGCGGCTACGACCAGCAGCTGTTTGCGGCCCGCAAGCATCTCGAGCAGTACAACGTCAAATTCCAGCCCGGCGTGAACGAGGACCTCGCGGCCACCGCGATCTGGGGCTCGCAGCAGCTCGGCCTGTCGCCCGGCGCCAAGTACGATGGCGCCGTCGGCATCTGGTACGGCAAGGGCCCCGGCGTCGACCGCTGCGGCGACGTGTTCCGGCACGGCAACGCTGCAGGTGCGGCCAAGCATGGCGGCGTACTCTGCCTTGCCGGCGACGACCACGGCGCAAAGTCCTCCACCGTCCCGCATCAGTCCGACCACGCCTTCATCTCCGCGCTGATGCCTTACCTCTACCCCTCCAGCATCCATGAAATGATCGAGATGGGCCTGCTGGGTATCGCGATGTCGCGCTACTCCGGCTGCTGGGTCGGCATGAAGGTGATCACCGAGACGGTCGAGACTACGGCCGAGATCGATCTCACCGACGAGATGACGCCGTTCATCATTCCGACCGATTTCGAGATGCCGCCGGGCGGTCTCAACATCCGCTGGCCCGATGACCGCTTCGAGCAGGATCGTCGGCTGCAGGACTACAAGGGCTTCGCCGCGATCGCGTTCGCCCGCGCCAACAAAGTCAACCGCGTCACCATGGATTCGCCGAACGCGCGCTACGGCATCATGGCCTCCGGCAAGAGCTACGAGGATATCCGCCAGGCGCTGCGCGAGCTCGGCATCACGCCCGAGATCGCCGCCAAGATCGGCATCCGCCTCTACAAGATCGGTATGCCCTGGCCGCTGGAGCCGGAAGGCGTGCGCAACTTCGCCGTCGGGCTCGAGGAGATCTTCATCGTCGAGGAACGCCGCGAGATCGTCGAGAACCAGGTCAAGCAGGAGCTCTTCAACTGGCGCGACGACGTGCGCCCGCGCATCGTCGGCAAGATGGACGATCACGACAAGCGCTTCCTGACCTTCGCCGCCGAGCTCAGTGTTGCCTCGCTTGCAAGCTCGCTGACCGAGCGGCTTCTTCGACTTAATCTCAATCCTGAAATCGCCGAGATGCTGCGCGCCAAGGCCGACTGGTTCAACGGCCGGCAGTCGACGCAGATGCAGGCGGTGGCGCCGGTCACCCGCGTGCCGTATTTCTGCTCGGGCTGCCCGCACAACACCTCGACCAAGGTGCCGGAAGGCAGCCGCGCGCTTGCCGGCATCGGCTGCCACTTCATGGCGCTGTGGATGAACCGCTCGACCGAGACCTTCACCCATATGGGCGGCGAGGGCGTGCCGTGGGTCGGCATCGCGCCGTTCACCAACGAGAACCACATCTTCGCCAATCTCGGCGACGGCACTTACTTCCACTCTGGCATCCTTGCGATCCGCCAGGCGATCGCCTCCAAGGCCAACATCACCTACAAGATCCTCTACAACGACGCGGTGGCGATGACCGGCGGCCAGCGTCATGACGGCGATCTCTCGCCGCAGCAGATCACTTTCCAGCTCCACGCCGAAGGCATCCGGGAGATCTATCTGGTCTCGGAAAATCCGGGTTCTTATCCGTCCGATACCATCGCGCCGGGCGTGAAGCTCTATCATCGCGACGAGCTCGAGAACGTCATGAAGATGTGCCGCGAGTACAAGGGCACGTCCGCGATCGTGTTCGTGCAGACCTGCGCCGCCGAGAAGCGCCGCCGCCGCAAGCGCGGCCTGATGGAGGACCCGGCGCGCCGCGTGCTGATCAATCCAGCAGTCTGCGAAGGCTGCGGCGACTGCTCGGTGCAGTCGAACTGCATCTCGGTCGAGCCGCTGGAGACCGAGCTCGGGCGCAAGCGCACCATCAATCAGTCGACCTGCAACAAGGACTATTCCTGCGTGAAGGGCTTCTGCCCATCCTTCGTCACGGTCGACGGCGGCAAGCTCAGGCGGCGGGCGCCGCCCGATCTCGGTGCGATCGAAAATCTGCCGGAGCCGGCGTCGAAGCCCGCGCTCGACCGGCCCTACAACATCGCGGTCGGCGGCGTCGGCGGCACCGGCGTGCTGACGATCGGCGCGCTGCTCGGCATGGCCGCCCATATCGAGGGCAAGGCCAGCATGATCCTCGACATGTCCGGTCTCGCGCAGAAGGGCGGGGCGGTGCTGAGCCATGTCCGGCTCTCCGAACACACCGCGGATGTGACCTGTTCCCGCATCGTGACCGGCACCGCCGATCTCGTGCTCGCGGCCGACGAGGTCGTGGCGGCTTCGAAGGACACCATCACGCTGTGCGATGCGAACCGGACCGTCGGCATCATCAACAGCCACGTGATCCCGACCGCGGATTTCATCCTCAACCGCGACTTCAATTTCCAGAGCCGCAAGGTCAACAGTGTGCTGGAGACCGAGCTGCGCAAGGACTCCGCTTTCCTCGACTTCACCAAGCCGGCCGAGGCGCTGCTCGGTGATTCCATCGCCACCAACATGATGATGATGGGCTTCGCCTATCAGCGCGGGCTGCTGCCGCTCTCGGCAGACTCGATCCAGCAGGCGATCGAGGTCAACGGCGTCGCGATCAAGATGAACACGCAAGCGTTCCAGCTAGGACGGCTCGCCGCTGCCGATCCTGCGCGCCTTGCCGATATGATGAAGGATCACGATGACGTCGCGCCGGCGAAGACGCTGGAGGCGATGTCGCTCGATGAAATCATCACCCATCGCATGGGACTTTTGACCGACTACCAAAGTTCGCGTCTGGCAAAGCGCTACCGCAAGCTGGTCGATCAGGTCCGCGAGGCCGCGACCAAGGGCGGTTACGGCGAGGCGCTGCCGCGTGCGGTTGCGATCAACTACGCCAAGCTGCTCGCCTACAAGGACGAGTACGAGGTGGCGCGCCTGTTCACCGACGGCCATTTCGAGAAGCAGCTGCGCGACCAGTTCGAGGGCGAGTACAAGTTCAGCTTCAATCTCGCACCGCCGATCCTCGGCGGCGGCCTCGATGCGCAGGGCCGACCGAAGAAGCGTGCATTTGGCTCGTGGATGATGTCGGCGTTCAAGGTGCTGGCGCGCTTCCGCTTCCTGCGCGGCACGCCGCTCGACATCTTCGGCTACAATTCCGACCGCAAGCTCGAGCGCGACCTGATCGCGGGTTACGAAAAGGATATCGCGACCGTGCTCGGCCTGGTGTCACCACTTAATCACGACATCGCGGTCGAACTGCTCTCGCTGCCCGATCGCATCAGGGGTTACGGCCCGGTGAAGGACAAGGCGATCACGGAGACAAAGGTTCGCTACGCGCAACTCGCCGCCGACCTCGCCAACCCGCCGCCGGCGCCGCGCCAGATGGCGGCGGAGTAGTGTAGCCACACATTCAGCGTCGTCCCGGGCAAGCGAAGCGCGACCCGGGACCCATAACCACTGGGTCGCGTTGTTAGATCGAGCTGCGGCCCCAGCGTCGCGCAACGACGAACAGCGATGGTTATGGGTCCCGGCCTTCGCCGGGACGACATCGGTTTTGAGACGCGCATATTGCACGCTCATCCCAGTCTCGCCTGACGGAATATTTCCGCGCTTGCCAAGGCCGGCACGGCAGTTCAGAAAAACGCTGGACAGTTGGAAACGCCAGCGGAGAACGATTTGACCATCAAGGGCAAAGCCTACATTGCCGGGATCTACGAACATCCCACCCGGCACGCACCCGATAAATCAACAGCGCAGCTTCACGCCGAGGTCGCCAAGGGCGCGATCGAGGACGCCGGGCTCACCAAGGACGATGTCGACGGCTATTTCTGCGCCGGCGATGCGCCGGGCGGGCTGTGGCCGATGGTCGATTATCTCGGCCTGAACACCAAGAAGCTGCGCCACGTCGACTCCACCGAGACCGGTGGTTGTTCCTATCTGATCCATCTCGGCCACGCCGCCGAGGCGATCGCCGCGGGCAAGTGCTCGGTCGCGCTGGTGACGCTGGCCGGCAAGCCGCGCACCGGACCGATGCCGCCGCGCGCCGCCGGCGCCGAGGCCGATTTCGAGTCCGCCTACGGGGCTACCACGCACAATGCCTACGGCATGTGTGCCATGCGCCATATGCACGACTACGGGACCACCTCCGAGCAGCTCGCCTGGATCAAGGTCGCAGCGTCGCATCACGCGCAATACAATCCGCATGCGATGCTCAAAGAGGTCGTCACGGTTGAGGACGTGCTGAACTCGCCGATGATCTCCGATCCGCTGCACCGTATGGATTGCTGCGTCGTCACCGACGGCGGCGGCGCGATGATCGTCACCACGCCCGAGATCGCCAAAAGCCTGAAGAAGCCGCTGGTGCGCCTGATCGGCCACGGCGAGGCGGCGAAGGGGCCGCGCGGCGGCAAGAATCTCGACCTGACGTACTCCGCCGGCGTGTGGTCCGGCCCGCGCGCCTTCGAAGAGGCAGGCGTGACGCCGAAGGACATCAAGTACGCCTCGATCTACGACAGCTTCACCATCACCGTGCTGATGCAGCTCGAAGATCTCGGCTTCTGCAAGAAGGGCGAGGGCGGCAAGTTCGTCGCCGACGGCAATCTGATCTCGGGTGTCGGCAAGCTGCCGTTCAACACCGACGGCGGCGGTCTCTGCAGCAACCATCCGGTCAACCGCGGCGGCATGACCAAGATCCTCGAGGCCGTCCGTCAGCTGCGCGGCGAAGCGCATCCGAAGGTGCAGGTGAAGAACTGCGACCTCGCGATCGCCCACGGCACCGGTGGTCTGCTCGGCGTTCGCCACGCCGCCTCAACTTGTATTCTGGAGCGTGCGTGATGTCTGAAGCCAAGAAGTACAATGCCCCGGTGACCAACCCGGAGACCGCAGCGTTCTGGGACGCGGCGAAGCAGGGCAAGTTCATGATCAAGCGCTGCAACACCTGCGGCGAAGCCCATTACTTCCCGCGCGCGATCTGCCCGTTCTGCTTCTCCGACAAGACGGTGTGGGAAGAGGCATCGGGCGAAGCGACGGTCTACACCTACAGCCTGATGCGCAAATCGCCGACCGGTCCCTATGCAATCGCCTATGTGACCTTGAAGGAAGGTCCTTCGCTGCAGACCAACATCGTCGATTGCGATCTGGAGAAGGTGAAGATCGGCCAGAAGGTGAAGGTGGTGTGGAAGCCGACCGACGGCGCTCCGCTGCCGTTCTTCACGCCGGCCTAAGATTTACCCTCTCCCCTTGTGGGAGAAGGTGCCTTCGCTGACAGCGAAGGCGGGTGAGGGGTCTCTCTCCGCGTTAAAGAGTCTCTCTGCGGTACGAATCCCTCACCGAAGTGAGTTTGTGACGAGTGCCGGTGTAGCCCTCTCCCGCAAGGGGAGAGGGCGCATCGACGGGCGGCACAGAGAAATAGGGTTCGGGGAGAAAACGACAATGCCAATCGTGTACGAACAGCTGATGGCCCTGAAGAATCTCGGCCAGAAGTACAGTTACGCCGATCGCGACGTGATGCTCTACGCCTACGGCATCGGCCTTGGCGCCGATCCGATGGACGAGAAGGAGCTCGCCTTCGTCAACGAGGGCGTGCTGACGCCGCGTCCCCTGAAGGTGGTGCCGACTTTCGCGTCGGTGGCCGCGTGGGGCGCAGGTCCCGGCGAGATGAATCTCAACCGCGTGATGGTGGTCGATGGCGAGCGCGACATCACCTTCCACAAGCCGTTCGCGACCGCGGCTCACATCACCGCCGACTCGACCGTGCTCGACGTCTTCGACAAGGGCAAGGACAAGGGCGCGGTGATCCGCCACCAGACCGTGCTGAAGGACGAGAAGGGCGAGAAGCTCGCCACGCTGGTGGCCTCGCGCTTCGCGCGCGGCGACGGCGGCTTTGGCGGACCGTCGGACGGCCAGCCCGAGCCCCACAAGGTGCCGGAGCGCGCGCCCGACAAGGTCGTCGACATCACGACGCGGCCCGATCAGGCGCTGATCTACCGCCTGTGCGGCGATCGAAATCCGCTGCACTCCGATCCCGAGTTCGCCAAGAAGGCCGGCTTCCCGCGGCCGATCCTGCACGGCATGTGCACCTACGGCATCACCTGCCGCGGCGTGCTGCAGACCTATGCCGATTACGATCCGTCGGCCTTCAAGCAGCACGCGGCGCGGTTCTCCTCGCCGGTGTTTCCCGGCGAGACCGTGACGATGGAGCTGTGGAAGGACGGCAACGTGGTGTCGTTCGAGGCCAAGGTGAAGTCGCGCGGCGTCACTGTCATCAAGAGCGGCAAGACGGTGCTGGCGTAAGCGGCGAGGGCAGTGCGCTCCCTCGCCCCGCTCTTGCGGGGAGAGGGGTGGGGTGAGGGGCTGTCTCCGCATAGTTGATATCGCGGATAGGCCTGTACCCCCTCACCCGGATCGCATCGTGCGATGCGATCCGACCTCTCCCCGCAAGCGGGGCGAGGTAAGGAAGAGCAATCAATAACAGAGAGAAGAAACCATGGGATTACTCGACGGCAAGGTGGCGCTGATCACGGGCGCCGGCGGCGGACTTGGTGAAGCCTACGCAAAGCTGTTCGCGCGCGAGGGCGCGGCGGTGGTGGTCAACGATCTCGGCGGCCCGCGCGACGGTTCGGGCTCCGACAAGTCGATGGCGCAGAAGGTGGTCGATGCGATCAAGGCCGATGGCGGCCGCGCGGTCGCCAACGGCGCCGACATCTCGACCCTGGCCGGCGGCCAGTCGGTGTTCGACGACGCCATCAAGAATTTCGGCCGCGCCGACATCCTGGTCAACAATGCCGGCATCCTGCTCGACGAGACCTTCCACAAGGCCAAGGAAGCGAACTGGGACAAGGTGATGAAGGTGCATCTGAAGGGCACCTTCTGCTGCACCCAGCCGGTGTTCAAATGGATGCGGGACAATGGCGGCGGCGTCATCGTCAACACCTCGTCCACTTCGGGGCTGATAGGCAATTTCGGCCAGACCAATTACGGCGCGGCGAAGGGCGGCATCTGGGGCCTCTCGAACGTGCTCGCGATCGAAGGCCGCAAGTACAACATCCGGATCTGGACCTTGGCACCGGGCGCCTTGACCCGCATGACGGCAGACCTGCCGCGCTACAAGGAGAACCCGGGTGCGGCGCTCGGTCCCGACGGCATCGCACCGGCCGTGCTCTACATGGTCAGCGACCTCTCGGGCGACCAGACCGGCAAGGTCCTCGGCGTTTCGGGCCCCCGCGGCGTCCGCGAAATGCGGATGATGGAAATGGAAGGCTGGAAGCCGCCATTCACGGGCTGGAAGGCCGAGGACATCGCCACCCACGCCAAGGAGATCTTCTTCTCCGAGGAGCAGATCAAGATGGGCGCGCGGCGGTTCTGATGCTACCTGTCCGGGGCGTCCGAAGGACGAACCCCAATGCGCGGTTGCGCATTGTGGAACCTCGAGATTCCGGGTTCGATGCTGACGCATCGCCCCGGAATGACGGATAAGGATAGAGCTACCCATGACCAAACTCACCGCCCAGGCCGCAGGAACCTTTGCGATTGCGCCGACCCCGTTCCATGACGACGGCCGCATCGACGAAACATCCATCGACCGGCTGACCGATTTCTACACTGAGGTCGGCTGCGACGGTGTCACGGTACTGGGTATCCTGGGCGAGGCGCCGAAGCTCGATGCCGCCGAAGCCCAGCAGGTCGCGCTGCGCTTCGTCAAGCGCGCCAAGAAGCTGCAGGTGATCGTCGGTGTCTCGGCGCCGGGCTTCGCTTCGATGCGGTCGCTGGCGAAGGCCTCGATGGATGCGGGCGCTGCCGGCGTCATGATAGCGCCGCCGCC
The DNA here is from genome assembly GCF_001542415.1 of Bradyrhizobium macuxiense. GTDB lineage: Bacteria > Pseudomonadota > Alphaproteobacteria > Rhizobiales > Xanthobacteraceae > Bradyrhizobium > Bradyrhizobium macuxiense. Next base: position 90,187 of record NZ_LNCU01000011.1, read on the forward strand.
GAACCTGCGCACCGACGACCAGATCGTCACCTATTTCAAGCAGGCGCAGGAAGCTGTCGGCGACGACATTCCCTGGGTGCTGCAGGACTATCCGTTAACGCTGAGCGTCGTGTTCACACCCGCCGTGATCCGCAAGATCGTGATGGACTCGCCGTCCTGCGTGATGCTGAAGCACGAGGACTGGCCGGGCCTGGAGAAGATCTCCACCTTGCGCAACTTCCAGAAGGACGGCTCGCTGCGGCCGCTGTCCATCCTGGTGGGCAATGGCGGCCTGTTCCTGGATTTCGAGATGGAGCGCGGCGCCGACGGCGCGATGACCGGCTACGCTTTCCCGGAGCTCCTGATCGACGTCGTCAATCTCTCCAAGGCCGGCAAGCGCGATGCGGCGCACGACCTGTTCGATGCCCATCTGCCGCTGATCCGTTACGAGCAGCAGCCCGGCGTCGGTCTGACGATTCGCAAATATGTGCTGCAGAAGCGCGGCATCATCTCGTCCAGCGCGCAGCGCAAGCCGGGTGCGGTCATCACGCCGCAGGCGAGGGCGGAGGTCGACTATCTCCTGTCCCGCGTGGCCCGCGTCGATCGTCGCGCCAATCTGCAACCCCAATCCAGCGCAGCAGGCTAACTCCGATATGGCCAACATCGTCGCACCACGCCCGGCATCCACCATCCTGCTACTGCGCAACAGCAAGCCAGCGCAGGAAATTGAGGTCTTCATGATGGTTCGCCATTATGAGATCGACTTCAATTCCGGTGCGCTGGTGTTTCCCGGCGGCAGCATCGACAAGAACGACAAGGAGATCATCGCCAGCCCCGCACTTTATGCGGGCGGCGAGGGGCTCGACGAGGCGGCCTTGAGCTTCCGCATCGCCGCGATCCGCGAGACGTTCGAGGAGAGCGGCATCCTGCTGGCGCGGCCGAAGGGCTCGAAGGCTCTCGTCGATGCCAACCGGGCGAGCGAGATCGCCAATGCCCATCGCGCTGACCTGAACGAAGGCAAGATCACCTTCCAGGCGATCCTGGCCGACAGCGGCATGGTGCTCGCGCTCGACGAGCTCGTGCCCTATGCGCACTGGATCACGCCGGAGGGCATGCCGAAGCGCTTCGACACCTGGTTCTTCCTCGCCGCCGCACCTCCCGAGCAACTCGGTGCCCATGACGGCAAGGAGTCGACCGATTCGATCTGGGTGTCGCCGCGCGAGGCGCTGGCGGGCGGCGAGACCGGCCGCTTCAAGCTGCCGTTCCCGACCACGCGCAACCTGATCCGCCTCGGCAAGCAGGCCAGCGTCGAGGCTGCGCTCGCTGATGCCGAGGGCATGTCGATCGTCACGGTGACGCCCGTGATGACCAAGACCGCCACCGGCCGCCAGCTCCGAATCCCCAAGGAGGCGGGCTATGACGGCGAGGTCTTCGAGGTCGGCGCGGGAGGGTAGGGCGTGATCCGTCGTCCTGACGGATAGAGAGTATATGGCTCACAGGCGGCGTAACACACGATGTCGTCCCGGCGAAAGCCGGGACCCATAACCACCGATCTTCATTGTTGCGCGATGCTGGGGCCGCACCTTTTTCCAACAACACAGCCCTGTGGTAATGGGTCCCGGCTTTCGCCGGGACGACGATGAGAAAGACAATCGCTTTCTACACACTTCGGCCTGTACCGAAGTATCATCGCCTACCGCCGATGTAGTTTCCGTCTCAACCATCAAGACGGAATCCTTGCCAATGACCGCCATCCCCCGCCAGCCCGGCATGGCCTTCGAGCTGGCCCTCTTGCTTGCGCTCGCCACGCTCTGGGGCGGCTCCTACACCTTCATCAAGCTCGGGGTCGAGACCATCCCGCCGATCACACTGATCGCGGCGCGGACCGCGATCGCGGGCCTGCTGCTGCTTGTCATCATGCGAATCCGCGGCGTGACGATGCCGACGGATCTTGCGACCTGGCGCCGCTTCGTCTTCCAGGCCTGCCTCAACAGCGTGATCCCCTGGACCTTGATCGCCTGGGGCGAGCGCCTCGTCGATGCCGGCCTGACCACGATCCTCAATTCGGCCTCGCCGATCTTCACCTTCCTGTTCACGGCCGCCATTACCCGCCACGAGACGGCGAGCCCGCGAAAGCTGTTCGGCGTGGTCGCCGGCATGGCCGGCATCTGCCTGATCGTCGGCGTGGATGCATTCCGCGACCTCGACAGGGGTATCCTCGCCGAGGTCGCGATCGTGGCTGCGACCATCTGCTACGCCTGTGCTGCGATCTTCAGCCGCGGCTTCAAGGGCCTCGACCCGATGGCGCCGGCGGCCGGCTCGCTGATCGCGGGGGCTGTCATCCTCGTGCCGATCAGCCTTGTCGTGGAGCGGCCCTGGACGCTGTCGCCGTCGACGACGTCGCTGCTGGCGCTATCAGCCCTTGCGGTGTTCTCGACCGCGATCGCCTTCGTGGTCTACTTCCGCCTGATCCAGACCCTCGGCTCGGTGGGCACCACGGCGCAGGCCTATCTGCGGGTGCCGATCGGGGTTGCGCTCAGCGTCGTGTTTCTGGGCGAACGGCTGGGCCCGACGACATGGGTCGGGCTCGCTTGTGTCGTGATCGGTGTCGCCGCGATGACGATCCCGGCGCGGAAGCTCGCCACGGCCTGAGATCGTCAACTCCGGGGCGCTGTGCTTCTGGCCTCCGGCCGGATGCTGCCGAGCAGTGCCGGATCGGGGCATAGGCTCAACCTGCGTGACGCAAATCACCCTCGGTCTTACGACCGGCTTGTTGATCTGTGTCAGCATGTTCCCAAAAGCCCGTAATTTCCCGTATATTGCGGCCGACAGGATCCCCCGGCCTCGATGACATGACCGCAGAACTGCCGCCGAATTCGCAAGCGCCACGAGCGTTCTCGCTGTCGATCGGCCAACTCACGTTCGGCAGCTTCATGCTGGTCCTGGCTGTGATCATCATCACGTCCACCGCGAGCGTGATCGCGATCCGTCACATCGATACGACCTTTGCCGAGCTGCAGCGGCTGCAAAGCGTCGGCGACATCGCCGAGGATATCGACCGCCGCATGAACGAGCTGCGGCTGGCCGCACGGGATTTCGTCACCGAGCCGGGCAACCAGTCGGCCCAGGTCGCGGAGGCGGCGCAATCGCTGAGCGAGATCCTGAAGAAGACGCGCATCGAGCTTGCGCCCGAGCAGCAGGACATGATCGACGGCGTCACCCAGCGGCTTGCGACATATCGGAGCGGCATCGAGCAGATATCGACGCTGCTCAGCGGTCGCGCAGAACAGGTTGCCGCACTGCCGCCGCTGCGCGATGCCTTCGACAAGGCGATCGCCGCGAGTCCGGATCCGGTCGTGGCGACGGCGCTGTCGCAAATCCAGAGCCGCATCGGCACCGCGCTGCTCGCGCATAACACCTCAGCGGCCGAGCAGGCCGCGCAGAACATGCGCGCGATGACCATTGCCGATCCCGCCTTGCGGACCGCGGTCGACAAATATGCCGAGGCGATCATCGCTATCTCGGTGCGCGAGGGCCAGATCGCCGACATCGACCGCGAGGTGCTCGGTGAGGAGGGGCGGCTGATCCAGCGCGTCACCGAGCTGTTGCGCGAGCTCAGCGCGCGGCGCGGGCACGTGCTGTCGCGGGATTTCGCGCGCACGCTGGCCGAGGCGAAATGGCAGAGCATTGTGCTCGGTACGGCCGGCGTCCTGATCGGCCTGTTCGCATCGATCCTCGTGGTTCGCCGCACCGTTCGTCCGCTTGCCAGGATCGCGGGCGCGATCCGCAAGGTCGCGGGCGGCGAGAAGAGCGCGTTCATTCCCGGTGCCGATCTCGACAATGAGATCGGCGATATCGCGCGCGCCGCCGAGGTGTTCCGGCGGACGCTTGTCGACGCGGACAGCGCGCGCGAGGCGGCGCTGCGTGCGCTTGCCGAGCAGCGGCTGGCTGAGGAGAGCTACCGCAAGCTGTTCGAATCCTCCGTCGACGGCATCTACGTGACGACGCCGGGTGGCACGCTGCTCAACGCCAACCCTGCGCTGGCGTGGATGATGGGCTATGCCACGCCGCAGGACCTGATCAACGGCATCGACGATATCGCCTCTGCGGTCTATGTGGATCGGGCGGCCCGCGCGCAATATCAGAAGCTGATGCAGCGCGACGGCATGGTGCGTGACTACGAGTACCAGGTGCGCTCGCGCGATGGCACCGTGCTGTGGCTGTCCGACTCGGCCACCGCTGTGCGCAACGACAGCGGCGAGGTGATCCGCTACGAAGGTACGGTGCGCGATATCACCGACCAGAAGCGCGCCGAAGATGCGATCGCCGAAGGCCGCCGCCTGTTGCAGATGGTGATCGACACCGTGCCCGCGGTCATCAACGTGAAGGACCGTAACCTGCGCTATGTGATGATGAACCGCTACATGGCCGGCATCTTCGGCATCGAGCCGCAGGACGCGACCGGCCAGACCACCGCCGATCTGATGCTGCGCTACGGCGCGGCCAAGACCGACGAGAACGACAAGCGCGTGCTGTCGGCACGCCGCGAGCTCGGCTTCTACGAGGAGGAGTACAAGGATTCCGCCGGCAACATGCGGCAGTGGCTGGTGAACAAGCTGCCGATCCTCGATGCGCAGGGCGAGATCGAGAACATCGTCACCGTCGCGCTCGACATCGGCGAGCGCAAGCGTTCAGAGCAGGAGATGCGCAAGGCGAAGGATTCCGCCGAAGCGGCGCTGCGCAATCTGCGCGAGACCCAGAATTCGCTGATCGAGGCCGAGAAGCTCGCCGCGCTCGGACGGCTGGTGGCCGGCGTCGCGCATGAGGTCAACAATCCGGTCGGCATCAGCCTGACGGTAGCATCCGCGCTCGAGCGCAAGACCGCGAATTTCGCCGGCCAGGTCGAGCGCGGCGATCTGCGCCGCTCCAGCCTCAATGATTTCCTGGACACCGCCCGTGATGCGTCGTCGCAGCTCGTCGCCAATCTCAACCGCGCCGCGGAGCTGATCCAGTCGTTCAAGCAGGTCGCGGCCGACCGCAACTATTCGGACCAGCGCACCTTCGATCTCGGCGATCTTACCGAGCAGGTGGTGATGAGTCTGCGGCCCGGCCTGCGCAAACACAATCTGACGCTCAACGTCGATTGCGAACCGAACCTGATCATGAATTCCTATCCCGGGCCGTACGGCCAGGTGCTGACCAATCTGTTCCTGAACGCAGTCGCGCACGCGTTTCCGAACGGTCGGGCGGGCGAGGTCAACATCCAGGTGCACGCCTCGGGCAAGGACTATGTCGAGGTGATCTTCGCCGACAATGGCTGCGGCATGAGCCTCGATGTGCGTCGCCGCGCCTTCGATCCGTTCTTCACGACGCGGCGCGACCAGGGCGGCACCGGGCTCGGCCTGCACATCGTCTACAGCATCATCACCACCCGTCTCGGCGGCCGCCTCAACCTCGATTCCGAACCGGGCCAGGGCACGCGCATCCGGATGATCCTGCCCCGCGTCGCACCGCTGGAGCAGGCGGCGGAGTAACCCGGTCAGTTGACATTTGGCAGTCTAACCCGTCATCCCCGCGCAAAGGCTCCGCCTTTGTCGCTCGAGGTGCAAGCCTTGCGGCGCACTTGCGCCGCTGGGCGAGCCTCGAGGGATGCACGGCCCCGCCGGTGGCCGTCGATCCTTCGAGACGGCGCTGCGCGCCTCCTCAGGGTGACGGACCGGAGTCTCAACGCGTCGCTAATCGAGCGTGCGGAAATCGCTGCCTCCCGAGCATCGATATTCGATCAGTATCGATTGATGCCGGAAGGGCATTGGACCATCAGGGACAACGCCCGTACCGCTCGCTCAATGGATCGTCGGCCAGTCGGCGGAATCAGAAGGGGAAGAAGACCATGATCTCGCGTCGCAACGTGATTGCCGGCATCGGCGCCGGCGTGGCAAGCACGGTGGCGGGCCGTGCGCTGGCGCAGTCGTTTCCGTTCAAACCCAACCAGCGCTATCCCGATCCGGCGGTCGAGATCCTTGATCCGAGCTTTGCGAAATACCGGCTCTACAGCAGCACGCTCGAGCAGGTCGCAACCGGCCTGCGCTGGGCGGAGGGGCCGGTCTATTTCCCTGACGGCGGCTATCTCCTGTTCAGCGACATCCCCAACAACCGCATCATGAAGTACAGCGAGAAGGACGGCAGCCTCAGCGTCTTCCGCAGCCCGGCCAATTTCGCCAACGGCAACACCCGCGACCGTCAGGGGCGGCTCGTGACCTGCGAGCATTCGGTCACAAGGCGGATCACGCGCACCGAGAAGAACGGCAAGATCACCGTGCTCGCCGACAATTTCGAAGGCAAGCGCCTGAATGCTCCCAACGACATCGTGGTGAAGTCCGACGACACGATCTGGTTCACCGATCCGGTGTTCGGCATTGCCGGCGAGTGGGAAGGATTCAAGGCCAAGCGCGAGCAGGACAACACCAACGTGTTCCGCATCGGGACTGACGGAAAGCTGACGGCCGTGATCACCGACCTCGTCAATCCCAACGGGCTTGCCTTCTCGCCGGACGAGAAGAAGCTCTACGTCGTCGAGTGGAAGGGCACGCCGAACCGCAGCATCTGGAGCTACGACGTCAATGCGGACGGCACTGTCGGGAACAAGACGAAACTGATCGACGCCGCCGATCAGGGATCGCTCGACGGCTTCCGCGTCGACCGCGACGGCAACCTCTGGTGCGGTTGGGGAAGCAACGGGGCGCTGCAGTCTGAACCGACCAACGTCGACGGCCGCAAGGTCTATCAGCTCAAGGGAAAGCCGGAGGATCTCGACGGCGTGATGGTGTTCAGCCCGGAGGGCAAACGGCTCGCCTTCATCCGTCTGCCCGAGCGGTGCGAGAACCTGACCTTCGGCGGGCCGAAGAACAACCGCCTCTATATGGCGGCCTGTCACTCGATCTACGCGCTCTACGTCGAGGCGCAAGGCGCGACCTGAGAGGCGACGAGGGACATTTGACGTCCTTCGGGAGCGTCTGGTCCGAGCCCGTCGGCAAACGGCTAGTTGATATCCGCGAGCTTGTGCAGCGTCGCGCCGAAGATCAGGCTTGCCTTGCCGACCAGCGCGGTTCCGCTCATCGTGCCGCGGGTGTCGGTGAAGGTGCCGGAGACGCCGATGCCGACTGGGGCCGGGCCGCCGAACAGCGGATTGTCGGTCTCGCGTGGCGTGGTGTGGCGCTGCACCAAAACCTCGCCCTTGAAGGCGTCGCCCTTCACCGTGTAGCTGCCGGTATAGTAGAGGAACGCGTCGCCGCCCAGAATCTGGCCGTCGCAGAAAAGAATCACACCGCTGCCCTTGCCGACGCGCCCGTCCAGCAGAGTGACGTGGATTGAATACAGCCCGTTCTTCATGACGTCCCGCTTGCCGGCCCCGCGCCCACGGAAGCCAGTTGGTTTTTTATGCCAAAGCGCGCAACCTCGTGCAACGCGGCAGGTTGATTCCGGGACGTCCGGAGTTGGTACGAACCCTCGGTTCCTGCCAGCCGGTGTGACGGCGCGATGACAGCGGACCGTACGCGCGAATCATATTGGCCCGCGAAATGCATGGCTCTGGTTGCACTGGCCGGTAGTGCTGGAGCATACATACATGACAGACTGGATTGAAGCCGGCGGCCGTTTGGCGCGCCCGCGCAGCGACCCTGGAAGTTGGGCCCGTCTCCGTGCGAGCCGTGCCACAACGTCACTGTGCCTTGGCCTTGTGTTCCTGTTGGTGGCCGCTGCACATGTTGCGCAGGCGCGCGATCCCGATGGCCGCTATGCCAATTCGCCGCTCAAACAATGGTTTGATGGTTTGCGCAGCGGGAAGGGGCCATGCTGCTCGGATGCCGACGGCACCGCCGTCAGCGACGTCGATTGGGAGTCCAAGGACGGACATTATCGTGTTCGTCTCGACGGCGAATGGATCGACGTGCCGGACGAGGCCGTGATCACCGAGCCCAACCGCGCCGGCCGCGCCATGGTCTGGCCGATCCGCAGCTACATGGGCATCACGATCCGCTGCTTCATGCCCGGTAGCATGACGTAGCGGTCGCGAGATCCGGACCACGTCGACGAGCGCCTGTCGTCGCGCTTACGTGTATTTTTTGTCGCGCTCGAGCAGCTCGATCGAGATGCCTTGCGGGCCGCGGATGAAGCAGATGCGGACGCCGGGGCGGATCGTGGTCGGCTCCTTCGTGAACTCGACGCCCTTGGCCTTGATCTCGGCGGCGACCGCGTCAATGTCCTTCACCGTGAGCCCAAAATGGTCGAGCCCCTGATAGGGCGTTACCGGCGGAGCGTTGACGCCATCGCCTGGAGCCACCTCCGCGATGAACACCCTGGCGCCGCCGAGTTGAACGTCGATGCGGCCGGGTCCGCGGATGATCTCGGCCCCGAGGATGTCGCGAAGCCAGGTGGCGGTCGCCTCGGGATCCGGACTGCGCAGGTGGACATGGTCCCAGGTCACGGTCGGCATCGCGATCTCCTTATTGGTTGTTGTCGCGCCGTGTGTACCGCGGGCGCTGTTTCTGAAGCGGCGCAAATCTAGCGGCCGGTCGCGGGCAATTCCATCCTCGTGCGCGGCTTGCCTGCTAGGTTTGCCGCAATACTGCCGCCCTGAAATGAAACCATTTCGGATATCCGTTGTTGTCTTAGTAGTGGCGCCCTGCCGTGGTCGCCTCCGAGGCCCTGCGGCGGGGTGCTGCTTGCGGCGTTGTCGCCGGGGTGAGGGCACGAGAATGCGGATCGGCTTGGCGTCGTTTCGTCATTCGTTTGCGAATGCTGGCGCCGGACGTGTCGGTGCAGTCCGCCTTTGCGCGAGCGTAGCGCTGCCGCTGATTGTCGTCGCCGGGGTCGCCGCATGGCTGATGCTGCCCGAGCCGAGCGACGCCGGAGGCAAGGACGACTGGCCGGCATACTCCTCACTCGTCCTCCCGACGCAAAATGTATCTACCCAGACGCAATCGGATCAGGGGACTTTAAAGGACGTACCCTCTCCGCCGGTGGCGGCCGCGCCGGCCACCGAGCCCGCGACCGTCGGGGTGGCCACTCCGCCGCAGGCAACGCTCGAGGCCGAGCCCAAGCCCACCGAGCCGACGACCGAGAAATCGCCGCTCGACGGGCTACGCATCTCCTCGCAATTCTTCCAACGCGGCGGGCTCGGGTCAAAAGCGCTCGTCACCCTGACGCTGCGCAATAGAAATGATTTCGCGGTAAAGGACGTCGAGATCGACTGCGACTTCATCCGCGATGACGGCAGTCACGTGACCGACCTCAGGCGCGCGATCCCCGGCATCATCGCCATGAAGAGCCGCAAGACCTATCCCCACATGTTGATCGGGTTCGTAAATATTAACGCGAGCAAGGCCAAATGCGCAGTGGTGACCGCGAGCCGCCTCTGACCGCTTCATCCCGAAAAAGTGACCGCCGAGGGTGAACCACAGGGGGCAGCGAGGAACTAACTAATAGCTTGCCCGTTTGACCATGGCCCGGCAGCGCGGATGGCGATTTTGCGGGGCGATCATGCGCAAACGATGAGTTCAGCGCGCGATGACAGGAGTCGTCGTGCCTAGGCGAGATAAACCGCGCCCACGTTGCGCGGGGGGAGCTATCAAGATGCCAGTGGCGCGTTACTTCCTGTTTGTCGGCGGAGCATTGCTCGCGCTGTTGTTCGTGGTGACCGCGATCGTGCCGCAGGAGGACGTGGCCGCCCTCTCGACCCTGTCGTCGCCGGGCTTCGACAGGAGCCTGGTCCGCATCAGGTCGACCCAGAAATTGCCCGAGCGGGTGGTTTATGACACCAACCTGCCGACCATCGTTCCGGCTCAGGTGAACGCGGTCGCTGCGGCGACGCCGCCGATCACGTCGCCGGGTTCGCGGGTTCGCGATACCTTCGCCCAGTTCGTTCCGCCGGAAGGCAAGGGCGACGCGAAGGCCGATGCCAAGACCGCGCCGGTGGTGGCGGAAGCAAAGCCGGCGCCCAAGAAGCGCCGGATCGCAAGGGCCCGCCCGCCGACCCATTTGCAGCCGATGCGCATGGCGCAGCCGGGTATGTTCCAGCCGTTCCGCATGGCCCAGCAGCAGCAGCGCGGTTTCTTCGGCGGCTTCGGCACTTGGTAGCCCAGCCCGTATAATCGACGTCGGCGCTCGGCCGCTGCTTCTGGCGGCCGTGGCGCGTAATCGCGTCATCAACCCGACAATTGGCCTCGAGCTCGAGCCATCGCCGCTTCGGTAGCGGCGAGGGCGATTAGCGGGGCAGCCGCGGGATCTTGTCGGCGAAGCCGTTGTAGCAGGCCAGACGCTCGTCCTCTTCCTTCGAGAAGCGGCACTCATTCACGGCCTTGGCGGCGGGGGCCTTCGGCTTCGGCTGCGGCTTGAAGATCTCGTCGTAGCAATTCAGCCGGTCCTTGGTGCCGTCGTCGATGTCCTGGCAGGCCTGCAGCTTCTGTGCGACCGACTGCGGCTTGCCGGGGGCGGTCTTTTCGCCCTTCCTGGCGGCCGACTTCTTGCCGACCTGGACCAGCGGCTTGTCGCCGACCATCGGCGGCTGCGCGGCGGCCGGTTTGGCGTCGGCGGGCGGCGGGGTGGTACCCTGGGCGAGCGCGGCAGCCGGGTACAGGAGCGCCAGCGCGAGGATGATGTGTCTCATGTCCAAAATGTCCGAAATGACGTGATGACCGGAGGAGGGCGCCCGCGATCGGAAAAGCCGGGCGGGTAGCGTGACTTATCGCAAGTTCCATACAAATCCTACCCCCGACGTGACCCTCCGGGTTGGCTTCCAGGGGAATACCGGGGCCGGCGGCCGCGGCCCATTCGCGCGCCGACGGCGGGGTCAGCCTCGCTTTTTGGGAGCCGTGGCTTGTGACGGCCGAGCCATTGCCTCGACGGGGTGGGCTGGATATAAGCCCGCTATCTGCGCGACTGGCGCTTGGATGGATGACCATCGGGGAGCGCAGAGGCTGAACGCCGCGCGCCTGGGCACCACTTCGAACGGAGGTGCCATGACGGCGAACATTCTCGACGGGCACATGCATGCCCGGATTCTCATCGACAGCATAGCAGACGAACTCGACCAGCTGCCCCGCGTGCCGGGGCTCGCCGTGGTCCTGGTTGGCGACGATCCCGCCAGCCAGATTTACGTCCAAAGCAAGATCAGGATGGCCGAAAGGCTTGGCTTGCGCGGCGAGGTCGAATTCCTGTCGCACGATGCCAGCGAGGCCGATCTGCTCGGCGTGATCGATGCGCTCAACGCACGCGACGACATCGACGGCATCCTCGTTCAATTGCCGTTGCCGGCGCATATCGACACCCTGCGCATCATGGCCGCGGTCGATCCATGCAAGGATGTCGACGGCCTGCACGCGCTGAATGCGGGCCGCCTGTTTCACGGCGACGACGCGCTGGTGCCGTGCACGCCGCTCGGCTGCCTGCGCCTGATCAAGTCGATCCGCACCGATCTCACCGGCTGTCATGCCGTGGTGATCGGAAGCTCCAACGTTGTCGGCAAGCCGATGGCCGCGCTGCTCCTGAAGGAGCATGCGACGGTGACGCAGACGCACGTCCACACCCGCGGCATTAGCGACATCTGCCGTCAGGCCGATATCCTGGTCAGCGCGGTCGGCAAGGCCGGGCTCGTCCGCGGCGACTGGATCAAGCCGCAGGCCATCGTCATCGATGTCGGCACCACGCGCGTCGAGAAGCCGGAGGGCGGCTATGAGGTGCGCGGCGACGTCACCTTCGACGAAGCGGTGCGGGTTGCCTCCGCCATCACGCCGGTGCCGCGCGGCGTCGGCCCGATGACGATCGCCTGCCTGATGGAGAACACCGTCAAGGCCGCGAAGGCGAGGTCCGCGCGGCTGCAGTAACGTCGACGAAACATGCAGCGCGCGATCCACGTCGCGCGTCCGTCTCGGGATCGGTTGCCGCGTGCGACGGCAATCGATGACCTCTCAGGTAATGGAACGCCGTCGGCATTCGTCTATCGTCGCAGCTGAAACACGGAGCTGCGCAATGCTGTATGCGGAAGATCTCGCTGAGGGCCAGACATTTCAGCTCGGCGCCTACACGATCGGCGAGGCCGAGATCCTGGACTTCGCTCGCAAATATGATCCGGTGCCGATCCATGCCGACCCGATTGCAGCGGAAGCAGGCCCGTTCGGTGGTTTGATTGCCAGCGGCTTCAACACCATCGCGATCTATCAACGCCTCGTGGTGGAGGCGATCTGGACCAAGGTTGCGGGCATCGTCGGACGGAGCCTCGAGATTCGTTTGCCGCGTCCGGTGCGTCCAGCGGCCACGCTGACGGGCCAGTCAGAGATCCAGAAGATCACCATCAGGCCGGAGCGGCGCGACGCCGTCGTGATCTTCAAGACGGAACTGGTCGACGACGAGCATCGTCCCGTCCTCGTCCTGGTTCTCGATGCATTGATTCACATGCGGCCTGCGCGCGAGCCCATGCAAGCCACAACGTCGCCGTCGACGACATAGCGCGCGGTCCGGTCGCGCGGAATTGAAGGACGCGTAGCTTCCGCGGAACCTGTGTGCGCGGAGTCATTGTGTCGCGTGCGGGAACGTTTCGATGCGGGAACGGTTCGAGAGTCCTGAGGACGCGGGCGATGGGGAACCAGCCAAGGCAACCAGCCAAGGAAACCAACCAAGGCCGAAACCAAGAAAAGAGGAGCAGCGCATGAAGTTAAGTTCCGCGCAGGTGAAACAAACAATGACGCAGCTGGATGCCCAGGTGCTTCCCGAGAACCATCCGGCGGTCGCACAATTGAACAGTGTGTTCGGTGACCACACGTTCTTCGTCGACAGGAATGGCCTCAAGGTGCTCGAACCCGCCGAAGCACCAGACATGAAGGGGCAGACAGGCGAGGTCGTGAGTCTTGCCGAGTGGAGTGATCCGGAGCTCACGAGCCTGCGGCCGCACGAGCCGGAGCCGACCGGCGTGCTGATCACCCTCGAGCCGAGCAAGCACTGACTGCCGCATCCGATGGCGCCGCGATCGGCTCCCTGATGAGGGTGCCGTTCGCGGGCCGATGCCTTGTCGATTCCCTTGTCGATCCCCTTGCTGATATCCTCGGCCAGCGTCAATTCGACGCGTGCCATCTGCCTCGCCGTTAGTCCCGATCGGCGCATCAACGGGTGCCGAAAGTCACATGGCAAATCAGCGCTGCCTGCGTATGCATCGGTTCCAGATACGATGTATCGAGGCGATGAGGGGCAAATGGGGAGCGTGCGGCACTGGACCTCCAACGAGGACGAGAAGCTTAAGGAACTCGCCAAGGCCGGCAAGAATGCCCTTGAGATCAGCAACGAGCTGACCCGCAGCCCCTCAGCCGTGCGCCGCCGCGCGGAAATTCTGTCGATCCTCATTGTCGCAAAGGCCTATCGGGCGCGCCCGTCGCACGTCGCCACGCATCTCGAGCGCGTGGCGATCGACGCGATCAGGAATCGCCTCCCGTTTCCCGCAGGCGTCGGGCCGAGCACTGTCGCGGGGATGCTCGAGAAGGGCTGGATCGTGCCGGAGGGAGCCGCGGGGCGAAGGTATCGCGTCACTGACGCCGGCGTGGAGGCCGTCCGCCGCAAGATCCCGAGCAACTGAAGCGCAAGTTGACGGCTGTCGCGACGTGCCGCGCCCAGCCCAACGCCGTCTCTGTCACCATTGTGGCGTCGGCATCCCGCGCGGATAAAATGGGCGACATCTCTTGCAGGAGATGCGCAGTGGCCGGCGAACGCGATCTCAAGGCGTTGTTGCGGACGATGAAGCCCGAAATGCAGGACGGCGTTTTCGTGTTCTGCACGATTGCCGCGGGCGAGGACATGCCGGCCGCTGTCACGCCGCTGCTGACGTTTCGCGAACGGGAAGGCACGACTGATGCTGCGAGAGGAGGCCGAACGCGCCGGGCTGCGCTATTTGTTCGCCTCGCGCCTTCTCACCCTGACCGTTCACTCCTCGCTTGACGCTGTCGGCTTTCTCGCCGCGATCGAAGCTCGCCTCGCGGACGCCGCCATCAGCGTGAACGCGGTCTCGGCGTTCTATCATGATCATCTGTTGGTGCCCGAGCACCGTGCCGATGAGGCTCTCGCGCTCCTGCAAGACATGGCCGCGCAAGAGCGGGCGTGATCAGTACGGGGCGCTCCTGCGGTTTTGGTGCGCTGGAGCGACAACACGAGCCCAGTGGCTTGACATTCTCTCAACCTTCTATTGAATTGAATTCAATTCAAGGAGGCTCAGAATGTCCGTGACCGGTGCAGGGGCACGAGAAAAGCTGGTTCGCGCGGCTGAGGCGGAGCTCATCCGGGGGCAAGGGCATCTCGAGATGCAGGCTGTCGCGAAACGTGCGCAGGTCTCGGTCGGGCTCGCCTATCATCACTTCGGATCCAAGGCGGGTCTGATCGCCGCCGTCGTCGAGGACTTCTACGTCAGCCTCGATGAGGCGGCGTTCAGCGGCGCCACGCTGCCCTCGGAAAGCTGGGCGGCCCGCGAACGGGCACGGATCGGCGCCTATGTCGCGTTTCACTATGCGCACCCGTTTGCCCCGCTGGTCATCGGGGCGTTGAGCCGCGCGCCCGAAGTGCTCGACGTCGAGACCGCCTTCACCAACCGCCAGCTCGCCGCCGGTGCGCGCATGCTGGAGAAGGCGCAGCGTGACGGCATCGTCTCCGGCGAGATCGATCCTCATCTCACCATCGCGCTGATGATCGGCGGGATTCGCCAAGCGCTGATCGGCAGCCTGATGCGCGAGCCGAGGCCCGATCCGGAGCGACTGACGCGCGACATCTGGGCCTTCATCGCGGCCGCACTGCGCCTGAGCACGGAGGCGGACGGGGGAGCAGGCGACCGCAGCGGCAGCACCTGACGTTCAGCAACCGATATCAGCACCCCAGCAAAGGTCTCGCCTTGCCCAACCCGCACGACTTTCACACGCCGCAACTTTCCTACAGCAAGCAAGAGCTGCTCAGATCAGGTGAGGGCGGCTATTTCGGCCCGGGCAATGCGCAATTGCCGGCACCGCCGATGCTGATGATGGACCGCATCACCGAGATCAGCGTCGACGGCGGCGCCTTCGGCAAAGGCCGCATCGTCGGCGAGTTGGACATAACCCCCGGCCTCTGGTTCTTCGACTGCCACTTTTCCGGCGACCCGGTGATGCCGGGGTGCCTGGGGCTCGACGCCATGTGGCAGATGATCGGCTATTGGCTCGGCTGGTCGGGCTCGCCGGGCAGGGGCCGTGCGCTCGGTGTCGGCGAGGTGAAGTTCAGAGGGCATATCACGCCCGATATCAGACGCGTGCGCTACGAGGTCGACATGCGTCAGGTCAGGCGCGGCAGACTGGTGCTGGGAATTGCCGAAGGTCGGGTGCTTGCGGACGAGACCTGCGTCTACCTGGCCAAGGACATGAGGGTCGGCCTGATCACCCCGGCAGCCTAGCGCCGCGCGATCGGTTGATGATTCAGAACCCTTTTGTGGGTTGGCGCAGGGCCGATCGTCGCCCACACCACTGCCGCGATCGCCAGGGCCGCCACGATCGCGCCGCCCAAAGGCCGGTCGTTCTTCATGCTCGAGCCCGACTAGACGATGTGCTCGACCTTCCGCATCTCCTGCAGGCGAGCCAGGCAAAATTCCCGGTAAAATGCGTTGATGAAGTCCCACATGATCCAATCCCCTTTGGTGCAATAGGGGGGAGGCTGCGCCAGGTTTGTTTCGGGCTGACTTCGCGGAGCGGGGAAAATGGTTTCGTCCGCTGTCTTTGGCGGAGTAGGCGCGCCACGGCCGATGAAGATGGGCATGACAGGCCTATGACGCACCGGCCTGGTTCCTCGCCGCGATCGCCGAATCTGCGACAGGCTACGATCTAACGCTTGACTTCCCCTCGGATGGGGCAGCCACGGCATTGCCAGGAGCATGACCCGGTTTCATACTGTTGCACAATCCGGCGGCCCACTTCGACCAGCAAGCTGACGCTGCGAGCAAGCGAAAATACGGGCGACGATGCCGGACTTCGAAGAGCGGAGGGACGGTGATGCTGTTTCGTCTCGCATTTGCTCTTGTGGCGCTGACGGTGCTGCTGGTTGATCCCATTGACGCCGTATCGCAGGGCATGTTGAGCAACGTCGACCTCAACAGCTCCGAAATGTCGATGGCGGAGATGACGCGCGCCGAGGTCGAGGCGCTCCTCAAGGCGGCGCCTCAGGACCCCGCAGGCCAGCGCTCCGCGGATTTGCAAGGGAAGCGGCTCTCCAACCTCGATCTCTCAGGGCTTGACTTCTCCGGCAGCAATCTTCGCCTCGTCAAGTTCAACCGGACCAATCTGAAAGGCGCACGCTTCGATCATGCCATCCTCAACCAGGCCTGGCTGATCGACGCGGATTTGACCGGTGCGTCTCTTGTGAACGCATCACTGCTCGGCACGCAGATGCAACGCGCGAAGCTCGGCGGCGCCGATCTGAACGGCGCCCGCGTCACCGCGGATCTTTCCGGTGCCAGCCTGACCGGGGCCAGGCTCACCGGCGCCGATTTGAGCGCCGATATGCGCAACCAATCGATGGGCCTGATGCGCGGCGTGCTCAAATCCGCCGATCTCAGGAATGCGGATCTGAGCGGCGCCAGGCTTTCTCGTGCGGATCTCGAATTCGCACAGTTGCAGAACGCCAACCTGGCAAATTGCGATCTCAAGCAGGCCGACCTTGCGGGAGCCGACTTGTCCAACGCCAATCTCGCAGGCGCCGATTTCACCGGGACCGACCTCGCGTCGGCCCTCTTGCCGAGCGCAGCAGCGCTGGAAAAGGCCAGCAATCTGGACAAGGCCTTGAACTTGAACCTGGCGCGGCGTCACCCCTGAGGATCGCAGTGATACGAACCCTGCCATTTCAGCCGGTGATCGACTGCTTTGCTACCCGCGCAAAGGCTTCGCCTTTGTTGCTGTCCACTCAAATTCCATATCTGGAGATGCGCGCCAGGCATGACTGCGAAGACGTTTGACTCAGCGCAACCGATCCCCCCGCAATTGCCCCTGAATTGGTTCGCAACTTTTTATCATCCATCTGCCTTATCAACACATTGTGGATTCAAATGAACCTGAACTCCGATGAATGTTGGGTCGATCTGGATGCCGAAGACCTTGCGACCGATCGTGTCGTTGCTCCTGGGGCTCGCGTTCCTGCTTGCGGGCAGCGGCCTGCAATTTACCCTGCTGCCGCTGCGCGGCAGCGCAGAAGGCTTTGACAATCTTGCGCTCGGCGTCATCAGTTCCGCCTATTACGTCGGCTTCGTCAGCGGCTGTCTGCTCGCGCCTTACCTGATCCTGCGCGCAGGACACATTCGCGCCTTTACGGCAATGGTGGCGGTAGCGGCTGCCGTGGCGCTTGCCTACGCGCTCGCGCCGGTCGTCGCGGCCTGGATCGTGTTCCGCGCCCTGACCGGCCTCTGCCTCGCCGGACTCTACCTGGTGGTCGAGAGCTGGCTCAACGATCGCGCCTCGAACGAGACTCGCGGACTCGTGCTGTCGGCGTATGTGGTGGTCAATTATGTAGCCATCACATTTGGCCAGAGTTTGGTGACGCTTTATCCGATCGCCGAGGCTGGGAACTTCATGGTGGCAGCCATGCTGTCCTCGTTGGCTATCGTGCCGGTGGCGCTGACCCGCGCGGCGCAACCAGCACCGATCACCATCGTCAGCTTTCGCGTCGGGCAGCTCTATCGCGCGGCGCCGGTCGCGCTGGTCGCAAGTTTCATGATTGGAGCCGCTAACGGTGCATTCTGGGGGCTTGCGCCGCTGTCGGCCGCCGGCAGCGGCCTCAGCATCAATCATGCGGCGCTGTTCATGAGTACGTCGGTGCTGGCTGGAGCGATCGTCCAGTTGCCGATCGGCCGCCTGTCCGACCGCTTCGATCGCCGCTGGGTTTTGCTTGTTCTCCTGGTCGGAGCCGCCGCCGCGGGCGTCGCCTCGTGGCTGATCTCCGCATCGGGAAATACGCTGCTGCTGTTCGGCATTCTCTTCGGGGCGCTCGCGCTGCCCGGCTATTCGCTTGCCGCTGCCCACGCCTATGACAAGACACCGGCGAGTGACATCGTCCCGATAGCCGCTACAATCCTGCTTACCAACGGCCTCGGTTCGGTGCTCGGGCCTCTTATTGCCGCCATCTTCATGTCGGCGGCAGGGCCGCGCGCGCTATTCCTGTTTACCGCGATTGTCCAGGCGCTGCTTGCCGCCTACGTATTCTACCGCACGCGTGTCCAGACCTCGCTTGCCTCCGTGCGAAAGACAGAGTTCGATCTTGCCACGACCGCGCTCGTGGGCACGGTGGTCACGCACGATGCGCTGGACCCGGCCGATCCCTCGATCGTTATCCCCGAAGGCTATGCGCGCGCGCCCATGCGAGCCAATGCCAGATCGGCTCGGCCGTCGGAGCGCTGACCCGGTACGCTGCTCGCGGCGGCATTGGGCGCCGCCGTCATTGGGAGGCCAACCATGCGCGTTGAAGCCGAGCTCCATCCTGATGACGACGGTACGATGCTGGCGCCTCATTTCGATAGCGACGGAGCGTTGCACATCCTGAAATTCGATGAGACGCGCGCTGACTGGGAACTGATGATGTTCGAGCGGGCGCAGACGTGAAATGCGGTTCTCTCTGGGGCGCTAGCCGCAGTGCACCACCCGTCGCCGCAGTCGCGCAAAACCGTGAAATGGCGCGCCACGGCCGATGAGGATGGGCACTATTGCTTCGCTGTGGCGCTACAATGCCATAGCCGGCGACACGCTCCAATTGGCAAGTCTGGGATGCCCTGCGATCGAGCGCTGCGACTCAGCCTGGGGGGGCGCCCGCGTTAGGGATTGAATTGCAGCGTCCAGCGACAAGAATTATGCTTTGTCTTGAAAACCACGCAGCCGCTCATCGTGCGGCGGGCAGGACCACGGTGGATGGGTTGCATGTCGCACCGGAGGTGACGCCATGACTATTTCTCCCACACTGCACAAATATCTCTCTGCCGAAAACATCGAGTACGAAGAAATCCCGCACGTGCTGACGATGTCATCCGCCCATACTGCCCAGGCATGTCACGTCCCGGGCGATCGCTTGGCCAAGGCGATTGTGTTGCGTCGTGACGGCGGCTACCTGCTCGCCGTGCTGCCGGCATCGCACCACCTCAGGCTGGCGGATCTGAGAGCGAGATTCGGCGACAATATCGCCATGGCCGGCGAAAGCGAGATCGATCAGCTGTTCGCGGACTGCGCGCATGGGGCGGTTCCCGCCGCCGGCATTTGCTATGGGCTCGACGTTATCGTTGATGACGGCATCCAGATGCAGCCTGATATCTATATAGAAGCCGGCGATCATGAGACGCTGCTTCATCTCGGTCGTGCGCAGTTCGCACGCCTGACCGCCAATGCGCTGCACGGCCGCATCAGTGCGCACGACTGACGCGGCATGATGACGTGGCCATCTGTCGGCGCGCCCTGATCAAGGCGCGGCACACATGCGCTCGCGCCCGATCTGCTGTATAAATTGCAAGAGAGGGGGCTGCTGCCTTGCAAGGGAGGTCCTCCATGAAAGTCAAGGACATGATGCACAAGGGCGTCGATTGGGTAAGCCCCGACACCCCAATCACCGAAATCGCGAAATTGATGCAAGCGCATGACATCGGCTGCATTCCGATCGGGCATGACGATCATCTGATCGGGATGGTGACGGATCGCGACATCGTCTGCAAAGGTCTTGTGAGCAAGGATTTCAACCCTGCGCGCACGATGGCGCGGGATGTGATGACCAAGGGCATCCACTGCTGCCGGGAAGACGACGATCTCGCGAAAGCGGTGCATCACATGGAGACGCTCAAGATCCGCCGGCTACCGGTGATCAACAAGAGCAAACGGATGGTCGGCATGATCAGCCTGGGCGATGTGGGCCACTCTGCCGGTGCCGATCTCCTGTCCCAATGCATGAAGAGCGTCTCGGCTCATCATTGAGGCAAGGCCGGTCTGCCGGAAACGACCGGCAGATCGGCCAGCACCATGATCGGACAACAAACCCCGCCAAAAAAGAATGGCGCGCTCGGAGAGATTCGAACTCCCGACCCTCGGAATCGAAATCCGGCCAGCACGCTAGGAAAATCAACGTCCGTTCTGAACTTTCGTGATCCGTTCGCACATTGAAGACACTAAAGAATTTCGAGCGTTCAGAATGCGTGCTGCCAAGTTTATTTTCTAAGCCGCAACCGTTTTCGCGTCGCCGATGCCTAGTTTTGTTTGTTGGCGCTTTACGTTTCGCGCGGCGATCAACCACATATTGGTAGGTGCCAAGTTTCGGGGCTTGAGTGAGTGCCGATCGTAATCAGTCGACAAACACTTGGAGGAAAGGAATGACGCAGCAGCTTAACTTCCACCGCGACACCACGCCGATCAAGATCCCAGGTTCTCACAATTTGTATTACGACCCGATCCAGATCGACCGCGAGCTGACCAGGATGTTTCAGATGGGAGACGCATACTTCGATGAAGATAATCGCAACACACGCGCCACTCGGCGCTGATCTCGCGTTGGCAGACGTCGAAATCATGCCGGGCGTCAAGATGTTCGGCGTTCGCATTACCCGCGCTCACGACGGTTCGTATCGAGCCTTCGCACGCGGCGCTGCGTTCGATCGCGAAATGGTCAAGACTATCGCAACTATGATTTTGGGCGAATGCCGATATGCCAGCGCAATCTGATCCAACAAACTTTATTGCCATGAAGGGCGCATGCACGATGCACAGCACTACAGCTAAACCGACCGATAACGTTATCCTCCACGATTTCGCCGCCAACGACAATCAGCGCGAGATCGGCGCGGGAGTATCACCAACCGAGGACGGTGTGGCCAAGGTGTTTGCGAACGTCTATCGCGACCAGCTTCGCTATTGTCATACTGCTGGTGCATGGCACGAATGGACCGGGCAATACTGGAAGCGCGACGAAAAAGAGATCGCACTGCACTACGCGCGACTTATGGCGCGCGAGATGTCGAAGGGTACTAACAGCCCAAGAACGCTTGCTTCAATCAGAAAGCGCTCTTTTGCGCGCGGCGTTGAGGGATTTGCGCAAGGCGAGCCGATATTGGCACGCACGTTCGAGGACTGGGATCGTGACCCTTTCCTGCTCGGCACGCCAGATGGCACCGTTGACTTGCGCACTGGAAAGCTGCGCGAGGCCGATCCAGCAGACGGCATTACGAAAATCACATCTGTCTCGCCATCTGACGCAGAAGATTGTCGGCGATGGCTGCAGTTTCTAGCTGAAGCCATGAACGACGATAAGGAGAAGATCCGATTCCTGAAACAGTGGACCGGTTATTGCCTTTCCGGCGATACGCGAGAGCAAAAATTGGTTTTTGCATACGGCCCTGGCGGGAACGGCAAGGGAATGTACGTCAACACTGTCAAGCACATCATGAACGACTATGCGGTTGTTGCCAGCATGGAAACGTTCACTGCCAGCAAGTGGGACCGCCACCCGACCGATCTTGCCATGCTTCGCGGCGCACGCCTGGTGACTGCATCCGAGACTGAGCAGGGTCGCGCTTGGGCGGAAAGTCGCATCAAGTCGCTGACCGGTGGCGACCCGATTACCGCGCGCTTCATGCGGGAAAACTTCTTCACCTACATGCCGCAGTTTAAGCTGACGATTATCGGCAATCACCAACCATCGCTGCATAGCGTTGACGAGGCG
Organism: Bradyrhizobium macuxiense; assembly: GCF_001542415.1. Classification (GTDB taxonomy): domain Bacteria; phylum Pseudomonadota; class Alphaproteobacteria; order Rhizobiales; family Xanthobacteraceae; genus Bradyrhizobium; species Bradyrhizobium macuxiense. The sequence goes on from NZ_LNCU01000011.1 coordinate 111,889, forward strand.
AATAGACGTCGATTCATGATCGTGCCGTTCACGCACACGCCCGCGAAGAAGGATCTTGAGCTAGATAAGAAGCTTATTAGCGAAGCACCCGGCATCCTGCGCTGGGCGATCAATGGATATCTGGATTGGCAGCGCGAAGGTCTGGTGCGCCCGAAATCTATTGCGGAGGCGACCGAGGCTTACTTCGCTGAGCAGGACGTCTTTGGGCAATGGCTCTCTGATTGTTGCCGGGTTGATATCCGAAATAGGAGTGTTTCCGAATTCGCCGCCGATCTATTCGAGTCGTGGGCGAAATATGCAGAGGCGGCAGGCGAACATGCCGGAACGGCAAAATCCTTCGGGCAAGAGCTTGTGAAACGAGGTTTCGAGAGGAAGCGCACACAACACGGAGCAATGTACATCGGTGTGCAGGTTTCGCGGCCCGCTGCAAGCAATGACGCATGACGCGTAATGACGGATTTTCCTTTTTTGGCCCATATACGCGCGCGTGTGAGAGATCATACGGAAAACGCGTCACCACGCGTCATTGCGTCACCAGGATTCCAAAATGCTTGAACCTATAAACCACCTTCGCCGGGGCTTGATTGCGCACGGCTATCGACCCGTTGCCGTGAAGGGTAAGACACCTGCTGGCTACCGTTGGCAGGAATTGCAATTGGCGGCGAATGTGGTGCCAGTCTATTCGCGGCAATATGCCGATTACCCTTCGACGGGCTTGATTTGCGGCGAATTGGTGGGTCTGGACGTCGACACACCAGACCAAGCAACCGCTGAGGCCATTCGCGGCATGGTTCCTGGCGCCAGTGCAGCACCGTTTCGCATCGGCAAGGCACCGAAGCGGCTCTATGCATTCCGCACCACCGAGCCGCGCGGAAAGACGTCGACGGGCGCCTATCTGATTAGCGGTGTGAAGTGCCAAGTCGAGGTTCTTGGTGTCGGCAACATGTTCGTGGCGTTCGGCACTCATCCGGACACCGGCAAGCCGTACGAATGGCACAACGGCAGTCCTGCCGAAACGCCACTCGCTGATCTGCCGGAAATTACACCGGGAACCGTGGACGCTCTGCTAGAGTGTGCGGAAGCCCACTTCGCAGCGCACGGCACCATCATCAAGCGGGCTAGGGTGCGTGACAACCAACCCAGGTCTGCGGCCGGCGATCATCCCTGGTCGGCAGTCAACAGCCAAGCGCTCAGCAATCTGAATGCATGGGTTATGGATATCGGTCTTGAGGATATGCGTCCGTACGCCAGCGGTTACCACAGCGTCGCCAACTTTCGACCGACACGCAGCACATATGCGAAGCAGCGTAACCGTGCGCTGTCGGTGCAACCGCAGGGCATCTTCGACCACAGCGCTGGTGTCGGCATGTCGCCCATAGACCTCGCGTCAGCATGCCTTGGGCTATCGCCCGTCGAAGCGGTTGGCTGGTTAGAGAATAAACTCGGCATTGCCGCACCACACATGGACTTCAGCAAGCTGTTGGCGAAGCACCGGCGACCCACACCGGGGAATGACCGACATTGCCGGTAGCCGGGTACGGGTACCCGCAAAGTGTACAACCTAGCCGCGTACATGCCGGTCGTGCAATCGCGCGCTAAATCCCGCGAGTTTTGAGGTTATTTTTGAAGGTTTAAAATTCGGGAGTTTGGGCAGGAAATTAAGGTAGCTAACTGTCCGAGCCGAAGTCGCGGAATTTTAAAACGGCCGGGGTATCTCGAAGTCCGCAGCTTATCGATCGCAGAAGACCAGCCGCTAAGGCACGCATAAACTTTTTTGATTGGTTTGATTATTCGATCGGCACGCAGATGCCGACGAAACAAGAGCCGATAATGGCCTGCACGTCACGTTATGAGAGACAATCCATGCATCACCACAACGACAACCAGCCGCGTACACCAGAGCAACACAGGGCCATCCTGGCCCAGCAGCGCACTCAGCAAGACGACACCCGCGAGGTTCGGTTTCGCAACCAATACTGGCCAACGCTAGGCCGCCTGAAGCGCGCTGATGCCTGGCGTGAGATTCAGGCGCTGGAGCGATATGCCGGCGATGAGGGTATCGAGATCGGTGGCGGCTTTCACGCCGCTAATGACAACCTGCCAGTAGACGACACTGGCCGCACCGAGATCAGCCGCGTTGATGGCCGGATGGACGAGGAGATGCCGGATGGTGACGACATCTACGCGGCGGCGGTGGCCGATGAAGAGGACCGGAAGGCTGGCCGGCCAGAGAAAGCTGATCGGATCCTCTATGACGACAAGAAGCGCATCGTGGCCGTCAAGGTCCGCGGCCGGTATCGCAGCTTGGTCGAGACGTTCAGCACACCGCGCGGACCTGCGCAGGACAGCGACACATTCCGTCTCGCCATGGACGCCGGCCACACCATGCCCGATGAGTTGCCCGACGCCGACCACGAGGCAGCCTGTCGCCTGGATCATGCAGCCATGAAAAGGCGCCTCGGCAGGGAGGTCTGCCGCGTGCTCGAGCTAGCGCTTGGAACGCAGACCAGCGAAGAGATCGGCGAAGAGCTTGGCTTGTCGGCCAAGACCGGCGAGCGCATGGCCGTACGGCTGGTTGACGGTGCCATAGCCAAGCTCATGGCCGAATACGCAAAGCGGGACGCTGCGGATCTGGCGGTGGCGTGAGGGTGCGAAGCGAACGAGGCCGCCAATTGAGGCGGCCTCGTTCGTTATCATTCACCTAGTCGACGAAGCTCGGTCGCGGTCTTCTCCAGCAGCCGAACCAGGTCGAAATATTCCAATGAGCCAACTTCGACGCAATTGAGCGCATTGGCGAGAACCAAGGCCGTTCTTCTCAATATATCCACTCTAGACTGCATCATCCGCTTTTCTCCAATTGTCGCGACCATCATTAGCTGGCGATGAAGGGTTGCGGTTTCGTTTACGAGACCTCGGTCCCTAATCTGCCACTCATTCCGCTTTATCACCCGTGGGGGCGTTCCTCCCCTCCCGACGTGACAACTTAGGCGCCGGTCTCGGCCGGCGTCCTTTTTCGACAGCGGCGTCAAACCTTGGCGCTCTTCATTTCATCTCTGATAACTAGGATTGCAAAACCATGCGCAAGCGTCGCGCGTGCCAGGTCGTTGCGCGTCGACTTGGCTTGAATGTGAATCGCGTCGCCGCTCTCTCGCAGCGTGCATCGGAAGCCGGCCTATTGCCAGTAGCCACCGGCAGTGACAGGCCGCACCTTACCAACCTCGAATTTGCCAGGCTTCTGATCTGCGCCGTCGCCGACGATGGTCTTGGAAAAGTGCCGACCACGGTGCGCAGTTTTGCCGCATTAGAGGGTGACGGCCTGCAATTTGTTGATTGGCTGGAAGGCGCGATCTCCGGTCGCGTGTGCTTGGACGGCTTACTCAGCATTGTCTTCCAGTTGGAGCCACCCGCCTGCGCTGTGATCACTGGATCTGCGCAAATGGAGTTCGGACAGCGCGCCGACAACCACACCACGCGCGTCACCGCCATCAGCGGCGAAGCACTGCGCAACATCGTTTCAGACTTTCAAAATGACGCCTGGGCAGGGCGCTAAACCACTGGAGTTACAATTGGCTAAAACCAAATCTGAACCGTCCCTAATCGATCGCATCGCCGCCGTTCATCCCAAATACGCCGCGCTACTTACGAAGCAGCGCGAGTTGCTTGATCGGCAGGACGAACTGCAGCGTGAGCTTAACAACGGTACGCCGCAGATTTTCCACTTTGGCCGGTCGGAAGACGGCGAACGAGTCAGCATGACTCCAGAGCGGGTATCACTGGCTGAGCGCGCGAGGCGTGCAACTCTTGGCTGGGTGGCGCAGCTGCCGAAGCCGAAACCCAAACCGAAGCTCAGGCATGAAGGCGCGGTCGAACTGGTTGGAGAATTGCTGAGCCCGCAGCCGATCGAGGAACTCAATCCGCCGCCGTTGCCGCCGGCATGGGCCGAAGAGCCGCGATATCGGGCCATTGGCCAGGAGTTGGAGTCGATCGCTGAAGCACTGAAGCTGCTGGCGCCGGAGCTAACGAAAGCGAGGCGAGAATATTCCGAACTGGTCGTAGCGCAGCGTCGGGAAGAATATCAGGCGCTGGTTGAATCCATCGTCGACAGGGCTCGCGCGTTCGGTGACGAAATTTCGAGGCACCACACCTTTATCAATCAACAGCGCGAAGATGGTGTGGAGTGGCTGCATTACCGGCCAATCAACATGGGTTCGCTTGCTTATATCGCGGACCCGACATGTCCGCTCAATACGCTAATCGAAAGCGCAATTGAGCACAGGCACGTGGGCGCCGGAAAGTCACCGCGTTGGACAGTTCCAGCGAACATTCAGTTGTTGGTGCGTTAATGGGAATTTCAATGAAGATGAAGACAGGTCGTCAAATCGCGGCGGATACGAAAGCGCTGTTGGTCAAGGTTGAGGCGAACGTTGCTAAAGCGAAAGCGAAGCGGGCAACCAAGAAGGCGAAACCTACTGTAGCAAAGTACACCCCGAAGTCGGCACCAAAGCCTGCCAAGCCGATGAGCAGAAGCGCGCGCCTGCGGCGTGCAGAAGCGGAAGTAAAGGCCAGCAAGCCGCGCGACAAGCGCTGCGTCTGGCGCGAGATGAACACCTAACGTCGCGCTCTGACGGTCCTTCAGCAGCGCGACCGGCGGACACTGGAGGGAACAGCAGTGTCCGCCACCAATCATAGTTGAAAAGGAATAGTATTATGCTTCGAGATATTTCGCAGAACATTGGCGTCGTTCAGACGCTTGCTCCGGCAGTACAGACCGCGACCGTGAACGGTACTGCCGTCGACACGAATGGTTTTGAATCTGCCGCTATCGTGATCACCACCGGCGCTATTGTCGGTGCTGCCAACTTCACCGCGAAGCTGCAGGATAGCTCAGACGGCACGAACTTCACCGACGTTGCCGCGTCATTGTTGGTTGGCACGCTGCCGGCCGCTCTCGCGGCGTCGACCACGTACAAACAAGGCTATCTCGGCGGCAATCGCTACATTCGCACGGTGTTGACGCTAAACAGTGGCACGTCGATTGCGGCAGGTGCTGTCGCCGTGCTCGGTGACGCTAAGATCCGACCCGTTGCGTGATGGACTTGATGGGCGCTTGCGGGAACGTCGGCGCCCATCACCCCGGGGGCGTGCCGGATCTTCAAAAGAACGATTTTTGAAAGACCGGCGGCCAACCAAAATACGCACATCTGCAATTCAAAATATGGGGGTAGGGCGTCTCGACTACCGCTGATGCCCGAGCCCAATTCCTAGATGCAACGCCTTCTGGCGCAGCGAGCCAATCGAGCGCTTCGTGAGCTTCGATATCTTGGCGACTGGAGTCCGCGCTTTGGAGTGCGCTTTCAGCTCCTTGACATCAGCCTTGGTCCACTCACGACGCGGCGCGCGCGGCTTTGCGGCTTTCTTCGTCGTCTTCTTGGCCACTCGGCAGCTCCTTATTCGACAGGAGCGGGGGTGTAGCACATCACGCGCGCCGCGCAACAAGACAACACGCAACCACCGCACAACGTTCAACAGCACGATCAGGCGTCGGCCTGAGGTTTAACACGAACATCTACATTAGTAGGACCAATCCATCTATGACAATTCAACTCACCGGACGACAGGTTTGGCGCGACTACGACACTGACGGCGTTCCCGCGAGCGGAGCGCATCAACCTGTGAAGCGTGAAATTCGCGCTTGGACGGACCTTATGGAGGCGGTCAGCGGCGGCGGCGGCCCCGGTCTAGGCTACGCTTCGTTGGCGCAACTCGCATCAGACTTGGCCCGCGCCGCCAATTCGCTTGCTATTGTCTATAATGACCCCACGCCAGCAAATAATGGCCTCTATCAGAAGGTCGGCGGCTCTGGGTCTGGTTCATGGACGCGCATTGGCGATCTGCCTGGCACCCTTATTCCGCTGACGGTTGCGGGCGGGACTGGTGACGCGATTGTTGCTACTGCGCCCGAGACTCCGCAGGTACCGGGCCGGAAGCTCTATCTTTTGACGCCCACAGCGAACAATACTGGCGCGGCGATGACTATTGTCATCAATGGTGCTGCGGCGACGCCGATCAAGAATGCACTTAACTCGACGCCAGCGGCTAACACATTCGTTGCCAACGTCGGTTCGCTTCTGTTCTGGAGCGTGGACCACTATCAGGCGCTGATTTCGCTGCCGGTTGATACGGCCGGCGTTGTTGCGGACGCTACAGCTGCTAGGGATGCTGCTGCCGCTAGCGCCTCTGCTGCTGCTGGTTCCGAGGCTGCGCTTGGAAATCAGGTCCACCAATACGACACACGAGCGCAGGCCGCCGGCGCAACGATTCCGGTTGGGGTGCAAGCCATCAAGGTGACGCGGTATGCTGCGGGATATCCGCTATCATATGCGACTTATGTCCCCGGCGCATCTGGTGGGCCGATGGCGTTTCAGGAGGGAGCCGGCAATTGGTGGCAGTTGGATCTGTCGGGTCCGGTAATTGACTCGGCTTGGTTCGGAGTGCTTGGCGATGGCAGCGATCAGACAATTGCGTTGCAGGCGACGGTCGATGCTGTTCCGCTAAAGGGTGGCACGGTACTTGTAAGCGGTGATATCCTTATTTCCTCGCTCAATTTGCTCGGCCGCGCGCTAATTCGATTTGTAGGTAAGGGTGGTTGGGGTGCTGGTGCTGACCAGGCGACGACAATTCATACAGCCGCGGGCGCGGGTGTCGCCCGGGTTATTGATGCGCGCGACACAATCGGTATCACGTTTGAGAACATCAAGCTTGCTAGCACCAATCCGGCCCACGATGGCTATTTGCTCGACAATGGCCAATCGACGCTGACGTCATTCTCGCAAACCATGAGCATGGGCAAGTGCGTCGTGATCTATAATGGCAGCGCTGCAGCCATCAATTTGTACGGTGCGTTGACGACCGAGTTTCAGAAGTGTCTTTTCGGTGGAGATGGCACAGCAATAGCGTTTCAGAATGTCGCGCGCAGCGGCGGGCTGATCTTTTCCAATGTTCACAATTTCAAGGATTGCAATTTCACGCCGAGTGGTACGGCGTTCCCGGTTCTTGGTTCTGGGGAAAAAATATCGTTCATAGGCTGCAATGTGCAAGCATCGACGGCGGATGGAAGTGGCCGGTTCTGGAACACAAGTACCGTCGTGCCGTTCATCGCCGTGAATATCATCGACTGCGGGTTCTACGACGTCACGGCTGCGGGACAGGTCTGGGGTAGCTTCTACGCCGGTAATGGGCTCAACATCATCGGCAACAGGGTGGGCGGTGCTGATCCGTCGCTTGGTGGCAACTACGGTTTCTCAATCGGTGGGCAACTCACGGGGGTCCAAGGCTTCAGCGTCATCGGCAACGACGCGCAGTTCATGACGGCGCTACTGAACTTTGACGGAACGACTGGAGCGGGAACAAACGCGAGCAAGGGTTTTGTGGGGGGCAATAGCTTGCGAGGCGGTGCGACTGCGCTGTTTTCCAATCTATCCAGTGCGGTCGAAGTCATGATCGCTCCCAACTACATTGCTGCAGGCGGCAAGGGCTCGCACTTTTCCATTCAGGGGGTGCCAACGTCGTCAGTCGGATTGAGCACCGGAGATTGGTACAGCAATTCGGGCGTTGTGACGATAAATTAAATATCTATGCTTCCAGCACCGTGACCGTCCGCTAGCAGAGGACGTTCACGGTGGGGTAGGACCGTCCCCAAAGGATGTGGCGGCAGCTTTTGCAGATCGTTCATGAGGCTGCGAGCTGCCTCAGCCATACGTCCGATTAGGAATTCCTTGCCGTTGAATATGTAAGTAGTCGTAGCACTATCGAATTCCCTTAAACCGTAAATTCGTTTGCCATTAACTTTGACGACGGAGTCGACCAACAAGTCACCGATGTGAGCCTCGGTCTGCGGCTTGTCGATCCAGTCGTCCAGATACTCATCGAAATGCTGAAGGCGGTTTCTTAGCTCGTGATTGTGAAGATAATTGTCGTCCTTGACGGACAGTAGTTCTCGAAGTTCCTGCCCCCTGGCGAAGTACTTCTTGGTTGGCCAGAACACCGCTTCGACCCGTGCAGCATGATCGAGAAAGTCATCCAACGCCTTGAACAGCGTGTCAGGGCGCGCGCTTGATTGCTTTAGTCGCGCAAATTCCTCGAAAGCATCTAACGCATACTGCAGTTGAAGGGCGGCCTCGCGCAAAAATAGAAACTGTCTTTCGGATAGCATTCCGATTTCCCCAGTCCAGTTAGCTGCGCGCCGCAGCTTGACGACTTGCTCGTTAGTGGGCAGTTGCTGGCAACGGTTCGGGTGTCATCCATACACGATGCCCGTCCGTCTCGCTTACAAAGTATCGCGCTATCTGTCGCCGATAACCCGTTATGGGCCACTCAAAACTCGCGTCGATCCGGATGTTAAGCGGGGGACCACCAATCCTGGCCGGGAGCCCCCCAAGGCAATCTCTCGATACAAACTGCTCGACCGCTAAATCTCCAATCCTCTGGCTCTTAAAACCAGTAAGCGGCCTATTGGATGAACCTCCGGAAGAATGAAAGTTTCGCGTGCTAACTGTGTTAATCAGGCACTCAAAGCTAACATTCTTTATCTTGGTTCGGCCCACGTTCTTGAATTCAAAGTGGGCATTGCTCGCATCCGTAATTGCTTCCCATGGCTCGGCGATCACGTCCATAGAAGGCCAGTAGAGATAGGAGGACGTTATAATCGTAGCCATAGATGCCACAAGTGCAACCGCAGCACGTGTTTTTGTCAAAAATGACTTCGGATTTGTATCAGGTGGTCCCACGACCCGTCGCTCACGACGCACCGCTTTTAGTTGCTGTCGCTCTAAAAAGCGTCTCTGTTGCCGAGTAATGCTCATCTGAAACGAGATGCGTATGTCGAGAGCGCAGAGAGTGAACTTGGCTCGGTCTCCGGTCTAGCAGATTTGTCGCCTTTTCCTCAGGCAAATCTGCCAATGCCGCGACCGCAGAGACGGCCCAGCAGTGAATTCCCACCGAAATAGCGGCGCTTAATCAATAATTGGAGTGATATTTTGTCCAACGATCTTATAGTCCAGCTCGGCGCGCGCCTGGATCAGTTCCAGAGCGACCTTAACCAGGCTGTTGCAGAACAAAAGCCCGATCAACCCACCTTCTACATCGTCCGCGCAATGATGCCCGGACAAGCGAAGCATCACCTCGCTGTGTTTGATGATCCAGAAGAAGCAGCCGATCATGTGATTTGGCTGACGCCTCGCGCAATCGGCACGATTCAAACAATTGAAAGTTCGTTCGCCTAATGGGCGTTTCCATGCAGGGCGAGAGGCCAGACTGGTTTCCTGATTGGCGAGGTGAGACTGCCCGTCATAGTGGCATCTGGGCCAAGCGCCGCAAGCGTTCCGCTGGAGAAGGCGCGTGGCAAAGCGAGGTTCATAGCCATCAACGATAGTTGGCGCCTGGCTCCGTGGGCTGACGCGCTATATGCTCACGACAAGCAATGGTGGGACGTGTGGAGTGGCGTGCCTTCGTTTAATGGCCTGAAAATATCCGGCCAGAAGACGGATCCTGCGCTCTGCCTGAAGCTTGCTCGCATCAACAAGTACTGTAACGAGATTCTTGTTGAACCTGACGGCACGATCGGCTGGGGCTGCAATGGCGGCTTCCACGCCCTGAACCTGGCGATTCAATTCGGCGCGCGACGCATCGTGCTGGTCGGATATGATTGCCGGATAGATCGCGGCATCAACTGGCATGGCGGCCATAAGCACGGCTTACCCAACAAGGGCATCTTGTGCGTTACCATTTGGCGGAAGGTGCTGGACGCTCAGGCGCCATTGCTGGAGAGGCTAGGCGTTGAGGTGCTGAACGCTTCGCCAGTCAGCACGTTGACGGCTTATCCGAAGGTTGATTTTGCGCAGGCAGTGAGGGGCTGTCAGGCCTTGGCGCAGCAGTAAGGGATGCGAAGGCGAGGCTGGTTTTAGCGTGAGGATCGCCCTATCATGTCACCGATTTTACGACGTGGGGGCGCGCTTTGCTCGTTCGGATCGAGGCTCGCCAGCCAGGAGTCGAGACTGGCCCGCAAATAGCGATTGCCCCATGCGGATGATGTAAACTGGATCGGCCTGACTGGGCACACGTCCTTAAACGTATCGACCGACAGGCTGCAGTAGGCGGCGGCCTGGTTTAGCCGTAGGGCGGCGGGCCAGTAGGGTAGGCTATTGTTGGCTGGGTTCATTTAACTACCATCATCCCCTCGAACGTCAAATTTCTTTACCGTGTGACAGCGCGGGGCTTGGCGCCTGGCTTCGCTGCAGCGACCGACGTATCTGGCGTTTCTGCCATCGCTTTAATCTGCTGCAAGTCCCGTTGAGTCTGATCGATGCCCGGGCCAGCGTTCACTGGCGTAAGTTGTTCGAAGCCTGAGCCAGGGTTGGTGACGAACATCGCAGAAGCTATGACGCGAGTTTCTTCACCGAGAGGGGCGAACGTGATGACGTAGCGCTCGTTTGGCGTGCCAGCATAGCGCGATCCGAGCAACAGCGTTGCGCCAACATTCGTCGTCGGCTTGTCGAATTGGAGCAGATACTCGGTATCCTTAGTGATGCTCAATCCGTTGTTCATGGCGTGGGTAATCAGCAGGGCTTTGATTTTGGACACCGAAGCCCGGATTGTAACCTCTGGCTTGCCACTAGCGGTTGACGGTGGTTCGGCTGTCTGGCAGCAGGCAAGCAAAAGCGCGGCGCAAAGCGCAAATATGTTCTTCATTGAAATCCCCCAGTCCCCGCTACCATAGATCGCGGGTGGCGGGCGAGGCAACTAGCCTTTATGCGGTATCATCCCCAGACCTGCTTTAGCTCTTTCTTAGCCGCCGCGCGGCGCTCATCCAGGTAGTCGGCCAGATCTTGCAGATGGATTCCCTTGGCTGACTTCTGATTGTCCTCGATGCGAACAACAGGCAAGCGGATATCACCGTCGTTAATTTTGCGAAGCATGTGGACGACGTCCAGGTGACTGAAGTAATCCCGCTGCACGTCAGCGAGCGGGATTACGGCCTTGCCGTTGTATTGAGCCATTAGCAGGAATGCGGTGTTCAGTGTGGTGTGGTCTTTCGACATCGCGGGCCTCCCGTAACTAGCTACTTTCCGGCGCAAAATTCGTGAGCCCGAGTGTTGGGGCAGAATCGGCGCAGTTGTGATTTTCTGCAAGCCTGGACGGATTTGAGTTTGACGCCCGTGCGCGCCCCTGATTCATTGATTGGGATGATTCGTGAACGCACGCTTCAAAAGCGCAAGAAACTGGTTGGAACGCTGCCGATCACCGGCGAGCTTTTGCGTGGGACGCTGTTGGAGCGAGTCGTGCGTCACAAGAGCGGCTGTCCGAAATGCGCGCGCGGCGAGGGCCATCAGGTGTACGTGCTGACGGTCAGTTATGGGCGCGGACAGACGCAACAGATCAGCGTACGGCGGGAGCGGGTGGCCGAGGTTCGTCGTTGGCTGGACAACTACCAGAAACTGAAGGAGACGATCGAGCAGATTTGCGAGCTCAATCACGATTTGCTGCGTCCCGACCCCGCCGTGCCCCACCCCGGGAGGAAGCGGCGTGATTGAGATGCGGC
>NZ_LNCU01000012.1:0-4171 GCF_001542415.1 Bradyrhizobium macuxiense
CGATCAAGCGCGCGCCGCAGAAGCCGCTGATCCCGATGCGGCACACGCTCTCGGAGCTCACCGGTCCGGTCTATGGTCATGAGACCGTGCGCGCGCATGACAACGACCTCACCATCCAGGCCAAGGGCGAGCCGCTCGGCGAACGGATCATCGTGCACGGCTATGTGCTCGACGAGGACGGCCGCGGCGTGCCCAACACGCTGGTCGAGCTGTGGCAGGCCAATGCCTGCGGCCGCTACATCCATGTCGTCGACCAGCACCCGGCGCCGCTCGATCCGAACTTCACCGGCGCCGGCCGCACCCAGAGCGACGCCAACGGCTATTACAAGTTCATCACCATCAAGCCCGGCGCCTATCCGTGGGGCAACCACCACAACGCCTGGCGGCCCGCCCATATCCACTTCTCGGTGTTCGGCCACTCCTTCGTCTCGCGCCTCGTCACGCAGATGTATTTCCCCGGCGATCCGCTGTTTCCGTTCGACCCGATCTTCAACTCGGTGACCGACGAGAAGGCGCGGGCGCGGATGATCTCGTCCTTCGATCTCGACAACACCAAGCCGGAATGGGCGCTGTGCTACCGCTTCGATATCGTGCTGCGCGGGCGCAACGCCACGCCGATGGAGACCAAGTAAAGTGTCGAACCCGCGTCCTGATGGAATCACGCCGTCGCAGACCGTCGGCCCCTATTTCAAATACGGCCTGACGCCGAACGGCGAGTATGAATGGAACGACGCCTTCACCAACAATCTGCTGACGCCGGATACGTCGGGTGATCGCATCCGCGTCGAGGGCAAGGTCTATGACGGCGACGGCGCGGTGATTCCGGACTGCATGCTGGAGATCTGGCAGGCCGATGCGCAGGGCCGCTTCTCCGATCCGCAAGACAAGCGCGCGCTGCCGAATTCGAGCTTCAAGGGCTTTGGCCGCTGCGGCACCGACAACAGCGGCGCCTACGCGTTCGACACCATCAAGCCGGGCGTGGTGCCGGATCCCGACGGCAAGAAGCAGGCGCCGCATATCCTGCTCGCGGTGTTCGCGCGCGGCATGCTGCTGCATCTCTACACGCGGATCTATTTCGACGACGAAGCCGGCAATGCCGATGATCCCGTGCTGGCGCTGGTGCCGGAAGATCGCCGCGCCACCTTGGTCGCGAAGCGCAAGGCCGGCTCCGGCAGCGCGGTCTACGCGCTCGACATCTACCTGCAGGGCGACAACGAGACGGTGTTCTTCGACGTCTGATCCGGCCGATAGCCTCTGCCGTCGCGCGCCGTAACAGGCGCGCGCAAATCCCCTCGTGAGCGCTTCCGTTCCCGATTTGCCTGCTGCGCGCCTTCGCCGCAGCGGATTTCGGTTGACTATGTTCGATCAGTTATATAACAAATAGATTATATAATTGAGATGAAATCAAACATGGCCAACCTCGACGCCACCTTCTCCGCGCTCGCCGACCCGACCCGCCGGGCGATCCTGGCGCGCCTTGCCCTGGGCGAAGCGACTGTCATGGAGCTGGTCGAGCCGTTCGACATGACCCAGCCCGCGATCTCCCGGCATCTCAAGGTGCTCGTGAACGCAGGCCTGGTCGTGCAGCGGGTCGAGGGCACCAAGCGCCCGTGCCGGCTCGCGCCAACCGCGGTCGCCGAGATCGATCAATGGCTCGGCATGCTCAGGCGCGCGCTGGAAACCAATTACGACCGGCTGGACGGAGTCCTCGCCGCGATGAAGCCCGAGAAGTGAAAGGTAGCCCATGAGCAAGTTGACGCTGAAGACCGAAGGTGACAGCTACGTCATTGTCACCAGACGCTTCGTCGCCCCGCCCGAGGCGGTGTATCGCGCGCATACCGAGCCGGAGCTGCTGCAGAAATGGCTGCTCGGTCCCGAGGGCTGGACCATGCCGGTCTGCGTCAGCGAGGCGCGCCCCGGCGGCAAGATCCGCTACGAGTGGACCGACGGTAAAGGAGGCGGCTTTCATCTGACCGGCGAATATCTCGAGCTGGTGCCGTTCAGCCGCCTCGTCCATGTCGAGCGCATGCACCTGCCCGATCCGACGCCGGACAATCATGTCGAGACGCGCTTCGAGCCCGACGGCAGCGGCACGCTGATGACCATGCGGATGACGCTGCCGGACGCCGAGACGCGCGCGGCGATGCTCGCGACCGGCATGGAGCACGGCATGGAAGACAGCTATGCTCGGCTCGACAGCATGAGCTGAGTTCCGCATTCGAGGGACAATGCGCGACCGCTTCCTCACCGGTTTGATTGGCTATCCGATCGCGCATTCCGCCGCGCCTGCGATGCATGAGCAGGCGGCCACAGCGCTCGACGCGCACTGCCACTATCAGCTCATCGAGGTGGCCGGTGCCGGGCGCGACGATCTGCGTGCGATGCTCGAGGGTGTCAGGCGCCTCGGCTTTGCCGGCGTCAACGTCACCTTTCCCTACAAGGAAGCCGTCGTCGATCTGCTGGACGAGCTGACGCCGGACGCTCGCGCAATCGGCGCGGTCAACACCATCGTCGTCGACGGCACGCGGCTGGTCGGGCACAACACCGACGCCACAGGCTTTGCGCGCGCGATCGCACCGCTGCTTGCCACCAAGTCGCGCGGCGCGATCGCATTGATCGGTGCGGGCGGCGTCGGCAAGGCGATCGCCTTCGCGCTGGCCGGCCTGGGCGCGGGTGAGATCAGGATCTTCGACGCCGATGCGGCGAAGGCCACGGAGCTTGCCGATCAATTGCAGGGCGGTGTCGCGGCCCGCAGCGTCGCGACCGCGGTCGATGGCGCGGCCGGCCTGATCAATGCGACGCCGGTCGGCATGCTGCCGAACCGCGACACGCCGGTGCCTGACACGCTGCTGCATCCGGCGATGTGGGTCGCCGACGCGGTTTACTCGCCGCTGTGGACCCCGCTGCTGTCGGCGGCGAACGCCAAGGGCGCCACGGTGCTGACCGGGCGCGATCTCGCGATCAATGCGGCCGCGGATGCGTTCGCGTTGTTCACGGGGATGACGCCGCCCGTGGCCGTGATGGGAAATGCGTTCGACGCCGTGATGGCTGCGCGCTACTCTCCGTCAGCCTGAAGCACGGAAGCATTCCCAATGACAAAAATCCGGATCGGTCTCGCCGGCTGCGGCTTCGTGTCGGAGCTGCACATGGTTGCCTATCGGCGCGTCTACGGCGTCGACGTCGAGGTGAGAGCGGTCGCGGCGCGCGGCGATCATGTCGTCGAGTTCGCCCGCAAGCATCAGATTCCGAATGCCTATCGCAGCTTCGCCGAGCTCGTGGCCGACCGCGAGCTTGACGTCATCGACATCTGCACGCCGCCGAACCTGCACGCGGCGATGATCGTGGAGGCGATGCAGAGCGGCAAGCACGTGATCTGCGAGAAGCCGTTTAGCGGCTATTTCGGCCGGGAGTGCGATAAGCAGCCGATCGGAAAACACGTGCCGAAGGCGCTGATGTACCAGCGCGTGATGGAGGAGATGGAGGCGACCCGCGCCGCGATAGAGAAGACAGGCAAGCTCTTCATGTATGCCGAGGACTGGATCTACGCGCCGGCGGTGACGAAGACTGCGGAGATCATCCGCGCCACCAGGGACAAGATCCTGTTCATGAAGGGCGAGGAGAGCCATTCCGGCTCGCACGCCGCGCATGCCGCGCAATGGGCGATGACCGGCGGCGGCTCGCTGATCCGCATGGGCTGTCATCCGCTCTCGGCGGTGCTCTATCTCAAGCAGGTCGAGGCCCGAGCGCGCGGCGAGACGATCACCGTCGCGAGCGTCACCTGCGATGTCGGCAACGTCACGGCGGGCCTCAAGCCGGAGGAACGTGCCTACATCAAGGCCAATCCGGTTGATGTCGAAGACTGGGGCACGCTGACCGCGACTTTCTCCGACGGCACCAAGGCGACGGTGTTTTCCGGTGACATGATCATGGGCGGCGTGCGCAATCTGATCGAGACTTACACCTCCGGCGGCTCGTTGTTCGCCAACATCACGCCGAACACGCATCTGACGAGCTATCAGACCTCAGAGGAGAAGCTCGCCAGCGTCTACATCACCGAGAAGGTCGACCGCAAAACCGGCTGGCAATATGTCTGCCTCGAGGAGGAATGGACCCGCGGCTACCTGCAGGAGATCCAGGACTTCATGGAATGCGTCGCGACCGGCAGGCAGCC
>NZ_LNCU01000012.1:4177-5618 GCF_001542415.1 Bradyrhizobium macuxiense
CTCGCGCTGGCCTATGAGACGACGAAGGTGAACTACACGGGCTACTGGGCGGCGGATGAGGGGCGGCGGGTGAGGCTGTGATAGTGCGCGCCCGCATCGGGGCTGCGCTCCCTCGCCCCGCTCTTGCGGGGAGAGGGTTGGGGTGAGGGGTTGCATCCGCGAGCTCTGCACGCCGTAAGACCGGTACCCCCTCACCCGGATTGCATCTAGCGATGCAATCCGACCTCTCCCCGCTTGCGGCAGGGGAATCGCATATGGATTTACGCCGGCTATTGCATTGGAGAGCAAGAGAGATTCTGAAGACGACTCCTGGGTCAAGAAGGGGGTCGGATGCGCCAATTCAAGAAGGTTTTTGGTCGATTGCCGGACCCGCGGGCGGCCAATGCGAGGCACGATCTTTTGGAGGTGCTGGTCATCGCGCTGGCAGCAACGCTGTGCGGAGCGGAATCGTGCTCGGACATGGCGGACTTCGGAGCAGCGAAGGAGGAGCTGTTGCGGCTCTTCCTTCGGTTGGAGCATGGCATCCCGAGCCACGACACATTCAGCCGGGTTTTCCGCCTGCTCAAGCCACAAGCCTTCGAGAAGGTTTTCCGTCGTTTCATGGCGGCTTTTGCCAAAGCCAACGGGCTCAAGCTCACCGGAGTGGTGGCCGTCGACGGCAAGGCGTTGCGCGGCGCCTACGAGCGCGGCGGCAAAGCCACGCCGCTGCATCTGGTCAACGTCTTTGCGGTGGATGCCCGCATGGCTTTGGCTCAGCAGAAAGCGCCTGGTCGCAACGAGACGGCAGGCGCCTTGGAAGTGTTGGACCTTCTCAGTCTGGAGGGCTGCATCGTTACCGCCGATGCCCTGCATTGCAGCCGCGCCTTTGCCAGCGCCGTGCTGGAGCGAGGTGGCAATTACACTCTGGCGATCAAAGCCAACCGCGGCCCCCTGTTCAAGGCGGTTACGCAACAATTTGCGCGATCGGGCAGGCGCAGCAGTGCCGAGCAGATCGACCCCTCCAGCCACGATCGGCACGAGGCGCGGCGCGCCACCATCATGCGCAACACCAGCCTGGCTGCGCACCACGACTTCCCCGGCGTCGCAGCGGTGGGGCGCATCACCTCGCGCAGGCGTCTGCGAGGCCACCGGGCCGATGCACCGGTTGTACGCCACTATCTCTTGTCCAAATACATCTCCCCCAAGCGGCTGCTGCACATCACCCGCAGTCATTGGGGCATCGAGAACCAGCTCCATTGGGTGCTCGACGTCCATTTCGCCGAGGACGGCAATCGCGCGCGAAAGGACCATGCTCCCGAGAACCTCGCTACCCTGCGCAGGCTCGCACTCAATATCCTGCGAGCTCACCCCGACCGCGCCTCCATCCGGCGCAAAATCAAGCGCGCCGGATGGGATCATGCCTTTTTCCTCGGCATGCTCGGTCATATGCGATAGCCCTGCC
>NZ_LNCU01000013.1:0-9914 GCF_001542415.1 Bradyrhizobium macuxiense
AAGCTGAGGTTGCGAAACTTCAGTGTTCCCCGGAGAGACCAGATGAACATCCACAAGAATGCGCCTTTGACGCCGAAAGGTCGAGAGGCGATGGTGCGGAGCGTGATCGAGGGCGGCCTGACGAAGGCCACAGCCGCGCTCCAATTCAATGTGACGGCAAAGACGGTCGCCAAATGGGTCAAGCGCTTCCGCGCATTAGGCGTCGATGGTTTGCGGGATCGTTCCTCGCGGCCTCATTCATTGCCAAGCCAAACCCCGGCAGCCACATGCGCCGCTGTCGAGACGTTCCGCCGGCAGCGCCACACCGGCAAACAGATCGCGCTCGAAGTTGGGGTCTCCGCAGCAACCGTCAGCCGTATCCTGCGCCGACTCGGTTTGAACAGGCTGGCTGCCCTGGAGCCGGCCGAGCCGATCCGGCGCTATGAGCGCCAGCATCCTGGTGAACTGATCCACATAGACATCAAAAAGCTCGGCAAGTTCAATCGGATCGGCCATCGGATCACCGGCGATCGACATGGGTCGAGCAATCTGCGTTCTCGCCGTCAAGGGCCAGGCTGGGAATACGTACATGTCTGCATCGACGATGCGTCACGGATCGCTTTCAGCCAGGTCATGAAGAACGAGCGAAAGGGTTGCGCCATCGCTTTCCTCAAGGCGGCCGTGGCCTACTACGTGAGCCTCGGCGTGAAGGTACAGCGCGTCATGACCGACAACGGCGCGTGCTACAAATCCTTCGCCTTCCTAAGGGCGTGTAAGCGCCTCGGCCTCAAGCACATCCGCACCAGGCCCTATACACCCAAAACCAATGGCAAGGCCGAACGCTTCATTCAAACCAGCCTACGAGAATGGGCCTATGCGCAGGCCTACAACACCTCAGCAGAAAGAGCAGCCGAGTTGCCACGATGGCTTCATTGCTACAACTGGCATCGTCCTCATGGCAGTATCGGCTCAAAGCCACCGATCAGCAGACTCGGATTGACCGGGAACAACCTCTTGAGGCTCCACAACTAGGGCGTCAGGCCTGCACGACTTCGCCGTCCGCATCATGCATGTTCGTCGACCACACAATCCGCGTCCACCGCATCTCACCGCAACACTCGTGACGATCGCGACGCGCCCCTCAATCGGGTGAGACGACCAATTCATACATCAAATCTAATTTCTGATAAACGGAAATATCTTCCGCGCACGGGCTTGACGAGTTTTTCCTGAGTTGCCCGTCGGGTTGATTTGTCGCAGATGCCGACGCCGGATTGTTCTTGCACATGCGCGCATTCACGCGACGCGCCGGCGCCTCTTCATCGCGCGGACTGATCTAGCCCGGCTCGTTGAGGAACTTCGCAACCGCGCTCGGACGGAAGAAGAACCGGCCATGCGAGGATTGAATGAGCGCGTAGATCGAGCGGCCGATCATCTGCGGACGGCCGCGCATGGACTGGCGCAGATTGGCCTCGCCGCCCTCGCGATCGCCCATCTCCAGCAGGCATGCGGCGAAGTCGGCGCGCAGCATGGCATCGTCGGGACGCAGCGCCAGCAGATGACGATAGAGATCCGCGGCAGCAGTATATTCGCCGTCGAGCAGCAGCACGCGCGCCAGCGTGGTCAATATCTCGGGATGCCCCGGCGCGGCGTCGCGCGCCTCGGCCAGGATCGCACGCGCCCGCGCGCGTTCATTGCGGTGAAGCAGCAGGCGGGCGAAGCTGATCTGCAGGTCGACAACGCCGGGCGCCAGTGCAATCGCACCCTCGATGACGGCCACCGCCTCGTCGAGGCGCCCGGCCGCGGCCAACTGGCCCGCCAGTTCCTGGAACGCCGGAAGGAATGGCGGACGGCGCGCGACGGTCCGGCGCAACAGGTCGATCGCCTCGTTGCGACGGCCGGCGCCACCCAGCGCCGCGCCGAGCAAGATCTCGACACCGGCATCCTCGACCCGGCGAACCACCCGCTCCAGCGGTGCGATCGCCGCTTCGCCGCGGTTCTGGGCGATCAGCGCTCGTGCCAGGATCGTTGCGGCGGCGACGTCGGTGCGGTTCGCCTTCAGGACCTCGGCCGCAAGCCGCTCAGCCTCGGCGACCTGCCCCATCTGCAGTGCGAGCACGGCGCGTTGCAGCATCGGGGACTGATTTTGCCCTCGATTGGCGGAGGGAACGGGAGGAGGCTTCGGCATGCGGCCCGTCATCAAATGGTCGACTCAGCCGTTATCACCGGCGCGGCCATAGCGTCCAGCAAAAGTCGGATCAGAAGCGGCAGGCGCCGATGATCGGAAGGGGCGATCCCGGGACGGCTCGAGACCTACGATCCGGGAAAACGTCCCGGCCTCGTCATCGCCGACGGCCTGCTTGGCCGAGGACCCCTCATTCTGCGGCTTCCTGCATGAGCTTCTCGATCTTGGCATCGAGGTCCCGCGCGACGGCCAGCGCGGCGTCGTTGCCGTAGGGAGCGAGAAAGCTCGCCATCCTGTCGTATCCCAAATGCACCCCATCCGGCCGCTCGTCGACCAGCAATGTGATCGGGGCGTAGCTGGCTGCGTCGGGAACGTGCTTGGCCATCTCTTTCATGATCATGGGATTACCCATGAGGAAGCGGACCGCCTTCGGCTGCGCGCGGCCGCTTTCCCTGCGCAACACCGCCCCGATGTCGAGCCGCATGAACAGCATCAGGCCGAGCGCGCTCACGCTTCGCTGCACCAGGCCCTCGAATTCGGCATGCGAGGCGGCGGCTCTGGAGGCCTTGCCGAACTGGGCCATGTCAGGGTGGCCGATGGCGCCTTCAATCGAGGCGATGACGACGTCGAAGGGGTTGGACGAGATCATCGTGAGACGCTCTATTTCGACCTTGCGTATCGTCATCCGGCACTCCACTGGTTGCTTTCGCGTTTTGCTGGAAATGAGCCGACCCGCTAATCCCGGCGCCGCACGACATTGGCGAGTTTCCCGATCTTCTCGATCTCGAGCTCGACCGCATCGCCGTCTTCGAGGAAGCGGCCGGTCTCCAGGCCACAGCCGTTGCCGACCGTTCCCGATCCGATGAACTCGCCGGGCATCAAGGTCTCGTCGCGCGAGACGTAGGCGATGATCTCCTCGAACGAGTGCAGCATGCCGTCACTCGTGGTGTCGCAACGCAGCTCGCCATTGACGCGTACCGACATCCGCAGGCCGTAAGGAGTTCCGATCTCGTCGGGCGTGACGATCCAGGGACCGAGCACGTTGCCGCCGTCAAAACTCTTGCCTTTGGCGGGACCGAGACGTCCCTGCATCTCGACCCGCTGCGCATCGCGGGCTGAAAAGTCGTTGTAGATGGTGAAGCCGAAAATGTGGTCGCGCGCGTTACCTGCGGAGATGTTGCTGGCGCGGCCCTTGGTGATGCAGCCGAGCTCCAGTTCATAGTCCATCAGCCTGCTGTAACGCGGCCATTGCACCACCGCTCCGGGACCGGCAACGCTGAATCGATTGGTGATGTAGTAGATCGGCCTTTCGCGATAGACCGCCGGCAGCTCGCCCAAGGGCTCGGCCTGAAGCCGCGCGACCTCCCGGGCGTCTCCGGACTCCCGGGCGAGCTGGAGCGCCGATCCCCGGACGCCCTGCAGGATGTGGAGGGGAAACGACATCGCGTCGCGCATCTGGCGCGGTACAGGCAGCGGCGCGAGCAGTTCGACGTCCGAGAGGGAATGCGAGAATGATCGCTCGTCGCGGTGAGAGTCGAACAGGGCGCGGGCGTCGTCGAGCGCCCGGTCCCCGCCATCGATCAGATCGAGCATCGATCGGAACGGCCCGACCTCCGATCCGTTGCGCTGTGCCGCCAGCGCGAGATCGAATACCGCCGTATCGGACGCGTGAACGAGTCCGATACGTTGCGCACCGTCGCGAGCAAAGGTTGCCAGTTTCATGGGTCCGTCCATTCCTCGTCAATCAGGCGATCGTGGCGCGATGGCTCACGCCGCCTCGCCGGGCTTCGTCGTTGCCGCCGCGGCCGCCGCGCGCGGGTGCGTGACGAGCACGCCAACCTCGGCGAGCCGCTTCAACTCCGCCTCCGAGATGCCAAGCTCGCGGAAGACCTCGAGATTGTGCTCGCCTTGAAACGCCGGAATGCCAGCCGGCGTCAGCTGCTCGGCCGAGAAATGCCATGGACGCCCGGGCAACCGGTATTCGCCGCCACTTCTGTCAGGCACCTGCTGGACCGCGCCCCAATAGTCGCTCCACTCCGAGGCGGCGAGATCCTTCAGCGACCGGATCTGGCCCATCGCGATCTTGGCTTCATCAAGCTGGGCATCCAGCGTCGCCATGTCGGGGAAGGTCAGCATCCAGGCCTGGATGATCTGATGCAGCGCGCCGAAATTGGCGCGGCGCGCGGCCGCCGTCGCGAATCTCGGGTCGGCCATCAGGTCGACGCGGCGCATGGCGCGAAGCCAAGACGGAAATGTGCGGCTGCCGACGACGCTGGTCGCGACGGTGAAGAATTCGCCCTGCGGCCCGGTGAAGAACGAGCAGTCGGTCGCACCGAGGATCGCGGGCTCGGCGCCGAGATCGTCTCCGGACAGATCGACATGGGCGCGCTCGTTGATCGCCAGCAGCGTGGCGGCCATCGCCACGTCGATATACTGTCCGCGACCGGTGGTCTGCCGGCTGTTCACTGCGGCCAGGATTGCAATTGCGGCCTGAAGGCCCGTGTAGACGTCGGCGTGCGAGAGGCTGTCGGTCCGCGGCTCGCTCAACGCGTCGCCATAGTGACGGACGCTGTTGTCCGTGAATCCGGCCTCCGCCTGCACGGTCGGCGCGTAGGCCATCCGGCTGCGCCACGGGCCGCCCTGGCCGTAGCCGGTGATGGAGGCGTAGATCAATCGCGGATTG
The DNA here is from genome assembly GCF_001542415.1 of Bradyrhizobium macuxiense. Taxonomy (GTDB): domain Bacteria; phylum Pseudomonadota; class Alphaproteobacteria; order Rhizobiales; family Xanthobacteraceae; genus Bradyrhizobium; species Bradyrhizobium macuxiense. The sequence continues at coordinate 4,848 of NZ_LNCU01000013.1, forward strand.
CGCTTCGACAAGGTCTCGTAATCGAGCCCGAAGAAGCCGAGCGTCCCGGCGCGGAAATTCTCCACGACGATGTCGGCCGTGTCGCACAGCTTGAGCGCCAGCTCATAGGCACCGGGCAGATTGAGATTGATGCTGACGTTCCGCTTTCCGGCATTCTGCTGGGCGTAGTAGCCTGACATGCCGTCGGTCGAGGGGAACGCGAACCGCGAGACGTCGGGGCTCGGCGGTTCGATCTTGATGACCTCGGCACCGAGGTCCTGCAAGGTGCGCGCGCACAGGGGGCCGGCGAGCACGCGGGAAAAATCGACGACGCGAAGTCCGCTGAGAGGGCCGCTCATGATCAGCGCCCCACGAACTTGGCGAGACCGGGACCGTTCTTGCGGAACGATGCCAGCCCGATCTTCAGATCCTCCGACGCCCAGATCGGCGCCTGCACCCGCGCCATCGCTTCATCCGCGGCAGCGACGCCTTCATTCACGGCGATATGAACGAGTTCCTTGGTGGCGGCATGCGCCAGCGTCGGCCCCTGTGCGAACTCCTGCGCGACCGACATCGTCGCCTGCTCCAGTGACTCTTCCGGCACCGTGAGATTGATCAGCCCCCACTTCTCCAGGGTCGGTGCATCGTACCTGCGCGCCAGCATCGACATCTCCTTGGCACGCGCCGCGCCGATCCGCTGCGCCTGCCGCTGAATGCCGCCGAGCAGCGGATGAAGCCCGAGCGTCGCTTCGACCGAACCGATCTTCGCCGAAGTCGCCGCAACGATGTAATCGCAAGACAATGCGAGCTCGAGGCCGCCGCCGAGGCAGACGCCGTGCACGCTGGCAATCAGCGGAATCGGCAGCAGCTCCATGAAGCGCAGGAACTCGACGCCGCTCAGCCGGCGGCTTTCGTTGGCCTGATCGCCGCTGCCTGCGGCCACGCGCTTCTCGAAGATGTCGAGATCCGCCCCCGCCGAGAAATGCCGCAAGCCGCTCCGGATGACGATCGCGCGGCTGCCCGCCTTCTGGGCGGCCTCAATCTGCTCGACCAGTGCGTTGATCAGCTTGGGTCCGAGCAGGTTATACGGTCGGTAGACCATGGTCAGAATCGAGACGTTGTCGTGATCGTCTCGCGTCACCAGCGCTTCATTCGTCAAGGTCGACTCCCTTTGTGTTTTCTGTCGTTGCTTGTTGCTTGCATTGTCGTTGCGACGCGGTTCCGTCGCTTCTGCTGCGGCCCAGCCAAACGGCCGGGCTGCTCATTTCCGTTCATCAAGCAGATCGCCCGGATCGAGCAAATGATATGATCATCATCATACCAATTCAAGTGACGTATCCTTGACCTTGCCTTCGCCTCTTATTGACCGCGCAGGCCCGCCTTGTTCTCGAACTTTTCGATCCGCCAACGCACCAGGTCGTCGGCGCCGGGTCCGGCCTGCGGCCTGACATCCCTCAACGGCACGACGTCGCCGGATTTCTCATCCACCAGCGCGAGCTTGATCGCGCGTCCGCTGTTCCGATCGACGAACTTGAGCGGCGGCCCTCCCTCGCCGGTGACCGCCCATTTGTCACCGACCTGGGCAAGAGCCTGGATCACCAGGATGACGTCCCTTCCTTTCCTGGTCAGCAGATATTCGTAGCGGTCGGGTCCGCTCTGGTACTGCCGTCGCTCCACCAGTCCGTTGCTTTCCAGATGCTTGAGGCGGTCGGACAATGTCGCGTGGGTGACGTCGGTCGATCGGCGCAAATCCTCGTACCGGCTCAAGCCGAGCGAGATGTCGCGGATGATCAGCACGCCCCAGCGGTCGCCGAGGACGTCCAGCACGCCTGCGATCGAGCACACCATCCCATCGAAACTTTTCGAGCGCATCGGACCTCCGTGAAGGCAGTTCCAGCCTGAGGCCGGCGAGTGTGGGCGCAAACCGGTCCAACAGGAACATAAAAAGACACTTGTCTCATAGCAACTCTTATCATTAGAGTTACTTCCCGACAATGGGCATTCGATCGAAGGCGCCCTCGGGACTTGGCCGCTTGCCGAAGACCCGAACAGGCCGAGCTGCGATTGCCGTCCGCTTCGACCAACAGGAGGTTGGATGTCTGACCCCGACAAGCTTCACGACGTGACGTTCGCGATCAATGGCAAGCAGGCGAGGCTTGCGGTCGAGCCGCGCCGGCTCCTGGTGCACGCCATCCGCGAGGACCTTGGACTGACCGGTACGCATGTCGGCTGCGACACCTCGCAATGCGGGGCGTGCACGGTCGAGATCGACGGGCAGGCGGTGAAATCCTGCACCGTGCTCACGGTTATGGCGGACGGCACGTCGATCACGACGATCGAGGGGCTGACGCCGTCAGGCGCGGCGCTGCACCCGATCCAGGCGGCATTCCACGAACATCATGCCTTGCAATGCGGCTTCTGCACCTCGGGCATGGTGATGAGCGTGCGTCAGCTGCTCCGGGATCATCCGGCACCGAGCGAGGATGACATCCGCCACGGCATCGCCGGCAACATCTGCCGTTGCACCGGCTATCACAACATCGTGCGCGCGGTGCAGTCGGCCGCCGGGAAGGAGCGGCAGCCATGAACGACATCTCCGCAACGCGCTATATCGGCCAATCCCTGAAGCGCCGGGAGGATCATCGCCTCCTGACCGGCAAGGGCCGCTATGTCGACGACATCAAGCTGCCCGGCCTGCTCCACATGGCGATCCTCCGATCGCCGCACGCCCATGCCGATATCAAACGCGTCGATCTCAGCGCAGCCCGTGCGGCCCCGGGTGTCCGGCTGGCGCTGTCGGGCAAGGACCTCGACGGCAAGCTCGGCCCGATCGTTCCGAACTGGATCATTCCCGGCACCAAGGTGCCGTTCCGCGCCGTAGTCGCCATCGATCGCGCGCGCTTCGTCGGCGAATGCGTGGCGCTGGTGGTGGCGGAGACGCTGGCGCAGGCCTATGACGCGGTCGGTCAGATCGACGTCGATTACGAGACGCTGCCGGCCGTGACCGACGAAGTCGCCGCGATCGCCGACGGTGCGCCGCAGCTGCACGACAATGTCCCCAGCAACATCACGACGGTCTACAAGGTGCGTGGTGGCGATTATGCGAAGGCCGCAGTCGAGGCCGACGAGATCATCAAGCTCCGCATCGTCAACAACCGCCTGATCCCGACCTGCATGGAGACGCGCAGCGTCATTGCCGCTCCCGAAGCCGATGACACGTTCACGGTCTACATGCCGAGCCAGGTTCCGCATATGCACCGGCGCTGGATTGCCGAGACCGTCGGCATTCCCGAACATCGGCTGCGGATCGTCGCCCCCGACATCGGCGGCGGCTTCGGCGCCAAGATGCACCTTTATCCCGAGGAGCTGCTCTGCCCTTACGTCGCGCGCGAGTTGGGCGTTCCCGTCAAATGGTGGGAAAGCCGCTCCGAAAGCCATCAGTCGACCAGCCATGGCCGCGCGCACACCGAGGATCTGGAGATCGCGATCAAGCACGACGGCACCATCCTCGGCCTGAAGGTGAGCACGCTCGGCAATGTCGGCGCCTATCTCTCCAACATGGCAAGCGGCGGCCCGACGGTGAACACGGTCAATTTCGGGACCGGCACCTACAAGATCGCCAACTACGAGGCGCTGTCGCGAGTCGTCGTCACCAACACCGTGCCGGTCGATGCTTATCGCGGCTATGGCCGGCCCGAGGGCGCTTATATCGCCGAACGCGCGATCGACGCCGTGGCGCGGCATCTGAAGCTCGACCAGGTCGAGATCAGGCGGAAGAACTTCATCCAGCGCGCCGACTTCCCCTACCGGCCCTATGGCAGCATGGGCGTGATATATGACAGCGGCGACTACCAGAGCCTGATGGAGAAGGCGCTGGCCGCCTTCGATTACGACGGCCGCCGCAAGGAGTGCGAGACGCTGCGCCGCGATGGCGTCTATCGCGGCATTGGGGTTGCCACCTACACCCATATGTGCGGCATGGCGCCATCGCGGCGCCTCGCCGCGAGCGGGTTCGATCGCGGCGGCTGGGAGAGCGCGCGCGTTGCAATCGATTCCAGTGGCCGCGCCACGATCTATTCGGGATCCATGAGCCAGGGCCACGGGCACGTCACCTCGCTGTCGCAGATTGCCGCCGACGTGCTGCAGATCCCGATCGAGAATATCGACGTCATCCAGGGCGATACGCGGCAGGTGCAGGCCGGCCACGGCACGTTCAACTCGCGATCGATGGCGGTTGGCGGCTCCAGCCTCCACGTCTGCTCGCAGCGCATCGTCGACAAGGCGAGGAAGATCGCAGCCGGCATGCTGGAGGTGGACGAGAAGGACGTGGCCTACTCCGGCGGCTTGTTCATCGTCCCGGGCACCGACATCGCGCCGCTGAGCTTCGCAAGGGTCGCGCGCATGGCCTATGTCGGCCACAAGCTGCCCGACGGGCTGACACCGGGTCTCGACGAGACGCTGTTCTACGATCCGACCGGCATGAGCGCGCCGTCCGGCGTGCATCTCGCCTATGTCGAGGTCGACGCCGAGACCGGGCAGGTCAGGATCATCGACTATGTCGCGGTTGACGATGTCGGCACGCTGATCAATCCGTTGCTTGCGGCCGGGCAGATTCATGGCGGCGTAGTGCAAGGCATCGCGCAGGCGATGTATGAGGAGGTCAGCTACGATCCCGATAACGGGCAGCTATTGACCGGCTCGCTGCTCGACTACGCGGTGCCGCGCGCCGAGCACGTGCCGAACATCACTTCGCTGTTCCAGGAGACGCCCTCGCCGACCAATCCGATCGGCGTCAAGGGCATCGGCGAAAGCGGCTCGATCGCCGCTCCGCCCTGCATGGTTCACGCGGTACTCGATGCGCTGGCGCCGTTCGGCATCACCCATCTCGACATGCCGCTGACACCGCCGCGCATCTGGGCGGCGGTGCAGGCCGCACAGACCGGAGCCAGCCGATGATCCCCGCCGCTTTCGACTACATCCGCGCCAGCTCGCTCGCGCAGGCGATGGATCTGCTGCAGCGCGATCCCGACACCACCAAGATCGTCGCCGGCGGCCACACGTTGATCCCGACGCTCAAGCTGCGGCTGG
>NZ_LNCU01000013.1:9941-18690 GCF_001542415.1 Bradyrhizobium macuxiense
CTGGCCACGCCCGCGCTCTTGGTCGACATCCGCGGCGTGGAGGAACTGAAGGGGATCCGGATCGACGATGACCACGTCCGGATCGGCGCGCTGACCACACACGCCGAGCTACTGGCCTCCGAACCGCTGCACGAGGTGCTGCCGCTGTTCCGTCGGGCGGCGAACCTGATCGCCGATCCGCAGGTGCGCAATCGCGGCACGATCGGCGGCTCGCTCGCCAATGCCGATCCGGCGGCCGATTGGCCAGCGGTCGTGATTGCGCTTGGCGCTGATATAGAGATCGCGCATCCTGGCGACACCGGGCGCGTTGCGGGCCGCGACTTCTTCGTCGACATCTTCACCACCGCGCTCGAGCCAAACGAGATGCTGGTCGGAGTACACATTCCGCGCCCCACGCCGGGCACGCGCTTCGCCTATCGCAAGATCAGGCACCCGGCGAGCGGCTATGCCGTGGTCGGCGTTGCGGCAGCGGTTCGCTTGCGGGGCGATGTGATCGAGCACGCGTCCATCGGCGTGACCGGCGCGGCGGGCCATGCTTTCGCCGGCGATGCTGCCGCCGAGTTCCTGATCGGCAAGCCGCTGTCCGCGGAGGTGGCCGCCAAGGCGGCCCGGCTGCTCAGCGAGGCAACGGAATGCCTGTCGGACCGCTACGCCTCCGCCGAATATCGCGCGAGCCTGCTGGCGACAGAAACCCGGCGCGCGCTGCTTTCACTCGCACAGTGAGATCATCCTGCGCGCACCAGATCACATCTGGTCCGCGCTCAGCACGCCGCCGAACTGCTCCCAAGTGCTGCCGGTCCAGCGCTGCAACTGAAGCTGCGTATAGGCCATGCTGTTGTCGGGGCCAGTGCTGATCGTGATGCCCGGCAGTAGCGTCGGCAGCACCAGTCCGCGGATATTGCGCGCCTGTTTCACGATATTCTCCCGCGAGAGGTCATTGCCGCACTGCTTCAGCACCTGTTCCAGGATCTGGCCCTGCTGCGTGCCGAACAGGTAATTGTTGTCGCCGATATCGGCGCCAGGCAGATATTTCGCGAAGTAAGCGTGATACCACTTCATGCCGGGATCGTCGGCCCACTTCTTGTCGGTCGGGTCCTTGGTGATGGTCGCGGCAACCACGCCCACGGCCTTGTCCGCTCCGGCCGGCACGATGGTCGCAGAGACCGAGCTCGAGACGTAGTTGATCAGCATCAGCGGCGTCCAGCCGATTTCGCTGGCCTTCTTGATCGCCTGGGCGGCGAACTTCGGCGTGCCGGCGATGAGGAACGCCTCGGCGCCCGATGCCTTGAGCGACACCACGCGGGACTCGATCGTCGGCTCGGTGACCTCGTAGGGAGAGACCACCACCTTCTTCTCGAAATCGTCCTTCAGGACCTCCTTGAAAGCAGCGACGAAATCCCTGCCGAGATCGTCGTTCTGGTAGAGGATCGCGATCTTCGCATCAGGCCGCGTCTGGATGATGTATTTCGCGTAAATCCTGCCTTCGGTGTTGTAGCTCGGCAGGCCCGTCGTCGTCATCGGAAACTCGGTGAAGTTCGTGAACCTGGTCGCGCCGCTCACGACGAACAGGTGCGGCACCTTCTTGCCGTTGACGTATTTGACCGTCGCCCCGATGCCCGGCGTGCCCAAGGGACTGAACAGGAATGCGACCTCGTCATTCTCGATCAGCTTCCTCGTCTGTTCGACGGCCTTGGGCGGGCTGTAGGCATCGTCATAGGTCACGAGGTTGATCTTGCGGCCGTTGATGCCGCCGCGATCATTGATCGAATTAACATAGGCGATGAGGCCTTTGCCGGTGTTGCTGAGCGGCGAAGCCGAGCCGCTGAACGGAAAGGTCGCCCCGATCTTGATCCCGGCTTCCGTGACGCCGGGCGTTTCGGCCCTCACGGCTCCGGCGACGGCCATGACCATCGCAGTCGCAACAGCAATTCTTCTCAACAGCATTGAGCTATCCCCCCAGCTTTATGAATTGATCGCGCTCGCGCGCCGTGCGGTTCCTGCCGTCGCCTACCAGGCCTCGCCGAACGGCCGCAGCTCGACATTGAACGACCACGCGCTGCGATCCTGGTGCGCGACGTGCCAGATCTCGTCCGAGATCGCGCGCGGCTTGATGAAGAAGTCGTCCGGCCGCTCCGGCCAGCGCTTCCGCGTCCACTCCAGATCGATCACGGCGTCGACGACGAGGTAGGCCACGTGCACGCCGCGCGGCCCGAGATCGCGCGCCATGGCTTCAGCAAGGATCCGCTGCGCCGCCTTGGTCGGCGCGAAGCCGGCAAAGCCGGGCTTGCCCCGCAACGCCGACGTATTGCCGGTGACGATGATCGCGCCCTCGCCGGCGCTGACCATCGCGGGCGCGAACCGCCGCGCCAGGTACAACAACCCCATCGTATTGACCTGGAAATTGCGATTGAGAATCGCCGGATCGATCTCCTGGAATGTGCCAAAGGCGCCGCCGACCGCGTTGTGAACCACGACGCTCGGACTGCCGAGATCGCGCTCCACGGCCGAGGCGACGGCCTCGACCTGCGCGGAATCGGACACGTCGCAGCGATATCCCTTCGTGCCCGGCAGTTCGGCTTCGAGCGCAGCAAGGCGCTCCTCGTTTCTCGCGAGCATGGCCACGCGATAACCGCCCTCGGCAAATCGCCGGGCGAGTGCGGACCCGGTGCCGGGTCCGGCACCCGAAATCAGGCAGATACGTTCGGTCATCCGATTAAATCTCCCCGTTGCAGCCGACGGCCCTCATGATCAGGCCGCTGCCTTTGCGAGCAACTTCGCGACATAGGGCTTGAGGTCCGGGCTGAAGTGCTCATGCTCGACCAGCCGGGCGAAGTGCGCGAACACCTTCGGATAGTCGTTCTCGATCCCCCCGTGCAGGATCCTGTTCAGGCCGCGCTCCCTCAACTGCGCCACCCGTCCATGCTCGTTCATGAACAGCGCAAGCTCGGCGGCAAAACAGATGTCGGCGAGCGTGATGCCGTCTCCCACCAGCGACTTGCCCTGGTTCGACAACGCCTGCTCGAGCCCGGAGGCATAGATCGCGAACGCCTGCTTGGCGCGCTCGTGAATCGGTGCATCGACCGTGCCGTCAGACAGAGCAAGGAGATAGATCTGCGTATCCCGCGCGAAGACCAAGCTGACATCGAGGAAGCTGTCGATCCTGGACGCCTCATAGGCGTCGCGGCCGTAGAGCGGAAACGTCGCCTCTCCCAGCCGCGCCACCGTGCGCATGATGCTGTTCGATTCGAAGATGCCGACCCTGCCGTCGCGGCCGAAGGCGGCGGGCACGTTGCCGAATGGCTGCGCTTCCAGGAAGGCATCAGTCTTGAACAGCTTGGCGCCGGTCAGCCCGACCCGACCGGTTCGCGCCAGCGACGACAGCGACGTGCGTTCCTGCCCGCCCAGCGGACGCGCGTCATAGTCCCACAGCCAGTCGCGCAATTCCTTGCTGGGCGCACCTCTGACCTCAACGTCCACGCCACAGAACCGGGCGGCGATCGTCGCCTTCCAGACGCGCGGGTTCGGCAGATACGAGAAGATTCGCAGCTGAGCCATCGTGGATTGCTCCTGATGAAGATGCGCCTGCAGGATGTCGCGCGGCTCTAACCCGCGAGCTTCGAGAAATCCGGCGGGCGACGTTCGGCGAAAGCTGCGAACGCTTCGCGCGCTTCCGGCGTCGTCAACCGCTCCTTGAACACCTCCCCTTCCGCAGCGATCTGCGCCGCGATGCGCTGGTGCTCGCGCATCAACCCCTTGGTCAAGCTGAGCGAGCCCGCAGGCCGCTTGGTCAGCGCGATCGCGGCGTCATGCGCCCGCTTGCGCAGATCGGCCTGCGGCACCACGGCGTTGGCGAGCCCGGACGCCAACGCGCCGGCAGCATCCATCGGCTCTCCGAGCGCAAACATTGCGTAGGCACGTGCATGCCCGATGCGCAGCGGCAGCAGCCAGCTCGAAGCGGCCTCGGGCACCAGCGCGAGATTGACGAACGGCGTGATCAGCCGGGCATTCTCGGCAAGATAGACCAGATCGCAATGCAGCAGCATGGTGGTACCGACGCCGACGGCATTGCCCTGCACGGCCGCGACCAGCGGCTTGCCGACCTTGCTGATCGTCCCGATGAAACGATGGGCAGGGCTGTCAACGGTCGCTTCGCCGCGCGCCTGGCTCGCGAAATCGGCGAGATCGTTGCCGGCGGTGAAGCTATCACCGTCACCCTGGAACAGGACCACGCGGACGGAGCCATCGGCCTCCGCCTGCTTGAGCGCGTTCGACAAGGCGTCATACATGGCGCCCGTCAGCGCGTTCTTCTTCTCCGGGCGCTGCAACGTCAGCGCCATGACACCATCGGCGATCTCGACTTTGACGTGCCCGGTCATCGCGTTTCTCCGTCAGGCCACTGCACGGGCCGGCCTGGCTTCAAGGGTGCCGTCGAGGAAGCCGGTCAACCGCTGGCGGATGATCCGCTCGGCCTCGGTCATGATGCGATCGATCAGCTCCTTGACCGTCGGAATGTCATTGATCAGGCCGACCACCATGCCGCAGCTCCAGGCGCCCGCGTCCATGTCGCCATCGATCATCACCTTGGGATAGACGCCGGCAACCTGCTCGTGGATGTCCTCGATCTTCAATTTGGCGCCCTTCTCGCGCTCAATCTCGAGCAGCTCGTCGACGCCCTTGTTTTTCAGCACGCGCTCGGTGTTGCGCAGCGCGCGCATGACCAGACGGGTGTCGAGCTCGTTGGCCTCGACCAGCGCCTTCTTGACGTTGGGATGCACCGGCGCTTCCTTGGTTGCGATGAAGCGCGTGCCCATGTTCATGCCGGCCGCGCCCATCGAGAGCGCCGCAACCAGGCTGCGGGCATCGGCCATGCCGCCGGAGGCGACGAACGGGATCTTCAGCTCATCCGCGGCGCGCGGAAGCAGGATCATGTTCGGGATATCGTCCTCGCCCGGATGGCCGCCGCATTCGAAGCCGTCGACGCTGACCGCGTCGCAGCCGATCTTCTCGGCCTTCAGCGAATGCCGCACTGAGGTGCATTTGTGGATCACCTTGATGCCGGCCGCCTTCAGTGCCGGCATGTATTGTTCGGGGCTGCGGCCAGCGGTCTCCACCGCCCTGACGCCCCCCTCCTTGATCGCAGCGATGTATTCCGGATAGGGCGGCGCGGTGAAGCTCGGCAGGAAGGTGAGGTTCACGCCGAACGGCTTGTCGGTCATGTCGCGGCAGCGCGCGATCTCCTTCGCGAGCAGTTCCGGCGTCTTCTGCGTCAGGCCGGTGATGATGCCGAGGCCACCGGCATTGGACACTGCGGCTGCCATCTCGGCGAAACCGACATAATGCATGCCGCCCTGGATGATCGGATGCTGAATACCGAACAGTTCAGTGATCGCTGTCTTCACGAATAATCTCCCCGCGTTTCCGATCAGTGGACGATTTCAAACAGGCCCGCGGCGCCCATGCCGCCACCGATGCACATGGTCACCACGCCGTATTTCGCCTTGCGCCGCCGGCCCTCGATCAGGAGGTGGCCGGTGAGCCGCGAGCCGGTCATGCCATAGGGATGGCCGATCGCGATCGAGCCGCCATTGACGTTGAGCTTGTCGGGATCGATGCCGAGCTTGTCGCGGCAATAGATCACCTGGACGGCGTAGGCCTCATTGAGCTCCCACAAGTCAATGTCGTCAATTTTCAGATTATGCCGCTGCAGCAGCCGCGGGATCGCCGCGACCGGGCCGACGCCCATCTCGTCAGGCTCGACACCGGCGGCGACAAAGCCGCGGAAGATGCCGAGCGGCTTCAGGCCCTTCTTCGCCGCGATCTTGTCGCTCATGATCACGCAGGCCGACGCGCCGTCCGAGAGCTGGCTGGCATTGCCGGCGCTGATGGTCTTGCCCTCGAACACCGGCTTGATCTTGGCGAGGCCGTCTGCGGTCGTATCCGGACGCGGCCCCTCGTCCTTCGACAACGTCACCTGCTGGAAGCTGACTTCCTTTGTGTCCTTGTTGACCACGGCCATCTTGGTCGTGATCGGCACGATCTCGTCATTGAAGCGGCCCCCCTGCAGCGCGGCACCGACCCGGCGCTGGCACTCGAGGCTGTATTCGTCCTGCCTGTCGCGACCGATTCCGTAACGCTCGGCAACGACCTCGGCGGTCTCCAGCATCGACATGTACATTTCCGGCTTCATCGCCATCAGATCATCGTCGACGGCATGGAAGCGGTTCATGTGCTCGTTCTGCACCAGGCTGATCGACTCGATGCCGCCGCCGATCGCGATCTCGACGCCATCGAGCATCACCGAACGTGCCGCGACTGCGATCGCCTGCAGGCCCGAGGCGCATTGGCGATCGATGGTGGTGCCGGCAACCGTCACCGGCAGCGCGGCGCGGATCGCGCCCTTGCGCGCGACGTTCATGACCATGGTGCCCTGCTGCATGGCGCAGCCCATCACCACATCCTCGACCTCGCCGGGCGCGATGCCGGCGCGCTTCACGGCTTCGGCCATCACATGGCCGGCCAGGGTCGGGCCATCGGTGTTGTTGAGCGCGCCGCGATAGGCCTTGCCGACGCCCGTGCGCGCGGTAGAAACGATGACTGCTTCAGGTGATGACATGCTTTGCCTCCTCAGGCGGCCGCGTCGAGCTGCGCATAACGCAGCACGTGGTAGGCGGGATCGCCGAACTGGATGTTGATGGACGAGATTCGCTTGAAATAGTGGCCGACATTGAGCTCGTCGGTCATGCCCATGCCGCCATGGAACTGCACCGCCTGGTCGGCGACGAACTTGCCGGCATAGCCGATCTTCGATTTTGCCCCCGAGGCGAGCCGCGACACGCCGGCATCGCCGCCGCTGAGGCTGAGGCTCAGATGCTGCATCAGGGATAGCGTTTCCTGATGGGCGATGAACATGTCGACCATCCGGTGCTGCAGCACCTGGAAGGAGCCGATGGTGACGCCGAACTGCTTTCGCGTCTTGGAATATTCCAGCGTCGCGGAGTTCAGCTCGCCGATTACGCCGACCGCCTCGGCGCAGAGCGCGCCGATGGCCCGATCGCGGCAGGCTTCCAGCGCGGCGACGCCCTCGCCCTCCCGGCCCAACAATTGCGCGCGCACGTCGCGCAGGCTGATCTCGGCGGCGCGGCGGCCGTCGATGGTCTTGAAGCTCTGCAGATCGAGGCTGGCGGCACGGCGATCGACCACGAACAGGCTGATGCCGCCGCGATCATGCCGATGCCCCGAGGTGCGGGCGGAGACGATCAGGTAATCCGCCCAGGGGGCAGCGAGCACCGCCGTCTTCTCGCCGGCGAGGAGGTAGCCATCCCCATCCCGGCGCGCCATGGTGGTAACGGTCGCAAGGTCGAAGCGCGAACCCTTTTCGGTCCACGCCAGGGCCCAGATCTTCCCTCCCGCGATGATACCGGGAAGGAAGGCTTGCTTCTGCTCCGCGGAGCCGGCTTGCTCGATCAGTCCGCCGGCGATCACGACCGTCTCGACGAACGGCTCGACCACGAGGTGCCGGCCGAACTCCTGCATGATGATCATGGTCGAGAGCGGTCCACCGCCGAGGCCTCCGACATCCTCGGAGAACGGCGCGGCGAGCAGGCCGAGTTCGGCAAAGGCGCCCCACTGCTTGCGGCTGAAGCCCTCCTCGCTCGCGACGATCTTGCGGCGCGTGTCGAAATCATACTGGTCGCGCAGCAGCCGCTGGACGCTGGCTCGCAACAGCTCCTGCTCTTCCGTGAACTGGATATCCATCCGATCCTCTCGTGCTGCTATTGCTAGAGACCAAGCACCGCTTTCGCGATGATGTTGCGCTGGATCTCGTTCGATCCGCCGTAGATCGAGAGCTTGCGCGAGTTGAGATATTTCTCCGACGCCGTATGGCCGTAGTCCCGCCCCGGCATGAAATGGTTGGCGCTGACCGGATGCTCGCGGATGGCAAGGCCATGATTGCCGATCGCGCGATGCGTCAGCTCGGTGATGTCCTGGAATATCTCGGTGCCGCGGATCTTGAACAGCGATGCCGCCGGCCCCGGATCGATGCCGCGCGCCATCTGGGCCACGACCCGAAGCTCGGTCGCCTCCAGCGCCAGCACGTCGAGCTCGACGCGGGCGATGTCCCGGATGAACTCGAGATACGCCGGATCGTCCTCCGGAATCTCTTCCTTCACGATCTTCTTCAAGCGCGCGATGTAGCGCGTCGAGCGGCCGATCCCGGCCATGCTGGTGCGCTCATTGCCGAGCAGGAATTTGGCGTAGGTCCAGCCCTTGTTCTCCTCGCCGATCAGGTTCTCGGCGGGGACACGGACGTTCTCGAGGAAGACGTCGTTGACCTCGTGCGAACCGTCGATGGTGATGATCGGCCGCACGGTGACGCCTGGCGACTTCATGTCGATCAAGAGGAACGAGATGCCGGATTGCGGCTTGGCGGAGGTGTCGGTACGGACTAGACAGAAGATCCAGTCGGCGTGCTGCGCCAGCGTGGTCCAGGTCTTGTGGCCGTTGACGATGTAGTGGTCGCCGTCACGCACCGCCTTGGTGCGGACGGTGGCGAGATCGGAGCCCGAGCCGGGCTCGGAATAGCCCTGGCACCACCAGTCCTCGCCGGAGAGAATGCGCGGCAAGAACTTCTTCTTCTGCGCGTCGTTGCCGAACGTGTAGATGACGGGGCCGACCATGGTGACGCTGAACGCCAGCGGCGGCATCGTGCCGGCGCGCGTCGTCTCCTGCTCGAAGATGAAGCGGCGGG
>NZ_LNCU01000013.1:18717-61133 GCF_001542415.1 Bradyrhizobium macuxiense
CCCGCCATATTCCTTGGGCCAGAGCGGCGCGATCCAGCCCTTCTTGTGCAGGATGCGATGCCACAGCAGCATCTGCTCCTTGGAAAGGTCGGTCTCCGGATTGGGGACGCGCATCTCCGCCGGATAATTGTCCTTGATGAAGGCGCGAACCTCGTCGCGAAACGCTGCATCTTCAGGAGATAGCGCGAGCTCCATCGGACTTGCTCCCTACCACTTCTCGCCGAAGGGGCGGATTTCCAGCTCGAAGGTCCAGGCGCTCTTCGGCTGCTGGTAGAGCTGCCAATAGGCGCCGGCGACCGAGGCCGGCGGCATCAGCAGGTCGGGATTGTCAAGCGCATTGGGGCCGAGCGCCTCGATGCGGCGCTGCCGCACCCATTCGGTATCGACGCCGGAGTCGATGATGAGATGCGCGACATGGATATTCTTCGGCCCGAGCTCACGCGCCATCGCTTGCGCCACCGCACGCAGGCCGAATTTGGCGCTGGCAAAGGCCGCATAACCACTGCCGCCGCGCAGGGACGCCGTGGCGCCCGTGAAGAAGATGTTGCCGCCGCCGCGCGGCAGCATCAGCCGCGTCGCCTCGCGACCGGCGAGGAAGCCGGAATAGCAGGCCATCTCCCAGACCTTGCGGAACACGCGCTCGGTGGTCTCCAGGATCGGGAAGTTGACGTTGGCGCCGATATTGAAGATGCAGACCTCAAGCGGCGCGTGCTTGTCGGCATCGTTGAGGAAGGAAATGATCTCCTCCTCCTTGCGCGCATCGAGCGAGCGGGCGTGGATCTCGCCGCCGGCGGCCTCGATGTCCTTGACCAGCGGCGCAAGCTTGTCGCCGTTGCGGCGGCCGGCAAAGATCGTAAAGCCTTCGGACGCGAATTTCTTGGCGATCTCGCCGCCGATGAAGTCGCCGGCGCCGATGACGGCCACGGTCCTGTTTCTCTTTTGCATGGTGTGCTTCGGCCTTTGTTCGAGTGAGCTGGTTCGAGGACGGCGCGCCAGCCTCAGCTGCGCAGCGACTCCGCCAGTTTGTGCTTCAAGAGCTTGCCCGTCGACGTCGCGGGCAGCGCGTCCATCAGGATAATCTCGGACGGCCGCTTGTACGAGGTGAGTTGCGGGGCGACGTGGGCCATCAGGTCCTGCGCGGTGACCGTCGAGCCCTTGATCAGCTGCACGAAGGCGACGACCTCCTCATTGCCCTCAACCGGCCGTCCGACCACGGCGCACTGCACCACGGCGTCGTGCGTGCTCAGCACGGCCTCGATCTCGGCGGGATAAACGTTGAAGCCGGAGCGGATGATCATCTCCTTGGTGCGGCCGACGATGTACATGGCGTCATTCTCGAAGCGGGCGAGATCGCCGGTGTTGAACCACCCGTCGGGATCGATCACCTTGGCGGTCAGGTCAGGAGCGCGGTAGTAGCCGCGCATCACGTTCGGACCGCGGACGTGGAGCTCGCCGACTTCGCCGGCGGCGACAGACTTGCCGTCGTGGCCAACCAGCCTTGCTTCAACGCCCGGCAGGATCGAGCCGACTGTGTGGTCGTCCCGCGGCGTGTCGGGCCGAACGCCCGAAATGCCCGGCGAGCATTCGGTGATACCGTAGCCGTTGAGCAGTGGCAGGCCGAGCTCCTGCTCGACCCGCGATTTGAGCTCGAGGTCGAGCGGCGCACCGGCGACCGAGATCGCGCGAAGCCTGCCGCGGTCAAGCTTCGCCAGGCCGGCGTTACGCCGGTATTCGAGCAGACGCTGATAGGTTGCGGGCACGCCGTTGAGGATGGTGATGCCCTCCTCCGCCATTGCCTTCACCAGTGCGGCCGGATCGTATTTGGCGACCAGACGCACGGTCGCGCCGACCATCAAGGTCATGGCGAGCAGCGAGATGCCGACGATGTGGGAGATCGGCAGCACGCAATACTGCACGTCGTCGACCGTCATCTTGCGCCAGACCGCCGTGCCCCTGGCGCTGAACAGCAGATTGCGATGGGTCAGCATCACGCCCTTCGGCGTGCCTGTCGTGCCCGACGTATAGATCAGGACCGCAACCTGCTCTGCGCCATCGGCTTCGACCGGCTCGGGCAGCGTCGCGAGATTGAGGCCGGTGACGCCGATGCCGCGGAGCGCGCCGACATCCTGCACGGTTGCCTCGTAACGCGCGGCATGCGTGGCCGCTTCCTGCGAGACACCAGCAGTCAGCATCACGCGGCGGGCACCGCTGTGCTCCCGGATCTGATCAAGCTCGCGCGGCGACAGCCGCGGATTGACCACGATGGACCAGACGTCAAGCCGGCTTGCGGCCAGCAGCAGGCAGGCGAGCGGAATCGAATTCTCGCTGACGATCATCATGCGATCGCCGGGACGGATGCCGAGGCCGCGCAGCGCTTCCACCACGCCGCCCACAGCCTGATCCAGTTCGCGGTAAGTCAGCCTGGTGCGATCGTCGATCAACGCCGGATGATCCGGCGTCGCCACAACATGCCGATCCATCACCTCGTGGATGCGGTTCGGCAAGCCTTCAATACTTCCTTCCACCACCTGCGTCGTCGCCAGCACCGAAACCTCCCTGCGATAGCCCTTCGAATAGTGTTTGGGGCGTGTCGTCGTCTCCGATCAGGCGGTCTTGCGCCGCCCGGCGGCGAGCTGCGCCGCGATCTCTTCCTCGACCTCGCGCAGCTTGTCCTTGCCGAAGAAGATCTCGTCACCGACATAGAAGGTCGGCGATCCGAACGAGCCGCGAGCCACGGCGTTGCTCGTGTTCTCGATCAGCTTCTTCTTGACGTCGTCCTGCTGCGCACGGGCCGTGAGACGGTCGATGTCGAGGCCGGAGGACAGGAACGCATCACGGAACACCCGCGGATCGTCCATCTTCTTGGGCTCGACCCACATGTGAAGATAGGCGGCGCGGAAATAGGGCTCGAACACGCCGTCGAACTGCGCGGCGACTGCGCCGCGCATCAGCGCCAGCGTATTCACCGGGAAGAACGGGTTCGGCTTGAACTTCGTGATGTTGTAGCGCCGCAGGAAGCGTTCGGTTTCGAGCGCGTTGTATTCGGGCTTGTTCTTGATCCCGCGCAGGGACTCACCCGGCGACATGTTGCCGGTGGCCTTGTAGACGCCGCCGAGCAGCACGGGGATGTAGTCGAATTTGACGCCGGTGCGCGTCTCGATCTCCGGCAGCGCGAGCTCGGCGAGATAGGCGTTGGGACTCCCGAAATCGAAATGAAATTCGACCTTGAGCGGAGCAGCCATGAAACGCCCTTCCCTTCGACGGGCAGCCATTGCGCGGCCGCCGGGTTGATCGTGGTCAAACCATAAGTTCTATTTTAGAACTGTCAATATGATATTTATCATCCAATGGCAGCTTGGAAGACATCCCATTGAAATGACGTTAGTTCTGTTTTAGAATTTTATTTGCGCTGTCGTCGCAGACGCTGGAGACGCTGATGAAATGGGATGCCCTCGAGGAGGAGCCGTGCTCGCTGGCCCGCACGGTGGCCGTCATCGGCGATCGCTGGAGCCTGTTGATCCTGCGCGAATGTTTCTTGCGCATCCGCAGGTTTGATGACTTCCAGGCGTCACTCGGGATCACCCGCCATCTGCTCGCCGACCGGCTGAAGAAGCTGGTGCGGTTCGGCGTGCTGCGCAAGATTCCCTATCAGGAAGCGCCGAAGCGCTACGAATACATCCTGACGCAGAAGGGCCTCGACCTCTATCCGATTATCATGTCGATCGTGCATTGGGGCAACATCCACATGGTCGACTCGCGCGGACGGCCGATGCTGCATCAACACAAGGCCTGCGGGCACATGTTCGACCCGGTGATGGTCTGCTCGGAATGCGGTGAGCCGCTATCGGCAAAGGGCGTGCATGTGCATCCCGGCCCTGGGGCGCGGCGTTCCTCGCCCGTGCATGCGAAGGCTTTGGGGACGAAGGTCAAGGCAGGCTGACGACTAAGTTGCGAGCCGGCGTTGACGTTCCGCTTCCGGACGCGGTGGCGCTCGGCTGACCGGCCCTCAATTCAATCGAGGGCCGGTCCCTCCGGCGCCGGAGTGCAACACAGGCCGCTCTAGCCGGCCTTGCGCTGTTTCAGCGCATCATAGAACGTCGTCTCAAAGTTCATGTAGCCGATGAAGGACGTGGGGTCGCCGAACGGAAGGATCTGGGTGGCCCAGAATCCGCCAAAGCCGTTCTGCCGGTCGATCCAGTAGAACAGGTTGGCAAGACCGGCCCAGCCCAGCGCGCCGGCGGGCCGGCCGGTCGGTGCCTGTTCCTCGTTGATCATGAAGCTCAACGCCCAGGATTTTGACTGCCCCGGGAAGAACTCGGCATCGTTGGCGAGCGCCGTGATCACGCCGGTGATCGCCGTGACCTTGTTCTTTCCAAGATGATTCTTCTCCGCCATCCGCACGGTCTCGGCCTTCAGCACGCGGCCATGCTCGCCGACACCGTCGTTCAGCCACATGCGGATGAAGCGCATGTAATCCCCAATGGGGCCGTACAGCCCGTGGCCGCCCATGTGGATCTCGGGGTTGGCCGGCAGCTCGAAGTCCATCGCCGTCAGCGACCCGTCGGCGTTGCGCGCGTGGATCCCGGCGAGCCTTCCGCGCAGTGCGTCGGTGAGTTCGAACGTCATGTCCTTGATGCCGAGCGGCTCGAAGATCCGCGTCTTGAACACCTCGCCGAGCCGCTTTCCGGTGATCGCCTCGACGATCTGGCCGCACCAATCCATGTTGGTGCCATACTCCCACCGCTCGCCCGGATCGAACAGCAGCGGGGTCATCAACGAGGCCTTCGACGCCGTGATGACGCTCGGCTGCCCCTTCTCCTGTGCAAGGCGGTTATAGGTGTGATTGATGAAATCGTAGCCCAGGCCCGCGGAGTGGACCATCAGCATGCGCACCGTGATGTCGCGCTTGGGTGCGCGAAACCGTGGCTCGCCCTTGTCGTCGAACCCCTCGATCACCTGCAGCTTGCCGATGTCGGGCACATAGGCCTTGGCCGGCGCATCGAGATCGAGCTTGCCCTCCTCAACGAGTTGCAGCGCCGCCGTCCCGGTGATCGCCTTGGTGGTCGAGAAGATGGCGAACACGCTGTCGGCGGTCATGTCAGCCGGCTGATCGAGACGGCGCTTGCCCGCGGCGCCCTCGTAGATGTTGCGATGACGATCCGTCACCATTGCCACCACGCCGGGGACACGCGGACTTGACGTCACGACACCGTCGAGAATTGCATCTGCTGCAGCACTGAAATTCGTGCTCATTGTCTTCCTCCCAGTTCGATGATGATGTGATCAACATGGACGTGAACGGCGCCGGCCACCTGCGTGAGAGCCAGCGCCGTGTCGCGATCGGCGCTACTGCACGGCGAAGCCGCGATAGCCGCTCGCAGCAACCTCGTCGCATTTCTGGCGATATGTGCCGACGCCGCCGGTGTAGGACAGAACGCGTCGCGGCTTGCCCTCGACATTCGATCCCAGGTACCAGGAGTTGGTCTTCGCGATCAGCGTTGCATTGGCAGTCTCATCGTGATGCGCCACCCACTGATCCTCGGTATCCCTTGTCGGCTCGATGACATTCAGGTTCTTGCCGCGCATATACTTGATGCAATCGGCGATCCACTCGACCTGCTGCTGCAGGCAGGTCGTCATGTTGCAGAGTGCGGCCGAAGGCGCGAGCGGCACGGCGGTCATGAACAGATTGGGATAACCATGGACCTGCAAGCCCATCGTGGTGCGGATGTCCCTGCCCCAATCTTCCTTCAGCGATCGCCCATCGCGACCGCGAATGTCGATCCGCGTCAATGCGCCGGTGCCGGCGTCGAACCCCGTCGCCAGGATGATGATGTCGAGTTCGTGCACGGTGCCGTCGGCGGTCTGGATGCCGTCCGGCGTGATACGTGCGATCGGATTGTCCTTGACGCTGACGATCCGGACATTGGGCCGGTGGAACGCCTCGAGAAAGTTGCTCTCCAGCGGCACGCGGTGCGTGCCAAAGCCGTAACCGGACGGAATGAGCTGTTCGCACAGCTCGGGGTCCTTGATCCGCTCGCGCATCTTCGCGCGCACGAACTCGGTGATCTCGGCGTTGACGGATTCATCGAAAAACAGCTCGGCGAAGGACGACACCCATAATTTCAGTGAGCCGTCGTTCCAGCAGTCCTCGACCACCTGGCGGCGCTGCTTCGGCGTGAGGTCGGCCCAGGTGTGCTCGAAATCGAACTCGAATCCGGTAAATGTCTTCGGCAACCGCTCGGTGAGAAACTTGAACTTGGATTTGTAGGCCTCGGCGTCCGACGCAGCCCATTTCGGGTTCTTCATCGGGATGATGTATTGTGGCGTGCGAATGAAAACCTTGAGATGGCCGACGTCGCCGGCGATCGACTGGATCACCTGGATCCCGGTCGCGCCGTTGCCGACCACACCGACGCGCTTGCCGGCAAGTTCGACCGGCGTCTTGGGCCAGCGCGCGGTGTGGAACAGCTCGCCCTTGAACGTCTCCTGGCCCGGGAAAGAGACATGCGGGGCCGAGAGCATGCCGCAGCAGGTGACCAGGAACTGGGTGTCGATGACGTCGCCTTGGTCCGTCGTCACCAGCCAGCGTTGCGCCGCCTCGTCGAAGTGCGCGCTTTTGACCGTGGTCCCGAACTGGATGTCCTTTTTCAGATCGAGACGATCGGCGACGTAATTCAGCCAGCGCTCGATTTCCGGCTGGCCGGGGAATCGCTCGCTCCAGCTCCAATCCTTGTAGAGGCTCTCGGAGAACAGGTACTGATAGGTGTGACCTTCGGAATCGAAGCGCGCGCCGGGATAGCGGTTCCAGTACCAGGTGCCACCGACGCCCGACGCGGCATCGATCGCCTTCACGTTCAGCCCCAGCTCGCGCAGGCGGAACAGTTGGTAGAGACCGGCGACTCCAGCGCCGACGACAACGGCGTCGCGCCTGTCCGTTGCATGCGTACCATTGCTTCCGTTGGACCGTGCGGCGGTCTCTCCCATGGCTTCCTCCTGTGTCGGGTCTCGCACGCCCCTTGTCATCCGCCATGCCGCCGGATGTTGGTGCGTTGCGTCAAATTGGGTCTCGGACTCCGCCGAGACGCACAGGAGGCTAGAGGGACTCCGGTCTGCGGGACTTGGATGAAACCGACAATCTCTTGAACGGGGCCATCCGGCCGGCGTCGTGAACCGGTGGCCGGCTTGGCAAACGACGAAAGCGGCCTATTCTACGTGCCACCGTCCGACCAGGAGAAAAGCGAACAATCGCACCCACGGATGTCCAAGGGAGGAGGCACGCGCGATGGGCCAATTGATCACGGTCGAGGAGTTGCCACGCTACGCTCCCGGCGAGTTGAAGCTGGATAGCTCATCGGTCGGCCGGAACGATTTCCGGCTGCGGATTTTCCGCTACGCGCCATCCGATATCTGGGTCCCTCCCTCGGAAAACTTCCTGCTCGTGATTTATCGCGAAGGCACGACCTCGATGAACCGTTGCGTGGCCGGCGCGTGGAAACAAAATAAGGTTGGCCGTGGGGTCACGTCCCTCCTGACTCGCGCCGAGCCGTCGAGCTGGCGATGGAAGAACGACATCGAGGTCAGCCACTTCTACATTGCGCCCGCGCTCATGACGAAAACGGCAAGCGAGGCGTTCGATCGCGATGCCGAATCCATCGAGCTGCACGATCTGCTCGGGGCCGAAGATCCCATCCTGACGTGGATCAACGATCAGATGGTGCAGGAGATCGCGGCAGGCGGTCCGGGCGGGCGCCTCTGCTACGATGCACTCGCGCTGCAGGCGAGCGTGCACATCCTGAGGAGGTACGCGGCGATCGAGTTCAAGACACCTTGCGCCCAAGGCCGCTTCCGGCCGGCCCACGCGCGGATGATCGAAGACTATATCGAGCAGAACATCTTCAGGAATATCACGCTGGAAGAGCTCGCGAACATCTGCAATTGCACACCGGTGCAGTTTGCCCGCAAGTTCCGCATTCATTACGGCATGCGACCCCATGCCTATGTCCTTCGGCGCAAGGTGGAGCATGCCTGCCATCATCTGCGCAAGGATCGCGCGGCGCTGAAGGAGATCGCGCTGCTCAGCGGCTTCGCTGATCAGAGCCATCTCAATCGCGTCTTCCGGCAGCACATGAATGTCACGCCGGCCGAGTATCGCCGACAGGTCTGCAAGGTCACGACGCAGACTTGATTCGGAGCGATTGGTCGACGCGGCGACCCTCACCCGCGCACGCGAAGGCTTTGGAGACGAAGCTGGTCAGAGCTCGAGCCACTTCGCCCAGACGATAGCGATCGGCGGATTCACTCGAATGTTACGCACGGCTCTCCGTCGTCGAAGCGCATCAGCAATCGCAAACCGGCGCGGACGTTGATAGATTGCCCGGATGAAAAAGATCGGATTCCTTTCGTTCGGGCACTGGACGCCCTCTCCGCAATCGCAGACCCGCTCGGCCGCGGATACGCTGCTGCAATCCATCGAGCTTGCCGTCGCCGCCGAGCAATCGGGCGCGGACGGGGCGTATTTTCGGGTCCACCATTTCGCACGCCAGCTTGCCTCGCCCTTTCCGCTGCTGGCGGCCGTCGGCGCCAGGACCAGCCGCATTGAAATCGGCACCGCGGTCATCGACATGCGCTACGAGAACCCGCTGTACATGCTGGAGGACGCCGGCGCGGCCGATCTCATCGCCGGCGGCCGGCTGCAGCTCGGCATCAGCCGAGGCTCTCCCGAGCAGGTGATCGATGGCTGGAAATATTTCGGCTATCAGCCGGCCGAAGGCGAGACCGATGCCGACATGGGCCGTCGTCATGCGGAGATATTCCTCAACATGCTGCGCGGCGAAGGCTTCGCCGAGCCCAATCCGCAGCCGATGTTTCCAAATCCGCCCGGGCTGCTGCGCCTCGAACCGCATTCCGCAGCCTTGCGCGAGCGCATCTGGTGGGGTGCCGGCTCGAACGCGACGGCGGTCTGGGCGGCCAAGCTCGGGATGAACCTGCAGAGCTCGACGTTGAAGAACGACGAGACCGGCGAAGCCTTCCATGTGCAGCAGGCCGCGCAGATCCGTGCCTATCGCGCCGCCTGGAAGGAGGCCGGCCACACCCGCGAGCCGCGCGTCTCGGTCAGCCGCAGCGTCTTCGCGCTGGTCGATGATCGCGATCGCGCCTATTTCGGCAACGCACGCGAGAACGAGGACCAGATCGGCTTCATCGACCCGCGCACCCGGGCCATTTTCGGCCGCAGCTACGCCGCGGAACCGGACGTCCTGATCGAACAGCTAAGACAGGACGACGCCATCGCCGAGGCCGACACCGTGCTGCTGACAGTCCCGAACCAGCTGGGCGTCGCCTACAACGCACATGTCATCGAAGCCATCCTGAAACACGTCGCGCCCGCGCTCGGCTGGCGTTGACGCGAAACGCCCGGCAATTGCGCGCGTAGCAAGAGCCGTTACGGCCCAAGTGGTGCTGGCGATCCCGGGAAGACTCGAACTTCCGACCTACGGTTTAGGAAACCGTCGCTCTATCCGGCTGAGCTACGGGACCGCGAGCCCGCAGCGTGCGCGCGGGCGTGGCCATCCCATAGCAGAGCCGCCGCCTGATCGCCAGCCTGCGCGGACGTCCGGCGTGCATGATGTCCAGGGTATTTCAGCCACACACAGCGTGCGCTGTCCGAGATTCGGTTCCTACGCTGCCTGTCCGGCCGGCTTCGATGACGACCCGGCCGCGGTCGCAGTCCGACGGGCCGGCAGATACTCGATCGCCTCGTCCCTGATCGAGCCGAATCGCAGGCTGACGATATCGAGCGCGTAGTTCTGGTAGAGCCGCCACGGCTTGCGCGAACCCTGCTTCGGGAACCTGGCGGCGGCGCGCTGGATGTAGCCGGAGGAGAAATCCACCCACGGCAGCTCGGCGACGGTCGGATCGTTCCGGCGCGGCGTCACTTGCGCGTAGCCGTTGGCCTTCATGTAGTTGAGCATGCGGCAGACATATTCGCAGGTCAGGTCGCATTTGAGCGTCCAGGACGCATTGGTGTAGCCGAACGCCGCGGCGAGGTTGGGCACGCCGCTATACATCAGCCCCTTGTAGTTCATGGTCTTCGAGAGATCGACACTGTTACCGTCGACATTGATCTGGAGCCCGCCGAGCACCTGCAGATCGAGCCCGGTTGCCGTCACCACAACGTCGGCGTCGAGCACATTGCCGGATTTCAGCTTGATCCCCTTCGGCGTGAAGGTCTCGATCTGGTCGGTGACGACCGACGACGCGCCGCTCCGGATCGACTGGAAGAGATCGCCGTTCGGCACCAGGCAGAGTCGCTGATCCCACGGATTGTAGCGCGGCGTGAAATGGGTGGCGACGTCGTAGTCGGGACCGAGCGCATGGCGCACGCCGCCGAGGATCAGCTTCTTCACCCGGTCGGGATCGCGCTTGCACAGCCGGTAGAAATACATGCCGAGCAGCACGTTCTTCCAGCGGATGATGCCGTAGGCGAGCTTCGCCGGCAGCCATGCCCGCAGCCAGTCGGCGACCTTATCCTTGTCCGGGCGCGCCACGACGTAGGTCGGCGAGCGTTGCAGCATCGTCACATGCGACGCTGTCTTCGCCATCTCGGGCACCAGCGTCACCGCGGTGGCGCCGCTGCCGATCACCACGACCTTCTTGCCGGCATAGTCGATGTCGTCGGTCCATTTCTGCGGATGGACGACGCGGCCAGCGAAGTCGGCGATGCCGGGAAAGTCGGGCGTGTAGCCGTGCTCGTATTTGTAGTAGCCGCTGCACATGAACAGAAAATTGCAGGTGAAGCGCTCGATCGTCTTCTCCGGGCCCCGCTCGACCTCGACCGTCCATTGCGAATCCGCCGACGACCAGTCGGCACTGATGACGCGGTGGTTGAAGCGGATCTTCCTGTCGATGCCGTAGGCGCGCGCGGTCTCGCGCACATAGTTCAGGATCGAGGCGCCGTCGGCGATCGCCTTCGGTTCGGTCCACGGCCGGAACGAATAGCCGAGCGTATACATGTCGGAGTCCGAGCGGATGCCGGGATAACGAAACAGGTCCCAGGTGCCGCCGATGCAATCGCGCCCCTCGAGGATGGCGTAGCTGCGGTCCGGGCAGTTGGTCTGCAGATGATAGCCGGCGCCGATGCCCGACAGCCCTGCGCCCACGATCAACACATCGAAATGAGCGGACATGCCCTGACTCTCCCTCGGCCTCATGGCGTTTCCTGGCCGCATGATTTGACAACACGTCTTGTCAGATAACTTGACATCTGACAATGCGTCATGTCAATACCCTTTCATGGGAATCAGCCGGAAAGTCCGCCTGTATGGCGGCATGGACGCCGAGGAACGCCGCACTGAGCGGCGGCTCAAACTGATCAATGCCGCGGTCGAGGTCTATGGCGAGGTCGGTTATCGCGGCGCGACCGTGAAGGCGATCTGCGAGGCCGCCGAACTCACCGAGCGCTATTTCTATGAATCCTTCGCCAACAGCGAGGCGCTGCTGATCGCAGCCTACACCCATGTCGTCGGCCATTTGCATCAGGACATGGCCGCGGCGGCTGCCGCGGCAGGCAGCGATGCCGAGGCGAGGTTGCGCGCGGCGCTGACGCTCTATTTCACGCGGCTCAAGGAGCATCCGAAGCCCGCGCGGGTGTTCCTGCTCGAGATCTCCGGCATCAGTCCGGCGGTCGATCTCGTCAAGCATGAGGCCCTGCGCACCTTCAGCGACATCCTGGCGCTGCCGGCGGGCGATCCGAAGCAGAGCGACAAGACATCATCCGCGGCACTGCTCTCGGCCGGCATGGTCGGCGCCGTCATCGCGATCGCGCTGCGCTGGGTGTCGAAGCAATATCCGCAGCCGGTCGCGGACGTCGTCGCAATCGCCGCCGGCTTCTGCCGGGTGGCGCTCGGCGGCCAGAGGCCCGGCAACCATCTGCATTCGGTGTAGGAGACAGCCGTGCGCGCTGCCGCGTTCAGGAACGGAAACATCGTCACCGATACCATTCCCGATCCCGTGCCTGCAGCCGGACAGGTGCTGCCTGATCGCTGAGCCGGAACGTCAGTCGTCGACGAGCTGGCCCCATGGATCGGACCGGATCGGAGTGATGTCGATCACGCTGCGGCGGAATTGCCGGACGCTGCGCAGCGCAGCCGCGCCATTGCGCCGATTTCACTTGCATGTTGGGCGGCACCTGCCCTCTTAATCACGGTACCGTGCGTAAATGCGTTTCGTCTGGCGAGGCGAAGGGTTTTGGCATCGGTCGGAGGGAAGCCTTGGTCGACCTGCGCAAGCTTGACGACGTGACTACACGCCTCGGCGACGTGGTTCTCGATCCCGCGGGCTGGCCGTCCTTCATGGACGAGGTCTGCTCTGCCGTCGGCGCGACCGGCGCCGCGATGCTTCAAAGCGACATCCGCACCGAGGACATCCCGCGCACGGACTCGATCAGCGAGTACTTCACCAAGACCTACTTTCCCAGCAACCTTCACGTCACCGATATCCGCGCGGCGCGTGGCGTGCCGCTGATGCTGGCCGGCGTCGATGTCATCACCGATGCCGACCTGTTCGATTCCGAGAGCGAGATGCTGCGCGATCCGCTCTACGCCACGCTCGGCGACTTCGGCCTGAAATGGTTTGCCGGCGTCGGCTTCCGGGCGGGGCCGGCGCTTTGGGCGCTGACGATCCAGCGCTCGCCGAAGGAAGGCATGTTCGAAGCCGACGAGGTCAAGGCGCTCTCACGGCTCTCGACGCGGCTCACGGAAGCCGCGACGCTGTCGACCGTCGTCGGCCGCTCGGCGGTCACCGGCATCACCAGCGCGCTCGACCTGATCCAGGTCGCGGCAATCGCTGTCGGCCGTTTCGGCGCGATCATCGGCATGAACCAGCAGGCGAACGCCTGCCTCGGCGAAGACTTCGCGATCCGCAACAATCGCCTGCTGCTCCGCGACCGGCAGGCCAATGCCGAGCTGACCCGGCTGATCGATCAACTCGACCACACCTCGGATCTACTGACGATACCGTCATCGCCGATCGTGGTGCGCCGGATCGACAAGCGGCCGATCGTGATCCAGATGCAGCTCGTTCCTCCGGCGGCGCGCTCGCCGTTCCTCGGCGCGCGCGCGATCCTCCTGATCCGCGACCTCGAGGGCAGCATCGCGTTCGATCAGACCCTGCTGGCCGCGACCTTCGAGCTGACACCGGCGCAGGCGCGCCTCGCGGCGCGGCTCGCGCGCGGCGATTCGGTCGAGGATGCCGCTCAGGAAGCCGGTGTCGCGGTCGCTACCGCACGCAACCAGCTCAAGTCGATCTTCCAGAAGACCGGCACGCACCGGCAGGCCGAGCTCGTCGCGCTGCTGCACCGGGTGAAGTGAGCGCCGAGCCGCCTCCTTCCGCAGCGATTTCCAGGTTCCTCGTCACTATGAAGGCGGCATGACGGGCTCACACAAGGGAACTCGTCCTTGATGTTGAGAATGCACGTTAATTTTGATCGTTGTGTCCCATCCGTCACACATCGATGGGAACCGGAATCTGTCTACAAGCGACGTGACAAGTTGCCCCAAAATGGCAAAAATTGGCGCAAATCGTGACCGCTGATTTGTGCGGGGATCTTGTCCGTGATTTCGAGTCGTTCATCGGCCTTTGCCATCGCCGCGCTGGCCGCCTGCTTCGAGCTGGCGCCTGCGGTCGCGCATGCCCAATGGTGGCACAGCGGGCCGAGAGATTTCGAGGATTGCGCTGATATCGCCGAGAAGGCGAAGACCAAGCAAGACAAGACCGCGCAACTCGCCGACTGCAACTCCAAATTTGCCGGACGCCGCAAGCCCGGCGGCGGCTACACCTATTACGACTTCATGCAGGACCGCAGCTTCGATATCGCGGGCCCCAACCCGACGCCTGCAGAGCAGAAGAAGATCGACCAGGAATATACCGTCTATCTCGAGAAGCAGCGCCGCTCGGACATCGTCGCGGCGCTCAACGCCAAGCAGCTTCAGCAACAGGAAAAGCTCCAGGAGCAGGAGCAGAAGCAGCAGATGCAACAGCAGCAGCAAATCAGGCCGGCCACGCTGCGCAGAGAGCCCACGAAGGTGCCCGTTCCGGTCGCAAGCCCGATCAAGTCTCGCGCTGCCGCCCCCGGCGAGATCCGCGCGCGGACACGGGGCAGCTGCGTCAAGGGCACGTTCTCCTGCGACTGGCCGCGGCTGTCCGAAGGACTCAACGACCTGAAGAAGCTGTTCACGCCGCCATCGTCTCTGACGCAGCCGACCAAGCTGGCGAAGCGAAGCTGACGTCTTCGTATCAATCCGTAATCACCATCGCCCAGAACCTGCGGTACGGCGACTTCGCATTGTCGACGAAGGCGACACCGACGCGCTTTGCGCCGGGCATCAGCAGATTCTCGCGATGACCGGCCGAGTTCTCCCACTGCCTCAGCATCTCGACGAAGGCGATGAAGCCGGCGCCGATATTCTCGGCGGCGCGCTGCTTCTTCAGCGGCGCGATGCGGATGAAGAAGCTGCCGCGCGCGGAGTGGCTCACCGAGCCGGTCGTCGACATCGCCTGCGCCTGCCTGAGCGCCATCGCGTTCAGCTTCGCGTCGAGCTTCACCGCTGTCATGCCGTGGGCATGCCGGTAGGCGCTGATGGCGCCGGCGTAATCGGCGGCGCTGGCGGCCGCAGTCAGGCCGAGAACGAAGCCGAACGCGAGAACAAGCAATTTCATCTGAGATCGTCTCTCTTCAAGAATGGCGGGAAAAGGTGGAAGGGATCAGTGCGGGTGACCACGCTTGCGGTGCCGCGGTGCGGTCGGTTTGGCGGCAGGCGCGGAACGCTCGCTTGACGCTGTTGCCGCGGCACGTTGCTCCTGCAGCCGCGCGTCATAGCCCGGCGACGGGATCACGGTCGGCGGCGCGGCGTGGGCAGAGCCGGCAGCCACTGCCATCAGCGCGACAAGCACCGCGCAGCTTCTTTTCATGATGTCCCCCTTCGACGTTGCGACGACGATGCTGTGCGAATCGTCGCCCTTTCATGGCACTACGCCGCGCGGATCTGCTCCGGCGTCAATCCGGGCGAGCCCTTGCCGTCGGCCTCCGCCTGATGGATCAGTTGAATGACGCGGCGCGACAGCGGCGCATCCAGCCCGCGGCGGTCGGCGATCGCGGTGATCACGCCCTGCAGATAGTCGATCTCGGTGCGGCGGCCGCGCTGCAGATCCTCCCACATCGATGAGCGTGCCTCGGGATCGATCTTCATGGTGCGGCCGAGCAGCATCTCGAACAATCCGTCCGGCAGCCGCAGCAACGGCGGCATCCAGCTCGAAGGCAGCGGTGTCGGCGACACCGGCGCGATGCCCTCGGCACGGACCGCGACCATTCCCTCCGCCATCTGATCGGCGAGCAGCCGGCGCCAATTGCGTTGTGCGAGCTGCTGTCGCAGCGGAATGTTGGAGAGCGCATTCAGCGCATTGTTGAGATTGACGATCAGCTTGCCCCATTGCACGCCGTCGATGTCGTCGGTCGCGCGGACGGCAAGGCCCGGCACCGAAAGGGCAGAAGTGCCGGCGGCGTCCCTGGCGATCACGATGTCGCCCGAGGTCGAGCGATGGAAGCGGCCATCGCCGAGCGCGACCACATTGAACGGCACCATGCCGCCGAGCACGCTCCGGCCCGGCAGCCGCTCGCGCAGCAGCGGCACATTGCCGACCCCGTTCTGCAAGCTGACCACGATGGCATCAGACGGCGCATGCCGCGCGACCAGGTCGGCCATCTCGCCGGTGTCGGCGCTCTTCACCGTCACCAGCACCATTTGCGCATCGCTAAAGATCGACGGATCGTCCGACAGCGTGAGGCGGTCCGTAGGAACGGTCCGCTCGGAGCCGTCGAAATTGGTGACCCGCAAACCGCTCGTGGCAATCTCCTGGATCACCCGCGGCCGCGCCAGCAATGCGACGCGGCGACCGGACGCCGCCAGCATGCCGCCGACGAAGCAGCCGATGCTCCCCGCACCCGCAATCCCGATCGGCCGGTCCGTGTTCATCTCGCCGAACATCCGTTCATCGGGACTCGATAGCAGACCCGGCGTTGGCTGCCTATTGAGCCCCGCTGTCGGCCCCGAAGCCGCGCCTTGTAACCGTCATGGGCGGCCGTTATGTTTCCTCCGCGGGGCACGGTTGCGGCAGGAGACGATCATGGGTTTACTCGACGTACTCAACGGCATGCAGAACGGGCCCCGCGGTCCGAGCGCGCCGACCACACAATCCGACAGCTCCAGCGGCGGCGGAATGTCGCCGATGACGATGGCCATCCTGGCCCTGCTGGCCTGGAAGGCAGTCAAGCATTTCACCGGCAGCCAGCCCGGCACGGCGGCCCCCGCACCGACACCGACGCAGGCTCCGCCGCTCCCCGGCAACGTGACCGCGGGCCTCCCCGGCGGTGCTTCGGGCGGCGGTCTTCCTGACATCCTCAAGGGCGGGCTGGGCGGCCTGCTCGCGGGCGGCGCGGCCGGCAGCGTGCTTAGCGGCGGCCTCGGCGATCTGCTCAACCAGCTGCAGCAGAAGGGCCATGGCGACACGGCCAACTCCTGGGTCAGCAACGGCCCCAACAAACAGATCTCTCCCGGCGATCTCGCCAATGCGCTCGGCGCCGACCAGATCGACTCGCT
The DNA here is from genome assembly GCF_001542415.1 of Bradyrhizobium macuxiense. Taxonomy (GTDB): domain Bacteria; phylum Pseudomonadota; class Alphaproteobacteria; order Rhizobiales; family Xanthobacteraceae; genus Bradyrhizobium; species Bradyrhizobium macuxiense. The sequence continues at coordinate 35,370 of NZ_LNCU01000013.1, forward strand.
GGCCTCGCAGAGCGGCATGTCGCGCGATGATCTGCTGCAGGGCCTGAGCCGGTATCTGCCCGACGCGATCAATCACCTCACGCCGGACGGACGGCTGCCGAGCGGCGACGAGCTGCACGGCCGGCTGTGACGGCGAAATCCCGATGCGTGATTAGCAGCAGAGGACGACAGACATGAGCGGCATCATCTGGGTGATCATCGTCGGCTTCGTCGCCGGCATCATTGCGCGATTCCTGTCGCCCGGGCCGAACAACCCGAGCGGGTTCATTCTCACCACCGTGCTCGGTATCGCCGGCGCGTTCCTGGCCACCTTTGTCGGCCAGGCGATCGGCCATTACGGCCCCGAGCAGGGTGCAGGCTTCATCACCGCCACGATCGGCGCGGTGGTGGTGCTGTTCATCTGGAACCGGCTGGTCGCCGCCCGCGTGATTCCGGATCAGGGAAACAGGTGACGGCGTAGGCTGTCATTTCCCCCAGCGTCATTGCGAGCGTAGCGAAGCAATCCATCTCACCGCTTGGAGGAAATGGATTGCTTCGTCGCTTCGCGCCTCGCAATGACGGAGGAGCCGCCGCAGCGCCACCTCACTGAATCAAATGCATGCCGGCGTCCATGCGGACGAACTCGCCGGTCATGTTGCTCGACGCCGGACTCGCCAGGAAGCAGACGAGGTTGGCGATATCCTCCGCCGTTGACGCGACCTTCAACGGCACCCGCGCCACCACGGCATCGCGCACCTGCTTCGCGCCCGCCTCGCCGCGGCCCTTGGTGAACCACGGCGTATCGATATACCCCGGACAAACCGTGTTGACGCGGATCAAGGGTGCCAGCGCGCGCGCCAGCGACTGCGTCATGGTGTTGAGCGCGCCCTTGCTCGCGGCATAGGCGACCGACGAACCACCGCCGGAAATGCCGGCAACCGAGGAGACGTTCACCACCGCCGACGGCCGGCCGGAAGCCTTCGCACCGGCCTCAAGCAAGGCACGCGCGGCACGCACCATCTGGAACGGGCCGATGGTGTTGACGGCATAGATGCGCTGGAAATCCTCCGCGGTCAGTCCATCGAGGTCATGATGCGGCACATGCTTGGTGGTGCCCGCATTGTTGACGAGCACGTCGAGCCGGCCCCAGCCCTGTGCGGCCGCGGCGATCTTCTTGCAATCTTCGTCACGCGAAACATCGCCCTGCACCACGAGGACGTCGGCGCCCTGCTTGCGGCACGCTTCCGCGGTCGCTTCCGCCTCCGCCTTGCTGTTGGAGTAGTTGATGATGATACGTGAGCCTTCGGTGGCGAGAATTTGCGCGGTGGCCGCGCCGAGTCCCGATGCAGATCCCGTCACGATCGCGCACAAACCTTCCTTCGACATCTGCATTTCCCCTTCGTTGTTCTCTGCCAAATGAATTCCGGCGGTGGCATACCATATCGTGCGAGGCAGTCCCGGAAAATCTGCGAAATCCGCAGTGCGGAATTAATTCATCGCATGGCGGACAGCATGCCGCAGCCGCAAGCGGCCCTGCGGGCAACGCTTGTCACGGCTATGGCTTTTCCGCATCATTGAGCGCAAGACAACACCGCAAGCAGGGCCCCACTGAGTGGCCGGTCCGCGCCAATCAACAAGAGGAACGCTGTGGCGGAGAGTGAGAACATCGTCGCCGAGACCGCGGAAAAGATTTTCGCCGATCTCGCCGATGCCCAAACCATCAATCACGACAAGCAGGGCGCATGGAAGGCGCCGTTGTGGCAGGCGCTGACCGAAGCCGGCCTGCCGCTCTCCTGGGTGCCTGACGATCTCGGTGGTTCCGGCGCCAGCCTCGCCGAAGGTTTCAGCGTCCTCAACGTCGCCGGGCGGCACGCGATCGCAGTTCCGCTGGCTGAAACAATGCTCGCCGGCTGGCTGCTGACGCAGGCCAGGATCGCGTCTCCCGAAGGCGAGATGACGGTGGTGCCGGCAGGCCCGAAGGACCGCATTACCCTCAATTCCGACGGCAGCCTCTCCGGCCGCGCCCGCGGCGTGCCGTTCGCGAAGGACGCGAAGCACTTCGCGGTGCTGGCGAGTGGCAATGGCAGTAACTCGATCGCGCTGGTCGATGCCGCGAAATGCCGGACCGAATCCGGCACCGGGCTCGGCGGCGATCACAGCGATACCGTCACGCTCGACAAGGTGCCGCCGATCACCATCAAGCCTGCGCCAAAGAACTTTGACCAGACCGCGCTGATGCTGATGGGCGGCGTGGTGCGGAGCCTGCAGATCGCGGGTGCTCTGGAAGCCATGCTGGACATCTCCGTGCGCTATTCCAACGAGCGTGTCGCCTTCGAGAAGAAGATCTCGAGATTCCAGGCCGTGCAGCACAACCTCGCCCGCCTCGCCGGCGAGTCCGCCGCGGCACTCGCCGCAGCGACCTCGGCGGCCGACACCATCGTCAGCGCGACGTCGCTCGACAACGACGCCGTGTTCCTTGAAGCGGCATCGGCAAAGATCCGCTGCTCGGAAGCGGCCGAGAAAGGCGGCGGCATCGCGCATCAGGTGCACGGCGCGATCGGCTTCACCATCGAGCACATCCTGCACCGCTACTCGCTGCGCGCACTCGCCTGGCGCGACGATTTCGGCTCGGAAAGCCATTGGGCGGTCGAGCTCGGCAAGCTCGTCGCCAACCGCGGTGCCGATGAATTGTGGCCGCTGGTGGCTTCGCGCTGAGATCAGGACAGAGACATCATGACTGCAGCCCTTCGTTTCGATCCGATCCGCCTGCCGGAAAAGTGCGAGCAGCTCCGCAAGGAAGTGCGCGCTTTCCTGGCCGAGGAAATCGCCGCCGGCACCTTCGACCCCCATTCGCCCAACCGCGAGGACAACGACGCGCCGGAATTCTCGCGCCGCGTCGGCGCCAAGGGCTGGCTCGGCATGACCTGGCCGAAGAAATATGGCGGCCAGGAGCGCTCGTTCCTCGAACGCTATGTGGTGACCGAGGAGATGCGGGTGGCGAACGCGCCGACCCGGCGGTTCTTCGTCGCCGATCGCCAGAGCGGCCCGGTGCTGCTGAAATACGCGCCCGAGCACATCAAGATGGACATCCTGCCGCGGATCTGCCGCGGCGAGGTCTGCTTCGCGATCGGCATGAGCGAGCCGAACTCGGGCTCCGACCTGTTCGCTGCGAAGACGCGCGCGACCAAGACCGACGGCGGCTATCTCATCAACGGCACCAAGATCTGGACCTCGTCGGCGCATATCGCCGACTACATGATCGCGATCTTCCGCACGTCACCGCCGACCAAGGAAAATCGCCGCCACGGCCTGACCCAGTTCCTGGTCAAGATGAAGCAGCCGGGCATCCAGGTGAACCCGATCGGCCAGATCACCGGGCAGTTCGAGTTCAACGAAGTGGTGTTCACCGATTACTTCGTGCCTGACGATCACGTGCTGGGCGAGATCGACGGCGCCTGGAAGCAGGCCACATCCGAGCTCGCCTATGAGCGCAGCGGTCCCGAGCGCTTCCTCGAGACCTACTATGTGCTGACCGAGCTAGTGCGTGCCGTGGGCAAGAACCCGGACACCCGCAGCGCCGAAGGCATCGGCCGCCTGGTGGCGCAGGTCCACACCATGCGCCGCATGTCGGTGTCGGTCGCAGGCATGCTGCAGGCCGGCAAAGAGCCGGTGGTGGAAGCCTCGATCGTCAAGGACATCGGCACGGTGTGGGAGCAGCAGCTGCCGCATCGTGTCCGCGATCTCGCCGCCTTCGTCGAGGAAACCGCCACCAACCGCGAGACGCTGGAAAAGCAGCTCGACTTCGCCATCAAGACCGCGCCCAAGCTGACGATCCAGGGCGGCACCACCGAGGTGCTGCGCGGCATCATCGCCCGCGGCCTTGGCCTGCGCTAGCACGATGGAGCCGATGATCCTACCGCGCGCGCCCTTCACCTCTCCCGGAGGGAGAGGTCGGCGCGCAGCGCCGGGTGAGGGATTACGGTCCCTTGAGAAAGCGCGCCCCCTCACCCGATTTGCTGGCGCAAATCGACCTCTCCCCTTGGGAGAGGTGGCACCTTTTGCGCCGAGAGATTGAAGCCTTACGGAGACAAGAGATGACCAAGTACACTGATATCGGCGTCGAGACCCACGGCCATGTCGGCCTGATCGAAATCCGCAAGCCCCCGCTGAACTTCTTCGACGTGTCGCTGATCAACCAGATCGCCGACGCACTGGAGGAGTTCGACAACAACATCGAGATCCGCGCCTCGGTGCTCGCCGCGCAGGGCAAGGCGTTCTGCGCCGGCGCCAATTTCGGCGATCCGGCTCGCCAGGAGCAGGAGGAGCGCGCCAAGACCGATCCGGCGTCGAACCTGCCGATCAACCATCTCTATGTTCAGGCGGTGCGCATCTTCCGCAACAAGAAGCCGATCGTCGCGGCCGTGCAAGGCGCCGCGATCGGCGGCGGCCTCGGGCTTGCCGTCTCGGCCGACTTCCGCGTCGCCTGCCCGGAAACGCGCTTCGCCGCGAACTTCACCAAGCTCGGCTTCCATCCGGGCTTCGGCCTCACCACCACGCTGCCGGAGCTGATCGGCAAGAACAACGCCGAGCTGATGTTCTACACCAGCCGCCGCGTGACCGGCGAAGAGGCCTATCGCTGGGGCCTTGCCAATGTGCTGGTGCCGCAGGACCAGGTGCGCGCTGCCGCGATGAAGCTCGCGCAGGAGATCGCCGAATGCTCGCCGCTCGGCCTGGTCTCGACCCGCGCCACGATGCGCGCCGGCCTCGCCGACCGTGTGCTTGCCGCAACCAACCACGAGCTGGTCGAGCAGAACAAGCTGCGCTCGACCGAGGACTTCAAGGAAGGCGTCAAGGCGACCGCCGAACGTCGCGTCGCGAACTTCAAGGGGCGGTAGCCTCGCGCGCAATTCTCGCCACGGGTCGTCCCTGCGAAGGCAGGGACCCATACGTCGCGGCCCGCGGAAAGGGCACAAGCGGCGTCGGCTTCTCTCATAACTCAGTTCAGTGGTTATGGGTCCGGCTTTCGCCGGGACGACGCTGGGGAGATAGCTTACTAACCCCTCGGCACCACCAGCGCATCGACGATGGTGACGCCCTGTCCTTCCGGATGCACCAGCACCGGATTGACCTCGATCTCCGCTATCTCGCCTGCGTGCTGGGCTGCCAGCACCGAAATCTCCGAGATCAATCGCGAGAGCGCCGCAACATCTGCCTTCGGGACGCCACGGAATCCCTGCAACAAAGGCACAGCCTTCAGCGCCTCCAGCATCGTCATCGCCTCCGCCGCACTTACCGGCGCCGGACGATAGGTCACATCCTTGAACAGCTCGGTGGTGATGCCGCCGAGACCGACCATCACCATCGGCCCGAACGTCGCATCGACCATCGTGCCGACGATGATCTCGACGCCCTTCTTCGCCATCGGCCCGACCAGCACGCCCTGGATCGCGGCCTGCGGCCGGTGCTTCTGCACGGTCTCCAACATGTCGCGATAGGCCGTGAATGCCGCGCCCTTGGCAGCGATGTTGACACGGACACCGCCGACCTCGCTCTTGTGCGGGATATCGGGCGACTGGATTTTCATCACAAGCGGGAAGCCGACCTGCTCGATCGCGGCGTCGAGCCCATCGCGCTCAATCACCAGCACCTCGCCCGGCAGCGCGATGCCGGCCGCGCGCAGCAGCGACTTGCTGTCGAATTCCGACAGCGTCTTCGACCTCAGATGTGCCGAAAGATCGTGCGCCGGCGACGCCGCGCTTTCTACCTCGGGCGCCAACCTGAATTTCGCGTAGTCGGCCAAGCGCCGCATCGCGACACCGACATGCGTCAGCCCCGACAACACTACCGCACCGGATTTAGCCAGCTCCTGCCGCGCGAATTGCGACGGCAGCGTGTACGAATAGAACACCACCGGCTTGCGCCGCGCCGCGATCACCGGCTTCAGCTCCGCCTCCTTGAACGGCATCCGCACCTCGCTCGACAGCGACAGCACGACCAGCGTCGCGTCGACTTCATCTGAGGTATCGAACAACTCGATGCTCTTCTGCAGGCCGCCACTGGAGACGCCCTGCGCCGTCACGTCCACGGGATTGCCTGCCGCGCCATAAGACGGCATCCACTGCTTGATCTGGCCCTGCACATCAGCCGAAAGCTCGGGCACGCGCAGGCCCTGCATCGACACGGTGTCGGCGCCCCAGATGCCGGCGCCGCCGGACACGGTCAGCACCGCGACGCGATCGCCTTTCGGCAGCGGATTGGTGGTCAGCACCGCAGCGATCGTCACGGCTTCGTCGAGATCGTTGGAGACGATGAAGCCGTATTTGGCGAACACCGCATCATAGGCCGCCGACCATCCCGCCATGCTCGCGGTGTGCGAGGCGGCCGCGCGCTCGCCGGCGCCGGAGCGGCCGACCTTGGTCACGATCACGGGCTTCTTCAACTCGGCCGCCCGCTTCGCAGCGGCCATGAACTTGTCGACGTCGCGGATGCCTTCGATGAACAGCAGGATCACGTCGGTCGACGCATCCTGCACCATGTAGTCGAGGAACTCGCCCGCCCCGAGATCGCTCTCATTGCCGGCGCTGACGATGTAGCTGAGGGCTACGCCGAGCGCCTTGGCGCGATGATAGATCGCAAAGCCGATGCCGCCGCTCTGCGCGACAATGCCGATCCGCCGCTTGCTTGCGACCATCACCGGCGCATCCGGCTTGACGTCGACGGTCGGGCTGAAGGTCGCGGCGACCTTCTGGACCTGGCTGTAAAAGCCTTCCGCATTCGGCCCGGAGATTCGCATGCCGGTCTTCCGCGCCAGCGCCACGATCGCATCCTGCATCGCCGCGCTGTCGCCGCCCTCCTCGGCAAAGCCGGACGAGATGATGACGGCGTTCTTGACACCCACCGCCGCGCACTGCTCCAGCGCCGCCAGCACCGCGCGCGCCGGGATGACAATGACGGCAAGATCGATCGGCGCACCAACGTCGGCGACCGACTTGAAGCATGTCAGTCCGTCGATCTCGTCGTAGTTCGGATTGATCGGATAGAGGCTCCCCGGATAGCCGTTCTTGCGCAGCATCCCGAGCAGCCGCCCGGGGATCTTCTCATGATCGCGCGAGGCGCCGATCAGCGCGATGCTTGCGGGCGCGAAGAATGAATCGAGCGGATGCGGCATGGCGGGCGTTCCGATTGTTGCTGTTGGCCTCGACGATATTGAATCGCCGCTGCCGGCTCAACCACCACTCCCCGCCATCCCACCCTCGCCTTTGCGCGGGATACCGGGTCGGAGAGGTCTGACCACCAAATCCATCCACGTCATTGCGAGCGAAGCGAAGCAATCCATCTCACGGCATGCGGAGCAATGGATTGCTTCGTCGCGTCGCTCCTCGCAATGACAGTAAGCGCGTAGCGCAATCCGGGGGCCGATCATCCACGGAGAGTGCGGTCCCGGATTTCGCTTCGCCCCATCCGGCTACGGATGTCAGGCCGTCAGGCGGAACGTCACGCCACAGAGGGAGAATTCATCGCCCGACACCGCGCAGCCCTTGGCCTTCGCTGCCTCCAGCACCTTCGCCTTGTTCGCGACCTTGAACGTCAGCGCGCTCATGATCTCGCTGTCGCCTTTGACGAAGCGGAAACTGCTGTTCGGCAGCTTCACCGTGGTCTCAGCAGCTGGGATGCCGATGATCCTGCCCCAGTGTTCGGCCAACGCCTGCGGGTCAGGGCTCCGCATCTCGACCTCGGTCAGCGCCAGGGTCGTGTCCTTGCGGATCGACTTCTGCCAGTCCGGACCGGCGGGCGGATACGGACCGAGAATGTCGTCGCTGCCCTCGGTGTGATTGAACTCGATGAAGGCAGCGCGGCAGTCGCGCGGGTGCAGTTGCACGCCGTGATAGGGCGCGTGGGTGATCACGTTCGCGGTGCGCACGCCCATCGCATTGGCCTTCGCACCGCGCGCGTCGGGATCCTCGCAGCAGAAGATCGCCATGTAGCCGCCGCGGCCGCCGGTCTTCTCGATGAAGCGGCCGGCCGCCGTGCCCGGCCCGGGCTGGAACGGCGCGACCACCTCCAGAAGGATGGTGTCGACCGGCAGCAGCGCGTTTTCCAGGCCGTATTTGGCGACATTACCGTCGCGGTAGCAGACATCGAGGCCCATGACCGCGGAGATGTCCGAAATCACGGGTTCGAGCTGCGGCGCCACCAGGCAGATCTGCCGCAGCCGCATGTAGTCGGCCATCGCCTACTGCCCCTGGAAGGTTGGCTTGCGCTTCTCGACGAAGGCCTTGGCCGCCTCCTTGTGGTCGGCGGTTTCGCCGGCGCGCGAGTGGTGGATCGCCTCGCCGTCGAAGCAGGCTTCGAGCGTCATCGTCTCGGCATTGTTGATGTTGCGCTTGATGTAACCGAGCGCGATCGACGGTCCCTGCGCCAGCGACCGCGCCAGCTCGAGCGTCGCCGCCTCGATTTCCGCATCGGGTACCACCTTGCTCACCATGCCGAGGCCAAAGGCCTCCTGCGCCGACAGCACCGGCGACATCAGATAGAGCTCGCGCGCCTTGGCGCTGCCGAGCATCTTGGTGAGGAAATAGGTGCCGCCGTAATCACCGGAGAAGCCGACCTTGGCAAAGGCGGTCGTGATCTTGCACGAGGCGCTGGCGACGCGCAGATCGCAGGACAGCGCGATCGACAGTCCGGCGCCAGCCGCGGCGCCATCGAGTTGCGCCACCACCGGCTTCGGCATCTGGTGCAGGATGCGCGAGACCTCCATGCCGCGGCGGAGGTTCGCCATCTTGTTCTCGAACGACAGCGGCGCCCGGCCTTCCGCCATCGACTTGACGTCGCCGCCGACGCAGAACGTTCCGCCGGCGCCCTTGATCAGCACCGCGCGCACCTCGGGATCGTCCTGCGCGCGACGGGCGGCGTCGACCAGCCCGCGCGTCATGTCGGGATTGAGCGCGTTGCGCCGGTCGGGACGGTTCATCGTGATCGTGAGCAGGCCCTGGTCGAGGGATTGGAGGACCATCTGATTATCGCTCATGGCGTTTTGCCTTTCGTTGTTGTTAGCGTGATCTTTCCGTCGTCATTGCGAGGAGCTCGCGACAAAATTGCAGAACAATTTTGCGCTGAAGCGACGAAGCAATCCATGTTTTGGTTACGCGGCCCGATGGATTGCTTCGCTTCGCTCGCAATGACCGCAAGCTATTTCTTCACCAGCGGGCAGCGCGAGTCTGCCAGCGGCTGGAACGCCTGGTCGCCCGGCACGGTCGCGAGCAGCTTGTAGTCGTCCCAGCGGCCCTTGGATTCCGACGGCTTCTTGACCTCGAACAGATACATGTCGTGCACCATGCGGCCGTCCTCGCGGATCTTGCCGTTCTTGGCGAACATGTCGTTGATCGGCGTGTCCTTCATCAGCTTCATGACGGCAGCCGAATCCGTGGTGCCCGCGGCCTTCACCGCCTGCAAATAATGCAGCACGGAGGAATAGACGCCGGCCTGCGCCGAGGTCGGCACCCGCTTGGTGCGCTCCATGAAACGCTTCGTGAAGGCGCGGGTCTCGTCGTTCATATCCCAGTAGAAGGCTTCCGCGAGCAAGAGGCCCTGCGCGGTCTCCAGCCCGACGCTGTCGATGTCGGTCACGAAGGCGAGCAGCGGCGACAGTCTCTGGCCGCCCTTGGTGATGCCGAACTCAGCCGCCTGCTTGATCGCGTTGATGGTGTCGCCGCCGGCATTGGCGAGGCCGATCACCTTGGCCTTCGAGGCCTGCGCCTGCAGCAGGAAGGACGAAAAATCCGAGGTGTTGATCGGGTGCCGTACGCTGCCGAGCACCTTGCCGCCCGACTTCACCACGACGGCACTAGTGTCCTTTTCCAGATCCTGGCCGAAGGCGTAGTCAGCGGTCAGGAAGAACCAAGTGTCGAGGCCGGATTTCACCGCGGCAAGCCCGGTGACGTTGGCCTGCGCGAAGGTGTCGAACACATAGTGCACGGTGTAGGGGCCGCAGGCCTCGTTGCTGAGACGGATCGAGCCGGGACCGTTGAAGATGATGATCTTGCCGCGGGCCTTGGCGATCTCGGCCGCGGCCAGCGCGGTGGCAGATGCCGCGACGTCGAAGATCATCTCGACGTGCTGGTTGTCGAACATGTCGCGCGCGATATTGGCGGCGAGGTCGGCCTTGTTGAGATGATCGGCGACCACGACCTCGATCTTGCGGCCGAGCACCTCGCCGCCGAAATCCTCCACCGCCATCTTTGCCGCGGTTTCGCTGCCGGAGCCGGTGATATCGGCATAGAGGCTCGACATATCGAGGATGCCGCCGAGCTTCAGCGGGGGCTTGTCCTGCGCCTGCGCCACGGTCGCCGAAATCGCAAACACGCAGGCCAAAGCACCGGCCAAAACTCGTCTCATCAAATGCCTCCCTTGAAGGCCGCGCCGCATTCCATTGCGGCGGGTCCGTTTCACGCGCGGGATCATGCCGCATGCCATTCACAGCGGCAAGCCGTGGAGCCGCCACGCGTTTTCCGCTGAACGGAATGGTCGAGATGTGCGAAGATCAGCCCATGCAGATTCCATGTAGATGTTGTCGATGCAGATTCCGTCGGCGCTGACCGGCACCGTGCTCCTCGCATGCGCGACACTGTTCGCCTGCGGCGCAGGCCGGGCCGTGGAATGCAATTTCGAGGCGCAAGGCGAAGGCCGGGTCGCGGCGGTCGTCGATGCGCGGAGCTTCCGCCTGGATGACGGACGCGAGGTCAAGCTTTCCGGCATCGAGGTGGCGGACGGCGCGAAAGCCCGCGCAGCCTTGTCGGCGCTGCTGATCGGCCGCGACGTGACCTTGCGCGGCGGCGACGATATGCCGGACCGCTATGGCCGTCAGCCCGCCTATGCCTTCCTTGCGGGTAGCGAAACACCCGTCCAGAGCGAGTTGCTGCGGCAAGGCCTGGCTCTGGTTTCACCTGAGATCCCCGACCGGAGCTGCGCTGCCGCGCTGATGGCCGCCGAGGCCGAGGCCCGGCAGGCCCGATCAGGAACCTGGGCCGGGTCCAGCGTCATAAAAAACGCCGAAAGTCCGGGCGATATTTTGACCGCTATCGGGCGCTTTACCGTGGTCGAGGGCAGGGTTTTGTCCGTGCGTCAGGCCGGCGCAACGACCTACCTGAATTTCGGTCGGAACTGGACTCGGGACTTTGCGGCGACTATTTCAAGGCGCATAGTCCCTGCGTTTGAGGCGGCCGGGCTCGCGCCCAAGTCCCTCGAAAATCGTAGGATTCGCGTCCGAGGCTGGGTGGAAGCGCGACGTGGGCCACGAATCGAATTGCTCAGGGTGGGGCAGATTGAAGTGCTCCGCGGAAACTAGGGGATGTGTCCGCATGGACCGTATCCCAGCCGTTTACTCGACAATTGTGAGTTGTAGACGTGATTGAGCGTGCAGGACGGCGTGAGGGACTGACTGGCCGCCGCCTTTCGGCTGCGCCCGCGCTCGTCTGCGCCGCGTTGACGCTCGCGGCCTGCGGCAATATCGGCCGACTTGAGCAGGTCACGCCCACGGCTACGGCCGCCGCCCCGGTGGTGAAGCCAAACCGCGTGGTGCAGCAGACGCCCGCGAGCGAGCGCGAGCACGAGCGCATCCTGTCCTCCTATGGCGGCGCCTACGACGACCCGAAGCTCGAGGCGCTGATCAGCAAGATCGTCGACCGGCTGGTCGCGGCCTCCGAGCGACCCGACCAGGCCTACAAGGTCACCATCCTCAATTCCGGCGCGGTGAACGCCTTCGCACTGCCGACCGGCCAGCTTTATGTCACGCGCGGATTGATCGCGCTCGCCAGCGACACCTCCGAGCTCTCCTCCGTGCTCAGCCATGAAATGGCGCATGTGCTGGCGAAGCACGCCTCGATCCGCGAAGACCAGGCGCGGCAGGCGGCGGTGGTGACGCGCGTCGTCACCGACATGAGCACCGATCCCGATCTCACCGCGCTGGCGCTGGCCAAGACCAAGCTGACGATGGCAAGCTTCTCGCGGCAGCAGGAATTCGAGGCCGACGGCATCGGTGTCGGCATCGCGGCCCGCGCGCATTTCGATCCCTACGGCGCGTCGCGCTTCCTGACCGCGATGGAGCGCAACGCCGCGCTCAAGATCGGCAGGACCGCGCTCGATCCGCGCGCGCAGGACTTCCTGTCGTCGCATCCGGCAACGCCGGAGCGCATCGCCAATGCGCAGACGATCGCCCGGCAATACACCTCGCCCGAGAGCAATGAGCGCGATCGCGAGACCTATCTCGCCGCGATCGACAACATCGTCTACGGCGAAGACCCGAGCGAAGGCTTCGTCCGCGGCCGCCGCTTCCTGCATCCCAAGCTCGGCTTCACCTTTACGGCGCCCGACAGCTTCACGCTCGACAATACGGCGCAGGCCGTAATCGGCGTGCGCGAGGGCGGCAGCCAGGCGATGCGCTTCGACGTCGTGCGGGTGCCGGCCGAGCAATCGCTCGGCGACTATCTCAATTCAGGCTGGATGGAAGGCGTCGAGAAGTCGTCGACCGAGGACCTCAACATCAACGGCTTCCCGGCGGCATCGGCGACCGCGCATGGCGACCAGTGGCAGTTCAAGGTCTACGCGCTGCGCTTCGGCAGCGACGTCTACCGCTTCATCTTCGCCGCCAAGCAGAAGACCACCGAGAGCGAGCGCAACGCGCGCGAGACCGTCAACTCGTTCCGCCGCCTGACGCTCGAGGAGATCCAGGCCGCGCGCCCGCTGCGCATCAAGGTCATCAACGTGCAGCCCGGCGACACCGTGGAATCGCTGTCGCACCGCATGGCCGGCGTCGATCATCCGACCGAGCGCTTCCGCGTGCTCAACGGCCTCGATGCCCATGCGCAGGTGAAGCCGCGCGACCGCGTCAAGATCGTGGTGGATTGAACCGCGCCGGCGCGCGCAGGCCGGCCGTTCCGCGTCGACGGGTTGTTCCGCTAGCCGTCGGCCTCACGCAGACCGCTCAGCCACAGCGCGAGCAGCGTCCAGACCGCGCCCGAGAGCAGATACGCACCGGCTGAGATCAGGCCGAAATGCGTTGCCAGCAACAGCGCCGCCAATGGCGCGAAGCCGGCGCCGAACAGCCAGGCGAAATCCGAGGTCAGCGCGGACGCCGTGTAGCGATAGGTCCGCGCGAAGCTCGAGGCGATCGCGCCCGAGGATTGGCCGAAGGAGAGGCCGAGCAGCACGAATCCGAGCACCATGTAGACCGTCTCGCCGAGCGGACCGGCGTCGAGCAGCTGCGGGGCGAAGCCGCTATACACCGCGATCGCAATCGCCGAGCCGATCAGCAGCGGCTTGCGACCGACACGGTCGGCGATCATGCCCGAGGCAATGATCGCGGCGACGCCGACCATGGCGCCGACCATCTCGATGAACAGGAAGCGCACCGGGCTTTCCTTGGTGAACAGGAACACCCAGGACAGCGGGAACACGGTCACCATGTGGAACAGCGCGAAGCTCGCCAGCGGCGCGAACGCGCCGAGCAGGATGTGACGTCCCTCCTGCGCGATCGTCTCGCCCACGCGCGAGGGCTGCAGGTCGCGGCTTTCGAACAGGTCGGAATATTCATCCGTCGCCACCATGCGCAGCCGCGCGAACAGCGCCACGACGTTGATGGCGAAGGCGACGAAGAACGGGTAGCGCCAACCCCAATCGAAGAAATCGTCCGCCGACAGGTTGCCGGCAAAGAAGGCGAACAGCGCGCTCGCCACGATCAACCCGAGCGGTGCGCCGAGCTGCGGCACCATCGCGTACCAGCCGCGATGCCGGGCCGGCGAATTCATCGCGAGCAGCGACGGCATGCCGTCCCAGGCGCCGCCCCAGGCGATGCCCTGCGCCGCCCGCGCGGCGGCGAGCAGCCAGATCGCGGCCACGCCGATCTCGCTGTAGCCAGGCAGAAACGCGATCGCCACCGTGGCGGTGCCGAGCAGGAACAGCGCGATGACGAGCTTGGCGCCCTTGCCGTGGCGGCGGTCGACCGCCATGAAGATGATGGTGCCGAGCGGACGCGCGGCGAAAGCCAGCGCAAACAACCCGAAGGAATAGAGGGTGCCGGTCAGCTCGTTGACGAACGGAAACACCAGCTTCGGAAACACGATCACCGACGCGATCGCGTAGACGAAGAAGTCGAAGAATTCCGACGTGCGTCCGATGATGACGCCGATGGCGATTTCGCCGGGTTTCGCATGCCCGTGACCTGAGGTCGCCGGGTTGCCGTGAGCCATTGCTGGGGCCTGTGCCATCGCGCCGTGAACCGTCCTTGGAGTGAGGCCGCGGGCAGACTTTGCCCATGGTCCATCCGACTGTTTCGCGCCCCATCTCGCAGTGCAACATTGGACAAATTGTCCAATGTCCGTTTTGTTGCATCGCAGCTACCCCTTGGCGGAACTCATAAAATTCCAGCGGGGTAAGCTGTGCGCGCCTTGAAACTATTGGCCTTATTGCCGTTTGCGGCGCTGCTTGGCGGGTGCGATTTCGTCGTCCTGTCGCCTGCCGGCGACGTCGCCGCCCAGCAGCGCGACCTGGTCGTCATCTCGACCGTCCTGATGCTGCTGATCGTCCTGCCCGTGATGGCGCTGACGGTATTCTTTGCCTGGCGCTACCGCCAGTCCAACACCGCAGTACCTTACGAGCCGGAGTGGGATCACTCCACCCAGCTCGAGCTCGTGATCTGGTCGGCGCCGCTCCTCATCATCGTCTGCCTGGGTGCGCTGACCTGGATGGGTACCCATCTGCTCGATCCCTATCGCACGCTCGGCCGCATCGACGCCGGCAAGGCGATCGAGAGCAAGGACGCACCGCTCAATGTCGAGGTCGTCGCGCTCGATTGGAAGTGGCTGTTCATCTATCCCGATTACGGCGTCGCCGCCGTCAACGAGCTCGCCGCTCCGGTCGATCGCCCGATCCGCTTCCGCATCACGGCCTCCTCCGTGATGAACTCCTTCTACATCCCGGCGCTCGCCGGCCAGATCTACGCCATGCCGGGGATGGAGACGAAGCTCCACGCGGTCGCCAACCAGCAAGGCACCTTCAAGGGCTTCTCCGCCAACTACAGCGGCGCCGGCTTCTCCGGCATGCACTTCGCGTTCAAGAGCCTGTCCGCCGCCAACTTCGACAAGTGGATCGCGGGCGCCAAGGCCAGCACCAGCATGCTCGGCCGCTCCGACTATCTGCAACTCGAACGCCCGAGCGAGAATGATCCTGTTCGTCTCTACGGCTCGGTGGATCGCGACCTCTACAAGGCGATCGTCAACATGTGCGTCGAGACCGGCAAGATGTGCGTGAGCGAGATGATGGCGATCGACGCCAAGGGCGGCCTCGGCCGCGAGGGTCTCAACAACACGCTGCCGCTCACTTACGACAAATACGCGAGGCGCGGCGCGCCGCTCGGCAATTCGCCGACCTTCGTCGCCGGCATCTGCTCGATGGACGAGATCAAGGACGCGCCGTCGCGCGACGTCTTCGCTCCATTGGACATGACACCGCTGCGCGGCGTCGGGCTGAAGCGCCCGCCATTCTCTCCTGCCCATCCGTCATCGACGTCGCTGCTGTCAGGCCAGCGCCCGAAATCAGAGTCCTAAGAGGGCCGCATGTTCAACAATCCTGAAATCATCAAGACGATCTTCGGCCGCCTGACTCTGGAATCGCTGCCACTGCACGAACCGATCGTGGTCGGCACCTTCGCCGTGGTCGCCACCGGCGGCCTCGCGCTGTTCGCCGCCGTCACTTATTTCCGGCTGTGGAGTTATCTGTGGCGCGAATGGTTCACCACCGTCGACCACAAGCGCATCGGCATCATGTACATGATCCTCGGCATCGTGATGCTGCTGCGCGGCTTCGCCGACGCCATCATGATGCGCCTGCAACAGGCGATCGCCTTCAACGGCTCGGAAGGCTACCTCACCTCGCACCACTACGACCAGATCTTCACCGCGCACGGCGTGATCATGATCTTCTTCGTCGCGATGCCGCTGGTGACGGGCCTGATGAACTACGTGATGCCGCTGCAGATCGGTGCCCGCGACGTCTCGTTCCCGTTCCTGAACAATTTCAGCTTCTGGATGACGGTCGGCGGCGCGGTGCTGGTGATGGCCTCGCTGTTCATCGGCGAGTTCGCCCGCACCGGCTGGCTCGCCTATCCGCCGCTGTCCAACATCGGCTACAGTCCTGACGTCGGCGTCGACTATTACATATGGGGCCTGCAGGTCGCGGGCGTCGGCACGACGCTATCCGGCATCAACCTGATCTGCACCATCGTCAAGCTGCGCGCCCCGGGCATGACGATGATGAAGATGCCCGTCTTCACCTGGACCTCGCTCTGCACCAACGTCCTGATCGTCGCCTCCTTCCCGGTGCTGACCGCGGTGCTGGTGCTGCTGTCGCTCGACCGCTATGTCGGCACCAACTTCTTCACGAACGACTTCGGCGGCAGCCCGATGATGTACGTGAACCTGATCTGGATCTGGGGCCATCCCGAGGTCTACATCCTGGTGCTGCCGGCGTTCGGCATCTTCTCGGAGGTCACTGCCACGTTTTCGGGCAAGCGGCTGTTCGGCTACACCTCGATGGTCTACGCCACCGTCGTCATCACCATCCTGTCCTACCTGGTCTGGCTGCATCATTTCTTCACGATGGGCTCCGGCGCCAGCGTGAACTCCTTCTTCGGCATCACGACGATGATCATCTCGATCCCGACGGGCGCGAAGATGTTCAACTGGCTGTTCACGATGTATCGCGGCCGCATCCGTTTCGAGCTGCCGATGATGTGGACGATCGCGTTCATGCTGACCTTCGTGGTCGGCGGCATGACCGGCGTGCTGCTCGCGGTGCCGCCCGCCGACTTCGTGCTGCACAACAGCCTGTTCCTGGTCGCGCACTTCCACAACGTGATCATCGGCGGCGTGCTGTTCGGCCTGTTCGCCGGCATCAACTACTGGTTCCCGAAGGCGTTCGGCTTCAAGCTCGATCCGTTCTGGGGCAAGCTGTCGTTCTGGTTCTGGGTTTCCGGTTTCTACCTCGCCTTCATGCCGCTCTATGTTCTCGGCCTGATGGGCGTCACCCGGCGCCTGCGCGTGTTCGACGATCCGAGCCTGCAGATCTGGTTCATCCTCGCCGCCATCGGCGCGTTCCTGATCTTCCTCGGCATCATCTCGATGCTGGTACAGTTCGCGGTCAGCATCATGAAGCGCGAGCAGCTCCGCGACGTCACCGGCGATCCCTGGAACGGCCGGACGCTGGAATGGGCGACCTCGTCGCCGCCGCCGAACTACAACTTCGCGTTCACGCCCGTCGTCTACGACAATGACGCCTGGTGGGACATGAAGCGCCGCGGCTACAAGCGTCCGCTGTCCGGGTTCAAGCCGATCCACATGCCCTCCAACACGGGCACCGGCATCATCCTCGCCGGCCTCGCCACCGCGATGGGTTTTGGCTTGATCTGGTACATCTGGTGGCTTGCCGCCGTGTGCTTCGTCGGACTGCTCGCGGTCGCGATCGGCCACACCTTCAACTACCACCGCGACTTCGACGTCCCGGCCGCTGAAGTCAGCCAGGTCGAGGACGCCCGAACGCGCCTGATCGCCGCGGGAGCCCAATCATGACCCTTGCAACTGTCTCGACGCAAAGCTCCGAGCCGGTCTTTCACGTCATCGACGAGCACGCCCATCCGGAAGGCGCCAGCACCATGCTGGGCTTCTGGATCTACCTGATGAGCGACTGCCTCATCTTCGCGATCCTGTTTGCGACCTTCGGCGTGCTCGGCGGCAACTACGCCGCCGGCCCCGCGCCGAAGGACCTGTTCGACCTCAAGCTCGTCGCGCTGAACACGACGATGCTGCTGCTCTCCTCGATCACCTATGGCTTCGCCATGCTGACGATGGAGAAATCGAAGGTCGGCGCGACGCAGGCCTGGCTCGTGATCACCGGCCTGTTCGGCCTTGCGTTCCTCGGCATCGAGCTCACCGAGTTCGCGCACATGATCCATGAGGGCGCGACGCCGCAGCGCAGCGCCTTCCTGTCGTCCTTCTTCACGCTGGTCGGCACCCACGGTCTGCACGTCACCTTCGGCCTGGTCTGGTTGACGACGCTGATGGTGCAGGTCGCGCGTTTCGGCCTGATCGAAGCCAACCGGCGCCGCCTGATGTGCCTGTCCATGTTCTGGCACTTCCTGGACGTGGTCTGGATCGGCGTCTTCACCTTCGTCTATCTCCTGGGAATGCTGCGATGACCTCAGACTCTCACGCTTTGCCCTCCACGGGCGATCACGGCCACCATGCGCATGATGCGGCCTCCCACGGCACGCTCTCAAGCTACCTGATCGGCTTCGGCCTCTCCGTCGTCCTCACGGCGGTGCCGTTCTGGCTGGTGATGACGGGTACGATTGCCGATAAGCAGGTCACCGCGCTGATCGTGCTGGTGCTCGCCGCCGTGCAGATCGTCGTGCACATGGTCTACTTCCTGCACATGAACACCCGGTCCGAGAACGGCTGGACCATGATGGCGCTGATCTTCACGGTCATCATGGTGGTGATCGCGCTGACCGGCTCGCTGTGGGTCATGCATCACCTCAACGTCAACATGATGCCCGTGCACGACATGAGCCAGATGCCGTGACAATACGGTCTTCCAGGCCCTCCCTGTGGCTCCTCACGCTCGGCATGCTGGGCGTGGCGCTGCTGACCGCGCTCGGCGTCTGGCAGATCGAGCGCAGGACCTGGAAGCTGGCACTGATCGAGCGTGTCGAGCAGCGCATTCACGCCGCTCCCGCCGGACTACCGGCCCCGTCATCCTGGCCGGCGGTGACCGCCGCCGGCGACGAATACCGTCGCGTCACCGTGACCGGCACGTTCCTGAACGCGGACGAGACCCTGGTGCGGGCTGTGACCGACGACGGCCCGGGCTTCTGGGTGCTGACGCCGCTGCGAACCGCCGACGGAACCACGGTGCTGGTCAACCGCGGCTTCGTCCCGGCCGATAGACGCGATCCGGCGACACGGCGCGAGGGCGATCCGCGGGGGATGGCGACCGTCACCGGCCTGCTGCGGATGTCGGAACCGAAGGGCGGCTTCCTGCGCAGCAATGACCCCGCCGCCGGCCGCTGGTACTCGCGCGACGTCGCGGCGATCGCGGCCACGCACGGATTGTCGCAGGTCGCGCCCTTCTTCGTCGACGCCGACGCCACCGCCAATCCCGGCGGCTACCCGGTCGGCGGGCTCACCGTCGTGCGGTTTCACAACAGCCATCTGATTTACGCGCTGACATGGTTCACGCTGGCCTTTATGCTGGCGGCCGCACTCCTGCGCGCCGTGCGCGGCAGGGGTCGCACCGCCGGCTCCGATCCACGACGGGCCGCCGTGCGCCGCCTGATCGGCACAGCACGCAACCTGTCTCGCAACCCAGGCCCAGATGCTCGAGCGCACATCGGATCTGCATGACGACGAAATGGCGGAAGGGACCGCCGTGACGCCGCATGCCGGCAGCGCACCGACCGGCCTGCCGATCGACCTCACCGCGCCCACACCGACCGACGCCGCGACCAACCGCAAGAACATGGCGCTGCTGATCCAGCTGCGCTGGACGGCGGTGATCGGCCAGATCGTCACCATCGGCTTCGTGCAGTTCTGGATGGGCATCGCGCTGCCGCTGCTGCCGATGGCCGCCGTGATCTGCGGCCTGGTGGCGCTCAATCTCGTCTGCCTGCTCTGGGTGCGCTACCGTGCCGATATCAACAACCGCGAACTTCTGATCGCGCTGACGCTCGATGTGGCGGCGCTGACAACCCTGCTCTATCTCAGCGGCGGCGCCACCAATCCCTTCACGTCGCTCTATCTGCTGCAAGTGACGCTCGGCGCGGTGCTGCTCGACGCGGCGTCGACCTGGTCGCTGGTGGCGCTGATCTGCATGAGTTACGCCTGGCTCACCAGCTATTACGAGCCGCTGGCGCTGCCGCAGGAAGGATATGGCGACGCATTCAGCCGCTACATCGCCGGCACCTTCATCGGCCTCGTGCTCGAGGCGGTGCTGCTCGTGGTGTTCGTGACCCGGATCAACCGCAATCTGCGCGACCGCGACGCGCGCCTGGCCGCGTTGCGCCAGGACGCCGCCGAGCAGGATCATATCGTGCGGATGGGCCTCCTGGCATCCGGAGCCGCGCACGAGCTCGGCACACCGCTGTCGTCGCTTTCGGTCATCCTGAACGACTGGCGCCGCATGCCGGCATTCACCTCCGATCCCGAACTGTCGCAGGACCTCGGCGAGATGGAGACCTCGCTCCAGCGCTGCAAGACGATCGTGACGGGCATCCTGCTGTCCGCCGGCGAAGCGCGCGGCGAAGGCTCGTCGCCGACGACAGTTGCGGCCTTCCTGACCGCATTGGTGGACGAATGGCGGACGACACGGCCCTCGGCCACTCTGTATTTCCGCAACGCGTTCGGCGCCGACCTGCCGATCGTGTCCGACATCGCGCTCAAGCAGGCGATCTTCAACGTGCTCGACAATGCCGCCGAGGTCTCGCGCGACTGGATCGAGCTGATGGCGGAGCGGAGGGACGAGAGGCTGGTGCTGTCGGTGACCGATCGTGGACCGGGCTTCGCGCGCGAGGTGCTGCCGAATATCGGAAAGCCCTATCAATCGACCAAGGGCAGACCCGGCAGCGGCCTCGGCCTGTTCCTGGTCGTCAATGTCGTGCGCAAGCTTGGCGGCGTGGTGACGGCGCGCAACCGGCCGGATATCGGTGCTGCGGTCAGGCTCGAACTTCCGCTCTCGACACTCGTGATCGGAGACGAACTTGACGGATGAACGCCAGCTTCTGATCGTCGAAGACGACGCAGGCTTTGCTCGCACGCTGAAGCGTTCGTTCGAGCGCCGGGACTACGGCGTCGTTGTCGCCGCCTCGCTCGACGAGGTCCGCCATCTGCTTGAACAGCAATCGCCCGGCTATGCCGTGGTCGACCTGAAGCTCGCCGGCGGCGCCTCCGGTCTTGCCTGCGTGGAAGCGCTGCATGCGCATGACCCGGAGATGCTGATCGTCGTGCTGACGGGATTCGCCAGCATTGCCACCGCGGTCGAAGCGATCAAGCTCGGCGCCTGCCACTATCTGGCAAAACCGTCCAACACCGACGACATCGAGGCCGCATTCCAGAAAGCGGCCGGCAATGCCGCCATCGAAGTCGGCGCGCGCCCGACCTCGATCAAGACGCTGGAATGGGAGCGCATCCACCAGACATTGATCGAGACCGATTTCAACATCTCCGAGGCCGCCCGGCGGCTCGGCATGCACCGCCGCACCCTAGCGCGCAAGCTCGAGAAGCAGCGGGTGAAGTAGCTCCGGTATGACCGACGCCGACCGCCTCTTCCAGCCCCGCTCCGACGATGCCGACGACGCGACGATGATCGCGGAGGCCATCGGCTGCGTCGAACGCTTTACGGATCGCTTCAATGCCCGCGACCTTGCCGGCATGGATGCGTTGCTGCACTTCCCGCACGTCATCCTGTCGGGCGAGCAGCTCGTGATCTGGGACGGGCCGGGCAAGCTGCCGGCGTCATTCTTCGATGAACTGTCGCGCGACACCGGATGGGCGAAGACCAGCTATCAGCGCAAGGATCCCGTGCTGGTCAGTCCGCGCAAGGTCCATCTGCTAGTTGAGTATACCCGCGATCGCGCCGACGGATCGATCGCGAGCCGCCACCGCAACCTCTGGATCGTGACATCAGAGGACGGCCGCTGGGGCATCAAGCAGCGTTCGTACTGAAGCGGAGGCGCGCTTTTGGCGTCGCGACAGGGCTCGCGACGTCAAGCGTCGGCCGCAAGTTGCGGGGTTTGCATTGGCCCGTGAGCTTGGCGCGCATTGATCGCGGCAAAAGCGCGCCATGGCAGCAGCAGCGGCGTGAGCAGCAGGAGCAGACCGCTGATCGCGATCGCGGCGCGGGCCCCGGCAAGGGCGGCCAGCACACCCCAGAACGCAGTCAGCAGCGCGATGGATGCGCTGCTGGTGATCGACCACGCCGTCAGGATACGCGCGGTTCGGTCCATCTCGATCTGCCCGAGGCGATACGCCGCCAGAACGGGGGTGAAGACGCCAATGCAGGTGACGAGCCCGAACTGGAGCAGGAACACGAGGACGATGCCGGCCGCACCTTTCGGCATGAAGGCGAGGCAGACCGACCAGCACACCCGCAGGGTGCCGGCGATGAGCAGAACGGCGTGCTGTCCGAACCGTGCGACCAAAGTGGGCGCGAGCCGCGCACCGATCAGGCCGCCGATGCACGGCGCGCCCAGTGCAAGCCCGTACTGCCACGGCGCAAAGCCGAGGTCGCCGAGCATCAGCACCGCGAGCAGCGGCGCGGTCGCCATGATCAGGCCGTTGACCAGCACGGAGTTGAAGAAGAACGAACGCAACGCGGAATGGACGAGGATGTAGCGCCATCCCGCGAGCAGATCGGCCGCACGAAAGGCCGGTGCGTCGCGGCGCGCGGGCACCGGCTCCGTCCCGGCGATCGCGCGGATCGCGGCCGCCGACAACAAATAGCTGATCGCATTGGCGACCACGGTCACCACCGAACCGAACACTCCGATCGCCGCGCCGCCGAGCGGCGGCCCGATCGCGGTCGCCGTCCAGATGGTGGCTTCAAGCCGGCCGTTGGCGATCACCAGGTCTTCCGGCTTCACCAGCGCCTTCAGGCAGGCGCCGCTGGCCGCGCGGAAGGCGATATCCGCGGCTGCGACGATCACAGACACGACGAGGAGCTGGGCGAAGCTGAGCCACCCCAGCATGAAGGCGACGGGGACGCTCAGCATCGCGGCGAAGCGGACAATATCCATCGCGATCATCACCGGCTGCTTGCGCCGGAATTCGATCCACGGACCGAGCGGCACCGCCATCGCGGCCCCGGCCAGCGGCCCGACCGCGGCCAGCGCCGAAACGGCTCCCGGCCCGACATGCAGCACGAGGATCGCGATCAGCGGGAAGGCATCGAATGCGACCCACGTGCCGACCGCGCTGATCGCGAACGCCGCCCACAACCAATCGAATCCGCGCCCCAGCGATCGTCCTGCAAGCATGCCGCGCCCCTCGCCGGTCCAGCGATGTCATGTCGTTGGCGAGGGATCAGGAGCTATGAGTCGCAGCATTCCGCCAAGCGCGATTTGTGCAAGGCCTGCATGCCGCGAAGCGCGATGTACCCTCCAAAAACAAAAGGCCCGATCTTTCGACCGGGCCTTCCGTCTGAAATCTGTCAGCGCTGCTTACGCGGCTTCGTCGGCCACGCTGGTGTCGTCGCCGTCGGTATCGAGATCGTCACCGTCGGCATCGCCCTCGGCTTCACCTTCGGCAGATTCGGCCTTGGCGCCGCGGCGCGGGCTCTTGGCGAGCTGGCTCTCGATCTCCTTGACCGCTTCGGTCTCGGTGGAGTGCTGCACCACGGCGATTTCGCGCGACAGGCGGTCGAGCGCCGCTTCATACAGCTGGCGCTCGGAGTAGGACTGCTCGGGCTGCGATTCCGAACGATAGAGATCGCGGACCACTTCGGCGATCGCGACGATGTCGCCCGAGTTGATCTTCGCTTCGTATTCCTGGGCGCGGCGCGACCACATGGTGCGCTTGACGCGGGCGCGGCCCTTCAGCGTCTCCAGCGCCCTCTTGACCAGCGACGGCTCCGACAGTTTGCGCATGCCGACATTGGCGACCTTCGCCGTCGGGACGCGCAACGTCATCTTGTCCTTCATGAAATTGATCACGAACAGCTCGAGCTTGGCGCCCGCGATCTCCTGCTCCTCGATGGCCAGGATCTGGCCGACGCCGTGAGCCGGATAGACGACGAATTCATTGGCCTTGAAGCCCTGACGCTGGGTCACGACCTTCTTCTCCTCGACGCGCGGAGCAGCGGCCGGCTTCGCGGCAACCTTCGGGGCGGCGGCGGGAACGGCAGCCTTCGGGGCAGCCGGCTTGGGCGCCGCGGCAGACTTGGGGGCGACCTTCGCAGCAGCGGGCTTCGCAGCTGCCACTTTCGCGACAGTCTTGGCAGTCTTTTCTGGCATCACGCTTCTTTTGTTCTTTGAGGACTTTGCGGCCGAAGCCTTCTTGGCATCCTTCGCGGTCGCCTTGGCACGGCCCTTGGGTGCGCTGCGAGCAACTACAGCGGCTTTCTTTGTCGTCTTTGAAGCACTCTTTTTACGCGTTTTCTGTGACACAGCCTGCGCGCGGAAACTGCCACGCCCCTGTTCGAGTTTGCGGGAACCTCGAAGCCACAAGGTACGCATGGCAGCGGGTTCTTGGCTTGTAATGTGCTCAATATAGCACATTTTCCGCAAAAATCAATGATTTACGCCCGATTCCGGACATAGGGCGGGACCTCGCGGTCATATGTCCGTCATTAGGGTTAAATCGGCAGGCCGTTCAGGGGCCGGAACGGGCCGAAGCCCGCCCGTATCAGGGTAGGATCAACGAATCAGTCGCCGGTTCCCGGATTCGGAGAAAAATATTTCTCAAATTTGCCCTCTTTGCCTTCCCACTCCTTGGCGTCTTCGGGCGAATCCTTCTTCTGGGTGATATTCGGCCAGCTCTTGGCGTAGTCGCGGTTCACCTCGAGCCACTTCTCCAGGCCCGGCTCGGTGTCCGGCTTGATGGCGTCCGCCGGGCATTCCGGCTCGCACACGCCGCAATCGATGCATTCGTCAGGATGGATGACCAGCATGTTCTCGCCCTCGTAGAAGCAATCGACGGGGCAGACCTCGACGCAGTCGGTATATTTGCACTTGATGCAGGCTTCAGTGACGACGTAGGTCATCCAAAACTCCGAAAACGGTCAACTTTTTCTGGGGTTGCCTAGCGCAGGAATACCGCAGCCGCAAGGGAATCGGGCTCCCAAAAGCGTAAAGGCGTTCCGCGCAAAACCGGATTGCAGCCTCTAGATAGCTATTCCCTGCCGGCTTGCAAATCATCATAGAGCACGCGCGCGGAGGTGGCGTCGCCGCGCCGCTCGGCAAAGCCCGCGACTTTCAGCACGCGGACGCTGTTGTCGAGCGCAACCGTGACGACATCACCGAGCTTGACCGCATGTCCCGGCGATTTCTCGCGCACGCCGTTGATGCGGACATGCCCGGACTCGACAAGCGCGGCCGCACTGGTGCGGGCCTTCACCACCCGCGCGTGCCACAGCCATTTGTCGAGCCGCTGTCTGTCCAAGGGGGTTGGATTATTCCTTACGGTTGCCCGCGAGCTGTTCCTTCAAGGCGGCGAGCTTTGCGAATGGCGAGTTCGGATCGATCGGCCGGTCACGCTCGCGCGGCGCGCTCGACGCGTAGGGCCGATGCGACGGGCCGCTCTCGCGCTTGTCGCGACCGCCCTTGTCACGGCCGAAATCGCGGCCGCCGCGATCACGATCGCCGCGGTCGCCCTTGTTGCGGTCGCCGCCCCCGAACTTGTTGTCGCGGCGCCGCTCATTGTTGTCGCGATCGCGTCCCTTGCCGTCGAAGCGCTCGCGGCGCTGGCCGCGGTCCTCTCTGTTGTCGCGGGCCTGCGCGCCGTCGGCAGGCGCCGCTGCCGCTTCCGCGGGCGCGCCGGGGCGCGGTACACGGAAATCCTGGTGCCGGCGCGGACGGCGATGATGCTCGCGCTTCTCGCCACCGCCGCCTTCGGCAGCCTGCTGCGCGCCACCCTCGGCCTGCTGGCCCTGATGGCGGCCGCGGTTGCGGTCGTGACCCCGATGATGCTGACGGCGTTGCTCGTCGGAGCGGCCGCCGGGACGCCAGACTTCGACCAGCTGCGGCTC
>NZ_LNCU01000013.1:61335-61564 GCF_001542415.1 Bradyrhizobium macuxiense
GGCAACCTCGACGGCGGGCGCCTGCGCAGGTGCAGCTTCTGCGACCGGCGTTTCGACCGGAGCTGCGGGTTCCGGGGACGTCTCGGCGACGGCCGGCGTCTCCTCGACGACGGGCGCGAAGCCGACATCGGGCAGCAGCGCGGCCGATGGCGCGGGATCGCCGGAAACCGGCTGATCTGCAGCGGCGTCCGCCTCGGCGCTGGCCTCGGCCGGCGTATCAGCAGCAGCC
>NZ_LNCU01000013.1:61707-65599 GCF_001542415.1 Bradyrhizobium macuxiense
GGCGGGCGGCGATCCATGCGGTAGCCGAGCGCGCGCAGGATCGAGGCGAAGTCTTCGCCCGCGGAGCCGGTCAGCGAGGTCATCGCCTGGGTCACGACAAAGCCGCGGCCGTCGAATGCGCCGGAGGGCTTCTCGCCCGGCGACGTCTCGCGCCAGGCCAAAGCGGGGCGGATCAGATCGGCAAGCCGCTCCAGGATGTCGACGCGCACCGCGCGCTCGCCGCACTGGCGATAGCCGAGCACGCGATAGGCATCGCGCGGCAAGGCCTTGTCGACGGGGAACGAGGTGCGGCCGCTCGACGCAAGGTGCTGCACATTCGACAGCGCGCCCATGTCGACATTGTTCTGCTTCTCGGCCCACAGCAGCGAGGCCAGCGAGCGCGCCGCGGGCTTCAACAGCTGCGGGAAATAGATGTGGTAGGCGCCGAACCGCACGCCGTATTTGCGCAAGGTCGCGCGCGACGGCTGGTCGAGATCCTTCATCTCGGCCGAGATCTTCGATCGCTCGAGCACGCCGAGCGCTTCCACGAGCTGGAATGCGATGCCGCGCGCGATGCCCTGCAGATCCTCGGCCTTGGACAATTCGAACAGCGGCCCGAGCAGCTTCTCGATATGCGTCTTGAGCCAGAGATCGAGCCTGGTCTGCACGGCTTCGCGCGAAGCGCCGGTCAGCCGCTCGTCGGAGATGATGCGCAGGCGCGGATGCAGCGCGTCCTCGGCGGCGACAAGCTTGGCCACCGCGTCGCCGGTCCAGCGGATGGTGCCGTCCGAGGTCAGCACGAACTGCTCGTCCGGGGCCGCGCCCAGTTTCTCGGCACGCGCGTCGATCTCGCGCGCCAGCACCTGCTGGGCCGCAGCCTGCAGTGCCTTGGCGTCGCTGCCGGCTTCCGCCGCATCAGGCGCAAAGGTGAAACCATCGAGCCGGCCGATCACGTGACCTTCCACGATCACTTCGCCGGTTTTGCCAATTTCCGTATTCAAAACTGAGTTCTCCCGCAGGCGGCGCATCAATACACTGGTCCGCCTGTCAACGAAACGCTCCGTGAGCCGTTCATGCAGCGCATCGGATAATTTATTTTCGAGTTCGCGCGTGATCCCCTGCCAGTGCTCCGGGTCATACAGCCAGTCCGGGCGGTTGGCGACGAAGGTCCAGGTGCGAATCTGGGCAATCCGGCCCGACAAGGTGTCGATATCGCCGTCGGTGCGGTTGGCCTGGTCGACCTGGGCGGCAAACCATGCGTCGGGGATACGCCCCTTTTGCATCAGGAAGCCGTACAGCGTGGTCACGAGTTCGGCATGGGCGGCCGGCGACAGTTTCCGGTAGTCCGGGACCTGGCAGGCCTCCCACAGCCGCTCCACGGCCGCCTTGCCGTGCGCCATATCGCGCACCTCGGCGTCGCGCGCGACGTGGTCGAGCACGCGCTGGTCCTCGGCGATCGGCGCCCGCGTCAGCGTCTCGTGGCCGGGCGACAGCGCCAGCGACACCTGCAGCGCGCCGAGCGAGGCGAAATCCAGCTTGGCGTTGCGCCACTGCAGCATCTTGACGCTGTCGAAGGTGTGGTTCTGCAGCGCGTTCACCAGTTCCGGCTCGAACGGCGCGCAGCGGCCCGTGGTGCCAAACGTGCCGTTGCGCGTCGCGCGCCCGGCCCTGCCTGCGATTTGTGCGAATTCCGCCGGGGTCAGGCGGCGGAACTGGTAGCCGTCATACTTGCGGTCGGAGGCGAAGGCGACGTGATCGACGTCGAGATTGAGCCCCATGCCGACGGCGTCGGTGGCGACGAGATAATCGACGTCGCCGTTCTGGAACATCGCGACCTGCGCATTCCGCGTGCGGGGCGAGAGCGAGCCGAGCACGACCGCCGCACCGCCATGCTGGCGGCGGATCAACTCGGCGATCGCGTAGACCTCGTCGGCCGAGAACGCGACGATCGCGGTTCGTCGCGGTTGCCGCGTGATCTTGCGGTCGCCGGCGAATTCGAGCTGCGACAATCTGGGCCGCGTGACGATCGACGCACCCGGCAGCAGCCGCTCGATGATCGGCCGCATCGTCGCAGCCCCGAGCAGCAGTGTCTCGTCGCGTCCGCGGCGATTGAGGATGCGATCGGTGAAGACGTGCCCGCGCTCGAGATCGGCTGATATCTGGATCTCGTCGACGGCGAGGAAGGAGACGTCGAGATCGCGCGGCATCGCTTCCACGGTCGAGACCCAGAAGCGCGGCGCCTTGGGCTTGATCTTCTCCTCGCCGGTGATCAGCGCGACGCTCTCCTCGCCCGTGCGGTCGACGATCTTGTTGTAGACCTCGCGCGCGAGCAGCCGCAGCGGCAGCCCGATCAGGCCCGACGAATGCGCCAGCATCCGCTCGATCGCCAAATGCGTCTTGCCGGTGTTGGTCGGCCCGAGAACGGCGGTGACGCCAGCGCCGGGCGCGCGGTCATTTCCGAACGAAGATGAGAAAGCCATATTTTGCAGGTGTTTCTTTTATCGGCGGGCGCTGTCAGCCGTCATTGCGAGCAAAGCGAAGCAATCCATTCGAGCGGCAGACCGTGACAATGGATTGCTTCGTCGCTGCGCTCCTCGCAATGACGTAAGAACCCTGAAACCAATCAGCCATAGGCACCCATCCGCGCCGAATCTGTCTCACTATGCGACGCCTTCCGCGCCAGATTTAAGCTTCGGAACGACTCTAGAACAAATCGCGGCCGAATCGCTGACTCGCTTCCAGGCCTGAAACGTTCACCGCAACATCTCGGGTAACCCTGCGGCGGCGGCACTAGATCAAGTTTGAGAGGGCTCCACAAGCACCCGATGTGCGGACTGAATTCCTTAAGTTCCAGAGGGGACCGAGTCGAATCAGAAGCAGGCAAGAGTCAACTGGATTCCGGTGACGTTTGTTGCATGCGCCAGACGCGGAACGCCTCGATAAGGAGCCCTTCCCTTGAGGGAAGCACTCCCAACCCGTCATCCTGAGAGCCTGACTGAAAAAGGAGTGAGTGATTTCGGTTGGCTGTGATTCCTTCGGATTTGCGAAGATTCGAGGGAGGGTACGATGCCGTGGACCGAAATCACTCGTGTCGAGTATCAACGCAAAGGGCTGCGCTACACAAGCGATCTGACCGATGCGGAGTGGGCGCTGATATCCCGGAAGATGCCGGCGCGACAGCGACGAGGACGCCCGCGGGAAGTCGATTTGCGCGAGGTCGTGCAGGCGATCTTCTACATTTTGTCGACGGGCTGCCAATGGCGAGCCCTGCCGAGCGAGTTCCCGCCATACTCGACGGTCCAAGGCTATTTTTATGCCTGGCGCGACAGTGGCCGGTGGCACCGGATCGTCGGAGCCTTGGTCCGGCAAGCGCGGCGGAAACTCGGGCGCAAGCCGGGACCGACGGCTGCCGTCATCGATAGCCAGACGGCTCCGACGACGCAGGCCGGCGGGCCACGCGGCTTCGACCCCGGCAAGCGCCTTCATGGACGTAAGCGGCACATCGTCACTGACACCAATGGTCTGCTGCTGGCAGTCCACGTGCATCCCGCCAACGTTCAGGATGTCCACGGTGCTGTCCCTCTGCTGGAACATCTGAGAGAACACTTCCCCAGGCTTCAGCATGTCTTTGCTGACCGAGTCTATCGCGGCAAACAGCTGCTCGACGCACTGTCCCATTGCGGCCAATGGACCATCGATATTGTCCAGCGGCCACCCGGCGTCAAAGGCTTCCAGCTCTTACCCCGACGCTGGGTCGTCGAGCGTACCTTTGCCTGGTTCGGCAGGTGCCGTCGTCTCGCCAAGGACTTCGAGGGCTCCGCGGCAACCGAAGTCGCTTGGCTTCTCGTCGCCCATCTCAGGCTCCTGATCAGACGCCTCGCCAGGCCCCAACACGCTTTTTGAGTCAGACTCT
>NZ_LNCU01000014.1:0-29866 GCF_001542415.1 Bradyrhizobium macuxiense
AAGTCGTTCGGCGCTCCCCGCATCACCAAGGACGGCGTCACCGTCGCCAAGGAGATCGAGCTCGAGGACAAGTTCGAGAACATGGGCGCGCAGATGGTGCGCGAAGTCGCCTCCAAGTCCGCTGACGCGGCCGGCGACGGCACCACCACCGCCACCGTGCTCGCCCAGGCGATCGTGAAGGAAGGCGCCAAGTCGGTTGCCGCCGGCATGAACCCGATGGATCTGAAGCGCGGTATCGACCTCGCGGTCGAGGCCGTCGTTGCGGACCTGCAGAAGAACTCCAAGAAGGTCACCTCGAACGAGGAAATCGCCCAGGTCGGCACCATCTCGGCCAACGGCGACGCCGAAATCGGCAAGTTCCTCGCCGACGCGATGAAGAAGGTCGGCAACGAGGGCGTCATCACCGTTGAAGAAGCCAAGTCGCTCGAGACCGAACTCGACGTCGTCGAGGGCATGCAGTTCGACCGCGGCTACATCTCGCCCTACTTCGTCACCAACGCCGACAAGATGCGCGTTGAGATGGACGATGCCTACATCCTCATCAACGAGAAGAAGCTCTCCTCGCTGAACGAGCTGCTCCCGCTGCTCGAGGCCGTGGTGCAGACCGGCAAGCCGCTGGTCATCGTCGCTGAAGACGTCGAAGGCGAAGCCCTTGCCACCCTCGTCGTCAACCGCCTGCGCGGCGGCCTGAAGGTCGCGGCCGTCAAGGCTCCGGGCTTCGGCGATCGCCGCAAGGCCATGCTGCAGGACATCGCGATCCTGACCGGCGGCCAGGCCATCTCGGAAGACCTCGGCATCAAGCTCGAGAACGTCACGCTGCAGATGCTCGGTCGCGCCAAGAAGGTGATGATCGACAAGGAGAACACCACGATCGTCAACGGCGCCGGCAAGAAGGCCGACATCGACGCGCGCGTGGCCCAGATCAAGGCGCAGATCGAGGAAACCACCTCGGACTACGACCGTGAGAAGCTGCAGGAGCGTCTCGCCAAGCTCGCGGGCGGCGTCGCGGTGATCCGCGTCGGCGGCGCGACCGAAGTCGAGGTGAAGGAGCGCAAGGATCGCGTTGATGACGCGATGCATGCGACCCGTGCGGCTGTCGAGGAAGGCATCGTCCCGGGCGGCGGCGTCGCCCTGCTCCGTGCGTCCGAGCAGCTCAAGGGCCTGCGCACCAAGAACGACGACCAGAAGACCGGCGTCGAGATCGTGCGCAAGGCGCTGTCGGCTCCCGCTCGCCAGATCGCGATCAACGCCGGTGAAGACGGCTCGGTGATCGTCGGCAAGATCCTGGAGAACAAGACCTACAACCACGGCTTCGACTCCCAGACCGGCGACTACGCCGACCTGGTCAAGAAGGGCATCATCGACCCGACCAAGGTCGTGCGCACCGCGATCCAGAACGCGGCCTCGGTTGCCGCGCTGCTGATCACCACGGAAGCGATGGTCGCCGAGCTGCCGAAGAAGAACGCCGGCGGTCCCGCGATGCCTCCGGGCGGCGGCATGGGCGGCATGGACTTCTAAGCGACGAAGTCGTCCCGGACGCGGTGCAGCGCGAAGCGGTGCACCGCAGATCCGGGATCTCGCCCAGCGACAACGACATGCAAAACCCCGGCAGCGATGCCGGGGTTTTCGTTTGTGGGGCGCCGTTGATCTTCCGCCTGTCCCTGCAATAACGTCCGTCGTCATTCCGGGGCGAAGTGTGTTGCATTCGCCTGGCTCACGCGCCCTGCGAAACGTCGTGAAAGCAGCCGCGCAGCCAATCGATCGTGGCACGCGTTGCCGCGTCGCGCTTGAGATGGTTCTGCACCAGCAGCCAGACATCGCGTCGCTTCGGCAGCAGCGTGGCGCGCAGGCGGCGATCGGCAAGCAACTCCGCCGAACCATATTCGGGCAGCACGCCTGCGGCCTGATACGACTGGATCAGCGTGCGGATGACGCGAACATTGTCGGTGACGCAGCGCGCGCGAATTCGCCGCGCACGCAGGAACTGCATCTCGGGAATGCCTTCGAGCTCGTCGGGATATGCACACGTCACCGGCCCGCCCGCGCCGACATTGATCGGCTCGAAGAAGTACAGCCTGACCTCGGCAAGCTTCGAGATCGCGAAGTCACCCTTGTCGGGCTTGCGCAGGCGGATCGCGAGGTCGGCCTCCCAGCGCGAGAACTTGACGTTGTCGCTCGAGGTCAGGAATTGCAGCGTGAGGCCGGGATTGACGCGCAGGAATTCGTTCGCACGCGGCGCCAGCACCTCCTCGGCAACCGCGTTGGTCGAGGCGATGCGCAGCCGACCGACAGGTCCGGGCAGGCTTTCACGGATGCGGCCAATTTCATCGGCATGCGCGGACATCGCCTGGACATGCGCCAGCACCATCTCGCATTGCCGCGTCGGCCTGCGGACGCCGTCGGCGGCCTCGAACAGGCGCAGGCCGAGCGAGCGCTCGATGCGGGCCAGCCTGCGGCCGACAGTGGTCTCGTCGATGCGCAGCCGGGCGCTCGCGCCGGCGTAGGTGCCCTCGTCCCTGACGGCTGCGATGATGCGGAGATCGTCCCAATTCATGCTCTGAGGCTACATCGCACGTGGCTTGCCTGCAATATCGCAGCCATCGGCTGCAATATCCCTGCATAACGGCAGGTGGCTCCACGGCTATATCTGGGCCGGCACATTTCCGGAGACCTCGGCACCATGACCGCCGCCAAAACCCTGATGCAGCTTGCCGGTATCGACCTCACGCCGCCTCGCCTCGGCGACACCTGCCTGGTGCTGATCGATATTCAGAACGAGTATCTTGCAGGTCCCCTCGCTCTGCCCGACGCCAACGTCGCGATTGCGCGCGCAACGGCGTTGCTCGCCCGCGCCCGCGAGAGCGGCGCCGCCATCTTCCACATCGCGCACAAGGGGCGGCCAGGAAGCCTGTTCGACCGCACCGCCGAGCGCGGCGCGATCGTCGCGCCGCTCGTGTCACGGCCGGGCGAAGCCGTGATCGAGAAGGAATTGCCGAACGCATTCGCCGGCACCGAGCTCAACGCACAGCTTGCCGCGACCGGACGCAAGGAGCTCGTTCTCGCCGGCTTCATGACGCATATGTGCGTCAGCTCCACCGCCCGCGCAGCACTCGATCTCGGCTTCCGCACCACCATCGACGCCGACAGCTGCGCCACCCGCGACCTGCCGGACGGCGTCGGCGGCACGATCGCCGCAAGAACCATTCACGACGTCGCGCTCGCCGAATTGTCCGACCGCTTCGCGATCATCGCCCGCGGCAACGCCCTCGCCTGAGACGAGTAAAATGCTCCAACTCTATTTCTCGCCGATGGCCTGCTCGCTCGCCAGTCGCATCGCGTTGATGGAAGCCGGCATAGAAGCGCGCTATCACCTCGTCCATCTCTGGACCAAGAAGGTGTTGGAGGACGACGGCGACTTCCTGGCGGTCGCGCCGAAGGGCGCAGTGCCGGTGCTCGTACTGGAGAACGGGGAGCGGCTCACAGAGAGTGCGGCCGTGCTGCAATATATCGCGGACCTCAAGCCTGAGCTCGGCCTCGCGCCGCGGCCGGGCGACCCGGATCGCTATCGCCTGCAGGAATGGCTGAGCTTCATCGGCACCGAGATCCACAAGGGGTTTCTGTTCCCGACCTTCTGGTACAAGGACGACGCATCGCTTGCCAAACCGCGTGCCAGGATCGGACAGACCTTGTCGGTGCCATCAGCGCATCTCGCGCACCGCGAATTTCTGGTCGGAGACCGCTTCACGGTCGCGGACGCGCATCTCGCCTGGGCCCTGCTGTTGCTCCGCGCCGCCGGCGTCGACGTCGCACAATGGCCCGACCTTGCCGGCTATCTCGCGCGCATCCAGGCGCGGCCGCAGGTCAAGGCCGCGGTCGGCATCGAGATGCAGTTGTGGAAGTCGCTCGCAGCGTGAGCGAGACGAGCGTCCCGCGACGCTACTGAAACGCGACCTCGGCAAAGCTCCTCAGCTTGCGCGAATGCAGCCGTTCGGATTCCTGCTGCCTGAGCCGCTCCAGCGCCCTCAGGCCGATCTCGAGATGCTGGCCGACGCGCTGCCGGTAGAATTCGCTGGCCATCCCTGCGAGCTTGATCTCGCCGTGCAGCGGCTTGTCGGAGACGCACAGCAGCGTGCCGTAGGGAACGCGGAAACGGTAGCCGTTGGCGGCGATTGCCGCCGACTCCATGTCGAGCGCGATGGCGCGCGATTGCGACATCCGCCGGATTACCTGCGGCCCGCTGATCTCCCAATTGCGGTTGTCGACGCTCGCGACCGTGCCGGTGCGCATCAGCCGCTTGAGCTCGAAGCCGGATAGCCCGGTGACTTCACCGACCGCCTCTTCCAGCGCGACCTGCATCTCGGCGAGCGCGGGGATCGGAACCCAGAGCGGCAGCTCGTGATCGAGCACATGGTCCTCGCGGACATAGCCATGGGCCAGCACGTAGTCGCCGAGCCGTTGCGTGTTCCGCAAGCCCGCGCAATGCCCGATCATCAGCCAGGCATGCGGCCGCAGCACCGCGACGTGATCGGTGATGTTGCGCGCATTGGACGGGCCGATCCCGATGTTGATCAGCGTGATGCCGCGATAGCCCGGCTCGACCAGATGAAACGCCGGCATCTGCGGCACGCGGTCCGGTACAGTGCCGGTCGTGCCGCCGCCGAGCCGCGCGTTGCGCGTGATCACGTTGCCGGGCGCGACGAAGGCCTCCAGACCCACCTCGCCTGACGCGAGACGCTGCTGGGACGATTGCGCGAAGGCGTCGACATAGAACTGGTAGTTGGTGAAGATCACGAAATTCTGGAAGTGCTCCGGATCCGTGCCCGTGTAGTGATAGAGCCGGCGCAGGGAGTAGTCGACCCGCGCCGCGCGGAACAGGGCCAGCGGTTCGGGCATCCCGGGCACCAGCTCGAACGTGCCGTCGGCGATCGCATCATCCATCGCGGCGAGATCGGGGGTGTCGAACACGTCACGCAGCGATCGCGTGAAGGCCGAGCTGTCGGCGATGGTCAGCGCCGCCTCGATGTTGATGTCCCGCCGGTAGGCGAAATGGATCGGAATCGACTCGTTCGACTCGCCGATTTCGACCGCGACCCCGTGGTTCTTGGTCAACAGGCCGATCTGCTCGGTGAGATAGGTCCTGAAGATATCGGGGCGCGTGACGCTGGTCTCATGCACGCCCGGCCCCGCGACAAAACCATAGGCGAGACGCGAGTCGAGCCGCGCATGCGACGACGTCGTGATGCGCACAAACGGATAATGCGCGCGGACGCGCGTCGTGAACGATACGCCGTTGACATAGGCTTCAAAGCGATCGCGAAGGAACTGGGTGTTGCGCTCGTAGATCTCCTCGAGGCGACTGACGGCCGCACCGGCGTCGGCGAAAGCCTCGGTTGCGATCGGGGGCGGAGTTTCGATGGACGGTGCGGAATGCATTGCGCTTCAACTGCTGATTGGTCGCCGAAGTATAACAACAATCGCGTCGTTGGTTCCAGCGATGCCCGAATTGATGCAAGCTGTCCGAATTGTCGGCCTGATCGCATCAGGTCGCTTCTGACCCGGCCCCTTGGGCGGCACAAGAACACAAGGCCCGCCCGCGGGCCGAACAAACGGGGAGAGAACGATGAGCAAGATCTGGCAGCTATCTGCAACCGAACTTGCGCGCCGCGTTGCAGAGCGACAATTGAGCTCGGCGGAGGTCGTCAACGCACACCTGGCCCGCATCGATGCCGTCAACCCTGCACTGAACGCGGTGGTCCACGTCTTGGCCGACCAGGCCCGCGCAGCGGCGGACGCCGCCGACCGACGGCTGGCGGCCGGCGAGAAAGTCGGCCCCCTGCATGGCGTTCCGTTCACGGTGAAGGAGAACATCGACATGGCGGGCCTGCCGACCACCTGGGGCGTGCCCGCCCTCGCGCAGGCGGTGGTTCCGATGGATGCGCCCGTGGTCGAACGAATGCGCGCCGCCGGCGCGATCCCGATCGGCCGCACCAACCTGCCGGACATGGCGCTGCGCATCCACACGGTCAGCTCGCTGCACGGGCTCACGCGCAATCCCTGGCATCCGAATCGCACCGCGGGCGGCTCGAGCGGCGGCGAAGCGGCGGCGCTTGCCAGCGGCATGACTCCGATCGGCCTCGGCAACGACATCGGCGGCTCGCTGCGCAATCCCGCCAACGCCTGCGGCATCGCATCGATCCGCCCCTCGGCAGGACGCGTGCCCGATGCGGATTGCGGACCGATCGAAGGCAGCCTGCTGGCCGTCCAGCTGATGAACGTCCAGGGGCCGATGGCGCGCCGTGTCGCTGACGTGCGGCTTGCGTTGCGCGTCTTGATGGGCGCGCATCCTCGCGACCCGTGGTCGATCGACGCGCCGTTCGAGGGGCCAGTCACGCCCGGCCCGATCCGCGTGGCCGTTCTGCCCGAACCGCCCGGAGGACGCATCGATCCGGTGATCGCAGCGACCGTTCGCCGTGCGGCCGAGGCGTTGGCGGATGCCGGCTATGCCGTCGAAGAGATCGCCCCGCCGCGCTACGCGCAGGCGATCGACTGCTGGTCACGCCTGATCATGGGCGACTTCGTATCGGTGCTCGATCCACTGTCGCAGATGATGGGCGCGGACGCGATGACGTTCCTGCAGGGCTTCCAGGCGCTCGTACCGCCGCTGGCCGATACCACGGCCTGGTCGAACCTCATGGTGGAGCGCCATGCCATCGGAAGAGCGTGGTCAAGCTTCATGGCGGAGCGGCCGCTGTTGCTGACACCGACCTGGACGCAGCTGCCGTTCGAGCACGGCGTCGATTCCGCGACCGCGGACGGCGCGGCGGCCGCCAAGGAATTGATGCGGCCGGTGGTGCCGGCAAACCTGCTCGGCCTGCCGTCGGCCTGTGTACCGGCCGGGCGGGATGAAGCGACCGGACTGCCGATCGGGGTGCTCGTCACCGGCCGGCGCTTTCGCGAGGACCAGTGCCTCGAAGCCGCGGAAGCGATCGAGGCCCGTCTCGGCCTCACGACGCCGATCGATCCGGTGCGTCGATAGGCTCGATCAGGCCGAACGCCATGCGGATTGCTCCCTCATCCATGGCGCAAGGCAGCGACCGCGATTGCCTTACTGGATCCTCGCGAGCACCGCGAGGCGGCGGATGCCCTTGTTGCGATAAGCGTCGAGGAATGCGTAGTAGTTCTTGAACGAGACGCAGCCGTTGGAATCGCCGTTCGGGCCGAGCATGAAGGTGTGCGCGAGCAGGCCGACGCGGTTGTAGATCCTGCCCTCGCCGCCGATTGGATTGAGCCGCAGCGCCGGTACGCCGTGGAAAAGCGCCTCGCGCGGCTTCAGCTCGTAGATGTGTGGCGGCGTCACGCCGACCATCTTCATGCTCGCTGAGCGCGGATCGTCCAGCCTCGAGCCGAGGCCGGAATGCGCTTCGAGCCGCGTGCCGTCGGGCAGGTAAACGGTCCTGGCCGAGATGTCGTAGACCGCGGTCTGACGATCGTAGGGCGGCGAGCCGCCACGCGTCGGATCCTGGTCGAGCGTCGAGGGAATGCTACCGGTGACGTTTGCATCGGCCGACGCGAAGGAAAGCAGCCCGCCGCTCGACTCGCGCTTACCCCACAGCTTCTCGACCATGGTCTGTCGTTCGTTCGATGCGATCGACATCACCGCGGCCTTGGCGCGCGCAGCCATGTCGCGCACCGTGACGCTGCCGGACCTGGACTTCGCGGCGGTAGCCTTGGATTCGGCAGCCTTGGATTCGGCGGGCTTGGCTTCAGCGGACTTAGCCTGGGCGGGTTTGGTCTCAACGGTATCTGCAGGCGTGTTGAGCGCGACCTGCAGGTTGGCGGCGGCTTGCTTCTTCGCGGCTTCGACGGACTTCGGCGCTGATGCCTTGGACGCTTCAGCGAGCTTCGGCGCGGCCACGGGCTTCGGTGCCTCGGCGACCTTCGGCGCATTGGCCGATTTGACCGGGTCGGTCTGCGGCGCGGCGTCCGCCACCACGACGCTGGACGGAATGCCCTCCGGCGACGCTGCGGCAAACCGTTCGTTAAACATAACCGCTGGTTCAGCGGGCTCTGACTTGGCGGGCTCTGACTTGGCGAGCTCTGACTTGGCGAACTCTGACTTGGAGACCTCGGCCTTGCCGGACGCGGGCGGCGGAGGCGTCAACGAGGCGAACACTTCGTCGAACGACGGCGTAGGCCGCGCAGCGACGGTCACCGGCCGCTTGACCACCGGCTCATCGAGCACGGCGCTGTTCACGGACGGATAGACACTCGCCGCAAAGATATTGGCGTAGATGGTCCAGGCACAGCCAAGCACCAGCCCCGCCACCGCGGCGCTGCCGAGGAAATGCTGAGGGAGAATCTTTTTGGAGGATTTCTTGCGGCTCGGCGCCCCAAGAACATACGCAGTCGCACTCGTACCCATACGCCCGGCGCTCAAAACTGGTCCACCTTGTCCCTCACTCGACTCGGAGCCGAACGATGTTTCGGCTCAGCGTCTCGCAGGGACGCGGAAGGCCATTAAGGCGACTTTTAGTTAAATGCGACTTAACCGGATGCGATCCCCTGCAACGCGGGAAGTGCCTGTGGCGTGGGGCTTTTTTAAGATCACATTGGATCGCGAAAAGGGATTTTTTGTCTCATCATGGGACATCCACGCATGCCGCCGCGGCACGCGGCCGCAGCGACATGAGAGGGAAGAATTTCCTTGCCGATTGCCCCCGTAGTCATGCGGGGATTTTGCAAGAACAATCTCCTCAGTAGCTCAGCCTCGGATACCAATCGGTGCCGCGTCCCTCGGGCGTGGTGTCGAGAATGGTCCACAGCGGGTCCACATCTGTCGCGCCGCGCGGATCCTGACCGGGGTCGGCAGTGCCCCGCCCCATCTCGCCGGCCCAGAAATGACGAATGGTCCCGTCGCGCAGCGTGAACACATTGTAGGCCGGCAAGTCGGCGTCATCCCTGCTGACATAGTCGCGCGTGTAATCGCCCGACGTATCCGAATAGATCTTGTGACGCGTCCAGCCGCGCGCTGCCTTCGCCTCGATCAGCCGCGCGATCGGCGAACGGGCCACGAAGACGAACGCAACGCGCTGCTCGACGTCGGGCAGCTTCGCTTCCCATGTCCCCATGAACGACGTGCACATCGGACACAGCGTCTCGCGCTGCGGACCGAACATGTAGCTGTAGATGATCAGCGTCTGCTTGTTGCCGAAGAGATCCGCGAGCGATGCCCGGCCGGCCTCGCCGATAAACGCATAAGCCTTCGTCACCTCGCCGCCCGGCGGCAGAGCGCGGCGCAGCGCGGCAACGCGCTCGATGTGGCGGCGCAGCTCGATCTCCTCGATCAGCAGCGCCTGGCGGGCACGGCGATACTCGGCGCTTTCATTGGGAAAGCGCGTGGTGTTGGTCTTGGCGAGCTCAACGGCAGGCTTGAGGGTGGAACCGGTCATGGCTGGAACCTCATGTGGTTGGCGGGCTCCCTGGAAGACGAACGGACGCAGAGCGATCCGACATCGACGACGATGATTTCTATTCCAGTTCCGGCGGCGGCGAGCGATCGAGGACGTCGCCTTTCGGTCCCTCCAGCACGTCGAGCGCGTAGGTCTCGATGGCCAGCGGCCCGCGCAAGCGTTTGGCCTCGGTGACGGTCTCGATGCGGGCGAAGTTGGCACGCATCGCGGCCGGCACAGCCTGCTCGACCTCATGCACGTAGAGCAGCTTGCCGGAAAGCTGCTTCGGGCTCGGCTCGGGCATGTTGACCCAGCGGATGCGCTGCCCCTGCTGCACCACGCAGGTCCCCTCGGGCATGTAGAACACGAGCCAGGCGGTGGTGCCGTAATCCGGCGCAAGCACACAGGTCGCGCCGATACGCACGCGCGCCTTCTCGATCTCGTCGGCGAGCTCCGGCCAGCCCACCCCGACGCTGCGCACGGTGGCGTCGCGGCGATAGCCTGACAGCAGGCCGGTGTTGGCCTGCACAATCAGCAGCACAAACAGCACGACGCCAACCGGCGCCGCCCAGCGACGGCAGAAATCGACAGTGCGCTGCTCGCGCGGCGCCCACTGCACCTGGATCGCGGCGACCGCGGCGGCGACCGCGAACGCCGGATAGACCGGCGCAAACCAGTTGGCCTCGACCCGCGCATGCAGCGCGTGCCAAGTGAAATAGACAACGATGGTCCAGAACATCGTGTTGACGAGCACGCGCGCGGCCATCGCGCCGGCACGGCGCCGATAGAGCGCATAGAGCCCCATCACGCCGAGGATGAAGACCAGCGGCGTCGCAAACGCGAACTGGGTCGGGATCAGTTCAGCGATGTAGGTCGGCCGGAAATCCTCGATCCGGGCGCGGCCCATCTGCTTGATGAAGGATACCCATTGGTGATCCGCGTTCCAGCGGATCACCGGCGCAAACATCCCAAGCGCGACCAGACCGCCGAGATAGAGCCAGGGCGACAGGAACCAGCGCCGCAGCTTCGGCACCATCGCAAGCCAGATCAGGATCGCTGGGCCGAAGAACAGCGCGGTGTATTTCGACAGCATTGCCGCACCAGCGCTGGCGCCGACCGCAAGCCACCACGCACCACGGCCGCTCTCCAGCACCTTCGCGAGCGAGAACAGCAGCAGGCTCGCCGCAACAAGTAGCGGCGCATCCGGCGTCACGATCAGCGTGCCGACCGCAGCCATCATCGTGACGTTGAGCAGGATCGTGGCGCTCGCTGCGACGCGCTGGCCGCCGAACAGGATCTCGGCCGCGCGGTAGATCGCCCAGCTCATCGGCAGCGCGAGCAGCACCGAGACAAACCGCACGCCGAGCGGCGTATCGCCGGCGATCATCGTGCCGAGCCGGATCACGATCGCCACCATCGGCGGATGATCGTAATAGCCGCCGGCCAGCGCCTTCGACCACATCCAGTAATAGGCTTCGTCGAACGTCAGCGGCGTCCAGGCCGCAGCCGCGAGCCGCAGCGCGACCAGCGCGCAGACCGCGAGAATGGTGTTGAGGACGAGCCGCTCCTCGTTCGGGTTCATGCCGGCGTCATCGCTTGCGCCAGACGAACAGCCCGGACATCGCGTAGTTCCAGACCACGCCCATCAGCGCGCCCGCTGCACCCGCAAGCCACCAGATCGGTTCCTGGTCATAGACCGAGAATGCGACGCCGACATTGGCGAGCAGGCCGACGCCGCAGACCAGATAGAACAGCAGCAGACCGCGCACGATCGCAAAGCCCTTCAGCCGCTGGTCGCGGTAGGTCAGGAAGTTGTTGAGGATGAAGTTGCTGGTCATGGCGACGATCGCGCCGGTCGCCTGTGCCTGCGGGAACGGCGCGCCGAACACCTCCAGCGCAATGAAGAGCGTGGTCAGATGCACGACCAGACCGAGCGCGCCGACCATCGCGAACAGCAGGAAGCGCAGCGAGATCACGTCATGCGTCAACTTCGCCAGCACAAGGCCGAGGAAATCCAGCGCAACCATGGAATCGAGCTTGCTCTCGCCGTGCTGGCGGGCGCCGAAAGTGTAGGGAATCTCGACCGTGCGCAGCTTGCCATGCGCGGTCGCGACCACGTCGAGCAGGATCTTGAAGCCCTGGGTCGACAGTTGCGGCGCGAGCTGCTCGAAACGGTCGCGGCGGATCATGAAGAAGCCGCTCATCGGGTCGGCGATCTCGACCTTCAGCGCGCGCTGCGCAATTTCGGTGGCGAAGGCGCTGGCACCGGCGCGGCTCTTGTTGAAACCATCGGCGCGATAGCCTTCGATATAGCGGCTGCCGACCACGAGCTCGGCCTCGCCGCTCTGCAGTAGCCCCACCATCTTCGGGAGCTGGGTTTCGTCATGCTGCAGGTCGGCGTCGATCACAGCGGCATAGGGCGCGCTCGAGGCCAGGATACCCTCGATGCAGGCGCCCGACAGGCCGCGCCGGCCGATCCTGCGGATGCAGCGCACGCGGGAGTCCTGGCTCGCCAGATGCCGGACCACGTCCCAGGTTCCGTCGGGTGAATTGTCGTCGACGAAGATGACTTCCCAGGCCACGTCCTTCAACGTCGCGTCGAGCCGACGGTACAGGACCGTAACATTGTCGCGTTCGTTGAAGGTCGGGACGACGACCGAAAGTTGCGGCAAACCAGCGGCCTGCGACGGGGTTTCGGGGCCCGGTTTGATGGCGTCATACATGAGCGCCAGCGTATAGCCGTAGCCTCTCCCGCTGCCAAGGCAGACAAGGCCAAACCCCTCTCGGAAGGCGGGAAAACCGGGTCAAAATACCCCTGAAAATGCCAACGACCACGAACAAGAGGCGCGCGTACATCCGGCGCAGCCTAACATTGTCTCGTGGTCGTTCCAGCGCCGGAGCCCTTGGAAGCTGCAACGTCGCCGTTCGCCCTTAGATAGGAAGGCCTCAGGCAATCCACAAGGGCCAAAAGGCGCTAATTGTTCGGGACTTCCCGGATCACCGGG
The DNA here is from genome assembly GCF_001542415.1 of Bradyrhizobium macuxiense. Classification (GTDB taxonomy): domain Bacteria; phylum Pseudomonadota; class Alphaproteobacteria; order Rhizobiales; family Xanthobacteraceae; genus Bradyrhizobium; species Bradyrhizobium macuxiense. The sequence continues at coordinate 12,455 of NZ_LNCU01000014.1, forward strand.
CCTCGTGGCGTCGGAGCCGGCGCGGGCTCCGCGGCGGGGGCTGCCTGTTGCTGAGCGGCAGGCGGGGCCGGATTGTGCAGCTGGCTCGGCGACGGCCCGTAGATGAACGCCGCCGCCAGCACGATGGCCGCAACCACGGCGCCCAGAAAGCCTGCCATTGATCGTGAATTCATGCCGGATCACCCCTTGCCTGCGCCGGGATTGATATCAAAAATCGGCCGCGGGCAACAGGATCCGATGGTCTATTTGGCCGCCGCCCTGCGCCGGACGAAGGCGGTCACGATGTCCTTTTGCGCAAGCTCGATCGCGCGATTCGCGGTCGTCAGATGCGCATCCGAATCCTCTTTCGGAAACTGCAGCGTCAGGAAGTCGATCAGCGACACCCGAAAGTTTTGCCGCTCCGACGGACAGACGTTCGCGATCAGCGAGGTGAATTCTTGGTCGGACATGGCCTTGTTGCTGTCGCGGGGATATTCACGGGCGAGACAATTCCAGTAGGCGTCGCGGCCGCTGATCGCGAGCTTGTGCGCATCGTCGACCTCGTCGGCGACGGCGGCGGAGGACGTGATCATGAGGACGGCTGCGACCAGCATGCGCATTGTTGTTCTCCCGTTTTGCCGCATCCTAGCGAAGACCGATCGCCGCGAGAAGCATCGCCTTCAATCTGGCAAACTGGCCATTCGCGATTATTTTGACTAGTCTGAACCTTCCCCCTCCTCGTGATGAGTGCAGTCGTGGCCAAAGCTCCCAGCAAGACAACCAAGACGGACGCAGGCAACATCTATATCGGCATCGGCGGCTGGACCTTCGAGCCGTGGCGCGGGGTGTTCTATCCGGAGAAGCTTACGCAATCGAAGGAGCTCGCCTACGCGGCGTCGAAGCTGACCTCGATCGAGATCAACGGCACCTATTACGGTTCACAGAAGCCGGAGAGCTTCCGCAAATGGGCCAGCGAAGTGCCTGACGGCTTCATCTTCTCGCTGAAGGGGCCACGCTTCGCCACCAACCGCCGCGTGCTGGCCGAAGCCGGCGATTCCGTGAAACGATTCTATGATTCCGGCGTGCTCGAACTGGGGGACCGGCTTGGCCCCGTGCTCTGGCAGTTCGCGCCGACCAAGAAGTTCGACGGCGCCGATTTCGGCAAGTTCCTCGAGCTGTTGCCGCGCAAGCTCGATGGCCGCGCGCTGCGCCATGTCGTCGAGGTGCGCCATGACAGCTTTTGCGTGCCTGAGTTCGTCGCCCTCATTCGCGAGTTCGAGACCCCAGTGGTGTTCGCCGAGCACGGCAAATATCCCGCGATCGCCGACGTCGCCAGCGATTTCGTCTATGCGCGGCTGCAGAAAGGCAATGACGAGCTGAAGACCTGCTATCCGCCGAAACAGCTCGATGCCTGGGCCAAGCGGTTTCAAGACTGGGCCGGCGGCGGTGAGCCGGACGACCTGCCGCGCGTCGACAACACCAAGCCGAAGAAGGCCCCGCGCGACGTGTTCGCTTACGTCATCCACGAGGGCAAGATCCGCGCGCCGGCCGGCGCGATGGAATTGATCGAGCGCGTGAAGTAAATGGCGAAGGCGAAGAAGCTATTCACCATCGGCTATGAGCAGACGCCGTCGAAGGCGGTGCTCGACGAGCTCGAACAGGCCGGCGTCAAGCTGCTGGTAGACGTCCGCGCCATCGCCTCGTCGCGCCGACCGGGTTTCTCCAAAACCCAGCTCGCCGCCGGCCTCGACGAACGCGGCATCTCGTACGTCCATCTGCGCGGTCTCGGCACGCCGAAGAGCGGCCGCGAGGCGGCGCGCAGCGGGCAATATGCCCTGCTGCACAAGATCTATTCGGCCCACCTCAAGACGGTGCAGGCCAGGGAAGAGCTCGACGAGTTGTCGGCGCTGGTCAAGAAATCCGGTCCCGTCTGCATCCTCTGCTACGAGCGCGACCACCAGCATTGCCATCGACGCTGGATCGCGGAGGCCATCGAAGAGCGCGACGGTGTCCGGATCGAGAACCTCGCGGCGCCGCAGGTGGTCTAGCGCAGAACGAATTCAGATCGATTCGCTTTCGCCGCGCGCTTGCTTCACCTCTCCCTGTTGGGGAGAGGTGAACCTCGGCTGCCGATTCAGTTCAAGCGAATCTCACGCCTTAGCCTGCCTCGCCCGGCAGGTTCAGCGTCCCTTCCATCATTTTCACGCAGCCGCCGCCGACATGCACCGACGTGACAGCGCCGCCCTGCTTGCGCACGCGCGTCAACAGCAGGCTCGGCCGACCCATGTCGACGCCCTGCCCGATCCGCAACCGCAGCTCGCCGTCCTGTATCGGATCGATATCGGCGAGCAGCGCCGCGGCCGCTGCGGTCGCGCTGCCGGTGGCGGGATCTTCGGACAGGCCGCTCGCGCCCGGATGGAACATGCGCGCCTGCAGATCGAGCGGCTGCTCGCTTGCCGGTACATCGCGCGTGTAGAAATAGACGACGTCGCGGCCGATATGCGCCAGCGCTTTGGCGAACGCCGCAGCGTCGGGCCTGGCGCGCTTCAACGCCTCGCGCGAGGCGATTTCGACCACCAGGAACGGCAGGCCGACCGAGACGACCTGCGGCGGATGACGGTCAGTCTTCACATCGCTTTCCGACAGCGAGAGGCATGCTGCCGCATCGGCCGCGCTCAACACATCCGTCCGCTGCGGCGGCTGCGGCGCCGTCAGCTCGGCGCCGATCACCCGGCCCTGCTCGGACAGGATCTCGACCGGCACCAGCCCGGCCTTCTCCTCGAATGCCAGCCGCGCGGGCGCCTTGGCCGCCTGCGTCGCCAGCACGAACGCGGTGCCGACATTGGGATGGCCGGCGAACGGGATTTCCGAGCGCACCGTGAAGATGCGCACCTGGGCATCATGCGCTGTATTCTGCGGCGGCAGCACGAAGGTCGTCTCGGAATAGTTGAACTCGGTCGCGATCGCCTGCATCTGCGCCGTCGACAGCCCGCCGGCGTCGAGCACCACGGCGAGCGGATTGCCGCCGAACGCCCGGTCGGTGAAAACGTCGACTGTGATATAGCGCCGCTGCATCGTGCTCGTCCTCTTGCCTTTCGATCGTCATCGACCGGATCGCAGCGATGATAACACGGCCGAGAAGACGCCGATCAGAGCATTCGGTGCAATCAGCTTGAGAAGCGAAACAGCTCGCGCGGCGCCGCGAGCACGCGCGCACGCTCGTCGGCGTCCGTGACGAGCTCGTCGAGAAACTTGCGGTTCTTCGCGTAGCTCTGCGTCGCCTCGAACTGGGTATGCGGCCAGTCGCTGCCCCACAACAGATGCTCGACACCGTAAGCATCGCGCAGCAGCGGATAGGCCTGCTTCGCGAACTGCTCGCCGTTGGGACCATTACGATACGGTGCTGATATTTTGACCCAGACCTTGCGCGACGCGCCGAGCTTGAGCACTGACTGGAAGCCGGAATCGGTGACACCCAGCTTCGGATCGGGCAACGCATAGTGATCCAACACGACGTTGACGCCCTGATCGAGCAGCTTTGGCAACAGCACCGCAAGATCGCCGGCGTTGCGCTGGATCTCGACCTGCCAGCCGATCGCCTTGATCTGCGCCAGCAACGCCTGCCACTCCGGCGACGTCACATCGGGGAGCGGCTTGCCGACCAGGTTGAGCCGGATCCCGACCACGCCGGCACGGTCGAGCGCATACAACTCATCCGGCGAGACAGTGGGATCGACCACGGCAATGCCGCGCAGGCGCCCCTTCGTCGCCGTCAGGCATTCGACCAGATAGGAGTTATCGGTGCCGAGGAAGCTCGGCTGCACCAGCACGCCGTTGGTCATGCCGTTCTCGTCGAGTTGCTTCAGATAGAGATCGAGCGGCGCGTCGTAGTCGGGCGCATAGCGCCGGCCCGACGCGAGCTTCAGCCCTCGATGGAAGACATGGGAATGGATATCGATCGTTGGTCGCGGCACTGTCACCTCAGCCAATGCTCGGCTCAAGCCCGTCGCCGACAGCGCGGCAACAAACCTGCGGCAAGCTGGCGCCGCGTCATACCTTGTTTGCGTGATGTCATGTTCGTCCCCCATCATCAAGCGCGCGTGCCGGCGGCGGCCTGCTCGAAGACCTTGCCGCGTGTCTCCGGCAGCATCAGCACCGCGATCAGCACCAGTGAGTAAGCGAAGGCGGCGTCGATCCCGATTGCCGGCCCAAGGCCGATGTGGTCGCTGAGAAAGCCGACCATGAACGGAAACGCCGCGGAGACGACACGCCCGAAATTGTAGCAAAAGCCCACGCCGGTGCCGCGCACGCCGGCCGGATAGAGCTCGCTGAACAGCGCGGCCATGCTGGCCGGAATGCCGGCCGAAAAGAATCCGAGCGGAAAGCCGAGCACCAGCATCTGCGAATTGGTGAGCGGCGCGAAGATATAGACCAGTACGGTCGCGACGCAGGCCGCGGCAAACAAGGTCACATTGGCGCGACGCCCGATCCGGTCGCTGACAATGCCGGAGGCCACGCAGCCGCAGAAGAAGGCGACGATGATCACGGCGAGGTAGGCGCTGGAGCCGAGCACCGACAGATGCCGCACCTCGCGCAAGTAAGTCGGCAGGAACGTCGTCAGCGCTGCATAGCCGCCATGGGCGCCGATGCCGAACAGGCCGCCGATCAGAGTGGAGCGCAGCACGTCGCGATGAAAGATACCGGCCAATGTTGCGAAGAATGGTGGCGCGACTTCGCGCGTGGTCGCGCGCGGCGGTTCCTTCAGCCCGCGGCGGATGTAGAGGATCAATAGCGCCGGGATCAGGCCCACCGCGAACAGGATGCGCCACGCGATGTCGGGTGGCGCATACGTGAACACGATGGCGGACAGCAGCACCGCGACGCCCCAGCCGACCGCCCAGGCGCTCTGCACGGCGCCGAGTGCCTTGCCGCGATGTTCGGCGCGGATGATCTCGGCCATCAGCACCGCGCCGCAGGCCCATTCGGCGCCGAAGCCGAGGCCCTGGATCGCCTTCAGGATCAGGAGCTGGGTGTAGTTCATGGCGAAAGCGGAGGCGAAGGTCGCCAGCGCAAAGGTCGCGACCGTGATCTGCAGCGCTTTCACCCGCCCGAAACGGTCGCCGAGCGCGCCGCCGAGCCAGCCGCCGAACGCGCCGAAGAACAGCGTGACCGAGCCGAGCAGGCCCGCGTCGGCCTTGGTGATGCCGAAGGCCGCGATCAGCGCCGGAATGGCGAGGCTGAACATCTGGACGTCCAGCGCGTCGAGGCCCCAGCCGCCGAAGCTTGCCCAGAAGGTGCGCCGCTCGAGCGGCGAGCATTCGCTGTACCAGTTTGCCATCATTCCTCCCTGAAATTTCTTGTGTCGTTTGTTTGGATGCCGCGCTCACCTGATCTCGGCGTGGTAGCGGAAGCGATCCGCCGGGCCGCGCGAGCGGCGCCATTCGATCGGCCGCCGCTCCAGATCGAAGGCGAGGCGCTCGATCACGATCAACGGCGCGCTCGCCTCCAGCCGCAGCAGCCGCGACTGCATCTCGGTCGCGATCTCCACGGTGAGGATTTCGTCGGCGGAGACCACGACCTGGCCACAGCGATCCTCATAGAGCGGATAAAGCAGGTCGCCGAACTCGGCAGTGTCGAGCGCCAGGATCGCCTCGAAGCGCGACTTCTGTAGCCAGATCTCCTCGGCCAGCAGCGGAACGTCGTCGATCAGGCGCAGGCGCGACAGGCCGATCACAGGCTCCCCGACAGGAATGCGCAACGCCGATGCCACCGCCGACGTCGCCGGCACGGACTTACGCCGCAGGATGCGGCTCTGCGGCACGCGGCGCTCGCCGCTTTCAGACTGGAATCGGAAGAAGCGGAACAGCGAGGAGTTGAACCGCGCGCGGCGCACGAACGTGCCGCGGCCCTGCTGGCGCTCCAGCACCCCGTCGCTGACGAGCTGATCGATCGCCTTGCGCACCGTCCCGATCGCGACGCCGTAATGCACGCCGAGCTCGGCCTCCGACGGAATCGGGTCGCCCGGACGCCATTCGTTGCGATTGATCCGCGCCGCGAGATCGTCGCGGAGACGCTGGTAGCGCGGCAGGCGGTCGTCAACGGTTGAGTTCATTTAGTCATCTATATGAATATATGATTAGCAGTCAATCACTCCGAAAATACCTTAAATCATCGGATGGTCTCCTAACCCAATTGCCAGACCGGCATCGGGCGGTCGTAGCCCCTCACCGGCACCTCGCCGAGCGCCACGGCGTCGGTGCCATCATCGCCGAGCGCATCGCGCACCGCGGACGAGATCAGGAATTGCGAGCCGAGCTCCTTATTGAGTGACTCGAGCCGCGCGGCGAAATTCACGGTGTCACCGATCACGGTGTACTCCTTGCGTCGGGGCGAGCCGATATTGCCGGCGACGACCTCGCCGACATGAACGCCGATCCCGATGCGCAGCGGCCAGCTCGACGTCGCATTGGCGCGCTCATTGGCCGCAAGCATCTCGCGCGCAGCCGCGACCGCGTGCTGTGCGGCATCGCCGGAATCAAAGGGCGCGCCGAACAGGGCAAGAAAGCCGTCGCCGAGAAACTTGTTCACGATGCCGCCGTGGCGGTCGAGGATATCGACCAGCACCGCGAAGGCGCCGTCGAGCCGGTCCACCACCTCCTGCGGCGAGCGCGTGCGAGCGCTTGCCGTGAAACTGCGGAAGTCGACGAACATCACCGCGACGCGGCGGATGTCGCTCTCGGTGCTCGCGCCCTCCGCTATCAGCCGCTCGACCACCTGCGGCGAGACGTGCTGGCCGAACAGGTTGGTGATGCGGTCGCGCGCGGTGGCCGCCGCGATACTGGCCTCGAACTGGCGTCGCAGTTGCATGCCGACCGCGCCGGCGAGCACGCCACAGATCAGGACGATCGTGCTGCGCGCGGCGTGATAGTAGATGCCGGGGTCCGCCGCGCCACTGTCCGCCGGGTGAAAGAACACCGCCATGTAAAACAGTTGCGACGCCGCGACGAAGCCGGTGAAGGTCGAGAGCCAGAAGTCGAGCCGCAGGGTCGAGAGGATGATGAAGACGAAATAGACCAACGGCGCCACGAAGCCGAGTGCCTGCTCCAAGCCCATGCTGTTGATATGCATGCCCAGCACGACGGTCGGCAGCGAAGTCTCGACCAGGACGCCGATGTAGCGCCGGACCACCGGCAGGTCGCGTCCCTTGCGCATGTGCCAGGTGATCGCCCCGTGCACCCATAGTTCGAACAGGATCAGCGGGACGATGACATAGAAGACATAGACGGGGCGGAGATTGCCGTGCCAGACCCGGCTGACCGCCTCGGGCGCGAGGAAGTAGATGGCGAGGCTGATGCCGCCGAGCACGGCAGCGGTGCCGATCAGCACCTTGATGCGCAGCAGCTCGGTGCGCATGACCTCGCGCATCAGCGCGCGATGGAAGTCCGCCGATACGGGCGTGTCCCGCGCCGTCTTATCCTTAGTGCCCCAGAACTCAGCCATATCCTCTACCCGTCATTCCGGGGCGGTGCAAAGCACCGAACTCGGGTGCGCAGTTGCGCACCCGAGAATCTCGTCATTCCCCGGTGCGCAACTGCGCACCTGTGGTCTGGTCGTTCGGATCCCGGAATGACGACCTCTCACGCTGTCCATACTAGCCTCAATCGAGCGTACGGCGGAAGCGCGTCACGGCGATCGTCATAGCGATCAGCATCAGGGCGACCAGCGCGATCGTGTCATATTGCAGGTTCTGCATGCCCGCGCCCTTCAGCATGATCGCGCGGACGATCCGGACGAAATGGGTCAGCGGCAGACCCTCGCCGACATATTGCGCCCAGACCGGCATGCCGGCGAACGGAAACATGAAGCCGGACAGCAGGATGCTCGGCAGGAAGAACATCATCGAGAGCTGCATCGCCTGCAGCTGGTTCTGCACGATGGTCGAGAAGGTGTAGCCGATCGACAGGTTGGTGGTGATGAACAGCGTGGTCAGCAGCGCGAGCAGCGTGAGGCTGCCGAGGATCGGCACGCCGAACAGCAACACGCCGATGCCGATGATCAGCGCGGCCTGGACGAAGCCGACGATCACGTAGGGGACGATCTTGCCGAACATCACCTCCACCGGCTTGATCGGCATCGACAGCAGGCTCTCCATCGTGCCGCGCTCGATCTCACGCGTCACCGAGAGCGCGGTGAAGATCAGCATGGTCATGGTCAGGATGGTGCCGACCAGGCCGGGCACGATGTTGAGCCGAGATTCCGCGGCCGGGTTGTAGCGGGCGTGGGCGCGGATCTCGAACGGCATATCGGGCGGATCGCCGATATGGAGGTCGTGCGCCAGCGCCGACTGCACCAGCGGCCCTAGCGCGCCCAGCGCCGAGCCGGCCGCCACGGGGTCGGTGGCGTCGGCGGCAACCAGCAGCGCCGGCTTGTCGCCGCGCCGCACCGCGCGCTCGAAGCCGCGCGGGATCTCGACGCCGAACAGCACCTTGCCGGACTGCAGGAGCTGGTCGAATTCCTCGACCGTATGAACCTCCCGCGTGAAGCGGAAATAGCGGGTGTTCTCCATCGCCTTCAGGATCGAACGGCCGAGGTCCGTGTCTTCCTGCAACAGCACCGCGCTCGGCAGATTGCGCGGCGTCGTGTTGATGGCGTAACCGAACAACAGGAGCTGCATCACCGGGATCATGATGATCATGGCGAACGAAACGCGGTCGCGGCGGAGCTGGATGAATTCCTTGAGCAGCATCGCATAGCTGCGCCGCCAGAAGCCGAAGGCCGGCTCCCTATCCTCGCCATTCCGGATCATATCGGTTGCGCTCATTGGAAATTATCCTTCGAACGCCCCATCAGGTCGATGAAGACGTCTTCGAGCGACGGCTCGCCCGCCTGCCAGTGCCACTTCGCATTGTTGCGATAGGGCACAATCGCGGCTTCGAGCGCGGCCTTGTCGCGGCCGGAGACGTGCAGGCTGGTGCCGAACGGCGCCACCATGTCGATGCCGGGCTTGCCGGTCAGCTCGGCGGGCAATCCGTTGAGGTCATCGCCGGTGACCGTGTAGGTCGTGAGCTTCGACTTCGCGATCACGTCATCCACGGTGCCATGGGCCAATAGGTGGCCATAAGCGATGTAGGCGATCTCGTGGCAGCGCTCGGCCTCGTCCATGTAATGGGTCGAGACCAGCACGGTGAGGCCCTCGGCGGCGAGCGCGTGGATCTCGTTCCAGAAATCGCGCCGCGCCTTCGGATCGACGCCTGCGGTCGGCTCGTCGAGCAGCAGCAATTGCGGATTGGGCAGCGTGCAAGCGCCGAGCGCCAGCCGCTGCTTCCAGCCGCCGGACAGCTCGCCGGCGAGCTGCTCCTCGCGGCCCCCGAGCCCGATGCGCGCGATCATCTCGGCTGCGGCGCTACGCGCGTCAGGCAGACCGTAGAGCCGCGCCACGAATTCGAGGTTCTCGCGGACCGAGAGATCCTGGTACAGACTGAAGCGCTGCGTCATGTAGCCGACCTTGCGCTTGATCTTGTCGGCGTCGCGCCGGATGTCGTAGCCGAGACAGGTGCCGTTGCCGCTGTCGGGTGTCAGCAGCCCGCACAGCATGCGGATCGTCGTGGTCTTGCCGCTGCCATTGGGGCCGAGGAAGCCGTAGATCGAGCCGCGCTTGACCTGCATCGACAGGTCATGGACCACCTCGCGCCCGCCGAACGATTTTGACAGGCCCTCGACGTCGATGGCGATAGCCTGTGCATTGGACCGCGCGTTGGTCGAGCCGCCGTTCATCTGCCGTCCGCCACGGGAGTCTTGGGGTTGAGATAGATGCTGATCGGCTGACCGACGCGCAGGGCATCCGGCCGGCTCGGCCGCGCCTGGATCAGATAGACCAGCTTGTTGCGCTCATCGAGGCTGTAGATCACGGGCGGGGTGTATTCGGCCGTGGTCGCGATGAAATAGATCTTCGCAGTGAGATCGGCAGCGCAATTGTCGCAGGTGACCTTCACCTCGTCGCCGATCGCAAGCTTCGGCAGCTCAGTCTCCGGCACGAAGAAACGCAGCTTCATGTTGCCGGGCGGCATGATCGACAGCACCGGCCGCTGCGCCTGCACCATCTCGCCCTCGCGGAAATAGATCTGCTGGATGGTGCCGGCGATCGGAGCGAAGCCCTTGCGGCGATCCAGCCGGGTCTGCGAGGTGTTGACGCGGGCTTCCGCCACGCGCAGCGCCGAAACAGCGGAATCCAGTGTCGCTTGCGTGCCCGCACCGGTGGTCCTCAGCGAGGCGGCGCGATCATAAGTCTGCTGCGCATTCGCCAGCGTCGCATTGCTCTGGTTGAGGTCGGCCCGCTGCAGATCGTCGTCGACGGAATAGAGCAGATCGCCGGGCTTGACCTCGTCGCCCTCGCGCACATTGAGCTTGATCACCCGGCCGGACTCGTCGGGGCTGACGAAGATCATGTCGGCCTCGACCCAGCCCTGGAAGCCGGGATCGCGCTTCTCCTTGCATCCGGCAAGCGCCGCCGCCAGCGCAAGCACCGTGGCCAGCTTTATTATCCGCGACGAGGTCATGACGCCCTCCGTTCGCCGAAGATCAGATCGAGATGAACCCTGAACATCGCGATCGCGTCCAGCGGCGCATGCCTGGCGAACAGGCTTTGCCAGATCACCGCGACGATCGCGGGCGCGACGAGCAGTTGGGGATATCGCGCCAGCTCTTTCTGCCGGATTTCTCCGCGGTTGACCGCGAGCTGGATCAATGCGGTCATGCCGGCAAGCCCCTTCGACACCACTTCGCGGAAATAGAAATCGGCGATCTCCGGAAAGCGCGGGCCTTCGGCCACGATCAGGCGGATGATGTCGCCGCGAGGGGTCGCGACGATCTCGCGGATGAAGGTCTCGACGAACCGTTCCACCACGTCGCGCACCGGGCCGGTGATCGGCGGCGGCGCCGCCAGGCGCTCGATCAAGGGCACGACCGCGGTGCGGATCAACTCCTCGAACATCGATTCCTTGTCTTTGAAGTGCAGGTAGATCGTACCCTTGGCGACCCCTGCCCGCTTCGCGATGTCGTCGAGCCGGGTCGCGGCAAAGCCGCGCGCGACGAACTCGTCCATCGCCGCCGCGACGATGGCGGCCCGCCGCTCCGCCGATTTCTCGATGCGGTTCGCAGGCGCTTTCGGTGAGAGGACTTTCGCCACCTTCGCCGCCGCGGCGCGCGTAATGGTCCGGCGCCTTGCGGCGGGTGTGCGGGTCGTGGGTTCGCTGCGTTTTGCCATAGCCGCATTATGACTGACTGGTCAGTCATTGTCAACATAGGTGCAGGAGCGTCCTGCGCAACCCGCCCGGCCTCCGTAGCCGAATAGCCGCATCGCCGGTGCCATCGCCCGGCTCGACCGAGCGATCCAGTATTCCAGAGGCAGTTGTGACTGAACCGATTGGCGTGAGGGCTTAACGGGTTTTACCGAGTTTGCCCGGCCGGGTTGTTCTGTCGCAGATGATGCAGCCGCATCAACGTTGCGCGCGCCGCTAGCTGTGAAACTTCAGCCCGTCGAGGATCTTGTCCACCACCTTGCGCTCGGCGCGGACGGCGAGGCCGACCAGATTGAGATCGGCGCGCGCGACCGCCCTCACCGCCTCGCGGTTGGCGGCATCATGCGTGGTCTTGAACATGTCCTCGGTGTAGAGCGCCGGCCGCACCTCGCGCGCCAATGCGCGTTCGAGTGCCCGCGACAACTGCGCGCGATCGGCGCCGTAGATCAGGATCGGCTGTCCGATCAGGGACAGGTACCTGGTCCCTGAGCCGTCTTCGTAATTCTGGCCGACGCATTCCGGAAAGGAGGCCGCGATACCGCCTGACAAGAAGGATGCGACGTTGAGCTTCTGCCAGACTTCCAGGTCGTTGCGGATCACGACCGCGATCTTGGTGTCAAACTGCATGGCATAAGTCTAGCGGAGGCGCCCCGGGCAACGCCAGCGCGTATGCACAATTGCAGGCGCCCATGGCGATGGCGACACCCGAGCAGACGTCGCGGCCGCTGCACGCAAGTCCGCCTGAAGGCCCGAAGCTGCCCGTGCCGGGACAGAACGCGATAGTCAGTCCCTGCACCGTGTAGTAGGCTTCGGGGGTTTCGATCACCACAGCATATTTCGGGGCATTGCATCATGATCAGCAAGGCCGACGTTGTTGTTATTGGTTCGGGCGGATTGGGCGCGGCCACAGCCTATTACCTGAGCAAGCATGGAGGTCTCAGCGTCGCTCTTGTCGACAAGCATGAGATCGGATCGCAGACCTCGCCTCGCGCGGCAGGCATGGTGAGCTGCGCGCGCAAGGGCGACCTGATGATTGACCTCATCAAGGACGCTTGCCGCAAGATCGAAACGTTCACGGCAGAAACCGGCCAGCCGCTCGACTGGGTCCATTCGGGCAGCTTGAAGATTGCGCGTCGGCCGCAGGATGCCGAAGTGATCAAGGACGACTTCGAGCGCGGGCGCCGCATGGGCCTTGATGTCGAGCTGATCTCTCCGGAGCAGGCGAACAGGCTCAATCCATTTCTGGAAACGACGGGTGTCGTGGCGGCGATGCGGATCGGCGACGACCGGTATTTCGACCCGGCACAGGTTGCTGTCGGTTTCGCCAGGGCGGCGGCGGCCCAGGGCGTAACACTGCTGCCGAAGACCCACGTACGCGCCGTAAACATCATCGGCGGCACCGTGATCGGCGTGACCACGGCGAGCGGCATCATTGAAAGTCCTGTTGTTGTTGATGCGGCCGGCGCGTGGACGCGGCAGGTCGCGGAGGCAAGCGGAATTCGCGTGCCGTTGGTGCCGACCCGGCAGCAGCTGATCGTCACCGAGCCTTTGGATGGCGCGCGCGCCGACTTGCCAATGATCCGCATCATGGATGCCGCGGTGTACGCGCGCCCGTGTCAGGGCGGCTTCCTTTGGGGCGTCTACGAGGAAACGCCGCGCTTCTTCGATATGCAATCGCTTGGGACCGACTTCGACGTCAAGGACATGCCGCTCGACATCGGCGTGCTTCATGCAGCAGCCGATGAAGTGAAGGATCAGCTCCCGTTCCTGCAAACCGCCAAGGTGCGGGAATTTCGCGGCGGCATCCCGACGATGACCGCCGATGGCCACCATATTCTTGGCCCAGCCGCCGGCACGACCGGTTTCTATTTTGCAAGCGGGTGCAACGTCGCCGGTCTCTCGATCTCGCCGGCCGTCGGCGAGGCGCTTGCGGCCTGGATCGTGGACGGCCAGCCACCGATCGATCTCTCGCCGATGTCGGTCACGCGGTTCAAGGACCGGTCGTGGTCTGAAGCCCGATTGCAGAGCGATGCCGCCTGGCAATACCGTCACTTCTACGGTGCGGTCTGAGCTTCCGCGCTCTGAGCTTCTGTCGAGCGTCCCGGCTCGAGGTCATCAGCGCGTTTGCGCTTCGCCCAGCCAGCGGACCCTGCGGATATAGCGCCGCCCTACCCCTTGGCGTCGCAGGCCCAGGCGCGGATCACGCATTCCTTGCCGCCATATTCGTAGCACTTCTTTGTCGCGGCGTTGAGCGTGCTCGATATCTTCGGCATCACCGCATAGCCGTGGGCGCCGCAGGGATTGGTCATGTCGATCGAAAGCGCGGCGCAGGCGCGCTTCATGCTGACAGCGGTACAGTCGCCCCTGCACTGCTTCAGCGCCGCGGCGCGCGCGGCCCCTTCCGCCGGATAGTCGTAAGCCTGGCCATACGCCCCGCACTTGCCGACCGCGAACGCGCCGGCCGCGCGAGCCTTGGGGATGAAGTTTTCCACGGAGAAACGCGTGGCGGCAATCAGCAACGTCAGGACAAGAATCATCAGCGCGCGGCGCTGCGCGGCGGCGGTCGAAATGATCAAGACGGAAATCCCCCAAAGTCCGCCGGCGACTCTATCCGGGGGTCGTTGCCAGATGGTGAATGACGGGTTGAGATGACATCCTCACCGCGTCGTCCCTGCGAAAGCAGGGACCCATAACCATCGATACCGTTGAGTGCACGAAGCTGGGGCCGCTATCCCACCGATAATGAAGATTGGTGGTTATGGATTCCGGCTCGCGCTGAGCCTGTCATCGGGCGGCGCTAAGCGCCGACCCGTTGGCTTGGCCGGGACGACGCGGAGGACCCTTAGCTGCGCCGCGCCGCTTCCAGCGCCTGCGGCGTGTCGATGTCGAGGAAGGCACTGTTGCCTTCAACCGGCACCTCCGCGACGGCTTCGGCGTGCTTGGCGATCAGGTGGCGGGCGCCGACGTCTCCGTCGAGCGTCATCAACTCCGTGAAGAAGCGCCGCGACCACAGCACCGGATTGCCGCGGCGGCCTTCGCTGACGGGCACCGCGATCAGATGGCCGCGATCCGGCGCGAAGGTGTCGATCAGCCGGTCGATCAGTTGCGCATCGATCAGCGGCATGTCGCCGAGGCAGACGATGGCGCCGTCGGCCTTGTCGGAGACCGCCGAAATGCCTGCTTTCACCGAGCTCGCGATCCCGCCGGCGAAATCCGGATTGCGCACATATTTCACCGTGAGCCCGGCCAGCGCCTGCTCGACCAGCTCGCCCTGATGCCCGGTGACGACGATCACCTCGGAAGCCTTCGAGGCCAGCGCCTGCTCGGCGACAATGCGCACGAGCTTCTTGCCGTCGAGCTCTGCGAGCAGCTTGTTGGGGCCGCCCATCCGGGTCGAACGTCCGGCGGCGAGCACGATCGCCGCGACGTTGCGATTGCCCTCGGTCTCGGGAACGGTGCGCGGCTGCGGGCGTGTCACGATCTCCATCAACAGGCCGCCGACGCCCATGCCGGTAAGATCCGATCGCGTCACCTTGATGCCGGCGAGCAGCCGCATCAGCACCCAGTCAAAGCCGTTCTCGACCGGCGAGCGCGCGCAGCCCGGCGCGCCCAGCACCGGCACGCCGCCGGCGCTGCCGATCAGGAGCAAATTGCCGGGATCGACCGGCATGCCGAAATGCTCGACCGCGCCGCCGATCTCGGTGATCGCCGCGGGGATCACGTCGCGCCGGTCGGCGATGGCGGACGCCCCGAACACGATGACGAGCTCGGCGCCAAGGCCGAGCAACTCCTTGATCGCGCCCGAAAGCACCGCCTCATCGTGCGGGATACGACGCTCGGCGATAATAGTGGCGCCGGCCGGCGCAAGCCGCTCAGCGGTCACGCGCAGCGTCTTGTCGATCACCTTCGGCACGAGACCCGGCAGCATCGTCGAGACCACGCCGACCTTCTTGATCAGGTAAGGCGCGATCCGCATCGTGTCCTTGCCGGCTACCGCGACCGCGGCGTCGCGCAGCCGTCCTTCCACGCCGAACGGGATCAGCTTGACGGTCGCGATCATCTCGCCCTCGACCACCGGCTTGAATGCCGCGAGGGTGGCGAACGTGATGGCCTCATCGACGCCGTTGATGCGGTCGACCGCGGCGCGATCGACCACCAGCACGCCGGGGCGCGCGGCGAACAGATTGGCGCGGCCGGTGAAGGCGCGCTCGACATTGACGCCCTCGCCCGCAACCGCCTGCGCGATGCTGGCGGCCGCGACGTCCTCGGAGACATCGCCCTCCTCCAGCCGCACCACGACGACTTCGGAAACGCCGGCCTTGGTGAGCGCCTCGACCTCGGCGGGGCCGATCGTGGTGCCTTTCTTGAGCACCAGCGCACCCTGGCGCAGCGTGTGCACGGTGACGCCGCCAATCGCGTCGGCTGGACTGGCGGGACCGAACTTCATGCCGCTTCTTCTTTTTCTTTGGGAGCCAAACGCAATTGCGCGGTGATCTCGGCCATGATGGCGACCGCGATCTCCGCCGGCGACACCGCGCCGATGTCGAGGCCGATCGGCGCATGGATGCGCGCGATGTCGCTGTCCTTGGCGCCTTGTGCACGCAGCCGATCCGCACGCTTGGCATGCGTCTTCCGCGAGCCGAGCGCGCCGATATAGAAGCAGTTGCGATCGAAGGCGTGCAGCAGCGCCGGATCGTCGATCTTCGGATCGTGGGTCACCGCGACGAAGGCGGTGTAGGCATCGACGTTGAGCGGCGGCAGCGCGACGTCGGGCCATTCCGCGACCAGCGGTACGTCCGGGAAGCGCTCGGGGCTGGCAAACGCCGTACGCGGATCCACCACCGTGACGTCATAATCGAGCGAGCGGGCCAGCGGCGCGAGCGCCTGGCTGATATGGACCGCGCCGATGATCACGAGCTTGGCGGTCGGCGCGTAGACGTTGAGGAACAGCTTCTTAGCCCCGACCTCGACATTGCCGCTCTTGCCCATCCGCAGCTGCTTTGCGAGCTCGGCACGCAACGGATCGGCGGCGATTTCGTTGGCCTTCACCAGGCGCTGCTCGCCGTTCGAGGTGTCGGTGACGACGATCACCGGGCGGCGCGCGGCGCGCTCGGCGTTGAGCTCTTTGAGGATCTCGAGCTTCACGGCTAGCCGACCTTCTCGACGAACACGCGGATGGTCCCGCCGCAGGACAGGCCGACATTCCAGGCCGTCTCGTCGGCGACGCCGAATTCGAGCATCTTGGGCTGGCCGCTTGCGATCACGTCGAGCGCCTCCGTGACCACAGCGCCCTCGACGCAGCCGCCGGAGACCGAGCCGAGGAAAGTGCCTTCGTCATTGATGACGAGGCTCGAGCCGGCCGGGCGCGGCGCCGAGCCCCAGGTGTCGACCACGGTGGCGAGCGCCACGCCGTGGCCCTGCTTCTGCCAGGTCTCGGCGGCCTGAAGGATATCCTCGTCGCGGTTCAACATGGCGGCCTCCTGTTTGGATGCTTCTTCAGGCTACGGAGCGGATCAGGCTGCGATGGTGCGCCGGCGGTGGGGATGACAGCGCCTCGATCAGCCCCTTGATGGACGTCAAGTTATGCACCGGGCGGAATTCGTCAACGTGGGGCAACATCATTTTGATACCCTGGGCCTTGGCCTCAAAGCCGGAATAGCGCAGCAGCGGGTTGAGCCAGATCAGGCGACGGCAGGACCGGTGCAAACGGTCCATTTCGAAGGCCAGTTTGGCATCGGCCTCCCGTTCTAGTCCATCGGATATAAGGAGTACGATCGCGCCCTGCCCGAGTACGCGGCGGGCCCAGAGCTGGTTGAAAGTGTGCAGCGAGGTCGCGATCCGCGTTCCCCCGGCCCAGTCCTCCACCGAGGACGAGCAGCTCGCCAGCGCCTCGTCCGGATCCCGCTGCCGTAACGCCCGCGTCACATTGGTGAGCCGGGTGCCGAACAGGAATACCGAGACCCGCTTGCGGGCGTCGGTGATGGCGTGCAGGAAATGCAGGAACAGCCGGGTGTACTCGCTCATCGAGCCGGAGATATCGAGCAGCGCCACGATCGGTGCCGGCTTCTCGATCCGGCCGAGCTTTCTGATATCGATGATCTCCCCGCCGGTGCGCAAGGAGTTGCGCACGGTGCGG
>NZ_LNCU01000014.1:29891-32088 GCF_001542415.1 Bradyrhizobium macuxiense
GGTCACCAGCTCGGCCTGCGGCAGCCGCATCAGCGCGATTTCGCGCGTGACCTGGGCGATCTCCGCCGCCGTCATCTGCGCAAAGTCCTTCTTCTGCAGCACCTCCTTGTCGGAGACCGAGAGCTTCAGCTCCTGCTCCTGGGCCTGCGGCCGCTCTTCGCGGCTTGCCGGCTGCGCCATCGCCTCCTGGACGCGGCGGGAGGCCGGCGGCGGCTTCTTCTTCGCGTGGTCGGGCAGCGGCACCGAGTCCAGCATGCTCTTCCACTCCTCGGCGGCGCGGAAGAACAGGTCGAAGGCCTGGCGGAAGATCAGCGCATGCTCGTGGCGCTTGACGAAGATCGCTTCCAGCGTGGCGTAGAAATCGGCGCGGCTGCCGACCTCGATCAATTGGATTGCGTTGAGCGCGTCGATCACCGAGCCCGGCCCGACGGGAAGCCCCGCCGCCCGTAGCGCGCGGGCAAAGCCGATGACGTTGTCGGCCATGTGGCCCGTCGGAGGCGCAAGGTGATTGATGGCCATCGTACCCGATCCACTTTCCCGTCGTTCCGGGGCGCGAGCAGAGCGAGCGAACCTGGAATCTCGAGATTCTCAGGTGCGCAACCGCGCACCATAGCTCGATGCTGCGCATCGCCCCGGAATGACGGCGCAAAACGCAACGCGCGACTTACGTGTCGCTCGTCGCTTCCTTCAAAGTCTTCTGCAGCGCATCGCCCTGCATGCGCGCAATATCGTCTTGATACTTGAGCAGCGCGCCCAGCGTGTCGCCCACCACCTGCGGCGTCAGCGAGCGGGCGTCGAGCTCGGACAGCGCGGTCGCCCAGTCGATGGTCTCAGCCACGCCCGGAGACTTGTAGAAATCCTGGCTGCGCAGCGCCTGCACGAAGCGGACGACCTGTTGCGAGAGCTTCGCGGAAATGTTCGGCACCCGCGACTTGACGATCGCAAGCTCGCGCTCCGCCGAGGGATAATCCACCCAGTGATAGAGGCAGCGGCGCTTCAGCGCGTCGTGGATCTCGCGGGTGCGGTTCGAGGTGATGATCACGATCGGGGGCGCCGGCGCCTTCACGGTGCCGAGCTCGGGGATCGTCACCTGGAAGTCGCTGAGGATTTCCAGCAGATACGCCTCGAACGCCTCGTCGGCGCGATCGAGCTCGTCGATCAAGAGCACCGGCGGACCTGCGACATCGGGCTCGAGCGCCTGCAGCAGCGGCCGCTTGATCAGGAAGCGCTCGGCGAAGATGTCGCTAGCAAGCTGGTCGCGATCGGCATCGCCGGAGGCTTCCGCCAGCCGGATCGCGATCATCTGCGCGGCACTGCTCCACTCATAGACGGCGGAGGCGACGTCGAGGCCTTCATAGCATTGCAGGCGGATCAGCTTGCGCCCCAGCGCGGCCGACAGCACCTTGGCGATCTCGGTCTTGCCGACGCCGGCCTCGCCTTCCAAGAACAGCGGCCGACCCATGCGCAACGCCAGATAGGTCACGGTGGCGAGCGGCCGCTCGGCGAGGTAGCCGCGCGAGGTCAAGAGCTCCTCGAGCGCATCGACGGAAGTGGGGAACGCCGATGCACTCATGGAACTACCAGTCTTCGAACAGGGGTCAGCAAGATCACGCCTTGGTATTTAGTCCTTGGCGGTCGCGGCTTCCACGGCCCGGCGGGCCAGGACGCCGATCAAATGTGCGCGGTATTCCGCGCTGCCGTGCAGGTCGCTGTTCAGCCCTTCGGCCGGAACGGTCATGCCGTCGAGCACCTTGTGCGAGAAGCGCTTCTTCAGGGCCTCCTCGAACGCGGTGACGCGGAACACGCCGTCCGAGCCGGCACCGGTCACCGCCACGCGCACATCCGACGGACGCTTGGCCACGAACACACCGACCAACGCGTAACGCGACGCCTGGTTGCGGAATTTCACATAGGCGGCCTTCTTCGGCAGCGGGAACATCACCTTGGTGATGATCTCGTCCGGCTCCAGCGCGGTCGAGAACAGGCCTTGGAAATATTCCTCGGCCTTCAGGCGGCGCTTGTTGGTGACGATGGTTGCGCCCAGGGCCAGCACCGCAGCCGGATAGTCGGCGGTCGGGTCGTTGTTGGCGAGCGAGCCGCCGATCGTGCCGCGGTGGCGCACGGCCGGATCGCCGATCCCGCCGGCAAGCTCGGCGAGCGCCGGGATCGCCTCTCCGATGATCGACGAGTTCGCGAC
>NZ_LNCU01000014.1:32163-57105 GCF_001542415.1 Bradyrhizobium macuxiense
CTGCTTCATGACCGGCACAAGCGTGTGACCGCCGGCGATCAGCTTGGCGTCCTCGTTCTTCACCAGGAGGTTAGCGGCCTGCCGCACGGTCCCGGGACGATGATATTTGAATTCGTACATTGGAATGTCCTGATCGCTTGTCGCGATGAAATGCCGATGAGGCGAGGTCCGACTTGTTAAGCGAGGTCCGACTTGGCCATCGCCTTGGCGCCGGCGGCGATCGAAGCGACGATGTTCTGATAGCCGGTGCAGCGGCAGAGGTTGCCTTCCAGCTCCTCGCGGATCACCTCGTCGGTGAGATCGTGGCCCTTGCGGTGGACCAAATCGACCGCCGTCATGATCATGCCGGGCGTACAGAAGCCGCACTGCAGGCCGTGGTGTTCGCGGAAGGCCTCCTGCATCGGATGCAGCGGCGCGCCGTCGGCCGCGAGTCCCTCGATGGTCCTGACCTCGTGACCGTCGGCCATCACCGCGAGCGTGGTGCAGGACTTCACCGCCTTGCCGTCCAGATGCACGACGCAGGCGCCGCACTGCGAGGTGTCGCAGCCGACATGCGTGCCCGTCAGGCGTAGATTTTCGCGCAGAAACTGAACCAGCAGGGTACGGGGATCGACGTTCGCGGTAACGGGGTTGCCGTTCACGATCATTGAAATCTTGGCCATCAGCACTCTCTTATCTGCACTGCCGCATATCGGCAGAACAGGCGGTTTAAAATCATTCCAGACGGCATAATATGGGCGGCCCCCCCAATGAGCAACCTTTCGAGCCACTCATCCAGGGCATGGCGGGACCTGGGTGATCCAGCCTACGGGCAGGGCTGCAGCTTTGGAAAGCGCTCTAACCCTGCACCGCCTTGGCAAAATTGGCAAAGAATTCATCGGCCAGTTTCTTGGCGGCGCCGTTGATCAGGCGCTGGCCGAGCTGGGCGAGCTTGCCGCCGATCTGCGCCTCGACGTTGTAGCTGAGCAACGTGCCGCCGTCCTTGTCGGCCAGCCCGACGGTGGCGCCGCCCTTGGCGAATCCCGCGACACCGCCCTCACCCTCGCCGGAGATCTTGTAGCCGTTCGGCGGATCGAGATCGCTCAGCGTGACCTTGCCCTTGAAGCGCGCCGAGACCGGCCCGACCTTCATCTTGGCGGTAGCGCGGAAGCCGTGCTCGTCGGTTTTCTCGAGCTCCTCGCAGCCGGGGATGCAGGCTTTCAGCACTTCGGGATCGTTGAGCTTGTCCCACACGGTCTGGCGCGGCGCCGCAAGCTGGACTTCGCCGGTCATCGTCATGGCCATGGGGGGACCTCCTCGTCGCTTGAACCTTTGTCTTTCCAAGTAAAGCAGCCGGCGGACAAAGGAAAGGGCACCTTCGGAGGATGAGCGATGCATATTCGCAACCGCAGCAAGACCATCTCGCTGTTCACAAAATCGCGCAATCCGCGATCTGGTTGAATAACGCCGGCACGCCATCGTCGCCCATTGGCACAAGCGCGCCGGAATGGTTAGGTCGCACGCCATGAGCACAGCCCTCTCTCCCCTGCTTGCGCCGATGCTGTCGAGCGCCGCCATGCGCGCGGTATGCGACGATGCCGCCTACCTGCAGAACATGCTGAATTTCGAGGCGGCGCTGGCCCGCGCCGAAGCCGCCTGCGGCGTGATTCCCGCTGCCGCCGCGGGGCCGATCGGCGTCGCCTGCCGGAGCGAATCAATCGACCGCGCGGCGCTGGCGGAGGCAGCGACGCGATCCGGTAATCTGGCGATTCCCCTGGTCAAGGCGCTGACCGCCAACGTCGCGAAGGCCGACGCCGAAGCGGCCCGCTACGTGCATTGGGGTGCGACCAGCCAGGACGTGATCGACACCGCGACGATGCTGACGTTGCGCGCCGGCATCGATGTGCTGCTCGCCGAGCTCGATCGCGCCGTGGCGGGCTTTGCCAAACTGGCGCGCGCCCATCGCAACACCGCCGTGGTGGCGCGCACCTGGCTGCAGCACGCGCTGCCGATGCCCTTCGGATTGAAGCTCGCCGAATATGCCGCAGGCCTGCACCGCTCGCGCAAGCGGCTGCAACGGCTGCGCAAGGAGACGCTGGCCTTGCAGTTCGGCGGCGCCGCCGGGACGCTCGCCGCACTCGGCGACAAGGGCCTTGCGGTTGCCGAGCAGCTTGCGAAGGAATTGGATCTGCCGCTGCCCGAGGCGCCCTGGCACACCCATCGCGACCGTATCGCGGAGGCAGCCTCGGTGTTTGCAATCATCGCGGGCACCTGCGGCAAGATCGCGCGCGACGTCTCGCTGATGATGCAGACCGATGTCGCCGAAGCCTTCGAGCCCGCAGGCGTCGGCCGCGGCGGCTCCTCCACCATGCCGCACAAGCGCAACCCGGTGGCCGCCGCCAGCGCGCTCGGCGCCGCCACCATGGCGCCGAATCTCGCCGCGACGATCTTTGCCGCACAGGTGCAGGATCACGAACGCAGCGCCGGCCCCTGGCACGCGGAATGGCCGACATTGCCGAGCCTGATGCTGGTGACGTCAGGCGCGCTCGCTGCGATCGTCGATCTCGCCGAGGGGCTCGAGGTCGACGTCGCGAGGATGCGCGCCAACCTCGATGCGACCGATGGACTGATCATGGCGGAGGCAGTCGCAATGGCGCTCGCCGAAAAGATCGGCAAGAGCGACGCCCATCATCTGATCGAGGCTGCGAGCAAGACCGCGGTCGCCGAGAAGAAGCATCTGCGCGACGTGCTGAGCGCGGATGCCAGGGTCACCGCGCATCTCGACGCCGGTGCGATCGCAAAACTGTTCGAGCCGATGGCCTATCAGGGCGCCTCGCAGGCGCTGATTGACCGTTTGCTCGCATCACTGAACGAAATGTAGGGAGATGTCGTTGCCGGGCTTGACCCGGCAATCCATCGCCGCAAATGACTCTTTGTTGATGGATGCTCGGGTCAAGCCCGCGCATGACACTGGAGATTATCCTATGCCAATGATCAACGCCGACGGGTGCCTGCTCAACGTTCAGGTGGACGGCCGCGACGGCGGACCGACGCTGATGCTGTCGAATTCGCTCGGCTGCACCCTGCAGATGTGGGAGCCGCAGATGAAGGCGCTGACGCAGATGTTCCGCGTCATCCGCTACGACCGCCGCGGCCATGGCAAGTCAAGCGTACCGCCCGGCCCCTACTCGATGGAGCGCTTCGGCCGCGACGTGCTCGCGATCCTCGACGACCTCAACATCGAGAAGGTGCACTGGTGCGGGCTGTCGATGGGCGGCATGGTCGGGCAATGGCTCGGCGCCAACGCCCCAGAACGATTCAACAAGCTGATCCTCTCCAACACCTCCTGCTACTATCCGGATCCGACCAACTGGCTGAATCGCATCAAGGCGGTGAAGGACGGCGGCATCGCCGCGGTCGCCGACACCGTGATATCAGGCTGGCTGACCGCGGATTTCCGCGAGCGCGAGCCGCAGATCACGGCCAACATGAAGGCGATGCTGCTGGCCTCGCCGGTCGAAGGCTATCTCGCCTGCTGCGAGGCGCTGTCCACGCTCGACCAGCGCGCGCTGTTGCCGAAGATCAAGAGTCCGACGCTGGTGATCGCGGGACGGCAGGACATGGCGACGCCGGTGTCGGCGGCCGAGATGATCCGCAGCGGCATTCCCGGTGCCAGCATGACGCTGCTCGATGCCGCGCACATTTCCAATGTCGAGCAATCGCACGCCTTCACCGAAGCCGTCGCCGGCTTCCTGACGCAACGCTAACAACGAGCGTCGTTGCGAGCGCAGCGAAGCAATCCACAGAGCCGCATATGCGGAAGGATGGATTGCTTCGTCGCTTCGCTCCTCGCAATGACGAGGAGGAGACATCAATGGACGACAACCAACGCCGCGATGCCGGCATGACGCAGCGCCGCAAGGTGCTGGGCAATGAATGGGTCGACAAGTCGCTTCAGAACCGCAACGCGTTCAACACCGACTTCCAGGACCTGATCACGCGCTATGCATGGGGCGACATCTGGACGCGGCCGCATTTCGATCATCGCACGCGGCGCGTGCTTGTCATCGGCACGATGGTCGCGCTCGGCCAGTGGGATGAATTCCGTCTGCATGTGCGGGCGGCGCTCGCCGAGGGCAGCTTCACGCCCGACGATATCAAAGAGATATTGCTCCAGCAGGCGATCTATTGCGGCGTACCGGCGGCCAATCACGCCGTCAAGGAAGCCAACGCGATCATCGCCGAACTAGGGCTGCTGAAGGGATAGCTCGCCGGCCGGTGCGGCGGCCTTGGGCACTGAGGCCCCTGCCGCAGACTTCACCGGCTTCTCGACCAGCATCACGATCGCGGTACCAAGCAGCATCAGAAGCTCGGCCGCATGCATGCGCAGCGCTTCCAGCTCGCCGGCCTTCGAGGCCAGCAGCATGCTGGCGAAGCTGAGCACACTGCCGAGGCATAGCGCCACCGCGAGCGCCTCGTCGCAGCCGCCGCTCTTGCGCATCGACGGACGGGTGAGCAGCGCAAGGAACACGACAAAGAACGCCACTACGGTGATCCGCGCCAGCGCCAGCAGCCAGGCGAGCCGCACCGTCGCCATCTTGGCGAGTTGCAGATGATCGCTGGCGTACAGGGCGACCGATACGCTCGGCCGCTCGTAGAGCCCGTGGATCGGCGACACCATGATGGTGAAGGCGATGATGGTCCAGACCGGAATGAAATAGGCCGCAAGCAGCGCGCCGTTGACTGAACTGATCCGCCAATTGCTGGACATCTTGCTTCCCACGCTTGCGCGGCCCATCTGCGGGCGGCGGTCTGGCCTGCGACGTAACGCCGATGAACGGCCGGCGGCAATTTAAACCCTTTGTTTACCTTAACTCGCCTGGGGATTGTTTGGGGACGGTCGTACCCGTGCCAGAATGAGGCAAAAAGAGAGGCCCAGCGTTTCAGCGAGACCTTTCTGTCATTGCCGCCCTCTGGTTTTCCGAGCTACCGCCCCTGCTGGCCGGGCTTCTCGCCCTGCTGGCCAGGTTTCTCGCCCTGACGGCCTGGATCCTGCTGCTGCTGTCCGGGCTTCGCGCCGCCGCCCTGATGCTGGCCGGGGCCTCTGACCCGGGGTTTGGTTCCACCCACCCGGGTTCTGATTCTGGCTGCTCATCCGGGAATCTCCCTTTGCTTCGTGAAGCGCCGAGGCAACGGAGAGGCCCTAACAGCAGTTGCGGGGAACAACAGTTCCGGCGTGATCATTGCAAGGCGAAGGCGTGTCTGATCTGTGACACCGGAACCTCACCCTCCAAAGTAGTTATGTACAAGCCCGTTCCGCCGCAGCCGGCGCTGTTGCCGCCGCCGTGGTTCCGCTGTTAGAAAATGACACGACGCGTCGGCTCAGGCTGCCGGGGCCCTCGCCGCGTCACTCTCGACGTAGCGTTCTCGAGCGAAGTGGAGATTGGTTCGCATGAAGAGAGCGCATCCAAACCAGAACGAGAGCCTGTTCGGTTCTCCGCCACACGGGTTCTAGCGGCAGCGCATGGATTATTTCGCCCAGCAACTGATCAACGGCCTCGTGCTCGGTTCGATCTACGGCCTGATCGCCATCGGCTACACCATGGTCTACGGCATCGTCGGCATGATCAACTTCGCTCATGGCGACATCTTCATGATCGGCGGCTTCATCGCGCTGATCTCGTTCCTGGTGCTGGTCTCCCTCGGCCTCACCGCGATCCCGGTGATCCTGCTGATCGTGCTCCTGGTCTCGATGGCGATCACCGCGCTGTACGGCTGGACCATCGAGCGGATCGCCTACCGGCCCTTGCGGCATTCGTTCCGCCTCGCGCCGATGCTCTCCGCGATCGGCATGTCATTCGTGCTGACCAATTTCTCGCAGGTCTCGCAGGGCGCGCGGGTGAAGCCGGTGCCACCGATCATCACCGGCGGCTACACGCTGCATGAAGGCGCGGAAGGCTTCGCCGTGCAGCTCTCCAACATCCAGATCCTGGTGGTGCTCGCCACCATCGTGGTGCTTGCGCTGTTCACGTGGCTGGTCTCGCGCACCCGGCTCGGACGCGACATGCGCGCCTGCGAGCAGGACCAGACCATGGCCGCGCTGCTCGGTGTCGACGTCGACCGCACCATCTCGATGACCTTCGTGATCGGTGCGGCGCTCGCTGCCGTCGCCGGCATGATGTACCTGCTGTATTACGGCCTGGTCGATTTCTTCATGGGCTTCGTCGCCGGCATCAAGGCGTTCACCGCCGCGGTGCTCGGCGGCATTGGTTCGCTGCCCGGCGCGATGCTCGGCGGGCTCGCGATCGGCCTGATCGAGACGTTCTGGTCGGCCTATTTCTCGGTCGAGTACAAGGACGTCGCCGCGTTCTCGATCCTGATCGTGGTGCTGATCTTCATGCCGACCGGCCTGCTCGGTCGTCCCGAAGTCGAAAAAGTCTGATGGACAGTATTACGTGAGCGCGACATCGGCCCGCCCCCACGCCTCGCAGCCTTCGGACAGCGCCTTCATCCTCAAGAAAGCCCTGATCAGCGCGGCTGTCGCGCTGGTGCTGTTTTCGCTGATGATCGGCATACGCACCGAAGCCGGTCCGGAAGGCAATCTGATCTACTGGACCCGGTTCGGCGATCTCGCCGCCATCGTCGCAACCGTGTTCGGCGGCAGCATCATCGTCGAATTGTTGCGGCAATGGTGGGGGCCGGTCGACAAGGAGCGGATCGTTCCGAAGCCGGTGCAGTCGGCGATGTCGTTCGCGGGGCGCTGGCTCGCACCGGCGCTGCTCGGCTTCACCGTGCTCGTCCCCGTCATCTTCTACGACCAGCGCTACATTCTCGACCTTTCCATCCTGGTCCTAACCTATGTGATGCTGGGCTGGGGACTAAACGTCGTGGTCGGCCTCGCCGGCCTGCTCGATCTCGGCTACGTCGCCTTCTACGCGGTCGGCGCCTATTCCTACGCGCTGCTCGCCACCAATTTCGACCTGTCGTTCTGGGTCTGCCTGCCGCTCGCCGGCATCCTCGCAGCGCTCTGGGGCGTGATGCTCGGCTTCCCGGTGCTGCGGCTGCGCGGCGACTATCTCGCGATCGTAACGCTCGCCTTCGGCGAGATCATCCGCCTCGTCATCATCAACTGGCAGAGCCTGACCGGCGGCCCGAACGGCGTATCGGGGATCCCGCGCCCCACCGTGTTCGGCATCCCGCTCGACAACAGCGACGACGGACTTGCCGCCAAGCTCGGCATCGAGTTCTCGCCGACCCATCGCCTGGTCTTCCTGTTCTATTTGATCCTGGCGATGGCGCTGATCACCAACTGGGTGACGATCCGGTTGCGGCGGCTGCCGATCGGCCGCGCCTGGGAGGCGTTGCGCGAGGATGAGGTCGCCTGCCGCGCGCTCGGCATCAATACCACGACGACCAAGCTGACCGCGTTTGCGACCGGCGCCATGTTCGGCGGCTTTGCCGGTGCGTTCTTCGCCACGAGGCAGGGCTTCATCAGCCCGGAATCCTTCACTTTCCAGGAATCGGCGCTGGTGCTCGCGATCGTCGTGCTCGGCGGCATGGGCTCGCAGCTTGGCGTGGCGCTGGCGGCGCTTGCCATGATCGGCGGCTTCGAACTGTTCCGCGGCTTCGATCAATACCGCATGCTGGTGTTCGGCATCGCGATGGTGCTGTTGATGATCTGGCGGCCGCGCGGGCTGATCGGCCATCGCGCACCGACCGTGTTCCTGGAGCGCAACCAGGCGATCTCGTCCGACCTCGTCAAGGAGGGGCACGGATGAGCAACGACAATATCCTCTCCGTCGACCATCTGATGATGCGTTTCGGCGGCATCGTTGCCGTCAACGATCTCTCCTTCGCCGCCGAACGGCGCAAGATCACCGCGCTGATCGGCCCGAACGGCGCCGGCAAGACCACCGTCTTCAACTGCATCACCGGCTTCTACCGGCCGAGCGGCGGCGCCATCAGGCTCGCCCATGACGACGGCCGCGTCGTCAAGCTCGAACGGCTGAACGATTTCCGCATCTCCAGGCAGGCCAAGGTCGCGCGCACCTTCCAGAACATCCGCCTGTTTCCCGGCATGACCGCGCTGGAGAACCTGATGGTCGCCCAGCACAACGTGCTGATGCGCGCTTCAGGCCTCACCTTTCTCGGCCTGATCGGCGCGCCGTCCTGGCGTAGCGCCGAAGAGCGCGCCATCGAGCTGGCGCGAACCTGGCTCGCTCGCGTCGGGCTGTTGCCGCGCGCCGACGATGCCGCCGGCAACCTGCCCTATGGCGACCAGCGGCGCCTCGAGATCGCGCGCGCGATGTGCACCGAGCCCGCGCTGCTCTGTCTTGACGAACCGGCGGCCGGCCTGAATGCGCGCGAGAGCGGCGCGCTCAACGAGCTGCTGCTGTCGATCCGCGGCGAGCACGGCACCTCGATCCTGCTGATCGAGCACGACATGTCGGTCGTGATGGAAATCTCCGATCACGTCGTGGTCATGGACTACGGCGTCAAGATCGCCGAGGGCACACCGCAAGCCGTGCGCGACGACCCCAAGGTGATCGCCGCCTATCTCGGCGCCGACGAGGAGGAAGCGATCGCCGTGATGGAGAGCACCCCGTGACCGCGGCGGCAGCAACACCCCTTCTCGCGGTGCGCGGATTGCGCGCGGCCTACGGCAAGATCGAGGCGCTGAAGGGCGTCGACATCGAGATCAACCCCGGCGAGATCGTGGCGCTGATCGGGGCCAACGGCGCCGGCAAGTCGACGCTGATGATGTCGATCTTCGGCAAGCCACGCGCCCGCGCCGGCCGGATCGAATTCGACGGTCACGACATCACCGGCGTGCCGACCCACGAGATCGCGCGGCTGCGGATCGCGCAGTCACCCGAAGGACGGCGGATCTTTCCGCGCATGAGCGTGGCGGAAAACCTGCAGATGGGCGCCGACGCCACCGAGTGCAGCGAGGACGAGCGCGAAGTCGGGCTCGAGCGCGTCTTCGCCTTGTTCCCGCGCCTGAAGGAGCGCATCGCGCAGCGTGGCGGCACGCTGTCGGGCGGCGAGCAGCAGATGCTCGCGATCGGCCGCGCGCTAATGAGCAGGCCGCGTCTGCTGATGCTGGACGAGCCCTCGCTCGGCCTTGCGCCCCTGATCGCGCGGCAGATCTTCGACGCCATCCGCACGCTGAACCGGCAGGACGGCCTCACCGTGCTGATCGTCGAGCAGAATGCCAACCATGCGCTGAAGCTCGCCCATCGCGGCTATGTCATGGTCAACGGTCTGATCACGCTGGCCGGAACCGGCGCCGAATTGCTGCAACGCCCGGAAATCCGTGCCGCCTATCTGGAAGGCGGCCGCCGCGGCTAACCGCACGCCGCAACGCACCCCGCAGCAGGATGCTGCGGCCGAAGCGGCGATTTGCCTGAAAATTGCCAGTGACTTCGCCGGGAAATCAGCCAAGAATGCCGCCGGCGATTGAAGCCGGCCAAACCGGTTTCTTCCCAAGAGGCAACGACCACGAGGACTTGTCATGAAATCACTGAAGCTCATCGGCCTGGCATTGGGCGCTTCGTTCGCATTGTCGGCGAGCGCGTTCGCGCAGGATATCACCGTCGCAGTGGCAGGCCCGATGACGGGCTCCGAATCCGCTTTCGGCCGGCAGATGAAGAACGGCGCCGAGATGGCGGTCGCCGATATCAACGCGGCAGGCGGCGTGCTTGGCAAGAAGCTCGCGCTTGAGACCGACGACGACGCCTGCGATCCGAAGCAGGCACGCTCGGTGGCGGAGAAGATCGGCAGCGCGAAGATCCCGTTCGTCGCCGGCCACTTCTGCTCGTCATCCTCGATCCCGGCGTCGGAGGCTTACGCTGACGGCAACGTCCTGCAGATCACCCCGGCCTCGACCAACCCGCTGTTCACCGAGCGCAAGCTCTGGAACGTGGCCCGCGTCTGCGGTCGCGACGACCAGCAGGGCGTGGTCGCCGCCAACTACATCATGAAGAACTTCAAGGGCAAGAACGTCGCGATCCTGAACGATAAGACCACCTACGGCAAAGGCCTCGCCGACGAGACCAAGAAGGCGCTGAACAAGGCCGGTTTCCAGGAGAAGATGTTCGAGTCCTATAACAAGGGCGACAAGGACTTCAACTCGATCGTCTCGCGCCTGAAGCGCGACAATATCGACCTCGTCTATGTCGGCGGCTACCATCAGGAAGCCGGCCTGATCCTGCGCCAGATGCGCGACCAAGGCCTACAGACCGTGCTGATGGCGGGCGACGCGATGAACGACAAGGAATTCGCCTCGATCACCGGCCCGGCCGCGGAAGGCACCCTGTTCACCTTCGGCCCCGATCCGCGCAACAAGCCGACCGCGAAGGCGATCGTCGAGAAGTTCAAGAGCAAGAACATCGATCCCGAAGGCTATACGCTCTACACCTACGCTGCGATGCAGGTGTGGACCCAGGCCGTCGCCAAGGCCGGCACCACCGACGCCAAGAAGGTGATGGCCACCATCAAGGCCGGCGACTGGGACACCGTGCTCGGCAAGATGGGCTTCGATGCCAAGGGCGACATCAAGGCGATCGACTATGTCGTCTACAAGTGGGACGCCAAGGGCAACTACGCCGAGATCAACCCGAAGGGTTCCTGAGACTGGTTCCGGTCTCGATCAGAACCAGCGCAAAACGCCCCGGCTCGCCGGGGCGTTTTTTGTCGAGCCCTGCCTGCAATACCTGCCGCGCATTCGTCCGCCGCGCGTCACGGTTGATGCATCCGCCGCGACTGCTATATCGGACCGCGTAACGGCAGCAGGCGCGAACGGACCGCATCGTGAAAAACCTTCTCACCGATATCGCCGGCGTCAGCGTCGGCCACGCCGACGACGCTGACGTAGCCTCCGGTGTCACCGCCATCCTGTTCGACAAGCCGGCGGTGGCTTCGATCGATGTCCGCGGCGGCGGTCCCGGCACCCGCGAGGACGCCCTCCTGGAGCCACAGAACGTCGTCGAGGCGATCGACGCCATCGCGCTGTCCGGCGGCTCCGCGCTCGGGCTCGATGCCGCCAGCGGCGTGCAGGCCTGGCTCGCCGAGCGCGGCCGCGGCTTCCGCATCCGCGATGCCGCGGTTCCGATCGTGCCGGGCGCGATCTGCTTCGATCTGCTCAACGGCGGCAACAAGGCGTGGGGACGCTTTCCGCCCTATCGCGATCTCGGCTATGCGGCGGCGAACGCGGCCGCCTCCGACTTCCGCCTCGGCAGCGTCGGCGCCGGCATGGGCGCAACCACGGCCGGCCTCAAGGGCGGCCTCGGCTCGGCGTCGGCCACGACCGACGACGGCGTGATGGTCGCAGCCCTCGCGGTGGTCAATGCGGTCGGCAGCGTGACCGTCGGCACCGGCCCCTGGTTCTGGGCGGCGCCGTTCGAGGTCGACAGCGAGTTCGGCGGGCGCGGCCAGCCGTCGTCGTTCACGCCGGATATGCTGAAGGTGCGTCTGAAGGGCGGAGCGCAGGCAACGGCCGCGGAGAACACCACGCTGGTTGTGGTGGTGACCGATGCGCAGCTGACCAAGCCGCAAGCCAAGCGGCTTGCGATGATCGCACAGACCGGCATGGCGCGCGCGATCTATCCGGTGCACGCGCCGCTCGACGGCGATGTGGTGTTTGCCGCGGCGACAGGAGCCAAGCCGATCGACCCGCTGTTCGGCCTGACGCAGCTCGGCGCGGTGGCGGCCAACACGGTGGCGCGCGCGATCGCACGCGGCGTCTATTCAGCGACCGCGCTGCCCTTCCCCGGCGCGCTGCCGAGCTGGCAGGACCGGTTCGGTTAGGCGCTGACCGACACCGACGACGACGCCTGCGCGGAGATCGCCTGCGACTGGCGCTGGATCAGCTGCTCAATGAAATTATAGGACGAGGTCGCATTGCCCGAGCTCGACGAGCTGGAGGATGCGGCCGGTGTCGTCAGCGTCACCTTGGAGCCGTCGGCGTAGGTCGTCGTGGTGGTCGTCGAGCCGTCGCTGTTGGTCGTCGAGGAACTGGTGGCGCCGGAGATCGCCTGCATCAGCGGGTCGGAGCTCGAACCGCCGGCGCTCGTGCCGCTGGATGCGCTGCTGTCGTCGCTCGAGCCGCTCGACATGTGGTGATGATGGTGATGGCCGCCCGCGCGCTGCGTGCCCTGCTGCAACTCGTCGAGGCTGACGGAGCCGTCGCCATTGGTGTCGAGCTTGGCAAACAGGGAGTCGGCCTGCGTGGTGCTGATGCCGTCGGCGGCAAGCGTGCTCTCGAATTGCGACTTGCTGATCGTGCCGGTGTTGCTGGACTGGATCTGCGAGAACAGGCTCTGCAGCGGATTGGAGGACGTGCTCGAATTGGTGCCGGCGGTGCCGCCCGTCTGCGACTGGCTCTGCGCGGCAAGCAGTGCGCTCATCGTCTGCGGCGAGATCTGCGGGGTGCCGCTGCCCGATCCGACGCTTGCGCTGCTGCCGGTCGAGCTCGACGTGGCCGTCGAGGGATCGAACAGGCCGGTGCCCTGGTTGAGGCCAGCGGTCTGCGTCTGCGCCGCCGCCGAGGGCGACTTCGACGACATCAGCGAGCTCAACAGATCGATGGCCGACGACGCAGCGCCAATGGCAAACAACATGGCAAAACTCCGGACAACGCCGCGCACCAGCGGCTCTCATGCCTAGCTGTTACTCAGCAAGCGCCGTGCCATGGCAAAAACCCAATGAAATCCGGGCTTTCCTGTCGTGGCGGGTCACCCACACGCCCGGCAAGAGCTGCCGCAGCCGGCAGATTTTTCCGCCCACAGCTCACTCCGCCCGCTCGCATTGCCCACCGCGCATCTGCATGTTAGGCGGGAATGCCCGTACGCCCCCGCAAGTCTCCGGAACAGCTGACATGACTCAGTCATTCACCCCGCGTCCCCTCATCATCGCTCCGTCGATCCTGGCGTCCGATTTTTCCAGGCTCGGCGAGGAGGTCCGCGCCGTCGACCAGGCCGGCGCCGACTGGATCCATCTTGACGTGATGGACGGGCACTTTGTTCCGAACATCTCGTATGGCCCCGACGTGATCAAGGCGATGCGGCCGCACACCAAGAAGATCTTCGACGCGCATCTGATGATCTCGCCGTGCGATCCGTATCTCGAAGCCTTCGCCAAGGCGGGCTGCGACCACATCACCGTGCATGCCGAGGCCGGCCCGCATCTGCATCGCTCGCTGCAGGCGATCCGCGCGCTCGGCAAGAAGGCCGGTGTCTCGATCAATCCGGGAACTCCGCCGAGCGCGATCGAATACGTGCTCGACCTGATCGACCTGGTGCTCGTGATGTCGGTCAATCCCGGCTTCGGCGGTCAGGCCTTCATCCGCTCGGCGGTGGGCAAGGTCAGCGACATCAAGGCGATGACGGCCGGCCGGCCGATCGACATCGAGGTCGACGGGGGCGTTGCGCCTGACGTTGCCGGCCAGCTCGCCGCCGCCGGCGCCAACGCGTTCGTTGCCGGCTCGGCCGTGTTCAAGGGTGGAACTGTCGAAGCCTACAACACCAACATCTCCGCGATCCGCAACGCGGCGGCGGCGGCGCGCGGCGAGGCGATCTAGCGCGCTATCGCGCGAAGGACACGCGTCAAGAGAAAAATCTGGAGCTTCGGTTCTGAACCGAAACTCCAGTTGTCCTGTGATCCATTCCCCACACCGGACTGCACGCGATGCCTGCAAATGCAGCGAGCACCACCTGCTGCGTTGCCGCATGCATAATATTCGTGCGGGGGACCGTGGTCATCCGGGCTTCACAGACTCATCCAATCCGATGCACACTTCTACCTAAAATATAGTTGGGGAGGCGCGCATCATGACGATGACCCTTGTCTGGACCGGCCTGGCGTTTTGGCTTGGCCTCAACGCTGCCTTTGTCGCTCGGCGGGCCTACGTGACGTTGCCCTATGACTCGGCCGCTGCACGCATCGTCTACGTGCATCTGCGCCGGGCCTGACGGCGAGCCAGCACGCGCGCGACGAGGCGCGCAATTCAGAACATTTCGCGCGGCGTGACCGCAGCCTCATCCTTCGTGTGATCAGTTCCACCACTCTCGCCCGTGTTCGCCTGTTGCGCGAGCCGTGACGGCCGCACCACGGTCACGGTGCACGGCGCTTCGGATGCGACCTTCGCCGAGACGCCGCCGAGCAGTGCGCGCATCATCGAGTTCCGCCGCGCCCCGAGGATGATGTGATCGACCAGATTGACCGCGGCGAATTCCAGGATCGCGGCTCCGGGATCGATCGCCTCGAGCGCATGCACGGTCAGCCGGCCCTCCTCGAGCCGGAACGGCCGAGCCCAGTGCTGGAGCGCGACCAGCCGGTCGACATGCTTGTTCTGGCCCTGCTCGTCGAGCGTGCGGTCGATCGACAGGCGATTGAGCTTCAGAACATTGACGCAGGCGAGCCGCGCCGACGGCAATGTCGACAGCACCTGCCCGGCTGTGATCCTGATAGCCTCGTTCAGCGCCTCGGAACCGTCGCCCGTATCGAGCGCGACGGCGACGATCGGGCTCGCCGCGAGCTGGGCTGCGACGTTGGACTTGGCGTGCGGCTGGACCGCACCGAGATTGAAGCGACGGCGCCAGACCGTGCCGATCGGATCGCGCTTGATCCGCAGCCCACGCGCCGTCAGCTTCACCTGCTCCGGATGGGTGAGATCGAAGGCGAGCTGGGCTGCGGTCGGATAGCGCGCGGAGGGTTGGATCTCCAGGCAGCGCAGCACGATCTCCTGCAGCCAGGGCGGATAGTCGGCGCGGAGCTTGCGCGGCGGATACGGATCGCGCCACAGCCGCCGGCGCATGCCGCGCAGGCTCTCGGTCTCGCCGAACGGGCGTACGCCCGTGGTGAAGAAATAGAGCAGCACGCCGAGCGAGAACAAGTCGCTGCGCGGATCGTCGCGCACGCCGAGCAAGCGCTCCGGCGCCATATAGGGCGCGGTGCCGTAAGGCAGCCGGAACTCCTCCTGCAGCAGGTCGGGCAGATGGTTGTGGTGCGCGAGACCGAAATCGATCAGGACCGCCTCGCCGCCCTCGCGGAACATGATGCTGCTCGGCTTGATGTCGTGGTGGATGACATTCTGCCGGTGCAGGCCGGCGAGCGCGGCCGCGATCTTGCCGGCGATGCCCCTCGCCTCCTCGTAGGGCATCGGCAGCTCGCCGAGCCGCTTGTAGAGCGTCTGCCCGGGGATGCGCTCCATCACCACGTAGGCCTGCCGTTCGAAATCGCCGGTGCCGAAGCACGCCGGCACATGCGGCCCCGACAGCCGCGGCAGGATCATCTGCTCCATCTCGAAGCTGACGATCGCTGCCGGATCCTCGCCTTCGGAGATCCGCGGCACCTTCATCAGCAGCGGCACGTCGATGCCCGGATGGGTGACGCTCCACAGCGTCGCCATGCCGCCGCGGTGAACGCATTCGCCAATGGTGAAGCCGTCGATCTCGGCGCCCGGCTGCATCGCAAGCGCGGCCACGTTCGTCACCGGCCGATGAGCAGGCGATCGGCCAGCCAATAGGGCAGGCCGTTCGCCCTGATCCGCGCCGCCGCGGTCTCGACGTCATAGGGCACGCGCAGATAGGTAATCTCACGGCTTGCCATGTCATACATCGCAAACGATGCGGCGGGATCGCCGTCGCGCGGCTGGCCGACCGAGCCGAGCACCGCGAGCCAGCGCCGCCCAGTCAGCAGTTGCACCGGCACACTCGTGGTCGGAACGAAGCTCGTCATCTTCGCGGCCGACGACATCGAGTAGAGACCGGGGCGGTGGGTGTGGCCGCAGAACGTGATCTGCAGCTCGGTCGCCATCATGCTGCGCGCGGCATCAGAGGTGTCGCGGACATAGCGCCATTTCGCCGGATCCGATGCCTCGGAGTGCACGTAGAGGCGGTTGTCCTCCTCGCGCAGGATCGCGAGCGCGGCGAGAAAGCGTCTCTGCTCTGCGCTGAGCCGGCCGCGGGTCCAGTCGATCACGGCCTGGGCTTCGGCATTCATGCTGTCGCTTGGCGTGCCGATCGCATTGTCATGGTTGCCGCGCACCGCGATGGCGCCCTTCGCCACGAGGTCGATCACGGTGTCGACGGCCCATTCGGGATCGGCGCCGTAGCCGACGATATCGCCGAGGCAGATCAGCCGCTCGGCACCGCGCACCCGCGCAGCCTCGAGGCAGGCAGCGAAGGCCTGCCGGTTGGCGTGAATATCGGCAAAGAGTGCGAGCCGCATCGTCGTCCGTGTGATTGATCCCTGCCCGATATCAAGCACACGCGGCCCTAGGCTCGCAATCGGGCAAGGCGGCATCCGCATTCTGGCGTGTGGAGGTGCAAGCCGCAACGGAACAGTGCTCCCTCTCCCCGTTCTTACGGGGCGAGGTGAAGCGGAGCCGTTGTCCAACTCGGAGAAAAGCTACTGCGATCTTTAGTGCTTGCGCGGCGCTTCCAGGCCCCGGAGCACGAGGGCGAGCAGCGCATCGATCCGCGCCGGGCATTCGGGCTTGGCCCATTCCTCGGCATGCGCGGGGTGATGGTAGCGGACGGTCGCGTCGAACACGGCACGCGCCGTCATCTTGACGTCGTCGATCTGGAACACGCCTTGCGCGACGCCATCGGACAGGATGCGGCCGATCAGCTCGACCTGCTTGTCCTTGTAGGCTTCCACCACCTCGCGCGCGTCCTGCGCCAGCGCGAGATAGGTCGCGAACATTTCGGGGTCGTCGCAGACCTTCTTCTGCTTGATTGCGAAGGCGGTGCGGAGCCATTTCTCGAGCCGCTCCGGCGCCGGACCCGAGCCGATCGCAAGCTTGCAGAGCGGTTCGTTGGCCCGGTCGAGCCAGCGCTTGGCCACAGCATCGCGCAGTGAGGCCTTGCTGGGGAAGTGACGGTAGACGCTGCCGTGGCTGACATCCAGCGCACGGGCAACGTCGACGACGGTAGCCTTGGCGAGTCCGAAGCGCCGCAAAACATCCTCGGTTGCTTCGAGGATTCGCTCGGGAGTCAAGACCACCGCCTCGTTCATGCGTTCACCGTCTGATTGTCGCTGTCCTGCCCGCGGCTGAATTTGGCGGCCTGGGCGGCCAAATGGCGGGCGACGCGCTGATTGAGCCACTGTTGAATCTGGGCGGTCAATTGAATGATTTCGAGAGTCATGGCGGTAGTCCTTCGAGGTGGTCAATTAAGTTCGGCTGCCCGGCCAACGCCGGAAAGCCATCTGGCGCCCCTGCCCGACGCCAATATGAATATAGACCATCGCGCTGACAGATTTCAATATCTGTCATACAATATTTTTGGACTGACCCGTCCGAGGGCGAGCGCCGAGCCCGTCGACCGCCCACCGCCTCCCAGGTCCGTCCGGGGGCCCAAAATACGAAAGGGGCCGCTCACGCAGCGGCCCCTTTGCCGGGAAAATGGGTTCGAAATGAAAATCTAGCCCCGGATGCCCTTATTTTGCACATTCCAGGAACCGATGGGATTCCGGGCTACTACTGTCCATCCTCCTGACCGATCAGCCGCCCCCTGCGGCCTATTGCTGCTCATCCTTCGGGGGCATCCGGGGCGGTGGCACCGGGTTAAAGACCGACCCTTGCGCGCCCACCGGCGGGGCCTTGAATTCGCCCGTCGAGGAATCGCCGCCGGTCGTCTCCAGGATCGTCTTCGGCGTGACGTATTCGCGCACGAAGTCCATCAGGCTGCCGTCGCCACCGCCGAAATCCGCGGCC
Organism: Bradyrhizobium macuxiense; assembly: GCF_001542415.1. Classification (GTDB taxonomy): domain Bacteria; phylum Pseudomonadota; class Alphaproteobacteria; order Rhizobiales; family Xanthobacteraceae; genus Bradyrhizobium; species Bradyrhizobium macuxiense. The sequence goes on from NZ_LNCU01000014.1 coordinate 49,862, forward strand.
CGCCCGCCCTGCGGATGCCCGGCCTTGATCTCGTTGTCCGCGGCGTGGGTCTGCTCGGCCAGCGCGTCGTTATAGGGAATGCGGAAGGCCCGCGGGATCGCGCTCGGCCGATTGCCGTCATCGAGCTCCTCGACCCACAGATAGATCGCGCCGGGATCGCCCTCCAGCGAATGCGGCTCCACGATGCGTGAAGCAAGCAGCTTGAAGGATGCGGGCAGCTTGTCGGTCGTGGCCCAACCGAGCAGCTCGCGCATGCCGCCGAAGCTGACGACATAGAAGGTGCTGGTCACGACGATCGCGAGCGCCTTCAGCGACCAGTGCAGCCGCGCATAGACCAGCACGATCAATAGCAGCGCGCCGATTACCGCATAGGCGACCGCGAGCGTCAGGATGACCGACTGCAGACTACTCACGGCGCACCCTAACCCCTGTCTTCGGATCGATATCGGCGCCGTTGCGCCAGCCGCTGCGGAACGTCTCCAGCAGCGATTTCGGCCGCTGGTCGACGTTGATCACCTTGCCCTCGGTGTCGAGACGGAAGCGGACCGCGGTCTTCTCGTCGCCGGTGTGGTTGACGGTCACCTTGTCGTCGAAGATCACCTGCGCCGTCGGATTGAGCTTTTGCACCTTCACATTCGCCTCCACCGGCTCACCGGTCGTGGCCTGGAAATGCGAGACGTTGACGGTGTATTCGCCGGGAACGATGCCGCGCACCGTGACGATCTCCTCGCGGATCGGCGAAGGGATCTTCTTGTCGTTGACCACGATGAAGTCGTTGGCGCCGCCGCGATCGTCGCGATCAAGCGTCAGGAAGCCGGCCTCGCGATGCCGATACCAGGCGATGTTGCCGGCGGGGTCCTGCACGAACAGGTCGAGATCGTCGGGGTGATTGTCCGGCCAGTCCATCGTGATGATGAACTCGGCCTTGGAGTCGATCTTGCCCTCCTTGGCGTCCGGCGAGACCGCGAGCAGAGCCAGGAAGAACAGGAAGGCCACGACCTGCAGCGCCTTGAACAGCATCACACCGAGCGGGTCGAACTGTTCCTCGCGCGGATAGAGGCCGAATTCATCCATCATGACCGGCGTTCCAGTGCCGGGGTCACATGCGTCTCAGTCAGCACGACGGCGTCGGAAAACACCCGCTGCGTCGCGAAGTCCAGCATGTAGTACTGGATCCGGACCATGATCGATCCGATCAATCCCGCCAGCGTCGTGTACATCGCGACCGCCATGCCGTCGCTCATCAGCCCCATCGACGATTTCATCGCGACCTTGTCGGCGGCATCGAGGGTGGCGATCGGCGCCAGCATGATGATGAAGCCGATGATGGTGCCGAGCAGGCCGAGCTTCATCAGCGTATCCGAGGCGAAGGCGCCGAAACCGTTGGAACCGCGCAGGCGGTCCGCCAGCGTCCGCAGCAGCAGGGTCTGGTCGATCGGGCCCTTGGCCTGCGCGGCAGCTTTCTGCACCAGGCTCCTGATGTGATCGGTCACCAGCCCGCGCGGCAGATCGGGCACTTCTGCCTCGAGCGCCTTGGCGCCGTCGGGCGCCGCGAGCACCGCGCGACAGCCGCGCGCCACCTCGCCCTCGCGTGAGATCGCCCGTGTCCGCCAGAAGCAATGGACGCAGGTGGCGATGTAGAGCGCGGCGATGACGCTCGAAATGTAGGTGCGATCCGAGCTGACCATGAGATGGATCAGCCCGTAGCGCCAGAGCAGGAATGCGGCGAACAGCGACAGGCCGGTGAAGATCATCCACAGCAGGAGGACGCTGCGTTCCGCAGTGTCCCTGCCGGCTGCTGCGGTCGCGGCGCCGACCTTGGCACTCATTTGCGTTGGCTCCCTGCGGCTGTTCCTCGAGGTTCTCCGCGCGCGAAGACCTCATGTTTCGTTAGACCAGAGGCGGCAGGTGCCGTCCAAAGACATCTGCCCAAGCTTCATTGGGCAAATTTCCCGATCTGCACCACAACGCTCGCTTGCAATTGGCCCGGAACCACATTGCTGTTACGCTTCACAACTAAAGCGCGATCAGATTCACGCTCATGATCAGCATCGCGCGCTAGCTACTTGTTCGAGCATGATCTTTTCGAAAGCCGTTTCGTATCCGGATCATGCTCCGACCATGGAGTGATCGTATGCGCCTCGTGCTCCAACTCGTCGCCCGCCTGCTCGTCATCGTCGCTCTGTGTCTCGGAGCGGCAACGATCTGGGCCACGATCGACGCCTATCGCAGTGTCGATCGCACCACGGCGGCGTCCGCCGACCGTGTCTCGCAAGCACTCCAGGCGCTCTACTGGCGTGAATTGCTGCTGCGCAGCAACCGCATGCGCGACCAATTGCTGCCGGCGCCCGACTGGCGCACGATCGAAACGATGGGGCTGATCTCGCCGGGCATCTGCATTCAGTTCGAGCCCGCCGGCCCATTCGAGAAGCCGCTCTGTGGCCAAAGCAAGGGCATCGGCAAGGCGCCGCCGCGCTGGTTCGCCGCGACCGTGCAGACGGTGCTCGGCAATCACGCCACCGTCGCCCGGCCGATCAGCGCCCGCGCCGCCACCGCGGGAACCGTCCTCGCCAACCCCGATCCGGACGCCGCGACCGCGCTCGCCTGGCAGCATATCCTCGACAACATCCACGTCGCCCTGCTGATGGCGCTGGCGATCGCACTGCTCGCCTCGCTTGCCATCGCGCATACGCTGGCGCCAGCCCGCTCGATCGTCACTGCGCTGCAGCGCATGGCCAACGGGCAATATCGAACGCCGCTGCCGCGTATCCGCTCGATGGAGCTGGCGATGATCGGACAAGCCGTGAGCGACCTCGGCGAGCGCCTCGCGCTGGCCCAGGAAGAACGCGCGGTGCTGACCCGGCGCCTGCTCGAGATCCGCAGCGACGAGCGCCGCACGCTGGCCCGCGAGCTGCACGATGAGTTCGGCCAGAACCTCACCGCGATCCTCGCTTTCGCCAACACGATCGAGGCCTGCGCCGGGGACAAATACGCCGCCGGCACCGAAATTGCGCAGGATGCGCAGATGATCTCGCAGGCCACCCGCCGCATCATGGCGTGCCTGCGCGATACCCTGAACCGGCTGCGCCATCCGCCGGCCGAGGAGCTCGGTCTGGAGGCAAGCCTGGTCGATCTCGTCGACAGTTGGCGTTCGCGGGCCGCAACCCAGCCGATGATCCAGCTCGACCTCAAGGGCGACCTCGCCGACATCAGCGGCACGGTCGCGGCTACCGCCTACCGCGTCGCGCAGGAATGCCTGACCAACGCGCTGCGCCACAGCGCGGCGCGCGAAGTCGTGCTGCGGATCGAGCGGCGCACCGGACCGGAGAATGCGCTGCTGGTCCGGGTCGAGGACGACGGCGGCGGCGACGCGGCCAAGGTCGCGCAATCGGCCGGCTTCGGCCTCACCGGCATCAACGAGCGAGTGACCGCGCTCGGCGGCTCGCTGTCGATCGCGCGCGCCAATCGCGGCCTGTCCGTCGCCGCCACCATTCCGCTCGCCGCCTGATGAGTGCGGCACGGACCGGAGGCATCTCAATCCTGCTGGTCGACGACCATCCCGTCGTCCGCCAGGGCTACCGGCGCGTGCTGGAACATCAGGACGATTTCAGCGTGGTCGCCGAAGCCGACAATGCGGCCAATGCCTACCGCGCCTTCAAGGCGCACGAGCCCGACGTCGTCGTGATGGACATCTCGATGCCGGGGGCGAGCGGCCTTGAAGCGATCCGCAATATCCGCGCGCGCAACTCCGACGCCCGCATCCTCGTCTTCAGCATGCACAGCGAGGCGGCCCAGGTGAAGGCGGCGTTCGGCGCCGGCGCGAGCGGCTTCGTCACCAAGGGCAGCGAACCGGCCGAGCTGATCCAGGCGATCCGCTCCGTCGCGCGCGGCGAACATGCGATGAGCGACGACGTCGCGCGGGTGCTGGCGATGGAGAGCCTGGTGCCGACCAAGTCCGCGCTCGACCAGCTCGGCGAGCGGGAAATCGAGATTCTCCGGCAGCTGGCGGCCGGCAACACCAAGGAGCAGATCGCAGCCAACCTCAATCTGAGCACCAAGACCGTGCAGAACTACCACTACCTCATCAAGGCCAAGACCGGCACGCGGACCGACGCCCAGCTCGTCCGCCTTGCCGTGGAGTGCGGGCTGGCGAACCTGTGACGGATCGCGCCCTCTCCCCGTTCTTGCAGGGGTCGAGACGAGCGAAGCTCACTCTTAGAGGGTTGGAGTGAGGGCTACCCCCGCGTACACGTTGCCGCATGGAATCGGGGAGACTCCCCCTCACCCGGAACGCATCTGACGATGCGTCATAGCCGAAGCTCTGCTTCGGCGTTCTTGAGAACGGCCGCCAAAGGCGGCCTATGCCTCTCCCCGCAGGCGGGGCGAGGTGAAGCGGAGGCCGCGGCCTGACCGGATTACGGCCCTCTTGAAATGCCCGGTTTTCCCCTCGAAATCCCCCATTTGGGTGGCCTCCTCGGGCCCGATCTGCTAGAGCACGGCGTAAAAACAAATCGGCCGGCAGCGCTGCTTTGCGCGCCCTGCCCGCCCCCTTCGGAGCTTTCGATGATCCCCCGCTATACCCGCCCGGAAATGGCCTCCATCTGGGAGCCGCAGACGCGTTTCAAGATCTGGTTCGAGATCGAGGCGCATGCCGCCGACGCGCTGGCCGAACTGGGCGTGATCCCCAAGGAGGCGGCGAAGACGATCTGGGCCAAGGCCAAGGACGCCACCTTCAACGTCGAACGGATCGACGAGATCGAGCGCGAGACCAAGCACGACGTCATCGCCTTCCTGACCCATCTGGCCGAGATCGTCGGCCCCGAGGCACGCTTCGTGCACCAGGGCATGACCTCCTCCGACGTGCTCGACACCTGCCTCAACGTCCAGCTCAAGCGCGCCGCGGACCTGCTGCTCGCCGACCTCGACCGGGTGCTGGCGGCGCTGAAGACGCGCGCCTTCGAGCACAAGATGACGCCGACCATCGGCCGTTCCCATGGCATCCATGCCGAGCCCGTGACCTTCGGCCTCAAGCTCGCCTACGCCCATGCCGAGTTCAGCCGCGCCCGCGCCCGCCTGGTCGCCGCCCGCGACGAAATCTCGACCTGCGCCATCTCGGGCGCGGTCGGCACCTTCGCCCAGATCGACCCGCGGGTCGAAGAGCACGTCGCCAAGGCGATGGGGCTGCGGCCGGAGCCGGTCTCGACGCAAGTCATCCCGCGCGACCGCCACGCGATGTATTTCGCGACGCTTGGCGTGATCGCCGCCTCGATCGAGCGCCTTGCCGTGGAGATCCGCCATCTACAGCGCACCGAGGTGCTGGAAGCCGAGGAGTTCTTCTCGGAGGGCCAGAAGGGCTCGTCCGCGATGCCGCACAAGCGCAACCCGGTGCTGTCGGAAAACCTCTCGGGCCTCGCGCGCATGGTGCGCGCCTATGTGACGCCGGCGCTGGAGAACGTCGCGCTCTGGCACGAGCGCGACATTTCGCACTCCTCGGCCGAGCGCATGATGGGCCCCGATGCGACCGTGACGCTCGACTTCGCGCTGGTCCGCCTCGCCGGGCTAATCGAGAAGCTGCTGGTCTATCCCCAGAACATGCAGAAGAACCTCGACCGCCTCGGTGGCCTCGTGCATTCGCAGCGCGTGCTGATCGCGCTGACCCAGAAGGGCGCGAGCCGCGAGGACGCCTACAAATTCGTGCAGCGCAACGCGATGCCGGTCTGGCGCGGCGAAGGCGATTTCCAGAGGCTGCTCAAGCAGGACGCCGACGTGAAGAAGTACCTGACGGATGCGGAGATCGAGGAAAAGTTCGACCTCGGCTATCACCTCAAGCACGTCGACACGATCTTCAAGCGGGTGTTCGGGGAAAGCTGAGAGCGTCGTCATTCCGGGGCACGCGCACCGCGCTTGAACTAGGATGTGCAATTGCACATCGGAGAATCTCGCGCCACAACATCGAGATACCCCGGTGCGCAACTGCGCACCTGAGGTTCGATGCTTCGCATCGCCCCGGAATGACGGCCTCCATTTCGCGTGACTTCGCGGCGGGTTACGCTACGTTGACCCACCCATAAAGTTCACAAGAAACGGACGGAAACCCCATGCCCATCGTCAATCGTGTTGCTGCCCTCTCGGACGAAATGGCGGCCTGGCGCCATGACTTCCACGAGAATCCCGAACTGCTTTATGAAGTGCACCGCACCGCCGGCATCGTGGCCGAGCGCTTGCGCGAGTTCGGCTGCGACGAGGTGGTGACCGGCATCGGGCGCACCGGCGTCGTCGGCGTGATCCGCGGCCGCAAGAGCACCTCGGGCAAGACCATCGGTCTGCGCGCCGACATGGACGCGCTGCCGATCGAAGAGGCCGCCGACGTGCCCTACGCCTCGAAGATCCCCGGCAAGATGCACGCCTGCGGTCATGACGGCCACACCGCGATGCTGCTGGGAGCCGCCAAATATCTCACCGAGACCCGCAATTTCGACGGCACCGCGATCGTGATCTTCCAGCCCGCCGAGGAAGGCGGCGCCGGCGGCAAGGCGATGGTCGAGGACGGGCTGATGACCCGCTGGGGCATCCAGGAGGTCTATGGCCTGCACAACATGCCGGGCCTGCCCGAAGGCCATTTCGCGACAACCCCGGGCCCGCTGCTCGCGTCGTCGGATACCATCGAGATCACCGTCCACGGCAAGGGTGGCCATGCCGGTGCCGCCCCGCACGAGGCGGTCGACAGCGTCCTGATCGGCGCCCAGATCATCAATGCGCTGCAGTCGATCGTCTCGCGCAATGTCGATCCGCTCAAATCCGCCGTGATCTCGATCACCATGTTCACGGGCGGCACTGCCTTCAACATCATCCCCGCGACCGTCACGATGGCGGGCACCGTGCGCACGCTCGATCCTGACGTGCGCGATCTGGTCGAGCGCCGGATCGGTGAGGTCGCCGAAAGCGTCGCCAAGGCCTATGGCGGTTCGGCGGAGGCGAAATACACCCGCCTTTATCCGGCCACCGTGAACCATCCGCGCGAGGCCGGGATCGCCGCCGAGATCGCCCGCGACGTGGTTGGTGTCGACCGCGTCGATGACCGGGTGACACCAGTGATGGGCGGCGAGGATTTCGCCTTCATGCTTGAGGCGCGCCCCGGCGCCTTCGTCTTCCTCGGCATGGGCGACGGTCCGATGTGCCACCACCCCGCCTACAAGTTCAACGACAACATCCTCGGCCACGGCGCATCCTACTGGGTGCGGCTC
>NZ_LNCU01000014.1:57119-102610 GCF_001542415.1 Bradyrhizobium macuxiense
GTTAGCCCACCGCACACAGCCTCACCTCTCCCCGTCGGGGAGAGGTGAGCCAAGCCGTGATCCAACCGAATTCAGCGTCCTCGCGCCCGACGCCGCGTGGTCGATCTGCCCCACGCCGATCATGCGTGCGGCGACGCGGTCGCGCTTGATGAAATGATGGAACGCGACCGCTGCGAGATGCAGCGCGATCAGCGCCAGCAGCACATAGGCGAAGAAGATGTGGCGGTGCTCGTAGGCCCCCGCCGCCGCCTTGTCGGGCGAGGTGATCTGCGGCACGTGGAACAGGCCAAAGAAGCTCGAATAGTCAGGCGTGTGCGCGCCGGAATGCGCCCAGCCCAACATCGCCACCAGGATGGTGACGGCATAGAGCGCGACATGGCTGAGGCGGGCCGCGATCCGCTGCCAGCCGGGCGTCTCGGACGGCAGCTCGGGTGTCGGGTTGAGGCCGCGCCCCAGCAGCCTCAGCACAGTGAGGAGCAGCACCAGATAGCCGATATCGGCGTGGATCGAACGGTAGAACAGGCGGTCCGGCCGCGCCGCGAGGTGGTTCATCCACCAGCCATAGGCCAGCATGCCGATGATGGTGATGCCGAGCACCCAGTGGAACGCGCGGGCGAGAGGACCCCAGCTTGCGGTAGTATTACGGATCATGGTCGGTCTGCGCTTCCGGCCTGTGCGGATTTCGCATGTCGCAGCAATGGCTTGCCGTGACAGTGGCAGGTATCGCCCAAGGCCGTATGAAATTCCCCGACTTCACTGCCTTGTGTCAGCCCCAATGGCCGGGCAGGCAAACAACTGAATGGTAACCTTACATCGGATAGACTCGCGCCGTGCCCACTCCCCCAACGATCCTCGTCTTTGACTCCGGCCTGGGCGGCCTCACGGTGCTGCGCGAGATCGTCAAGACCCGGCCCGACGCGCACTACGTCTATGTCGCCGACGACGCCTTCTTTCCCTATGGCCACCACGGCGAGGACGAGATCGTCGCCCGCGTGGTGCCGCTGATCGGCGAGCTGATCGAGAGCCACGCGCCCGACCTCGTCGTGATCGCCTGCAACACGGCGTCCACGATCGTGATGTCGCATCTGCGCGACGCCTATCAGGTGCCCTTCGTCGGCACCGTACCAGCGATCAAGCCGGCCTGCGCCTCGTCGAAGACCCGGCGGGTCTCGGTGCTCGGCACCAGGGGCACCGTGAAGCGGGAATATACCCGCAAGCTGATCTCGGATTTTGCGCAGGGCTGCGAGGTGACGCTGGTCGGCTCCGGCGAGCTCGCCTCGCTCGCGGAAGAAGCGCTGAGCGGGCAGAGCGTGCGCGATGAGGACATTGCCACCGAACTCGCCCCCTGCTTCGTCGGCTACGGCGCCGACGACCCCGCCCGCACCGACACCGTCGTGCTTGCCTGCACGCATTATCCGCTACTGCTGGAGCGGCTGACCAAGCTCGCACCGTGGCCGGTCGACTGGATCGATCCGGCGCCCGCGATCGCCCGCCGCGTGTCCGACCTGCTCGGCCCCGCCAACGGCAACGGCGATACCGCCGGCGCCGAGATGATCTTCACCTCGAAACGCCCGCACAGGCTGAGCGCGGCGCTGACGCCATTCTTCGGTGGCCGCGTCCCGGCCTGATCCTTTCCGCCGTCGCGTTGGGCTGGTAACTTTCCCAGATCGCACCGAGGGAGGATCGCCTTTGACCTCAGCACCGCTGACGCCGCTCAACCGCCTGCGCAAGCAGTGGCGCGAGAAGCGTCCGACCTTCGGCGCGATCGCGACCATTCCGAGCATCCAGACCGTGCAGATCATGGCGCAGTCGTTGGACTGGATCATCGTCGATCTCGAGCACGGCCCGATCGACCTCGGCTCCGCGCATGCAATGATCGTGGCCACCTCGGGAACGCCTTGCGTGCCGATGGTGCGGATCGCTGCCAACGAGCCGCACCTTGCCAAGGCGCCGATGGACCTCGGCGCGCTCGGCATCAATTTTCCGATGATCTGTAACGCCGACGACGTAGCCACGGCGGTGCGCAGCGTGCGCTACCCGCCGAACGGCGACCGTCTCTGGGGACCATTCCACGCGCCGTTCCGCTGGGGCGTCTCGATGAACGACTATATGGAGACTGCCGACGACGACATGATCTGCATGATCACGATCGAGCATGTCGAAGCGGTGAACCGCATCGACGAGATCATGGCGACACCCGGGATCGACCTCGCGGTGATCGGCCCCGGCGATCTCGCCACCTCGATCAACAAGCGCGGCCTGCCTGACGACCCCGAAGTGGTCGCACTGATACAGCGTGCCGAAGAAGGCATCATGAAGAGCGGCGTGCCGATCGGCGGCGTCGCGCGCACCGCCGACCAAGCCAATGCGATGATTGACCGCGGCTACCTCGCACTCGCGCTCGGCTTCGACTGGTCGCTGTTCCAGCGCGGCATCACGGCGGCGTTCGCGGGGATCAAGCGCTGAACCGCCAACGTGAACCACTGTTGTATACGCGACATCTCCTCCGATCGTTCAGAACCGCCCGCTCTGATCTTCTGAGTGGCGCCCTTTGCCCTATCGGGGCGGCTTCAACTCGTCGGCGGCGCACCAGGCCAACGCTACTGGATTGATCGGATCTGCCGCGGCCTGTGCTTGATGAACAAGCCCGCATTTCTTGCATCTTAAGGTCCAATGCTCGAAGCCGGGCCGTCCTGACACAACATGCAGAGCTGCCATAGGGCCTTGGCACAACGGACACTGCGAAGGCACGGCTTCGCGAGCCGAGAGTCTGTTGGTGAATTGAATGTCAGGCATGAGACACTCCCTGTCTGGGGCGGGAGCACAACACTCTCAGTCACCGGCGGATACCCGTGGCTGAGCGGTGATGCCGGGCAGCGTATACCCAAAACGCGTTGACGCACGTAAAAAAGCGCATTCGGAGCCGCGCTATCTCGCCCGGAAGCGAGCATGCGCCCATTCAGTCACAATAGCTGTCGCTATCGTATCGAACGGCAAACCAACGCGGTTCCCCTTCTCGCCCGCGACCTGCTTCCGCAGCGCCCTGCGCCGGTCGCATCAGTGTTTGAAGCGCGTAATTTCAAAGACAAAAGCGGCCTTGAAGAGCGCTCCAGTTCCTGTGCGAACCTCGATCGCGACATCCTCGCGCTCTTGGAGGGGTGGAAGGTCCTTCGCCAGGCCGATCAGAGATCGTGCCGCTTCGATCTCGGCCGCTCTCTGATCGGAAAGCTCAAGCCCCTGCTCATCGGGATACAGATCTTGTCCGCTTCTGATGTCGAAGTAGTAGCGCGTCATGACGGCCTCGCGATCGCAGGTGGGAATGCATCGTCTGTCAGCCACCGAGGCCTGTGGAACCGCGGTCGATGATGCCTGTCAACTCGCGGACCCTGGCTTGGTTCAAGCGGAACGACGTGCGCCCGAACCGGGTCGGACCGCAGATAGATCGTCCGGTCACCGAAATGCACCTTGCATCTGCGAAATATGTGTTTAGCTTGACAGTGTTCGATTGGCCTTGAGCCTTGTAGATCGGTCGTAACGACGACCCTTTTCCAAAGACATCGTCGGATTGAAAAAGAACCGAATCGTGCTTTCGCACGAAGCAGGCGCTCGAGCTTTGGACCTAAGTGCTCAGTCAGTTTTGCCGTTTCTCTGATGCTGGAACGGTGGTGCAGCCCGCCCTGTCCTTCGATCGAACTCGCTCTTGCGTGCCGGTCGTAAATGAACGTCGCGTCGAGTTAGGCACCGAATGGTTTCGGGGTGCCCAGCATCTGCGCCGAACCCATGGAGCAAACGACGTTGCAAGTAATCGTCCGTGACAACAACATCGACCAGGCCCTGCGCGTTCTAAAGAAGAGAATGCAGCGCGAGGGCATCTTCAGAGAGATGAAGCGGCGGCGCTCCTATGAAAAGCCGTCGGAAAAAAAGACCCGTGAAAAGTCTGAAGCCGTGCGTCGAGCCCGCAAGCTGGCTCGGAAGCAGGCCATAAGAGAAGGGCTGATCCCGGCACCGCCGAAAAGGGAGCCACCGCCGCGCAAACAAGCCTTGCCCTCGACCACCAGCGGCGCACGACCGGTTTCGACGTAGTTCGCGAGAGCCCGCAACTTCGGCGGCTCGGCATCACTTCCCGATCATCTGCAACGCGGACGACGCGACTAAGGCGGGGCGCAGCGTGCGGTGAAGTGGTCGCGCTGATGCAGCGCGCCGAAGACGGCATCATGAAAAGCGGCGTGCCGATCGGCGGCGGCGCGCGCACCGCAGACCAAGCCAATGCGATGATCGACCGACGACCTCGCGCTCGGACTCGGCTTCGACTGGCCGCTGTTCCAGCGCGGCATCGCATCGACGTTGGCGGGGATCAAGCGCTGATCGGAAGCAGGCTCAATCCTGACGCGCAAGCGAGGCGCGCGACATGACATGACAGCTGTATGAATGCCGTGCCGTACGAAACCTCGACGCCGCGCATTCCTCTTTCTCCGTGCGGCTCATCGGCGATTAGAAAATACCTGCCGTTCGGTCGTTTCGCAGAATATTTTGCCGCAGTCGGCGCCGAGGCGCACGATCTCGTCAGCACGTATCACAATCCAAACACCTGAACTTGAAGGAATATCGGGGCATCGCTGCGATGCAAAATGCCCCGATTACCCGAACGGGCCCAGCGCATAGAAGCGCCCGCGTGACACCCGGCGCGATCATGCGTCGGGCATTTCATATGGGCTAACAACATGACCAAGATGAAACTGACTTCGAAAAACTTCGCCATCCCCGCTGCGGCATTGTTCGCATGCGGGCTGTTTGTGATGGCCGCGCCCGCCGCTCGGGCAGACGATTACTGCATCACGAACGGAGCTCAAGCCGCTCATGGTTGCGGCTATCCGACCATGGAAGCATGCCAGGCCGCATCCTCCGGCATCGGCGGCTCGTGCTCGCACAACGGCTCGGCGAAGAGCGCCAGCGATTCCCTCGCCTTCCAACCCAAGCAAAAGCATTCGCGCAAACGCCCCGTCGCGCATTGAGCTGCCGGGATCAGGTTCAAACGTTGCGGCCCCCGAGTAGATCTCGGAGGCCGCAAGAACAGCCAAATCCGGATGATCGTCGCGACATCCGGATTCAGCGCTGGATAGGGAAAACGAATCCAGAAACCGTCACGCCTCAGGCGGGAAATCCGAACAGCTTCGCCGGGTTGTGGACCAGGATCTTCTCCAGCGTCGCGTCGTCGGTGACGTAGCGGTACATCAGCTCGATCAGATCGGCATCATTGGGCGGTTGCTTGACGGACACCGGATGCGGCCAATCGCTCGCCCACACACAGCGATCCGGCGCCGCCTCGATATAGGCGCGCGCAATCGGGATCACGTCATCATAGGGCGGCCCTGCCTTCGAGGTCTTTTCGCCGAGCGACAGCATCACCCAGAAATTGCCCCGGGACAGCAGCTCCAGCATCGTGCGCAGATTGGGATCATCCTTGCCGCCGACAGGGTCCGGACGCGCCATGTGGTCGATGAGGACGGGCACGTCGAGCGACCAGTACTTCTCGACGCTCGACACGATGCCGTCCTTCTCCGGCTGGATCTTCGCATACCAGCCCAGCTCGCGGATGCGCGCGATCGCCCGCGCGAAATCCTTGTCCGACAGCACAGCCCCGAGCTCCTGGCGGAAACTGAAACGCGCGCCGCGCACGCCCGCGTCATGCAGCTTCACAAGATAGGCATCGTCGGCCTCGGCAAACACCAGCGCGTTGGCGCAGCCGCGATAGTTCGGCCCCATCGCCGCGAGCGCGTCGAGCACCACCGCATGGTCGGCGCCATAGGTCGTGGTCTGCACGATGACGCCGCGTTCGATGCCGAGGGCCTTGTGCATGCGCAGCGCGGCTTCCCAGGTCGCGGTCGGCATCTGATAGGCGGCACCGGGCCGGATCGGATATTTGTCCAGCGGGCCCAGCACGTGAAACTGGCTGTCCACTGTCTTCGGCGGCGGCGTCTTGGCGGGACGGCGCGGATTGGGGTCGAACGGAAGATAGGTCGGCATCGTCAAAGCTCCTTCAGTCGATCACGGCGGTGAAGTCGCACTGCACGAGCGCGCCACCGTCCATGTTGTCCATCGGTAGCGCGTGACGCGCCGGGCGTGAGTGCTCGTCGGGAAACATCTTCAGCCACTCGGTATTCACCGGGCCGCGCTGCGAACGGTCCTTCAGCCACACCGTCATCTTGATGATGTCGTCGGTCGAGCCGCCGGCAGCCTCCACCGTCGCCTTCATGTGCGCGAACATGTTGGCGCATTGCGCGTCCAGGCTCTCCGGCATGACGCCGGTCGCGGGATCGCGGCCGAGGATGACACCGGACATCACGAGATTGCCGATACGGGAGGCGTTCGGAATCGGGTTGGCGTGCTTGAGGCCACCGATATGGATGCTCTTGCGCCTGTTATGACCTGTCATGAACTGGCCTCTTCTGGTTTGCTGATCAGACGAACTGGCACGAGACCGAGCCGAAGGCGCCGTAATCTGCGTGAAACGTATCGCCGCGGCGGATATCGACCGGGCGAGTGAACGAGCCGGCCAGCACGACTTCACCGGCGGCAAGATGCTCGTCATGCGGCGCCAGCCGATTGGCGAGCCAGGCGATGCCGTTCGCGGGATGATTGAGCACGCCGGCGGCAAGCCCGGTCTCCTCGATCTCGCCGTTGCGGAACAGCAATGCACCGATCCAGCGCAGGTCCGCATCCAGCGGACGGAACGGCCGGCCACCCACCACCAGCGCCGCATTCGCCGCATTGTCCGAGATCGTGTCCATGACCTTGCGCCCTTTCCCGGTTTCGGGATCGACGCGATGCATGCGGGTCTCCAGGATCTCGAGCGCCGGCGTCACATAGTCGGTCGCGTCCAGCACGTCGAAGATCGTGCAGTGCGGCCCGCGCAACGGCGCCTTCAGCACGAAGGCGAGCTCGACCTCGATCCGCGGCGCATGGAAGCGATCGAACGGGATCGGACCGGCGTCGGGATAGAACATGTCGGCGAACAGCACGCCGTAATCCGGCGCGGCAATGCCGACCGCATTCTGCATCGCTTTCGAGGTCAGGCCGATCTTGTGCCCCTTGATGACGCGGCAACGATCGAGCTGCAGCCGCGTCCAGGCACGCTGGATCGCATAGGCATCCTCAATGGTGATATCGGGATGCTCGCGCGAGAACATCGGGATCAGCGACTTGGTTCGCTCGGCCTCGTCAAGCCTGGCGGCGAGCCGTTCGATGGTGGAGGCATCGAGCATGACCTATTGCTCCGCGACCACGGTGTTGCGCAGCACGCCGATGCCGGCGGACTCGACCTCGACCACATCGCCGGGCTTGAGCCAGCGCGGCGGATCGAACCGGGCCCCCGCTCCGGTCGGCGTGCCTGTCACGATCATGTCGCCGGGCTTCAAGGTCGCAAAAGTGGAGAGATAGGCGATCAGCATATCGAACGGAAACATCAGCCGTTCCGTCGTATCCTGCTGCCGCACCTCGCCGTTGACCTGCGTGACGATGTCGTGCGGACCGCGCGGGTCGAGCTCGTCGGCGGTGACGATCCATGGGCCGATGCTGCCGGAGCGATCGAAGTTCTTGCCCTGCGTGACGTTGAATTTGCCGTGGCGCAGCCAATCGCGGATCGTGCCCTCGTTGCACAGCGTCATTCCGAAGATATGCGACCAGGCCTGGTCGCGCGGAATGTGCCGGCCGGCCTTGCCGATCACGATGACGAGCTCGCCTTCATAGTCGAGCTGCTCGGATACTTTCGGCTTCTCGATCGATTGTCCGGAGCCGACCATCGACGAGGGGCTGCGCACGAACAGGCTCGGATATTTGGGCAGGTCCGAATTGTCCTTGTATTCGGCGTTGCGCTCGGCGTAGTTCACGCCGATGCACCACAGCTTCTCCGGCGCGAGGACCGGTGGCAGCAGGGTCAGGCTATCGAGCGCGTGATCGGGCTTTTGTCCTGCGACCGCGGTTCGCGCCGCCGCCAGCGCATCAGCCGCGATCAGCGCCTTCAGATCGGCAAACTCGCGGCCGATCCGTTGGGTCAGGTCGACCACTCCGCCTGCGATGGCCGCGCCGTAGCGCGCCTCGCCGTTTACGAGATAGCTCAACAGTCGCATTGTCGTCCTTTCCGGGAATAGTTCAGGCCGCCCGACGCGACGTCGCGACAGCCGCAAGGTCGCGGCCGCGGGTCTCGGGCAGCAGCAGGGTCATCGCGAGGAACAGGACGATCGCCGGCACCACGATCAGCATGCCCGTCGCAAGCTCACCGCCGAAGCCGGCGGCCGCCAGCGGCACGACCACCGGCGCGAGGCTGCCGACGCCGCGGCCGGCCATGTAGATCAGCGAGACTGCGGTCGATCGCACCTCGATCGGATAGATTTCGGACAACCATGTTCCGACCACGCCGAGCGCGGAATTGCCGATCACGAAGGCGATGTAGGTCCAGAACATCGGGAAGCCGAACAGGCTGTCGGCGAATTTCTCATGCCCGAACGCGTAGAGCGCGCAGGCCATCACAGCCCAGGCAAGCCCCGGCACCAACGCGCCGAACCGGCGGCCAAATGCGTCGTTGAGCAGGCCCATGCAGATATAGGAGCAGCCACCCACGATGGATGCGATGACCGAGATGTTGCGCACCACTTCCGGCGGCGTGCCGAGCGATCTCTGCATCAGCGTGGGCGTGAAGACGACGATGCCGTAGTAACAGAACATGTAGGCCATCATCCACGCGAGGCACATGATCGAGATCGGCAGCAGCCGGCCCTGGAACATCAGGAGCAACGTGTTGGTGGTCTTGACGCGCGCTTCGACCAAGCCGCTGTTGCGGGCGCGATCGAATTGCAGCCATGCCTTCGACTCCGGCATGAAGAAGCGGATGAAGATCATCAACAGGATCGGCGAG
This sequence comes from Bradyrhizobium macuxiense, assembly GCF_001542415.1. Classification (GTDB taxonomy): domain Bacteria; phylum Pseudomonadota; class Alphaproteobacteria; order Rhizobiales; family Xanthobacteraceae; genus Bradyrhizobium; species Bradyrhizobium macuxiense. Next base: position 66,031 of record NZ_LNCU01000014.1, read on the forward strand.
CCACCGGTGAGCAGCGCGATGCGCCAGCCCCATTCGGGGCTGAACGAGGTGGTCGCCCAAACACCGACGATGGATGCGCCTGCGCTCGCCATGACCGCGCTGCCCTGGATGAAGGCACTGCCGAGGCCGCGGCGATCCTTGTTCCAGGCCTCATTGAACAGCACCATGCCGGCGCCCCATTCACCGCCGAGGCCGACGCCGGTGATGAAACGCAGGACGGCGAGGCTGGCATAGTCCCACGCAAAGGCCGACACGATCGATCCGGCGGCAAAGACGCCGAGCGTGAACTGCAGCGCCTGCTTGCGGCCGATGCGATCGCCGAGCCAGCCGAACAACGCGCCGCCGATCACCGAGCCGATCAGCGTGAGGCTGGTGACGCTCGCGACCTGGGTGAGCGAGATCTTGAGCGAGGCCTGAATCGAGCTCATCAGGAACGGCATGATCAGCACGTCGTAAAGATCGAGCGCAAAGCCGAGCATGCATGAAAAGATGATCGCGGCGCGTTCGCCGGTCGAATATCTGCTGGTTTCAGTGGTCGGGGAATGATCGGTCATCAATCTGCTGTTTGCTGTCACCGCCATGGGATTCAATCCGGCGATTTCGGAGTCTGAAAAACCGTCCGCAACGTCACGATCTCGCCGAGACGCGCATAGCGCGGACCGCCGATACGGGCGATCGGATCGAGCGCTTCAGTCTCGACCTTGCCGTTGGCGACGAGGCCGTCGCGGATGTGGAACATCACGACTTCGCCGACGATGAGGCGGCTGCGCGCATCGCCGAATTCGAGGCATTGCCGGAAACGGCATTCCATGGCGACAGGCGCCGCGACCAGCCGCGACACCTTGACGTGTTCGCATAGTGCGGTCTCCAGTCCGAGTTGCTCGACCTCGCTGACCTCAGGCGGATGCTCGACGGAGCTCTCATGCACGGCGTTCATCAGCGGCGCATCCGCGATGTGGATCACGTATTCCTCGGTATCGAGGATGTTGCGTGCCGTATCCTTGTAGTCGGCACCCTTGCGACCGACGCTGATGGCGAGCATCGGCGGCTTCTGCGAAACGAAGGTGAAGGCGCTGAACGGCGCGAGGTTGAGCACGCCGTCGCGCGACAGGCTCGTCACCCAGGCAATCGGGCGCGGCACCACGATGCCGGTCATCAGCCGGTAGATCCGCTCGGCGCCGAGATCGGATGGATCGATCCGCATCGATGGGTCAGCCCTGGTGTTGCGGCAGTTTGACGCTGAGCGCCGGACGCTGCGAGCCCGCTACACCAGTGGTTTTGGCGATCCAAAGCGATGTCATCCATCCTCCCGTTGATTGCCGCGGACCGCGTCCGAGCTGTTGTTTTTGAGTGCCCGTCGAAGCCGCGCCGGGCACCGCGATCAAACCGCAATCTGTCGATTCCGGGCTTTACCTGTCGACCGATTCATGCAGTTCTCGTCCACATTATGGACAATGCATCCCCCTCGAGGCCGGCGCGAGGCCGCTCGGAACCACGGCCGGGCGCGCAGGCGATCCGGCGCGCGCTGTCCGTGCTGCGCATTCTGGCCGCGGGCCGCAGCAACGGCGTGCCGCTCGCCGAGGTCGTGCAGGTCACCGGATTGACGCGGCCCACCGTGCATCGGATCGTCCACGTGCTGATCGAGGAAGGCATCGTCGAACAGCATCCGAAGACCGGCCGCTATGCGATCGGTGGGCAGGTCGGCGAGCTCGCGCTCGCGCGTCAATCACGCTCGCCGCTGCTGGCCGCCGCAGACGATGTTCTCGAGCAAACCCTGCAACAGGTCGGCGACACGTTGTTCCTGACGGTGCGGACCGGCAACGACACGCTTTGCGTCGATCGCAGGATCGGCTCCTACCCGATCCAGGTGCTTTCGATCGAAGTCGGCGCGCGGCGTCCGCTGGGCGTCAGCAGCGCCGGTGTCGCGATCCTCGCCGCGATGCCGACGGCGGAAGCGAAGAAGATCGTTGCCGCCAATGAGGTGCGGTTCAGGGCCTATCGCACCAGCGCATCCACCGTGCTGGAGCAGATCTCCGCTGCAAGGCGGCGGGGTTACAATCTGCGCGAGGTCGGACTGGTGCAGGGCACGAAATCGATCTCGACCTGGATCAAGACGCCCGACGGGCGCCCGGCAGCGGCGATCACCGTGTCGGCAGTGCGGGTGCGGCTCGGCCCCCGCCGCGAGCAGGAGGTCGCCGAGATCCTGTTGCAGGCAGCCCGCACCATCGAGCAGGTGATCCGCGTATCCTCGCCATGAGGGCTCCTGGACAAACGGAGGTCGGGATCCCCCCGGGTTCCAGTTGACGTCCGGCCGGTCCGGGTGACCGGGAACGGTCGTAACAGGCCCAAAAGGCCCGATTTTCCGCCGATCGGCCCGAAAAAATGGGCCGATTTGTTTGACATGGCGGCGCTTTCTCCTTAAGACCACCCCTGCTCGCGGGCCGGTTTCGGCCCGCGAAGCGTTTCGCGACCCGTGGTTCGTCCCCGAGCTTTCGAGGCGGATCTGTCGGTACGGGCCTTTGTGGCCTGTACACAGGAGGGCGCGTTTCCTCAAACCTGACTCTAACAAAACGCCGGCGCCCTGTGCGGCGGCTATGCAAAGAGGACCGCGATGACAAAGCGCAGTGAGGCGAAGTACAAGATCGATCGCCGCATGGGCCAGAATATCTGGGGCCGCCCGAAGAGCCCCGTGAACCGCCGCGAATACGGCCCCGGCCAGCACGGCCAGCGCCGCAAGGGCAAGCTCTCCGACTTCGGCGTCCAGCTCCGCGCCAAGCAGAAGCTCAAGGGCTATTACGCCAACATTTCCGAGCGCCAGTTCCACGGCATCTATGTCGAGGCCAGCCGCCTGAAGGGCGACACCGGCGAGAACCTGATCGGCCTGCTCGAACGCCGTCTCGACACCGTGGTCTATCGTTCCAAGTTCGTCTCCACGATGTTCGCCGCGCGCCAGTTCATCAATCACGGCCACGTCAAGGTGAACGGCCGCCGCGTCAACATCGGCAGCTACAAGCTGAAGGTCGGCGACACCATCGAGGTCAAGGAATCCTCCAAGCAGCTCACGCCGGTGCTGGAAGCGAGCCAGCTTCCCGAGCGCGACGTGCCTGACTTCATCGAAGTCGATCACTCCAAGATGACCGCGAAGTTCGCGCGCATCCCCGGCCTCTCCGACGTGCCGTTCCCGGTGCAGATGGAGCCGCATCTGATCGTCGAATTCTATTCGCGCTGATCGCAGCACGCATGCGAGATACGAAAGGCCCCGGTTTTGCCGGGGTCTTTTTGTTTGGCTAAAGTCCTGCTCGGCTGAAGTCCGCGCCTACCGACCGAGAGACCCATCATGCATTACACCCCTGCCCCGCCCGATCCCAAGGCTCCGCCCGTCCGCATCAACCTGTTGTCGGACACGCAGACGAAGCCGACACCAGCGATGCGCGAGGCGATGGCGAAAGCCGACGTCGGCGACGAGCAGGTCGGCGACGATCCGACCACCAACCTGCTCAACGCCCGCGTCGCCGACCTGCTCGGCAAGGAAGCCGCGGTGTTCATGCCGTCGGGCACGATGTGCAACGTCGCGGCGACGCTGGCCTATTGCCGTCCGGGCGACGAGATCCTGGCGCATGCCACCGCGCACATCATCGCGCGCGAGGGCGGCGCGCATGCAGCCCTCGGCGGCTTCCAGATCACGCCGCTGCCGGGCGACGACGGCCAGTTCACGCCTGACACCTTCCGCGCCGCGCTTCATCCGCGCACCCGCTACCAGCCGCCGCAGGTGCTCGTCAGCGTCGAGCAGACCGCCAATATCGGCGGCGGCACGGTCTGGAAGAAGGCTGCGCTCGACGAGATCGCCGGCATCGCCAAGGCCCATGGCCTCGCCACCCATATGGACGGCGCGCGACTCCTGAACGCCACCGTCGCGTCCGGCATCTCGCCACGCGACATGACGGCGGGCTGGGATTCCGCCTGGATCGACTTCTCGAAGGGGCTGGGCGCACCGATCGGCGGCGTAATCGCCGGCACCCGCGCCTTCATCGACGAGGTCTGGCGCTGGAAGCAGCGGCTCGGCGGCTCGATGCGCCAATCCGGCGTCGTCGCCGCCGCCTGCATCCATGCGCTCGACCATCACGTCGACCGCCTCGCCGATGATCACGCCAACGCTCGCGCGCTGGCGCGCGGGCTTTCGCAGATCAACGGCATCCAGGTGCAGGCGCCGGAGACCAACCTCGTCTTCTTCAAGCCCGACGGCGCCGGCGTACCCGGCGACAAGATGGTCGCCGAGCTGGGCAAGCGCGGCGTGATGCTGGCGATGATGGACGGCCGGATCAGGGCCTGCACGCATCTCGACGTGACGGCTAGCCAGATCGAGGAGATGATCGGCCACGTCCGCGAGATCGTGCGCGCGGCGTAGCCGCCGTAGCCCGGATTGCGCTTCGTTCAGTCCGGGCTACGAATTTCAAGCAGTGGGGGGCCTACCGTCCCATCGCCTGATAGATCAGCGTCTTGAGGTCCTGCTGGATCCGGCCGCGCTGCGTTGGTGTCTGCATCATCAGGATCCCGAACAGGTCATCCTCGGGGTCGATGAAGAAGAACGTGCCCGCCACGCCGTCCCAGCGATATTCGCCCAACGGCCACGACGTGTTCTCCGGCACCGAGGTGCGGACAGCAAAGCCGAGGCCAAATCCTGAATTCGGGCCCGGGTAATAGTTTTTGTCGCGGACGACGCCAGTCTCGGGACCGATATGGTCCGACGTCATCAGCGCGATGGTTTCCGGCTTCAGGTAGCGTCGGCCCTCATATTTTCCGCCGTTCAGCAGCATCTGCGAGAAGCGCGCATAGTCGCCGATGGTGCCTACCATCCCGCCACCACCCGATTGCCATCTGAGCGGCTGCCGTGGATCACGGACGTCGGCGACGGGGCTGATCGTGCGGTCGTTCGGCATCGGCTCGGCAATCAGCGGCCATTTGGTGCGGTCGGTGACGTCAAATGCGGTCTCGTGCATCCCGAGCGGATCGAGCAATCGCTCTTTCTCGAACTGAAACAGCGATTTTCCCGAGATCACCTCGATGATCCGGCCGAGCACGTCGGTGGAGTGGCCGTAGTCCCACAGCGTGCCGGGCTGCTCGGCGAGCGGCAACGCCGCGAGCCGCGCGACGAATTCGGCATTGTCGGGATCGTTGTTGAACAAGCCGGCGTCGGCGTAGATCTTGTTCACGACACCGCCGCCAAAATAGCCGTAAGGCAATCCGGCGGTGTGGCGCATCAGGTCTTCGATCGTGACAGGACGCTTGAGCGGCTCCAGCGCCATGGTCGGCTTGCCGTCCTCGCCGCGCTTCTCCACGCAGACCTTCATATCGGCAAACGCCGGGATGTATTTCGAGACCGGGTCGTCCAGTCCGAGCTTGCCCTCCTCGACCAGCATCATCGCCGCGACCGTTGTGATCGGCTTCGACATCGAATACAGGCGGAAGATCGTGTCGGCGCTCATCGAGAGCTCGGTTGCGATATCGCGGACACCGAAATTCTCATAGTAGACGGGCTTGCCGTGCTGCTGCAGCAGGAGGATCGCGCCGGGAATCTTGCCGGTCGCGATCTCGTTCCTGATGTAGTCGGAGACCTTGGCGAGGCCCGCCGGTGAGAAGCTGTGCGCAGCGTGCCCCACGGAGCCCGCTTTCGCACCGGTTGCGCCAAGTATGAGAACGAGCGCCGCGACGATCGCGCGGCGCCCGGGCAGATCAGTTCTCCATCGCTTCATAGATCAACTGCTTCAAGGTCCGCTGGATGCGCTGACGCTCCGTCGGCGTCTGCTCCAGCAGGATGAAGAACATGTCCTGCTTGCGGTCAATCACGAAATAGCAGCCGCTGGCACCGTCCCATTTCAGCTCGCCGAGGTCACCGGGCGGCGGCGGCTTGGCATTGCCGGGATCGGTACGCACCGCGAGCCCGAGTCCGAAGCCGAAGCCATCGCCGGGGAAATAGAAATAGTCGCGATCGACGCCGGAGCCGGGGCCGACATGGTCCGTCGTCAACTCCTTGAACGTTTCCGGCTTCAGGATGGTCTTGCCTTCGAAGGTGCCGCCATTGAGCAGCATCTGCGCGAAGCGCGAATAATCAGCCATGGTCGAGACCATGCCGCCGCTGGCGGATTCCCATTTCTTGACCTTGGTCGGATCGTTGATGTGGCCAACCCGGAAATCGCTGTCGTTCGGCATCGGCTCGGCCATCAGCTTCTGCTTCGCGGGATCGGTGACGAAGAATCCGGTGTCCTTCATGCCGAGCGGATCGAGCAGTTTTTCGCGCTCGATCGTCGAGAGTTTTTCGCCGGTCGCCACCTCCATCACACGCGCGAGGATGTCGGTGGAATGGCCGTACTGCCAGAGCGCGCCGGGCTGGTTGTGCAGCGGCAGCTTGGCGATCCGCTCGGCAAACTCGGCGAGGTCGAAATCGCCGGCATAGATGTTGGCGTCGCGATAGGCCTTGCGCACCAGGCTGTCGCCGTAGAAGCCGTAGGTCACGCCCGACGTATGCGTCATCAGATCGACGATCTTCATCGGCCGGTTCGGCGGCACCAGCTCGAGCGTCTTGGTGCCATCCTCGGCCTTCTTCTCGACGCCGACTTTCACATTGGCGAAGGAGGGAATGTATTTCGAGACGGGGTCGTCGAGCTTGTACTTGCCCTCCTGAAGAAGCTCCATCGCGACCACCGAGGTGATCGCCTTGGTCATCGAGAACAGGCGGAAGATCGTCTTGTCTGATATCGGCACCTTGCTGACCACGTCCTGCACGCCGAAGGCCTCGTGATAGACCGGCTTGCCGTGCTGCCGGATCAGAACGATCGCACCGGGAATCTTGCCGGTCGCCACCTCGTTCTTGAAGAAATCACTGATCTTGGCGAGCTTCTCCTGACTGAAATGCGCGCCAGCCGGGATTTCGTAGGTGCCTTCGGCATGCGCCAGGGGCGCCGCCAGCAGCACCGCGCCCGCTGCCGCCGTACGCAACAATGCTGATAAACTCATCCAATCTCCCTCCCCGGAAATCACGGGGAAGTGTAGCGGCGGTATCATCAGGCACAAGGGCTGCCAAAGGCGGACAATGCGGCCTCATGCAGCTTGCCGCCCTGAGCCGAGAAGCAGCAGAAGATCACATGTGTGACGTCGGGCGCCGCGATCAGGCTGTCGACAACTGCCTTAACAGCGATGCTCGCCGCGCGATCGGGCGGGAAATGATAGACGCCGGTCGAAATGGCCGGAAATGCGACTGAAGCGAGGCGGTCAGCCTGGCACAGCTCGATGCCGCGGCGATAGCAGGACGCGAGCAGCGCGTCCTCATTCTGGTTGCCGCCGTGCCAGATCGGGCCGACGGCATGGATCACGTGCTTTGCGGGGAGCCGATATCCCTTGGTGATCTTGGCGTCGCCGGTCTTGCAGCCGTTGAGCGTGCGACACTCGGCCAGCAGCTGCGGTCCGGCTGCGCGATGGATCGCGCCGTCGACGCCACCGCCGCCGAGCAGCGACGAATTGGCCGCGTTGACGATGGCGTCAACGCGCAGGGTCGTGATGTCTGCAACGATGACTTCGAGCCGCGCCTTGCCGATCTGGCGCGCGGTCAAGGTCAGACCGCAGCGTCGACCGGGATGCCCTTGTCGGAGAACAGCTGCTGCAGTTCACCGGCCTGGAACATCTCGCGGATGATGTCGCAACCGCCGACGAATTCGCCCTTCACATAGAGCTGCGGAATGGTCGGCCAGTTCGAATAGACCTTGATGCCGTTGCGCAGCTCGGCCGATTCGAGAACGTTGAGGCCTTTGTAGCCGACACCGATGTGGTCGAGGATCTGGACGACCTGTCCGGAAAAACCGCACTGCGGGAATTGCGGCGTGCCCTTCATGAACAGCACGACGTCGTTCGACTTCACTTCGTTGTCGATGAATTGCTCGATGCTCATTTTCGCTTCCTTTTGGGGCGGCGCTCTAAGCCTTACGGGCCGGTCCACCCTGTCTAACCCGTGACCTGCCATATATGTAGCCCAAACCATTGTGCATCCAAAGCAAAATGGCGGGAATCTGGCATGCGGCGGGGGCCGGACGGCGCCCCCGGGACCGGCCATAGTCTGACGGGACTCATATAATCGCCGCGGGAGGCTTTTTTCCTGAACGGTAGCCCCTATCTAGGACGAACTGTCCGTCAGGAACCAGTTCGCCGAAGCAACGTTCTCCTCAAGAACCGGAGACCATCGTGACGAAACCAGCCTCTGCTGCGGCCGCCAAAGCCACCGCTACCCCGTCGCTGATTTCCGAGTCCGGGTCCCCGTCTGGGCCCTTGGCCCAGCGACTGGTGGATGCCTACCTTGCGGTCCGTGACGAGACCGAGCGCCGGGCCGCGCCGCTGTCCCCCGAAGACCAGCTGATCCAGTCGATGCCGGATGCGAGCCCCGCCAAATGGCACCGCGCCCATACGACCTGGTTCTTCGAGCAGTTTCTGCTCGGAGAGCATGTCGGCGGCTACACGCCGTTCCATCCGGACTACGCGTATCTCTTCAATTCCTATTACGTCAGCGCCGGTCCGCGGCACGCCCGCCATCAGCGCGGCCATCTGACCCGGCCGAGCGCCGATGAAGTCACCGCCTACCGTCGCCATGTCGATGCCGAGGTGGTCAAGTTCTTCCAAACCGCAGGCGAAGAAAAGCTGCGGGCGCTGGTGCCGCTGGTCGAGGTCGGGCTCAATCACGAGCAGCAGCATCAGGAATTGATGTTCACCGACATCCTGCATGCGTTTGCGCAGAACCCGATCCCGCCGGCCTACGATCCGGCTTGGCGTTTCCCGGCATCCAATCGCGGAGCCGAGCAATGGGTCTCGCTCAACGAAGGCATCCACACCGTGGGGCATGGCGACGACAGCTTCCATTTCGACAATGAGAAGCCTGCGCATCGTGCGCTCGTCGGTCCGGTCAAGCTCGCCAAAAATCTCGTCACCAATGCCGAATGGCTCGCCTTCATGAAGGACGGCGGCTATGCGACGGCGACGCTGTGGCTGATGGACGGCTTTGCCGTCGTCAACAACGAGTGCTGGTGCGCGCCCGGACATTGGCGCGAGATCGACGGCGAATGGAAGATCATGACGCTCGGCGGCCTGCAGCCGATCGACCTCGAGGCTCCGGTGTGCCATGTGAGCTACTACGAGGCCGACGCCTTCGCGCGCTGGGCCGGCAAGCATCTGCCGACCGAGATGGAGTGGGAGGTCGCCGCCCGCACCGGCCAGCTCAATGATGCCTACGGCATCGTCTGGCAGTGGACCCGCAGCTCCTATTCGCCCTATCCGGGCTATCGCGCAATCGAGGGCGCGCTCGGCGAATACAACGGCAAGTTCATGGTCAACCAGCTCGTGCTGCGCGGCTCGTCGCTGGCGACGCCGGCCGGACACAGCCGCGTCACCTATCGCAATTTCTTCTATCCCTTCCATCGCTGGCAATTCACGGGGTTACGCCTCGCAGACTACGCCTGATTGGGTCCTGTCGACATCAATAGCGCGCCGGTAAGCGCGTTCGGGAGAGTACTATGAATGTGCATGCCGCCGCTTTGGCCAAAGTGTATCCGTTCAACGAAGCGACCGCTGCGTTTGCCGGCGACGTAATCGGCGATCTCGCGCGTCAGCCGAAACGGCTGTCACCGAAATATTTCTACGACGCCACGGGCTCGGAGCTGTTCGAGCAGATCACGGTGCTGCCGGAATATTATCCGACCCGCACCGAGCTCGGCATACTGCGCAATCGCGGCGACGAGATCGCCGCGATCATCCCGCAAGGTGCGGCGCTGGTCGAGTTCGGCGCCGGTTCGACCACCAAGGTGCGGCTGCTGCTCGAACATTGCGAGTTCGGCGCCTATGTGCCGGTCGACATCTCCGGCGATTTCCTCAATGCGCAGGCCGACGGGCTGCGCAAGGATTTCCCCGATCTCGGCATCTATCCGGTCGCAGCCGATTTCACCACGCCGTTCGCCCTGCCTGACGCCGTCGCCGGCATGCCGAAGGTCGGCTTCTTCCCCGGCTCGACGCTCGGCAATTTCGAGCCGAGTGAGGCCGCCGCCTTCCTGCGCAGCGCACGCCAGATTCTCGGCCGTGGCGCGCAGATGATCATCGGTGTCGACCTCGAGAAGGACGAGCGCGTGCTGTATGACGCCTATAATGATGCAGCCGGCGTCACCGCGCGCTTCAACATGAATGTGCTGGCGCGGATCAACCGCGAGCTCGGCGGCAATTTCGACCTGTCGGGGTTCACGCACCGCTCGATCTACAACCGCGATCGTCATCGCATCGAGATGCACCTGATCAGCCGCAAGGCGCAGACCGTGCGTATCCTCGGCAACAACTTCGCGTTCCGTCCGGGCGAGAGCATTCACACCGAGAACAGCTACAAGTACAGCCTCGAGCGCTTCTCGGCGCTCGCCCGNCCCGCGGCTCCGGTTGGCAGGTGCGGGACAGCTGGACCGACCCCGACAGGATGTTCTCGGTGCATGCGCTAGTCGCGGACTAGACCGGGACCGGCGCGAGATCGGAAAACGGTCATGGGCAAGCGGCCGCTGCAAATCGTGACAGCCCTGCTTGCCCTGGTGCCGGTTTTGACCGGGCTCATCACCATGCTGGGCGTGCACGATCCGCTTTACGCCTCGGCTGACATCCCCGCCCTGCCGGTGCTGGACAGCAATCTGCGCTTCTTCGGCGGCACCTGGCTTGGTCTCGGTCTTGCCATGCTCTGGTTGGTTCCACGCATCGAAAGCCAGACCGTGCTGTTTCGCGTGATCTGGGGCGCCATCTTTCTCGGTGGCATCGGCCGGCTGCTCTCGATTCTGCTGGTCGGCGCGCCGCCGCTTCCGTTCATTGGCTTCACCGCGCTCGAGCTGATCGGCGCGCCGCTGTTCGTCTACTGGCAGCATCGGGTGGCGATCGCGAGCCGCCAGTGAAACGGATCGCGCTCAGCTACTCTTCCACCGCCGCGGACCCCAGCGAGATCGATTCCCATGCCGCGACCACGATCATGATCGCGGTGGTGACGATCGAGAGCACCAAAGGCGACATCTCGCTCGCAAAATAGGCGGTGACAGCGAGCGCGACGATGCCGAAGCAGTGCGAGAGCTGCAGGAAATTGCGGATCACATGCTTGAACAGGATGGTGCCGACCAGGAACAGCAAGGGACCGCCGATCGAGCTCACGATGATCTTGAGGTCGAAATGCCCGGTCGGGTGCTTCAGCACCAGTTCGTCGGCCACCGCAGTCAGGATGATGCCGCCGACGATCGGCATATGCAGATAGGTATAGGCGATCCGCGCCACGCGCCCGGACTCGGCTGATTTCGAGATCATCTCCGATCCGGCTTCTGCGCCCTTGTGGAAATAGATCCACCACATCGCGATGCTGCCGACCAAGGCGGAAACAAAGGCGGCGACATTCTCCGGCGTCCAGGTCAGATCAGCGAAGGTCGCGCCGTCGACCACGATGGCCTCACCGAGCGCGATGATGATGAACGCGGAGCAGCGCTCGGCCATATGGCCGCCCTCGACCGCCCAGGCCTCCATCGATGAGAAGCCGAGCTTCGGTGTCCAGAACCGCACCGCCGGCGCGACATATTCGATCACCAGCGCCGCGATCCACAGAAACAGCCGCGTATTGCCCTCGGACAGCCCGCCCATGATCCAGAGCACGCCCGAACAGGACAGCCAGGTCAGGATGCGGATCGCGTTGTGGCGCACCGCCGTCTGATGCCGTGGCGTCGCCAGCAGCCAGAACAGGGTCCGCCCGGTCTGCATGACCGCATAGGTGGCGGCGAACCACAGCCCGCGCCCATCGAACGCCGTCGGAATCGACGTCGACAGCACGAGCCCGCCCAGCATCAGCAGGAAGAGCAGGATGCGAACCGGCGTCAGTTCGGGATTCAGCCAGTTGGTGACCCAGGTGGTGTAGACCCACACCCACCAGACCGCGAGGAACAGCAGCGTGACCTGGACCGCGCCGAGCGGGGTGAAATGGTGCAGCAGCGTATGCGACAGCTGCGTGACGGCGAAGACGAAGACGAGGTCGAAAAACAGCTCGGCATTGGTGACGCGGCTGTGCTCGTTCGGCACGATGACGCGAAACATCGCGCCGCGCGGATTATCCACCATCGGTCAGGCCTCCGGCCGCCGGACCTAGCCTTCCGGCACGCCGGTCTGCAGCGCCAGCGCGTGCAGCACGCCGCCCATCTGCCCCTTGAGCGACTGGTAGACGATCTGGTGCTGCTGCACGCGGGATTTGCCGCGGAAAGACTCTGAAATAACAGTGGCCGCGTAGTGGTCGCCGTCGCCGGCCAGATCACGGATCGTTACTTCGGCGTCCGGGATCGCGGCCTTGATCATCTTTTCGATATCGCGGGCGTCCATCGGCATCCCAGTCCACCTCCATCAGGTCATTCGAATCATGGCCGGGTTGCCAGCCATGCAGATAAAACCTAGCGCCAGTGGTCTTCTAGGTCATCCATCGCAACACTATATTCCCATTCCCAGCGATTTAAACCTGCATCAATCGGTCACAAGCAATCACGTCGAAATGACCAGAAAGGGCGCAGAACCATGAAGCTCCCCGGCCCCGACCATCCGATCACGATCACGGCCAACCCGAAGCGCGTCCGCGTGACCGCAGACGGCGTCGTGATCGCCGAGACGACCCATGCGCTGACCTTGAAGGAAGCGAGCTATCCCGCCGTGCAATATATCCCGCGCCAGGACGCCAACATGGCGCTTTTGGCCCGCACCGAGCGGACGACGCACTGCCCGTACAAGGGCGATGCGAACTATTTCAGCATCAAGGCCAACGGCAAGACGCTCGACAACGCGATCTGGACCTATGAGACGCCGTTCCCGGCCATGACCGAGATCACTGGTCACCTGGCATTCTACCCCGACAAGGTGAAGATCGAGGAAGTCGCCTAGACGAATCTAGCCCAAAGTCATTCCGGGGCGATGCGCTAGCATCGAACCTCAGGTGCGCAATTGCGCATCTGAGGTCACGCTTCGCGTCCCCCGAATGACGGCTGAGGTTGGGACAACGACATCCGCTACACCCTGAATATTGTCAGCCCGAGTATCAGAAGCACCAGGAAGATCACGACGAAAACATAGAACAGGAAGCGCGCGATGTCGGCGGAGGCGGCTGAGATGCCGGTGAAGCCCAACAGGCCCGCGATAATCGATACGACAAGGAAGATCAGCGCCCACTTCAAAATAGTCATTACTTGCCTCTCAAAACCGCGCGCCATGCGCGCCCACCAGTCGTCGCGACAACGTCCGCGAACGACCACCGTTCCTAAAACGAAAACAGATACGCGCAGATGATGGACCTCGACGCCACGGAATCGGGACAAACGGGCCTTGCTGAATCGGGTCGCCGGTTGCAACATCCGGTCACACACCCGGCTGGGGGTCCCATGAAGTCGATTGCTCACGCCGCTCCGACCGTCGACATCCAGGCCGCACCGAAGGCTCACGCGCGCAATGTCGCGCTGGACCGCGCGCGCACGTTCCTGACGCTGGTCGTGCTGCTGCACCACTCGGTAATCCCCTACACCTATTTCGGGCACACCGATCCGACGTCGTGGATCGGCTTCGACTGCGTGGTGCTCGCCACCGACAGCTTCTTCATGGCGATGTTCTTCTTCCTGTCGGGGCTGTTCGTATGGCCCGGGCTCGGCCACAAGCCGTGGCTGATCTTCCTGCGCGACCGATTGCTGCGGCTCGGCCTGCCCTTCGTGATCTGCGCGTTCACCGTGATTCCCATCGCCTATTACGCGATCGCGCTGCGCGCGACGCCGGGGCTGACCTTCTCCGAGTTCTGGTGGAAGACCATGACGGTCGGGCCGTGGCCGAGCGGCCCGATCTGGTTCGTCTGGGTCCTGATGGTCTTCGACCTGACCGCGAGCGTGCTGTACCGGGTGTCATCGCGTCTGCTCGAGCCAATCAACCGTCTCTCGATCAAGGGATTTGAGCGTCCCTCGAAGTTCTGGCTGTTCCTCATTGTGGTCAGTGCCGCCGTGTACCTGCCGATGCTGGTGCATTATGGCCAGAACTACTGGTTCGAGCTTGGACCGTTTTCGGTGCAGGCGAGCCGCGTGCTGCTGTACGCATCCTATTTCTTCATTGGTGCGGGGATCGGGGCGGCAAACCTCGAGGGCGGCCTGCTCAGCGCGCACGGACGGCTGACCGAGAGGCGCTGGTTCTGGACCGGCATCACGCTGATCCCCTATGCGATGATGTGGGTGATGATCTACATCAAGCGCCAGGTCATCGGGAATCCCGATCCGCTGCCGGGCTGGTATCTCGCGATCTATGGCAGCTTCTATGTGCTGTTCAGCGCCTCGATCCTGTTCGCGATCCTCGCCTACTTCCTGCAATCGAAAGCCCCGGGGCCGACGCTGCTCGACCGCATGCAGGGCGATGCCTATGGCATGTTCCTGGTGCACTATCCGATCGTGCTGTGGCTGCAATACTGGCTGTTCGACATGGATCTGCCGGCGATTGCCAAGGCCGCGATCGCGTTCTTCGCCACCGTGGCGCTGAGCTGGGCGGCCACGGCCATGCTGCGCAAGATTCCCGGCTCGAAATACGTGCTCTGATCAGGCCGCGATCTCGTCTCTCACCGCCACGCGTTCCAGCCGCGGTGCGGATACGGCGCGATGGTCGCGTGCGATCAGGATGTAGAAGGTCGGCAGCACGAGCAGCGTGAACAGCGTGCCGATCAGCATCCCCATCACCACCACGATGCCGATGGCAAAGCGGCTCGCCGCACCGGCGCCATCGGCACCGCCATCCCCGAGCCCGCACGAGTGGGAGCTCGCGATGTTGGGCTGGACCAAGACGCTGCAGCAGCGGATCGACGATCTCACCGACCTGCGCGACAAGCTGTTCAACTGCATCGGCTGCGGCTTCCTGTCGGTGACGGATTGTCCGCTGCGAAAATCCCGACGACCGGCTGGGCGCCAAGGGTCCCGGCCCCCGTGTCCTGACCGCCGCCGCCGAGCGCCGGCAAAAGCGCGGGCGGCAGGACTGACGATTCTACTGCGGCGGACAACCTGCGCACAACCTGACGAATGACACATGCCGGCATGTGATTCTCGGTTATGCTGACCGCACTGCTGACCTCAAGGAGTCCCAGGGATGAACGACCCTCAAATCGGATGGATCGCGGCAATCATCGTCGGCGGATTGGCGGGCTGGCTCGCCGAGATGATCATGAAGTCGGGAACCGGCATCATCATGAACATCATCCTCGGCATCGTCGGCGCGGCGCTGGCGAACTGGCTGTTAGGTCTCGTCGGCGTGTCGCTTGGCGGGGGGTGGATCAGCTATCTCGTCGCCGGCTTCATCGGCGCCTGCATCATCATCTTTGCCTGGCGCGCGATCCGCGGCGCAACCTAGGGCCACGATCCGCGGGATCGTGCTTGAATAAAAACAATAGCGCGATGAAGGGTTCATCGCGCTATTGAGATTGTCTTTCATTGACGTGGCGTTGCCTGACCCGGCGGATCAGACGGCGGGGCCCCGCATGTAGTTCGGGAGCCAATGTTCGAACGCGTGCGCCAGAGTCTCGACCGAGACCGGCGGCTCGCCGGCGACTGCGATCGCATCGCCGCCGGTGGTGCCGATTCTGGCGCTAGGCACGCCTGCCCCCTTCATCTTCGCCAGCACGAGACCAGCGTCCGCCGCTGGCACAGTCACGATGTAGCGCGCCTGGTCCTCGCCGAACCAGTAGGCATGCGGCACGATCGAGCTCGGCGCTGCCAGCAGCTGCGCACCGATGCCGCTCGCGATCGCCATCTCGGCGAGCGCGATGAGCAGCCCGCCGTCGGAGATGTCATGCACGGCGGTCGCAGTGCCGGCGTGGATCATGCCGCGCACGACGTCGCCATTGCGCTTCTCGGTGGCGAGATCGACCGGAGGCGGAGCGCCTTCCTCGCGGCCGCAGATGTCGCGCAGGTAAACCGACTGGCCGAGCCAGCCCTTGACGTCGCCGATCAGAATGATCGCCTCGCCCGCCGCCTTGAATGCCAGCGTCGCCGACTTGGTGAAATCGTCGAGCAGGCCGACGCCGCCGATCGAGGGCGTCGGCAGGATGCCGCGGCCATTGGTCTCGTTGTAGAGCGAGACGTTGCCGGAGACGACCGGGAAGTCCAGCGTGCGGCAGGCTTCAGAGATGCCCTTCAGACAGCCGACGAACTGGCCCATGATCTCGGGCCGCTCAGGATTGCCGAAGTTGAGATTGTCGGTGATCGCAAGTGGCCGGCCGCCGACCGCGGTGATGTTGCGCCAGGCTTCCGCCACCGCCTGCTTGCCGCCCTCGAACGGATCAGCCTCGCAATAGCGCGGCGTGACGTCGACGGTGAGCGCAAGGCCCTTCGGCCCGTCCTGCACGCGCACGACGGCGGCATCGCCGCCCGGACGCTGCACGGTATTGCCGAGGATGACGTGGTCGTACTGCTCCCAGACCCAGCGCTTCGAGCACAGTTCCGGCGTGCCGATCAGCTTCTCCAGCGCCTGTGAAATGCCGAGCGGCGGCTTGACGTCCAGCGCGCGGATCACCGGCAGCGCCTTCGAGGCGACATGGGGACGGTCATAGACCGGCGCCTCGTCGCCGAGCTCCTTGATCGGCAGGTCGGCCATCACGGCGCCGCCGTGCTTGACGACGAAGCGCTTGGTCGGCGTGGTATAGCCGACGATGGCGAAATCGAGCCCCCATTTGCGGAAGATCGCTTCGGCCTCTTTTTCCTTCTCGGGCTTGAGCACCATGAGCATGCGCTCCTGGCTCTCCGAGAGCATCATCTCGTAGGCGCTCATGCCGGTCTCGCGGGTCGGCACGGCGCTGAGATCGAGGTCGACGCCGAGATCACCCTTGGCGCCCATCTCGACCGCCGAACAGGTCAGCCCGGCCGCGCCCATGTCCTGGATCGCGATCACGCAATCGGCTTCCATGATCTCGAGGCAGGCTTCGAGCAGCAGCTTCTCGGCGAAGGGATCGCCGACCTGCACGGTCGGGCGCTTCTCCTCGGAGGCATCGTCGAATTCGGCCGAGGCCATCGAGGCGCCGTGGATGCCGTCGCGGCCGGTCTTGGAGCCGAGATAGACGATCGGCATGTTCACGCCGGAGGCGGCCGCATAGAAGATCTTGTCGGCATCGGCGAGGCCCACCGCCATCGCGTTGACGAGGATGTTGCCGTCATAGCGGGTGTGGAAGCGCACCTGGCCGCCGACCGTCGGCACGCCGAACGAATTGCCATAGCCGCCGACACCGGCAACCACACCGGACACCAGATGCCGGGTCTTGGGATGCTCGGGCGCACCGAAGCTCAAAGCGTTAAGGCAGGCGATCGGCCGCGCGCCCATTGTGAAAACGTCGCGCAGAATGCCGCCGACGCCGGTGGTCGCCCCCTGATAGGGCTCGATGTAGCTCGGATGGTTGTGGCTCTCCATCTTGAAGACCACCGCCTGGCCATCGCCGATATCGATCACGCCGGCGTTCTCGCCCGGGCCCTGGATCACCCAGGGCGCCTTGGTCGGCAGGCCGCGCAAATGGATGCGCGAGGACTTGTACGAGCAGTGCTCGTTCCACATCGCCGAGAAGATCCCGAGCTCCGTGAAGGTCGGGACCCGCCCGATCAGCTTCAGGATGCGCTCATATTCGTCCGGCTTCAGCCCATGGGCGGCGACGAGTTCGGGGGTGATTTGGGGCTCGTTCATGGGTCCCTTAATAGGTAGATCGAACGGGGGCGAAAAGGCCTTTTACGGGGCATTTTCGGCCTGTCCAGAGCTTTGCGGAGACTGACGGCCCCTAGGGGATTTGCACAATGGGGATGGATCGGATTTAAGAACCGAAACCCGATAAATGAAGGCCCAGATTTCGTGAACGAGCTCGCCAAGACCGCATTCAACCGCCGCCCCGACCTGCACGTCGAAACCGAGGGCGAATTCGCCGGCTGGCGAACCTGGACACGCGACAATTTCGAGACCCATACCGGCCCTTTTTACCACCGCATGGACGAGAACGGCCGCATCACCTGCGCGTTCCGGGTCGGCAAAAAGCACCTCAACGGCTCCGGCAACGTCCACGGCGGGTGCTTCATGACCTTCGCGGACTACTGCCTGTTCGCACTCGCCGCCTCGGTGCTCCAGGGCCCGGGTGTCACGGTGTCGTTTTCCTCGGAATTCCTTGACGCGGCCCGCGAGGGAGACCTCATCGAATGCGCCGGCGAAGTCACCCGCGCCGGCGGATCGCTGATCTTCGTGCGGGGCATGCTGACGTCCGCCGAGCGGCCACTGTTCACCTTTTCCGGCACCATCAAGCGGGTGAAGCGGAAGGTGCCGGCAGAGGCCGGTGCCTGACAAGTGTCGCCTTGCAGTCCGGGCGGCTCCAGGAATCGAAATCCTTGCAGCGGCTCGCCCGGCCACGATGCGGTTACCATCCGACGTCAGGATCTCGCAATTACGACTTCGAGATATTCACCGGGGACAATGAGGCTACCGCCGCGGCCCCAATTCGACCGTTCCAGTAGGTCGAGTATATCGGCCTCAAGCCCAGCCGCCTTCTCGCCGTCAAGCGCGGCGAATGCACGGTTCGCGGGACCATAGCAGGTACGGAAGACCTCAAGCCAGTGCTCCGCAGATTCGTACCTGAAGGTGAAGATCTGCACGGAGCTACTGATGTCATGCCCTCGGAACAGCTCTTCGAGGCGGGCCGCGGTTCCCCAGAGCGTCGGCGGCTTGATGCCGGGCGGCGGCGGCACGTAGCTTCCAACGATTTTGAGAAGTCGGCCGATAAAGCCATCCGGCGTCCAATTGGCGAGCCCGATCTTGCCGCCTTTGCGAACGACGCGAACGAGCTCGGCGGCCGCCTTCTCCTGGTTTGGGGTGAACATGACGCCGAACGTGGACAGCGCCACATCGAATGCGCCGTCAGCAAACGGCAGCGCTTCGGCGTCAGCCACCTGGAAGTCGACTGCAAGACGATCGGCGGCGGCACGCTCCTTGCCTCGATCGAGATGCGCGCCGACATAGTCGGTGGAGGTGACGCGAGCAAAACGGCGTGCTGCGGCCAGGGTCGCGTTGCCGTTGCCCGCTGCAACGTCGAGCACGGAGCTGCCGGCGTTCATATCGACAGCCTCACAGAGCCGCTCGCCGACGATTTGAAGAGTCGTTCCGATAATTCCATAATCGCCCGCGGTCCAGACGGCCTGCTGGCGTTGCTTGATGGCAGTATAATCAACGGGTAGCGTCGCAACCGACATAGGCGATCTCCTTTGCCTCGATACCTCCGCCCGAAGGCGGACCCGCAGCTTGCGAGCGGGGTGGAGCATCTCATCGCGGCTGCAAAGGCGGCCAGTTCAGGATCTGAATCTGGGTGGTACAGATTTTGAACTGGCCTCGTTGGACCGATCGTAGCATTCTTGCCGTGCGGGTGATGGCCGGAGAAAGCTGCAATGTCCGACAGCGGCTACAATCAGTTCTGTCCCGTCTCGATGGCAGCAGAGATCATCTGCTCCCGTTGGACGCTTCTCGTGCTGCGCGAGCTCGTGCTGGGCTCGAACCGTTTCAATGAATTGCGACGCGGACTGCCCAGCATGTCACCTGCGCTTCTCTCCAAGAGGCTGAAGGATCTCGAAGCCGCCGGGATCGTCGTGCACGCCGCCGCTGAACGCGAGCCGGGCGTACTTGAATATCGTCTCACCGAAGCAGGAAACGAGCTGCGTCCGATCATCGAAGCGGTCGGCATGTGGGGACATCGATGGGTCACGACCGAGGCGACGCTGAAGAATCTCGATGGCAATCTGCTGATGTGGGATATCAGGCGGAACATAAACACGGATCCAATGCCGCCTCGCCGCAATACAATCCAGTTCATCTTCAATGACAGACCATCGTCCGAGCGAAATTACTGGCTCATCGTCGAGCCGGACAACAGAGTTGATCTGTGCCTCGTCGATCCCGGCTTCGATGTCGATCTTTATGTGTCAACAGATCTGCGGACGATGACCGAGATCTGGCTCGGATATGCAGCCATCGGCCTGATGTTCGAACAGGGCCGGCTCATCCTGACAGGAGACCCGAAGCTCGCCGCCGACCTGCGCAAGTGGTTGAAGCTCAGCATCTTCGCAAAAAGCGAGAAGAGGGTTGCTTGAGGCCGGGCGACATTGCGCGGCACCCATTGTCGCTCCTCGCCGGTGTGAAAGATACAGGGCTCGATTTGACATTGCCGTCGATGCGCATCGCCCGGATATGCCGCGTGACAGAATTGCGAGTGAGCCGATGCCACTCCCGATCGCCTCGCCGCACTCCACACGATCAAATTCCTCGTCACGGTAAACAGGCTTGTCGACCGTCCGCCGGACCTGCACCGCATCGAGATCATCTCACGCGGCACGGAGGATTATCCGCTGGCCTCCGCTGTAGTCCCGAAGTATCAGTTGCCCAGCGCGCCAACGCGCGGGGAGCCAATCAAGGTGCCGAAGAGCACAGCTAGAGCGGGTGGCGTGACGGCTCCCGTGCAAACGTCCACTCCATCCAGAGCCGCACCATCCGTACGCGGCTGGCGCGACTATGCGTTGCTGCTCGCACTCGCCTGCTGCTGGAGTTCGACCTATCCGCTGACCAAGATCGCGCTCGGCTCGATTCCGCCGGTTACCTTCATCTCGGCCCGCTCGCTGATCGCCGCCCTCTTCCTGCTCGTCGTGCTGCGCATCCGCGGCATCCGCGTCCCGACCGACATGAAGGCCTGGAAGCTGTTCGCGTTCCAGCAGACCATCAATTCGACGATCCCGTTCCTGGTGATCACCTGGGCGCAGCAATTCGTGCAGGCCTCTCACACCGTGGTGCTGGCCTCGACGACGCCCATCTTCGCCTTCCTCATCACCTGGGCGATCACGCGGCACGAGCCGGCTTCTCCCGTCAAGCTGCTCGGGGCGATCCTCGGCCTCGCCGGCACGGTCGCGATCATCGGCCTCGATGCGCTCAGCGGCTTCGGCAAGGAGATCGTAGCCGAGATCGCGATCCTGCTCGCCACCGTCTCGTTTGCCTGCGCCACGATCTTTGGCTTGCGCCTGTCTGACTACGATCCGATGGTGGTGGCGGCCGGCTCGCTCCTGTTCGGCGGCACGGTGCTGCTGCCGGCCGCGCTGATCCTCGAACACCCCTGGACGCTGCATCCGACGCCGCAGGCGCTGGTCGCCACCGTCACCATGGGGATATTCTCGAGCGCGCTCGGGCTGATGCTGTTCTACATGTGCCTGACGCGGCTCGGCACGCTCGCCACCAACGCGCAGGCCTACCTGCGCATTCCGATCGGCGTGGCGCTGTCGGTCGTGCTGATCGGGGAATCCGTGCCGTCGAACCTGGCGCTCGGCCTTGTGCTCGTGATGGCCGGCGTCGCCGCGATGACCGTGCCGGGCGACGTCATCAAGCGCGCACTGGGCCGGCTGCGGGGATAGGGCCGGCGGCGATTTCTGATTGCACGCCGGCAGCGCGCGGCATTTCGACGAGGCCGCGCGAGAAAGCGCGTCGGCGCCTTACGCCGCCTTTTCGTGATGCTGGACCAGCCCTGCGAACAGGCCGCGTCCGTCGGTGCAGCCCATGATCTCTTCGACGTGGTTCTCGGGGTGCGGCATCATGCCGAGCACGTTGCCGCGCTCGTTGACGATGCCGGCGATCGAATTCGCGGCGCCGTTGAAATTGGAGGCCTCGTCGACCACGCCTTCGGGCGAGCAGTAGCGATAGAGCACTCGGCCGTCGCCTTCGAGACGCTTCAGCGTCTCCTCGTCCGCCTCGTAGTTGCCCTCGCCATGCGCAACCGGCACGCGGATCACTTGGCCGGCATTGTAGCCGCGGGTGAACGGCGTGTTGGAGCGCTCGACCCGCATATGCACGTCGCGGCAGACGAATTTCAGTGCCGCGTTGCGCATCAGCACGCCCGGCAGCAGGCCGGACTCGCAGAGGATCTGGAAGCCGTTGCAGACGCCGAGCACGAGGCCGCCCTTGGCGGCGAAGTCGCGCACCGCGTCCATCACGGGCGCGCGGGCCGCGATCGCGCCGCAGCGCAGATAGTCGCCGTAGGAGAAGCCGCCGGGCACCACCACGAGATCGGTGCCCTTGGGCAGCGCGGTCTCGGCGTGCCAGACCATCGCGGTCTCGTTGCCGGAGGCGAGCTTGAGCGCGCGCGCCATGTCGCGCTCGCGGTTGATGCCGGGGAAGACGAGGACGGCTGATTTCATGAGATCACCGGGTTTTAGGCGCTAGAACATGCATAACTGCGGCCGCGAACTTTGCGTAGTTGTCGTTGCTGGCCTTCTCGTCGCGTGCCGAACTGATCAGGCTGGCCGAGGCGCGCGTGCCAAACAGCAGGCCGTTGACTTGATATTCGCTGACGCCGTCTGGCGTCACCGTCAGGCGCCGTGCCCGAAACATCCGCGGCGCGGTCGCCTTGGCGCCATCGACGCCGATCAGCGTGATCCGCTGTCCCGGCTTCCGCTGCTCCAGCGCCTTTATGATCTGGGTCTGGCTCTCACGGAACTGGTCCAGGGTCATCGGATTGTCGGCGGCATAGAGCCGATAGGTCACCTTGGAGCCCGCACCACAGCTCGGCTGCTCGCAGCGGAAGACGTGCACATCGGAGCCGCTGCGCTGATCGAGCTTGTAACTCCACCCGCTGATCGAAACCGGCGGCGCCTGCGGTGCTGTCGCGGGCGCCGGCGGTGATTGCGCCAACGCACCGCCAATCCCGGCAGTCATGAGCAACGCAAGCAACGACGATCGAACGGACGAACGATTGCTGCCGGGAACGGCGAGAGCGGCTGTTGTCATCTGGCTCGCCCGATCAGCTCAGAACCTCGACCCGGTAGTTCTCGATCACGGTATTCGCGAGCAGCCTGTCGGCGGCGGCCTTCAGCGCGGCCTCCGCCTTGGCCTGGTCGGTCGCGGCGAGCTCGATGTCGAACACCTTGCCCTGGCGGACGCTGGCAATGCCGTCGACGCCGAGCGACTTCAGTGCGCCCTCGATCGCCTTGCCCTGCGGATCGAGGATGCCCGACTTCAATGTGACAGTGACACGTGCCTTCACGATCGCCCCTTAGCTCTTCACCAGCACCGGGCCGCTGCCGGCCGGCCGCTCATTTTCGATCAGGATGCCGAGCCGCTTGGCGACTTCGGTATAGGCCTCCAGGAGACCACCGAGATCCCTGCGGAAGCGGTCCTTGTCCAGCTTCTCGTTCGACTTGATGTCCCACAGACGGCAGGAGTCTGGCGAGATCTCGTCGGCGACGATGATCCGCATCATCTCGTTCTCGAACAGCCGGCCACACTCCATCTTGAAGTCGACGAGGCGGATGCCGATGCCGAGGAAGAGACCGGTCAGGAAGTCGTTGACGCGGATGGCGAGCGCCATGATGTCGTCGATCTCCTGCGGCGTGGCCCAGCCGAAGGCGGTGATGTGCTCTTCCGACACCATGGGGTCGTTGAGCTGGTCGTTCTTGTAATAGAACTCGATGATCGAGCGCGGCAGCTGGGTGCCCTCCTCGATCCCGAGGCGCTGCGACAGCGAGCCGGCGGCGACGTTCCGCACCACCACCTCGAGCGGCACGATCTCGACCTCGCGAATCAGCTGCTCGCGCATGTTGAGACGGCGGATGAAATGGGTCGGCACCCCGATGTCGTTGAGGTGCTGAAACAGGTACTCCGAAATCCGGTTGTTGAGGACGCCCTTGCCCTCGATCACCTGGTGTTTCTTGGCGTTGAACGCGGTCGCGTCGTCCTTGAAGTGCTGGATCAGGGTTCCCGGCTCTGGGCCTTCATAGAGGACCTTGGCCTTGCCTTCATAAATACGGCGTCGACGGCTCATTGGGATGTACCGTGTTTTGTTGAAATCCATGAATTTGGGTGCTCCGGATGACTTGGGGTTACGACCCACGACGGAGCTGCCGCGGAGGCCTGGAACCTTGGTATTCCAACCGGAAACAGAACAAGAACCAAGCCTGCTGGCAACGTACCCGATTGGCCCATCCAGCACAATCGATACGACCCCTTCGGACCAACTTATACCGCCCTATCATAAGGGGCCGATTCCGCCTGTTTTGCCTGCGGCTTAACGGCTCGTTGTGTTGCCGATTCTGCCTGCATATTTAGGCATGGATCGAGGCTGCCGCAACGAGCTGCGGCCCACCATTCAGCAGGGGATTGGAACTTCGGCCATGAACGAATTCAACAAGCGCGAGGAAGGTTTCGAGAAGAAGTTCGCCCTCGACGAAGAGCAGAAGTTCAAGGCCGAAGCCCGCCGCAACAAGCTGCTCGGCCTGTGGGCCGCGGAAAAGCTCGGGATCGCGGGCGACGCCGCCAATGCCTACGCCAAGGAGGTGGTGGCCGCCGATTTCGAGGAAGCCGGCGACAACGATGTCCTGCACAAGGTTTTGAAGGACCTTAACGCCAAGGGCAACGCCGTCACCGAGGCCGATATCCGCGCCAAGATGGACGAACTGCTCGCGCAAGCCGTGGCGCAGGTGAAGGCGGGGACGTAGGCGCAATGGCCGCTCAAGGATCACTGGACGGCTCGTCGCCCTGGGCGGCGAGCCTTTTCTGTTGCCGGTGGCCACTGGAAGTCTGAAATAGAACCGCTGCGTCATCGCGCGCGCTGTTAGCCGTACTGCTGCAAGCCGTCCTCCCCGAGGCCGCGGTCGCCGCTGCGCGGATTGCCCCCGGCGCCAATCTCCATACCGAACCCGCCCCGACGCGCCCGCTGGACCGCGTCGCGCAACATCCTAACGTTTATATCGAATAAATACACAACCTCGTGAACGGATCGAAACAGTGATCCACTTCATCAGGGGGTCAGAGCGAAACCGTGAGATGCGCAACGTCGTTACGGTTCGCACCGCGGCGATGAACCTAGACAATCACACGCTGCATTGGCGCAATTCACTGGATCGCAATGACGACGCGATGAGGTCAGCTCGCTCCTCCTTAAAGTCATGTTCGAGTACAGAGCGTCCGGCGCCGCGAGCACGGCACTCGCCTCGCTTCGAAACATTCAAGCCAAGCCGATAGGCGGCAATGTTTCGCAATACACCTTCCTTCGCAACACCACTTTGTGAGCAATCTTTGGTTGCATGTATAGTTTTCAAAATCTAAGATCGACCTCATTGATAACACAACCTCAGGGAGATTTCGAGATGAACGAGATGGTTTCGACGCGGCACATTACTGATCAGGCCCAGGCGGTCCAAACCCCGTCCGCTTCCTACACCTGGTACCTCAGCGCGTATCAGCTGCACGGCAACCTTTGGTTGTCTTGGCAGACGACCGCGCCGTTCAGGGCCCAGCAGGGACAGATCATGGTCTATTCGGGCCAGTTCTTCCCGGCCAACCCCCAGGATAACGTCAGAGCATGGCAGTGGGATAACGTCAGCTCGAACGGGTGGGACACCGGCCTTCCCTGGGGCAGCGGCTGGTACTGCGCGTGGAATGCGCAGCGCAGCCCGAACGGACCCTACGCCTACGCAGTGCAGGTCGTTACGGCCTAGCAGCGAAGGCGGCGGTTCGTTCGTCAACGCG
This sequence comes from Bradyrhizobium macuxiense, assembly GCF_001542415.1. Taxonomy (GTDB): domain Bacteria; phylum Pseudomonadota; class Alphaproteobacteria; order Rhizobiales; family Xanthobacteraceae; genus Bradyrhizobium; species Bradyrhizobium macuxiense. Next base: position 91,627 of record NZ_LNCU01000014.1, read on the forward strand.
CCGACGGCTTCGGACCGCCATATTCGGCACGGATATTTTTCAGCAGCAGCCGCGACGCCGCGCTCAAGAAACCGCCGCGTCGCGTCACCGTCACGATATCGTGGCTCGCCGTCAGATGCTCTTCAACCACGCGATGGGCTTTGCCGATCCGACGCTGACCGTCGAGCAGCTCTCTGCCGCCGGCGTCAAGCGCGTCGGCGGAGCGATGGAGCGGCACGCTTGCTACGCTGCCCGCGAGATGAAAGAGATGGGATCGTTCACCTACGTTCGCGACCTGACGCCGGTGAAGCATGTTCGCGCGGCTTTCGCCGCCGCGAAAGGCAAATAGGGAGTGGCGGGTAGCGAATAGAAATCCACTCGCTACTCGCTATTCACCATTCGCCCCTTACCCTTCCTTGAAGCCGTATTCCGGCACGTTGCCGCTGGCGCCGTAATATTTGTACGGCAGGAACTTGCCTGACATCGTGATCTTGACGCGATCGCCCTTCGGGTTCGGCAACCGCTCCATCACCATGTCGAAGTCGATCGCCGACATGATGCCGTCACCATACTCTTCCTCGATCAGAGCCTTCCACGCCGGCCCGTTGACCATCACGAGCTCGTAGAAGCGGTAGATCAAGGGATCGGTCGGCGGCATCGGCATGCCGCGCATCGGCGTCTCGTTCAGCATTGCGATCTCGGCTTTCGAGAGGCCGAACAGCTCGCCGGCATTGGCGGCATGCGGCTTCGTCAGTTTCATCTGGCCGAGGATCGCACCCGTTATCAGCACCTCGGAATAGCCGCCGATCTTTTCGCAGATATATTTCCAGCTCCAGCCCTTCTCGCGCTTGATGTCGAGCAGCTTCTCGGTGAGGTCTTCGCGTTTCATGGGTCGTCTCCCTGGCGTTGCACTGTCCAGCAACGAGCAAGGAGTATGCCAGCAATTCCATGGCCTCGCAGGCCCTGCCGCTCGCGCCTGCGACCAAACGCGCTGGCAGCGCCGCCGTACAGCTTGTTGCGGTCTACGCCGCCGACCGCTTCTCCACCGTCGCGATGCCGCGCAACAGGCGCCCGAGGAGGTCCGAGCCGGTGATGATGCGCTTCTGACCGCTCCAGACCAGGATCAGATCGTGCTCGATCACGTCGTCGCCGGGCGTTTCCGGCACGACCTTCATGAGCCCGATGACGTCGCCGAGCCGCGCCTTGGCGTCGCGCACGATGATCGGCCGGTGCCAATAGGCGGTCGGATCGCTCTCCAGCTGGTTGAACAGCGCATCGCGCAGGAAATGATGGGCATCGAGCACGAACACCGGCTCGCCGGCAAGATCCGTCACGACCACCCATTTCATCCCGGACGCGTCAATCCGGCGCAGGAAGGGATCATCGGGAACGCGGTCAAATTTCGGCAATACGCAGCGCTGGTTGGCCAGCGGCAGGCTCAGGATGCTGTCGGGATGGATGACCTCGCCCTCGTCGCACACGGAGATGTCGTCGAGGTCGAGAAAATTCTGCGCGCCGGTCGCCTCCACCTTGCTGATGTCGCCGCCGTCGACGACATGGCGGGCGATCATCTGCCGGATGTCCTGCTCATGCAGATAGGAGATGCCTTCCGACCCCAGCCACCAGTCGAGCACCATCGCGGTCGGCCTCGCCAGCGGAAACAGCACGATGCGATAGAAGTTCAGGAACGGCAGAAACCGCGCGGTCATCGCCAGCGCGTTGCGCGAGAAATAGGCCTGCGGGAAGATTTCGCCGAGCAAGGTGATGGCGAAGGCCGAGAACAGGAACGCACCGACGCCGGCGAGCACCGAATCCGACAGCAATGTCAGCAGCACGTTTGTCGTGACGTTGCCCCAGATGATGGTCGCCAGGATCTGGTTGGCGTTCCTGCGCAGCTCGAGCACGCGCGCGGCGCTTGCCTTGCCGCTGTCCGCTTCGATCTGAAGCCGCAACAGGCTGAGGCTGAACACCGCGAGATTCAGGCCGGCGAACAGGGCCGACTGCAGGACGCAGGCGGCGATACCGATCCAGGTCGAGATAGTGCCAAGAAAAGCCATGGACGCCCACCTCGATGTTGCGGATTCGCTGCGCGATCAAAGTCGAGCGAGGTGACAGCCGAATGACCGCGTCGTGATACGTGTGAAGCTAGAGCGGAGCCGTCCGCTCGGGTCGGCACGACGAGCCGATTGCGCCGACCGTCGATCGCAGCGCCGCCTGGCGATCGCAGCTTCGCCTTGCGCTAGAGATCGAAATTCGTCGGCAGCATGACGACGTCGCGAATGGTCACGCCGCGCGGCCGCGTCAGCATGAACATCACGACGTCGGCCACCTCGCTGGTCTCGAGCAGACTTCCCGCGTCCCTCGCCTCCTTCAGCTTCTCGGGCGGCCAGTCGGCAAGCAGCGCGCTGGCGACGGGTCCGGGCGAGATCGAGCCGACGCGAATGCCGTGCTTGAACACCTGACGCCGCACCGTCTGGACGAAGCAGTTGATCGCCCATTTCGACGACGCATAGACCGGCTCCCACGGCGTCGGAAAATGCGCGGCCAGGGAGCTCGTGACGATGATGTCGCCCGTCCCGCGTGCGATCATGTGCGGCAGCACGTCGTGCACGTTCTTCATTACGACGTTGACGTTCAGGTTCAGCATCCGGTCGATGGCCGCGGTGTCGGCATCGACCAGGTCGCCGCCGATATAGGTCCCGGCATTGGCATGCAGGATGTCGAGCTGGCCGGCCTTCTCGAGCACCGCCGGCAACAGCGTGGCGCAGCTCTTCGGGTCGAGCAGGTCGATCACCAGCAGGATCATCGCATCGCCATGCTTGTCGCGGAGCAGCTTCAGCGCCGCCTCGTCGCGGTCGACCATCACCACGCACGCACCCGCCGCCAGCATCGCCTCCGCGCTCGCCAATCCGATGCCCGATGCCGCTCCGGTCACGGCAGCGACCTTGCCCGCCAACTCTCCCGCCATCGTCTTCACCTTGCTCTGATCACCCCGCGCGGCAATATAGCAGTCCCCGGCGGTGCTGTCGTTTCCGCAACGCGCGACGCGGAGGCCGCGCAGACGTCACGCCCGGACCAATGCGGCGCCGGCAACCAGGCATGCGGCGCCGAGCAGCCGAACCAGCGTCGCCGGGTGCTGCGGCGTGCCCAGCAGGCCGAACTGGTCGAACAGCAGCGAGCTGAGCAGCTGGCCCACGACGATCAGGGTTACGACGGTCGCGACGCCGAGGCGCGGGATCATGAACACGCTGGTGGCGATGAACACCGCGCCGAAGACGCCGCCAGTCCACGCGATCAAGGGCGCGCGCGTGGCAGATGCGAAGCTGAAAAACGGTACGCGCAGGATGACGAGGAGCACCGCCAGCGCGATCGTCCCGCCAAGATAGCTGACAAAGGCCGACCACCAGGCAGACTGGAGCGTCTTTCCGAGATTCGCATTCAACAATTGCTGGAAGCCGACGCAGCAGCCCGCTGCGACGACCAGGAGAGGTGCAAAGGCGTTCATGAGCGACCGTGACGGGTTGGTTCTTGAGCGGACATCGTGATGCCACGCTACTAAGGAGGCCGTCAGTCCGTCTGGAACGAAATCGACCGTCTCACCTCGGCGCGAATGCCGATCGGTAGACCGCCGGCGTAGCGCCATAGGCCCTGCGAAAAAGCCGTCCGAAATGGCTTTGGTCCGCAAAGCATGTCGCGTAGGCAACGTCCGCGACCGCGTCGGCGTTCTTGAGCAGCGCACGCGCCTTCGCCAGCCGATCGGCAAGACGATAGGCCGCCGGCGTCATGCCGAACTGCCGCCTGAAGGCCCTGATGAATCCGTCGGTCGAATATCCGAACCGCGCGGCCATCGCGCCGACATCGAGGTCGTGGTCCAGAACCTGCTCCGGCAGTGCGGCCATCGGCGCCGACCGGCTGTCGCAGCGCGCGTCCCTGTGCACCGATCCGACGGCATCGAGAAGCTCATCCGGTGATCGCGCTCGTGTGCGGGGAATGATCTGCGGCATCACGATGCCGCGCGCGGCTGGATGATCGCCTGGCAGATAGAGGTGGGTGACGATCGACGCTGCGCTGCCATGCGATGCGTGCGGCAGGCCGGCCGGGAGTACGACGATGTCTCCCGGCGATGCGCGGAACTCGCCCAGCGGAGTCGCATAGGCATGCCATCCACAGGTCGCCGCGGCGATCTGGACGTCAGGGTGGAAATGGGCCGTCTGGGCAACCGGGTAAGCGGTCTCGAGCCGCCCCATTTCGATCGAGACGGAGCGGTGATAGGGACGATAGTTCCACGAAACGCGCATTTGCGGAAATCTTAAGCCATTCTCATGCAACGGCAATGACCGCTGCAATCCGGTTGTCATCTTCATCGCTCAACCACCAACGCCATCGGCCGCGCGATTTTGACCCCGCTCAAAGCTGCCGTCATATTTGCATTCTAACCTCGCGATCGATGGAACAGATCGGCGGGCTCGGGGGTCATTGTTCGCATCTTCTGCAAGGAGATCGGCATGCAGCTGACGACACCCCCAGGCGAGCGCCCCCGCGCCAACGATTTGGAACTGCTCGACCGCTACTGGCGCGCCGCCAACTACCTCTCGGTCGGCCAAATCTATCTGCTCGACAATCCGCTGCTGAAGGAGCCGCTCAAGCCCGAGCACATCAAGCCGCGGCTGCTCGGACATTGGGGTACCACGCCGGGTCTCAACTTCATCTATGCCCACCTCAATCGCGCGATCCGCGCGTCCGATCTCGACGTCATCTATATCTGCGGTCCCGGCCATGGCGGGCCCGGCATGGTCGCCAACACCTATCTCGAGGGCACCTACACGGAGATCTATCCGGAGGTAACGTGCGATGCGGACGGCTTGCGCAAATTGTTCCGCCAGTTCTCCTTCCCCGGCGGAATTCCGAGCCACGCCGCGCCGGAAACGCCCGGCTCGATCCATGAGGGTGGCGAGCTCGGCTACGCGCTGGTCCATGCCTACGGCGCCGCCTTCGACAATCCCGACCTGATCGTGGCCTGCGTGGTCGGCGATGGCGAGGCCGAGACCGGCCCGCTTGCAGCCTCCTGGCACTCCAACAAGTTCCTCAATCCGGTGCATGACGGCGCGGTGCTGCCGATCCTGCATCTCAACGGCTACAAGATCGCCAACCCCACCGTGCTGGGACGCATGACCGATGACGAGATTCGCAGCCTCTTCATCGGCTACGGCTACGAACCGCTATTCGTCGAGGGCGACGATCCGCCTGCGATGCACCGGCTGATGGCCGACACGCTCGATGCCGCGCTCGCCGGCATCCGCGCGATCCAGCGAAGCGCGCGCGACAAGCAAGCAGACTTGCAGCGGCCGCGATGGCCGATGATCGTGCTGCGTAGCCCGAAGGGCTGGACCGGACCGAAAGAGGTCGACGGGTTGAAGGTCGAGGGTTTCTGGCGCGCGCATCAGGTGCCGATCGCGAATGCGCGCAACAATCCCGATCATTTGAAGCAGCTCGAACGCTGGATGAAGAGCTACGAGCCGGACAGACTGTTCGACGGCAACGGCCGGTTTGTGCCGGAATTGCAGGCGCTCGCACCTGATGGCAATCGCCGGATGGGCGCCAATCCGCACGCCAATGGCGGCCTGCTCAAGCGCGAGCTCAAGTTGCCGGATTTTCGCGAGCTCGCCGTCGACGTGCCGTGCCCTGGCGGCGTGGTCGGCGAAGCGACGCGCGAGCTCGGCAAGCTGCTGCGCGAGGTCGTGACGCTGAATGCCGACGCACGCAACTTCCGCATCATGGGCCCGGACGAAACCTCATCCAACCGATTGGACGCAGTGTTCGAGGTGACCGACCGCGTCTGGATGGAAGGGATCGAGCCCTATGACGTGCATCTCGCCCATGACGGACGGGTGATGGAGGTATTGAGCGAGCATCTCTGCCAGGGCTGGCTGGAAGGCTATCTGCTCACCGGCCGGCACGGCTTCTTCTCCTGCTACGAGGCCTTCATCCACATCGTGGATTCGATGTTCAACCAGCATGCCAAATGGCTGAAGGTCTCGCGCGCGCTGTCCTGGCGGCGTCCGATCGCGTCGCTGAACTATCTGCTCACCTCGCATGTCTGGCGCCAGGACCACAACGGCTTCAGCCATCAGGATCCAGGCTTCATCGATCTCGTCACCAACAAGAAGGCCGACATCGTCCGCGTCTACCTGCCGCCGGATGCCAACACGCTGCTGTGGGTCGCCGATCACTGCCTGCGCACTTACGACCGGATCAACCTGATCGTCGCTGGCAAGCAGCCCTCGCCGCAATGGCTCTCGATGCGCGAGGCGATCCCCCATTGCGAGGCCGGCATCGGCATCTGGAATTGGGCCGGCACCGAGGCGCCTAATGCGAAGCCCGATGTGGTGATGGCCTGTGCGGGTGACGTTCCGACCCTGGAGACGCTCGCCGCGGTCGACCTCTTGCGCAAGGCGCTGCCTGACCTGAAGATCCGCGTCGTCAACGTGGTCGATCTGATGACGCTGCAGCCGAAGGAGCAGCATCCGCATGGCCTGTCCGACCGCGATTTCGACGGCCTGTTCACGCGCGACAAGCCTGTGATCTTCGCCTATCACGGCTATCCCTATCTGATCCATCGCCTGACCTACAACCGCACCAATCACGCCGGCATGCACGTGCGTGGCTTTGCCGAGGAAGGCACCACCACGACGCCGTTCGACATGGTGGTGCTGAACCAGCTCGATCGTTTCCATCTCGCCATCGAGGCGATCGAGCGCGTACCGGGGCTCGACATCGCGGCGGCGCATATCAAGCAGCAGTTCCGCGATACGTTGATCGAGCACTCCCGCTACGTGCGCGAACACGGCGAAGACATGCCGCAGATCCGCGACTGGGTCTGGCCCTACGGCGCAGCCGGCACAACCGCACACACATCCGGGAGCTGAAGCGCAGCGAAAGAGACCGCCGATGTCCGATAGCGTTCTGGTGCTCAACGCCGGCTCCTCCAGCGTCAAGTTCGGCCTGTTCGATATCGGCTCGGCAGAGCCGCAGCTCCAATGCAAGGGCCTGCTCGACGAGCAGGAGAAGGTGCCGCGCATCGTGGTCAGCGATGCGTCGGGCAAGCAGCTGTTCGAGAAGCGCCGCCCTGCCGGCGAGGCCAACGACGACGGCCTGTTCGCCGATATCTTCGCCTGGATCGAGGACCATCTCGTGGGCGGCAAGCTCGCCGCCGTCGGCCATCGCATCGTCCACGGCGGTCGCGAGTTCTCTCGCCCAGTCGCGATCACGGAGCGCACCCTTGCGGCGCTGGACGCATTGACGCCGCTCGCACCGCTGCACCAGCCGCGCTGCTTGGCACCGGTCCGGACAGTGCAATCGCTGCAGCCGGAGCTGACGCAGATCGCCTGCTTCGATACGTCCTTCCATCACGGTCTGACGCCGCCGGCGAGCCGCTTTGCGATCCCGCGGCAGTTCGAGGAACGGGGCATCCGCCGCTACGGCTTCCACGGCCTCTCCTTCGAATATGTCGCAGGCCGCCTCGCTACGATCGCGCCACAATCGGCCGGGAAGCGTGTCGTGGTGGCGCATCTCGGCAATGGTGCGAGCCTGTGCGCCCTGCACGGGGGCAAGAGCGTCGACACCACGATGGGCCTGACTCCGCTCGACGGTCTCGTGATGGGGACGCGCTGCGGCACGATCGATCCCGGCGTGCTGCTCTACCTGCTGCAGGAAGAGAAGATGTCGGCCGAGAAGGTGCAGCATCTGCTGTACGAGAAGTCCGGCCTGCTCGGCGTCTCCGGCGTCTCGGCCGACATGCGCGCGCTGCTGGCAAGCCGGGAAGCTGCGGCACGAGACGCCGTCGAGCTCTTCACCTTCCGCGTTGCCGCCGGGGTTGCCGTGATGGCGAACTCGCTCGCAGGATTGGACGCCCTGGTGTTCACCGGCGGTATCGGCGAGCACGCCGCCGAGATCAGACAGCAGATCTGCGATCGCCTCGCCTGGCTCGGCGTCCGCCTCGATGCGACAGCCAACGCAAAGGCGCAGCAGCACATCGCCGCGGCGGACAGCCAGGTTGACGTGCTGGTCATCCCGACCAGCGAAGAGACCAGCATCGCGCGGCACTGCGCAGCGCTGCTCCGTTCGCAAGCAAAGGCATAAAGTCGGGCGCTGCTGCAGCCGAGCACCTCTTCACATCCGGAGCATGGCCGGTCGCGCGGCGAAGCGGCGACGCAGCCATTTTGCCGCTGGCCCCGCCGGCCGCTGCTTGTGCCAGACCACTTCGAGCGCGACGGGATGCGCGCCCTCGTCGAATTCCAGCTCGGGAATGGCCAGCTCTTCGGCAACCGGCGAGCTCGCCATGATGTGCGCCGGGATCAGCGCCCAGCCGACGCCCTGGGCTGCGCTGATGATGGATCTCTCCATCGTCGCGTTTTATTTGGTCTACGCGTTCGCGTTTAACATCGCCTATGATCGCGTCTTTCTGGTGCCTCAGCATAGCACGCACGGTCGCACCTCCGGCCTGGCACTGCCGGCCTGAGCAATCGCGCTTGACACAATCATCTGATACGCTTGATCAGTCGCAACAGGTGTGAACACGAGCATCGCATGAGACGGCGCCAGTTTGTGTCACTTCTCGGTGGAGCTGCGCTGGCGCCGTTCGCCGCGTTGCCGGTGTACGCCGAGACGTCCGGCGGTTGCGGTTTTCCTGCTGCGCGAGATGACGGCTGGCCCGTCGCCGCGGGCAATGCGGACAAGCTCGTCGACCATGATGCGCTCTGCAAGACGGCTGATCAGCTCGCCGCGAGCGATGCCAGTATCCACGCCGTGCTGGTCGCCCATGGCGGCAAGCTGGTGTTCGAGCGCTACTTCAGGGGTGACGACGAGGTCCCGGGCCGCTTTTACGGCCGCCGGGTGGAGAACGTTACCTTCGATGCCGATACGCTGCACGACATGAAGTCGGTTTCAAAGAGCGTCGCATCGCTCGCAGTCGGCATCGCGATCGATCGCGGGCTGATCCGCAGCGTCGACGAACCGATCTTCAACTTCTTCCCTGAGCTGTCGGACATGCGTTCCCCGGAAAGGGACCGCATCCAGCTGGTGCATGCGCTCACCATGTCGATGGGCCTGAAGTGGATCGAGGCGACCCCGGCGACCGGAGATTACGACAATGACGAAGCGCGCATGCACATGGCGCAGGACCCATGTCACTACGTACTCGGTCTTCCGGTGACTACCCCGGCCGGACAGGAGTTCTTCTACAACACCGGCGCGCTGACGCTCGTGTCGGCCATCATGCGCAAGGCAACCGGTCGCCCGCTCGACGAATTCGCCCGCGAGACTCTGTTCGAGCCTCTCGGCATCACCGGCGTGGAGTGGAGCCGGGTCAAGGGCGACACCGATGCCGGCGGCGGATTGCGCCTGCGGCCGCGCGACATGGCGAAGATCGGCCGCCTCGTCCTCGCGGGCGGCCGCTGGAAGGACCGCCAGATCGTGTCGAAGGCATGGATCGAGACCTCGACGGCACCGAAGCTCAAGGCCACGGACAATCAATCGTATGGCTACCTGTGGTGGCTCGGTCGCGCCCGGCTCAATGGCCGTGAGATCCACTGGATCGGCGCGCTCGGCCGCGGCGGGCAGTCGATCCGCATCGTCCCGGAGCTCGATCTCGTCGTCGCGGTGACCGCGGGATACTACCAGGACTACAGCCCGCAAGCGTTCAAGGTGCAGTACGGCGTGTTCAGGGACGTCCTGCGGACGATCTCGCCTCCGGCCTGACCCGATGCGTCAGCTCGATGAACGTTCGCGCGACGCCAGGCGAATGGCACGGCCCTTCGCCGGCTTGGCCTTGCTCTGTGCGACGATGATGTGGCGCCCCTTGCCGAGCCGGGCAGCACCCGGCGCAGCCTTCTTGAGCAGGATCGCGAGCCGCTTGCGCACGCGGCTGGCTGCAACCCTTGCCGCCAGCTCTGCGGCCTCGGCCTTGCGGATGATCATGGTCACGCCGGGCGCGGCCAGTGCGGAGACGAACGTCACCTCCTTCGACTTGGACAAGCCACCGATCCCTTCGCAGGGCGCTTCGCGCGGCAGATCGATCCGGATCGCCAGCCTGTCAGCGTCCTCGATCCAATCCTCCGCCCTGGTTCCGGTGACGATCCGGACATAGTCGCGGGTCTCGCGTGGCAGTTCGCCCTCCCTGGCGAGCCACTTCTGGATACGACCACTGCCGGCATTGTAGGCCGCAGCGGCAAGACCGAGATTGCCGAAATCGTCGCGCAGCTTGCGCAACAGCCTCGCGGAGGCAGGCAGCGCCTTGAGCGGATCGAAGGGATCGTCGAGGCCGACTTCGGCGGCTGTCTCCGGCATGAATTGCGCAACGCCCTGCGCGCCGGCGTGGCTGATCTCGTCCGCGCGGAAGCGGCTCTCCTGCCAGATCAGGCGCGCAAAAAACGCGACAGGGATCTCGCTCGCTTCGGCGGCATCCTTCAGGGTACGGCAGAACACATCGATCGAGGATGCCTGCGGCCCGGCTATGGTCTGCTCCGGCTGGCCTGCAGATGCAGCCGCTGCATCATCGATCAGCCAACTCGGTTTCTCGCTGGCAACAGCGCTTTCAATGAAGCGAGCGGCGAAGGGGACATCGTCGGACACCGGGTCCTTTGAGACAGGCGACGCGTGCCTTGTTGGGGTATCGCCTGAGACCTGGCTTGGCGAACGATCGAAATCGATCATCAAGGCGAGAAACGCGGCGAGCACCGCGATAACGAATCGCATTTGCTGGGAAGGACCTAGATTGTGCTGTGAGTTGCGCGCAAATGCGCTTCCGATAACGACTTTTTAACGAGTCGATTGCGGCGAAGCTGCGATCTTCCCTGTTCCATCGCGAAGCGATGCGAATGTTCGCGTTGGAACTTTGGAGCTTCCCGTAACTTTACGGAATGATCCACGCTGGGGATGCACAATGCTCCGATCCCTTGTCGTCGTTCTTCTGCTTGCGTCGGCCGCGCCGGCGGTCGCGGCACGGCTC
>NZ_LNCU01000014.1:102653-134130 GCF_001542415.1 Bradyrhizobium macuxiense
CCCCGCCATGAGCAGATCAGCGCCGCCATTGCCAAGCTCGAGATTCTGCTCGATCGCGCGCATTTTTCCCCCGGCGAGATCGACGGCAAGCTGGGCGAGAATGCGCAGAAAGCGCTGGCCGCCTTTGCCGAAGCGAATGGAGTGCCGTTCGACAAGGGCGTCACGACGGATCTCTGGGACAAGCTCGCCGCCACCAGCGACGGTCCTGCGATCGTCAACTACGAGATCGCAGCGGCTGATGTGAAAGGACCGTTCCTGAAGAAGCTGCCGGCGAAAATGGAGAACATGAAGCACCTGCCGGCCCTGAGCTACACCAGTCCCCGGCAAGCACTCGCCGAGAAATTTCACATGAGTCAGGAGTTGCTTCAGGCGATCAATCCCGGAAAGAAGTTCGACAAGGCTGGTGAAACGATCGCGGTTGCCAACGTTCTCCAAACGGGAAATCCGGCGCCGGTTGCGCACGTCGAGGTGGACAAGACGCGGCAGACGGTCAAGGCGTTCGACGCAGCGGGAAAGCTGCTCGCGTTCTATCCCGCAACGGTCGGCAGTTCGGAAAAGCCCACGCCGAGCGGAACGCTTAAAGTGACGGCGATCAACAAGAACCCGACCTATCGCTACAATCCCAAATACCACTTCAAGGGCGTCAAATCGAAAAGGCCCTTTACGATCAGGCCAGGTCCGAACAATCCGGTCGGCTCGATGTGGATCAACCTTTCGGCAGAGGGCTACGGCATTCACGGCACCGCAGATCCCAGCAAGATCAGCAAGGCCGCTTCGCATGGCTGCGTGCGGTTGACCAATTGGGATGCGCATGCGCTGGCTGCCGGCGTCAAGCGCGGCACGCCGGTGATCTTCGTGGATTCACCGGCCGGACGTGATTCCGCGTCCAGGAATTGACCGAGCTGTCTGCTGCGACGTTCGATCGAATCTCCCCTCGAGGCGCGACGGCCTCTTGCCCTCGCCTTGCGCTCACTGAATACTGAGATTCCCGCGCAGCGGCATCAACGCGATGTCATGGAGCTGGCATGACCGGCAGGCCACTGCCCGGTGTATTGATCCATGCAACTGCCGGAAGGTCGGCCATCAACGACCGCCCGACGGCCAACAAGAGAAAGAAGAGGAACGCAATGAGGAAGCATCGTTCGCCCGAGCCGACCCGCCGCAGTCTCCTGAAAGGTGCTGCCGCCACCACTGCCACGGTCCTCCTGGGCAAACCCGCTATCGCCCAAAGCAAGAAAGAGATCGTCATCGGTAATATCGACGCCTACTCGGGACCTGCTGCGGTCTATTCGGCGATCGGCCGCACGCCCGGCGGATATTTCAAGATGATCAACGATCAGGGCGGCATCAACGGCCGCATGATCAAGTACATCACCTATGACGACGCCTACAGCCCGGCGAAGACCGTCGAGCAGGCGCGCAAGCTCGTCGAAGGTGACGAGATCGACGTGCTGTTTTCTCCGCTCGGTGCGCCGACCAATGCGGCGATCATGAAATACATGAACATCAAGAAGGTGCCGCAGCTCTTCATCGCCTCGGGCGCGACCAAGTTCGGCGACTACAAGAACTTCCCGTACACGATGGGCTTCATGCCCTGCTATCAGATCGAGGGACGCACATTCGCAAAGCACGTCCTCTCGACCCAGCCCGATGCCAGGATCGGCATTGTCTATCAGAATGACGACTTCGGACGCGACGTGCTGAAGGGCTTCAAGGACGGTCTCGGCGCCAAGACGTCGGCAATCGTCGCGGAGCTGTCGTACGAAACGGCGGATCCGACGATCGACAGCCAGGTGGTGCGATGCAAATCCGCCGGCGCCAACGTGTTCATGAGCATGACCACGCCGAAATTTGCGGCACAAGGCATCAAGAAGGTTGCCGAGCTGGACTGGCAGCCTGCGCACTACATCGGCAACAACGCGTCCTCGGCAGGCTCGACGCTGAAGGCCGCGGGCTTCGAGATTTCCAAGGGCATCATCTCGAGCGCCTACATGAAGGATCCGGTCGACGCCGCCTGGGACAGCGATCCCGCGATCCAGACCTGGCGGGCCTTCCTCGACAAATACGATCCCGCGGCTGCCAAGAACGACATCTATGCCACCACCGCCTATATTGTCAGCCAGGTCATGGTTCAGGTGCTCAGGCAGTGCGGTGACGACGTCTCGTCCGCCAACATCATCAAGCAGGCGGCGAATTTGAAGGATTTCGAATCCGACCTCCTGCTTCCCGGCATCCGCGTCAACACCTCGCCGACCGACTATTATCCGCTCGAGCAATTGCAACTCGTGCGCTTCAGCGGCCAGCGCTACGAGACGTTGGGACCGGTGATCGACGGTGGCATTTCGAAGGCTTGATATTCCTCCATCGTCATTCCGGGTCTCGCCGCTGGCGAGAACCCGGAATGCAGTCATGGCCGGATTGCTCCGGTTACACCTGTGGTCCTGCCCCCGAGCTTTCTACCCATTGCTCGGGGCCCATGGGTGCGATCGGCGCCCGGCTTTCCCTGCGCCCTTGTGTCCAGCAAACCTGTCAGTGATGTGTCGGAACAGGTGTCAGCTATGTTTCCGGTCTAAACATCGAGCCGGGCGACGACACCGAGCAGGCTGTTTGACAGTTAAGTCCGAACCCATCCCCACGTCGTCCCGGGCTTGACCCGGGACCCATAACCACGAATGCGAATTGCTTCACGACGCTGGGGCCACAGCTTGCATCGACAACACAACCCTGTGGTCCCGGCTTTCGCCGGGACGACGTATGGAGAGGGCGCGCACTCAAGTACGATCCCATGAAGTTGACCGAGTAGCGGCGAAACCTCACCGCCCTTGCTGAAGCCCCGCCTCCAGCCGCGCCAGCTCACCCTCGAGATCGCGCTCGACATCGGCGGCCTGCACGTCCACCACCCGATAATCCCGCTCTTCGAGCCAGGCGCGGCGCTTGGCGCGGTCGGCGGCGATGGCGTCGCTCTCGTGCGGATTGACGAGCTCGATCGCGATCCGGTGCACGAAGGAGACGAAGTCCGGGATGTGGCGGCCGACCGGGGTCTGGCGCTTGAACTGGCCGGCGAAGCGGCGATCCTTGGTCAGCGACTGCCACAGGATCCGCTCGGCGTCGGTCGGGTTGCGGCGGAGCAGCCGCGCCAGCCCGCGGACGGTGCTGCTGTTGTCGGCGGTCGCGCCGCCCTGCCCCTGCTCGGCCAGCAGCGCCCGCAACCGCGTGGCCTGGGCGCCGTCGAGCACGCCGCCCTTGGCCGGGCCCTTCCGCCCCTCGGCGATCGCCATCACCACCCCATGCAGCGTGTGCATGTCCTGCTTGGTCGGGTCCATCCGGGTGAAGATGTTGCGCAGGTTCACCAGCATGGTGTCGCGCTTCTCGGCGGGGCGCAGGAACTCAACCTTGTCGAGCTCGGCCACGAGGTTGTCGAAGAAGGCCTGGATCTGATGTTGGGAGGCCGGCTCGGACCTCTCCGGCATCGCGAAGGGCAGCGCACCCGCGGTCGAGAGCTTGAACCATTCATAGCCGATCAGCAGCACCGCTTGCGCCAGGTTGAGCGAGGCAAAGCCCGGATTGACCGGGAAGGTGATGATGCGGTTGGCGAGCGCGACCTCCTCGTTGGTCAGGCCCGAGCGCTCCCGCCCGAACAGGATGCCGGCGCCGCCACCGCGCCCGACATGGCCGACGATCTCGGCTGCCGCAGTTTCGGGCCCGACCACCGGCTTGGCCTGATCGTGGGCACGCGCAGTGGTCGCGAACACCAGCGTGAGATCGGCGATCGCCTGCTCGACGGTGTCGAACAGCTCGACGTTCCCGATGATGTGGTCGGCGCCGGCGGCCGCGCGTTGCGCTGCGACGTTCGGCCAGCCGTCGCGCGGCTTGACCAGGCGAAGCCTGCTCAGCGCGAAATTGCCCATCGCGCGTGCGGCCATGCCGATGTTCTCGCCGAGCTGCGGCTCGACCAGGATGACGACGGGACCGGCAAGGTCATGCCCTGCCTTGGTCTTGTCGGTGCCGGACATCTCACTTCACTTTCTGATTCAACGTCTGAAGATTTTGAATCAGTTTCCGAACAGGCTGATTCAACACCTCGCGCCGGGGCTCGCGACCAGCTTTGCACCGGCTTCGCTCAAGACCGTTTTCTCCAGGGAGATAACAGGGTTAGCGGCGTTTGCGAATCCTCAATCGGAATCCCGGCCACGCTGCTGCGGAACCGCGCCTTGCGCGCGCTTCGCCTTCGGATAGGCTATCAACCACAATCAAAGCGAAGCTGTAAAGCGGGGCTTCAGATGCCGCTTTAACAGCCGAGCGCCAAGGGGAAACGAGGGGCAATGACAATGCGGGGCAGATGGACACTGGCGATCCTGGGGATCGTCCTGATCGTGGCGGGCGGGCTGCTCGCCCACTTCACCCAGACTGCCGGCGGCATCCGGATCGAGGATGTCAGATTCAAGGGCGCCAAGGGCAACACCATGAGCGCCCTGCTCTACATCCCGCCGAACGCCACGCCACAGATTCCGGCACCCGGCATCCTCGCCGTCCACGGCTACATCAATTCGCGCGAGACCCAGGACGGGTTCGCGATCGAGTTCGCCCGCCGCGGCTATGTCGTGCTGGCGCTCGACCAGACCGGCCACGGCTACAGCGACCCGCCCTCCTTCGCCAACGGCTTCGGCGGACCTGACGGTCTCGCCTACCTCCGCAGCCTCCAAATCGTCGACAAGGAGAATATCGGGCTCGAGGGCCATTCGATGGGCGGCTGGACCGTGCTGGCGGCGGCCACCGCCATGCCCAACGACTACAAGTCGATGGTGCTCGAGGGATCCTCGACCGGCCAGCCGTTTGCCGCCGAAGGCACCCCGAGCTGGCCGCGCAACATGGCGCTTGTGTTCGCCAAGTACGAAGAATTCCCCACCCTGATGTGGGGCGTCGAGCTCGCCCGCGACGTCGCCAACAGCCCGAAGCTCCAGGCACTGTTCGGCACGCAGGGTCCGGTCGAACCGGGCAAGGTCTATGGCGATCCGGCCGCTGGCACAGCGCGGGTACTCTACACGCCGGCCATGACGCATCCGGCCGAACACATCTCGGATGAGGCGATCGGCTACAGCCTCGACTGGTTCGCCCGGACGCTGAAGGGCGGCACACCGCGTCCGGTCGATGACCAGATCTGGTTCCGCAAGGAGATCGGCACGCTGATTGCGCTGATCGGCTTCGTCGCGCTCGTGCTCGGCACCTTCGACGGCCTGCTGGAAGCGCCGATATTTTCCCGGCTGCGGCTGCCCGCGGTCGCCGACGGCACGATGCCGCCGCACCATACCGCGACCGGCCGGCGCTGGACCGGCGCCTTTATCCTGACCGCCTTCCTGCCAGCGCTGACCTATTATCCGGCTTTCGCGCTGGGCGGCACCGTGGTGCCCCCATCGATGGTCCTGCCGCAGGGCATCACCAACCAGATCCTGGTCTGGGCCATCATCAACGGCCTGATCACGCTCGCCTTGATACGGCTCGCACCGAAGCGCTCCAGCCGCGCCGGGCTGATCGGCCAGTCCGTGGTGATCGCGCTCGCCTCGGTCGCGGTCGGCTATGCGGCGCTGTGGCTCGCCGACCTCGCTTTCAAGATCGACTTCCGGTTCTGGATCGTCGCGCTGAAGTTGATGAGCGCGAAGCAATTCCTCATCTTCCTGATCTATCTGATTCCGTTCACGGCGTTTTTCGTCGTGGCGCTGCACGTCCTGCACCGGAATTTCTCGACCATGGACGCCCCGCGCGGTGCGCTCTATTTCACCAATATCCTCGCGCTGACGCTCGGCTTCATCGTGCTGCTGGTGCTGCAATACGGCACGCTGTGGCTGACCGGGACCCTGTTCAACCCGCTCCCGGACCCCGGCTTCGTGCCGCTCTCGACCATCGTCGCGATCCAGTTCGTGCCGCTATTGGCGATCGTGGCGGTGATCGCGACCTTCACCTGGCGGCGGACCGGATCGAGCCTGCCGGGCGCCCTGATCGCGGGCCTGTTCGTGACCTGGTACGTGGTGGCGGGCACGGCGACGCAGGCGGCGTTTTAGGCCAAAAGATGGGCTTAAACTGCATAACCGCTCCGCTTCCGCCCGCCCCCGGGCGGTGCTATAGCGCAGCCGTATTCCACCCCGCCGTCAAAAGCGCGCTGTTCTCAAGAGGGCCTCTCCGTCATGGCAAAAATCAAGGTGTCCAACCCCGTCGTCGAACTCGATGGCGACGAGATGACCCGGATCATCTGGCAGTACATCAAGGACAAGCTGATCAACCCGTTCCTGGATGTCGAACTGCTCTATTTCGACCTGGGGATGGAACACCGCGACGCCACCAATGACCAGGTGACCATCGACGCCGCCAACGCCATCAAGAAGGTCGGCGTCGGCGTCAAGTGCGCCACCATCACCCCCGACGAGGCCCGGGTTAAGGAATTCGGCCTGAAGGAGATGTGGAAGTCGCCGAACGGCACCATCCGCAACATCCTCGGCGGCTGCATCTTCCGCGAGCCGATCATCTGCAAGAACGTGCCGCGCCTGGTTCCCGGCTGGTCCAAGCCGATCATCATCGGTCGCCACGCCTACGGCGACCAGTACCGCGCCACCGACATCAAGTTCCCGGGCAAGGGCGTCCTGACGATGAAATTCGTCGGCGAGGACGGCACCGTGATCGAGAAGGAAGTGTTCAAGACGCCCGGCGCCGGCGTCGCGATGCAGATGTACAATCTCGACGATTCCATCATCGACTTCGCCCGCGCATCGTTCAACTACGGCCTGATGCGCAACTATCCAGTGTATCTGTCGACCAAGAACACCATCCTCAAGGTCTATGACGGCCGCTTCAAGGACATCTTCCAGGACGTCTTCGACCGCGAATTCAAGAAGGAATTCGACGCCAAGGGCCTGACCTACGAGCACCGCCTGATCGACGACATGGTGGCCTCGGCGCTGAAGTGGTCCGGCGGCTATGTCTGGGCCTGCAAGAACTACGACGGCGACGTGCAGTCCGACACCGTGGCGCAGGGCTACGGCTCGCTCGGCCTGATGACCTCGGTGCTGCTGACCCCCGACGGCAAGACGGTGGAAGCCGAAGCCGCCCACGGCACGGTGACCCGCCACTACCGCGAGCACCAGAAAGGCAAGGAGACCTCGACCAACTCGATCGCGTCGATCTTCGCCTGGACCCGTGGCCTCGCTCATCGCGCCAAGCTCGACAACAACCCGGAGCTGGCGAAGTTCGCCGCGACCCTGGAGAAGGTCTGCGTCTCGACCGTCGAGGACGGCTACATGACCAAGGACCTCGCGCTCCTGGTCGGCGCCGACCAGCGCTGGCTCTCGACCACCGGATTCCTCGACAAGGTCTCCGACAACCTCGTGAAGGCGATGGCGGCCTAAAGGCCGCCGTTACCGGATCACAGCAGCGAGCGTCATCATGATCCTTCTCAAAGGCGTGACGCTCGCGGCGTTGCTATTGACCGGATCGGCTGCGTTCGCCGCCGATCCCCTTCCCGAGGCCGTCGCGGCTCCGGGCGAGACCGTCGTCCTCTCCGTCCACGCCGAGGGCGCGCAGGTTTACGAGTGCAAGCCGGTCACCGACGGTAAGCTCGCCTGGTCGTTCCGCGAGCCGATCGCGACGCTGGTCGCTGGCGGCCGGACGGTCGGCCGGCATTATGCGGGCCCGAACTGGGAGCATGTCGACGGCAGCGCCGTGACCGCCCGCACCGCCGGCAGCGCACCCGGTGCTACCGACGCCGACATTCCCTGGCTGAAGCTTGATGTGATTTCCCACCGCGGCAACGGCGCGCTCGCGGGCGCCGACACCGTGCAGCGGATCAATACGTCCGGCGGCGAGCTCGCCGGCGCCTGCGACAAGGCCGGCACGCTGAGAAGCGCGCCATATTCCGCGGACTACGTGTTCCTGCGCAGGGACTGAGGCCTGCGCCGTCAGGCGCCGGCCATCGCCTGCTCGATCGCGGAGAGCGCCGCATTTGCCTTGGCGCCGTCGGGGCCACCGGCCTGCGCCATGTCGGGCCGGCCGCCGCCGCCCTTGCCGCCGAGGGCTTCCGAGCCCTTGCGCACCAGCTCGACCGCGTTGAAGCGCGAGGTCAGATCGGCGGTGACACCGACCACGATGCCGGCCTTACCGTCCTCGGTGACGCCGACGATCGCGACCACGCCGGAGCCGATCTGCTTCTTGCCGTCGTCGACCAGGCTCTTGAGGTCCTTGGTCTCGACCCCCTCGACCGCGCGCGCGAGCAGCCTGACGTTGCCGACCTCGCGAACGCCGGCGCCTGCGCCGTTCGACGCAGCGCCGCCGCCCATCGCGAGCTTCTTGCGGGCATCCGACAGGTCGCGCTCGAGCTTCTTGCGCTCCTCCACCAGTGCGGCAATACGCGCCGGCACGTCCTCGATGGTGGTGCGCAGCTCGTTCGCCGCGGTCTTGGCCAGCGCCATGGTGTCGTTGGCATGCTTGCGCGCATGACGCCCGGTCAGCGCCTCGATGCGGCGCACGCCCGAGGCGACCGCGCTCTCGCTGGTCACCGAGATCAAGCCGATGTCGCCGGTGCGGCGAACATGGGTGCCGCCGCAGAGCTCGACCGACCAGCCGAGTGCGTTCTGGCCGTGCTCGCGGGCGCTCTTGCCCATCGAAACGACGCGAACCTCGTCGCCGTACTTCTCGCCGAACAGCGCGCGGGCACCGGCCTCGCGGGCGTCATCGACCGCCATGATGCGGGTAGTGACCTCGTCATTCTCCAGCACGACGTCGTTGGCGATGTCCTCGACACGCGCCAGCTCTTCTGCCGTGATCGGCTTCGGGTGCACGAAGTCGAAGCGCAGCCGGTCCGGTGCGACCAGCGAGCCGCGCTGCGCGATGTGATCGCCGAGCACCTGGCGCAGCGCCTCATGCAACAGATGCGTCGCCGAATGGTTGGCACGGATCGACGAGCGTCTCGCATGGTCGACCTCGAGCTGCAACGCGGTGCCCGCCTTCAGCGTACCCTGCTCCACCATCCCGAGATGGACGAAGAGATCGCCAGCCTTCTTCTGCGTATCGGTGACGCGGAACGTGACGCCCTCGCCGGTCAGCACGCCGATGTCCCCGACCTGGCCGCCGGACTCCGCGTAGAACGGGGTCTGGTTCAGCACGATGGCACCGGTCTCGCCTGCCTTGAGGCTCTCGACCTCCGCACCATCCTTGAGCAGCGCGGTCACCACGCCTTCCGTGCTCTCGGTCTCGTAGCCGAGGAATTCGGTCGCGCCGAGCTTCTCGCGCAGCGGGAACCAAACGCTTTCGGTCGCCGCTTCGCCCGAGCCGGCCCAGGACGCCCGCGCCTTCTCGCGCTGCCGGTTCATCGCATCGGTGAACGCCGCCTGGTCGACACTGATGCCGCGCGACTTTAGCGCGTCCTGCGTGAGATCCAGCGGGAAGCCGTAGGTGTCGTACAGCGTGAAGGCGGTGTCGCCGTCAAACATGTCGCCCTTCTTGAGGCCGGCGCTCTTCTCGTCGAGGATCGACAGGCCGCGCACCAGCGTCTTGCGGAAGCGCGTCTCTTCCAGCCGCAGCGTCTCTTCGATCAAGTTCTCCGCGCGCACCAGATCGGGATAGGCCTGGCCCATCTCGCGAACCAAGGCCCAGACCAGGCGATGCATCAACGGCTCCTGCGCGCCGAGCAGCTGCGCATGGCGCATCGCACGACGCATGATCCGGCGCAGCACATAGCCGCGACCTTCGTTCGACGGCAGCACGCCGTCGGCGACCAGGAAGGCCGACGAGCGCAGATGGTCCGCGATGACGCGGTACGACGCCACGGTCTTCTCGTTCGGCCCGTGTCCAAGCGCGGATGAAGCGGCATCTATCAGGTGACGGAACAGATCGGTCTCGAAGACGCTCTCGACGCCCTGCAGGATGGAGGCCATGCGCTCCAGTCCCATGCCGGTGTCGATCGAGGGACGCGGCAACGCGACGCGCTCCTCCCTCGTCACCTGCTCGTACTGCATGAAGACCAGGTTCCAGAATTCGAGGAAGCGATCGCCGTCCTCCTCCGGGCTGCCCGGAGGTCCGCCCCAGATATGCTCGCCGCGGTCGATGAATATCTCGGAGCACGGACCGCACGGACCGGTGTCGCCCATCGCCCAGAAATTGTCCGAGGTCGCGATGCGGATGATGCGGTCGTCGGAGAAACCCGCGATCTTCTTCCAGAAGCCGGCCGCCTCGTCGTCGGTGTGGTAGACAGTGACGAGCAGCTTGTCCTTCTTCAGCCCGAAATCCTTGGTGATCAGGTTCCAGGCGAGCTCGATCGCACGCTCCTTGAAATAGTCGCCGAACGAGAAGTTGCCGAGCATCTCGAAGAAGGTGAGATGGCGCGCGGTGTAGCCGACATTGTCGAGGTCGTTGTGCTTGCCGCCGGCGCGCACGCATTTCTGCGACGTCGTGGCGCGCTGGTAGGACCGCTTCTCGACGCCGGTGAAGACGTTCTTGAACTGCACCATGCCGGCATTGGTGAACATCAGGGTCGGGTCGTTGCGCGGCACCAGCGGCGACGACGCCACGATCTCGTGACCGTTCTCCTTGAAGAAGTTCAGAAATGTCGACCTGATGTCGTTGACGCTGCTCATGTTCATCCAATCGGAAAAGAGGCCGGATTAGGCACAAAAAGCGTTCATTTCCGGCCGAACGCTTTTAGACATTGCAAGCCGCGGTGTCCAGAAACTGTGCAGGCGGATCATGGGCTTGCCGCAGGAGCACAAAGCCCGTTGACAGCAGTTTGAGCCGCGTTGACAGCCTTGGCGAAGGCGTGGTTCTGTCCTACCTATTGTTAAGTCACGTCGGGAGAGACCGGCCTTGCCGGCGCCGAAGGAGCAACCGCCCCGGAAACTCTCAGGCAAAAGGACCGCGTGACGTCTGACATCTGGAAAGAGGCGCTGACGGGCTTGGCCCGGACGCGTCCGCCGACGGGATAATACTCTCAGGCACAGCGACAGATGGGGCTTTCTGCAGGTTTCTCAAGGGGAATGGGTCCCCGGCGGAACCGCGAGGGCCCTGTAATGCTTGCACCCGAAAATTCGCCGCTGAAACAGACCCCACTGCATGCGCTCCATGTTGCGCGCGGGGCCAAGATGGTACCGTTCGCCGGTTACGACATGCCGGTGCAATATGCGGCCGGCGTGCTCAAGGAGCACCTGCACACCCGCTCCCATGCCGGCCTGTTCGATGTCTCCCATATGGGCCAGCTCGCGCTGAAGCCGAAATCCGGCAAGGTCGCCGATGCGGCTCTCGCGCTGGAAAAGCTGGTGCCACAGGACACCCTGGGTATCGCGCCGGGACGGCAGCGCTACGCGCAGTTCACCAACAATGATGGCGGTCTGCTCGACGACCTCATGGTCGCGAATTTCGGCGATCATCTGTTCCTTGTGGTCAACGCCGCCTGCAAGGTCGAGGACGAGGCCCACCTCCGCGCGCATCTCTCCGACGCTTGCGAGATCGTGTCGCTGGCCGACCGCGCGCTGATCGCGCTGCAGGGACCGAAAGCCGAGTCGGTGCTGGAGAAGCTTTGTGCAGATGTCAGTTCTATGAAATTCATGGATGCCGGCCCACGCCGCGTCGGCGACATCGACTGCTTCGTCTCGCGCTCCGGCTACACCGGCGAGGACGGCTTCGAGATTTCGGTGCCATCAGACAAGGCCGAGGCGCTGGTTGCCGCGCTGCTCGACAGTCCCGACGTGCTGCCGATCGGGCTCGGTGCGCGCGACAGCTTGCGGCTCGAAGCCGGGCTCTGCCTTTACGGCCACGACATCGACACCATGACGACGCCGGTCGAGGGCGCGCTGGAATGGTCGGTGCAGAAGGTCCGCCGCAGCGGCGGCGATCGCGCCGGCGGCTTTCCGGGCGCCGACAAGATTCTCGCGCAGTTCGCGCAAGGCGCCTCGCGCCGCCGCGTCGGCCTCAGGCCGGACGGCCGCGCGCCGGTGCGCGAAGGCGCCGCGCTGTTTGCCGATGCCGCATCGAGCGACCCAATCGGCAAGGTCACCTCGGGCGGCTTCGGCCCGAGCCTCAATGCACCTGTCGCGATGGGCTACCTGCCCAGCACCCTTTCCGCCGTCGGCACCACCGTTTTCGCCGAAGTGCGCGGCCAGCGGCTGCCGCTCAAGGTCGCCGCCACGCCCTTCGTCCCCAACACCTACAAACGCTAAACGCCAGAGGACATCCATGACGACGCTGTACACCTCCGACCACGAATGGCTCCGCATCGAAGGCGACGTCGCCACCATCGGTATCACCGACTATGCGCAATCGCAGCTCGGCGACGTCGTGTTCGTCGAACTGCCCAAGGTCGGCCGCAACCTGAAGAAGGCCGAGGCCGCCGCCGTCGTCGAATCCGTGAAGGCCGCGTCCGACGTCTACGCGCCGATCACCGGCGAGGTGATCGAGGTCAACGAGGCGCTCGCGGCCGAGCCCGCGCTTGTCAATTCGGATGCCGGCGGCAAGGCCTGGTTCTTCAAGCTGAAGATTGCCGACAAGAGCGAACTCGGCGGCCTGATGGACGAGGCCGCCTACGCCGCACACACCGCCTGAGGATCACGCCATGAACGCGCCCTTCAAGCCGATCAACGAAGCCGCCACCGATTTCGTGCGCCGTCACATCGGCCCGTCGCCCCGCGACATCAACGCGATGCTGGAAACCGTCGGCGCCTCGAGCCTGCAGGCGCTGATGGACGAGACGCTGCCGTCGTCGATCCGGCAAAAAGCGCCGCTCGATCTCGGGCGCGCGCTCAGCGAGACCGAGGCGCTCACGCATATGAGTGAGCTCGCAGCACAGAACCAGACCTTCACCTCGCTGATCGGCCAGGGCTACTCCGGCACGATCCTGCCCGCGGTGATCCAGCGCAACATACTGGAGAACCCGGCCTGGTACACGGCCTATACGCCGTATCAGCCGGAGATCAGCCAGGGCCGGCTGGAAGCGCTGTTCAACTTCCAGACCATGATCTGCGACCTCACCGGGCTCGATGTCGCCAACGCTTCGCTGCTCGATGAGGCGACCGCGGCGGCGGAAGCGATGGCGCTGGCCGAGCGCCACTCGCAGGTGAAGGCAAAAGTCTTCTTCGTCGACAAGGACGTGCATCCGCAGACGCTCGCGGTGATGCGCACCCGCGCCGCCCCGTTGGGCTGGGCCCTGGTGGTCGGCGATCCCCTGACCGAGCTCGACAAGGCCGATGTGCTGGGCGCGCTGCTGCAATATCCCGGCTCGTCCGGCGCAGTGCGCGACCTCCGGCCCGCCATTGCATCGTTGCGCGCAAAGGGCGCACTCGCGATCGTCGCGGCGGACCTGCTGGCGCTGCCCCTCCTCGCCTCGCCCGGCGAGCTCGGTGCCGACATCGCCGTCGGCTCGGCGCAACGCTTCGGCGTGCCGATGGGCTATGGCGGACCGCACGCCGGCTATATGGCGGTGCGCGACACGCTGAAGCGCTCGCTGCCCGGCCGCATCGTCGGCCTGTCGGTCGACTCGCGCGGGCTGCCGGCCTACCGGCTCGCGCTGCAGACCCGCGAACAGCACATCCGTCGCGAGAAGGCGACCTCCAACATCTGCACCGCGCAGGTGCTGCTCGCGGTGATCGCCTCGATGTATGCGGTCTATCACGGCCCCGAAGGCCTGACGCACATCGCGCGCACTGTGCATCGCCGCGCCACCGCGCTCGCCGCGGGCCTGCGCAAGCTCGGCTTTACGCCTGCCAGCGAAGCCTTCTTCGACACCGTGACCGTCGAGGTCGGCGCGATGCAGAACGAGCTCATCGCCCGCGCACTGGCGGAGCGGATCAATCTGCGTATCGGCGAGACCACGCTGGGCATCGCCGTCGACGAGACCACGACATCAGAGATCGTCGAGGCCGTCTGGCGCGTGTTCGGCGGCAAGCTCAGCTACGCCGAGATCGAAAGCGGCGCACGTGACGCACTTCCGAAGGACCTGAAGCGGACGAGCGCCTTCCTCACCCATCCCGTGTTCAACACACATCGCTCCGAGACCGAGCTATTGCGCTACATGCGCAAGCTCTCCGACCGCGACCTCGCGCTCGACCGCGCGATGATCCCGCTCGGCTCGTGCACGATGAAGCTCAACGCCACCACCGAGATGATCCCGCTGACCTGGCCGGCATTCGGCAATCTGCATCCGTTCGCGCCGGCGGACCAGGCCAAGGGCTATCACACGCTGTTCAAGCGGCTGGAGAAGTGGCTCTGCGACATCACCGGCTATGACGCGGTGTCGCTGCAGCCGAACTCCGGCGCGCAGGGCGAATATGCCGGCCTGCTCGCGATCCGCGGCTATCATCTCGCGCGTGGTGAGCCGCACCGCAAGGTCTGCCTGATCCCCTCCTCCGCGCACGGCACCAATCCGGCCTCGGCCGCGATGGTCGGCATGGATGTCGTGGTGGTCGCCTGCGACGCGCGTGGCGACGTCGACGTCAACGATCTCCGCGCCAAGGCCGAGAAGCACGCGAACAACCTTGCCGCCGTCATGATCACCTATCCCTCGACTCATGGCGTGTTCGAGGAGCATATCCGCGAGATCTGCGACATCGTCCACATCAATGGTGGACAGGTCTATCTCGACGGCGCGAACATGAACGCGCAGGTCGGCCTCTCCCGGCCCGGTGATTACGGCGCCGACGTCAGCCATCTCAACCTGCACAAGACCTTCTGCATCCCGCACGGCGGCGGCGGCCCCGGCATGGGCCCGATCGGCGTGAAGGCGCATCTCGCGCCCTATCTGCCCGGCCATCCCGTAACCGACGGCGCGACCACGCATCCGGTCGGCCCGGTCTCAGCCGCGCCGTTCGGCTCGGCGTCGATCCTGACGATCTCCTACATCTACATCCTGATGATGGGCGGCGAAGGCCTGACGCGGGCGACCGAGATCGCGATCCTCAATGCCAACTACATCGCAGCGCGGCTGCAGCCGCACTTCCCGGTGCTGTATCGCAACGAGCGCGGCCGCGTCGCGCATGAGTGCATCGTCGATCCGCGACCGCTGAAGACGACCAGCGGCGTCACCGTCGACGACATCGCCAAGCGGCTGATCGATTACGGCTTCCACGCGCCGACCATGAGCTTCCCGGTTGCGGGCACGCTGATGATCGAGCCGACGGAATCAGAATCGAAGATCGAGATCGACCGCTTCTGCGACGCGATGATCGCAATCCGCAACGAGATCGCCGAAGTCGAAAAAGGCCGCTGGAAGGTCGAGGCCTCGCCGCTGCGCCACGCGCCGCACACCGTCCATGACATCGCCGACGACGCCTGGAACCGGGCCTATACCCGCGCCGAAGGCTGCTTCCCCGCTGGCGTGTCGCGCATGGACAAATACTGGAGCCCGGTCGGCCGCGTCGACAACGTCTACGGCGATCGCAACCTGGTGTGCTCCTGCCCGCCGGTCGAGGATTACGCGCAGGCCGCGGAGTAGCGACACTAGTCCGGACCTGCGCCACGCGTGGGATCCGAACGTAAAGGACGGGTTGGGCCTCTGGCCCAACCCGCCTTCCTCAACGAAAAGAACCTGTCGTCTTGCTCCGACTGCACGGCCTGTCGTGGCAGCCATTCGTACCGGCTGATTGCGGAGCAAACGAGTTCAGGCAGAGCCATCCGCGGCAGGAGGATTCATGCGCCAGGACTTCTGGTTTCACTTCCCGTTTCGCGTCCGCTATTCCGAGGTCGACGCGCAGGCCGTGGTGTTCAACGCCCACTACCTGACCTATTTCGACACGGCGATCACCGAGTATTTTCGCGCGCTCGGCTACGACTATCTCGGCGAGGTGACGCGGACCGGGATCGACTTCCACACCGTGAAGTCGGTGGTCGAATACAAGGCACCGATCCGGTTCGACGAGGATATCGATGTCTGCGTGCGGGTCGCACGGATCGGCCGATCCTCGATCAATCTGGCGCTCGCGATCTTCGCCAAGGGCTCCGAGGATCTTCGCGCGACCGGCGAAATCGTCTGGGTCGCCACCGACCAGAAAACCCATCGATCGGTCGCCGTGACCGAGGACATGCGGGCGCTGGTTGCGAGCCGGGAAAAGATGCTGGCGCAGGGGTGAGCTGACTACGGCTTGATCAGCGTCGGAGCCCAACGCCAGAGATTATCGTTGGTGAGGTGCGTGCCGCCCCACCAGCGATTAATCGGATTGTGCTGACTGAAATCTTCCTTGTGCGCGATGACCTTCTGACCGAACTTCGTCAGAGACAGCTCGCTTCGCTGATACGCGCGCAAGCGAGGCCCTGGCTTGTCCCTATCAAGGGAGCGCAATTCGTCATCAAGGCCTGCCACCGCAGGTCGCGGGCCGTGGGCAAGTCCGTCAAGCAGATAACCATGTTCGTTCTCGTTGAAAATGCGAGTCTGGCGCAAGCTCTCGAGATAGAAGAGCGCGTTCGTTAGCGAGTATCCTCTCGCGACCATCTCAAGCATCCGCATTTCCGTGGCGCCAAGCCCTGTCGACGGAGACGGCAGTTCCGCGAGCAGATCGATCATGGCCGGTTTGAGCGACGGCAAAGCGCTCAAGTCCCGACCGAGCAGATCAAAGAAGCCTTCCGGTGTCTTCGCCCGATACGCGCGCCATGCCGCGCTCGCTATTGCGAACTCTGTTTCGGTAACGTCAACGACCGGCGGTTGCCACTCGTCGAGTGCACCCGGACGAAGCCCTATCATCTCAGCATCGACAAGGCACAATCTCAACTTGGTCGCGGCTTGTGGACGGAAGCGGAAATGATCGAGCAGCCAGACCAGTTGCAGCTGCGCCTTGGGGTCCATGTCGAACCAAAGTTCGACTGTTTCGTACTGTTCGCAGGCGTCCGCCAGGCTGAGGTCTCTGCCGCTTTCGTTGCGCTGATTCCATCGATGGGCAAAATCCGACCAATGGAAGCCTGGACGGAGATCGGATGTGCGCGCGCCGAGATAGGCTGCGAGTTCGCCTGGAGACGGCAGCGGCCCCCAAACGAAGCGGTACGGAAAATCGACCGCAAGATCGGCGAAACCCGACTTGGTGAATTCCGGGGTCGGCCAACCCGCGATTATCAGACGCTTCATAGGTTCACCGTCACGCACAAAACGAAACAGGCGCCGAGGACGTCGGCAACTCAACGTCCTCAGCGCCCGCTTCCAGCGAAATCATTGCTGCCTTGAGGTCTACCCCTCCGTCGGCTCTTCGCCGTCGGCGTCGCGCTCGGGCGTGCCGGCGAGGATCTGCTCGGAGATCAGGCCGGAGTTCTGCCGGATCGCGGCTTCGATCTTGGTGGTGATGTCGGGGTTCGCGCGCAGGAACGCCTTCGAATTCTCGCGTCCCTGACCGAGCCGCTGGCTGTCGTACGAGAACCAGGCGCCGGACTTCTCGACGAGGCCGGCCTTGACGCCGAGGTCGAGGATCTCGCCCATCTTGGAGACGCCCTCGCCGTACATGATGTCGAACTCGACCTGCTTGAAGGGCGGTGCCAGCTTGTTCTTCACCACCTTGACGCGGGTGGTGTTGCCGACGACCTCGTCGCGCTCCTTGATCGCGCCGATGCGACGGATGTCGAGGCGGACGGAGGCGTAAAACTTCAGCGCGTTGCCGCCCGTGGTGGTTTCCGGCGAGCCGTACATCACACCGATCTTCATGCGGATCTGGTTGATGAAGATCACCATGGTGTTGGACTTGTTGATCGAGGCGGTGAGCTTGCGCAGCGCCTGGCTCATCAGCCGCGCCTGCAGGCCCGGCAGTGCATCGCCCATCTCGCCCTCAAGCTCGGCCTTCGGCACCAGCGCCGCGACCGAGTCGATCACCAGCACGTCGACCGCGCCGGAGCGCACCAGCGTGTCGGCGATTTCCAGCGCCTGCTCGCCGGTATCAGGCTGCGAGATCAGCAGCTCGTCGATGTTGACGCCGAGCTTGCGCGCATAGACCGGATCGAGCGCGTGTTCGGCGTCGATGAAGGCGCAGATGCCGCCCTTCTTCTGGCCTTCCGCCACCGTATGCAGCGCCAGCGTGGTCTTGCCCGACGATTCCGGTCCGTAGATCTCGACGATGCGACCCTTCGGCAGGCCACCGACGCCGAGCGCGATATCGAGCCCGAGCGATCCCGACGACACCGTCTCGACATCCATCGAGCGGTCGTTCTTGCCGAGCTTCATCACCGAGCCCTTGCCGAACTGGCGCTCGATCTGGGAGAGCGCGGCTGAGAGGGCCTTGGACTTGTCCATGGAGGATCCTTCGACGATACGCAGGGCGGTGGCAGACATTGGGATGTGCTCCTTATGGCGGGGATTCGCTAGCCGGACAAATGGGCGATAAGACCAAGTGGAATGCGCTGTTGATTGGAACTGCGTACCACGTTTGTTCTACGTTCGCAATATGTTCTTTCCAATGGATGGGTACTGTCCGTATTTGACCCGAGTGTCCTAATTCGATTTTCGCAGTGTCCCAAATCGCTTAGAGGCCGTTCTCGGTAGGACTACCAACCCGTCACCAAACGTTGGCCCACCAAAACTTTTGATATGGATCAAAGCCGTAGTTCTCCGAGGGAGAACGGAGTTCCTGGCGGCTGAACGGAGTTCCATGCTATAAAGTGCAGAACTTGCTCTCTGGCAGGAGCGGAGCAATGCCCATCAACCGTTTGCTGAAAGCCGGCAAATACACGCCGGAGGAGATTGAGCTTCTAAACAAAGCCTTCGATCTAGCCTTGCGTTCGATGGGTCTGGTTGACCGTAACGACCCGCTTTGCGAGATGATCGCGCGTAAAATTATCGAGGCTGGCTCGACCATCACCGGCGACCCGAAAGAGATCGCTGACGTGGCCGTTACACGAATTGGCCTAAGGTGAGGCCCGCCTCAGTTGGCGTCCTCTTCGTCGCTGGGCTTCAAGAACGCCTTCATCGCAGCGAGGCGCGGATCACTTCGTCGGCTAAAGTCCCTCTAAGAGGCTGTTTTTTTGCTCAGCTTGGAGCGGGCTGCGGGACTCGAACCCGCCTCTCCAGCTTGGAAGGCTGGGGCACAGCCCCTATACCAAGCCCGCGTGGCAGCGCCTCAGTCGGCGGCCTCCTTATTTCGAATCTGGCGGAGGCAAAGACAGGCTAAAAAGACAGGCCAAATTGAACAACCTGCCTACCGTAATGACGCGCAACCTTATCTCTAAGATCTCGCATGTCATGGCACTCCTTCGCCATGCCTATCACCTCACAGCAACGTGAAACGAGCGCCCTGACGCCGATATTTTCGGTCAGTTGACGATGCCAGCGAGCGCCCGGCGGGGGCTTACTGTTTTTCGGATACTCTGCCACGTCTGGATCAAGCGTATCGTAGATCATCTCAGTGACAAGCTTGCCCAACCATTTCGGACGGCTTTGGAGATTACCCTTCCACCGTGTCAGCCGACCGAACTCCGCCCACAACTCATCGGGGCACGTCTTTTTCCAAGCGCGCAGTTCATCAGCAATGAAGGCCCTAGCTTCACCTGCAAAGCGTCGTCAGCACGCTCGTACTGGTAACCGGTCGCTTCATCAATGAGGGCTTCGAGGCCCAATTTCGCGCAGGCAGACGAAAACATGCTTGCCTGATCGCCATCTGTCGCTGGCGATCCGTGGGCTTTGGATAGGGCGACTTCGGGTCAAACGAAGCTTGCAGGCCAGCGACAAGGCCTTGGCGACCCGGGACGCCTTTACGGGGCGAAAATGTTCCACCGTCCGGAGTTCTGCGTGGGGTGAACGCCGACGCCCTGGGCATGCCATGTCACCGGATGACCCAACCGCGCTCTTGATCGCTTCTATTCAGCGCGGGGGTACCTCGCCGCAAACGACCCCCGGCGGATAGATCGCCAAGGATCGCCAACCCGGTGGGGGGTTTTCTCCCGGCTCGGGGGCAATGGGTCTTTGGTGGGCCGGGAGCAAAGAATCGACTCTTGCGACGCGCCGACGTTCCTATTCCGGAATCGAAAGGGGCCGCTCACACGCGACCCCTTACCGGTTGAACCCTGAAAATTGCTCGGTATGAAAAACTAAGCCCGGCAAGAGTTAATTTACCGTTTTCCACAGGCTAAGTGGATTCCGGGAGAACACGGTGTTTCATCACCGGAACTCGAAAGTGTCCGAATCTACCCTGACGAGGTGTCCTAACTCGGACAGCACCAATGGATGAATACTGCCCGCATTTGAAGCTCCGTGCCCCAAGTTGATTTCGGGAGCGGCCCGTTTTGGTTTAACCAAAGGGAAACCATGGCTTAGCCGATGTTCTCGGTAGGATTACTGAGACGGCTCAGCAAATGTTCTGTCCCCAGCGATTTCTATGGGGCGAAAAATGTTCTGGTGGCCGGTGGTTCTCCGTCCGTGAACATAGTTCCGCCGCGCCACCTGCGTTAAAAAATGCCGCCGGTGCGTGGGGTGAGCAAAAATGATCAAGGCAGATGTGACGTGCCCACATTGTGGGGCCGGTTTCCGTCGACTCGAACTGCTGTCCGAACGTGGCACCAAGGGCGACTATCATTGCCCGGTCTGCGACACGGTGTTGGAGAGTTTCGACGGCGACAAGCTCGTGGCCTATCGCCTGACAATTCAGCCCTCGGTTCGAGGGTTCAAGGACTAGCGGGGCCACCCGGCCGCGTCACGCGAGTGACCCCGCCTCACCCGCGCTGGTGGTCCGACCCGCAGGCTAAGCAGGCGGCAATCTGACCAAGCCGACATTGCAGTCTCGTGACAGCGCCGTCGCTGTCCCCGATATTCAATGCGCCTCAGCGGCCCGCCCTTTTCGTTCGTTGTCCAGGCAACGGTATCGATTCGCGTCATTCCTCGGCTCCGCTCTGCGGCCCTGGATCCGACATCGCAGACAGCGCACGGGTGGGGACGAGAGGTCTGTCGCGGTCCGTAGTTCTCCGGGGCAGAACAAAGTTCCAGAGCAAGCGCGGCGCCGCCTCGGATCGGCTTTCTCGAATCCAGTCAAATAATTACGGTACCTCCGAAGCGCACCCAAGAGCGCTTCCGCACCTGACTTTGGCGGCGCGACGCAGCGGCCAGCCCGTAGTTGCACGTACTACCTTGGTACGTCTCCTGAGCCCTGAAAAAAGTGCGTAGCGTTTCGGGGAACACGGGAGTTCCACCGGTGTTCATCAGAGCAAGTGCCGGGTCGACGTCGTTCGACTGCGGCCGCGCATGAACCGCGAGCTCCCTGTCGGAGCGCGCTGGCAACGTCGCCAGGGGACGGATCCCCGCCAGGGTCCGCAACAAAAAAACGAAATCCAAACTTGGGGCAACGCGACACAATGCCGTTCGACGGGTTTTACTTATTCATACAACCTTTAGTTTAATCGACGAGCGCCCGGTTTTGATCTCCGCGGAGCTTTCATCAATGATCCACAAGGGCATCGAATTCAGCGTCACCCAGATTGTGACCGGCGTCTGGAAATGGCGCTTCCAGATCGGCGACCGGGTCTTCACGGGCAAGACCGAAGCAAACCTCAATCTGCTGGCCATTCGCCGGGTGCAGTTGCGGATCGACCGCGAGCTGAAGAAGATCAGGCCGGAGCAGCCGCGCGGACGCGGCAATGCGGACTGATGCATGATCTGGGCAAGCACGCAGCGACCTGCCGGGCGCTATCGACCAGGGGCGTTCACGCGAAAGATCAGCTCAAGCAAGACCTGAACTCATGCCGCGAACCGATATCGTCGCATCACGATCTAGTCCGCACTCGCGAGCCGCCGCATCGTGAACTCGATGTCGCCGCCGGGCAGCTCGCGCCAGCTTTCGACGGAGCTCATATAGGCGGCCTTCGGATAGCGCGCGAGGAAATCGCGCGCCCGCAGCCGAGCCTGATCGCGTGGCAGGGTGAAGGTCTCGCGCAGATAGCCGTCAGCCGGCTTCCGCCGTCCGGCCATTCGGCTGGCGAGATCGCGCGGGCGAAAGACCATTGTCGCAACTCCGGACCATCTGACGACCTACCCAATATAAGGATGGCCGTGGCGGAATCCGAGTCTGCGGGAGACGGTCGACGCCGCGCGGCCGGCGTTACTGGTTGCGCTGTACGTTGTTGCCGGTCTTGGTCTTCGGCTTGGCTGGGTGCGCCGCAGCCCTGGGTGCGTCGTTCCGCACCGCACCCCACGGATCGGACGATCCCTTGGCATCCGGAATCTTGCTGAGCGACTCCTTGTAGGCCTTCTGGTTGATCGCGTCCTGATCCTTCTCCTCCTGGGTCTTGCTCTTCACCTCAGGCATCAGGTTGATGTTGGGCATCTGCGCATAGGCCGGCGCCGTCACCAGCGCAGCGATCGCAACCGCGCACAAAACTCTCATAAAGTCGCTCCCTTGCATTGTCGTCAGCGATATATCACCGCGAGGAAGGCACCGCCAACCACGCCTGCCCTGACCTAGAGATTGTCAGACTTGCAGGATTTCGGCGACTGCACCCAGTCATCCCAGATCGGACCGCACCTCGTGCAGCCACTCAGCGCAAGCCCAATCGCGATCACGCTGCCCAGCATCACCAATCGGCGGAACATGAACGGCCCCATCCCCTGACGAAGGCCCGATAGGGCCTCAAAACTGGGGCGTTTTCAAGCCACGGGCACAACGCCCCGCCCCTGCTCAAGCCGCATGCAGCGGGTGGTTTGACCGAATAGCGGCGCAAATTACACTGCGAAACAAGGCAGAAAAGGAATCGACGATGACTTTGGCGATGAGCTGGGACGAATGGGCGCAGCACGACGGAACGGCGCTCGCCGCCCGCGTCAGGAAGGGGGACCTGACGCCCCGCGAACTGGCGGCCCAGGCGGCGGCTGCCGTCGCAGAGGTCGATCCCGCCCTCTCCGGCGTGGTCGAACTGTTCGACGACATGATTGCCGACCCGGCGCGCGACGGCACCGATCTTAGCGGCCCCTTCGCCGGCCTGCCCTTCCTGATGAAGGATCTCGGCCCGACGCTGAAGGGACGGCTGCAGGAAATGGGTTCGCTGATGATGCGCGGCAATCGCGCTACCGAGGACACTTTCCTCACATCGAAGCTGCGCAAGGCCGGGCTCAACCTGATCGGCCGCACTACGACGCCGGAGTTCGGCGTGTGCAGCTCGGCCGAAAATCCCGCGGTCTATGTCACGCGCAATCCCTGGAACACCGACTACACCACCTGCGGCTCGTCGGCCGGCAGCGCGGCGATGGTCGCGGCCGGCGCCGTCCCGATCGCGCATGCGACCGATGGCGGCGGATCGATCCGCATTCCGGCCGGCGTCAACGGCAATATCGGATTGAAGGTGTCGCGCGGCGTATTCTCGCTGGCGCCGCATCTGTCCGATCTCACCGGGCTGGTCTCGATCCAGGGCTGCCAGTCGCGCTCGGTGCGCGATACGGCGGCCTTTGTCGACGCCTGCCGCGGCCCTGCCCCCGGCGAGTTCATGCCGTTCTGGGCGCCGCACGAGCCATACACCGCGACCATCGCGCGCGATCCCACGAAGCTCAAGATCGCGCTGTCACACACATGGGGCGACTACCGCGCAACGCCGCATATCGCCGCCGAGCTCGAACGGGTCGGACGCTTCCTCGAGAGCCTCGGCCATCAGGTCGACTACGCGCTGCCGTCACTCGACTATCGCGAAGCCTTCGCCGCGCAGACCACCTGCTACATCAGCAATTTCGCCGTGGTGATCGGCCGCATGCTCGCCGCGCGCGGGCTGGAAAGACCGCCGGCGGAGCTGATCGAGCCGATCAACATCCGGATCTGGGAGCACGGCCGGCACACCAGCTTTGCCGATCGGGCGCGCATGCAGGCGACCTTCAACACCACCGCACGCGGCTTCGGCGCGTTCTTCGAGGATTGGGACATCATCCTGACGCCGATCACCGCGCTGCCGACGCCGAAGATCGGCACGACCGAGTATCTGACGATCAGCGACAACCCTTCCGTGCTGGACTGGTTCGGCAATCTCTGGCGCAACTTCGCCTTCACGCCGCTCGCCAATCTCTGCGGCATTCCCGCAATCTCGCTGCCGCTCGCAACCAACGAGCACGGCCTGCCGCTCGGCATCCAGGCGATCGCCAAGCAGGCCAATGACGGGCTCCTGCTGCAGCTCGCCGCCCAGATCGAGCGGGCGATCGACGGCAAATGGAATGACGGCAAGACGCCGCGCGTGCATGTGACGCACAACTAGAATAGATCACGGGGCAACAGGTCAGCGGAGGGAACGGAACGTCATGCAGCAGCAGGCCGGTGAGTTCGGGATCGACGAGGCACGGCGCGTCCTTGGCGACGTGTTTGCGCCATGGGTGCAGGATCTCAACCTGTCGATCGAGCAGTTCGACTTCGCGCCGCCTTCAGGCAACGCGGCCGACTGGCAGCCCGGCGCCGTGCTGCGCATGCCGTTCTCGGAGCGGCTGTGCCGCACCGGCGGCATCGTCTGCGGCCAGGCGCTGATGGCGTTTGCCGACACCGCGATGGTGCTGGCCAACCTCGCCGCCAACAAGGGCTATCGCCCGATGACGACGGTCGACCAGACCACGCATTTCATGCGCGCGGTGACCGCCTCCGACGTGCTCGCCGACGCGCGCGTGGTCAGGCTCGGCCGCACCATGAGCTTCGGCCGCGTCACGCTGCTCTCGGCCACCGACAACAAGCCGGTGGCCATGGTGTCGAGCGCCTTCGCGATGCTGCCGGGATAGTTACCTGCCGAGGATGGCCTCGCCCACCGCAGGCGCGCTGCCAAAATATCGAAAACAACCCCATGCAAAGTAGCCGGCGGCCGCCGGCCTTCGACAAGGCAACTTGACACGTCGGGCAACTCAGCGATATTTTTCCAATATTCCGAAATCACGCACTCTCGCCCCGCACTTGCTAGTTTGCCCTTGGGCGACCTAGTCTGCCCTCGCGCGACGCCTCCGCCGCCAACGCCACAGCAGCGCGACGAGCGCGATGAGCACGAGCGCGGCAGCCACTGCCTTGGCCTCGAACCGTCCGCCCGGACGATCGATCGTGCGCGACCACAGCGAAGGCCTCTCGCCCTGGCGCGGCAGGCGGAACGCCACCACGCTGTCACCGATCGAGGTGCCCGCTTCGGAATGACCGCCTGCAGCGATCACGACATACTGCTCGCCGTTCCAAAGATAGGTCATGGGATTGGCGACGCCCGGCACCGGAAGCCGGCCCTGCCAGAGCTCCTTGCCTGACTTGGCATCGAACGCGCGCAGATAGGCATCCATCGCGCCGGTGAAGACCAGCCGGCCCGCGGTGATCACGACGCCGCTGACGAGCGGCGTGCCCCACTGGAACGCGATGCCGAGCGGGGCGCGATCCTCGCTGGTGCCGACCGTCGAATGCCAGAGGATCTTGCCGGCCTTCAGATCGACCGCCACCATCTCGCCCCATGGCGGCTTGTTGCAGGGCAAGCCGGACGGCGACATCGCGAGCGAGCGCGACATTGCGAACGGTGCCCCCTCCTGCCGGCCGAAATCATGGCCCGGCGGCGGATTGAAGCCCTTGGCTTCCGCGCGCGGGATCAGTTTGACGATGTGTATGGCGTGGCTGGTGTTGGCGTAGAGGATCTGGTGGACGGGATCGAACGCCGCGCCGCCCCAGTTCACGCCGCCGCCGGTCATCGGATAGACCACCGTGCCTTGCGTCGATGGCGGGGTGAAGAGGCCCTCATTGTGTGACTCGGCGAGCAGCTTATCGCAGGAGCCGGCCATTCCCGGGAACGGGCTGAACACATCGGCGACGGAAATGCGCTGCTCCATCAGCGGCGGCACATGGGTTGGAAACGGTTGTGTCGGCGACAGCCGCTCACCCTCTGCGCCGTCCTGCGGGACCGCGCGCTCTTCGACCGGCCAGACCGGCTTGCCGGTATCGCGATCGAGCACGAACACAAAGCCCTGCTTGGTCGGCTGGATCACGACGTCGCGCATGCCGTCGCCCGTGTCGATCCGCGCCAATGTCGGCTGCGCCGGCAGGTCGTAATCCCAGACGTTGTGGTGAACGGTCTGGAATGCCCAGGCGAGTTCGCCGGTCTCGATCTTCAGCGCCACCACGGAGTCGGCGTGCTCGTCATTGCCCGGGCGCTTGCCACCCCAGAAATCCGGACTCGGCGATGTCGTCGGCAGGAACACCAGGCCGCGCTCCTCGTCGACCGACATCGGCGCCCAGACATTGCTGTGGCCGGCATCGATCCCGCTGTGCGCCAGCGGATCGAAGCTCCAGCGCGGCTGGCCGGTCCGCGCATCATAGGCCCGCACCGCGCCGACCGGCGCCTCGACCCGGACGTTGTCGGCGATCGACGATCCCACTATCACCACGCCACGGCCTGTCACCGGCGCCGACGTGATCTGCATCTCGCCGGGCCATGCGAGCTTCATGCCGGCGTCGATCCGGACCTCGCCGCCGGTGCCGAAATCCGCGCACGGCTTGCCGGTCTTGGCATCGAGCGCGATCAGGCGGACGTCGTTGGTGCCGGTGAAGATCCGCGACCGGCAGGCGGCGCCTTCGGGCGCATGATCGTCGACCCAGTAGGCGACGCCGCGGCAATTGAAGCGGTTGGCCGGCCGTTGCGCGATGTTGATCTTCGGATCGTAGCGCCATTTCTGCGCGCCGGTGCCGGGATCGAGCGCGATCACCTCGTTGAACGGCGTGCAGAAGATCAGGCTGTCCTCGACGAACAGCGGCGTCGCCTCGAACTTGGTCCGCTTCATGACATCGGGCGGGCGGGTGTCGAGATCGCCGGTGCGAAACCGCCAGGCGCGCACCAGGCTGCCGACATTGTCAGGCGTGATCTGCGTCAACGCCGAGAACCGCGTGCCACCGCGATCGCCGCCCCAATACTCCCAGCCCAACGCGGGCGACGCAACCAGCAGCAACAGCGCAAGCAGGCGAAACAGCGATCGCATCGCATCCTCCGGCCGATGCGATCACTCCAGGCGCGCCGCATCTCGCGCGGGTGACGATTTACGCCATCGGCGCGTCAGTATCTACCCCCGCGAAACCCGCCGCCGTAGCGGCCATAGCCGCCGCCGAAATGGCCGTAGCCGATGCCGACGCCGACCGGCGGTCCCACGGGCGCATAGACGACGGCCGGAGGCGGCGGGCGCACCACGACGACCTCGCCGTCATCGACATAGCGCTTCTTGCGCGAGCGCGGCGGAGGATCGCGGTCCACGCGCTTCTTCGTGGCGGAATCGGCCTTCTTCAACTGCGGCGACGTGCCGTTGCAGGGACAGGTCGGCGCAGCCAGCGCAACATTGGTCGCGGCGGCCATCGCGTCGGGACGGTAGCGCAGCCGCTCGATCAACTTCCGCGCGGTCGCCGTGAGATCGCTGTCGGGATACAGCACGAGGAAGGCGCGATAGGCCGCCGCCGTGTTGGCGAGAACAGCGTTATTCCAGGCCACCATGCGGCGGTGGCGATCGAGCCATTCGCGCGCCTGCAGGCCGCGCGGCGTGCCGGAATAGAGCGCGACGAAGGCCTCATAGGCCTCGTCGGTGCCGTCGATGACGATCAGTTCGTTGGCGGCTTCGACCGGCTTGCCCCGCAATTCGCGCTTCCAGTCCTCGACCGTCCGCTTGGGCGCTGCAGGTGCCGGTATCGCGGCCGGCGATGGGGTGGTCGGCGGCGATGAGGTGGCCGCGGACGGCGTCGCCTCGACGGCAGTGAAGCGGAAGTCCTCGGTGAGCGACGACGAATCCCACGGCGTCTGCCGGCCGTCGGTCACCTTGTTGACGGCAAGGCGCACGCGCTTGAACGTGTCCTCGATCGGAAGTCCCGGCTCCTTGGCGATGGCCAGCAAGGCCGCGGCATAAGGACTGTTCGCGCCGCTGCCGTCCTCGGCCTCAGCGCCAGGCGAGGTCGAGAACGAGACGAAGGTCCCGGGCGCGCCGACCTTGGCATCGACGATTGCAAGCCCGTGGCCCGCGGTCTTGCTGAGCTCGGGGAACGGGTTGTTACGACAGGCATCGAGCAGCAGGATGCGCATCCGGCTCGGCACCGAGGTCAGCGTATTCAGGATGTCGTTGAGGCGCACCGCCTGGATCGGGATATCGGCCTCACGCTTCGGATCGATATCGACCGGGATCAGGTAGTTCTCGCCGTCGATCTGCAGCCCGTGGCCGGCATAGAACACCAGCGCCACAGTGTCCGCCCCCTTCGCGGCCACCTCGCCGGCGAAGTCGCTTATCCTGGTCCGCATCTCGTCCTGCGAAAGGTCCGATGCCGATGTCACGGTGAAGCCGGCGTCGGTCAACATCTGCGACACGGCCTTGGCGTCATTGGCCGGATTGGGTAGAGCTGGGACCGACTTGTAGGCCGATTGTCCGATGACGAGCGCAAGGCGGTTTTCCGCCGACGACGCGGTGCTGCCGAACAGGATCGAGACGGGAATGATCAGACTAAGAAGCGAGCGGCGAAGCATGACAACCTCCCGACGACGACGTCAAGCTTGGGTCGGACGTCTGCCTGCGAAGGTTCATGCCGACGCAGCATGTGCCGCGCCACCTGTGCTCACCTCAACGGTCGAATTGTCGCAGGAACCGGAACGGTGCCAGACCGGAATTACTTCGGCTTCTTGGTGGGATCGGCCGGCTTGGTCATGCCCCAGGGATCGTATTTCTCCTTGGGCTCCGGGATGCGGTCGAGCGCGGACTTGTAGGCCTTCTCGTCGATCTGCGGCTTCTTCTCCGTCTGCTTGTCCTGCCCGCCGCCACCCCGCCGCCCCTGTGCCAGCGCAGGAGTCGCGATCAGCGCCAGAACGACCGCTGCAACCGTGACGTTCTTCATGTCAACCCTCTCCCCTCTGGCGCAGAAACATCCGGCAACGCCGAGACGCCAAGAATAGCCCAAGAGTAACTTGTGTATCAGCGTTTGTTGATCGACAAAACGCGCCGCCAACACGAATTCAGCTCCATCAGGAGGGCGCAATCTTGGCGTCCGCACATTAAATGAACTCCATGGGACAGGGACGTATTTGTATTGCCGCGCTGTTGGCCGGCGCCGGGGTGATGTTGAGCGGCTGCGGACTAGCGGACAGCCATGCGATCTGGCCTGAGGCCCTCAAGGCCAAGGGCGCAGAACCGGCGCCGCCCGAAGCGCCGCCGGATGTGAAGCAACTGGTCGGCGCGAAACTGGATTCGGTGTTCACCGCCGGCTCGCAACCGACCCATGTGCGGGTCTCTGCCCCGCTGCACGATCCGCGCGGTACCGGTTGGACCGCCTGCGTCCGCGCCGAGCTGACCTCGGTGATAGGCAAGTCGCTCGGTACCCAGACCTATCGCGTCTTCATCGACGGCGGCGCGATCTTCGATCGCCGGCTGGTCGAGAGCGACGACAACTGCCTCACGGAAAATTACCAGCCGATCTAGGCGCGGTTTCAACTCTCAATTGTCAAACGGCCTATCGAGCTGTCATCACCCGCGCATGCGGGTGATCCAGTATTCCAGAGACGCTGGCATGAAGTTGATTTGCGCCACTCTCACAACGTCGTCGTCCCTGCGAAAGCAGGACCCATACTCCGCGGCGGATGTTGTTGATCGGACTCGTCATTCCAGGGTCGCTCAACAATGACCATTTGTGGTTGGGTCCCTGCTCCCGTGCGCAATTGCGCACTAGGCAGGGACGACACTGAATGTGCTGCGCGGCCGGTGAGTCACACATCCACATGCTCAATCCGAATCTTGAACAGGTGGCTTTGGCGGTCAGGATAGTCCGCAATGCGTCCCAAAGCGGTCGCGAGATTCGACAGGGCGACATGCCCGGCTAAGGGACAAAACCGGACTCATGGCCGCAGCAAATGGCCTCAGCGGCCCGGTTCACCAACACCTCTTTGGGGTGGCCGATCAAAGTCAGCCTGCTTCCCTTTTGCGCGGCCTGATGTAGGCTTGGACATGTGGGGGGCTGTCAGATGCATCGACGTGTCGCTGATATTCGCCGCAGTGCGTTTGAGTTCGTTGAAGGCATCGAGCGTCTTTCCACTACCGGGGAGATCATGGATGCGATGGGGGGCGTGCTGAACCGGCACGGCATTGAGCACTATCTGTTCACCTTCATTCCCACGCCGACCAGCACTTTGAAGGACGTGACAGCGGCCAGCCGACTTCCGGACGGCCTCGAAGAGGTCTATGCCGCAAAAGGCTACGTGCAGGATGATCCCGGCTTCCGCCACGCCCAGACGACAGTTCGGCCGTTTAGATGGTTTCGGGAATCGCCTTACGATCCCGAGCGCGAGCCACGAGCGGCCGAGGTCGTGCAGTTATGCCGCGAGTTCGGTCTCGTCGAGGGCATCGTCGTCCCGGTGGTTTCG
This sequence comes from Bradyrhizobium macuxiense, assembly GCF_001542415.1. Taxonomy (GTDB): domain Bacteria; phylum Pseudomonadota; class Alphaproteobacteria; order Rhizobiales; family Xanthobacteraceae; genus Bradyrhizobium; species Bradyrhizobium macuxiense. The sequence goes on from NZ_LNCU01000014.1 coordinate 132,924, forward strand.
CATGCGCGTCGCGCCGGGCAGGTCTGGTTCGGAGGAGCAACGCTCGATATCCCGGATCGCGAATTGCCAGCCCTGCACCTCATGGCGATCTATGCGTTTGACCGTATCCTCAAGCTTCATGGCTCACCTGCGCAGCAGCAAGCCAACCTGACGCCGCGTGAACGGGAAATCTTGACACTGGCAGCCAACGGCAAGTCGACGTGGGAGATCGGCGAGAAGCTTCACATCACCAGTCGAACAGTCAAAGAGCACATCAAGCATCTTTGCCGAAAGCTTGGTGCAGCGACCCGGACGCAGGCTGTGATGATCGCTGTTCGCGACGGGATCATTCAACCATGAAGCTACGATGTGGAGCCGAGCACAGTTGTCCGTTTTGGGGGCAAAGGCAGACCATCTCGATTGGGTGAGATTGCGTCCGCTCTCCATCAACAAGCCGACGTGCCAATAGCCGGGGCACACTTCGGTTACGGGCCAACAGGCGACATCTCGCGCGCGGCCTGATATGAAAGAGGCCGCCAAGTGAGGCGGCCCTACTCAATGACGAACATGGCAATTGCCATCAGCGCGATAGGTGCTTGTACGTCAGGTTAGGCCTCTACGCCTTGACCTGTTGAATCTGCTCCCAGCGCTCTGGCTCTATGCTGAGCAAAATCAATTCACGTGGCGACGATTGCAAGCTCTACGCGGTGGGCCAAAGGCTTGCGGGTGATTGAGCCGCCATCATTTCAACTGACTCAAGTCGGCTTCTGGCCTTTCTCGGAAGTCCGACAACGTCCGCCTTCGCGCCGCTCTTGGGGGACAAGCGGACATCGATTCACGCGGTTAATTTTGTGAGTACGCGGCCTAGCACTACTTTGGCAGAAACTGTTTTTGTAGCGACTTTTCAAGGATTCGTCTTCTGCAGTACGGACACCGCTGAGCCCGCGGTCGCAGGATGAGATCGACGATGGCGTGACGTACTGCGGGCATGGTTGGCTGAGGCGGAGGCCCGTTGATTCTTTTTTTTCCGCCCCGCATATGCGAGGCGACGATGTTGCAGGAAGGCGTAGGCGATCATGGTCATTAGAGCGTGACGATGAAGGCCTTGCCATGATCGCCCTTCGAAGTGATCAAGTCCAAGCTCCTCTTTCAACTGCTGATGCGCCTGCTCGCAGATCCATCGTGCCTTGATGGTGGCGGCCAGTGTGCGCAGATCCGTCGCCGCAGG
>NZ_LNCU01000015.1 GCF_001542415.1 Bradyrhizobium macuxiense
GGTTGAGTTCAGCGATTAGTCAACTTGACCGGAAATACAAAGCCGTCGAGTCCAAGCTTTATTGCCCGATCAATTTCCGCGTCGAGTTGAGCATAGAGCTGCTTCCGCTCCCGCCGAACTAAAATCTTTTCGGCTTCCGCTTGCAGCTCGGCCTGTGTCCGCATCCGGTAGGTTTTGGCCTTACGATCGTATTTGAGCGGGTGAACCATAACCTCCGCAGTCGTCTCTGCCATTGATGATCCTCGATGTCATGCGCCGTGAACCGGCTCAAGGCCGGTCACGGTCGCAGAATGTGAAATTTGGGGAAGGTCGCGGCTTCCGTTTTGCTGGCCCGATGCCTGACGGCTTGGCTCTGATGGCGGAAGATACCTGATCGCGCGACGATCACGATGTATGTCGCTTGCCGGATCAATGCAAGTCGTCAGTGAAGTACAATCCGCCGCTCGCCTGCAGCAACCTCGCCGACGAAATTGAGAAATACATCCACCATGGTTTCGCAGCGATCGCGAACGTCGTCGTCAAGGCTATCGACTACCTCGACGGCTGAGAGTTCGCCGCGAGGAGTTCCGGTCCATGCTTCGATTATGCGGGTAATAAGCTCGTCACGATTGATCATGAGCATTGAAGGGTATCCTGTGTTGAAGAGAACCGACGCCAATCTGAGTCCGCCGTGCAGGACTGGCAAGTCGGCGAAGGCCGAACCGTCAAGCCCAACTTTCACGGTGTGTAAAGTGAGTGACAATTCCGGTTGCTTGATCAAGGTGAGGATCGCCGAACATTAAATTTTCGATGTCAAGCGGTTCATCGATAGCCGGGTTTGCCCCCGCCAGTCGTTGGGACTTGCGTGGGATGTCAAGTGTCAGTTAATTTCGGTGCAAGATGCACCGAAATTAAATTCATGACGCCCCAAGCCAAAGGCCGACGTTAGAAGAATGCGTCATTGACGCCTCATCCACCCGCCAGACCGTGGCTTGAACCATCCCGGATGCCGTTGCGGTTGAGGCTGCGTGAATGCCGAATGGATCGATCCGTCATCTTCATCATGACGTTCGATGACCAGAGGCTTCGGCGTTGGCCGCACTGGAGCTGCTGGAGTAGTCGGAGCTGGAGGCGCTACGGTGCGGATTTCAGTCGCCTGCCTGATGAAACCGGGCAACGATTTTCTAACGGCAAGCGCTCCGACGAGTGTATCCAACGGCTCGTTGCGTTCGACTACCTTTTCCCAGACGCTATAGGTTTGGCCCATTCTCTTACGTGTGACACGACGCTCCGAGTTCAGACCTTTGAAATATCTCGGACCAAACTCTTCGGCGTTGGTCGGAAAGTGAATGAAGCCTGCCTTGCGCTCTCCGGGTTCAGGTGCAGTGATCTTTAATTTTGCGTAGATGCTTTCCTTCGCAGCATCGACTCCGATCAGCCATAACGGGAAACCTGTATTCGATTTCGTCGGGAGCTTAGTCCAGATAGGACGGGCACCGGCCTGACCTTTGCAGGCGAACACTCGACGGCCACGATGTTGATTGCAAAACTCGAATACGCTTGCAGCATGATGTCCGCCCGTATCGATACCGAATGCTGCAATCGTCAGCGGTCGTCCGCTGATGGTGGAGAACTTCTCACGCAACAGCTCGTCGAGATCATGCCAAACCGTAGGCTGAGCCGGATCGCCGAAAAGGATTTCATACTTGAACGGCCAAGCCTCTTCTTCGGCACCCCAAGATACCAACTGCACTTCGAGGCGATCGTCCTGAACGTCAGCAAAGCCGGTAACGCAGATGACACACTCAGGCAACGAATTGCCGTCGTAATGCTCTGCACGCTGCAGCAACGATGCCTCGTTGAGCCCGTCGCCGCACTTGACTTCCCAGAGTTCGCACAGCGCAGTGTTAGTCCATTTCCTCAGCAACTCGGGATCGCCTTGAGCTTCTAAGAACTCGCGAACGATATCGCTGAGTGAATGGCGCTTGGAGTAGAGCTTGCTGACACAAAATCCGGCATGGCCTGCATAGGGCGATGGTTGTTCGCAATGCTGGCAGAGCGAACGGCCTTCTGCATTCCAAACAACCGGAGTTTGTTTCTCTCCGCAACAGCTAAACTCTGCCGTCTGACGCCAACCATGATCACTGGCAGTCGCCAGCTCATCGAGGGCAGCAATACGCTCACGCTCAGTCCAGAGCACTCCGCAGACGCCGCATGAGATAGCCGCTGTATCCGGCAGATGCTCTCCAGCCTCATCCTTAGACCAACGCATATTGGCCCAGCTCAGAGTTTGATGCTCGAAGCAATGGGGACACTGGATATAAAGACGCCGCTGATCGGATGCCGCATACTCACGGCCGATGCGAGACTCGTTTTTGACAGTTGGGCTGCAGGTACGAACGAACTTTGCGCGACCAACGGCCTTGTACGTTGACGCCCGCTCTTCGGCCAGTTTGAGCGGATCGCCTTCTGCACCTGCTGATACAGGGTACTTATCGATCTCGTCGCACAGAATGATGCGCTTCGGACGGGACGCGAGGTCCGTAGGACTGTTTGCGCCAACAAGGTCCAGAGCGCCACCGGGATATGATTTATGTTGGATGGTGCAATCAGAGTTGTGTGCGCCAGTATCGAAGAGAGCGCGAAGCTCCGGAGATGACTCTATCGACGGTGCAAGCCGTTCCTTACTGAAAGACTCGGCACTTGATTGTGTCGGCTGCACGAACAGAACTGCAGCCGACTCATGATGCATATGATAGAGCGCTGTATTGATCAGCAACTCGGACTTCACAACCTGAGTGGCCGACATGATCGTGATCGTATGATTGCGATCGTCGGTGACGGCCAACATCATGCCGTAACAACATGGTTGGGCGGAAGTTCTCCAAAGCCCCGGACTGACTGATGTCTTGGCAGGCACGTAACGATAGCGCTCGCTCCACTCGACTAGGTTGAGATGCTCCGGAGCTTTGCAAACCTCGCAGGCTTCCGTGATGGCTGAGATGATTTCCCGGTTCATTGGCGAGTACCATCGTTATAAAACGCGCCGTGCAAACGCTGTGCTTCGGCGTTGCGGACGGCTGATGCTTCCTCTGCGGTGTCGAATAGACCGAGATAATGCCGATGACCGTTGAGCGTCACATAAGCTTGATATTTGCCGCACGTATGCAAATTAACGCCAACGAAGCCAGACGAATTGTCAACGCGGAGACCTTGAAGATTGCACATATTCTCGCTCTGAGAAGCCTCGCGAAGATTTTCGAGACGATCTTGGTCGAGGCGACCGATACCGCGAATGTGATCGATCTGATCGGTAGGCCAGCGACCATAAACGTAGAGCCACACAAGATGATGTGCGCGATATTTTCGGTAATCGATCGTGATAATGCGATAGCCTTGGTCATTCATCGCCCCAACCACATCGCCAGCGCGATTTTTATTTTTATTGCGACCGCCTTGCCGGTTTACTCGATTGCGAAACAATCCCGATCTAGGGCTATACGTCAGCACCTCCCTCAACCTCTCTGCAGTCAACTCAGTCATCTTCTGTCCCTCATAAAACAATAGAGCCACCGACGCCGAAGCGCCGATGGCTCTCTCTCGATCACTGACGTACATCCGGTCAGTGATCAAAACCTCTATTTCCTATCGACTACCCATGAGCGATCGTATCCTGACCAGCGCAAGTCCTTGCCGATGTACATCAGCTTTTTCGGCTCACCATCGATATGCAGATGCAGTTCTCGGTCGTAAGGTACGCGCCAGATGACGACGCCTGCAGTAGGGTAGTCCCAGCATAACCTCTCGGCGATGTTCTCGGCTTCACTCATCGTGAGGCACGTAGCAATGACGCCTTCTGTGACGACATGCCTGTCATCGCGCTCGACGAGGCATTCAAGGTCGAATGCGTAGCTCATGCGCGATCAACGTCCGACCAATTGGCGGGACACCCGTGATGGGCTTCGAAGTATCTGGCAATGCGCCAGTGCCTTGCAGAGTCGCGCGAACGATGATCGTCGCGGGCTTGGATCGCTTTGTTGCGATGCCACTGCACAACGTTCTCAAAGATTTCTTCGTGACTGATTTGCATCAGCGGGCTTCCGCAGCCTTAGCGATCGCGAGCAGTTGCTCAAATACCTGCCATTCATACTCATGAGGCAGTGCGGGAGCACCCCTCTGATTGAAGTCGAAAGCAGCGGCCATCGCCTCACGGCACAAATTGGAGAGATTGCCGTTGCTCCAATCCTTATTGCCGTCGAGCAACTGCATGAGGATCGGGCGGGCAGCTTTAAAGCACTGTTGAGAGTCTAACATTTGGGTAGTTCTCCGTTTGGGTTTGACAAAGAAAAGCCCGGCTCGAATGGCCGGGCTTGCATCATTGGTGGTGTGGTTGGTTTAGCCCTTCGGCATATTGGCGAGCGTATCGAAGAGATCGTCGGCACCGTCAGCGTAGAAGGCAAGAGGATGCTGATCACAATAACGACGCATGCCCTGCTTTACCTGCAGATATGATATCGACGTAAGGTCTTTCGTGCGCTTGCCCTCAAACGAAAGCACCGCATTCTTTCCAGACCAGAAGCCGAAGAGCCATGACGCATAGGATTGCTCCGACACGTCTCCGTAGCGCTGGTAGTCACGTCCGAAGTCAGCGCATGAGCTGTATCCGTATCCGCGACCGTCAGCATGGTCGGTACCGCTGCTGTTGGCGTTTGCAGCGCTACCAGCGATGAGCATGGCGAGAGCTGCCGTAATGGCAATAAGGTGTTTCAAGTTCTGTTCCTCTATGGGGGTGAATGTGTGTTGCTGCGGACTTGGCGCTGCGATCGGGTAGTCGCAAGATCGCCGAGAGCTGGAAAAGGTAGTCGTTACTTGCGGGTCCGCATGGCTTCCATCATGCGTTTCGCGAAATGCCGCTGACTGCTTTCCCGCATGATCGTCTCAAAGTCCTCGAAGAATGGCACGTCAGCCGGTTGCTGAACCTTGGGCGTGAGGATGTACATAAGGCGAAGATGCTTGTTTTTACCACGACCAACGGCCTGATAGATTTTGTTTCCCTTCACCACCTTGTTCGGCATGTTTGCTGGACGCTGGCTCTGCCGTACACCAGAGGCACCACGGCTCACGTTGTCGGTCGGAACGACCAGATGAGCGCCCTTCGGCAGCTTCACACCGCCCGACGCATGCAACGCCAAGTGCGCACGTTGATCCGGTGTGTTGTCGAATATCTCGACTTCGAGATCGTACTTGGTTGACCACTTCGTCCGCAACGCCCAACGCAGGAAGGATGCGTTTCGCACCTTCACGGCTTTCGGCCATGTCTCTTCGATCAGGTACTCGTAGGCATCGTTCGCCGCGTCATTGAGTGCACGGGACAATGCGAACGGCATTTGATCTATCGCTGCATCCATCCGCTTAACCTGCTCTTCGAATGGCGCGAGATCGATTTTGAACGTAAACATGATTTGCGTGATCCTGCGTAGAAACGAAAACGGCCAGCAAATCGGCTGGCCGTGTTTTGTGATGATTAGTTCATGGTTGGCTACAGGATCAATGCAACTGCCAACGCCATGAACGATGTGAACATGATCCATTCATAGCGCGATAAGCTGGCAAGCCTGAGAACCACAACGATGGCTGCAAGCGTCACCAGAATGACGACGAGCAGGTAGTTCGGAATTACAACAATCATTGATGCGCCTCCGTTTGCGGTAATCATCACGACTACCGCATCCGGGTTGTCACGATGTATAAGTCTTAGGACTAGGCGTCCTGCGATGCCATCGCCATGGGGCGACCGCGATTGAGCCGGGCTTCTTTGAACAGACCGTTGACATTCGCGCTCGTTCGCGTGCCTTTCGGCATGTTGCTGAAATTCACATTTACGTTCGCGCTGCCATCGACCTTAAC
>NZ_LNCU01000016.1 GCF_001542415.1 Bradyrhizobium macuxiense
TCGGCGAGGTTGCTGCAGGCGAGCGGCGGATTGTACTTCACTGACGACTTGCATTGATCCGGCAAGCGACATACATCGTGATCGTCGCGCGATCAGGTATCTTCCGCCATCAGAGCCAAGCCGTCAGGCATCGGGCCAGCAAAACGGAAGCCGCGACCTTCCCCAAATTTCACATTCTGCGACCGTGACCGGCCTTGAGCCGGTTCACGGCGCATGACATCGAGGATCATCAATGGCAGAGACGACTGCGGAGGTTATGGTTCACCCGCTCAAATACGATCGTAAGGCCAAAACCTACCGGATGCGGACACAGGCCGAGCTGCAAGCGGAAGCCGAAAAGATTTTAGTTCGGCGGGAGCGGAAGCAGCTCTATGCTCAACTCGACGCGGAAATTGATCGGGCAATAAAGCTTGGACTCGACGGCTTTGTATTTCCGGTCAAGTTGACTAATCGCTGAACTCAACCAAAACAGCCCGATGCCATAGACCGGCATCGGGCTTTTTGTCGTTTAGGGTTGCACTCTCTACGGCTTGCCAGCGCCAGCCCGGCAGGCAGAGTCGCCTGTGCGTTTGTTTTGACCGGCTGGACCTTGGCACCACCCAAACCAAACGCCTCTCAGTGACTCTCTAAACGGCTTCTAGGGGCGGGCAGAAAAAAGGCCGGTCCCAACGAGGAACCGGCCCGGTAGGGGTTCAGGGCGACTTACGCCGCCAATCGTATGAGAAACTCACCATCTATGCTTGTGGGTGTATGTGGAGAACGGGCACCCGGCTTTCCCTGCGCCCTCTGATTTCAGAGCGGCGAAGATGCAGCAAACCTCGGACGCATCGCGCCGCGAGAGTGCGGATGTATGACTCACAGCTCGTGCATCACACTCAGTGTCGTCCCTGCGAAAGCAGGGACCCATATGTGGACGGCCCCGTGGCACAAGAGCTTTTTGGTGAGATCGGATCGCTTGCATCCATATGTCCGGCCTGTTGAGCGCGATCGATTGGATCGCTGGCCAAGATGGTTTGCGCGATGCGAGTTCCAAACAACCTGGCGACCTGCTGGCGGCCAATGGGTCCCACGGATTGTCTCGCATCGTTGCTCGATCGATCGCTCCATCTGCTCCTGCAGCTCCGGATCGGCCGGCGAGCGAGCCCGCCGGTCGGCCAATCTGTTAGGCGGCCACTGCCGTAGCGGCATTCGACCGCGCCGCGTCGTAACTCTCGCCGGTCACCATGAGCTTCCAGGCGATGCGGGCGACCTTGTTGGCGAGCGCCACGGCGGCGAGCTTCGGCGGCTTGCGCGCAATCAATGCCAGCAGCCAGCGCGGATGCTGGCCGCGCCCACCTCTGGCCTGCCGGATCACCGCCGTGGCCCCGATCACGAGCAGTCGTCTCAAGTCCTCGTCGCCCGCCCGCGTGATCTTGCCGAGCCTGGTCTTGCCACCAGTGGAATGGTCCTTGGGCGTCAATCCCACCCAGGCCGCAAAATGCCGACCGGAGGGGAACGCACGCGGATCGGGCGTCTTCATCACCAGCGCGGTCGCAATGATCGGGCCGACCGCGGGGATCGTTGCCAGACGCCGGCCCGTGGCATCGCCGCGGTGCCAGGCCATCACCTTGGCCTCGATTGCCTCCAGTTCGCTCTCGAGCTTGGCGTACTCGCGGCCCAGCACGACAAACAGCTCACGCGCCAGAGCGGGAAGCGTCTCGTTCTGCGCGATCTGCGCCAGCAGCGGCTCGATCCTGTCCAGCCCCCTGGGTGCAATCAGGCCATACTCCGCCGCGTGGCCGCGGATCGTATTGGTCAACTGGGTGCGCCGGGCGATCAACCCGTCGCGGATTCCCATCAGCATCAACGCGGCTTGCTGCTCGGCTGTCTTGACCGGCACAAAGCGCATGGTCCGCCGGCTCATCGCCTCACACAGCGCTTCCGCATCCCGCCAGTCGTTCTTGTTCCGCGCGACATAGGGCTTCACCAATTGCGGGGCCATCAGCTTCACCTCATGGCCCAGCCTGGAGAGCTCCCGCGCCCAATATTGCGAGGCTCCGCAGGCCTCCATCCCGATCACGGTCGGCGGCAATTTGGCAAAGAACTCCACCACCTGCTTGCGCGAAAGCTTCTTGCGCAGCACAGGCCGCTCATCCTCATCAATCCCGTGCAGCACAAAAATATACTTCGACGTATCCATTCCAATGCGGATAATCTTCGTCACGGACGGCTCCCTTGCTGAGATTTGCAACAACCTCATTCTGGCACACTGATGCCGTAGGGGGCCGTCCACCCCATCAACCACGAATG
>NZ_LNCU01000017.1 GCF_001542415.1 Bradyrhizobium macuxiense
TTGGGGAGACGGAATGAGTGCGACTGACAAAGCGGAGCATCCGGCTCCGGCGACCCGACTCGATTGCGGTTCGTTTCGCCGCTTTGCACGATGCGGCCTTGCGCCGTTCGGCCTGCTGTTCGCGCTGGCGCTCGGCGGCTGCGATGACAAGGCACAATCGCAGGCGGCCGCGCCTCCGCCGCCGCCCGTGACGGTGGCGCAGCCGGTCAGGCGCACGGTGACCGACTGGGACGAGTTCACCGGCCGCTTCGAGGCGATCGAGGAGGTTCAGGTCCGCGCCCGCGTCGGCGGCTTCGTCAACACCGTCGAGTTCAAGGACGGCGCGATCGTCCATGCCGGCGATCTGCTCTACACCATCGACCCGCGCCCGTTCGAGGCGGTCGCGCTGCAGGCAGAGGGGCAGCTTGCCGATGCGCGCGCCAAGGCGGAGCTTGCCAAGCGCGAGCTCGACCGTGGCTTGAACCTGGTGCAGACCAGTGCAGTCTCCGAGCAGGTCGTCGACCAGCGCCGCCAGGCCTTGCAGGCGGCCCACGCCGCCGAGACGCAGGCCGAAGGCGCGCTGAAGGCCGCCCAGCTCAATGTCGAATTCACCCATGTGCTGGCGCCGATCACCGGCCGCGTCAGCCGCCATCTGGTGACCCCCGGCAACCTCGTGCAGGGCGCCGACAGCGGCGCGACGCTGCTGACCTCGATCGTATCGCTCGATCCGATCTACATCTATTTCGACGTCGACGAGGCGACCTATCAGCGCAACAGCAAGCTCTGGTTCGAAGGCAAGCGGCCAAGCTCGCGCGACACGCCGAACCCGGTGCAGGTGTCCTTGACCGGCGAGACCAAGCCCTCCCATGACGGCACGATGGACTTCCTCGACAACCGCCTGGACGTCTCGACCGCGACGCTGCGCAGCCGCGCCATCATCCCCAACAAGGACCTCTCGATCCTGCCCGGGCAATTCGGCCGGGTCCGGATCATCGGCTCCGCGCCCTACGAGGCGCTGCTGGTTCCGGATGCCGCCATCGTCACCGACCAGTCGCGCAAGATCGTGTTCGTGGTCAAGGACGACAACACGGTGGAGGCGAGGCCCGTCGTGCTCGGGCCGCTCGATGACGGCCTGCGGGTGATCCGCGAAGGGCTCAAGGTGGAAGACCACGTCATCGTCGACGGCATTCAGCGCGCCCGGGTCGGCGCCAAGGTGACCCCGAAAATGGCGTCGGCAGGCGCCAAGCCCCCGGCAGGTACGAAGCCATGAATCTCGGCAAGCTTTCCATCAACCAGCCCATCCTCGCGATGGTGTTGTCGATCGTGCTCCTGATCGTGGGCGCGATCGCCTATGGCACGCTGCCGGTCTCGGAATATCCGCAAGTGGTGCCGCCGACCGTCACGGTCACCACGCAATATCCGGGCGCTTCGGCGCAGACCGTGGCCGACACCGTCGCGGCCCCGATCGAGCAGGAGATCAACGGCGTTGAGGACATGCTGTATCTCTACAGCCAGGCGACTTCGAACGGCCAGCTCACCATCACCGTTACCTTCAGGCTCGGCACTGACCTCGACAAGGCCCAGGTGCTGGTGCAGAACCGCGTCGCGATCGCGCAGCCGCGGCTGCCTGAAGAGGTGCAGCGCAACGGCGTCGTCACCCGCAAGAACTCGCCGGACATCCTGATGGCCGTGTTCGTGCTGTCACCCGACGACAGCTTCGACCAACTCTACATCTCCAACTACACACTGCTGCAGGTGCGCGACCAGCTCTTGCGGCTCGATGGCGTCGGCGACATCCAGATGTTCGGCGCCCGCGATTATTCGATGCGGCTGTGGCTCGACCCCGACAAGATCGCCAATCTCGGCATGACGTCGAGCGACGTCATCGCGGCGGTCAGGGCCCAGAACCTGCAGATCGCCGGCGGCCAGATCGCGGAGCCACCGATCGCCGATCGCGCATTCCAACCGAATCTCGCCTTCACCGGCCGCCTCAAGGACATCAGGCAGTTCGAGGATATCCTGGTGAAGGCCGGCTCCGACGGCCGTACCGTACGCCTGCGCGACGTCGCCCGGGTCGAGCTCGGCGCGCTGTCCTACGCCACCAGTAGTCGCATATTGCGCAAGTCGGCGGTGGCAATGGTGGTCACCCAGCGGCCCGGATCGAACGCGCTCGCCACAGCGAAGGCAATCTCCACCACCATGGCGAAGCTGAAGGAGAGTTTCCCGAAGGGGCTCGACTACAATATCGGCTACAACCCGACCGAATTCATCGCCCAATCGGTCCATGAGCTGATTAAGACGGTCTACGAGGCGATGGCGCTCGTCGTCATCGTTGTGCTGGTGTTTCTGCAGGGGTGGAGACCTGCGATCATCCCGATCATCGCGATCCCGGTGTCGCTGGTCGGCACCTTCGCGGTGATGGCCGCGCTCGGCTTCTCCATCAACAATCTGACGCTGTTCGGCCTCGTGCTCGCAGTCGGCATCGTGGTCGACGACGCGATCGTGGTGGTCGAGAATGTCGAGCGGCATCTCGAGCATGGCCTGAGCCGGCGCGAAGCCGCACTCAAGACCATGGAGGAGGTCGGAGGCGCGCTGGTCTCGATCGCGCTCGTGCTGTGCGCGGTGTTCGTGCCGACCGCATTCCTCGGCGGCATCTCCGGGCAGTTCTTCCAGCAATTCGCCGTGACGATCGCGGTCGCGACCGCGATCTCCTGCTTCTGCTCGTTGACGCTGTCGCCGGCGCTGGCCTCGCGGATACTCGTTCCGCATGAGGCGAAGCGGCCGGCGGCACGCTGGAACCTGATCGCGCGCGGCTGGTCCGCCTTCACCGGCGTCTTCAACCGCATATTCGACCGGCTGGCGCATGGCTATGCGGCGGCGGCATCCTTCGTGATCCGGCATTCGGCGACGATGCTGCTGCTCTATCTGGTGCTGATCGGCAGCGCCGG
>NZ_LNCU01000018.1 GCF_001542415.1 Bradyrhizobium macuxiense
TTGGGGAGACGGAATGAGTGCGACTGACAAAGCGGAGCATCCGGCTCCGGCGACCCGACTCGATTGCGGTTCGTTTCGCCGCTTTGCACGATGCGGCCTTGCGCCGTTCGGCCTGCTGTTCGCGCTGGCGCTCGGCGGCTGCGATGACAAGGCACAATCGCAGGCGGCCGCGCCTCCGCCGCCGCCCGTGACGGTGGCGCAGCCGGTCAGGCGCACGGTGACCGACTGGGACGAGTTCACCGGCCGCTTCGAGGCGATCGAGGAGGTTCAGGTCCGCGCCCGCGTCGGCGGCTTCGTCAACACCGTCGAGTTCAAGGACGGCGCGATCGTCCATGCCGGCGATCTGCTCTACACCATCGACCCGCGCCCGTTCGAGGCGGTCGCGCTGCAGGCAGAGGGGCAGCTTGCCGATGCGCGCGCCAAGGCGGAGCTTGCCAAGCGCGAGCTCGACCGTGGCTTGAACCTGGTGCAGACCAGTGCAGTCTCCGAGCAGGTCGTCGACCAGCGCCGCCAGGCCTTGCAGGCGGCCCACGCCGCCGAGACGCAGGCCGAAGGCGCGCTGAAGGCCGCCCAGCTCAATGTCGAATTCACCCATGTGCTGGCGCCGATCACCGGCCGCGTCAGCCGCCATCTGGTGACCCCCGGCAACCTCGTGCAGGGCGCCGACAGCGGCGCGACGCTGCTGACCTCGATCGTATCGCTCGATCCGATCTACATCTATTTCGACGTCGACGAGGCGACCTATCAGCGCAACAGCAAGCTCTGGTTCGAAGGCAAGCGGCCAAGCTCGCGCGACACGCCGAACCCGGTGCAGGTGTCCTTGACCGGCGAGACCAAGCCCTCCCATGACGGCACGATGGACTTCCTCGACAACCGCCTGGACGTCTCGACCGCGACGCTGCGCAGCCGCGCCATCATCCCCAACAAGGACCTCTCGATCCTGCCCGGGCAATTCGGCCGGGTCCGGATCATCGGCTCCGCGCCCTACGAGGCGCTGCTGGTTCCGGATGCCGCCATCGTCACCGACCAGTCGCGCAAGATCGTGTTCGTGGTCAAGGACGACAACACGGTGGAGGCGAGGCCCGTCGTGCTCGGGCCGCTCGATGACGGCCTGCGGGTGATCCGCGAAGGTCTCAGGGCGGAGGATCACGTCATCGTCGACGGCATTCAGCGCGCCCGGGTCGGCGCCAAGGTGACCCCGCAAGCCGCAAAGGCCCCTGAGGGGGCCACGCCCGCGGCAGGTGCCAAGGCCCCGGCAGGTGCGAAGCCATGAATCTCGGCAGGCTTTCCATCAACCAGCCCATCCTCGCGATGGTGCTGTCGATCGTGCTCCTGATCGTGGGCGCGATCGCCTATGGCACGCTGCCGGTCTCGGAATATCCGCAAGTGGTGCCGCCGACCGTCACGGTGACCACGCAATATCCGGGCGCCTCGGCGCAGACCGTGTCCGATACCGTCGCCGCTCCGATCGAGCAGCAGATCAACGGCGTCGAGGACATGCTGTACATGTACAGCCAGGCAACCTCGAACGGCCAATTGACCATCACCGTCACGTTCAAGCTCGGCACCGACCTCGACAAGGCCCAGGTGCTGGTGCAGAACCGCGTCGCGATCGCGCAGCCGCAATTGCCCGAAGAGGTGCAGCGCAACGGCGTCGTCACGCGCAAGAACTCGCCGGACATCCTGCTCGTCGTGTTCATGCTGTCGCCGGACGATACGTTCGACCAGCTCTACATCTCCAACTATGCGCTGCTGCAGGTGCGCGACCAGCTCTTGCGGCTTGACGGCGTCGGCGACATCCAGATGTTCGGCGCCCGCGACTATTCGATGCGGCTGTGGCTCGACCCCGACAAGATCGCCAATCTCGGCATGACGTCGACCGACGTCATCGCGGCGGTCAGGGCCCAGAACCTGCAGATCGCCGGCGGCCAGATCGCCGAGCCGCCGATCGCGGATCGCGCGTTTTCGCCGAATCTCGCCTTCACCGGCCGGCTCAAGGATGTCTCGCAATTCGAGAACATCGTGGTCAAGGCCGGCAGCGACGGCCGCACCGTGCGATTGCGCGACGTCGCCCGGGTCGAGCTCGGCGCGCTGGCCTACACCACCAACAGCTTCCTGCTGAAGAAGTCGGCGGTGGCGATGCTGGTGACGCAGCGGCCGGGATCGAATGCGCTGGCGACCTCCAAGAGCATCTACGACACCATGGCGAAGCTCAAGACGAGCTTCCCCAAGGGCCTCGACTACAATATCGGCTACAACCCGACCGAGTTCATCGCCCAATCGATCCACGAGCTGATCAAGACGATCTATGAGGCGATGATCCTCGTGGTCGTCGTGGTGCTGGTGTTCCTGCAGGGCTGGCGGCCCGCGATCATCCCGATCGTCGCCATCCCGGTTTCGCTGGTCGGCACCTTTGCGGCGATGGCGGCGCTCGGCTTCGGCATCAACAACCTCACTTTGTTCGGCCTCGTGCTCGCGGTCGGCATCGTGGTCGACGACGCGATCGTGGTGGTCGAGAATGTCGAGCGGCATCTCGAGCATGGCCTGAGCCGGCGCGAAGCCGCACTCAAGACCATGGAGGAGGTCGGAGGCGCGCTGGTCTCGATCGCGCTCGTGCTGTGCGCGGTGTTCGTGCCGACCGCATTCCTCGGCGGCATCTCCGGGCAGTTCTTCCAGCAATTCGCCGTGACGATCGCGGTCGCGACCGCGATCTCCTGCTTCTGCTCGTTGACGCTGTCGCCGGCGCTGGCCTCGCGGATACTCGTTCCGCATGAGGCGAAGCGGCCGGCGGCACGCTGGAACCTGATCGCGCGCGGCTGGTCCGCCTTCACCGGCGTCTTCAACCGCATATTCGACCGGCTGGCGCATGGCTATGCGGCGGCGGCATCCTTCGTGATCCGGCATTCGGCGACGATGCTGCTGCTCTATCTGGTGCTGATCGGCAGCGCCGG
>NZ_LNCU01000019.1 GCF_001542415.1 Bradyrhizobium macuxiense
CCTTCGCGGATCACCCGCAGGCCGTCATCGAGCGGCCCGAGCACGACGGGCCTCGCCTCCACCGTGTTGTCGTCCTTGACCACGAACACGATCTTGCGCGACTGGTCGGTGACGATGGCGGCATCCGGAACCAGCAGCGCCTCGTAGGGCGCGGAGCCGATGATCCGGACCCGGCCGAATTGCCCGGGCAGGATCGAGAGGTCCTTGTTGGGGATGATGGCGCGGCTGCGCAGCGTCGCGGTCGAGACGTCCAGGCGGTTGTCGAGGAAGTCCATCGTGCCGTCATGGGAGGGCTTGGTCTCGCCGGTCAAGGACACCTGCACCGGGTTCGGCGTGTCGCGCGAGCTTGGCCGCTTGCCTTCGAACCAGAGCTTGCTGTTGCGCTGATAGGTCGCCTCGTCGACGTCGAAATAGATGTAGATCGGATCGAGCGATACGATCGAGGTCAGCAGCGTCGCGCCGCTGTCGGCGCCCTGCACGAGGTTGCCGGGGGTCACCAGATGGCGGCTGACGCGGCCGGTGATCGGCGCCAGCACATGGGTGAATTCGACATTGAGCTGGGCGGCCTTCAGCGCGCCTTCGGCCTGCGTCTCGGCGGCGTGGGCCGCCTGCAAGGCCTGGCGGCGCTGGTCGACGACCTGCTCGGAGACTGCACTGGTCTGCACCAGGTTCAAGCCACGGTCGAGCTCGCGCTTGGCAAGCTCCGCCTTGGCGCGCGCATCGGCAAGCTGCCCCTCTGCCTGCAGCGCGACCGCCTCGAACGGGCGCGGGTCGATGGTGTAGAGCAGATCGCCGGCATGGACGATCGCGCCGTCCTTGAACTCGACGGTGTTGACGAAGCCGCCGACGCGGGCGCGGACCTGAACCTCCTCGATCGCCTCGAAGCGGCCGGTGAACTCGTCCCAGTCGGTCACCGTGCGCCTGACCGGCTGCGCCACCGTCACGGGCGGCGGCGGAGGCGCGGCCGCCTGCGATTGTGCCTTGTCATCGCAGCCGCCGAGCGCCAGCGCGAACAGCAGGCCGAACGGCGCAAGGCCGCATCGTGCAAAGCGGCGAAACGAACCGCAATCGAGTCGGGTCGCCGGAGCCGGATGCTCCGCTTTGTCAGTCGCACTCATTCCGTCTCCCCAAGGACCTATAGACCTCCTGCCTTTTCAATCTTCCATAGTGTTCCGCGTGTCGATCGCGGAACCGGAAGCTTCGGCACGATGATGCTTTGGAGAGTGACCTTGCAACGTCGGCGGGTGAAATGGCCTCTCGCCATGGAGTCGATAAACGGGCGTTATTGCCGGTCGCTGTGCGGCGTGACGCCGTACCGAGGAATGCCACGAGCCGCATGGCGCTCACGAATTTCCTTGTTGGGGAGCTTCGACGCTGACTTCGCGGAGCATTCCTGCGGGTTATGGATATGATAGCTTTACCCGAATGGTCGCCGAATTTAATTTCCAACCGCTCCGGCCGGACCGCATGCGGCGCTGAGCTTTCGCACGAATTCCAATATCGCTGCCGATAGCGCGCCAACGGCAGAGTGGGATGCCGCCTCGATCAAGACCGAACGGTATGGCGGTTAACGACGCCGCTTTGCATGACACGCTCAACGCAATGGAAGGATTCTCTATGGCGCCCCACGACAAGGCATCCAGGCTCCGAGAAGTTTTCGTCGCGAGCGACCCCACCAACCATGGTGCGCTGGTTGGTCACGTCGACGCATCTCAGTTTCCTATCGGCGGTCCAGATGGAGCGGGCCACGTATCTCCCGGCCCCAATCCTTACGACCTTCTTAGCGCATCTCTTGCTGCTTGCACCGCAATGACTGTTCGCTTTCACGCCCGGCGCCGAAAATTCCCGCTGGAGCGGGTAGAAGTCGGCGTCAGCTTCCATCACGGCGCGCAGGGCGAAAGAGATTCGTTCGAGCGCACTCTCGTGCTGGAGGGAGAACTCGACGCGCAACAGCGCGCATTCTTGCTGGACGCCGCAAACCTCTGCCCCGTTGGCGAAATTCTCGGCATTGGCGCGGATATTCACTCACGCCCGGACGCCACTAGTTCCGGCCACAACGCAAGCGCTCACGCCAGTTATGAGAATGATCTGGCTGAACTCCAGATCCCGTATATCGATCCGGATTGAGCATCTCTCGCGCCGTCGACCACTGCGCCGGGGTACCGCAGCCTATCATACCCGCGAGGCCACGTCGCAAAAGTGGTTGATCTCATCCATTAGCGGCTCATTGACAACAATCCGGCCGATTCCTGATCTTAGCCAACAGCACCGGTTTTCATCCGTGCGGTCCAATTCTCTCGCGTCCTCCGTGCCCAGAAATCGTGCCCTCGCGGGGCATTCGCTCCGGTTCACTGCTGCGTTCGACGCGCTCTCTTTTTTGCGCGCCGCGTCGATGGCATCGATTCCATAGCTACAGGTCATTGGACCATCGGATTTCGCGGTCGTACTTTTGCTCGTCTGCAAGGGAAAGACATACCACACACAGGGAGATGGACGATGAAGGCAATCGTCGTAGCGGATCAGGCTGCAGGAACGGCCGGGATGACGCTCGTGGAGCGGCCCGAGCCGCAGGCGACGATCAACGACGTCGTCGTTCAGGTTCGTGCGTCAGGATTTGTTCCGACAGAGCTGGCGTGGCCCTCGACCTGGACCGATCGCCTCGATCGTGACCGAACACCGTCGATCCCTGGCCACGAGCTGGCCGGAGTCGTCACCGCGCTCGGCTACGGCACGACGGGTCTGTCGGTGGGACAGCGAGTGTTCGGCCTCGCGGATTGGTATCGCGACGGCACCCTGGCGGAGTACGTAGCCATGGAGGCGCGTAACCTCGCGCCACTGCCGGGCGACGTCGACTTCACGGTGGGCGCGAGTCTGCCAATCTCTGGCCTCACCGCGTGGCAGGGACTGTTCCAGCACGGCCGCCTTCAGGCAGGGCAGAGCGTCCTCGTGCACGGCGCTGCCGGCGCAGTCGGGTCCATGGCGACGCAACTCGCACGATTGGCCGGCGCCTACGTCATCGGCACCGGACGCGCCGTCGATCGTCAGAAGGCGCTCGACTTCAGCGCGCACGAGTTCGTCGACCTCGAGAACGACGTCCTCGAAGACATCGGCGGTGTCGATCTGGTATTCGATGTCATCGGCGGCGACATCGGGAAGCGCTCCGCGCGCCTGATTCGAGCTGGAGGAACACTGCTGTCCATCGTCGGGCCGAGCGAGGCGCGGCCCGCCAACGGCCTGGCGGTCGACTTCGTTGTTGAGTCCGATCGTGCCCAACTGACTGAGATCGTCGAGCGGGTGCGGGACGGACGACTGCGGACGAACATCGGCAACATCGCGACCCTCGACGATGCCGTCGCTGCTTTCAATCCGACCAAGCGGATCAGCGGGAAGACGATCATCCGCGTTCGTCCGTGAACGGCACGCATTCGATGTACAGCGGCCGGCCGCGTCCTATCAGACGCGCCGGGGTCAACCTGGGAAGCTACCCATAGCCGCTGGCATGAGATGTCGAACGGGCTCCATCCCTGCAGCATTTCCAGCAAAGAGCGCGAAGGCACTCGTGTATCTCAACCTATTCCTTCACACATAGGAATCACCATGACCAACGCCGTCATCGAATGTATCCTGAGCCGTAGCTCCGCCAAGTACTACGACCCTGCCGCCAGCCTGAGCGACGGCCAAATCCGCGAGCTGGTGCGAATCGGCACCACCGCGCCGACGTCCTTCCACTTGCAGAACTGGCGCTTCATTGCCGTTCGTTCGCCTGAAGCCAAGGCACGGCTACATCCGATCGCCTGGAATCAGCCCGCGATCACCGAGGCAGCCGTTACCTTCATCATCTGCGGTCAGCTGGCTGATTCCAGCGTAGTACCAGAGCGCCTGGCACCGGTGGTGGAAGCAGGCATCATGCCGGCAAAAATGGTGCCGGAATGGGAAATTCCCGCACGCGGTTTGTATATGGAGTACCCGCAGCGCCAGCGCGACGAGGCAGTTCGCACCGGCACCTTCGGCGCAGCGGCGATGGTCTATGCGGCCCGCTCGCTAGGCCTGGGTTCGACGCCGATGATCGGCTTCGACGCCGAAGCGGTGCACCGCGAGTTCGGACTGGCCGAGGATGAAGTACCGGTCATGTTGTTGTCAGTAGGGGCTGTGCGTCCGGGAAATTGGCCGCAGAAGCCGCGCCGTCCGGTGGCTGATGTGTTGGATATCGTTTGAATATTGGTGAAGCCGGCAACCTACGGAGATCATGATGCCAAGAACTGCAACTCTAAAGCCGGAACAGGTGCCGGCCGATTCGAAGCCGACCCTCGATATGTTCACCAGGAACATCGGGTTCACCCCAAATATGATGGCAACTTTCGCGGCAAGCCCGATCGCGTTCAACTCATGGGCCACCCTGCTCGGCTCCTTGAGCAAGGCGCTCGACGTGAAGACGCGTGACAGCATCGGCCTGGCTGTCTCTGAAGTGAATGGCTGCGACTACTGCCTGACGGTTCACAGCTTTACCGCCGATCACATGGCCAAGCTGCCGGCCAATGAGATCATTCTCGCTCGGAAGGGCCATGCCAGCGACCCGAAGCGGAACGCCGCCATCGAGTTTGCGCGCAAAGTCATCGAGACCCGCGGCAAGGTCAGTGAGGCCGATCTGAAGGTCGTCCGCGATGCTGGCTACACGGATGCGAACGTCATGGAGATCGTCGCGCTGGTGGCCATGTACTCCCTGACGAACTTTTTCAATAACGTGTTCGATCCGGAGAAGGACTTTCCCGCCGTCGCGCCGGCTGGCTCGATCTGAACTCTATCCCGTCACATCGACCATCTCTGAGGTGCTTGGAGCCTTTATGTGATGCGAACGTAACGCCAGAGCCACTTACTCGCCGGCGCAACGACGAGCATGCGCGGGACGAGCTCGAACGCTGCTTCGCCTTCGATGATGGTCATGCCGGAACCGGGGAGACCATAGCGTATGGTCGGCAGCTTGCCTCTATCGATGTGGAGCAGGCTCCGACGGCGAACAGGCACTCGGACAACGAGGCCGACGCTATTTCCATCTACCCATCAGATTGTTGAGATCAGCTCGCGATATTCGCCAAAGCGGTTCGCCTGCCGTATCCAGAAGACCTAGCGGTGCATCAGCTCACATCAGTTCGACGGTCAGAGGCCTTAGGACACCACTGTCCGAGTCCCCGCCCAGATATGAATGGGCAGCAATTCGACGATCAGCTGTTCAGTAGCGAACGAGCCCGAAAAGGCCGAATAGCCCGTCCGCATCCCGCCAAGCCTCAGCAACCCTCCATCCGCCAGAGCGGGCAAGCCGCTCGAAACTCTCCGCAGTATATTTTCGCGAGCTCTCGGTGTGGATGGTTTCTGACGTTCCGAAATGGAACGTGCGCCCGCAGAGCGTAACGCGCTGATCGCACAAGCTGACCAGGTGCATCTCAACGGCTTTATCGATCTCGTTCCAGCGCGCCACGTGCTTGAACTGGTTCAAACGGAAGTCGCCGCCCAGTTCGGTGTTGATCCGCTCAAGGAGATTGAGGTTAAAAGCGGCCGTCACACCTGCGCTGTCGTCATAAGCACGGAGAAGCATATCTACGTTTTTCTGGAGATCGACACCGATGATGGCGCGTCCGTCGTCGCCCAGGTGTCGTCCCATCTGCGTAAGCAAGGTCTTCGCCTCGATCGTGTTCAAATTCCCCATCGTCGAGCCCGGAAAAAATCCAGTCCTGCCGCCGCCGAAGCAATCAAACGGAACCTCAAATACATCCAGGAAATTGCGCTCGATGGGGCGGACCCAGAGCGATGGGAAGCGCGAAGCGATCCTCTTCGAGGTTTCTGCAAGGAAGGTATCGGCGATGTCGATCGGTACGTAGCCTCGCGGGTCACGCAGCCCTGCCAGCACAAGCTCCGTCTTAAGGCCGGCTCCCGCACCATACTCGATGAGAATCGCGC
Source organism: Bradyrhizobium macuxiense (assembly GCF_001542415.1). GTDB lineage: Bacteria > Pseudomonadota > Alphaproteobacteria > Rhizobiales > Xanthobacteraceae > Bradyrhizobium > Bradyrhizobium macuxiense. Next base: position 5,953 of record NZ_LNCU01000019.1, read on the forward strand.
CAGACTCTACAAAATCGGCGATGTCGCTCTGCCGCTCTCGCAAGATCGACGTTTCGGCTCGGGTCAGGTAATACTCATCCTGCCTCGTTATCTCTTCAAAAAGAGCAGATCCGCGCTCGTCGTATAACCAACGGCTCCGCAGTGTCTTCACATCGGCAGATAATCCGCCGACGACGTCTCGGGCAAATGCATTTTCAACAGAGCCGATGCTGCTATTTACGTGAAGCATATTTTCCGCTTTCGATGACACGGCGGATGACGGTCGCGATAACCTCGCGGCCGATGTCATCACCGTGGTTTCTTGCCTGGCGCGGCGCGTATGTTATTTGACGGGCGTCGTCAGCTGCTTGTCATTGGTGTCGAACACGAAGACAGCGAGCAGCTTTGCCGGCTCTGTCTTGCTGGCGTTGCGGCTGATCGAATGGGTCGCGCCCGGCGGTTCGGACCAGCTCTCGCCTGCCCGATAGATGCGCATGTCGCCGTCATTCACCTTCGACTCGATCGCGCCCGAGATCACGTAGGCGAAAATGAAAGCTGACTTCGCGTGGGTGTGGGACGGAGAGGCCGCACCCGGCGCGTAATCGACCTCCACGGCGAGCAGCGACTTGCCAGGGATATTGGGAATGGCCGCCTCGAATTTCTTCGTGACGGTTTCCGCTTCGCTATCATGGGCGTGGATGGGGCCGGCCATCGAGAAAGCGGCGCAGGTGGCAGCGATAATGGTTCGGATCTTCATGGGCTTTCTCCTTCTGCCTATAGGCTGGTCTTCGTTCTTCATTGCTTCCTCTCGGCCTTGCCGGCTCGCTGATTACGGACACCGAACGGGTCAGTCTCGCGGGACGAAGTCGACGTGGGGCCCCGGCTCGATAATGAATACCGCGAGCATGGCGAGAACGCAGGCGACCGCGGCGACAGGCGCATGTCCCGGCCAATCGCCGCAAGCGCGACCATGACGACGCCGCTGCTGACGAACACGAGGCAGCCGCCCAGACTCGACGCGGCGAGCACCTTGGTGCTGCCCTGCGCGCCGACGGCCTTAGGCTCGCAGAGCGCCAGGCCGCGATCGGTCAGGATCAGGGACGCGCTGCTCACGACCTGATCCCTCAGGTGAGGTCGCGCGACTCACGGCGCGCAAGCTCATTGGCGAGCAGCCCGAAGCCGAGCCGCCGCGTCCGTTCGCGGATCACTCCTTGCAACATCGACTCTACCTCAAGTCTCCAAATCGCCGTCACTTCCAGCCCGCGCTGCGCGAGGCCACGGTCGAGCCACGGCCTGCACATGAAGAAAGCGGTCGATCGACACGATCCAAAAGGTGACGTTGAGGCACGAAGAGGACAGACCCCTTCGCCCTTCCCCAATTTCATTACGGACGAACGCGGATGATCGTCTTTCCGCTCATCCGCTTGGTCGGATTGAAAGCGGCGACGGCATCGTCGAGGGTCGCGATGTTGCCAATGTTCGTCCGCAGTCGTCCGTCCCGCACCCGTTGGACGATCTCACCGAGTTGGGCGCGATCGGGTACGAGAACAAAGTCGATAGCCAGGCCGCCGGCGGGTCGCGCCTCGGTCGGCCCGGCGATGGTCACCAGTGTTCCTCCCGGCCGGATCACGGCAGCAGATCGCTTTGCGATGTCGCCGCCGATGACATCGAGCACCAGATCGACACCGCCGACGTCTTCGAGGGCGTCGTTCTCGAGGTCGACGAACTCTTGCGCGCCGAAGTCGACCGCCTTCTGACGGTCAGCGGTGCGTCCGGTGCCGATGACGTAGGCGCCGGCCCCACGTGCGAGTTGCGTCACCATCGACCCGACTGCGCCGGCCGCGCCGTGCACGAGGATGCTCTGCCCTGCCTGAAGACGGCCGTGCACGAACAGTCCCTGCCACGCGGTCAGGCCCGGCATCGCCACGCTCGCACCCACCGTGAAGTCGACGTCGCCCGGCAGTGGCGCGAGGTTGCGTGCCTCGACGGCTACATACTCCGCCAGCGTGCCACCGCGATAAGAATCCGAAAGTCCGAACACGCGCTGTCCCACCGACAGCCCCGTCGTGCCGTAGCCGAGAGCGGTGACCACTCCGGCCAGCTCCTGCCCCGGAATCGACGGTGTTCGGTCACGGTCGAGGCGATCGGTCCACGTCGAGGGCCACGTCAGCTCACCCGAGGTGAATCCCGACGCATGAACCTGAACGACGACGTCGTTGATCGCCGCCTGCGGCTCGGGCCGCTCCACGAGCCTCATCCCGGCGGTTCCCGCAGCCTGATCCGTTACGACGATCGCCTTCATATGAATTGTCTCCTCAGTTCATTCGCCTTGGATACTGCAACGCGCGTTATTCGATCGGACATGGAGCTTCCACAAGCAAAGGAGGGACGGCACATCGACGCCATGCCCGCTTACCGGGTCAGGAACGGAACCGCACTGAAGCCGCTAGGGCAAGGCGACTACCCTTTTTCTCCACGACCACACCTTTTCCCCACGCCATTGAGTGTTATTCTTCGAGTTTGCGCCGGCGCGGCTCGATGAAATATGCGACAGTGGTACGCGTTAGATCGCAGCGCGCGACGAAGTTTTCCAATAGCCGGCATGTATAGTTTCCATAGAAGCGAGGAATGCCGCCGCGACGGCGTCGTGCGGCGAGGCAATAACGATTGTCTATCGATTCGATGGCGAGAGGTGGTTTCCCTCGCCGGGAGTTCGACCGTCACGATTGGAGGCTGCTGTCAGAAGCACCCTCACCTAAAACGAGACTGCGAATGACCCCTCATACAAACGAGAGTCGAAGAGCTTGTCGCCACGACGCGCAGCCGTTTGTAGAGCGGTGCGGCTACGGCGTTATCGACGCAGAGCCCTGCCCGCGAGAGCTCGGGCGGGAAGCGCCGCTTCGGTGCCGGCGCATGGTGCTCACGGCCTGTGTTCTCGCCTCCTCGATGGCGTTCATCGATGGGACAGCGCTACCGGTTGCGTTACCGAGATTGCGCGCTGATTTCGGAGCGGACCTCGCCTCTGTTCAATGGGTCCTCAACGGCTATATGCTGGCCCTCGCCTCGCTGACATTGATCGGCGGCGCGCTCGCGGACGTTTATGGCAAGGCGCGCATGCTCGGGCTTGGTTGCGTCCTGTTCGGTCTGGCGTCCGCGGCTTGCGCCGTGGCGCCTTCGCCCGCCTGGCTGATCGCTGCCCGCGTCGCGCAGGGAGCGGCCGCAGCGATCGTCACCCCCGCCAGCCTCGCCTTGATTGGAGCCACCTTTCCGCGCGAGGAGCGGAACCGGGCGATCGGCCTATGGGCCGCAGCATCGGCTCTCACCACCGCTGGAGGTCCTGTCCTGGGTGGCTGGCTGACTCAAACCTTTGGCTGGCCATCCGTGTTCTGGATCAATCCGCCGCTCGCGCTCGTCGCAGTCGGGCTTCTACTGGTCTTCGCACCCAAGGATGGCCGCATCCAGCGGAGGTTCGACATGATCGGCGCTGCGATCCTTGCTTCGGCGATCGGGGCGCTCGCTTGGGCGCTCAGCCGGATCGGCCCCCAAGCTCAGGCCGCCGCTGACGCTCCAGCCCGGCCGGGCACGGTGCTCATTATTGTCGCCGGGCTTGGCATTGTCGGGCTCGCTATCTACGCATTCTGGGAGCGCAGAAGCGAACACCCGATGACGCCACCTCGCCTGGTCGAGAACCACGCCTTTCTTGGACTGAACGTCGCCACCCTCATGATCTATGCGGGGGTTTCGATCATGTTCTTCCTGCTCCCGTTTGACCTCGTCGACCGCCGCGCGTTGTCATCGACCGATGCCGGACTAGTATTCCTGCCCTTCACACTCGGCGTGGGCCTCCTGTCGGGCGTGTTCGGCAGGCTGGCCGACAAGATTGGCTCGCGGGCCATGCTCATCGCAGGGCCTGCTGGTGCGGCGCTTGCTTATGTCTGGATGGCACTCAGCCAGGAAGAATCGCTGATGCTCAGCGTGTTCGCGCCCATGACGCTGCTTGGCCTGTCCTTCGCCGTACTTGTGGCACCCCTGACCGCGTCCGTCCTGTCGAGCGTTGACCAGACGGACGAAGGGCTCGCGTCCGGCATCAACAATGCGGCGAGCCGGATTGCGCAGCTTGCCGGCGTGGCACTGGCCGCCGGTGTCGCATCTTTCGAGTCCGGCTACCAGGTCGGTCTCGCTGTAGCCGCCGCGACCTCGATCGGCGGCGCCTTTACGGCCGCAATAACCCCGACACCGGCCGCCGCGAAAGCGGACAGCCCGAGAGAGGCTTAGACCGCACGAAATATAGCTGGACTCGAGTGTCCCTAAACCTGGCGGATCACCTCTAACTTCCCCGAAACGGCCTTACGGAGCGGAGTGTCTCCGCCCTCGCTCACCCGCGGCTGCGCAGACAAGAGTTGGGCGGTCCGGCAGCGAGCACATAGCGCAAATATCACCACACGACCTTCGACGCGGCGCCGACGTCCCGCATTTGGACGCTATCTGAACTGACGAGCTCCGCTGATGGCGGCTCCGATCAGAGCGAAGGTCGCTCCGGCGACCAAACAAAGGACCGCGCCATGATCTCCGCCCAAGCCGAAGATCAGTGAGACCAAAGCGGAACCAACTGACCATCCGACGTAGCGAGCTGCGGCATTCATCCCACTTGCAGCCCCGCTACGCCCTATGGGTCCGGCCGTCATCATCGCAGTATTGTTCGGGGTCTGGAAAAGGCCAAAGCCGATACCGCAAAGGGCCAGTCGCCATACGACATCCCACTTCGCCGGAGTTGTCGGCAAGAAGGCCATCAGAAGCAAGCCGGCCGCCAACAACGCCAAACCAATGCTGCAAATCGCCGAAGCGGGATAGCGGATTGTCAAGCGACCGGCAATTGGAGCCGTGATGGCGGTCATGAGCGGCCAGGGCGTGAAGAGAAAGCCGGTCTCCACTGCCGAAAGATGCATCCCCGTCTCAAATAAAAACGGCAAGGAGACGTAAGCCAGAATTTGCGCGGCATAGGAGCAGACAGATGTCCACACCGATAGGGTAAACAGAGGTATGCGGAAAAGATCGAATGGCAGCATCGGCATAGGGTGCTGGAGCTGTTGTCGAACGAAGAGGCTGAAACAGACGAGACCTGCTAGGATCTCTCCCATCGCAATGCGCCCATCGCCAATACCCAGCGTGCCGACGCCGACGACGAAAAGCCCGAATGCTAATGCATTGAGAGCGGTCCCGGTCAGATCGAGAGGGCGAGCAACCCGAACGTCTGGTGGAGCAGCGGCGATAAATAGCGGTACCGCGAGGCCGAAGGGCACATTCACCAGGAACAACCAGGGCCATTTTGCCACGGCAAGTATCGTCGCCGCGATGGTCGGCCCCACTGCTCCGGGTATCGCCACCGCTAATGCGACCAACGCGAAGCCCTTACTGACCATGCGATGCGGATAGATCACGCGTACCAATGCAACGCCGGCCACAGAAACCCCGGCCGCCCCGCCCCCCTGAAGCAAGCGCGTACTCACCAGCATCGGCAATGTTGGAGCGAAAGCACAACCCAACGACGCGAGGACGAAAATAGCTAAACCGGCGGCATAGACGCGCTTCAGACCGAGTGATTCGACCAGACTCGCAACGGGCAACAAGCAGACTGTTGCCGAAAGCTGATAGGCATTCACGACCCAAACAGTCGCCGCGTCACTACTTGCGAATGAACGCGAGATATCCGGTAACGCGATATTCACGATCGCACTTCCGAGGGAACTTAAACCAAGTCCAAGCAAGATGCAGAGCATCGCCCAGCGGCGCTTCGACGCCGTTACGCATTCGACGCCACCCATCAGGATGCAATCTCCGGCGCGATGAGAACAACAATCTTGAAGGCTTCAGCCCGTGTCGCGGGCCGCGCCCGGCTCTCACGAGTAGTCACCGCCGCTCTGCTGACTGAGGTTACCGAGGTAGTCGCGCTTCCCGATCTTCGCGCCGAGGCGCCGAAGAATCGCGTGCGCGATCGAGATGTGGAAGAAGAAGTCGGGCAGCACCAGGTGCCGGATATAGTCATCGCCGCCAAACCACCCTCGCACGATAGGTGGCGTCAGCTCGTATGTGTGGGACTGCGCGCGGGCAATCTCGTCCGGCTGCACGTTTTGCAGGAAGCCGCGCGTCTCGAGGAGCCGCGCCTTCAGTGCCGGGTACACCATGGGGGCGTTATGGGTTGCTGGCGCGTCGCGCTGCATCAGCTTCGCCATGTGCGCGTCGACCTTGTTGCAGCCTACGGAAAACTGCTCTCCGAAAGTCAGCATGTCGGGCGCAAGCCGCTCGCCAAGAATCTTCCCAGGCTCAATCCCCCTGGTCCGCTCGAGCGCTTGGGCGTGGTCGAGATAGTCGTCCATCACGTTCAGTCCGTGCACCATGACAGGGACCGTGATGTCATAGACCGAGAAGGACACGTCGAACTCCATGCGCTCGTTTGTACTCTGAACGTCGGTGGGCCCCGAAAAGTCGATGACCAAAACGAATGATCACAATAGGCTCTTCGACCTCTCGGCCTGCCGCACCAGCTTGCGGGATTCGGCATTGACCTCCGCGAAACCGCGGCAGGAGCGCCCACGCATACGGTCGCCTAGTGACGCAGGACAGGATATCCGTTCACGTAAATCCAGTCCGTGGCCTGGGCGGGCACGTGACACCCCTGGCAATCGGAACGGTAGTCCGTCGAGGTGGTCTTGAGCGGCTTGTCCGCGTCGAACCACGACCATCCCCATCCGTCGCCCCACAACGGGTTGCCGGGGTGCGTTCCCTTGCTGTCTCTCACCATGACGAACCAACCCTTGAGCTTGTCGGCGTGGCTTACCGTGCCGGTGGTCATCTCGTTCGTCGAGGTCGCGAAGACCTCCTTCACCAGAACGGCGCCGTCCGGGAAGTGCCCCGTATTTCGGTAGACATCGATCGCCCCCGGGGATGCGTAGACGGCGTGGATTTCTTTCGAACCCTGGCCGCCGTCGGCGGCAATCGCCCAGCTGCCGAGCGCTTGATATAGGGTTCGGTAGTCCGCCGGCACGCGCAGGTGCCCGGCGGCGTCCGCCACGTTCGCGGTCGGGCCGGCCGGGGTAGCTCCGCTGATCTGCGCGAGCGCCGCCACGGTGCCGGCGGCCAGCGAGACGGCGACAGCCAGGCCGACAATCCTCGGTAACTTCATTGGAGTCTCCTTTGCTGTCCGCGCGCGGCACGGTGACGCGGCGCAGCGGCTTCAATCACTGCTTCAAGCGCTGTAGAGCCGACCGCATGTGCTCGGCCTGCCTAGCGGACCCAAAGATCGAACACCGCCGCCGAAATTAGAAATTCCCTTTGGACATGCATTCGATAGGCGTGAGGTATCGTCCCCTCCGTCCGCGATCAGCCGTCGAGGAGTGAACCGTACTCGGGGTGCCGGGCGGCGTAGGAGGACATGAAGGGGCACCTCGCAATTGCTCTTTTTCCGTCGCGTCGCAACGCTTCGAAAACGCCATGCGCCAGCCTCGATCCGTACCCTAGGCCGGATAGCTCTTGTGGCACCTCCGTGTGAAGCAGGACAACGCGACCGTCTTCGACCTTGTAGTAGGCGACCGCGAGCGCGCTGTTGCTGAGCGGCATTTCAAACCGGCTCATGGCCGGATTGTCCCGAATGTCGCTTTCCATCTTCTGCCTCCCTCACGAGCACGTGGAAGCGGCCTGGCGCAGCGAGGCCAAGATTTGCGCTGGCTCCTCCCGTATCGTGAAGTCGGGCTCGACGAACGCGCTGCGGATCCGGCCTCCTGCGTCGATCACGTAGGTCGCGGGAATGGGCAACATCCACACTGGTGACCCGTGCCGGGCGCCGAAGTCGAAGCCCAGCCTGGAATAGTGCGCTCTGGTCTCGTCGGGCACCCGGAACAGCACGCCGTACGACATGGCAACGCCGTAGTCGACGTCGGAGAGCACCTTCAGATCCAAGCCCAGGCCCCGCTTGAGCTGCCGCGGGAAGTCCCTCGTTTCGGGTGTCACAACTGCGAGGGACGCGCCGACGCTCTCGAACTCATCCTTCGCGGCCTGGAGAGCGCAGAGCTCAGCGGTGCAGAACGGGCACCAGCCGCCTCGGAAGAAGCTCAGGACGAGGGGTCCGTTGCAGCGCAGCTGTTCGAAGGATTGGAGACGGCCGTCGGCGTCCGGCAGGAGGAAGTCTGGCGCGTCGTCTCCGACCTTCAACGCGTGCGATGCCACGTCTGTATCGCGGAGCCAGCCCACGAGGTGGTTGTATGACTCCCAGTCCGCAGCGCTGAACGTCGTCAGCAGCTCGGTGCGAATCCGGGCGAGTGTCTTGTCGGTCTGGTTTGGCATCGGTGGGGAGGCGTCAGGCTGCGGATCGATTGGCTGGAAGTGGTTAGTCGCCGGCGTGCGTGTCGTGGTCATGCGGGCGCGCTCGCCAGTTCCGGGAGCGTTGCGTGCAACATGCCCCGGCCGGGGACTTCGACCGACCAGTCGCGAAGCCGCGCGACCTTGACGAAAGCGTCCAGCGCCGGCGAGTAGCGGCGCCCCTGCACAGCCAGCAGTCGCACCTCCCGCGACACCGGATCGCCTTCGAGCGGAATGGTCTTGAGCGCCGGAAGGCGCGGCATATGTTCAGGCGCGAGTATCACGCCGAAGCCGGCCGCGGCCATGTGTTGCAGGTGCAGGTCGTGACCGCTGCAGTGGCCGAGGTGGGGCGGTTCGTCGGGGAAATACGAGCGCTGGATCTTCGGGGCGACGTCGCATTCGGCGCGTTCCAGCAAGACGGTCTCGCGGAGGTCGTCGATCCCGATCGAGGGACGGTTTGCGAGCTGGTGTGTCGGCGCGAGAACCGCGACATAGCGCTCCTCGAACAGCGACCAATCGTCGATGCGGGCGGGCATGTCCTGCACGTCCCCGACCATTGCGGCGTTGATCTCCCCCTCAAGCAAGAGGTCGACGAGCTTCTCCGCCGCGCCCTCGCGCAACTCGACGTGAAGTCCGGGGACGAACTTTGCGATCTCCGCGATCGGATCGAGGACGAGCGACGCCGAGATCGATGGAGCGAGGCCGATCTTCAGTGGCGCGACCTCCTTGCGTTGGAACTCCTGGGCCCTGCGATGCACCGCCTCTGCCGAGGCCAGCGTGCGCTCCAGCATCGGAAGGACTTCCTTTCCAAGGTCGGTCAGCTGCGTCAGCTGGCGTTCGCGGTAGATCAACTGGCCGCCGAGCTCCTGCTCGAGCTTCTGCACCCCCTTGGTCAGGGCGGGCTGCGTGACATTGCACTGCTCGGCTGCGCGGGTGAAGTTGAGTGTGGACGCGACGGCCAGGAAGTAGCGAACTTGATGAAGCTCCATGCATTGTTCTCCGTCAAGGTGCGGTTGTCTTTACTGACGAGACGACGTGACGGGGCACGTCGCAATCATGGGGCCTAGATGCAACTTGCATGCACACGTTGGAACGGCCCGGTCTATTGATTTGGACGCACGGACACGTCTTCTGGAATCTCTGAGAGCCGGACTAAGACGAATCCCCATTCACGAGTGCGGCTACCACACCCTTTTGCGCCGGATCGCGCTCAATCGCTCCACCTGCAACAAGAGCGTCATAGCGGCCGACGATGGTGGCGGGGGCTGATGGAACGGACGGGCTTGCGATCTGGGGCATCGCCATCTGCCTCAGAAGAGGAATGGATGAACAGCGAGTTCAAGGCCGAGAATGGCGATTACGATCAGAAACCAGCGCCGAAAAGTTGCGGCACTTATGCGCTCACGGACCGTTGTTCCGGCCTGCATGCCCAGCAACGCGGGAATGACCGCGAGGATGGACAAGGTAATATTTCCAAGATGGAAAGCTCCGCCACGAGCCAAGCCCGCCGCAAGTGCAATTGTTGAGACCGTGAACGACAGCCCCAGGGCCTGGATGAGATCGTCTTTGGAGAAGCCGAGGGCCTGAAGATAGGGAACGGCGGGAAGTGTGAAAACCCCCGTTCCTCCGTTGATCAGCCCGGTTGTCAACCCAATGACGGGCGACAGTGGACGCTCGAAGCGCGCAGGAACCGACAATGGCTTCGCGAACAGGCCATGCACCGCATAGACGATCAGGGCGGCGCCCAATCCAACACTTGCGTATGCCGTATTGGCGCTCGTCAGAACCCATGAGCCGGCGAGTGTGCCAGCCATGATGCCGAGCATCATCACCCAAAGCCTTTTTATCAGGGCCAGGACATTCGGCCCCGTGAATAGCTGCCAAAAATTGGTGACAAAGGATGGAATGACCAGCAGCGAAGCTGCGCTGACTGGCGACATGATCGCACCGAGGACACCCATTGCGACGGTGGGCAGGCCCATCCCGGCCACGCCCTTGACGAACCCGGCGAGGAAGAACGTCAACGCGATAATCAGGACGTGCGGCGAAAAGTAATCGTTCATTTTGGCTCACCCGGCCTGGAAAGCGCTGCATTCGAAGATTTCGCGTAAACCGATGGCATCTGCGCACTCATGGTGCGACGATCCGGCGAACGAACCAGCTGTCATCAAGGTGCCACCTCCTCAGTCCCTTGTTTTGTCATCGAAAACCAAGGGGTATGGCGTCGCATGTAGTAGGGTAAGCGCGCGAGCCGAACGTCACAATTGGTAGTTTCCGATGGGAAAGTTCGGCAGAAACGAAGGAAAGGCATTGCGCTTCGATTTGACGGATATGCGGTTGTTCCTGACCGTGGTGGAGCAAGGCAGCCTCACCAAGGGCGCCGAGAGCATGAACCTGGCTCTCGCTTCCGTAAGCGAACGCATTTCCGGAATGGAATTTTCGCTTGGCGCGCAGCTTCTGGAGCGAAACAGGCGGGGGGTCACTACGACTGCGGCCGGTGATGCCCTGATCCGCCATGCCCGTTTGATCCTGGACCAGGTGGAGCAGATGCGTGGAGAGCTGCGTACCTATGGCACTGGCCTGAAAGGGCGCATCAGGCTCTTGTCCAACACGGCTGGGTTGGCTGCTTTTCTACCCCATCAACTCGGCCGATTCTTGGTAGCCTATCCGGATCTTTCTATCGACCTCCATGAACGGCCAAGCAACGAAATTGCGCTGGCCATCGCGGAAGGTCGTGCTGATTTGGGAGTTGTGGCCGACATCGCCGATTTGGCAGCATTGCAAACTCACCTTATCGCGCAAGATCAACTCGTCGTTGTGGCGAGCGAAACGCATCGCATCAGCGATCAACGATCGATAGCCTTTGCGGAAATCGTGGGTGAGCCGTTCGTCGGCTTGTCCGATGCCGCGCTGGAAGCTCATTTGGGAGAACGCGCAGCCCGCCTGGGTCGCCAGATTTACTACCGCATTCAGCTGAGGCGAATTGAGAACATCGCGATGCTGGTTGCATCGGGCATAGGGATTGCAATTTTATCGGAGACGTTCGCAAAAGATCTGGGGCGTCCTGGCTTGGCGATGGTGCCGCTGCAAGAACCCTGCGCGCTTAGGCAGCTTCACCTTTGCGCGCGTGATTTTTCTGCGCTCACGCCGCACGCAGCTTGCTCGCGCAACAGCTCATGGAGTCGAAGGCTGTCATTCCTTAAGCGCTATGGCCGGAGCAGTTGTGCAGCCATTGCACGGTGCAAGTCTTCAATGCCGGCCATTCTCGAGCACGATCCCGGCCGGCAAAAAGGTGACGACAATCCATGTGGGAGGGCAGACCCACTCGCCCCCCGGACAGCGTTCAGATCGAGCCAGCCGGCTCAACGGTGGGATAGTCCTTCTCAGGATCGAACACGTTATTGAAAAAATTCGTCAGGGAGTACATGGCCACTAGCGCGACGATCTCCATGACGTTCGCATCCGTGTAGCCGGCATCGCGGACGGCTTTCACATCGGCGTCACTGACTTTGCCGCGGGTCTCGATGACCTTGCGCGCAAACTGGACGACAGCGTCCCGCTTCGGGTCGCTGGCATGGCCCTTCCGAGCGAGAATGATTTCATCGGCCGACATCTTCGCATGCTTGGCCCCAAAGGTGTGAACCGCCAGGCAGTAGTTGCAGCCATTCACTTCGGAGACAGCGAGGCTGATGCTCTCGCGCGTCTTCAGGTCGAGCGCCTTGCTCAAAGAGCCGCGCAGGGTGGCCCATGAGTTGAACGCGATCGGGCTCAGCGCGAAGGTCGCCAACATATTTGGGGTGAACCCGATGTTCTTGGTGAACGCGTCGAGGGTCGGTTTCGAATCGGCCGGCACCTGTTCCGGGTTTGGCACCGCGGTTCTGGGCATCGTAGTCTCCTTAGGTTTTTGGTTTCAGGGATCTCCTCCACGGCTCGTACCTGGACGACGCAGAGTCGAAATCGCAGCAGGCCGGCCCTTCCCGACGGAGTTGCGTCAGCCGTGGAGGGTCTCGCCGCCCTTGGCATCTGCGTAGTATTGAGGCGCCTCGCGACGGTCGTATTTCCCGTAGTCGCGCACGATCCGCACTTTCCGGACCCTCGCATTGTCATTCAGCGCGGAAGCATCCTCGTAGGCCTGCGCTGCAGCGGCGTCCCTCCAGCTTATGAGCAGAATCAGGTCGCCAGGCGTGAGCACGGCATCGAAGATGTCCCAGGACGTACAGTCGGCGGCCCAAGGGTTCAGTCCGAGCCACTCGGCGCAGTCGTAGGGGTTGTTAGTCTGCTTCCACTCCACGGGGCGCGTCGCGTTGATCAGCGTGACCGCCGCTCCCTCCCCGACTTCGGTCTCGTCGAGCCGCTGCTCCGTGAGGGCGTACCCCGCAGGCACCTGATTGTCGGCTGTGATCTGGCCGACGCGGAGGTGGTAGTCTGCGAGGATTTCGTCGCGGCCCTTCTGCTGGACCTCGTGATGGCGCATGCGGGTGCGCCAGCGGACGAGCGACTTCTCGTCCCGCCAGTTCGAAAGTGAAAGGATCCAGCCTTCGCGAGTGAGGCTCTTGTAGCGGATGTTGTCGACGAAGCCCTCGACCTGCTCCAGCTCGGGGCGCAGCATCTTGGCGCTGTCGAGGTAGTCATCCCAGTTCGCTTCATTGGGGAGGACTTCGAAAATCACTGAAAACATGATCGTATCCCGCTTCTAGAGTTCTGCGACGAAGTCGATCTCGATCTCGGAGTACTCCCGCCATGCGCATCGCCTTCGCCGCAGAAGACCTTCGAGCCGTCGACATCGATCGTCTTGGACAGCATCCGCGTGGCTCCCGTTTCGTTCACTGTTACGTATCCTTGCATTCAGCGCGACAGTGATCGCCGCAGGCCGCACGGATAATCCTGCGTTTGCGAAATTACCCTCTCGCGAAGCGAGAGGGATCGTCTCTCAAGCGCCGTAGCGTTCGGTCTTGATCGCCCCGGCTTCCAGTCCCAAAGCGAGCGCAGCGTCCGCCGCGATGTCGACGAAGGCGTTCGACCCGCACACGAAGGCGCAGCCGGGCGGCACAGGCAGCCGCCCCGCGACGTCAGCGACCATCCTGTCGTCGATCCGCCCGCTGAAGTCGGTGCGGCGCATCGCCGGCTCGCGTGTCAGAGCCAAAGCGAGCACCAGATCGGAAAGCGACCTCTCGAGCTCGAGGAGCTCGTCCCTGAACAGCACGTCACCCCAGGTCCTGGAGGAGAGCAACAGCGCGACCGGCACTGGCTCTCCGCTGGCCTTCCGATACCGGATCATCGCCATGAGCGGCACGACGCCGGAGCCGGCGCCGATCAGGAGCACTGGTTTGTTGGAAGGCCCCGGCCAGAGAAAGTGTCCGCCAAGCGGCCCGCGAAGCTCGATTGTGTCGCCTGCTTGGGCGACGTCGTGGAAGAACGAGGAGACCTCACCGTCCGGGAGGCGCTCGATCGCCAGCTCGATCACCTTGGAATCGCTCGGGGTCGAGGCGATCGAGTAGCTGCGCATGGCAGTGTAGCCGTTGGGCGCAGTCAGCCGCACGTCAACGTGCTGTCCGGCCGTATAGTCGAACGGTTCGGAGAGGCGGAGAAAGAAGCTCTTGATAGCCGGCGTTCTCGTCGCGACCGCGACAATCGCACAGCTCTGCCATCGCGCGGTCGCGGCGATCGCTTCAGTCATTCGTGTAGCGCTGCTCATTCCACGGATCGCCGTACATGTGGTACCCGCGCAGCTCCCAGAAGCCGGCCTCGTCGCGCTCGGTGAATTGAAGCCCGTTCACCCACTTCGCCGACTTCCAGAAGTAGAGATGCGGCACGAGCAGGCGCGCCGGCCCCCCATGGTCGCGCGGCAGCGGCTGGCCTTCGTACTTGAGCGCGACCATCGCCTTCCCCATTGCGAGGTCGGCGAGCGGCACGTTTGTGGAGTATCCGTCGTAGCAATGTGCGAGTGCAAACGGAGTGGGTGCGCCAAGGCAAGCGTCGGCGAGGATGTCGTCAACGGCCACGCCCTCCCAGGCAGTGTTGAGCTTCGACCACGAGGTCACGCAGTGGATGTCTCGCGTCATCTTGGTTCGTGGGAGCGCGTTGAACTCCGACCAGCTCCACGCTTTGACCGGACGAGGTCCGACCTTAAGCGTGAAAGTCCAGTCCGCGGGCTCGATTCGCGGCGTGGGGCCGGCCGTAAGCACCGGGAAATTGTCGACGAGGTGCTGTCCCGGGGGAATCCGGTCCGATGGTTCTGATCCATATTGGCGGCCTGTGAAACCGCGAGTAACCATAGCGGATTTCCTCCGTCGGCGGGTGAAAGGAGCTTAGTCCCGCACAACACGCTAAGCTGCTGTGCGCAGGATGAGCCAGGTACTGGCGAAGCATGGAATCCCGCGCGGCGAATGGGAAATGCCGTCACGCCATGAAGTCGATAGCCGCGCGTTATGATGCCTGTAGGCACGTGAACACCGCTTCGCGGTCGTCGATGGGAAGCGCTCCCACCGCAGCGTGCCAAGCGTCTTTCTGCCATTCCGATAACGATCGGCCATCGACTTCATGTCGAGAGGTGACTTTCTTTTAAGCCGTCCTAGACCCAATGTTCGAGCCGTTGTCGCTCGCCTAGGCGGGCGCGTGGAATCAATCATCTGGCGCGGCCGGCACCCGGGCCCGAGCGGGCGCACGGTCGCGAACGCCGCGTCCCGTCGCCCCTAGGGGAACGTCAGGCCGAAAGCGGCCGGATCGGGCTGCTCGCCTTTCGGGGGGACCAAGAAGCGCTCCAGCCCACCCGGCACGAAGCTGAGCAGCAGGGTCGCTTGGTCGCCGACCACCTCAATTGTATGCGGCACACCGCGGGGAAGAGCCGCGTAGGCGCCCGGCCCCACCTCGACGCGGGCATCGCCGACCCGCGCGATTAGCTGCCCCTGCACCACGTAGAGCAGTTCGTCCTCGCGCGAGTGGGTGTGCAGCGGCGGCTCCTCCCCGGCCCGCACCGTCCACAGGACAGCGCTGTATTCGCCTCCGGTCTGGCTGCTCTCCACTTTCATCTCGACGCTCGAGCCCCCGCTCGAGGTCACCGTCTCGCCGCCGTGGGGCGGCGTGAGAACCGGCTGCTTCACTGACATCTGTAGCCTCCTGACTGTGGACCCTTGTTCGGGTGTCGGAGTGGCGGCGCAACGTTGCCGCTCACGCTCGTCAGCATGGGATTGCGCGCGGCGAATGGAAAATCACCTCTCGCCATGAAATCGATAGCCACGCGTTATAATGGCCGTAGGCACGTGAACATCTCTTCGCGGTCGCCGAGAGTTCCGCTCGGGCGAGTGCTCGCAGAGAGAAGCGCCGCACTCCCTCGGGAGCGCTGCCAAGCGTCTCTCAGCTCTTCCCGATAACGGCCGGCTATCGACTCCATGGCGAGAGGTGATTTTTCTTTGGACCGTCATCGACTCAATCTTCGAGCTGTAGTCGCCCGTCTTCGTGTGCGGGGCCGAAGTCGGCGTTCCGTTGAACGATCGCAAGCCAGGAGGTCCGACATGCAGATCAAAGAGACACCCCACGTTTCCTTCCCCGGCGTGGTCAAGAGCCCTCCGTTGGAGGATGTCATTGTGCTCGCGGACAGCGCGGGCGTCGCGCTTGGAGTACAGCGCGCATTCGGCGCGAGGGTGCGGAGCGTCCGCGATGACGGCAGCGGCCTCGTCGCGTCCAGGTGCGTGGAGATTCCGCTCGTCGGGCGCGGCGGCGAGATCTCCGGGATCCTGTGCCGGACCACCCCGCGGTCCGACACGCGCGGCGTGTTCTCCTCCCGCGGGCCGGAGGGGGCCGGGGCGATAGCGGACGCCGCGCCGTTCGTCGTCCACGATATCAACAACGTTCTCGCCGTGATCGGCGGCGGCCTGCGGCTGCTCGAGTGCCAGGACGATGCCGCCTGCCGAAAGGCCATCGTCGGCAAAATGGAGGAAGCGGTCATGCGAGTTGCGTTGCTCAGCCGGCAGCTCCTCGACGCTGCGCGACCGCGCCCCAAGTCGATCGACGGACTTGTCGAAGGCCGTCGCCTCGCAGCGATGGCGGGCACGCTCGACATGGCGTTGCCTCCAGACATTACAGTCCACGCTGAGATCGCGCCTGATTTATGGGGCTTCAACGCTGATCCGGAAGAGCTGTACTTCGCTTTGCTGAATCTCTGCCGAAACGCGGCCGATGCCATGCCGGACGGCGGCGCGATCACCGTCGCGGCGCGGAACGTCGAGTCTCCCGCTGGCGCGGCCCGGGAGTTCGTCGAGATCATCGTCGTCGACGACGGGGAGGGCATGCCCGAGGAGGTCCTCTCGCAGGCCTTCACCCCGTACTTCACGACAAAGGCCCCAGGCAGCGGAACCGGTCTCGGGCTCCCCCAGGTCCAGCGCTTCGCCGAACGACGAGGTGGCGCGGTCTTTATAGAGAGCGAGCGGGGTGCCGGCACGCTAGTGCGCCTCTTCCTGCCGCGCGTGCACGCAGCTGGGCGACCCGGCAGTGTCGTCGGTACGGAGATCGCGTACACGCCGTCATCGGACGGCGGCGTATTCCACGTCGTCAATCCAGCGGCAGCTATGCCGACGTCTTAGCCGACGCGAACACCTGGAGACCGGTTCAGCGATGGAGCTCATGATCCCGCCCAGCCGCCTCGACCGTCCGGTCAACCACGAGACGGACCACGAGCTCGGCCCCGCCGATGCCGAAATCACGCTCGTCGAGTACGGCAGCTACGCGTGCCCGCACTGCAAGGCTGCCAACGAGTGTATCGCGCAAGCACGCGACCAACTCGGCGACCGCGTCTGCTACGCTTCTCGGCACGGGCTTTCGGCCGTCGTTCGGACCGTCCTTTTCTGGGGAGCTTCACGTCAGGAGCTCATCGAAGAGGCGCCGCGGAGCGCCGGCATGCGAGTATCGTAGCCCGTCGTGTCGTGAAGAGGAGATCTTTCGATGATTCTACCTACCGGTACGACAGTAGCAGTCGCTGACGGCGAGACGATCCGCATGTTCCACAATACAGGCGTGAAACCCGGGGTGCACCTGGTGGAGATCACCGCAGCTTCGCCTGCGCGCGCCCACGCAGGCTCGGGTGCACGGCATCACGTCGGCGCCGCCAACCCCGATGGCAGGCGGCTCGTCGAAGACGACTTCGCGGCAGCGGCGGCCGCATTCCTGAACAAGCTCAGCATGGACGGGACCATAGAACACCTGGTCGTTGTCTCCGACCCGAGGACCCTAGGGGAGATGCGCAAGCACTTCCACCACGACCTGAAAGGCAAGATCATAGGTGAGTTCGCGAAAGACTTCAGCCGGCGACCGCTCGAGGACATCGCCTCACTGATTGCTAACGCCTGACCGCCTCTGGAAGCCCGGGCAAGCCCGTCCTGCCAAAGCCTGCACGCGGCTCTGCACTATCGTATCTGTTGAACGAGTTCGTAGTTTGGTTCTGAATGGTCGCACTTGGGGCGCGCCGTTCAGAGCAAAACAGTGAAACTCATATATCATTGAAATTTCGATGTAATTCATGCCCGCTACTAGCGAGCAGCTGAGCGCTGCTAGCGATGATTCAGTCGCAGCAGAAACTCTCGCTGAGGCCCCGGTTTGTCTGTTTTTGCATAGCCGCGCAGGTTCGTTACGCACATGATCGCACGGAGTTGGAGGCCGTAACCGACATGTTGCTGAAGACGATTGCCGCCGTCGTTTCGAGCGCCACCGTGGCGCTCAAAAAGCCGCACGAGGGAAAACGACTCACTTCGATGGTTCTGGGGTTGCTCAGGCCGTATCGGGGCTGGCTGCTCATCGTTTTCGCCGCCATGCTGATTGAGATCGCAATGAGCCTGGCGGCGCCCTGGCCACTAAAGCTGGTTCTCGATGACGCTCTGGGACGGCACCAATTGCCGGACTGGCTGGCTTGGGCGCATGATTACGGGTTCGGACGACACACCGCTGGCGTCGCGCTGTTTGCCGGCGCCGCAACCCTGCTCATCGCCGTCGTCGGCGCGATCGCGACCTACATCGACAACTACTACACCACCAGCGTCGGCCAATGGGTTGCCAACGATTTGCGCGTACAGATCTACACGCATCTGCATCGGCTGTCGCTGCGCTACTACGACAACGTCAAGACCGGAACCTTGATGTCTACGATCACCAGCGACGTCTCGACCATCCAGGATTTCGCATCCTCCGCTACACTCGATATCGTCGTCGATCTCATCACCATCCTGTTTATGCTGGGATTGATGTTCTATCTGGATTGGGATTTCACGCTGATCGCTGTCGCGCTCGTGCCCTTTCTGCTGGTGTTTCTCTTTCACTTCAAGAAGGCTGTGAAAGAGGTGACACGAACCGTGCGCGCCCGGCAGAGCGAGATTGTTGCAGTCGTACAGCAGGGAATCGGATCGGTTCGTGCAGTAAAGGCATTTGGCCGGCAGGACCTTGAGATAGCGCACCTGGAAGCCGCAAGCCACGCCACAGTGGAAGCTGCGCTGAAGGCGCGCCAGATCAAATCCTTGATGTCACCGACGGTGAGCATTGTTGTTGCGATCTGCACCGGCATTGTCCTTTGGAGGGGGACGTCGCTGATCGTTGCGGGCGCCCTGACGGCCGGAGCGTTGACGGTCTACCTCGCGTACCTGACCAAATTCTTCAAACCGGTAAAAGACTTGGCGAGCATGACCAGCACGATCGCACAGACGACCGTTGCGCTGGAGCGTATTCAAACGATTTTGTCGGCCGACGATGTCATCAACGACCCTGTGGACGGCGTCGATCCTGGACGGATCAAGGGCGCCATCAGCTTCGATAAGGTGGCCTTCGGATATGACGACGTCCCGATACTACGAGAAGTGAGCTTCGAGATAGAGCCCGGTCAGGTCGTCGGCCTTGTCGGCCCCACCGGCTCCGGCAAATCAACTGTACTTAGTCTCTTGCCGCGGTTCTACGAGGCGAGCAGCGGGCGGGTGCTGATTGATGGCCTGGACGTTTCTTCATACAGGCTCGCGACCCTGCGCGCGCAGGTGGGATTCGTGCTACAGGAAACAGTGCTGTTTCGCGGAACGATCCGCGAGAACATCGCCTACGGTTGCCAAGGCGCCACCGAGGAACAGATCGTCGCTGCGGCGAAAGTTGCCAACGCTCATGATTTCATCAGCGCCATGCCGCATGGCTACGATTCGCTGGTCGGCGAACGGGGCGACACATTGTCGGGCGGCCAACGGCAACGTATAGGCATCGCCCGCGCCGTTGTGCGCAACAGCCCGATCATGATTCTCGATGAGCCGACGGCCGCGCTCGACACAGAATCGGAACACCTCGTCATCGATGCATTGCGTCAGCTGATGAAGGGCCGCACGGTTATCATGATAGCTCATCGCCTCAGCACGATCGCCAACGCCGACAAGATCGTCGTGCTGAAGGATGGTGTTGTGGTTGAACAGGGCTCGAACGACGAATTGCTCGCCATGGGCGGGGTTTACGCCGAACTTCACCGCATTCAATACGACACTGCGAACCAGCCTTCCGCGAAAGCCCTCTCGTGATTGCAGCGTTTCGGCCCGGAGATTCATAAACATGTCGCACAGCCTCATCGTGCTTCCCGACGACACCTTCAACTCGATTCTCGATCCGATCAATGCGGCCAAGCGTTCGCTCAATATCCGGATGTTCCTGTTCACAGACCCAACACTGCTGAAAGCGGTGATCGCGGCCAGGCAACGCGGCCTTAACGTTCGCGTCATGCTCAATCCGGCCCGCCGTGACGGCAATAGCGAAAACGAAATCGCGCGCGAACAGCTGACTGCCGGCGATGTCGAGGTCCAATACAGCAGTCCCGATTTTGCTGTAACTCACCAGAAGTCAATGGTGATCGATGACGAGCTGGGTTTCGTCGAATCTTTGAATTGGGAAACACGCGACCTGACCGAAACACGGGATTACGCGATTGTCACGACCAAAAAGATCGAAGTGTCGGAGATGGTGAGGTGCTTTGATGCCGATTGGATGCACCAAAAGTTTGATCCCAGTGCGAGATCGGAGTTGATCTGGTGCCCGAACAACGGGCGCGAACGTACCGCGCGCTTCATCGATTCCGCCAAAGAGACGCTCTGGATCCAGAACGAGCGCTATCAGGATACGGTGATCATCGAACGCCTGGTCCGCGCCATTGAGCGTGGTGTCCGAGTTCACATCATGGCGCGCCCGTCCCATAAATTGAAGAAAAACAAGCTCGTCGAAGGAATCGGTGGCCTTCGGATCATGCATGACGTCGGAGCCAAGATTCACACGCTGAAGCACCTGAAGTTGCATGGCAAGATGCTCCTCGCCGATGAAGAGCGGGCGATCGTCGGATCGATCAACCTCACGCCCGGGAGCTTTGACGATAGGCGCGAGCTTGCCGTCGAAACTCGCGCACATCATGTTGTCAAACGATTGGCCGAGACCACTCGACACGACTGGAAGCGTTCAAGAAAGCTCGACCTTTCCGATGCGGGCATTCTTGCGGACTTCGAAAAGCACGGCACCAAGGGGGCTGATTTGCTTGCCCTCGGCCCCTCGCAAAAACACGAGAACGACTAATCGGCAAAGTCGGTCGATGATCATGAGTAAGAGCCTACTATCTGGCGATGATCACCTGCATCGCTAGTGCCTGCGCGAAACCGGGCTGCGGCACATGATGGAATTCCGCGCCGATCGAGTTGCGAACGAACCATCGCTCCTGCGAGAAAGGACAGCTCTGGCTTCGTCATTTGACATTCCGGCTCGCCGCCGAGTGGACGCTACAGTGCTGGTCGGCGCCCATAGGGCAAGTCGGAGTTTTTCCGTTAAGCGTTTTGAGACCAGTTCTCGCCGAACACCCTTCTATGCTCGACAGAAACGCGCCCTAGCTTGCCCTACCAGAGCGCAACAGGCCTCTCGCTGTTGCGCGGGCATCATTTCCCGGATGGTCGGGAACCGATGACGCCTGAACATTCAACCTATCCCGTGTGCTAGGCACGCTACTGCGATGGCCTCGACGATACGCTGGTCGGGAGTGGTGTAACCGCTCGGATCGGCCTGTGCATGCGCTAACTGGATAATCGCCAAGTTCGACGACGCCGCACCAACGGCCGTTTGCCGCTCGGTTCCTGCTGCTTGCCCGGAACAGATAGACGTGGTCTTGCGCTCGGAAGCTCGTGTCCGACGAGGTGACGGCATGACGCGGTGACTACAATTGAAAGTATCCATTGATTCATCCGACCAGCTTAAAGGTCCGGACCGAACACATCGTTATTGAACTCGGCCGAGGCCTCGTCGTCGTCCATGCTGTTGATCAGGTTTTGCTCGGGATCCGTAAAGCCTCCTGCTGAGAGCGTATCTGCCGGCAGCGCGCCATAGCTGGCGCGATACTTGTCCATGGCGGCCACGCTGCCGACATACGCACAAGTGCATCCGGAGGGATCGGCGTAGACATAGTAGGGGCGTCCGCCCTTTTGCCGCAGCTGGAATTGATTGGGTGGAAACGACATCAGCCGACTCAACATCTCCGGCGTGGTAGCAGCGATGGGATTAAACCCCGATGATATTAACAATTGGTCCGTTGACTGTTGAGCGTAACTGCTAGCGCTCGAGTACAACTCGGCGAGAAGGATGACCAAGACGATGCCTGCAGTAACGCCCGTAGATCGAAAGCTCATTTTTCCTCCGGCGGCGCCTGGATCGACTACCGACCAGAGCCGGGAGTGAAAGGCAGACATCTATAAATATGCAATGTACGAGCTGATCCACACCAGGATCGACATAAGCAAACCGATGGCACCGGCGTCGTCCGCGAAGACGGTGGCGGTGCCGGGCATTCCGAGCCTGAGCTGACCGCGGTCGATGGTTTTCGGTATGGAAATGGCGGCCGGATAGACTTTGGCGCCGCCGATCGAGCCGACGCGCGCCAGCGTACCCGAGACCGCGACCTGGCCCTGCCCCACGCCCTGCGGGATGGCCGTGACCGTCGCTTCGTGGATGCGGCCGGGATCGTCATCGAACACGAGCTTGACCCGCGCGCCGGGCTTGATGGTCTTGAATCCGTTGGGCGGGAACATGCCCGCGATGAGGATATCGTCCATGACGATGAACGACATCGCCGAGCGCGCCGGGTTGGTACGGTCGCCGACGGCCAGGGCCATGATCGTAACGACGCCATCGCCGACGGCACGGATCGTCGTTTGCTCGAGCTCCCACTTCGCATGCTCGAGCTGCGCCTTGATTTGTGCGACTGTCGTGTTGACGCCGCCAATCTCCGAGTCCATGGCCAGCCGCGTATTCAGTTGCGCGGCCTTGGCCGCCTGCAGCTGAAACTCCACGGTCTCGTACTGTACCTGGATGTCTTGCAGGTGAAACTCGGTTTGCGCATCCTCAGTGACGAGCTTGCGGTAAGCGGCCAGCCGCTGGGTGTGATAGGCGAGCTGCTTGGACAGCCCCTCGACATTTGCGCTCGCCTGCTCGTAACTGGCCGTCAATTGCTTGACCTGCTGGTGCGCCTGGGCGAGCGAGGCCTCGAGCTGGTTGACCTTGTACTGGAACGGCGTCGGATCGATACGAAACAACACGGCGCCGGCCTTCACCGGTTCGTTCGGCTTGACCGCAATTTCGATCACCTCGCCGGAAACATTCGGCGTGACCTCCATGACGCGAGAAACCACGACAAAGCTTCCCGACGGAGTGAGGTAATTGAACATCGCGAGGAACGCCGCAAGGATCAAGGCGCCGAACAGCCCGGCGACGGTGCCGGACGCCCAACCCCATCGCACCAACTTGATCTTGAAGAAGACGAGCCACACCATGATCAAGTACAGCGTCAGGATGATGAGCACGGTTGAACCCCTCTAGCTGGCGAGTACCGGATTGAACACTAACAAGCCCGGTAGCACGGCAGTATCGGCCAAACGCTTGGATCCACGACCTTCGTCTCGCATCTAGCTGACCCAAATCCGATCTCTATGAGACGCGCTTGAAGCCGGGAGACTTCGACATCTCCTCACCAGCCGGCAGAATCGACGGCGGCGTGGTTACTCCCTTTCCGCGGTGGACGGACCTGACACGCTAAGCGTCTTGTCGTCCGCTTGCCAAGCTACCGAAAGTGCGACGACCCGCTATGCAGATTCGGCAAGCCGCGGCTTCCGGCCGCGAAGCTATCGCCCGCAAGGGCATCCAATCTGTTGCCTGCGGTTGGCCTTCGAACCGTAGTGCGCGCGCCAGATAGACCGAGCGCCGGCATCAGACCGAAACAGGCCGGGCCCGGCGCAAGAACGCCGGGCCACATTCCGCGCAGTTCCGTCAATAGCATGGTGGATAAGGATAGTACCCGCAAAGGGGCGGCCGATAATACGGGCCATACGCGTAAGCTGCTGCGGCACCGGCCGCCGCGGCGGCTCCAGCATAATACGCACCCCGATAGGCCGTGCGTCGCGCAACGCCCGCGAATGAAAGCGGCGTAAACGGAAGGCCGATGATGTCGATAAAGACAGAGGCAGGGCCATCGGCGCCCTTGATGTCACCCTCGAGAACGTCGACATCGAAGGCAAGATTATCACCTTCGAGCTTGGGATTTTTCAAGGTGACAACGGCATCCCGCACGCCGCTGCCATCTTTCTGAAACACAGACACCGTGGCGTTAGGCGGATCCTTTGCGAAATTGTCGCTGCCGGCTCCCCAATCCTCAACGATATGACTGGTCAGATCGTGGCCGGCCGAGCGAACCGGCCGATCTGCAAATATGATCGCATTTGACGCGACGCCGTTGAGGACCAGCCTGCCGGCCTGCATGTTCGCGCCCCTGGAGTTGAAGACTATCAGCGATGGAACGATCTGGGGTTTGGTGGCCCCGATCGTCTTTAGCGGTGCATGGGGCGCCGTATCCTGCGCTAAGGCCATGTTTGTGACCGTCAGAACGCCGAGAAAAGCAACTGCACGCATCGTATTCGACAACATGATTCAACTCCAAAATCAGGGATAATCCGGGCCGAGGCATGATGGAAAAGAATGGAGGCCGGCTGAATCGGCTGGCCTCCTTCTTCATTAGTAACCACCGAACTTGTAGTTGAGGCAAACTGAGAGCAGATTCGCGTCTGTCTTGGTGTTGGTGGTGATCGACGCGATGGGCGCCAATGACGGCGTCGAGAAAGTGTTGCTCTCGTTCACCCGCCACAGATAGTCGTACTCGATACCGGCCGTCCAATTCGGAGAGAAGCCGTACTCGAAACCGACACCCACGACGCCACCCCAGCGGGTCCGGCTCGCAAACGCGATGCCCGTGCCGGTCACGCTGTCAAGGATGGCAAAGTCCTGGCTACCAACCGCGCCGCCACCCTTGACGTAGAACAAGGCCTCGTTGACCGCGTAGCCAAGTTGAGCCGTGAAGAGACCCAAGCCGGCAAGGGTCGACTTGTACGTGCGGGCCGGGTCCTGCGCACTGATGCGCGTGTTGCGGATGTTGGCCCAGTCGCCCTGCGCTTCAAGACCGTACACCCATTGTCCGGCCTGCCAGCGATAGCCGAACTGGCCGCCGACGATGCCGCCGCCTTTGCTATTGCAGCCTTCGGCGAAGACGCCGCCAATTCCATTAATGGCGGTGAGATCGACACACTGATTGCTCCAGCCATATCCGCCGTTCGCGCCGAGATAGAAGCCGGACCAGTTATACATCATCGGCGCCGGGATCGGAGCCGCCTTGTAGACCGGCCGCTGCGGAAGGTCCGCGGCCTTTGCAATACCGGTGAGCGCAACGGACATCACCGCCGCCGTGGCAAGTAAACTAACTTTTTTCATAGCCTGACAACCTCATCGAAGGTGGAGAACACATGAGCCATGTGCCATCGACTTTCGCTCAGTTGGTATGCAGAAACTGTCACAGCCGACCAATTCACTGTGGTGTTGCACCAAAACACCACCCCAAACTCACGGCGAGTTGTCAGGCCTCAATGCGCCAAACCGACGCTGCGCCTCGGATGGCAACTCGCCGAACAGCCACCTATAGCGGCCGGCAAACCTGCCGAACTCGGTGACGCCGTGGGCCGCGAGGATATCGACGAGCCTGGCGGCCGGACCCATGTGACGGATCTCATGGTAAACCAGATTCAACTGCCGCAGCTTCAGATAGTGCTTTGGCGAGCAGCCGAGATAGCGCTCGAAAGCGCGCAGCAAGGTCCGGTACTCCACCTTGGTGGCTTTTACGATATCCTTGATATGGATGATGCTTTCCGGATTTTTCCTCACGAACTCGAGGGCCTCCAGAACGATGCGCTCGGAAGCGACCGTGTATTTGTTGGGCAGGAGGGCTTCGCTTACGCGATTGTCCCAGACGTAAGCAAGTTCATCCATCAAG
Source organism: Bradyrhizobium macuxiense (assembly GCF_001542415.1). Taxonomy (GTDB): domain Bacteria; phylum Pseudomonadota; class Alphaproteobacteria; order Rhizobiales; family Xanthobacteraceae; genus Bradyrhizobium; species Bradyrhizobium macuxiense. The sequence goes on from NZ_LNCU01000019.1 coordinate 31,625, forward strand.
GCGAACTCCGTCTCCCAGGCGACCACCGGCCGGTCGGCGAGCGCAGAATCGGAGATAGAGCGCAGAGCCTGCCTCGATGCTTCGATCAGTCCCGATGCGATCGGCTCTGACAGCCGGACGAGATGCTTGGCCGTCTTCGGCGACGCCTGGCTCGTGACTGCGGGAAGGATCTTCGTTGCAATACTCTCTTCCCGCGGCAGCGACCACGCTACCCATTCGACATGACCGGAACGAACAAAGGTGAAGTGACAATCCGGAGGCAAAATGACCAGGTCCGACGCTTGGCAGCGCGCACCATCGAGCAGGACGCGATCGTCGAAGTTGGACGACTGGATGATCAGGGTCGTAAAATTCGGGTCGGTGACGCCATGGACGATTCCTGGGCCGCCGTCTGCGCCGAACTGAAGAATCGCGCGACGCAATGCGAGATACTTCACGCCCCATCGATGCGAGGACGGAGCGGACTTTAGAAACGTCACCCTCGCGCCCCGAATGGCGTCGGTGTATTCCCCGAAATCATTCAACTCTAAAATACCCCCGCCCGTCAGAGCGGCAGTTCAAGCGAAGAAGATAGGAGGAAGCTATGCTGCTTCGGCAAAACTGCACGAGCGGATCAAGTCCGCAGATGACCGATCCGCTCGCAAACGATCTACTTCATCTGGATGCCCATCAGCTCCCGCTCCGCTTTGAACACCACAGCAATGGCATCGATGATGCGTTTTTCGGGATTGGCCTTGCAGTAGACGATCACCTCGTGCTCCGCGATCTTGCCCTTGCGCAGGTCGAGGAAATGCTTCTTGGCAAGGCCGTTGTACCACCCGCTGTACCAGGCCGTAAGCGCGTCGGCGTCTTCCTGGTAGGTCCCTGCGAGTTGCGCGCAGGTCAGCGTCTGGACGTCGATGAATCCATTTGCATCAACATAAGACGACAGCGGCACCTGGGCCCTGGCTGACGTCATGGCGGCAACCAGGAGCGTAGCGGAAAGGAGCAATCTCAAACGCATTGGGACTCCATTCGTAAGTGAATCAGAGGTTGAGAGATTTCCGGCGACCGAATTGCGAAACGCCGTCGGCTCGACCGGCATCCGAACTGAAACCGTCGGCCCGGATGCGCGATCAGGATCAAGACAAGGTTGCGGATGGCCTGCACCGCGCAGACGCCTGGATTAGGGGCAGCGCATATAAATCCGGCCATAGGCATCGACCGCCTGGACGCATGCGGGTACGACAACCGGGGCGGCCACGGCGGCGGCTCCTGCAGCGACGGCGCCTGCCGTCACCGCTCGCGCCGTCGTGCGTCTCGCAACGCCGGCGTAGCTCAGGGGCGTCAAGGGCCGGCCGATGATCGCATGGGCCTGGGTGACAAAAGAGCCAGCGTCAACGAACGCCTTGTCGCTCGCGAACAGGCCGGCAATCACGGCGGCCACTCCACCTGCAAGCTGCAGGGCCCTGGTGATGGACGATATCATTTCTTTCCTCCCTGAGGCGATCCCGGCGGGACTTCATCGATGTTCACAAGCGAGCCGAAAACCACCTGCTTCGCTTCAGCCGCAGGCTGGAAAGCAAAAGCGTCGGCCGGCGGCTGGCTGTTCGTCTTCCAGTCCCTGATCCTGAGGGTGTATTGAGGCGCTCCGGTCACCGTCTTGCTGGTGATGACGAACTTGCGAGGAACTGGATTGGTCCCAGCCTCGATCCATATCTGCCAATCCGTGTCGGATGAGCGGAAGGCGAGATGCTCGCACTCGACGCCCTCGATCACACCGCGACCGACATGCTTGGCATCATATACGCCCGTCATCAGATCGTCGAATGACCGCGATAGCAGCAAGTCGGCACCGGGGGCCTCGATGCCAAACTCGGAACGCATCTTGTCGATCAGCTGGTCCACGTTGCCGGAAAAATCCGCCTGGGCATAGGCGTCGATATTTTTTCCGAAGACCGTCACCTTCTTTCCGTCGAAGACCAACTCGACGTCCGCGTAGCCTCCCGTCCGGCTGGCACGCAGCTTGTCGGGACGGCTGAGGATCACCTGTCCCGAACTCGCGAACTGAACCTTTTGCAGATCGTCTGTGACGACTTCGATATCAGAATCGAAAGTTGCCTGGATGGTCGACCGACCGCCGATATAGGCGGACATTCGTTTCAGGATGGGCACGGCATCATCGCCCTGCGCGTTAGCGCCACCCGCGAGGATAGCGGCGCAGAGAACCACGCCGGGCGCGAAGATGCGCCGAACAAGAGCAAGTGTGATCATCGATGCGATCCCGCTCAGAACCGATAGTTGATGCCGGCACGCACGATATTCAGGTCATCCGTGCTCACTCCGGTGCCGACGACTTTCGTGTAGAGATATTCGGCCTTCAGAGACCAGTGCGGCGTGAAGCCGTATTCGAAGCCCAGACCAGCCGAAATGCCCGGACGCCAGGACGAGCCCGAACACGGCAGGACGCCAAGCGTGCCGCAGGGCACGCCTGCAATGGTCGATGCATTGGCGCTCGACTTGACGAAGGCTCCGCCGCCGGTGGCGTAGATCAAGACGTTGTTCATGGCGACGCCGACCCGCGCCCTCGCCGTTGCAAGCGCGCCAATGCTCGACGAGGTGTTCAGCGTGACGCCCTGCCCGAGGCCGAAGATACTGGGTGTTACCACGGACGAGCCGCTGATGTTGGCCCAGTCAATGTCACCTTCCAGACCGAGCACAACGTATCCCTGCTGAATCTGCGCGCCCAATGTGCCGCCAATCATACCGCCGCTGATGTCGAAACCGGCACGATCGAACCTGTTGGAGAACAGCACCAGCGGATCCTGGTTACCCCAGCCATATCCAGCGTTGCCGCCGACATAGAACCCCGTCCAGTTATAGACAGCGACAGCCGGAGCCGGCGCTTTGTAGGCGGGAGCCGCTGGCAAATCCGCCGCAGCCGCATAGCCGCCCATCATCCCCGAAGCTGCGATCGCAACTGCAAACTTACTGATCTTGTTCATTGCCCCACCCGAGTGATTGAAGGAATTCGTGCAGCATCAAATCGCATCTGGCACGCGCAACCCGCTATGCAGAATCTGACGCCTGCTTTCAATTTTTCCACCTGTGGCGCAGTTGCCGCAGCCGACGCATCGCGCCATCGATGTTGACCGCAGGCCTTACCTTCCCGAATGGCTGCTTGGTGCAACGCGTGCGGGTTGACGAATATGCAAATTCTGACAGTCCAGAGCGGCGATCGGTCGCTCTGGCTGGTTCAACTTTACCGAACGCCATCATGGTCACCGTCAGCCCAATTGCGTGCGAAATGCAGCGGCGCCTTCGACGGATCATCGTCGCCAGCACGGACAATTCCGCTAGAGAAGAAGATCAAAACGGCGAGCGTTACTCTCGGGGAAACGAACGCAATGGCGCGCGCTCAGCGCGCCCAACTTTCGCAGTTGCTCGCAAGACGCCTTCTTCGAACTTGTTGGAATGATATCGACGATACGCCGGAACGGCCTATGCAAAATCTGCCAACGCACGGGGCGGCGCCGCCTCGCGGCGGATCCTACGGCAGATCTGCCTCCTTGGTGTCCTCAAATGAGACAGGCTCGACAGGTGGCGGCTCGAACATTGCCGCGAGCCAATGGTGAATGAGCGTCGAGGGTATTGCCCGTCGCGGTCTGCAGGGATTAATGGTGCCCGCGGTCACAACGTATCCTTGCTCGAATTTCTCGCGAGCAAACCTCTGGGCATCGAGCTCGGTTGGAAAGCTTTCACTTTGTCTCGAACGTCGCTGCGCCAAAGCTTGGCGCACTTTCTTCGGCACCTCAAACGAAACATACCACGTTTTTGACAGGTCAGTTGGCACCGGGTCGTCCGATCTGTTTTCCCTGTTGGCTCGCCTATCTCTGCGCGCTCGCTCCCGCCATGCGCTTTCTGCACCACGAACTGGAGCCGCGTCTCATCCCGTCACGCAAAAAAGGCGTGGAGGTTCAATAGACCGGACGCAGCTGTAGGCCGGAAAGGCCGACGGTGACATCGATGGCAATTGACCCCTCTACGGAAACGGGCTGCAACGCAAATGACCGCCCCGAGCCCCCGACTAGGACATTGACGCCGGCGCCCAGGCCAAGGCCGATGTCACCTGACGCCCCGACATATTCGCCGGCGAGAGCGCCGACCGGTGGGCCTGCCGTCGGAGCAAAAACCGCCCAAGCGAGCGCACCTCCGGCCGAAACGCCGATATCGATTCCGACGGTGTTGAGCGCGCCTTCATAGAGTTGAATCGGGAACGGCGGGTTCTGAGTAAAGCGACATGACATCGATTGATGACCGAATATGACAAACCCGACGCTGGGGTCGACCTTGCACGCCAGCATGCCGATCTGGGTCCACGATGCCTGTTGGGCGCCTGCGGACGACACAGAGCCAGACCATGCCCCGAAGGTGCAAAGGACAGCCAGAACTTGTGCGCGCATTCGCTTCCCGATCATCTCGCAAAACCTCGTTGATCGCGGGCAGGCGCTGGTCCTGAACCGCCTTCTGCTTTTCGTAGATGAGCATGCGCGAAGCCGATGAGACTATGCAAAATCGGCACGCCGAACCCGCCGTCAGCGAAAAATCGCGCCTCGACGGCTGAATGACGAGGCATAGCCGAGCCGCTTTTGCACATGCGCGCGTCTGCCTGGCGCAGGCGGGAACGACGAGGCTGGACAAACCAGCGGTTGCTCTGCCAACAATTGCATAGTCGATCCTTGAAAAGCGCGCGCTAGCCGATTTTCAGTCCGGGCATTTCACCGCAACTGGCGCCTGAGGGGCGCGCGTACCTGATTAACGGAGAAAGGGATGCAGATGCTGATCGACACACCGACCGCCGCGCACCTGTCGCAGGTCATTTCGCAGGTGACGGCACCAGCGTTTCTCCTTGGCGCAGTTGCAGCTTTCGTTTCGCTTCTGATCGGGCGGATGAATCGCATTGTCGACAGGCTACAGGCACTGCACGCTACGATCGACGACGACATTTCCCGAACGCACCCCGACGTGCCGCACCTCAGGCGCCGCGCCGTGCTTCTGAACAAGGCGATTGTTCTTTCGACGATCAGCGCGATTGTCACGTCGCTCCTGGTGATCCTGGCGTTCGTCTCCGCCTTCTTCCAGTTTCAGCATGAATATGGGGTTGCCCTGCTCTTTGTTATTGCGCTGAGCTTCTTCACGCTTTCGCTGGTAGATCTGGTCCGGGAGGCCCGCCTGTCGCTGCATGACCTCAGCCATCAAAAACCAGGCCGAAGCCCGTAGCAGCGAAATTCGAACACTGAGCGTTTTCGATCATCCAGCACGTCCCATGATAGCCGAGACCTATCCTGGATGCGTCAATAGGCCGCAGATCGCCCTTCGGTTTCGAAACAACGCTTCATTAATCGGAAGTTGTATGCGATAGAGTTTCAACTTTCTTTTTGAAGACGATGTTACTTTCGAACGATCTCTCTCAGGCATCTGAACGTTGCGGGGGGTATTAGAAGTGTTTTGGGTTAGAAGGATGAGGATCGAAGATCCGCTGCTTTGCCCGAGTGCCGTTCAAGGAATGGAGACCAACGTATTTCCGACGAAGCGTGGCCAGCTCGATCTGACGATTGAGCAGATTGGTTTGGATCGGCTTTGGATGAGCCGGTACGAGGTGAATCTGCCTCAAGTCAGCAGATTTGCCGTCCGGCCCGGTCGCAGATCCATCAGCTTTCTGCCCGAATTGGAAGGCCCCTCGATCCAGCACTGCGGCATGGATGTCGCGCCGGGCGATATCGTTATCGACAAGCTCGACGTGTTGCAGCACCAGCGCACCGGCGCCAACCATCGCTATTGTGGAATGTCGCTCCCCGAGGATGAACTGAGTGCAACGCTGGCGACCGTCGTTGGAGCTGACTTTCTGGAAAAGCAGCTGGCAACCCGCGTGGTTCGGCCCCGCCCCGAGTTGATGTCGCGCCTGTTGAAGATGCACCAAGCCGTTGGCGAGTTAGCCCGTACGACGCCGGACGTGCTGGAATCGCCCGAACTACGTCGCGGGTTCGAACAACAAATGTCTTATCTGATGGTTCGATGCCTTGCCGAAGGCGCCGGCATCGAGATCACCGCTGGCAGACGGCGTCACGATGCGATTATCGCGCGGCTCGAGGATTACCTGGCTGAAAACTCGGACCGTGCCATCTATCTGACCGAACTCTGCGCTGCGACGAACGTTTCCGAGCGGACGCTGCGATCGGCTTGCGAGGAACATCTCGGCATGGCTCCGATCCGCTATCTCACGATGCGAAGAATGTATCTGGTCCGGCGCGCGCTGCTGCGCGCTGACGCATCCAAGGCCACCGTTACCCATATCGTGACAAATTACGGGTTCTGGGAGCTCGGGCGTTTCTCGGTCACCTACCGCACGCTGTTTGGAGAGTTACCCTCGGAAACACTGCGGCGCCCCGCGCAGGACCCCGATCTCCATCTCATTCGTCCGACAACGCTGCCGGCCGAGGTCATCGTGGGACGGCTTCACTAGCCCAAGCATCGACTTACCCCACCGCGGAAATCGACCGGCCAATTTGCGCCAATTCGGCTTTCGCTCGAAATTTGATTCCGCGCTTCGTTGAGCGCGCCAATTCGTCTCACGGCGCCGGAATTGCATAGTCGCCTCCCATCCATTGACTGATGGTGGCCCATCGAGGAAGCCCATGGGCATCAAATGGTCGCGAGAGCCATTCGCCCGTCCGATGGGACAAGGGGATATGGCTGAGCGCTCCATTTCAAGGTTTGACGATCCCGGAGCTTACGAAGCCGAATTTGGCGATATCGGTGTCAATTTCACGATAACCGGTCCCGGGAATTTCGACGCGGAGTTGCTGCGGCTGAAACTGGACCATCTCGTCGTCATGCGGCTGCGCGAATCACTGCCGCGCATTGCCTGCATTTCGCTTGCGGCCGACAGGGTCTTTTTGTCCTTTCCTGTTGGCCGGGTGAGCCTTGAATGCGACGGGCTTGCCTTCCAAAGTGGCCAGATCGCCTTTCACTGCCTCAACCAGCGGATGCATCAGCGATCGAGCGGCAAATTCCAATGGGGTCTGATATCCTTACCCATAGAACAGTTTGCAAAGAATGGTGCCGCATTGACCGGTCAGCCAATCCTGCCCCCGCGCTCGACCAGACTACTCCACCCTTTCGGCGCGGACTTGTCCCGTTTTCAGCACCTGTTCCAACACGCCTGTCACCTGGCGGCTCCTGCAAACAAACTGATTGAGCAGCCCGAAGTGGCAAGGGCGCTCGAACAGGATATGATTCATGCCGTGATCCATTGCCTCACCGGCGACGGGACGGAAAGCAGTTCCAGAGCACGCTCCAACCGCACAGCCTTGATGACCCGCTTCGAAACCGCGCTGCGCAAATCCGTCGGCCAGAAGATCACGTTGCCCGATCTTTGTGCCGAAATCGGCGTGGCCGAGCGCACATTGCGGATGTGCTGTCACGAGTTTCTCGGCGTCAGCCCGATGCGATACCTCCTGTTGCGCCGGCTGAACAAGGCCCGCGCCGCGCTACGGCGCGCCGATGCCTCCACTACGAGCGTCGCCAGAATCGCGCGGGAGTATCAATTCTCTGAGCTGGGACGTTTTGCTGCGACATACCGTGCAGCTTTCGGAGAAGCGCCGCTGACGACCCTTCAGCGCAAGGCCTAGGTGTGTTCGGGAGAGGCGCTCTATGATAGCAGCGCGGGGTGCGAGGCCGAGTTGTCCGGGATGGGAAGCCGGAATGATGACATCTCGAGCAACCAGCGCCTAAAAACTGCAGGCAGGAACGACGATGAAACTGAATGGCGACGTTGAACGTCGCCGCGAAGATGAGAGCTTGATTCATTTGCTCCGGACCTTGCTGAAAAACGTATAGTTGGAGAGAGCTGCGCTTTCTTTGCCGATTTTGCATAGGCGGCTGATTTCAGGGTGTCTACGGTCCGCACTGACCAACGTGCCGGAAGCCCCCGGCTGATTGCAAGGAGAACGAGATGCGCAACAAGAGAGGCGTGCCCATCTGCATGGCATTGCTGGCGGCAACGTTGCTGCTCGACACAGGGACTGCGCGGGCCCAGAACGCGCCAAACGGACAACTGAAAACGATAGGCACGCCTTCCGCTGCACATGCTCAAATTGTGCCATCGCTCATCGTCCTCAATTCCCGCAGCGCGACATTGCAAGGCGACAGCCTCGTGCTGACCGGCGTCATGCCGAACTCGATCATATTCGCGGACCGGCCCGTGCGCGCTGCCGGCCATCAACTGACGGCTGACATCGTAGCCGACTGGGGCACAGGCAAGGACAGCTTTGCCGGCGATCCCCCGAACGCGACTGTTTCGGCTTTCAACACCAAGGACGGCTCCGTGAAGGATGCCGTGGTCGTCCTGAAGAATCCGAAGCTGGATGGGGACAAGCTCGTCTTCGCGGTTCAGACCCTCGAGGGCGATCTGAACGGCGCGGACGGCGCAGCCTCGATCTTCATCGATATTATCGGCCGCCCCTTTACACCGCTTTCCTTTGCGGGCGTCGCGCGGCGCACTGCATACCGGGGCGCGATGTATGCCAGAGCTGCCGCCGTCGGAGCCGCCTACGCCCGGCCCTATTGCGGCTATTATCCCTATCCTCCTTGTTATTGAATGCGTCGCGTACCGGGGCGGCACACAGCTGCCGCCCGTTCCGGTTCGGCCCTTGCCGCAGCCTTGGTCGAGCAGGTGTAGTACCCGTATCGCCCGCTCGTCCCGTCCTCACCGTCATCGCGCCAACAGCACGCGCATCACGGAGCGCTAGCGTGATCGCCGCAGCCCATAGCATGCGGCCGCTCGCCGAAGTGGCGCAATTATGGTAGCCGATCGTCGCGCGCGTTTCTGACTCGCTCAACGCCGACAATACGGCTCGAGGCTGGTAGAAACATGGATCTTCTCGCGTCAGGAACGTGGATCACAGACTGGCTGTGCGGACTCCCCTTGATCGTCCTTGCGTCTGTCATCCACGTCATCGGTCTCGGCGTGATAGAACTCGGCGTTGAGCGAGGTTTAAGGCGCGCGCAAAGAGTTCGTGGCTATCTGGCGACATTTGTAGCGGTGGTGGGAGCGACCGTGCTGTCTGCCACCGCCTTGCACGCCGTAGGGGCCGCTGTCTGGGCCGGAACCTACCTCTGGCTCGGCGCTCTTCCAGACGAGCGCTCGGCGATGCTGTATTCAATTGGCGCGATGACGACATTCGGCCATGCAAGCCTCCATCTTTCTGACCGTTGGCAGATGTTGGGGGCGCTCGAAGCTCTCAACGGCATGTTGCTGTTTGGACTGACTACGGCCTTCCTCTACGCCATTATACGCAACGTTCATGCTGCCATGATGGGCACGCGGGCGATCTCTATGGAGGACGCCGAAGAAGTGCGGGCCATCCATCCGGTTGGCCCAATGCGCCAGTCCAGGCCCTGAACGCAAACGGTCATTTTCTGAGCACGGGCGGGATAAGCGCTGAAACAGCCAGGCGGCTTCCCTCCTGAGGCAGAATGGGCAAATCGCAGCCTATCGCGGAATTGGAAACCGGAGCGCGCTGAGAACTGGTGGCGTCATAGCGCCACGGCGAAGCAATGGTGCGATCTCCATCGGCCGTAGCGCGCGACCATCCAGCCAGAGCCTGGTGATCTACCGGAGGCGCTTCACACGATTGGCCGATTTCGTCTCTCGCCGAGATTTGTGCTTCTGTACCGTCGCCCACCCTTCTTGTTGGCGACGGTACAGTGGGACCACGAAGTCATTCGGTTATGCCGGCTCACCCGAGGGCCCGGCATCAGTTCAATTTCTCAAGCCCCGACCTTCTTGGCCGCAGGGATCGTCCATGTGCCGTTGATGATCGACGGGTCCGTTTCTTGCGGCCAATACATGCGCAGCATGAGGATGAAGTCTCCCTCAGGCGCCGGAAGCCAGTTCGATTCCTTGTCCTTACCAGGGGAGTCCTTCTGGATGTAGAGGTCGGTTGAGCCGTCGGGATTTTGCTTCAGGTCTTGCCGCGCGCTGATGGAGTAGCGGTTGAGCGGATTGTCCACGAAGAAGTAGGCGCTGTTGTACATCGTGAGCGACCAGAATCCCTCGGCGGGAGGCAGGTGCCCCTTCGGGAAACGCATGACATACTTGTTTGCGCCATTGTACTTGCGGCCATCCGCGTCCTTTTGCGAAGTCGGATAGACCGCATCCTGCGGACGATTGGCGCCGAGTCCGATCGCGGTCACGAGGGCTCGCATCAGATAGTCGGTACCGTAGATACCGGTTCTCGTTGTGAAGGCAAAGCCGTTCTCATCCTTGACGGCCTTGTTGACCTTGAACTGAAGCATGATCCTATCGAACGACACCTCCGGCACGCGCTTGAGGAAGTCCGCCTTGAGCTTGCTCTCGTCAAAATCCTGTCCGGGGACGATGCCGATGCGAGCAAATTTGGCAAGTTGAGGGGCGTCCGCTTCGTATGGCAGATTGTTTTTCATGAGCTCGCAGAGCAGCTTGAAATACGACACCGCGTCCATGCGGTTGACCTGTTCGCGGACAGCGGTCTTCATGTCGATCGAGGGATCGACCTTGCCCGCAGGCGGCGTGTACGGCTTGCCATAGGCGCTGAGGGGAACGAGCTTGCACTCATCCTGCAGCTTGTGGACGGCGGCGTAGTCCTCTGGAGTGCCGGTGCAATAGATGCGGCCGAGCAACCACACGATGTTGGTCTGCGACTTGTACTCCTTCACGCCATCCGGCAGTGTGCCTTTCCAGCCAGGTCCGGTGATCGCGTAGGTCTGTGCCCCCGTCCCTGTGGTGCGCTTGCCCGGCACCTGGAATACCGTGGTCCAGCCGTCCAGCATCGGCATCAGGTAATAACGCCCCTTCATGTCCGGGATGCTGAGGACCCACGGTTCTTTCCCGACATCCAAAAAGGAAGTCGTGTAGAGGGTGTCCGCGTTCGGTGCCGTGACGTCCTTGAATGAGGCATCCGGATATTGGCGCATCTTGATGATCTGCCCCATCGGCGCCTTCGTTTCCGCGGGTTCGGCGATGTTGGTGAGAACCCGGCGGGTCATCTCCATCGTCACCAACGGATAGCCGAAAACGTAGGCGTCGCTCGCGAGCCAAAAATCCTCGAGGCCCTCCCTCACGCCAAGGAAGGAATCCTGCGCAAGGGCAGATCGTGTTGCAGTTGCACCTGCCAGCAGGCCCAAGCCTCCCAGCGCGAGATTACGACGAGTGATCTCCATATTCTTCTCTCCTTGGCACCTGATTGAAACGGCTTCAAACGATTGGCGAGTGGGGCCGACAACGACAAAACTTCCAGGATTCTACTGCAGAAGTTCACGCCTCTTCAGCGCGTACGAACTCCGGATCGATCGCTTTTGCATCAAATGCTCCCGTGCCGTGCTGAGCGAGCTGGCATACCGGCGACTCCTCATCCGCCTGCCAACTAACGGAGAACTCGGCGACCTGCTATGCAAATTCGGCAAGCGCGAGCTTTGGTCGCGGACCAATGGACGCTGGATCAGCTTCGTAGCGACTGCGAGGGATTTCTCCGGCACGCGGCCAACAGGACCCGCACCTTTGCCGAAACTGCATAGCAGATCGAGGAAAAATTGGCGCTGATTACGTCGATTGCGCGCGTTCGCCCCGACGCCTGAGAGAGCGGGCAGCGCAGTTAGCCGGTTCGCGAGGAAAGCATTCAATGCAGATCTATACTCCGTCGGCCGCGCGCCTGTCGCAGGTCAATTCGCAGGTGGCTATGCAGGGCACACTTCTCGCTGCACAAGCTCACACGTCATAAGCAAAGCTAAGTCGGTGCGCGGCGGCGAATGAAGCGTGATAGCCCCGTCGCTCCAAACAACTCGCAGACAGCGATATGGCATTGAACGGACAGCAGATCGTTTCGCCTTTGGGCAGGTTACTTCGTCCCTTGGGCACCGACCTTCCCGTATCAAAAGTCTCTTCAAGCAAGGCTGCCATCTGGCGGAGCCCGGAAACGCACACATCGAGTGACGTGGGGCGGCACCAGTGTTCGAACAGATTCATACCGTGATCCATTGCCCGCGAGGGAACGGAATACAATCCAGAGACAAGACACGGCTGTGTCAGAGAAGCGCCGTTCACGACGCTTCAATGCAAGGCCTAACTTGAGTCGGAGAGTTACTCGATGACCGCCATCAAACTGCCGGCCTGGCTTCGTATCGTGATGGTGAGCGGCGCATTGCTGCTGGCTATTGGCGCGGGGCTGTTCGCCTATTTGTGGTACATCCGACCGGTCACGTTGGCCGCCGCGGTTGGATCGCTTGATGGCGAAGCCGATAAGGTGTTGTCGGCCATCGCCAGTCGCCTGACCGCCACGTCAGCGCCAGTGAGACTGCGGATCGTCAATCAATCGAGCGCCCTCGACGCCGCCAACGCATTTTCTTCGGGCAAGGTCGACCTCGCCGTCGTCCGTGGCGACGTCGGCGACCTCTCGCAGGCCCAGGCTGTCCTCGTGCTCGCGCACGCAGTCGTACTGATCGTAGCCCCTCCCGGGTCGCCGCTGAGCGACATGGCGAGCCTGAGAGGTCGCCGCGTTGACGTGGTCGGCGGAGAGATCAACAGAGCCGTCGTCAACGCACTGCGTCAGCAATATGATCTTGACCGCGCAAACGTGAAATTCAGGGATGTCTCGTTGCCTGAGGCACGCCAAGCAGTCGACTCCAAAAGCATAGACGCGCTTCTGCTCGTCATGCCCCTGACCCCAAAATATCTGTCGCTCGCGCGCAGCCTCTTCCCGCAAAATCCAAAATCCCTGCCGGTGCTCATTCCAATTGAATCGGCTGGCGCAATTGCGGAAAGTCATCGAGCCTACGAAAGTTTCGACGTGCCGAAAGGCACGCTCAAAGGTTCGCCGGCAGTTCCGGATGACGACCTCACAACACTGCGGGTGCCTTTCTACCTGGTCGCGCAGAAAAAGCTCAATCGCGACACCATAGCCGACCTGACACGATCGCTTCTCGCCGCGCGCCGGGACCTCATCGGCGAACTGCCGATCCTGGCGCAAGTCACCGCCCCTGATACGGATCCGGAAGCCTTCCTGCCGGTCCACGCTGGCGCAGCGGAATACTTCAACGGCACCCAAGAGAGCTTTTTGGACGAATGGAGCAATGCGATCTACCTGACTCCGATGATCCTTGGCGGACTGGCTTCGATCCTCGCCGCGGCCTGGAGGTTTATCGGCTTGCGGACGTCGAAGCCGGATGAATCAGCGCTCGACGCGCTCTATGCCCTGGCTCGCCGGGTACGCAAGGCCCCGCACGAAGATGCATTATCCGACATCGAGGACCGGATTGATGATATCTTGAGCGGCCAGCGTCTCAAAATCGCGAGCGGGGACGAAGATGCGGCCGATATGGCCACGTTGAACGTTGCCGCGAACAGGGTCGAAGGTCTGATTCATGCCCGCCGCGCCACGCTAAAACCATCTCAATTGGACGGTAGCTGAGGCTGCCGGCTCGGGAATAGGCCGCGGCAAGATGCGATACTTGAAATGCTCTGGTCGGATTCAGTGAGCAAATGGCCGGCCGTATCCAAGCGAACTTCCGCAACCGCTATAGCTCGTCTCATCCCGGTGAGGTGACGCTGTAGCAAACGCGGACTCCCCCTAGCTGATGCGCGGTAAGTTGAAGCGGTGCGCCACCTTGACACAACAAGAGCGACTTGCCGGGGACGCGGCCGCGGTGCGTGCGCGAATGGTGGCGAAACGTGACCGGATCGAAGGCGAGCGGCAACGCAACATTGATCTCGTGATCAAGTACGTCATCTCTGAGGAGGACGCCAAGCAGCGGATCGCGGAGCTAAAGGAAGAGCGCCTGCGCGTCGACGCCGAGATGGCCGCGCTCGAAGAAGCCCCAGTCCCCGTTGCGCTCCACCCAGCTGCCTTGGATCGCTACATCAGCACGGTGAACTCACTTGCCGAGACGATGGCTGATCATTCGAAGGCAGAGGACGATTGCGGTTCCCTAATCCAGGATTTTCGGACTCTTGTGCACAGCGTCACTGTCCACCCACGGGGCCTTGGAAGCGCTTCGAGGTCGAAGTGAAAGGTAAGCCCCTCATCGGCGGGAGGTCTTTCCTCGGGCCCACCACAATAGTGGGGGGATACATGCTAGCGGGAGAGGGACGCGCTACCAGGTTCAAAACGCAAGCGAAATCCTTAAGTTTTCCAGCACGTTGGCCGGATTGGGGTAGCGGAAGCGTCGGTGTTACATCCTACCCGGATGTCTCACCTCCCCGCGCCCCGGAAAGGCTGTTACGTGGCTCGTCCCTCCTACCTCGCCCGGCGCGGCGATGGTCGCTATTTCCTGCAAATTCGGTTGGGGAAACGGGCGGCAAAACTCTTTGGGCTTCCCCTCCTCCGTGTCAGCCTCAGGACCGGGGATTTTGGTGAGGCGATGCGCCGGCTGGTGGACAATCTCGGGTGGGTACAGGAGCTAATCGACGCTCCAGACCTGGAAACTTTGGGGACCGTGCTCGAGGCGCGGCTGCGGGGCTATGTCGACGACGGTTCGCCGGCCGACGAGCGAAGCTTGGCCGAGCGCTGCGCATTCGAGCACGAGGTGCGCCGCTTCCTTACGCGGGCGCAGGAACGCGGCTACGCCTATCCGATGCGCTTTCCGAGGATGCCGAGCCTCTGGGTCGACTTCGTTAGTCAGAACAAAAGCCGCCGAAACCAGCATCGTCCGGTTGAACGTTCGCCGCTCCTATGAAGCCGGCCGGCGTGACGCCACCGAGGCAGCTAACGATGGCTGGACGCCGATGGCGACGGCGCCATCGGCCGTCCCATCGGAAGCGTTCGACCCGATCGCCATGATCGATCGCCTCGTTCAGGACGCGGTGGCGCAGCGCGTGGCCCAGCTCGTCCCGGCCAACATCGTTCCATTGGCGCCGGCCATCGCCCCGACCGAGACCGGCGCCGCGACCGAGCTGGCAAAGTCGGATGGTCCGGCTGCGGGCAGCTCGGATCGCATGTCGATGCTGCTGCAAGAGTTTCTGCGGCCGGCTGGGCGCAAGCGGCAGCACAAGATGAAAGGCCGTGGCGAGGCAGAGTCGGTTGTGCAGTTCGCGATCGACTTCCTGGGCGATCCCCGCATGAACGAACTCACCGAGGAGAAATGGAAGCTGCTTGACGATGCGCTTCCGGACATTCCCAATCGCGAAAACATCCCGGCTGAATCTTCGAAGTCGCTGTTCAAGCGTTACAAACACGCCGAAACGCACGGCTGGTCCGAGCTCGCTCGGGTCACCACCACGACGATCAAGCGTCGCTACTGGGGCGGACTCTACAAGTTCATCGACTGGGCCATTCAGGAGAAGCACTACCGCGGACCCCGCTACACGTTCGAGTGTATCGATCCCGAAAACCTGGCACCGCTGCCGCGTGACGCGTTCGACGATGAGGAGCTGATCACCCTGTTGAAACAGCCGCTGTTCACGGGGTGCAAGAACAAGCACCACGTCTGGCAGCCGGGCGGGCATTTCGTGCAGTCGCACATCTACTGGGGATTCCTGATCTGCATTTTGACCGGCATGCGCCCTGGTGAGGTCGGTCAGCTCAAGTGCGCTGACATCAGGACCGACAATCAGTTCTTTTACTTCGATCTCAGGCCCTTTGATGCGCGGGGCGGACGCGTTGCACTGCAGGACCTCCGCAACCTGAAGACCAATGCGGCAGGACGCGTGATCCCGATTCATCCCCTGCTTATCGAATTGGGCCTGCTCGAGCGGATGCAGGATTTGATGGACAAGGGCGAGGAACGCCTATTCCCCGAATGGGAGGTCTATGTCAGAAAGGACGGTACGGAGCGCTGGTCCCAGCCGCTCAGCAAGTCCCGGCAATATGTCAAGAAGCTCCTGAAACTGAACCGGGCCGACCTGACGCTTTACAGCACGCGGCACCTCATGGCCGATTGGCTTGATAGCGACGGTATCGCGCGACGAACGCGCGACCGCACCCTCATCGCCACCGCCAAACTCAACGACATCGATCCACAGGCCTGGCTCGCCGACGTGCTGGCGCGCCTACCGGATCACCCTGCCAAGCGTATTGACGAACTCATGCCCTGGAATTGGCGACCTCAGAACGTCGCTCACGCCGCGTAAGCGCTGTCAGCCATCTGCTCAAGATGACTTAACTAGGGGCCGTCACCGGACGCGTACACCCAATCTCATAAGAACATATTTGTTAATTGGAGACTGGCTGATGCGATACGCTGTGGGACTTGGATTGTTGGTCGCTCTGTGTGCCTCAGCCGATGCGGCGGCGATGAAAGATTTGCGCAGACACCGTCACTTCGTTATTCGAAGCACGCCTCGCGTGATTGCTCCCCAAGGTCAAGTTGGGGCGCCGTCTGGGCAGTTCGCGGTTCCAGGCTGGTCCGACGACGCAACCCGCCGCTGGCTCGATAACGCGAGTTCGGCCTGGACTAAGGCTTGATAGTGGCGAGCCAACCAAGCGATTATTTGTAACGGTCAGGGAATTATTTTGGCCACGCTGTGCTAGGCCGCAGACCAAATGACCAGTCTTGGCCTGTCGGGGTAACCTGCTGCCGAAGTAGCGACCGCTCCCAAGCAGAGGGGTGATGTTGGACGTCGATCGACAGACCTGACGTGAAAAAGCAGCGAACACCTGAAGAAGTCGCGGACGAGGAGCAGGCGCGCGCCTCCGCCTCGGTCCCTCGCTTTTCGAGTCTTGAAGGGTTGATCCAATCGTTGGTCAAGCGAGTTGCGAGAGCAAGCTCTCGCGCCCAGGTGCCAACGCAGCTAAACGACGACAACATTTCTTGATCCTCTCGTCGATCGTAGCCTAGGCGCAGGCGAGAGGACGATAGACCGCCGCGCACAACAGTCAATCAAGGACACCCGTGTGACTCGCCTCACGGTAGTAGCCACCGGAAAGCTTCATGATGCGGTTCATCGGAGACCACGAGGTCTCGTCTCAAATGAGGAGAATCGCCATGGCTTGCGGAATGCGAGAGACAATCACCATTAGTTACTGGGGCGTGTGCTGGAAATGGGGCTTCATCCCCTATCCCTGCAAGAAGACGAAAACAGAGGTTCAGTACCGGTATGACTTCCTCCCCTGGCGCACCAGGTTCAGTTGGTCTCCCTTCCGTCGCAGTTACCAAGGATGTTGCAACGGCACTCTCTTCGGATGGTCCTATTGGACTTGGTCGCCGTTCGGCACTGGCAACGGTCCCTGGATCACATACCAGACACTGACGTATTTCTCCGACTCAACGATTGGTTCGATTGGTCCTTGTCCGTTCAAGACAGGTGCAACCAGTCAGCCCGTGACGTTGTCGGAGCCGGCCATCGGCTCAATTGCGCCCACGGAAGAGGTATTCTACGAGGACCATGGTTGTCCTTGCGTCTAGGACTTTACGAACACGCGCCTCCTAGTCCTAGTCCTAGTCTGCCCCTTGCAAAGGCCGTCGCGCTGTATCTCCAATCGGCTGCGGCGGCTTTCATTCGTCGGGCGCAATGATCCCCGCAGGATGGCTTCCGCTCTCATAGAGACGGCCGTGTAGTGCTGCGCGGCCTTGATAGACTTCAGCCGCGCCGGATCATTCCGAACGATGTCAGGATCAGCTAGCAGACGCTGCTTGTACGCGACGGAGGCGCGGCAAGATCGCCGGTTGTTTTTCAATACAATAGCAATCTCAGGCGTAGGGCGGCACGTTCACAAGCGTACCGATCAAACGTAATAGAGCTTGATGCTCAGGACCTTTTGGATTGCTCCGTAAGAACTCGCCCAATTCTATGTGCGTTAGTCGCCCGCGGGAGGGCGCATTTGGCTGGTGGATAATGAATGCATTGCCATTTGTCGGTTCTCGTCCAAGAAACCAAGTATCTCCATTCGGGCTGCGATACAGTTCTCTCCTTTCGGACATTTGGTCACGGCTCCAGCTTGCGGTGCGCTTTGGCCGCCGCAGCGGCTAATTCTCGAGCCAATCGCTCCGCTTTCAACCGTTCGCGGTTGGCGTGGAAGGCGTTCTGAGCGCGCTCATACTCTGACTGCGCAGGCCGGGCGTCTACTTTTCTAAAGGCCTGTTGGGCTTGATGCTGAGCTGCAGCGCGCCTCTTCAATTCTCGGATGTCGGCCATTTCTTGTCACACTACTTGATCGTCGTCCCCTCCCTTGGCCACCCAGATTCCGCGTGCCTGGATAGATTGCCGCGCCCAGAGGAGCCCGCGGCACTTTCGGCTTGGCGAGCTATACGCAGCAGTTTCTCGCGGCGGATGCAAGGTGGCATACCCTTGCATTGCACCCGCAAGTTTGCCGCCTCTCGCTCAAGGCTCCTCGCGCATCGATTGGTTGCTGACGCCTCTCGTCGACATGACGCTACTCCCTTGCATTGGGCGGGAGCGCAACTGGCGCGAACTTCATCCCTTTCGGCGCCTCAAACGATCCTCGGCGGATAAGTCGCCAGGAATCGCCAACCCGGTGGGTGGTTTTCTCCCGGTCTGGGCAAATGGGGGACTGAAAGGCGGGAGCTTAGACCGACTCTCGGGGGGCCGATTTGTTCCTATTGAAGGCCGGGCTTAGCTAACTAAGGTCCGCTATCGTAGGTCATCCTTGCGATGCTTATCACTTGGAAAACCGCGTCCCCGAGATCCATTTGGTTCGCGTTACATCTGACGACGGCGAGCGCCAGATTTGGCTTGCAGCATGCGCTCGAGATGAGGCTGTAAATAAGGTGCTCGATGCCGACCCTGAAGGATGGGCTGCGAGCCTGGTTCAGCGCCAGCTCAGCGCCGAAGATTCGGAAGCCCTGAACATGAAGGCCGGAGAAGTCCGCAAGCACCGGACGTTTTAGTTCCGCTGTGGCGTCCCGCGCCGGTCCCGGTCAGCCTGGGGCTGGGGGCCAAAGATAAAGCGACCGGGACCATGCGCGAAGCTTACGGACGGTGTTGTTACGGCTTAGAAAATCGACCTTACCCCATTTCATCGGACGTAAGATCGCAGCCTACTTCCAATCGAAGGGAGAGACGCCATGCCGTCGCCCGTATGCATTGCCTGTAACACGGAGCGGATACTGCTGGTGACGCGACGGGAACCAATGTGGGACCGAGCAGCAGGACACGCCTGAGCGCCGCCCGTATTCGCCCGGGATGGAAGTTCATTTCGCGCCGCAGCATATTCGCGGTGACGGGCAGGGGGATGGCACCGAAGGTAGCATCGATGGCGGTCAAGCCTGAGGGAAGAACTGGCGATACACGAACCGCTCGGCGCAACCCTGGACATCTCTGAGCCCCAGCCTGGCGCCCAGCTCCGCAACGCTGTGATGCACAAGCCGACCTCGCGCCGAGCGATTGCGGATGACGACCCAGTCAAAGCCGCCTTGGTCAAATCGGCACCGACACCTGCGGGCTTCCCACACCATCTGGGCGTAGTGACCTATTCCCGTCACCTCGTGCGAGATCGGGTCAGGCGAGACCATTGTACCGAGATCAAGAAAACTGTCGGGGACGGGCGTAAAAAGCGTATCGGCCGCAAGGTGCGCAAGGCGCATCAGATAGGTGTCGGAGGGGTATTAATTCACCAGGAAATCGATGGACGCCTTGATGTCCGAAATGGCCGCCTCGAAAGCAGCCAGCTCCTCGGCCTCGTTGTCCTCCAGATTTGCGCCCTCGGCGCGCGGGACGAAACGATGCAGCGGAAGCTCCAGCACAATCTGTCGATGATGCGCCCAAATGCACCGGTTTTCGAGATATCGCGTCAGGCCTCTCTGATTGCTGTCGAGATCAATCGTCCCGACCCGCTGACCGATCTTTAGAAGCGCGATCGCCAAATGCGCCGCCATCGTCGTCTTGCCCGAGCCGCCTTTCTCGTTGCCGACGACAACGACATGCGGCGATCCTGCCCCAGCGATTGGTGTCGCGTGCAGCATCGCTAGGATTCCGATTCCAACGCAAGACCAATGCGATCCACGTCCGTTCCACGCCGACGTTACTGACGATGTGCGACCGGACGGGTCGGAAGGTGTCCTCGTTCCAATTCGTCGGTGTCACAGCTGCCAACCAGGCTGCCTGCGACTCCTTGGCGGTTCGCCGAACGGAACCGTTCGGCTCCGGATGCGTTTTTCCGGCTGAAGAACGCCATTGGGCCGAACGCATGTGCTGATGCGCAACGACCGACCTGCGGTTACGCTTGAATGTCCTGCGTGCAGCCGGGCGACACGCCATCGGCTTCTTTATGTCAAGAACGGTTGCGACATCCTGCAATGTCCCGACTGCGGACTGGGACGCACCGAGGCGTCGAGCTTTGATCCCCTCGCCTACTATGACGATGGTTACTTTTCCGGCCGCCAGTCCGACGGCTACGCCGACTATCGCGGGGCCGAACCCGTGCTGCGGCGCGAATTCGCCCGCACGGTCGAGTTCATCCGGCGCCGCAAGGCACCGGGCTTCCTGCTCGAGATCGGCTGCGCCTACGGCTTCTTTCTCGATGAGGCGCGCCGCGCCGGATTTGAGGTAAGCGGCATCGAGCCGGCGGAGGCGGCTGCAGCGCATGCCGGCGATCTCGGCTTGAACGTCGTCCGCGGCCCGCTGAGCGAAGCGACCCTCAAGTCGCTCGGCACCCTTGACGTCATCGTCCTCCTCGACGTCGTCGAGCATCTGCCCGACCCGAAGCAAGCCCTCGCGCTGCTCGCGGAGCATCTCCGGCCGGACGGAATCATCGTGCTGACGACCGGAGATTTCGGCTCCCTGGCGGCGCGCTCGACCGGCGCGCACTGGCGCCTGATGACGCCGCCGCAGCACCTCTGGTTCTTCAACCGCGACAGCATCGCGTCTCTGGCCCATTCGATTGGTCTTCGCATCGAGAGTTCCGATCACCCCTGGAAATTTGTGCCGTTCTCGCTGATCGCCTTCCAGATCGGTCGCATGCTCGGCCGCAAGATCGCGGCCAGCCCAACCGGAAACCGGTTTGCCATTCCGGTAAACCTGTTCGACACGATGCGCGTTGTCCTGAACAAGGCGTCGCCACGTGCGGAGGCGAGCGTCCCATGACCGAAATTCGCAACCACCGAATTCGCAACCCTTGGGTCGTTGTCGCGGCTTACAATGAGGCAGCGGTGGTCGGCAGCGTCGTGTCCGGCATTCGCCGCGCCGGATACACGGTCATCGTGGTCGATGACGGATCCGCCGACCGCACCGGCGACGTCGCGGTGCTCGCGGGTGCCGTCGTGGTCCGGCATCCGATCAACCTCGGACAAGGCGCAGCGCTGCAGACCGGCATCGACTTCGCCCTCGAGCAGCATGCGGATGCACTCGTCACGTTCGACGCCGACGGTCAGCATTCCCCCGCGGCGATAGCGGCGCTGCTCGCGGCGATCGAGCAGCCCGGCGTCGATTTCGCGCTCGGCAGCCGCTTCCTCACCGGCGCGACGGCAAATCTGCCGGCGTCGCGCCGCATCCTGCTCGGCGCCGCGATCCGGTTCACGCGCGCGAGCACCGGACTGCCGGTCACCGATACCCACAACGGCCTGCGGGCGATGACTGCGCGCGGCGCCCGTACGATCTCCTTGCGGCAGAACCGGATGGCACACGCGTCCGAGATCCTGCACCAGATCGCGCAGAGCCGCCTGCGCTTTGTCGAGGTGCCGGTGAAGATCGAGTACAGCGCCTATTCGCTGGGCAAGGGTCAACGCATGACCGACGCCCTGACCATCCTGATCGATCTGTTTGCGCGGAGGCTCTACCGATGATCGCGCAGCTGTTTCTGACCGCCCTTCTGGCCTTGGTTCTCGTCTACGCATGGTCGGCGCATCGAACGGTGCCGATCATCGGGCTGTTCGCGAGCGTCGCCGCGCTCGCCGGCCTCTACTTCGTATGGGTGCCGGAGCATGCCACGGCGCTGGCGGCGTTCGCGGGAATCGGCCGCGGGTCGGACCTCGTGGTCTACACCTGGGTCGTGATCAGCCTGCTCATCATGCTCCATTTGCATCTCAAGCTGCGGCTCCAGCTCGACATGATCACGCGGCTGACGCGCGCCGTGGCGATCGATCGTGCCAGAGAGAGCCGGCGTGACGCACGTCCCCCGCGGAAACGTCGCGCGGTTATGTCGGCCCGAAAGACCGAGACGCCTCCGATCGGATTGCAGGCGAAGAAGTAAGATGCGATTGCCAGATTGCGCGGGACGCCGGCATCACTCGCTGGGCGCGTGAGGATTGGCGTAGATCCAGGCGAACGGGCGACCAAATCGCCTGACCTCATCAACCAGCACGGCGGCCGTGCCGGCGGCACAAGGCCAGCGCTCGGTGGCGATCAGATAGTCGGCCCGATCCAGATTTGTTTCGGCAATCCAGTTGCGACGGAACATCACGCCGGCCTGTTGCTCGCGCCAGCCCAGGCAGACCATCACGTGCGGGGGATCGCCCGCGAACCGGCCTTCAGCGTCAATTCGATGCTCGAGGCGGCGCAGCGCCTCGGGAACCGCCAGGCTCCAATAGTCGAGGTCGAAGCGGCCGTAGGCGCCGGCGACGCCGCCTGCCAGACTGTTCATCGCGATATATTCGAGCGGATGCAGGATCGCGAGCGTCACCACGATGACGGCCGTGTACGCCACGCCGAGGACCGCGGGCACAATCGGAAGGCGTCGCAACAAGGGCATGAGGCTCTTAAGCCCGCGCGCGGCCACGACGGCGAGCATCGGGATCACGAACAAGACGTGGCGGATACCGTCATAGAGCGTCGAGCCCTGCACGATGAGCACCGCGATCGGCCCGAACGCCGCCACGGCGACGACCAGCACCGCGCGCGATCCTGCGAGCTCGGCCGCGACCGGTCGCAGTCCGGCGACGCCGGACCGACGCAAGGCGCCGATAGCGGCGCGGGTCCACGACCCGGCAGCACCGATCCAGACCGCCATGCCGACCAACAGCAACGCCAAAAAGCCCTCAGGCAGGCGCGCCAGGAGCTGCCCGGGGATGTACCAGGCGGGCACGTTATCGGTGAACGTGCGTCGGCCCCAGTTCTGGAATTCGAACGAAGTGTCAAGCGTCGCAAAATGCCGACAGGCCTCGAGGAATTGCGTGAGCGGATTTCCGATCTGCAACCACGGCCAGAGCGCGATCGCCGTTATCCAGGCGACGAGGATGGCGAGCAGCGTATGCAAGGCGATCCGGCGCAATTCGGCATAGTCTGCGCGGCCATGGCGCAGCAACGCCTCGAGCGCACACAGGCTCATGCCGCCGATGAGATACGCATGCGTGATCGCCCCGCCGGGGCGCGTCGCGATGGCGAGCCCGGTGGCAAGGCCCGTCGCAAGGGTCAGACGCCAATTCGGCACCCGCTCCCGCACCATCAGGACGATCGCGAGCGTCGCCCAGGTCATGGCGAACAGGAACGGCACGTCGATCGGCGCGAAGAACAGGTTGCCGTAGACGTAGCCGGTCAGCAGGCACAGGGCGAGCGCCGTCAGCCCAGCCCAGGACCCGACTGTGAGCCGTGCCATCGGCACGACAGCGGCGAGCCCCGCGAGGCCGATCAGCAAGGTGATGGCGTGCCGGACCGTGATCGGGCTCGCGAGATGAAGCGACTGCACGGCCGCGATCAGCAACTGACACCACGGTCCGTACATCCACAGGAACTCTTCGACCGTCTCGAACTGGGACCGGTCGGCAAAGCCGCTCGTGTACCAGGCAAGCGCCTTGGGGCCGTAATCTTCGGTGTTGAATTCGTCGGTCGACAGTCCGTAATCCGCGGCAGTCGCAAGCCCGATCACCAGGACCACGCCCAGCACAAGGAGCACGAGCAAGGTCTCGGCACGGCCGGCAGCAAATGCGACGCCGAGTTTCGGCCTCGCAAAGCCGGAGCTGTCGCCATCCACCCGTTCAAGCGCCATACGTCCTCCCGCGATCGAGCGGCTGCACGAGGAGTTCAGGCGGCGGGATCAAGACGCAGGCGGTTTGCCATCGACCGACACTGCCGCCTGCACCAGGTCAGGCGACATCCCGCTCAATCGCGAACGAACCCCCAGCAACCTCAAGTGTTGTCCCTGGATGGCTTTCATAACACCCCTGACGGGAACTTTGTTCCACAGGTTCGAATCAGGTTCTTCCAAGGTGGACTGGCAATGGCGATCCTTGTCACCGGAGGTGCCGGATACATCGGGAGCCACATGGTGTACGAGCTCGCCGATCGTGGCGAACAGCCCGTCGTGATCGATGATTTTTCGTCGGGCTTCGAATGGGCGATACCGTCCGGCATTCCGGTCGTCGTCGGGAGCATCGGGGATCAGCGGCGGGTTGCGCAGCTGATCGCGAAGCATGGGATTTCGGAGATCATTCATTTTGCGGGATCGGTGGTTGTCCCGGAGTCGGTTGCCGAACCGCTTCGATATTACCGCAACAACACCGCAAATTCGCGAAGCCTGTTCGAGATCGCAATCAGAAGCGGGGTGCGGCGTTTCATCCTTTCGTCGACGGCTGCGGTTTACGGGGATCCGCCGGCAAATCCCATCACGGAAGAGACCCCCGTCGCGCCTGTATCACCTTATGGCTCATCCAAATTCATGGCCGAAACAATGCTGCGTGATGCCGCACGCGCTCATGGCCTGCGCTATGTCATCTTGAGGTATTTCAACGTAGCAGGCGCCGATCCTGCATTGCGCACCGGACAGGCAACGCGAGGGGCAACGCATCTGATCAAGGTCGCAGCGGAGACCGCCGTGGGTCTGCGAGACAGGATCCAGGTTTTCGGCACCGACTATCCGACGCCTGACGGCACCTGCATTCGCGACTATATCCACGTCAGCGACCTCGTGGACGCGCATTGTCGCGCGCTTTCTTACCTGCGCGACGGTGGCGAGCCCGTGACGCTGAATTGCGGCTATGGCCGCGGCTTTTCGGTGCTGCAGGTGGTCGATGCCATGCGGCGCGAATCCGAAAAAGACTTTCCGATCGAACTTGCCGCCCGCCGGGCTGGCGATCCGGCGGAGATCGTGGCGTCGGCGGAACGGATGCGCAATCTGCTCGGCTGGCGGCCCCGATGGGATGACCTTTCTCTGATCGTCCGCCACGCGCTCGCTTGGGAACGCAAGCTATTGGCACAAGGTAACGCAAGCCGTCCCTACACAGGGCCTCGGCTGGACCCGCTCCGCACCATTGCCGGCAAGGTGAATCGGAAGAAGCGTCGGGTACGCAGACGTTCACCACTCATCCAAGAACAGAAGATGCGCCGGCGATGAGCTATGGCGATCGCATAATGTCGCGGCTTGGCGCGCCATGCAGAATAAAAAAGCGAACTCATATGCTATTGAAATCGCGATATAATTCTAGCCCCAGCTCACGCTCTGTGGCGTGGTATCTGGCGACGCGAGCACAAAATGACTTTTAATCATGCGCCGTGGTGATCGCTGAAACCATCGAGATCGCCGAAGCAGCCGGCGAACTTGTCGCATCGCGGAGATCCCGATCAGGCGTATTTTGCGGACGGAATGGGCCGGGCCACGCACAACTCGGTCAATGTTTTGGCGTGGGATGCTGACTCCCAACTTTTTCACTGCCTGCCAGTAGCTGATCGTACAATCGGTCGATCTCGCGCGCCTGATCGGGCGTGACATCCTCCAGATGCAGCGCCCTTAGCTCATCCTCGGTTGGCTGGTAATTGCGACCATTGCGAATCGGCCATGGTCCACTGTGAAGTGGCGAGGCGCTCTCTGCGTTAGCAGCAAGCGCAGTAGGGGTACAAAGCGCAATGGTCCTCACCGCCAACAGTGCGTAAACGAGGATGGCACGTCGAGTTTTAGCAGCTATCATTTGCGAGTCTCCGTGCCGAGGGCTACGGCGAAAGTTGGAGCGGACACCGACAGGCTCGCTCTTCCTTCGAGATCGATTTGTCGCCGCCTTAGTTCAACAATATTATGTGATGGATTCGTCGCCGCGAGGCGCCGTCGGACGACCTGCTGAGCGCGCGGTTCAATGTTAGAATGCCTTCTTAAATTGCGCGACATAGTCGGGGCTCCCATAGACCCACATGGGCTCGTCACATTGCTGTGGACCTACGTCGTTCATGCAAGCGGAACTCCATGGCGGAGCTGCAATCTCGCGGCCTTCGATCCTGTATCCCTGCAGTCGACTGCCAACAGTCGGTCGAGTGCCGACATTCGCTCGATTGCTGCTTTCGTTGGTTCGCACAAGAGTCGTGGCTTGCGTCGCAAGAGATGGCACAAGCAGTAGCGCCGCCAGAAGGTATCTGGTCTTCATTGTTCAGCTTCCTTGATTGAGCCTCGCGCGGGCCGAGGCATGAGCGTTTCTGAAAGGAAGACCGAAATTGGGGTCTAGATATTTCCCGATCACGCAAACGTTTGGCAGTGTCGCCATCTATCTCGACGAGGCAGACATCGCATGGATTCAGGGCAAGGCCGACCACTTCAGCATCGGCGAGACGGCGGCAGTTAGAAGATGCCGTCGCCACTGCGCCCGCGACGCAAAGCGATTTCGTTCGGTGGGGTTATTCGCGCTGGTGGGGCCGCGTTACCGGCGGACTGGAGATCGAGCACCGTCGTTCAGCCGCGGGGCAGCAGCGAGAGGCTTGGCGCGCCTTGCAGCGCGCGCAAAATGATTAAGACTCTACGCCTCGGTGCTATCACAATCCGACGCGGCCCGACTTCTGCTCTTGGCCCATCGCGACATACTGCGCTGCCGCACGAAGGCGTCGCCGAGCAGGATCACCCGCCCCTTCGACCACGTAGCCAGCGACGGCCGGACGAACAGGCCCCATTTGTTCAGCGTGTCGACGCTCTTGACCAGGTCGACGATGTCAGGATGCCAGCCTTCGAAAAGCGGCTCGTGTTCGGACGCCAAGACCTTTTATTTAGACACCGTCTTATTTAGACACCGTCGAGAGCGCGGTCATCAATGGTCTAACGGCCGAATTGCGCGCGCCGAAAGTTATCTCGGAATACGTACGCACATATCTCGAGGAGCGGAAGCGCCTCGCAGCCACATCACATGCAAGACGGCAGCGCCTTGAGCAACAGCTTGGGCAATTAAACCGGGAAATCGAACGACTGGTGGATGCGATCGCGAAAGGACATGGCGATCGACTGCCTTAGATGCCGAAACGAAGCGGATATCTGAGGATTTGCAGAGTGAACCACCCGCAACGAAGGAAGTCGCGCTGCATCTGGCCATCCTCAAGCGATATGAGGAGCAACTCGGGCGGCTTGAAGGAGCACTGGGTAAAGGTATCAGTGCAGGTGACGGAGAGGCCGCAGAAGGCATCCGAGACCTGGTCGAGACGGTCACTCTGTTCCGCGATCCAGGACGTCCAGGTGGCGTGGCCGTGGACATAGCCGGCCGGCTAAACGCCCTGCTGGGGGAAAGGCCTATCCAAACCAGGTCAAAGGAGTGTGGGTAAAGGTGGTAGCGGAAACCCACTATTTCGGAGGCCCTGTTTTCCTATCGGCGCGCAGCCTAACTGGCCCTGGCGGCACTTCGATAGTCCGCCAAGAACCGCCGTTTGTGCGAGATCCTACTACGGATCGAACTTCCGCCGAGTCAATTCAAAATCCCCAGGCTCGCGACACCCATCCTTG
Organism: Bradyrhizobium macuxiense; assembly: GCF_001542415.1. Classification (GTDB taxonomy): domain Bacteria; phylum Pseudomonadota; class Alphaproteobacteria; order Rhizobiales; family Xanthobacteraceae; genus Bradyrhizobium; species Bradyrhizobium macuxiense. The sequence continues at coordinate 59,209 of NZ_LNCU01000019.1, forward strand.
CTATCGATAGCATAAGTCGTTCCACCAGTTGGTACCCTTTGCCCTCCGAAGGCAAAGGTCACACGTTCGAATCGTGTCGGGTGCGCCACTTCGGTACAAAACTGGGCACGCCAAAACTGGCAGTTTTTTCGCTCGACGCAGCGACGAGCGTGCGCAGGAGGACGCTTTTCGATCCCATGATGCGAACTTCTTTCTGGTCCACCTCGACGCGCTGGGCGAGCGCGCGCAGCTGGTCGCGTCGGTAGCCGCCGCTCTCGGTCCTCACCCGCCTGCGGGCCTGTGCGGCGAACGCCTTGAGAGTCTGCGGTGAGATGCTCGGCTCGAGCCGTTCGAGCGCATCCTCGGCCCGCTCTGCATCCGCGCGGGCCTGATCGCGGATGGCCCTGAGCTCGGTTACGCGGTCCTTCCGCATAGCGTCGGTGAGGTCGGCGACGCCGTTCTCGATCGCGTCATAGAGGCGCTTGGCCGCGCTGTTCGGCAGCCAAGACGATGCGGTAACCGATCGGCGGCAATGCACCATTCCAGAAGCCTTGCCGCGCATTCTCTTTCATTGCCCGCAGCGTATGCTTGGCGTTCTCCTTGGACTGGTATTCGTCAAACAGCGCCATGATCTGACGGATCATGTTGCTCATCGGATCGTCGCCGAGTTCTTGCGTGATCGACACCAGCCGTACGCCGTTCTTGGCAAGTCGGCGGACATAGAACTCAAGCTGGAACTGATCGCGGAAGAAGCGGCTGAAGCTATGGACCAGGACCACGTCGAATGTCGGCGGCTTGGTGGTCGCCGCGTCGATCATGCGCTGGAACTCCGGCCGCCGATCGCCGGTCGCGGACGCACCCGGCTCGACATAGTCGGAGACAATCTCCCAGCCGCGCGCCGCGCAATAGCCCTTCGCCTGGCGGCGTTGATCCGGGATAGATAGATCGCTGTCGGCCTGCCGCCCGGTCGAGACTCGCAGGTAGAGCGCCGCCCGAACCGCCTCAGCCATGGCGATATCCCCGTCAGCTTTTTCCAAAGAACTCGTCGAACAGATCGCCAAACCAAGCTTCGAGCACGTCGATCTCGGCTTCGGTCACTGGCACGTCCTTCGGCCAGTCATCCGTCACTGTCCACGTCACCGAAGCGCGCTTCGTCCGTCGCCGCGTACGAGGCAAGGACGCTGCCGCATAATCATAGAGATCGTCGAGCCGCGTGTCCGCCGACGCGCACCGTTGCTTCGATCTTTGCGCGGGAGCCATGGCGCCACTGTGGCAAGCCTGGCCGATCCACAGAACGACCGATGTCCACGCTACGTCACGCTGTGGTGCTGCGACTCGCACTTCTTCGGCAAGTGAGCGCTTGCGCTCACAACAAGCCATGATCGCTTGGCGGCAAACGGAGCTCCCGCGCGACCGGCTGGCGCGGAAGCCGGCGCGTTCGGTTCAGCTTGGGAGGATCCGGCAAGCGCCGGAGTTGAAAAGGAGCGAGAACGTAACGACGACGGCGCTCAAGATAGATCGAGTCGGGCGATTCATGAAATTCCCCTGGAGATAGACCACTGACATGGACATGACGGTTCGGACCGAGGTTTGTGACAGGTCGCGCGTCACGGCCGCATTTTTATTTGACATCGCCGACGCTGCGCCGTTGACGCTCATTGGAAGGTGGGCCGAACCGTCGAGGCGGCAAGATGTGAGCCGCGAACGCGCTTGATCGTTTGGAGAACATGCCGGGACGCGCCGCACCGAGCCATCGTGCGATGGGGGCCGCACGTCACTCCGGACGTCTAGGTGATCCTATCCGCAAGGATAGGTGATCCACATCTCATGGATTTCCATGAGGTGCGGCCGAGGCATGACCCCGCTAGTCTCGGTCTGCAGCACCCGACCGATCATCTTCCCCACTGGTGATGGACGCCATCGCCTCCAAGGAAAGCACCCCACTTTCGCCTCAAGCCAGGTTGCGCCAACACCGGCTCGAGCAGGCAATGAACATGCTGCGCTACACAGACTGCTCGATCGTTGAGGTTGCCGTGGCGCTTGGCTACGGCTCACAAACCGCTTTTGCCGCTGCGTTCAGGCGGTTGACTGGCGAGACCCCGACCGATTGGCGACGGCGAGCGCGTTAACAGCAATTGCTCTTCAGTCACGTCAATCGCTCTTGGGCAGTTCCCTACCCGCTCCGCTAATTGATGGTGCGCCCACGCCAGCAAAACGGAGAGGAATATATGACCTGGCAACACTCCATCAGCCGACTTCCCGGCACTTCGCGCCGGACGCTTCTCGCCACTGCGCTCGCGTGCGTGAGCTCGCTGACGCTGCGCTCCACCTCGGCCGCCGGGAAGGAACCAAAGATATCAACTAGCCCTGTCGACAAGATTGGTCCCTCATCAGTCTCCACCGGAGACGGCGTTCAAATCTTCTACAAGGATTGGGGGCCGAAGACCGCTCAGCCGATCGTCTTTCACCATGGTTGGCCGCTTAGCTCCGACGACTGGGACAATCAGATGCTGTTCTTTCTCGGCAAAGGCTACCGCGTTATCGCTCATGATCGCCGGGGTCACGGCCGGTCGAGCCAAACAAGCGACGGCCATGACATGGATCACTACGCGGCTGACGCCGCAACCGTTGTCGAGCATCTCGACCTTCGCAATACGATTCACGTTGGCCATTCGACGGGTGGCGGCGAGGCCGCGCGCTATGTCGCGCGCCACGGTAAGGATCGTGTAGCGAAGCTGGTCCTGATCGGTGCAGTACCGCCCCTCATGCTGAAGACCGAAGCCAATCCGAATGGCTTGCCGATCGACGTGCTCGATGGCCTGCGCAAGCAACTTGCTGCGAACCGCTCACAATTCTATTTCGATTTCGCAAGCGGCCCCTTCTATGGCTACAACCGCCCGGGCGCGGAGGCGTCACAAGCGGTCATCTGGAACTGGTGGCGCCAAGGCATGGCCGGTAGCGCCAAGGCACACTATGACGGCATCAAGGCCTTCTCGGAGACGGACTTCACTGAAGATCTGAAGAACATCACCGTCCCCACGCTAATCCAACACGGTGGCGACGATCAGATCGTCCCCGTCGCTGACTCAGCGCTCCTGTCGGCGAAGCTGCTCCGCCACAGCACTCTGAAGATCTACGACCTTCTGCCGCACGGCCTGTGCACGACACACGCCAACATCATCAACGCGGACCTGCTTGCATTCATCTCCGCCTAGCCATTTCCACTCACCTTCTTGCACCAAACAATCGGAGCAAATCACATGCGTCTCGTCATCATTGGCGCCGGCTTCGCCGGCATGTACGCCGCACTTTCCGCCGCTCGCCTTCGCGATATTCAGGGCGTTTCACCCGAAGAGCTTGAAATTGCGCTGGTTGCGCCTGAGCCGACGCTGGTGGTCCGCCCCCGGCTTTATGAGCCGAAGCCCGAGACTCTGACGGCGCCACTTCAGGACGTTCTGAAAGCCATCGATGTCGTCTACGTGCAAGGCAGTGCCGAGACCGTCGATACAAAGTCCCGCGCGGTGCAGATTGTCACCGCCAAGGGTGCGAAGAAGAGCCTCTCCTACGATCGGCTGATTGTTGCCACCGGTAGTCGACTATTCCGGCCCAATATCCCTGGCCTCGCCGACCATGCCTTCAGTGTCGACGGGCTGAACGACGCGATCGCGCTCGACCGGCATTTGCACCAGTTGGCGAGTTTGCCGATATCGGAGATGCGCGACACGGTCGTCGTTGTCGGCGGCGGTTTCACCGGCATCGAGGCGGCGACCGGAATGCCATCGCGTCTCCGCACGATCCTCGGGAAGGACGCCAAGCCGCGTGTCATCATTGTCGATCGCAATGAGGCAATCGCCCCCGACATGGGTGCCGGTGCCCGCCCCCTCATCGAGGCCGCACTCCGCAACGTCGGTGTGGAGACACGGCTAGGCGCGAGCGTCGCCTCGCTGGACAACTCTGGCGTCACGCTTTCCAGCGGCGAGCATATCGAAAGTGCAACCGTGATTTGGGCAGCCGGCATGCGCGCAGCCCCGTTGACAGCGCAGATCCCCGCCGAGCGCGACAGTTTCGGCCGGCTTCTTGTCGATCGCGACCTGCGCGTGTTGTCGGTGGATCGCGTATTTGCTACCGGCGACGCCGCTAGAGCAGCATGCGATAATGTTGGAAACTATTCGCTTATGTCCTGCCAGCACGCGACGCGGATGGGTGCTTTTGCGGGCAACAATGCTGCTGCCGAACTCTTGGGCGTCGCGACCAGACGGTATCACCAGGAGGCATACGTCACTTGCCTCGATCTGGGAGAAGCCGGCGCGCTGTTCACGCGCGGTTGGGAGCGCAAGGTCGAGATGGTCGGCGATCAGGCCAAGAAGACCAAGCGGGAGATCAACACTGTCTGGATCTATCCCCCACGGGCCGAACGCGCCGCTGCACTCGCGTCGGCCGATCCGGAGCATGTCACGGAAGTCTAGGGCCTCGCACTATCAGGCCGCGCTCCACGCAGGAGCGCGGCCTCTCTTGATCGACAAACCCGGAGCTCACTACCGTGCGACACGAGACCGTGCACGCGTCGTCGTTTGCGATGCCGCTGACTAGTCCGGCCTTTCCTCCCGGCCCCGACCGCTTCGTCAATCGGGAGTATTTTCATCCTTCAATACCGGACCGATCCCGAGGCGCTGCGCTGCGTCGTCGCGGAGCCGCTGGAACTGACCGAGCCGGTGATGAACTACGAGTTACCGCATGCCCGATTCAGCGGATTCTGGTGACTACACCAAGAGCGGCCAAGTCATTCCTGTGTCCTACAAGGGCCAGCTCGGCTGGCTTCACCCATCAGGTGTTCCTCAACGCGGCCGGCGCGAGCATCATCGGCTCTCGTCCCTCTCGGCCTGATGGAACACATTGTCGGTGAGCTCCATCATGGTTAGCGAACATCACCTCCTGCCACTTGTATTGATCAACATTCTAGGGCTTGCCGGTATTCTCATCTGGCACCTCCAAGGCCGCCGGCGTCCGACCGCCCGCTTGATCGTGCAGATCTTATTCTTTGGCGGCATGAGCCTTGTCCTCTGGGTCGCCAGAATTTCGCCTTATCAAGTTGACGCTGAGCTGCATGGTACCGGATTCTTGTTGGCCAGGTCCGCGAGGGTTCTATGGTGGCTTCACCTTGCATGGACGATGATCGGCTTCGTCCAGATCTACATCACCCTCAATCGGCGACCGCATGAGGCGCACCTTCTTCAAGATCTAATCGTCGGTGTCGTCTATCTCGGCGTGGCCCTGTCGGTCATCGGCTTCGTCTTCGGCGCGCCGGTCGGCCCACTCATTACCACCTCGGGTGTCGTCGTTGTCATTATCGGTCTCGCGCTGCAGAACACGCTTGCCGATGTTTTTTCCGGGATCGCGCTTGCGCTGGGCCGGGCTTACGAGATTGGCGACTGGATCCAGCTTGCCGACGGCACCGAAGGGCGCGTTGCAGAAACCAACTGGCGCTCCACCAATTTGCTGACAGGTGACCATAACGTCGTCGTCCTCCCGAACAGTGTTCTGGCAAAGCAGGGAGTGACGAACCGCAGTCGTCCGGATGAGTCACATCAGATTGCGCTCATCATGCGCATTGCCGCGAACCACAGACCGCGCCTGGTCGAGGAGATGATGTTGAGCGTTCTACGGGGTTGCGATCGGATCCTCGGAGAGCCGCCGCCGGCTGTCGTACTCAAAACAATCGATGCATTAGCAATCGAGGTCCAGCTGCTGTTCCGCGTGGCGAGTGCGGCCAGCCGTGTGGCGGCCCAAAACGAGATCATCGATGCGGTCTACGAACATTGCAAAGCAAATGGGCTCTCATTGGCAATGCCCGCCCAAAGCGTTGTCCATGCGCCACTCGCCGCAGCCAACGCACAGCAGGTCATCGTCGGGCCGGTCCCATCGGGCGCGCCAAGCAGGTAGCGACCTTCGGACAAGGCAGCGAGAATGGCATAGCAGTGCAGCTGTCCATTCAACTGAGCTTTCCAGGATCAGCATTCAAACGACCGGGTGTCCGGTCTGCCCAAAACCCGCCGCGTTGACGGGACTCGGAATCCGACAAGGTTGGCCACCGCCTCGCAGTCGACTTGGCTCTGACCCGCAATCCGCATGATAAAGCTCAAATCAAGTCTGTTTAGGTTCCTTCAAACTCTACCTCACCTCAATGCGGATGCCATTCGCGCCGTTGAGTAGCCGTCTCAGGTGATAGCTCGCGAGCGGATCATCGGCATGTACACCGACCAAGGCGGCAAATGCCGGCATGGCGCTAGCGCAGTGCGTCTTCAGTTTACTGAAGGCTTCCACATATTGAGTGGTCGCTGGCGCGTTGAACGTCGCCGCCGACAGCGGCTCATGGGCGCGGAGGGGCTCGCTACGTCCGCGCAGCACGAGATCGCCGACTGGCCGCCCCCTGAAGTCGCCTGCCCCGCTCGCGACCGCGTCGCTGACGCAGATGCGCGTCCCGAATGTCTTGTTCGCGGCCTCCAGCCTAGCGGCGGTGTTAACCGTGTCGCCGTAGGCAGTGAAATCGAAGAAGCGATCGCCGCCGAAATTGCCCACTAGCGCGGGACCCGCATGCACGCCGATTCGCGTTGCGCCAAACTCGACGCCCTTCCGCTTCCAACGTATGCGAAATCCCTCTGCCCATTTATCGAGCTCCTGGGCACAAGCGATCGCGCGCATCGCGTAATCGGCCTGATCGCCCGGCGCATTGAACAAGACCTGAATGGCGTCACCGATCACCTTCGCAACCGTGCCGTCATGGGCAAAGACGACATCGGTCAGGCCGCCGACATATTCATTCAGCAACTCGGCCAGAACCTCCGGAGCAGCCGTCTCCACGAGCGAGGTAAAGCCCGTGATGTCGGTGAAGATCACGGCAATGTCACGCCACCGCACCTGCATGTCATCGTCGTCGCCATCCGCCGCGAGACGCTTGGCGAGCTCAGGTGAAAAATAGCGTGACAGCGACGCATGAGCACGCTCGGCTTCAGCCTGACGTTGGCGCGCCTCGCGCAATACCTCGATGTGATGCAGCGTCTTTCGGATCGTGGCTTCCAGGTCTGCGAAATCGATCGGCTTGGTTAAGAAGTCGAAGGCCCCGCGGTTCATCGCAGTCCGGATATTGCTCATATCACTGTAGGCCGAAACTATGATGACTGACTTCTTGTCTTCCCGCTCCTGCAATCTCGCGAGTAGCGAAAGGCCGTCCATGCGCGGCATATTGATGTCCATAATTACCAGATCGACTTGGGGATGCCGCTCGATCGAGTGCAGCGCTTCAAGGCCGTCTCGAGCGAACACGAAGTTGATGCTCCCTTCGCGAATCTGCTTGCGAAATCGCTGCAGAACGAGCACCTCCAGATCGGACTCGTCATCAACCACGAGTATCGTTGCTGTCATGCGGTCGGGCCCAGCCGTGACTCGATCACCTGGCGTAGTTGCCCGAAATCGATCGGCTTGGTCAGCAGGCCCTTTGCTCCCCTGTCCAGCGCCGTCCTGCGCGTCTCTGCATCGCCATAGGCAGTGATCATGATGACAGGCACATCCGGTCGCCGGGCGCGCACCTCTGGAAGCATGTCGAGACCGTTCATCCCTGGCATGTTGATGTCGGAGAGAATCAGGATCAACGTCTGCTCGCCGGTGTCCGCAATGCGCGTCAGCGCCTGCGCCGCGGAACCGGCAAAATCCATCGCGAAACGCTGAGCGCGAAGATCGCGACGGAATTGCTGACGGAACAACACCTCGACATCTTCTTCGTCATCCACCACCAGAACCAGGACAGTCATGGCTCACTTCCCCTATTGCTCGAAATATTGCTCCCACGCGGCAACAGGATGGTGAACTCGGTAAACTCACCGGGCTCGGTCTCTACATCGATCCTGCCGCCGTGCTGCTTCACGATGATGTCGTGACTCATGGACAATCCTAACCCAGTACCTTCGCCGGGCGGCTTGGTCGTGAAGAACGGATTGAACATCTTATCCTTGACCTCGGGTGAAATTCCGACGCCGTTATCGCGGATACGAATCTCAACGTCATCGCCGCAGTTGCGCGTGCTGGCGTTCAGCGTGGGTTCAAATTCGACCTGACTTTCGCTGCTGCGCTTGGCCACCGCATAGAAGCCGTTGGACATCAGGTTCAGCAGCACGCGCGTGATTTCCTGGGGAAATACCACGGCAACGCCGGCTTCGGGATCGAAATTGCGTACGAGAGTGGCGTTAAACTGCGGCTTCTCGGCGCGAGCTCCGTGATACGCGAGATTGAGACTCTCCTCGACCAATCCGTTGATGTCTGTTGGCCGATGCTCGCCGCCGACTCCACGCGAGTGGAGCAGCATATTTTTGACGATCGAATCCGCGCGTTTGCCGTGCTGCACTATCTTTCGGAGATTGTCCTTCAACAACCCCCGCAGTTCGTCGAATTCATCACGAACATCAACCGGCAACACGACCGGCGCGAACGCGTCGTTGACCTCGTCCATTAACTCTACCGAGACAGCAGCAAAATTGTTAACAAAGTTAAGCGGATTCTTGATCTCATGCGCGATTCCGGCGGTGAGCTGCCCGAGCGAGGTGAGCTTTTCGGTCTGCACCAAACGGTCCTGTGCAGCGCGCAGGTCATCCAGCGATCTGGCGAGCTGTGTAGTGCGTGCCTGAACCTCCTCGAACAGCCGTGCATTCTCAATTGCGATGACAGCCTGATCAGCGAACGTGTTCAGGAGATCGATTTGGCTGTCACTGAACACGCCGGGCTCCGCGCGCGATACACCGATCGTGCCGATGGCCACGCCCTCGCGGAGCATGGGTACTACGATGATGCTGCGATATCCCCGCGCGCGCGCCATGTACTTGACAGGCTGCGGTACATCGGGCTCGGTTTCGACATCGGTGCGGAACGCCATCGTCGAGGTGAACGCAACCCGACTGTGAATCCCCGAAGACGTCAGCGGCGCTGGGAATGTCGCCTGGATCTCCGCGTCGCCAACTTCGCTTCCGACGGTACACGCAGCAAGATGAACCTCATCGTTGACAACTCGCGTCACCAACGCCGTCTCGCCACCTAGCAATCGCCGGGAGCTTTCGGAAATGACATCAAAGACCGGCTGAACGTTTGTCCGCGACAGAGCAATGACGTTGAGGATTTTCGCCGTGACGCTCTGCCTCTCCAGTGCGATCGTGAGTTCGGTTTGCAAGTTTGCATTATCGGCGGTCGTGCGCTGCAGCTCCCGCTCGAGTTCCTCGATCTTGCGACTTCCCGCGATGCCCATGGTCGATCATCAGATGTTTGAGTTGGCGCCAAAGTGCGAACGAGCACGTCGGCGGGTTCGGAGATCGCTGATAGAGCGTTGCCTGGGCATATACTCGTCTCCTTTCCTACTGTAGCCACAATCGAATAGTTAAGGCACCGGTCGAGAACCTGCACCAGAGGGATTGATGCGGTTGAAGGGCGATTGCTACCAACGTGTGCGCCGTCGCCAGTTGGTCCCACTCATGCGAATCAATCCATGCCGGTGGTCAAACGCTCTGATGCACAGCTTCAGCCCCGCGAGCTCCTCAATAGGCCGACCTCTCGATCGCAGAAGTCGCCCCACAGAAACTCCGTTGCACCAGAACGACTTAAAGGTGGGAATATCTACTCTTTAGCATGATGGCTCTTATCGCCATTGCGGTGAGCGCGACGACCATGAGCGCCCTGTTACGTTCTTGGATTGGCGAGGTCGGTCCCAACACGGCGCAAGGTGATCAACGTCGCCACTGCCAGTGATTCACTATGGGGGCTTGCCGGATGGGCATTTCTTTTTGCGCGCCAATGATCTTCGCCCGAATAGAGTCGAAACATTGCTTGGCCCAGCGGGACCGATAGCACCAGCACCGATTTCGGGAACGATGGTACTCTCGCTCAGACACCGGCGCCTTCTAAGCAGCACATGCCGCGCGCATCGGGACAGGGAGCGCCTCCCAGATTCGGATTAGCTCTCCGATCGACGACGCTTTCATCTTGCGCATAACGTTGCCGCGATGAAGCTTCACCGTCACTTCGCTAATACCAAGATCAAAGGCAATCTGCTTGTTGACCCGCCCACGCGCAACTTCGTGGAGCACTTGGCGCTCACGCGGCGTCAATGTCTCCAGTCGGTCGAGATTCGATCTCATGACTTTAGCTTCAGCCCGCTGCGCAACGTCTCGCTTGATACCGGCGGTCACGGCATCGAGCAGCGTCTGGTCTCGCACTGGTTTGGTAAGGAAGTCGATCGCCCCTGCCTTCATGGCCTGCACGCTCATCGGAATGTCGCCATATCCGGTCAGGAACACGATCGGCTTGGAATTGCCACTTGCGGTGAGATGGAGCTGCAGATCGAGGCCGCTCGATTCCGGCATGCGTACATCGAGAACCAGACAGCCCGGCCTGTCTAGCGCGTCTGTTTCGAGCAATTCGCGCGTCGATGCAAAGCTGGCGCATTCCATGCCGGCCGACTGCATCAACTCCTCCAAGGCCTCACGTACTGCTGCATCGTCATCGACGACAATCACCAGCGGTTGACTGGATTCGTTTCGCGGCCGTTTGCTTCCCGAAGCCGACTTTCGCAACGAGATCGGGTCATTGATCATTATTGCCCTCCAGATCGATGTCGCCCAGCGTATGATCTATGGCGGCGACCAGATCCTGCCCGCCGAACGGCTTCGTAAAGAAGCCGCTGATGTCCTTACCGGTCGCCCGGTGCTGATCGCCGATCTCGTGGCGGCCGGTCAAAAGAAACACCGGCAGCTTCGGTCGCGTTTTCTTCACGATGTCGAGAAGCTCGAAGCCGTCCATGCCTGGCATGCCGATATCGGTAATGAGGCAGTTGATACTCGACAAATCGCACGTGAGCAGTGACTGGCCAGATGAAAATGTAGCCACGGTATAGCCGACCGACTCGAACAGGTTCTCCAGAGACTCGAGAACTCTCGGATCGTCGTCGACAACCGCGATGACCGGTTTTTGGCTCACTTTTCGTCTTCTCCTGTCCGGCGCGAATGAGTCACCGGGATCTCTAGCTTTTCTGCAATCCGAACTAGATCCGCCAGCGATACCGCCGCCATTTTCTGCATCACGTTCCTGCGGTGGATCTGAAGCGTGACTTCACTGATGCCGAGTTCGGCGGCGGCCTGCTTGTTGAGAAGCCCACTGGTGACAAGCGGCAACACCTCCCGCTCTCGCGGCGTCAGATCGAGATAACGTTGCCTGAGAACGCCAAGGTCCGCGCGCTCCGCGCGTGCTTTCCTGTCTTGCGCCAACGCGGTGCGGATCGCCTGCATAAGAGCCGCATCGCTGAACGGCTTGGTGAGGAAATCCACGGCGCCATGCTTGATGGCGCGAACTGTCGAGGGAATGTCGCCATGCCCAGTTATGAACACGATCGGTGGATGATCCCCATCCGCGATCTGATTCTGCAGATCAAGGCCGTTGATATCGGGCAGTTCGACATCTAGGAGTAAACAGGCTGGCCGCTTCGGTTTATCCGCCTCGACGTACTCCCCGGCGGACGCAAAAGCGTGCGTCGCAATTCCATACGACGCCAGCAATTCGCCAAGCGCTTCGCGAATGCGGATATCGTCATCGACAATGAAGACGATAGAATCGTCGTTCGTCATGCAGCGTCTCTCGCTTCGATCGGCAACGTAAAGATGAACGTCGCACCGGCCGTTTCGTTCGTCTCCGCCCATAATTTTCCACCGTGAGACTCGATGATCGAGCGGCAGATCGCGAGTCCCATACCCATCCCGTGCGCCTTCGTCGTAAAGAACGGTTCGAATATCCTGTCCGGATGCTCCAAGCCGCGGCCACGATCGTTGATCTCGGTCTGGATCGTCGCCGCAACGCGGCGCATGCGCAAGCGCAGAACCTTGCCATTCGCAAGAGCCTCCATCGCCTCCATGCCGTTGCGAATGAGATTGATCAGAACCTGCTGAAGCTGCACGCGATCGACTGCGACAGGCGGCAGGCCTCTCTCGACCTCGAACTCCATGCGGACAGAGCGCCGCAATGCTTCTTCCGCCATGAGCTCTCGCGCCTCTGCGACGAGGCTGGCAAGCGTCATCGAGACGCGCGAATCCATCGATTGCTTGAACAGCGCGCGGATACGGCTGACCACATCGGCCGCCGCATTAGCATCGCGGATGATCCGTTCCACTGTCCGGTGAGCGCGATCGATGTTTGGCGGCTCCGCCGACAACCATCGTTGGCAGGCATGCGAGTTGGCAACAACCGCAGCTAACGGCTGGTTCACTTCATGCGCGATCGAAGCCGAGAGCTCGGCAAGGCTCGCCGCCTGACTTGCGCGCGCCAGCCGCTCTTGCGCGAGACGCAGCGCCTCTTGTGCTCGAACCTCGCCATCGATATCCAGACACATCACATTCCACTGCACGATGGTGCCTTCGGCATCTCGCATCGCCTCGGCGCGCGTCTCGACCCAGCGATATTCACCGTCGAAGCGCCTGAGCCGGTGCCGGCGTGCATATGGCTCGCCAGTCGCCAGGCTATGGGCATATCTCTCCTTGACCCCCGCGAGGTCGTCGGGATGCACACCCGCATCGAGTGTTCCGTCGAGCCGGGTCTTTCCCGTGCCATCCAATGCGTCAAGCTCATAGCCGAGAAATTCGCGCAGCTGCTGGCTGCGGTAGATCGGCTCGCCATTGGGAGCTGCACAATCGATCATGGCCGGGAGTGTTTCGACAAGCTGGCGGAGCGATCGTTCGCTCTCCCGCAACGCTTCATCCGTGCGCACTTGATCGTCGATGTCGATGGAAACCTGGTACCAGTGCATGATTTTCCCATCTCGATCGCGCAGAGGCTCGCAGCGCCCCTCCATCCAGCGGTAACTGCCGTCCTTCCAACGCCGGCGATACCGCATCATGAAGGGGTCGCCAGTTCTGAGACAGCTGAGGGATGTACGCAGCACCTCTGGAGCATCTTCGGGGTGAACCAGATCTCGCGCCACCGTGGTGGTGTCCTCGAAGGTCGCGCTGGAGAGGCCGAGATCCTCCAAGGATCGTTTGTTGACGTAGGCAAGCTTGCCGGCGGGCGTCCAGCTCCAGATGTGGACTGGCAAGGCATCGACAAGCTGCGACAGTTCCTGTTCTCGTTTTCGCAACGCCTCATGCGCGCGAACCTCGTCTCCGATGTCGATTGAAACCATGTACCATTGAACGATCGCACCACCCGCATCGCGCAACGGCTGCGCGCGCGCTTCTATCCAGGGATAGGCATCATCCTTGTCGCGTCGGCGAAAACGATTGACGAAAGGCGTTCCGGTCGAAAAGCCATCGAGTGCCCTTGGCAGCATGATCGGAAGATCGTCAGGATGAGCCAAGTGCCGGGCCAGGCCCTCGAAATCCTCGATGTGCGCCGGCGGCGTACCGACGCGCTCCAAATATCGCTTGCTGGCAGAGGTGAGCTTGCCCGAGGGATCGAAGCTCAGGATGTTGATGGGCACGGCATCTATCATCTGCTGCAGCTGTCGCGTGCTGTTCCGCAGAGCCTCTTCCGTCGCCAACTGATCGTGGATGTCGACGTTCGTGCCGTACCATTGAATGATTTCTCCGCGCTCGCTGCGAAGCGGATCCGCGCGTCCCTCTTGCCAGCGATAGATACCATCTGCGCGGCGGTTACGAAATCTCAAGGCGAACCTTTCGCCGGTGCGGAAGGAATGGCTTAAAGCGCCATACAGAGCATCTCGATCATCCGGATGGACGAGGTCTCCGATTGCACTGCGTAAACCACCTTCGGCATCGAAGTCTTCCAACTTCATACCGATGTAGTCCATCATGGTTTTGTTTATGTACGACGGCTCGCCCTTCGGGGTCACACACCAGATCTGTGTCGGAACCGTGTCGACGAGCAGCTGAAGCTGCCGCTCGCTATGCTGCATCGCCTGCTGGGCGCACATCATGTCATGAATATCGACACTGACACCGTACCACTGGATGATGTTACCAGCATCGTCGCGCAATGGTTCTGCGCGGGTCTCGGTCCAGCGATAGATGCCACCGCGGCGCACTTGGCGATATCGCTGGAGATAGGGCGCACCCGCCTCGCATGACCGCCTGAAGGCTGCAATCGCCTCAGGCCGATCCTCCGGATGGACGACGCTTAGCGACGGCCTGCCATCGGACGAGGCGATATCCTCGAGCGTGGCGCCTGTGGCCTCAGTGAACCGCTTGCTGACATAGGTCGGCGTGCCATCCGGCTCCGTGCTCCAGACCAGGGCGGGAACCGCGTCGGTCAATTGCTGAAGCTTCCGTTCGCTCCGCCGCAGCGCGTCTTCGGCGTGCATCTGGGCATCGATGTCGAGACACACACCGTACCATTGCACGATATTGCCGTCGCCATTGCACATCGGCTGGGCACGCGCATCCACCCAGCGATATGTACCGTCTGACTGACGAAGGCGATGTCTCAACCCAAAGGCCTCGCCGGTCTCGATCCCGCGTTGAACCGCGTTGCGGACGGCGCTCGCATCATCGGGATGGATGATTGCCTCAACCACCGCATCGATTGAACCCAATTGTGCAACAGGCACACCAATATACTCGACCAGCTGCTTGTTGAAATAGACGGGGTTGCCCTGCGGCGACAAGCGCCAGATCAGCACAGGGACCGTGTCGATCAATTGCTGCAACGAGCGCTCATGTTCGCGCAGTGCAGCTTCAGCTGTCTTCAGTTCGTCAATGTCGATGGTGGTGCCGTACCAGCCGACGATGCGGCCATCGCCATCGCGCGTTGGCAAGCCGAAACTTCGGCACCAGCGATATCCACCGTTCGCGTGCCACATGCGATGCTCGCAGTTATAGTCGTGGCCCGTTCGCAGGCTGCGACGCCAGGTTTGAAGAAGACGATCAAGGTCATCCGGATGAACGACGTTTCGAAAGCCGAATTCATCATCCTTCGTCGCAGCGAGATCCTCTTTGGGCAATCCCGTGAAAACCCTGGGACTTCGGCTTGTATAGAGAAATTTGCCCTCCACATCGGCAAACCACGCGAGCGCCGGCATGCTTTCGATGATCCGCAGTGCCTGTTCGGCTTTGCCGCTCACCCTTTTCACGCGCTTGCGATCGGCCAGCAGAGCCACGGCTGCCATCACGAGCCCAAGGGCCGCCATCACCGCGGCAATCGCAGCAACATGACCGATCGGCGAGTTGATCAGCCGCGCCAACACGAGTCCGGCGCCGCAGCCCGCCAATGCGAAGCCGAAGCGGTCAAGGTAAGGTGCTGTGATCATTATCGGCGGCTCCCGGCGTGAGACGGTCTGATGCCTCACCTCGCCCCCTCAGCCTGGCGTCCGTCCCAACTCAGGGATTTCACCGGAAATCTATCATGGCCGGGCCTGGCGGCATCTCATGGAAATCCATGATAGGCAACCACGAAGAACTATGGAAGCAGCCTCACGATACGCGGCGGCGACGCATCGGTTAACCGCAATCGCTCTTCAAACGCGGCAATCGTTCTGGCGCAGCCGCTGATACGAAGATGATATCGTTCAAATAGCTCCTTGGGCCGGCCATTCCTCAAGAAGATGGCTCCAAAGATAAGCCTTGCCTGCTCCACATCCAGTTCGACCTGACCAATAGCAGGGCGCAAGCTATCCCGATAGACAGTATCGGACTTGCGAAGAATTTCCCAGTTTTCCCGCGTCACGCACAGCGCCCGCCGGCTCCAAAACGCCCGCGGAAGGTGTCTGCCACGCGAGGAGAGACTGTTATGCATTGTCCCGCTTGCACCTATGTCATTAGCCGACGAAGCAGCTGGCACTTCGTCAGCGCCCTGTGCCGGCTCTCGATCAAGATACTGGAAATCGTCCAGCACAAGTATCTTGATCGACGCTGGCGGCTAGACCGGTCACGCGCATTTTTCCCCGTTATGGCCGGATGCTGCGCGCCCGAGCGAGTTCTCCCGAGCAGACGCGATCGCGCGGCGAGGCGTCCATGAGCAAACCTCGCGTTTCCGACGGTAGGCAAGAATCTGAGATGACTGATATATCCCGCCAGGGCGACAACACGCCGGTCGCCGGCCTTCGTCGTCCAGTCAATGAGATGTCACGCGTTCTGAAGACGACGCCAGTGCACATCGCGTCAGATTTATCCGGCGGCGCCATCGCACAGTGGAGTCATGACGCGTTTCACGAGGTGGTCAAGCCGATGACCGATCACGTCATCATGACGTATGTCGGTACGGTCCAACGACTAGAGCGACGCAACGGAAATTCAATCGTCGCTGGAACGGCACGCGACGGCACCGTCACCATCATTCCGGCCGGTTCGATGTCCCGCTGGGACATCTACCGATCGATGGATATTATTCAGCTTTACCTTCCACAAGCAACGCTCGAACGTGTTGCCCGGGAAGCGGACATCATCACGCCGCACGATCTTGTCGAGCGGACGACGTATCCCGACCTTGTGACGTCACGGCTCCTCGTGAGCGCGGCCGATACTGTGGAAGGCAACGAGGCACTCGACAATCTATTCAGGCAACAACTGAGCGATCTGTTTGCAACGCGCATGCTCTCGGCCCACACCGGTCAGCCTCCGGCTCATCACCCCGCACTCGGTGGCCTCTCACCGGCAGCATTGCGTCGGGCGATCGAGCGACTACGGTCGGACAGCGATGCGGACGTTTCGCTCGCCGCCCTGGCCTCCGACTCCAGGCTGTCGCGCTTTCATTTCTGTCGTGCGTTCAAGGAGAGCACGGGGCTTTCGCCGCATAACTGGCTGCGACGATATCGGCTCGAACAGGCAATCATCATGCTGCGTGACCCCAACAATTCAGTGGCGCAGATCGCGGCGGCGCTTGGCTATAGCTCGCAAACAGCGTTTGCGGCCGCGTTCCGCAAACTGACTGGAGAGACACCAAGCGATTGGCGAAGGCGCGCTCGTTGACCACAATTTCTCTTCAATGACGTCAATCGCTCTGGTGCGGCCACAGATCAATTTCGCTACGCCATCGCGACTATTCAAGTCGGACCCAGGATACGGGTTCGACCGAGCAATCCTAGCGGCCGCCCTGACGCTAGGTGATGCGAGCGGCGCTTGCCCCCATGCGCTCGGCTCGTCGCGACGGCCGGCCTTTCCCCACATCGGGCCGGCCGTCGTTCTCTTTTACGAAGCAGGTATTTGGCAGTAATGACGATCTCTTATGTCTTTCACGCCAGCGAAATGCCGCCGTCAACGCGCAAGGTGGCACCGGTGACGAAGCTGCTGGCATCGGACGCCAGAAACAACGCAGCACGGCCGAGTTCTTCGGGCTGGCCGAGCCGGCCGAGCGGAATTACCTTCGCCAGCGCGGTATCGAACGACGGCCTCTCGCTTTCAGAAACACCCATCTTGCTGATGATCGGGGTGTCGACAGGTCCAGGGCTCAGGACGTTGACGCGAATGCCGCGGTGCTTGAATTCCAAAGCCCAGCTTCTCGCGAACGCCTCAATCGCCGCTTTGCTGCCAGCATAGACCGCATGGCCGTCCAGCACCTTATTGCTGGCGATCGAACTGGTCAGAATGATCGATCCGCCGTGCCGGAGTAACGGCGCGACCTTCTGCACACCGAAAAACACACCGCGCACGTTGATCGCAAACTGCGCGTCGAACTCATCGATACCGACCTCGCTCGAAGGCCTGATGACAATGACGCCGGCGTTGGCAAAATAGATATCCAACCCGCCAAATCGCCGCCGGATGCCTTGAGCAACTTGATCATGATGCGCCAGGTCCGAGACATCTCCCTGGATCGCAAGGGTCCCATCTCCAATCTCCGCAACCGCTGCATCCAAAGCGGGCTGCGTTCGCGCGGTGATAATCACCTGCGCGCCGTTTGCCGCGAACAGCTTTGCAGCAGCTAATCCGATGCCGCTCGCTCCACCTGTGACCAGAGCCGTTTTGCCGCGAAGAACACTCATCATGTAACCTCTCTTGAATAACTTGGAGGAAGATAGATTTCGACAAGGTCGTGACCTTGAACGTTCGCTCGACTTCAGGGAGAGGTCCCCTTTTCGAAATCGGCCATTTTCTCGACCCTCCAACCGCGGTGCGAACGCTGTCGCCGATTGACCCGTCCGTTGTTCTTCATCTGATCATCCGAGTGCCGGATCTGATTTTTTTCGAAACGGACCCTCGCGTCAGCGCAGAACCTGGCTCCGAGCTATTTCTCAACAGCTCCATGATTCGAGGTCGTAGAACTCTACTAGTCTTCGAGCCCTCTTACGTGGAACCGCCGGAATGGCGATTCCACGGAGTTTGCGTGGACAGGATTGGATACCCGCTCTGAGCTGGCCAGTTGTGAGTACACGTCCTAGCTTGCTCGTAACTCAACAAGCGGTCAGTAGTCCCAGAACGCCGGCACCCAACGAAAGACGTCACCGTCGACCGCGACCCGTCCGACCGACGGGAACGGCAGGTGAGTGGCGACCAGCATCTCGCCGGTCTTCGCCAGTTCGCGCAAGAGACGAACGCGAACACGCGCGGCCTCCTCGGGGTCGTGTTCGAAACCGTTGTGCCAGTCGGGTTGGTCGAACCCGACCGCGAACACGGCGTCGCCGGCGAATGTCAGCGCCTCGCCGCCGGATGCCACGCGGACCACACTGTGCCCGGGAGTGTGGCCGCCGGTGCGACGGACGACAACGCCCGGCGCCACCTCGTGCTCCTCATCGAATGTCCGCAGGTTGTCACGGTACTCGCTCGCGAACCGCTTGGCGGTCGCACGCAGCGCATCCGGGAATCCCTGCGGCATGTTGGTGTGGGAGAAATCCGGCGCCTCCCAGAATTTGACCTCGGCGGCCGCCACGTGGATTCGCAGGTCCGGACGCAGCCTCTCCTTCACGCCGTCGACGAGCAGACCACCAACATGGTCCATATGCATGTGCGTCAGCACCACGTCGGTGACGGACGAAAG
Organism: Bradyrhizobium macuxiense; assembly: GCF_001542415.1. Taxonomy (GTDB): domain Bacteria; phylum Pseudomonadota; class Alphaproteobacteria; order Rhizobiales; family Xanthobacteraceae; genus Bradyrhizobium; species Bradyrhizobium macuxiense. Next base: position 78,130 of record NZ_LNCU01000019.1, read on the forward strand.
ATCGATGCCGGCGGCCTCCAGTCGCTTGACCGTCTGCCCGGCCCGCGGCAAGTGCAGGTCCGGGTCCGACCCGAGCCCGGCGTCGATCAGGACGGTTTGCCCGCCGCTGCGGACCATGACCACGTTGAGCGCCCAGTCGAACGCGTCCGCCGGCAGGAACATGTCGTGCAGCCAGGCCGCACGCACGGCCGGGTCGGCGTTGTGTCCCAGCATCTGGGTTGGGAGCGGCAGCACGCCATCGCTGACCACCAGCACGTCGATCTCGCCGACCCGCACCGCGTAGCGCGACGGAACCAGCTCTTCAGGCTTGGATCCAACGAGTTGTGAAGCGTTATGTACGTTCATATTTGTCTCCTGCTGATATTGCGGACGATCTGCCTCATCTTTGAGAACACCTGCGTCCGACTCCAAACGTTCGATCCTAGGCAGTCCGTACTTTCGCGAGGAAAGTGCGCTTCAAGCTGGCGAGGTGTGCAAAGTTCGGCGACACGCTTGTGGCTAGTGTGTCACCGTGATCGACTATCGAACTTCGTTGGCGACCGCCCCAGAGCGATTGCCATTACTGTAGAGAGATTGCTGCCAACGAGTACGCCTCCACCTTGGATGCGACACCGCCAACGCTACGTTCGCGCATCCTTACGGTCGATTGGGGTAGGGGGATAGGACGAGCTATACGACGGTATAGGTTCTGTCGTTGAGGTCGCGAGTAGACGATTGATCGCCTTCTTCGTCTTAACCATGGTGGGATCGACGAAAGTCCGACACGGAGCCGGCCCAAAAATGAAGCGGCCGGCTGATCGGAAATCGCGAGTGTCGTTCAAATAGAATCAGACAAAAACGATGGCTTTGGAAAAGACGTCGATATTCTGCAACCACTATATGATCTTCCGCAAAAAAATACACCGACCGTGCATGGAGTCGCATGACGCGGTGGTGCGCAACATAGGCATGCGTTATGGATTTGGGACTTAAAGACTGTGTAGCTGTTGTAACCGGGGGATCCGCGGGTATTGGGCTGGCGACCGCAACACTTCTTGCTGCCGAAGGCGCGAGAGTTGCAATCTGCGGACGTGATCCTGATCGACTCCTCTCTGCGGCAGAGCACCTCTCGATGGGTAACGCAGATAGCGTCTTGGTAGAACGCTGCGATGTTTTAGATGCCTCTGCAGTCGGCGAATTCGCCAAGAAAGTTCAGAGCTGGAGCAATGGTCGACTTGACCTGCTTGTAAATAACGCTGGCCAGGGGCGGATTTCGACCTTTTCAGATACGAGCGACGATCAGTGGCGCGACGAGTTGGAATTAAAGTTCTTTAGTCAAATCAATCCAATTCGGTCGTTCAGACCCCTACTAGAAGCCAGCGACCGCACCGCCATCGTTGCAGTCAATGCGCTTTTTTCCGTCGAGCCCGAACCACAGATGGTTTGCACATCTGCCGCCCGTGGCGGCGTGCAGAACTTGATGAAATCCTTGGCCACTGAATTTGCGCCGCGCATTCGCGTGAATTCCGTCCTGCTGGGGACAATCTTTACTGATCAGCGGCGCCGCCGCTTCGAGGCGCAATTAAACGTGGGCCAAACCCTGGAGGAATGGCTTAGTTCGCAAGCCCGGAACAAGAACATTCCGCTGGGACGGTTTGGGAATCCTGATGAGGTTGCGCGGGCAATCGCATTTCTGGGGTCTCCCGCGGCCAGTCACATCACCGGCGCGAGCCTCGAAATATCTGGCGGTACGTCGCGACACATCTAACGAGAGTTCGCGGATGAACACGCTACTGTAGTAGCTTCTTGTCGTTTCAGCTCTCCTGGCCTGTCGACAAAGACCACCCATTCGTTGGTCGGACAGCTCTAAGCCGGCTGAAAGTTCAATGGACTCCACCTGGTGACGCTGACCCCGACCATGCTGGGGGCACTCAAATGATCGACTTCTTCTTCCTCGTCCCAATCGCCATCGGGGCCTGGCGGGTCTGGCCTCGTTCATGTGGACGCTCAAGAACGGCCAATATGATGATCTCGAGGGCGCGGCGGAACGAATTCCGTTCGACAGCAAGAAGGGTCCTGAGTAGCCAGCTGTTTTGCGTGGAAGCGCGGTTCCGCTGGTCACGAGGGAACGAAGCGCGCCCCCGGACTATCTGGTTCTGATTCTACAAGAAGCAGTACCCTGTGGCGAGGAGCAGAACAGATTGTCCGTTTTGCTCGCCCCAATGTCCTATTCTACGACGAGCACGTAATCGACCTGTACCGCCGGATCTTCGGGCTGTATCGATTGGGGTGAAGATAGAGAGACAAAGGGAAAGTCGTACAGCAATCTGACCGCGCCACGTCCTTCCACAAAACGTCGCACGAGACCCATTTTGTTCTCAGCAACTTCTCCACGAAGGTCTTGGAAAACAAGGTTTTTCCAATGGTGGGCGCACCAGGGCTCGAACCTGGGACCCGCTGATTAAGAGTCAGCCCCGGCCTGAGAAAAATCAATGACTTACTGGTCGCATCACTGGGCTTATCCGACTGAAAGTGGGCATTCGTCGCACGATCATAAAGATCGCACTGCCTCATATCCGAACACGCGCTACTCGGACTTTACCGGGTCAACTGCGACTACAAGGCCATCGATCGATAGGTTCAAATCGGGGAGGCGCAACCACCGATACCGACAATCGGTTCAAGTGGCGATCTGAGACGACACCCAATGGGAATTCCGATACGGCAGCCAATTAAGAGATAGCGACGGGTGGAGAACAATCAACGACTTGCCGGCCGTACTGCTGGACTTATCCGGCCGAAAATGGGCATTCGTCGCACTATCATGGTGCTTCGTTCGAACCGCGTATTACTCTCGCTATCCAAATGGGGGAAGGCAAGCGCGGGTTCACGGACCGGACCAAGGCGCCTCGCGTCGCGCGGACGCCCGTATCAAAAGGCAACGTGCGATAATCTGTCGAGGGTTCGAGTCGGGGTCCGCTACATCGCGATACTCACTATCGCGGAGGCCCTGTTTTTGTGCCTGACTGAAAGGCTTCGCGTTCTGTGGTTCACGCTACTTTGGGTGCTTCCACCAGATGATCCGTGCACTGCAGGTGGGTCCGAGCAGACGCGACATCGCTGCCGCAAGCGGGACGTGTCGACGAACCCCGCCAGTCACTTTAGCGAGATGGTGAGTCCGCTGACGTTGGCGGCAAACTCCAGTCCTGCCTTGGGTCCCTTGAGACTGAGCACGACGCCATGTTCATTTCGCAAGCTGATGCCGCCTGCTCCGCCAACCCAGGCTCCGCCACCACCGACGGCGGTATAGCTGCCGACGAAATCGTTGACATCCTTTATGCCTGACGCAGTGCCTTCCAGCCAGCTCGCCGAAGCGCCGGCTGATACGCCAAGGCTGAAGCCGGACACGACAAAGGGATAATGCCGTCCCCGAAAGGTCAGGACCCCGTTGCCTCCACCGCCGCCGATCACTAGGGCTGCCTTCACGAACTTGACTTGAACGTGTCCCATCGCTTGCGCAAAAGAAGGGGACGAAAACGCCAAGGCGAACACCGGGAGCACCGCAATACGGAGCACGAACTTCAACATGGGTGTTGTTCCGTTATCTCAGGGATTGGTCACGTCGACTTTCTTCCAGGTCTGATCGGGGTCGAAGACGATGATGCGGCTCGCGAGGAACTCGGTGCGTGAACCGAGATCCTTTTGGTAGACGGTGCCGACATGATTGACCATGAAGGTCATGACGCCCGAGTTACCGTACTCAGCTGGATAGGCGATCAGCGCAAAGCCGCCGATCATCCTTCCCTTCACCACATAGTTCAGGGCGCCGCCGGGAGCATCGGATCCCTGCGCTTTCAGGATCCGGTAGTAGTAGCCATGATACGGCACGTTTTCCGCTCCGACCTTGTAGCCTTCGCCGGCTGCCTGCGCCGCCAGTTCGCCGAGCGGGCTCTGGTCGTGATCGTCGCGCCAGAACAGGCCATCCTTCTTGCCGGGACTGCTGACGATGCGCGGCGCGTAGATGCCAGGCCCCTCACCGGTTCGGTCCTTATCGGCATACTCGTTCTGGGCGTCGACATAGGCGAGACAGGTCTGGATCGTATCGAGCTCGTTGCGGCCAATGCGGCGATAGAGGATCTCACGGCGACCCGCGGCCGCATCGAATTCCCAGCCATCCCTGTTGTTCACCAAAGGGATCGGGAACGGGAAATCATCTGCACCGAGGATTAGCGTGGCCTTCTTGTTGCCTTCCGCCTTAATGGAGTGCTTTGTGTCATAGGTGGAGAGGAAGGCCTCGCGGGTCTTGGCATCGGCGACTTCATCACCGGACTCGATGATGTCTTCGGCATCACGGCCCAGCACCTTCAGGATCGCGCGCTTCGTGCCGGTCTTGACCGCAGCGGCCAGGGCTGCGGCGGCATCCTCGGGATTTGGATAGGCCTGTTGCGCCTGGGCTGAGGCGATCAGCACCGCCAGGCTCGCCGCCATCGCGACGCTGACGAATGCAATATGGCTCAATCGAGCCATCAGAAAGCTCCTCATCGCGACACCTCCGATCCGGCCGGGACTTGCGCGCCCGCGGCGAGCCACTCGCTGTAAGTGCTGAACTTGAGACCGAGCTTGTCGTAATAGACCCTGAGAAAGCCGTCGCTACCGCGCGTCACGGCTTGGGGTATCACCTGCGCGACTTCCTGCGCCATCACGCCGACATAGGCCTTGTTGCTGCCGAGATAGCTGAAGCGGTAATAGCCAAGCCCGTTGGCGAGATGGCCGAGCAGGACGATGTCGTGTTTCAACGCGATGTCCGACCGCCTGCCGCCTCCACCGCCGCGGAAACCGCCGCCGCCTCCGCCACCACGGAAGCCACCGCCGCCGCCACCTCGGAATCCGCCGCCGCCGCCGGCGAACCCACCGCCGCGTCCGGCCATGCTCATCTGCCCGCGAGCGGATGCCACGCTGGCAGCCCGGCCCGACGACACGTTCCTGAATGCGTTGTCGCGACCGCCACCGCCCCGCGTCGCGTTGCGGCTGCGATCGGCAGTCGTGGCGCGATTGCCGCCACCGCCGCCCTTGCCGCGGTCCGCCGAGCTCGGACGATTGGCACGTTCACCGCCAGGCCGGTCGCGCGAGCTGACGCGGTCGCCGCCACGGTCACCCGCGCCGATGCGATCACCGGTGCCACCACGATTGCCCGTGCCAACGCGGTCGCCGCCACCCGGCCGCTCCTGACCTGGACGAAGCACCTGCTGACCGTCGCGGCCGCGGAAATCCATCCGATTTCCGGCACCAGCCTTGAGATTGTTGTTGCCGAAGCGCTGCTGAACGTTGGTATTGCTGTAGCGAACGCCCTGACGATGCGCCGAATTGTGCTGCCAGCTGTTTCCGATGTTGGTCGTTCGATTGAAGTTGTTGACGTAAAGATTGCGATTGCCCCAATTGCAGCCACCGCCCCAGTAATTGCCCCAGCGCCCGATGGCCCAGGCGGTCCCGAAAGCAATGCCCGCCGCGATAACGCCGGCGCCGATATAGGATGGATAGCCAAAGTAGTAGGGTGGATACTCCGCGTAGGGCCACGCGCCGTAGACCGTCGCCGGCTCGTAATAGGGCACATACATCGTGCCAGGGTCGGTCTGCTCGATGACGATCACCTGCTTGTTCTCCTGGGTCTGTACGCTGACCTTCTGTTGCTTGGTCGTCACCAGCTTGTTGTTGGCCTGCGCCTTGCCGCGCAACCGCTGGATCGCGTCCATGACATCGGCCTGCTGCGCCAGCACGGCGTCACCAAGGCTCTTGGTCCAGTCGAGCTTGTCGCTCATCATCGAGAGCACCGCGGCGGTGCTGGCCAACGCCTTCACGCTGTCGTCCCAGGACTGCTTATCGACTTCGGCCTTGAGCGTGTCGCCCTTGAGGTTTTTGCGCGCGCGCAGCCAGCGGTCGGCCTGGACGACCTCTAGCGGATAGCTCGAGGCCGCCAGCACGTTCGCCAGCAACGCATCGGGATAGAGCGCGATCGGCGCCACCAGCGCTTCGAGCTGCTCGGGCTTGAGCAACTGGTCCGCCGGCTGCGCTTGATCGGAAGGCTGCGGCGGCTGGGCGGTCTGAGCCGGAGGGTTGGTGGTTTGAGCGACCGCGGCGACCGACATCGCCGCCAACAAGATTAGCACGAGCCGGATCTTGCCCAAGCGAAACATTGCAACCTCCATCGACACCGACGGCCACCAGCATCGGCTACCGACATCGCGCCCCTTTGATCGAGATCAAGGAAGGTCGAGCCTTCTCAGCTGCCGAACGTCCTGGCTCGCTGCGTCGCAAGAAGAATGCGGCGGTCGTGGATGAGGTTTTCAAGGCGATGCGCGGCGACGTTCACCGCCGTGACGTCATGCTCGTCGCGGTTGCCCGCGATCGCGCGGCTTCGCTGGTTTCGAAGCAGCCGATCGATTTCGCGCTCAATCTCGTCCAGATCGGACGCGTGCCTGCTTTCCCTAATACGAGGCCCCAGCGCGTAGAGCGCATCGAGCGCCTCCTCCCTGGTCCGCGGCTTGACAGGACGAATGAATTTGAACGCCGCTGCGAGCACCGAAGCCAGCCCACCGGCAATCATTGGCGCGAGAAAGATCACGTTACCCCACTTGTCGAGAAAGCTTTCCCGCGTGCCGTCGTAGAATGCGGCCGCTCCCGGATGCGCGGGAACGAAAGCGTCAGCGGCGGTGTCAGGCGCCGCGATCTGCGCCAGCATGGGCAGCTCCGTGAGCAAGTCCCTGCGCGCATTCATCACGGACTGCGTAAGGTCGCCGATCAGGTCAGCGCCGAGCTTCGTCTGGGCCACGAGATAGAATGACGTCCTGAGCGTGGTCAGATCCTCAGCAGGAATTGCGGGCGAGCCGCGCAGAGCTCCCTTCGGCACATCGAAGCTTTCATAGGCCCGCTCTTTTTCCGCGATCGCCCCCGCAGATTCCACGGCGATCAGCACGGGGCCGGTTCGTGCATTGTGTGGAAACAGGTCGCGCAGCAGCGAGAGATACTTTTCCGTGAGCGGACTCACCAGCAGAACTGCACGAACATCCTTTGCGTCGAGAGCACGCCTGGCATCGGCCGGAGCGAGAGCCTTGAAGGTCACGCCGGCTCGTGTCAGGTCGTATTCATCGGTCAGGACCTTGATGAGCTTCCTGTTGGCGTCACCACCGATGACGCCGATTGCCGACCGCTTCAATTCCGTCACATCCGATGCTGCAGTCCCCGGCGGGGCTACCAACAACGCAACTGCATGCGCAAGCACCGCGACGGCGCGCGCTTCCGAAAGATCGCCGACGTCGCCGCGCACGACCGCAAGGTCGACCTTGCCGGACGCAAACAGGTCGGCAGACTCACGTGGGCCCGCGGTCTGAACCACCTTGAGACGGACCGGCGCCCCCGACTCGGAAAGCCTTCCGGCAATCGCCGACACCAGCTTGGTGACCTCGCCGTCGAGCGATCCCGCAGCAACTGTCAGCGTGGTCGGACGGACATACCACCGATATCCAAGAATGCCGGCACCACCGAGCAGGAGCATCAGCCCGGCAACCAGAGTGATCCGCAGCGGTAGTGGCCATCGGACCGGATCCATGGTGTCTCACTCACGTAGTTTGACTATGGCCGGTGCGCGCACGGGGATTGGCAAACCAGGCCCCGATGGAGACCGCGTCCGATTAGATCTTGCATCGGTGATACGTAACCTCCATCCCCTCAATGCCCGGAAATTGCCGCATGATGGTGTCGTCGTCGACCGTCTTGAGGAAGAACTGCACATTGGACAACATGATGCCTGAAGCGCAACCCACGACGATATTGATGGTCTGGCCGTCGTCCTTCCGGGATTTAATCACGCAATTCTCGAATTTGCCGCGGAGACGATTGGGCTCCGCGATGAAGCCGCCGCCATAGACGCCGGAGAAATTCGTGAACGCAACCTGGTTCGCCCTGCCCTTGCGTGCGAACACCTTGCTGCACTGTTCCGCGCTGGTAGCCCAGGCACCGGCAAGATCGAATGCATGCGCGCTCTCGGGCAATGCCAGGATCAAACTCGTCGCGGCTAATGCACAAATCGCTGCATTCGCTTTCATCCGAATCACCGTGCGATCGTTTGCGCCATCAATGGCCGCTCAAGACCAGGGTTTTGATCGGCAGTAGCAACGCCTGGATTCGAAGCAGCAGTGCATGCACCAGTCCGACAGTATCGATCGCGTGCAGAACAAAAGCCTGCCCCGTGCTGGTGTCCTTGGCCGAGATGATCTCGTGGTTGCTCGTGTAGGCATTGACGATGCAGGAGCTGCCCGCTGTCACGCCGTCCAGGCCTCCCTTGTACAGCGGCTCGAGAAACACCAGGATCGTGCCTGGCCGTGCGATGTTCTGGGCCTCAACCAGTTGTTCTCCGCCGCGGAACTGACCGGCTGCGATGTAGTCCTGAACCGAGGTGATGACCATCGGGATGATCACCCACGGCTTCGAGATGCAGGCCGCCTCGGCGACCATCCCCTCCTTCAGAACCTGAGCCTCAATCTGGCCGAATCCGGCCTGGAGCGACTGCTGCCCCGCCCCCTCCGGAATCAGGACCCCTGCCGGACGCATCAGTGGATTGACGACGTCACCAACCCGGAGAAAGAACTGCTCGACGCGCCCGTTGACACCGGCTCGGATAACAGTCTTGTCGAGATCGACCTGCGCCTGTGCCTGGGCCGCTTCGGCACTCGCTTTTTCTGCCGGCAAGAGCGTCGAAACGCGCAGCGTTGCCGACTGCTTGATGGCGGTAGCGGCATCGATGCCGGCTTGCCTCTGGTCGACTAGGACCTGCAGCTTCTCGATGTCACGCTGCGGCACAATACCGGGATTCCGGCGTTGCAGATCCCGCTTCACATCGAGTTCGTCTTTGGCCTGCTGGTATGCGCTCCGGGCCTCCTGGATCTGCGCCTCCGACTTCACGACGTCGGCCTCGGCCGCCACCAACTGGGCGTCGACTTCGGCAATCTTGCGCTTGGCGGTCTCCAGGGCGGCTGTCTGCTTTGAACTGTCCAGCCGGAAGATCACCTCACCTTTGGTAACCGGCGCGCTATATCCGATGTCGACCTCGGCAACCCGGCCCGAAGTTTCCGGAAGAATCGGAACGGTGCGGTAAAACAGCGCAGCGCTGGTCGTCGAAGGATGGAAATAGAAGATCGTCGTAATCAGTGCCACCGTGAGCATCAGGCAGCCGGTGATACCCCATCGAAGCTCGTACCAGACCGAGTAGAACGTGATCTCCTTGCCGAAGCGCTTGCCCTGCACATAGCGGCGAAAGAGATAGTCAGGGAGGATCGTCAGCAGCGAACAGAGGATCAGCTCAAACATGGCCGTGCGCCTCGCGCTTGGGCATGTCGGTCTCCTTCACGCCCGATTCCTTGCCGATCGGCGGCTCTGCCTGCTCCCTCATCGTCTCTTCCACCTTGGCATCGGTGTCCGAGGCATCGGCGATTTTCTCGACGGACCCCGCAATGCTGCGCAATGGTGTCCCGAAATCCGGAATGTCGATCAGGGCAAGCAGCAACCCCGCCACCCAGAACGCATGGATGTGCGTGAACAACGAGATCAAACCGAGAATTGCGACGATCTCGAATTGCAGCTTCTCCGACTTGTGCGCCATCCGCTCGGGCAGGCTGTGCAGGCGCCAGTAGAGATTACCGACGTAGAGCACGGCGGCGACCAGGAAGATGCCCATCGCCACCATTAAGACGTCCGTCTCTCCCGCCGGCGGCGCGAGATAGAATGGCAGATGATGCGGCGCCAGCGGATGGAGCTGTTCGCTCAAGCTTTATCTCCCGGTCGATTTCGGGCCTCGTGCAGCTTCCGATCGCATAGTGCGAGCCGCCATTCAGAGGAGATTTGATCTGGATCAAGGGAACGCCGAAGACCGATCCTAGCGTTGGCAAGAGATCGGTCCCAGGAGGCCCAGGCCATGCCAGACAAGATCGACGATCTGATCCCGAATGCGCGCGAGATCCAGAAAGAGGTGGCGGTCAAGGAGGCAGAGAAGGCCGAGGAGTACGCCCGCCGCGCCGCCGCGGCGGAAGCCGAGAAGCGAGCCTTGATCGAACGGCTGAGCAAGCCGTCGGGGCTCACCGAGGCAGAAAAGATCAAGCTCGCGTCGACCGTGATCCAGCGGGCAGTGCGGAATGGGCTGACAGAAGTACAAGTCTACCGCTTCCCGAACACGCTCTGCACCGACAAGGGACGTGCCATCAACCAGATGGAGCCGGGTTGGCAAATGACCCTGACCGGAATCCCGAAGGAGATCTACCAGCTCTGGGCGGATTACCTGCAGCCGCGCGGCTATCGCATCCGCTACCAGATCATCGATTTTCCCGGCGGTGTACCTGGCGATATCGCCGTCATCATCGCCTGGGGCGATTAGTCCTGTTTGAATTTGGGCAAGGCGAACATGGCCAAGGACGCACCGGCGGAGAAGATGAAGCGCAAGGTCTACGAGAAGGAGTTGCAGAAACTGCAGGTCCAGCTCTGCCATCTTCAGGAATGGGTGAAGGCGAACAGGCTGCGAGTGATCATCCTGTTCGAGGGACGCGATGCCGCCGGCAAGGGCGGCACGATCAAGGCACTGACCGAGAAGGTCAGCCCGCGGGTGTTTCGCGTGGTCGCCCTTCCCGCACCGTCCGATCGTGAGAAATCGCAGCTCTTCCTCCAGCGCTACATGCAGCATTTTCCGGCAGGCGGCGAAATCGTCATCTTCGATCGCAGTTGGTACAATCGCGCCGGCGTTGAATATGTGATGGGCTTCTGCACCCCCGCGGAGCACAAGCGCTTCCTCTCGCTGTGTCCGCAGATAGAGCAATACGCTATCGAGGGCGGCATCACCCTGATCAAGCTCTGGCTCGAGGTCGGGATGGAGGAGCAGGAGCGCCGCTTCAATGCAAGGATCGACGATCCGTTGCGGCAGTGGAAGCTAAGCCCCATGGATACGGAATCCTACCGACGTTGGTATGATTACTCCCGCGCGCGCGACCTGATGTTCAAGGCGACCAACTCCAGGCATGCTCCCTGGTATATTATTCGTTCCGACGACAAACGGCGGGCGCGTCTCAACTGCATCTCGCACATCCTGAGAACCATCCCCCATGGCCGCGTGCGTCGCGAGAAGGTCAAGCTGCCCAAACGGTCGCAGAAGGGCCGGTACAACGACCAGACCAGCCTGCGCGGGTTGAAACTGGTCGCCGAACGGTACTGACCGAGCGGGCCGCGCGATGGCGCGGCCCGCTCGCCCGATCTCTACTTCAGGCGTATCGTGACCCCGCCAACGGCGGCCGAGACTTCGGCGCCAACCTTCGGGCCGCTGAGCTGCAGGATGACGCCATTGGCGTTCTGCAATTGCACGCCTCCGGCACCGGCGGCGAGCGCGCCGCCTGCGCCGGCCACGCTGTAAGAGCCTTCGATCGAGCCCGGCCCCCTCAGATTGATGGCCCGCCCGACGAACCTAGTGGTGGAGGCGCCGATCGTGAAGCCAACGCTCATGCCCGACACGGTGAACGGGTAGTGCCTGCCGCGAAGCATCAGGACGCCCTCCCCGCCTCCGACGCCGATAACGAAGCCGCCCTTGGTGAAGATCACGGCAACCGATCCGGTTTCAGCCTGCGAGGAAACGCTGAAACCACCTATTCCCATCACCAACGCAATCAGAGCAACGAGCAGACGAGTCTTCATGTCTTTCCCTCCGGGGACCAGGTGCGATAACGAACTATTGTGCGAGCAGCATGGCGAAATAGCCGAAGATGGTGAGCAGGATGCCCGATACCGCATAGCCGACCGGGAATCCGATCCAGGGCACTGAGCTCTGGATCTCGACCGCGGCCTCGCGGCACGGGCCGGAATGCGACCGCGCGCCGGCGACGCCCCCCATCAGCACCGCAGGGTTGATCTTGAAAATGTGGTAGCCGATCGCCCAGACGATGAAGGGTGGAATCGTGCAGGCGATGAAGCCCGCGATGAAGATCTTCAGCGCAATCGCACCGGTCAACTGCGACAGCAGTCCCGCACCGGCATTGACGCCGACAATGGCCACAAAGACGACGAGACCGAGATCTTCCAGCACATTGCGCGCCGCGTTCGGCGTATTGCCGAAGAAGCGCAGGCGCGAAACCACCGAGGAGACGATCACACCCGACAGCAGCAGGCCGCCGGCATTGCCAAGCCCGACCTTGGCGCCGAACGCCGGGAATTCGATCAGGCCGATCAGGAAGCCGAGGATCATTCCGGCTGCGAGCGTGAGCAGGTCCGTCGAGGTGTTGGTCCGCGCGATGCGTCCCCACATCTCCCCGAGCTCGCTGACGGCGGACTTCAGGCCGACGACCGAGACGATGTCCATCCGCTGCAATTCGGTCTTGAGACCGGCCGGGATCGTCACACCACTACGTTCGACCTTGGTGACCTGAAGCTGACCCGCGACCGCTTCCCCGCGGAATGACTCGAAGGTCCGCCCGACGACCTCCTTGTTGGTGACAAGGATCTCGGCCTGATCGAGCGGAATGTTCAGCGCCTTGGCATCGGCGACCTCGGGGCCGATGAGGCCCATCTTCTCGGTCAGGTGCTCGATCGCGCCGCCAAGCGCGATAATGTCGCCCTTCTGCAGCACCAAGTCCGTATCCGCACCCATCTGCTGCCCGCCACGCAGCACATTGACGATCCGATATTCGGGATCCGTCTTGCGGAAGTCGGCGATGCTCTTCCCGATTGTCCCGGGGCTTTCGAGCCTGTAGGCACGCAATCCGAATTGGCGATAGCCTGTCAGCCCGCCGCCTTCGAGATCCTTGACGCCGAACTCTTCCTCGTACTTCTTCGCCGCCGCCCTGGCGTCGACACCCCACCACCGCGGCAAATATTTGCAGATCAGGATGATGCCGACGGTGCCCCAGATGTAGGTGATGCCGTAGGACAACGCGATCATGCCGGATGCATCCTCGGGCTTCATGCCTTCGGGCAACTTCACGACGCCTGATGTGACCGCCTGCTCCGCCGACCCGATCGCAGCCGACATGGTCTGCGAGCCCGCCAGCATGCCGCCCGCCGCGCCGACCGGCAGCTGGAACAGCTTCGCACCGATCACGACGAGCGTCAGTCCGAGCACGCTCGATACCAGCGCGAGGACGAAGAATTTCAGACCCTCGCCCTTCAAACTGTTGATGAAGGACGGTCCGACCCGCAGGCCGACGCCATACATGAACAGATAGTAGAACAGGCTCTTGGCGAAATTGTTCAGCTCGAGCTTCACGCCATAGGTCGAGGCCAGAACCGAAACACCGGCACCCACCACGATGGCGCCTGCCACCATGCCGAGCCCGTAGCCTTTGACGCTGGCGCGGCCGATCCAGACGGCGAGGCCAACGACGAAGAACAGCAGCAGATAGGGATTCTGCTGCAGGAACGTGAAGAAGCTTTTCATGACCGTCCCCTCCCGTGGCTCACGACGCCGCCTTGAACTCTGGCGCGGCGGCGGCTTTGGGCTTGCCCATCCTCGCCAGTGCCTCGGTCTTGACGAGCTTCAGGCCTTCGGTTGCGTCGTAACCGTGGATCTCCTTCACATCGAGCTTGCGCATGAAGTCGATGGTCTCCTGGGTGATGACCTGCCCCGGCACCATGATCGGGAAGCCCGGCGGGTACGGGATCACGAAGTTCGCGGAGACGAGGTCCGGGCCGCTCTTCAGGCGGCGGTCGATTTCCGGATCGTTGAGCCGGATGTATTCGCACCCGCCTGCGTCGTAGGCCGAATAAAAGCCGCCGCGAATGTCGCCTTCATTGGTCCTGGAGCCGGCGTCACTGCGATAGCTCGGATGGAAATGCGAGAAATTCGGCAGGTCGGGTACATTCTTCATCAGGCTGCCGACGCGTGCCTCGAAGTCGACCCTGGCATTGGCGCCGCCCTGGGCCAGGCGACGATCGACCTCACCGGCGATCTCTGCCAACACCCGCACAAGATGAGCGACGTCGCTGCGGGTGTTGTTGATATTCGACTGGATCAGGACCGAGTTGCGCGAGGTCTTGTTGACCTGGATGTTGTAACGGCTAGCCAACAGTCCCTTGAACTGCGTGCCGTCGAAGCCGGCGGTGCCGCAGACCAGCGTCATGCGCGTCGGGTCGAGGCAGAATTCGTCCTCGTCCAGGCTCTTCAGGGCCGCCGCCCAATTCATACCGGGCGTCAGGTAGTCGACGAAGCCGCTCTGGCGATATTGCGCGGGCACCATGGCATCGGCACCGAGCACCAGGAAATACCTGGAAATCAATGGATTGTTGTTGACGGCCTGCCGGATCGCGAATGCGATTTCCATGGCGTTGGCCACGAGACCGTAACCCTCCAGCTCCATCTGCCTTCGCGACACGTCGAGGCTGGCGATGAGCTGCTGGTTCGGACTGGTTGAGGCGTGGGTGAAGACGGCCTCCTTGAACTGTGCCTCCACCGTATGGAATTCAACGTCCTTGACGGACAGCATGGAGCCCTGGCGGATCGCTGACATCGACTTGTGCGTGGAGTTGGTCTGGTAGACCCGCAGCCGGATCTTACGCGGATCGGGGATCAGCCTGGTCTCGAGCAGCACCTCGTCGGGAGGGTTCTTGCCGAGTTCGGCCTGCTGCTTCTCGTAGGCCGCGACCGAATTCGGATCGCGCATCCACGCCTCGATCTCGTTGGCAGCCCCCATCGCGGTTCGTCGCCGCAGGAATGGCGAGAACCGTGCAAAGCCGAACCAGGCCTCGTCCCAGAGGAAGATCAAGTCCGGCTTGATCGCAAGGCATTCCTCCATCACCCGTCGCGTATTGTAGATGTGACCGTCGAAGGTGCAGTTGGTCAAATCGATCATCTTGATCCGGTCGAGCCGACCATCCGCTTTCGCATTCAGGAGTGCCTGCTTGATCGTCTTCAGCGGAACGGCGCCGTACATCGAATACTCGGTCATCGGGAACGCTTCGACGTAGAGCGGCTGCGCGCCGGCCAGCACCATGCCGTAGTGGTGCGACTTGTGGCAGTTGCGATCGACGATCGCGATGTCGCCGGGCGCCAACAGGGCTTGGACCGCCATCTTGTTCGAGGTCGAGGTGCCATTGGTGACGAAGAAGACACGATCGGCACCGAGCGCCCTCGCCGCCTTGTCCTGCGCCTTCTTGATGTTGCCAGTTGGCTCCAGCAGACTGTCGAGGCCGCCCGTGGTTGCGCTGCTCTCGGCCAGGAACAGGTTCAGGCCGTAGAATTCACCCATGTCGCGGATCCAATCCGACTTGAAGACGGATTTGCCGCGCGCGATCGGCAACGCATGGAAGGTCCCGATCGGCCGTTGGGCGTATTTCTTCAGATTCTCGAAGAACGGCGTATCGAAGCGGTCCTGCACGCCTTCCAGAATCGAAAGGTGCAATTCCAGGATATCCTCGACCGAGTAGAACACGCGCCGCACCACGTCGGCTTCCGGATCGCCGGCCATGTTCTCGACGTCACGATTGGACATCAGGTACAGGTCAAGCTCCGGGCGGACCCGCTTCAGGATGTGAGCCAACTGCAGCGCGGAAGCATCGGAGTCCTCGTCGAGTCCCATGGCGGCCGACATGGCACGAAGCACGGGCGCATCGTGACGCGAGCGCCAGCCGAAGCCCTCGTTGATCACCACGGCAGCAATATTGGGGTTGAGCACGGTGGCACAGAAGGCGTCCTCGACGCTGCCGACGAGGACCGGTTCATAGATGAATGCATCGACCGGACGCCGCAGCCTGCGCCATTCGGCCGCGAGCGCCGGCCAATTGTTGGCCGATACCCCTGTCACGATCAGTGTCTCGAAGTAGGGACGACGTGCCGCAGACTGGCCGAAAGTCGGCGGAAGCAGATCGGGGACGTCACCATCACCCTCATCCTCGGCATTCCAGTCGCCAGCATGATGCCGGAACGACTTGGTCTGCAGCGCCTGCACGATCTGCGTCACGAGCGCGAGCGATTTGGCGGCGTCGCCGACCGCGGCGGCTTCCTTCAGGGCAGCCATAAGATGAACGCCAGGATAGCCGTGATACTCTTCCGTGATTGCGAGCCCCGACAACGCCGCGTCATATTTGGCGCGATCCCCTCCCTTGCTCCAGGCCCTGGCGGCATCAAGCAGATCACGCCAGTTGTCGGCCCGTCCGCCCGGTCCGGAGAAGAACTGATCGATGCGCGGCTGTGCCGGTTCGGTGATGGGCATGGTCGGTCTCCCGCTCCTGTTGATTGCGCCGATGGTGCGGCCGCCTCACACGGTCCCTTTGATCCAAGTCAAGCCGAGGCAAGCTCGATGCGGCGGAATGCGCCGCAATCAACCCTCAGCCGGCGGCTTTCTGTCGCTCAGCACGCTATCGAGCGTTCGCATCCACTCGTTGCTGTCGGTCTTGTCCGCGAGGCCGTCCGCCTTCAAGACCTCGCGCAGCTGCGCATGGGCGCCGACGATGCACAAAGTGACGGAACGAGACGCCAGTTCGGCATGGAGGTCGCGCAGCATCTGAGAGCCCGCCAGGTCGATGAAGGGCGACGCCGAAAGATCGCAGACGACCAGCCGGACGTCAGGCGACGACCGCAACGCCGCAAGGACGCTATCCAGAATGGTTTCCGCGTTGACATAGAGGAGCGAGGTTTCGGGGCGGAAGGCGATGATGCCGACCAGGGGCTCGACACCCTCGTGCCGGGCACGATCGGAATAGCGCCCGCTGCCCGGAAGGCGGCCGAGGAAGGCAACATTGGGCTGCGACGCACGGAGCAGCAGCAGGAAGATGGAGGCAAGCGCTGCCAGCAGGACGCCTTCGAGAATGCCGAGAAACAACACCGAAACCAGGGCGATACTCGCCGCGTAGAAGTCGATCCGGCTGATCCGCCACATCCGCATCAAGGCGCCGATATCGACCAGCCTGTACACTGCGGCGAACACAATGGCTGCCAGAACGGCCTTCGGCAGATTGGTCAGGAGGCCGGTGAAGAACAGGAGACACAGCGAAAGGGTGACCGAGCAGAGGATCAGCGCCAGCGGCGTGCGCGCCCCGGCCGAGTCGTTCACCGCGGATTGCGACAGGCCGCCCGCCACCGGATAGGCATGACCGAACGCTACGGCCAGATTTGCGGCGCCAAGTCCGAGGAACTCCTGCCTGACGTCCAGTGCGTAGCCGTATTTCGTCGCAAAGCTCCGGGCGGCCGAGACCCCTTCGACATAAGCCAGCACCAGACACCCGGCGGCAACCGGAAACAGCTCATCGAATTCGAGCAAGCCAAAGCGCGGCGGCGCGAGTGCCGGCAACCCCTTCGGGATCTCACCGGTCACGGGCACGCCGAGCGCCGGCAAGCCCGCAATTGATGCGACCAGGATCGACAGGGCCACCACAACAAGGCCGACCGGCTTTCCCGGCAGTCGCCGTTCGCCGACGAGCAGAAGCAGGATTGCGACAAGACCAATAACCAACACCAGCGGCTTGGTATCGCCAAGCTGCCCAGCGAGCCGGATGGCCCGATCAAAGAACTGATGTCCTCCGCCCGTAACACCGAACAAGCCCGGCAACTGGCTCATGATAATCGTGAGCCCTGCCCCCGCCTTGAACCCCACGAGAATACTGTCGCTGATCAGTCGCACCAGCAGGCTCAACCTGAACAGCCAGGCGAGCAGGCAAAGCGCCGCAACGGAAAACGCAACAAGGCTCGCGATCTGCCCATAACGCACCGGGTCGCCTCCGCCCAAGGCTCCGACCGCGCCGGCAATCATCAGCGAGATCGCCGACGTCGGCCCGACGGCGAGCTGGCGGGACGAGCCAAGGACGGCATAACCTATGCCGCCGAGCAGGTACCCGTAGATGCCAACCTGCGGCGGCAGGCCTGCAAGACCGGCATAGGCCAGCGACACCGGGATCGCGTAGGCGGCAAGCGTGACTCCCGCAATCGCGTCCGAGCTGAGCCACGACGCTCGATATTCGCCAACCCAGCTCGCCGGCGGAAACAACCGAAGCCAGTTCGCATGCTGCAGGGATAGGCTCATGTCCGCCGTCTGTGCGTTGGCCGAGCGCTCCCTTGGCGCCAGTCGCATCAAACCGGCTTGATCTAGGTCAAGCTTCGCTCCTGGCCTCGCAGAGCAACAGCGCGACCAGCAGCGCGACGACGGGAAGGCCGAGTGCCACATTGGGCATCCCCTTCGTCGCAAAGGCACCGATGGCCGCCCCCACTCCGAACGCAACGCATACGCTGGCAAAGATACCCGAGCGACGAAGCATCTGTGGCTGACTGCCTCCGGCGGCCGCGGCGAAGAGGCCTTCGATCGCCTGGCGCAGGTTTCCGGTGATCATCACCGAGCTGTAGGTGGCACCCTCGACCTTGGTGAAGACCGCAGTTTGCATCGCAGCGACGAACGAGATGCCGATCGTTCCCGCTAGGTCCGGCAGTCGATTGTGCAGGATGGCGACCGTCACCAGCAGCACGATCTCGACCAGTATAGTCATCTCGCCGGCACGACCTCCCACGGTATGGCGCAGCCACGACGCAACCACCACGCCAAGCGTGAACGCGGCGAGCGGGGGAACGAAATGGAGCGCCTCCTGCCAACGGCCGGCCGTACCTTGCACCCAGAGCAACACGAGGTTGGCCGTCTGTGCGTTCGCCATCACGCCGTGAATGATCCAGGTGTAGGCGTCGAGATAGCCGCCTGCGAAGGCGAGCAGAAGCGCAATATGAACCATCTCCTCCCGCCGGATCGGCGGACTGCGCGCGGCATCCAACGAGCTCATGTGATTGACGTTGGGCGTAGCGGATCCTGCATTGGCCCATAAGTCGCGGCTCGAACTCTGCCTGGCTTGATCTGGATCAAACCGCCTCCGGTTCCAGAGGACGCAAATTGCGCCGTCGAGCCGCCGGGGAAGCGACCATGGACACCATCAGGTGGATCATCTCCACCGCTCCGGAAATCTTCCTGCTTCTGGCGGTCGCCATCGGCACGATCCTTGGCCGCATGCGAATCCGCGGGTTTTCAATCGGCACCACGGCTTGCATCCTGGTCGTATCCGTTCTCATCGGCCAGCTCGGCAGCTTCAGCTTCCCGGCGCTGCTTCGGGTGATTCTCTTCAGCCTGTTCGTGTTCACAATCGGCTACAAATCGGGGCCTGAGTTCTTCGCCTCGCTGAGCATCCGCACGCTCGCGCAGGTCGTCATGGCGCTTGTGCTCGGCTGCACCGGCCTCCTCATCGTGCTGATCTTCGCCTTCAGCTTCGGGCTCGACCCCGGCACGGCATCCGGTCTCGCCGCCGGCGCGCTGACGCAATCTTCCGTGATCGGCACGGCATCCGGTGCACTGACCCAGCTCGGACTGCCGAAGAATGTATTGGAGCAGCAGGAGGCGAACATCGCTGCCGGCTACGCTGTAACCTACGTGCTCGGCTATATCTTGACGCTCCTCTTTGTTCCGTTTGTCGCCCCGAGGCTGATGGGCGTCAACTTGAAGGTCGAAGCGAAGAAGCTCGAGGCCGAGCTCTCGGGTGGCGAGCCCCCTAAGTCGGAGAACTTGCACTATCGCAAATTCCAGGCGCGGGCCTATCGCGTCTCGGCGGCGACCGGACGGACTGTCAAGGCGATCGAAGACGCGATCGGAAGCCGCACCGTCATCGAGCGGATCGTACGGCAAGGCGCCGATATCGAGCCACATCTCGATACTGTACTCGAGGCAGGCGACGACATCGTCATGTCCGGACCAACCGCGGCCATCGTCGCGGCCAAGCCGGTCATCGGCAGCGAAATCGAAGCGGATGAGATCTTGGGGGCGATCCCCGGCAACGTGATCAAAGTCCTGGTCGACAACCGCAAGCTCCACGGCCGTTCAATCCGGGAGGTCGCCGACCGCGTCGGGAGCGATGCCCGCGGCGTATTCCTGCGCACGCTGACCCGCATGGGTCGCGAGGTTCCGCTCAGCCCGGACACCAGGGTCTATGTCGGTGACGTCATGACGTTGGTCGGCAGCACCCACAATATCGAGCACGCCGCCGCGCATGTCGGGCAGATCGTGCGTTCCGGCGACCGTAGCGACATCGCCTTTCTCACCGCGGGCATCGCCGCAGGCCTGCTGGCAGGTCTCGTCAGCTTCAAGGTCGGCGGCATCGCGCTGACGCTCGGCGGCGGTGGCGGCGCGCTGATAGCGGGCCTCCTCTGCGGCTGGCTGCGCTCGCGCCGGCCGACCATGGGCGCAATTCCACCCGCCGGACAGCAGACAGTGAGCGATCTCGGCCTCGGCGGCTTCATCGCAGCGATTGGTCTTGGCAATGGGCATGCCGCGTGGACTGCAATCCAGGGGCACGGCGCGTTGCTCGTGGGCATGGGGCTTGTCGTCACGCTGGTGCCACTGATGGTCGCGACCCTGTTTGCGTACCATGTGCTTCGCATGAACCCGGTCATCACTTGCGGCGCGCTGGCCGGCGCCATGACGGTTGATGCCGCGGTGACCGGAGCCTGCGAGGTCGCCGAGAGCCAGACGCCGGTACTCGGCGTCGCGGTGCCCTACGCGGTAGGCAACGTCGTCCTGACTGTCCTCGGCCCGATCATCGTGGCCTGCACCTTCACTGGCTAGGGAGGAGTGGATGCGGCGACATGCTTTCCCGAGTTGGCCGATCGCGGCCGCACTGCTCGTCCTGATTTCTCTGCCCGTTTCGGCACGCGCCGGCGATCAGGCCGCACCGCAAGCGATTCAGGAGGAAATCTGGGCACTGCCGTTGCCGCTCCCGATGTTCGCCTATCTGGTTCGTCCGGTTGGCGATGGCCCCTTCCCGCTGGTGATCATGAATCACGGGGTGTCGCTCAATCCCAGGGAGCGTAGCTTCTTCCCGCTGGTCGAATTCCGCGATGCCGCAATGTGGTTCGCGCAGCGTGGATACCTCGTCGTGGCGCCGGTCGGCACGGGATATGGCGCGGCGGCAATCGACATTCCCGAGCGCGGGCTCTATGGCCCGTTCTTCTCCAAGGTCGGCAAATGCACGAACCCGAACTTCCTGGATCCGGGCCTCGCGGTCGCGCAGGTCGACCTCTGGATCATCGATTACATGGCCGCCGAAAAACGGATCGTACCGAAGGATGTGATCGTGGTCGGGCAATCCGCCGGCGGCTGGGCCTCGATCGCGCTGTCGAGCCTCAACCCCGCGCAAGTCAAGGCCATCATCACCTTCGCGGCAGGCCGCGGCGGCCGCGTCGATGGCAAACCCAACAACAACTGCGCACCCGACAAGTTGGTCGAGGCGACCCGCGAGTTCGGCCGCACATCGCGCATTCCCATGCTCTGGATCTACGTCGAGAACGACACCTTCTTCGGTCCGGCCCTGTCCAAGCGCATGTATGAGGCCTTCACGGCTGCCGGCGGCCGGGCGGAATACCATCTGCTGCCGCCATTCGGCAACGATGGCCACTTCCTGATCGGCTCGGCCGACGCGATCCCGATCTGGTCGCCGCTTGTCGAACAGTTTCTGAGCCGACTTCGATAATGGGCCAGACAAGCCTGGGAGCAACAGCCATGAGCAC
Source organism: Bradyrhizobium macuxiense (assembly GCF_001542415.1). GTDB lineage: Bacteria > Pseudomonadota > Alphaproteobacteria > Rhizobiales > Xanthobacteraceae > Bradyrhizobium > Bradyrhizobium macuxiense. Next base: position 99,650 of record NZ_LNCU01000019.1, read on the forward strand.
GCCTTATAGTCGTCGACGCCCGCACCCCAAACAGCCTGCCGTCGCAGCATTCCTGCTGCTGGCGGCCAGCTGCGGCTTTGCGCACAGCCAACAGGCCCCAGCACCTAGCAATGCCCCCAAGGTAGACCCGGCCGAAGTCCCGACCCGCGGGCAGCGTCCGCCGCGGGAGATCAAATACGGCGATTGGCGCAAGCTCTGCTTCAAGGCCGGGAGTGCAAAGATGCTCTGCCGGACCACCATCACCGGCACATTCGAGACCGGCCAGACCGCGGTCCGCATCGATCTGATCGAACGCCAAGACGGAGGCGCCCGGCTACAACTTTTCCTGCCGGTCGGCCTTTACCTGCAAGCCGGCGTAACGCTCTCGGTCGACCAGAAAGAGCCATACCGATTTCCGTACACATGGTGTCTGAGCAACGCTTGCATCGCGGCTCACCCCGCCGATCCTAAGCTCATCATGGAAATGGAGTCGGGACGAACACTTGCGCTGGAGGTGGTCGATTCCAATATCCTGTCAGTTACGACATCGATACCGCTTGAGCGGTTCGGATCCGTAAGACACGATGCTCCGGCACAAACGTTCGATCAGCCCATCGACGAATGATGATGCAGGGCGCAGACTACAATGCCGTCCTCAGAAGCCGCTCGATCGGCTCGATCAGCGACCGCGCCGTGAACGGCTTGGTCAGATAGGCGATGCACCCCGATGCCACCGCGGCCATGCGCGTCGTATGATTGTCGTTCCCCGTGATGTAAATGACCGGCAAGTTGACGCCCAGATCCGCCAGGCGATGTCGCAGCTCGATACCGGAACCGTCGCTGAGATTGACATCGAGAATGAGACAAACGGCGCTCTGAAAGTCGCCATGCCTTAGCAAGGCTGCACCGGTCTCGAACAGTTCGGATGCGAAGCCGTGCCCCCTCAGCAGCCGCTTGATGCCTCTGAGCATCGAGGGATTATCATCCACAACGAAAACGAGATTCCGCGTCGGCAAGATGGTCGGCCTCGGCTACTTTCCAGATTCGATTGCTGATCCCGCGCCGCAAGGTTAATCCTGCGGATCAATCGCTTGAGGCGAATTCCATTTACCAGCCGACGCTCCCCGCAGCCCACGGCTCATTGTCACATACGCCCTGTCAAAACTCTTTCATATTGTCCCTTTGGACAGGGAAACTGCGCATACGGCATCGACGGCTCGTATCAACCGCGTTGACTCGCCGCCGGATCAAGCATGCCAAGTCGCTCCGCGATCGAGACCAGCTCTGCAAGGGACTGGACCTGCATCTTTTCCATGACCTCGTGGCGATGCGCCTTCACGGTACGCTCGGTCGTTCCAAGTTCGTGAGCAATTTGCTTGTTGATCTTGCCCCGCACGATCAGCTCAAATACCTGACGCTCCCGTGGCGTTAGGGTCGCAATAAGGGCGCGTAGCGCTTCGAGCTTGCTGCGCTGGCTGAGCGCGAGTTTCTGGCGAGCCATGGCGCGCTCGATCGCACCGATCAGTTGCTCCGACGAGACCGGCTTTATCAGAAAATCTTCGGCCCCTGCCTTGATCGCTCTCACAGTTGTCTCGGTATCGGCGTGTCCGGTAAGGAACACGATCGGGAGAGTCGAACCGAGCTCGATCAGGCGACTTTGAAGTTCCGGTCCGCTCAGGCCGGGAATGCGCACGTCAAGCAGAATGCATCCCAATCCGTGATTGTCTGGAAGCCGATCCAGCAACTCTTGCGCCGACGAATAGACCGCAACATCGTAGCCAGCGAGCTTGAGCCGACGCTCGATTGCTGTTCGAAATGACGTATCGTCGTCAACCACGTGAACGTAGCCGGGCAACATTCTCTCCTGCGCGATCGACAAATAAGTTGGTCGATCCGACCGTGGAACAATGTCCGCAAAGGCAATGCTTAGAAATACTGCATTCGTCTTATGAACAAGTCTCGTTACGCTTGCGCCGGTGGCTCCAGGTTTCTTCTGGCGAAACATTCCCGCAGATCGGATCTCTCAAACTCGATGAAGTTGCCTAAGGGTCGACTGGGCCACCAGGGGCAGCGACAAATGAAATACCGCTCCCCCGGCCGACTGGTTTTCTGCCCAGATTTGCCCATTGTGGGCCAGTATAATCGTTCGCGCGATCGACAATCCGATTCCCATTCCCTGCTCTTTCGTCGTGAAGAACGGGTCAAATATCTCGTTCAACTTGTCCTGCGGTATTCCCGGACCGGAATCCGAAATCGAGACCACCGCAGAGGCATCGCCGTTGACCTCTGTCCGGGCGATGACCGTGCGCCCGTAGGGCATCTTGGCCATCGCATCCATGCTGTTCACGACAAGATTGAGTATGACCTGCTGCAACTGCACGGGGTCGCCCTTGACCCGAGGTGCTTCCGCGGAAGTCTGCAGATAGAACGCAACGTTGTGCGCCGAAGCCTGCAGCGACAGAACATCAAAGGCCTCGCGCATGGTCTGGTTGAGATCGATCTCCGTTGTCTCAAAGGGCGCACGTTTCAGGAGGCTCCGCATCCTCCGGATCACTTCGCTTGCGCGCAGGTCGTCGCGCTTGATGTCGGAAATGATCTCCCTCACCTCATCAAGATCAGGCGTTTTCGAGTGCAGGATCAGCTCTGCCGACTCCGCGTTGGTCAGGATCGAACCGAGCGGTTGATTGAGCTCATGGGCGATTGACGAGGAAAGCTCCCCTGCTGTCGCGTGCCGATTGATGTGAGCAAGTTCAGACAAGCGCTGGCGCGACTCGACCTCCGCCCGGCGTCGCATGTGCCGCTCGTGCAGCAGAAACGCAATCAGCCCGGCCTGGATCAGAAGCGCTGCCCCAAGGGCGACTGCGCGCCAACGATACTTTTCGAGGAACGACGGTTCGCGAAAACGGACCTCGCTGCCTGAGGGCAGGTTCGATTCATTGACGCTCCAGCGCTCCATTTGTTGCCAATTAAAGATCGGCTTCACGACATCGACGACTGATAACGGAATGCTTTCCGGATTTTCACCGTCCAGGATCCGCAGCGCGCTCTTCGCCGCCTCCGCCCCGATCAGGGTCGGGGCAATAACGAAGCCGCCGATTCCGCCGGGCCCGAGATATGTCTCCGACGCCACCACGATCGGCCGGTTCGCCCTTTCGGCAACGACGGCAAGCGCGTCGGATGGCGGAAAGTAGTTGCCGTTGCCGTCGGTATAAACTCCTAAATAAATGATCGCGCTGTCGCCGGGCAGCGTGGCCACCCGATCGAGGAGTTCTGCCATGGGTCGCCCAACGATCTCGACGACGTTGAGACCCTCGATCCTGGTGGCAATCTCGTCCTTCCAGTTGCGGAAGAGCACCTGGCGCTCCCAATCTGCTCCCACGACGACCGCCGTTGCGAGGTTGGGCACTACAGCGCGCGCAGCCTTTACGGCATCGCTGAATTTCACGGATATGATGCCGCCGGTCACATAGGGAGGCGGGCGCAACCGCGCAAAGTCGCGTTCCTCGACCAAGGCGAAAACGACTGGTGTATCCGGCCATAGTTTCGAATGCCAGCGCAGCACCAGCTCCAGGGTCGCGCCGCCAATCGCCACTACCACGCCAATCGGCCGGTCGCGGTACTTTGCCTCGAGAAATTGGCGAAAATCCTCTTCATATCGTTCGCCCCCAAACCGGTTGAGATCGAGACTCTCGGTGTAGATGGTGGTCTCCGCTGCCGAATGTTCGCTGACCATCGCCCGCAACCCCGAAAACACCTGGTAGTAGAACGGTCCACGTCGGTCAGATTGGTCCAGTACAAGCATGGAATGCGGCCGCGCCTCATGCGCCCGGAGACCGGCCGGGAAAAGCAGCGCCATCAGCAAGATGATCAGCCTGGAGAGCCGGATTGCCTTATCCATAACGTTCGGAGCCGGAGGCAAGGTCGTGGGAAAGACTAGCACCAGATTGCGGCCATGAGAATGGACCGGAGACGCGCTCCGGCAACTACGAACCATTGTCGCAATCCCGCGCATCCTGTCCTTTGGGACAATGACCTCAAGGCCAATAGCGACAGCCTGTGCGTGTATCGTAAATCAGGGCGCGGACACAGCATTTCGAGCCGCGGCTGACGACGTACTTAGTATTTGGTACAAGCAGGGGGGCTATCCATGTTTGCTCACGTCAAGGCCAGCCCGACCTACCCTCCCGGCATTCTCGGCGGTCTGACAGCCAGCCACGTCACCTTCAGCACCAGCGAATTCAACTACCGCAAGGGTACCGAAATCTACGGTGAGAAGGAGCCAGCAGAGTACGTCTATCAGGTCGTTTCAGGCGCGGTCCGCAGCTATAAGCTCCTTTCCGACGGGCGCCGCCAAATCGGTGCCTTTCATCTGGTCGGGGACATTTTCGGACTGGAGAACGATGACGCTCATCGTTTCACCGCCGAAGCCATCATGGACACCACGGTGCGACTGGTCAGACGGTTGAGCCTGGAGCGGGTCGCGCATTCAGACCCCGTGCTCGCTCGCAACCTTCTCGTCATGACGACCAGCAACCTGCAGCACGCCGAAGACCATATGCTGCTTTTGGGCCGCAAGACCGCGCTGGAGCGGGTCGCCGCCTTCCTGCTTGAAATGGATCGTCGGTTGACGGGGGTCGACGTCGTCGCCTTGCCGATGTGCCGACGGGATATCGCCGACTATCTCGGCCTGACACTCGAGACGGTATCGCGGGCGTTGTCCAAACTGCACGCCTACGGTGCGCTCAACTTCCTCGGCTCCAACCAGCGCGAAATCATGCTGGTGGACCGCGATCAACTGGCTCGGCTGGATACCTAAGACGTGGACGCATCAATTGGCGCGACGCTGATCTGCATCCGCTATGGTTGCAGGCTCTCGTCCGGATTTGACGGAGCTGATCGGCACCGCGATTTCAAAGATCGATCCGTTCGAGCCCGATTGGCACAATCGCAGGGATCCCCCGTGGTTCTCCATAATCGTACGACTGATTGCGAGGCCTAATCCCATGCCTGATGTCTTGGTGGTGAAGAACGCATCGAAGATCCGTTCTCGATCCCCCGCTGGAATTCCGGGCCCCGAGTCTTGAATGGATATCAGCACGGCCGATCCCTCCCGGACTTTGGTCGTCAATCTGAGTCGCCGCATTTCGGGAGCAGAAGAGCTCGTCGCATCAATTCCATTCCTTATCAGGTTCAGAATGACTTGCTGCAATTGTGCGGCGTCGACGCTGATGTACGCCAGGCTATCCTGAAACTCGGTCAATGCCGCCACTTGACTTGCCTGCAATTCTGGTTCGGCAAGACTTAATGCTTGCCGAACGACATCTTCCACCCGCACAACCGTCCGGTGGTCTGCGGCTTCCTTGAATAGCGCGCGGACACCCGCGATCACCTGATTTGCGCGCAAGCTGTCCGCTTCTATGTCTCCAAGTATGGCATCCACCTCCTCCAGGATGGGCGGTTTGGAACGGAGCTGAGCAAGGGCGGAGCTTGCGTTGAGAGAGATAGCGGCCAGCGGCGTGCGAACCTCATGGGCGATCGCCGCAGTCGCGGCGTCCACGCTCATAAGCCGATTGGCGCGCTCGCGACGCAACAACGAAAACGCGTTGGCAAGGCGGGAATACAGCACCGTCATTTCGGTCAGCAACAGGCTTAACAGCATGAAGCTGGCAATGAGCGCAAAGCAACGTGCGGCGTACCAGCCAAGAGAAAATCTTGCGGAGCTGGCGAGAGCGGCCACCGCAAAGTTCGGCATCCAAGCTGCCAGGACTACGATGAGCCAAACATCCAGAATTGTGTGTCTGCGAGACAATAGCACCGCAAGGACGATGCCGTACCACAGCAACAGACCCACATTGACCCGATTTCCCAGGTTGGTTTGCCGAATGACGTCATCCGTGTAGAAGGCCGGCAGTTTTCCGACCCCGGCGGTCACCAGCCATACCAGTGCGACTATCACGATGAGTACGGCCAAGATCGTGAGCCCGATTGAAGCTTCCGCCGGTCTTCCGGGTTGCCCGATAGGTGCCTCTTCATCCTTCAAAAGCGCGTAGATGAGTATCCCCAGCGGGAACGTCATGTGCCACAGAACGAAGAACCAGGCCGGGCTGTTAAATCCGTCGCCGATGAGGCCTGCGGGAGAATATGCCCCGGGAAAGCTGAGCGTCTGCAGGAACGCAAACGACGCACTACACAGGTAGGCGCACCCGACAGCCAGGAGGGCCCGCTTTGGCAGGATCAAATATTGCGAAAACAGCAAGACTGCCGTGATGAGGTCAGCGACGGCCAGAACCGTTTGAAGCACGGGGACAAACGCGTCAACCCGAGCCAGCTGTGTGTTGGCGAACGGTGCAACCAGTGCCGCTACGATCACCAGGACGATGATGACAGCGACCGCGGTTCGGCGCTGCGCTGCCGTAGCCGGAATTGTCGCAATCGCTATTGGATAGTCTTGATTCGGCTGCCGCGCAGCAGCCGTGTCATTTGCGAGCAAAGCTGCCCCCAATATCGATGCGTCACGCTACCAAGTCCATGAGTCCGCGGCCCGGATCGCCGATCTAGGACGACTTCACCAGCGACGCTTGCCGTTCGATCGTCTTTTGCAGCACCTCGAACAGGATCGCGGTCGACCAACCAAACATCATAACTCCGTTCATGGCCGCCATCGGCCCGATCAGGAGCCACTCCTTCACCGGCGTGACGTCACCATAGCCGAGCGTCGTGTAGTTGACAAAGGCGAAGTACAGCAAATCGCTCCCGGCAGGCGCTACTCGAAGCACCCAATAGGCCAGCGCCCATACCGCAATCTCCAACGTATGGCCCAACATCAACACCAGCGCCGCCGCGACCATCACGCCGGCGAGTTGCAACGCGTTCCGCGCAGATGCACCGAGGGCCACGGTCCGCAGGAGTCCGATCACGGCGACAGTCACGAGCGAATGAATCGCGATGTTGATCGCACTCACCACTGCTCCCATGAGAAGCTGAAACAGCATCGCGTCATGTCCTCGCCCGGGGGGCGTGGTCGTCGCGTATCCACGCCGTCATCAGCTCCCAGGCCACAGCCAAAATGATCGGACCGATGAACAGACCGACGATGCCGTGGGCCAGCGTCCCCCCGATCACGCCAACGAAGATGACCAGCGTCGGCGTGGTAAGGCCCCGTCCCATCACGAGCGGCTTGAGAACATTGTCGAGGACGCCGACCACCAGGAAAAAAACGGTCAATACCAGAGCCGGAGCAAAATCCTTCGTCGACCAGAGCCAGATGATGACCGGAAGCAGCACGATCGCGGCCCCAATCTGCACGATGGCGAACAGCATCACGACGAAGGCCAACAGGCCCGCGCTCGGAATCCCCGCCAGCTTGAAGCCGATGCCCGCCAGCAGGGACTGCAAGACGGCGACGCCGATGACGCCTTGGGAGACCGCGCGTATGGTTGTCCCGGCCAGATCCAGAAAATGCTCGCTCTGCTCGGGCACGACGCGGGAGAGGAAGCCTCGGCAAGCCGCCGCAAGCTGCGACCCATACGGAAACAGAAAGCCCGCCAGCGCCACGGCGATCAGAAACTTCAGTGTTCCCACGCCGGCATTTCCTGCGAATGCAAACAGGGTCCCGGCCAACGGCTTCAAATACGGGACGACCTCACCCAGGACAGCGCGGAGATTCGTCGATGCCTTGTCCCACAACTGGTAGAGCGGCGCGCCGATCAGCGGCCAATCCTTGACCTGATCAGGTGGAGACGGAACGGCTATGCTCCCGGCGCTCAATTGCGCGGCGATGTCCCTCACGCCCTCTACAGCCCCAACCCCGAGCCACGTCGCCGGCCCGATGACGATCCCGAGGCTGACGATGGTCAGAAACGCCGCAGCCACCCTGGGACGGCCGCCGAGCCCTCGCGAAAGCGAGGTGAAGACGGGATAGAGCGCGACGGCAAGAACGATGCTCCAGGCAAGGACCGGCACGAAAGGTTCGATGATCACGAAGGACCAGTAGATCAGAAGCGCCAGCAATCCGAGCCGGATTGCGAACTGGATGAACTCGTCTCCGGCTACGAGCTGGCGAAGGGTCCTCACGGGCGCGCCCTCAGTTGAGCGTCAGCAACCACGCCATGAGCATAGCCGCCGCCTGACGACGCCCGGCTTGATCCAAATCAAGCGGAGCGAACCACACGCCCCGGCGTAGCGGCGAAGCCGCCTCGCCGGAGTGATCGCGCGCTCGGGATATTGCGGCGGATATCCATATTACGACGGATATCCCCATCACGGCGGCTACGACTACTGCCTGTCGGAGCGTTGTCGACCACGGCGTTTCGCGGCGTCAGCGGAGTCCCAGCAGCGAACGTCGATAACCGCTGTCGCGCGCCTCATTTCTGCATACGAAGCTTCCGTCGAAACCCTGCGCATACCGCTTCTGCCCCCTAAAGTAGTAGCGTCCCTTCCGAAAATCGAGCCAGACGACCGTGTCGCCGGGACAATGCCGTTGTGCCTGGGCTTGGTAGCGAAACGGGGTCAACGGTAGCGCGGCGACTTGTTGCGCGAGACACGCAAGTGCAAACACCCCTGTCCCCCATACGCTCAGCCGGGACAAAGGCCACCTCCCCCGAACCGCGAGGCGTGCGCCGGCCAAAACAAGAGCCTCGGTACCCGCTTCGCTTTGTCGCCGTCGATTTGCGTCAAGCTCCTGCCCAAAGAGCCGCGGCACCGGAGCTGTCCGTTTGCAAATTTCAGGCTGCGTGGTACCCATATTTTGGCGCCCGAGATGCCAGAGAAATATCCCGACATGCTTTTGGCACAAGTTGCACTGTCTCTGACAGGTACTCCAGAGTAGCTTTTTGCTTTATCGTGGGGCTACCCCATGGGAAGCGAATTACTTTATCACGTGTGGATCGTGATACTGGGGCTTAGTCCCATCATTATCGCGGCCATCGTTATGTTCATGTAAGGACCGCGTCAGCCGAGTGATTTAGCTTCGCTCGCATGAAGCGCGACCTGCTCTATTTTCGTCTCTCGTTGATCTGGCTGGCGATCGTCGCCGCCGCGCTCATCTGCGTTCTGGTCTTGTGAGCAATGACGATCGCGGGCGGGCCAGACCGCCCCAGTTTCTGTGCAGGGTGCTATCCAGCCGATCAGGCGGACCCCGACTATCTTGCGAGCCCTCCGAACCACGCTCCAAAATATCCTGCATAGAGTGCCGGCACTTCGAGGTTCATCGAGTGCCCCACACCTGGCACGACCACGAGCCGGCAGTCCGGCATCGCGGCTGCCATCGTCCTTAGATCGTCTGGTGGGATCCATCCATCCGATTCGCCCCACAGTGCCAGATGTGGATGGCGCAGCTCCCGCATACGCCGCCCAAGCTCTCCACTTTCGCGCTCGCGCGTTAGATTGACCGGTGTCCCGATCCAGACGCCTTCGGAAACGGCAAAGGTCTGCTGCAGTATTCGCTCGAACAGCGCCTGCATATCGGCAATTCCATCGCGGAATTGCGGGATCGTGTTCGGCGCAAGACTGTCGGGTACGAAAAGGGAGGATGCCGCAGTCGCCATCACGGCCCGCGTCAACTCCTTGCTCGCCATCATGGCGCGGAAGAGCCCGATCTGATCGGCATTGAACGACATGCCGAGCGGCGTGACGGGGTCCAGCGCGAATACCCGCCCGAATCGTTCCGGCTGCATGAGAAGCATCCACGCGGCGATGACCCCTCCGGTCGAATGCGTAGCAAGATGACAAAACCTGACGTCCAGAGCATCGAGTGCCGCCAGCATATCCTGCGCATGCTGTTGCATTGAGTAGTTCGAATAGTCGGGCGCGGCGATCGGCCGATCGCTGTCGCCACATCCTCGCCAATCGATTCCCACCACCCTCAAGCCGCGCGGGAATAGCGGCGCAGCGAGCTCGATCCAGTCCTTGCTCGCAAGATTTCCGTGGATGAAGACGATGGTGACTTCGCCTTCGCCCCACTCGCGCCAGCCCAGCTGGATCTCGCCCGCCTGCACCCAGGGCATGACGCCGACCTACTTGTTCAGCCCGGCGGTAGGTGCCGCTCCCGCCGGGGTCGGCGCCACCGGCAATGCCGAAACCACGGCCCCCTTGATCATGCGGTCCGTGCCGACTGGCGAGCTGGTGGCGACCGTTCCCGTGTTCACGAACTCCACCACGTCGACCGGGAATTCCACCGGATTGTCGGTATGGATAAAATGCCCGGTCTCCGGATAGATCTTGAGGATCGGCCGGTTTCCGGCATTGTTCATGCGCGTCATGAACGGGGTGATGACATCACGTCCGAGGTCCGTCAGTCCGTTGAACGCGGGCGTCGGGATGAACGGTTCCTTATCCCCGAAGGCCAGGAAGATCGGCGCCTTGATCTGGGTGAGCCGCTCGTAAAGATTCTTCGGGTCGTCCTGCTGAAGCTCCGCGCCGATTGTATAGATGTCGTAGATGAAGACGTTGCACCACTGCTCGAGCTCCTTGGGGTTACCCTTGGTCAGCCCAACGCGCTGCTCCGTGTGGAAACGAGCATATTCGCTGTCCCGGAAGAAATAGCCGCTCTTGGCTGCCGTCACGGCACCGGTTTCCGGATCGCGCTTCTTGAAATAGAAGAAGTCGCGGATAGCCTGCTCGGGACGTGCAATCTCTGCAGCCAGGATTCCCGTCTGGTCCCAGGTCTGCTTCCACTTATCGAAATCATGATCAAAGGCCGGGTCGAAGAGCCTTACCTTCTTGTCCTTGGCGATCGTGATATCGCGTGGATATTCCTCCAGACCGGAGGGGGCTTCGAGCGCGAGGCCCTGTACGGCATCCGGCCAGGTCAGGGCGTAGCCCATCACGAACTGACCACCGAGCGAGTGGCCGAGGTAATACGCCTTCTTGACGCCAAGCTGGTTGACGACGAGGTCGTAGATGACTTCGCGCATCTCCTGCATGGTGCGTGCCGGACTCTTGTCGAGATTGCCGGGGCCGGACATACCGTAGTGCGGCAGGTCGGGCACAATCACGCGCAGTCCGCTGCGCAAGGCATACTGCATGATGTTGCCGTAGTGTCCACCGAACGCGCCCTTGCCGTGGATGATGACGAGGACCTTCGGGTCCTTGTCGTTGCCGGCATATTCATCCATGTAGCCGATCTGCCAGGACGTGCCGCGCTTGTCCTTCGCGGTCGCGTATTTGACCGGATAGGGATAGGTGACGAAATTCTTCCAGAACGACTTCGTCGGTTCGATATTCGTGGCCACTCCGGGCACACGATAGTTCTTGTCGATATATTGCTGCGCCCGGTCGAGGCTCGCAACGTCGTCCATGAAGGCGACGAATTTCGGATCGTTCTTCCGATGGTTGACGATCGAGAACACGCCGTAGTGAGCAACCGGGCTCTCCTCGGCGATCAGATCAGCTCCCGGCACCCGGTCGACGGCGCGTTCGGCCAGCTTGAAATTCAGCCAGAGATCGTTGGTGATGTGCATCACCAGGGTACGAGCCTGGATTCGGCCCAGATAGGGGTTGATGTTGTAGGTCTCGCCGACCCGGTTACGCATGACGAGATCGACAGCGTCATACAGCTTGGCGCGATTGGTCACGCTGCTGCCCGCCTTCTCGTTGGGCGGGTCCCAGTAGAACACTTCAGGCTGAACCGACGCGAAGTTCTGGCTCGTGCGGTACGCGAAATCGTAGCCGGTCAAGCCCAGCACCGACCAGCCGAACGCGAGCCCCGGCACCGGGTGCTTCTCCTTGGGGAGACTGTAGTAGTCACCCTTGGTTGATTGCCACACCGGATCGGCCTGGATGGCCGCCGTCATCAACTGGAACGTCCAGTTGCCGACCGGATCCTCGGCGTCCGACTGCGTCGTGCCGCCGATCGGCATGAGGGCACCGATGTATTCTGGGTGCATGACCCCCCAGACATAGGTCTGGGTGCCGCCCATCGAGACGCCGGTGACAAGTGCGACGCGCGCAACCTTCAGCTCGTCGTGCAGCATGCGGTAATTCGCCTGCACCATGTCATAGTAGCTATACTGCGGAAACTTGATCCCGAGGCCGTCGGATGGCTTGCTGGCGCCCCAGGTGCCGAGCGGATCGACCATAATTACGTAGTAGCGGTCGGTGTCGATCGGTCGCCCGGGACCAATGATCGGGACACCGCCGGACAGGGCAGCACCCTTGACCCATTGCTCGTACATGTCGGTGGAGTCGCCGGAATAGTAGGAATTGATCACGACTGCATTGGTGATCTCGCCTGCGGCGTTGCGCCGCGGATTGCCAATAGCGATGTACGCTGTGTGCAATTTGCCGGCGCCGAGCGATTCAAGAGTGACGCCGCCCTCGCCGCCATTCTCCCATTTCGAGGGATCGGAAAGATCGTATTTGCCGCCGATACGGAAGTTCGCGATCTCAACTGTTTTCTTCAGCCCATCATGTTGCATCTGCGACGAGCGACGCGTGAACGGCTGCGCGACGGCAAGGCTGCCACCAACCAGCAGGACGATCAGGCTGACGACGCAATGCTTGATGGCGTTTTTGCCGGTCATGACGGCTTCCTCCTGGCGGTATTTTGCCGGAAGGCTAGGCAGGCCGGCGGGAGGCACTTTGATCTAGCTCAAGGGATTTTGGTCGCGGACGTCGAGGATCGCGATAGCTCAACACCCGCCGGGTTGCCGCAATGCCCTTCCTCAATCACGGCTCATATCGGATACGCTATGAGCTCGACGGGCCGGCAGACGCACCCGCCTATGTGCTCGTCAATGGACTGACACAATATGCCGAACTGTGGAGTGCCTACCGGGACACTTTGACCGCGCGGCACTTTCGTGTCGCAACATTCGACCTACTTGGCCAGGGTGCATCGGACAAACCCGCGCTCTTCATCAGTCAGGAAGACCAGATCGCAGCGCTGGGCCTGCTCATCGACAAGCTCGGCGGTGGCCCGATCTTCCTGAGCGGCATCAGCTTCGGCGGCTTGATCGCGCTACGCTATGCGATCGCCCATGACGGGCGGCTCGCAGGCCTCGTGCCGATGAGCTGCTTTGCTGAGCTCTCACCCCAGCTTCTCTTGCTTGGCAATGCCATGCGGACGGGCCTGATCCTCGGCGGCACCAGCTATTTGCAGGATCTGCTCCTGCCCATGAACCTTTCCGATGCGTGGCTCGAACCGCTGCTCGACAAGCTCGACTCGGTGAAACGACAGGGTTGGCTCGTCAACGACGTTTACGCCTTGCAGAACCTGATGGAGTCCTTCCTCGACTTTCGTCCGCTGACACCACTGCTACGGGCGATCAAGGCTCCGACGATGATCCTGAACGGCGAGTTCGACTTCCTGACGCCGCGCGCCCTGCACGAAACGCTCCGCGTCCAGATCCCGAACAGTTCGCTAGTCATCATTCCAAGGGGCTATCACGCCTTCACCCTGGAGAAATCCGCCCTCACGGCCGACCTGCTCGCGCGTTTTGCGGAAGACGTGCTGGCAGGCCGCTGGCACGGCAACCAGTCAGTCTGGATCGCTCCCGAAGAACCGGGCGGCGCGCTGGCGGCATTTCCCCCCGGATACGATCATCTGCGTGCCATTCCGACACCGCGCGTGGCGCCATGAGGGAACTGCTCGGACCACTCACGTCCGACGGCTGCGTGCCGCCACAGCAGCAGACGCGCGTGGCCGCATTCCTGATTTCCGCCCATGGAGCCCTGGCACGGCAGTATGCGCTCGCGCTGCCGATCAGGCTGGAAGCCGCCTGGCAAACCGAATTGAACGCGCAGCTTTACCGGGAGGCGGAATTCGTATCGCTACTGCAACGCGCGACATCATGGGTGCCGGACGCCGGGCTGGGCTACCTCACCGCGCTTTGGGAAATGGCCTGGCTCCCCGCGGCTGTCGACGGGATCACGGATCGGTCGATGGCGCTGGCAGCCGATCTTACCACTCTCGCTCATGCCGTGCACGCCGGCGTACGGCCCGCGGCCCTGCTTCCACTTGAGGCCAACGCTCACGATGCGTTCGTGGCAGCCCTCCGCCGCATCGAATTCGAGAGCGGCCGGCTTCTGCAGGCGCAGATCGTCTTTCTGAAGGGACCGCAACTGGCGCCGTTCCGTCCAGCGATAAGCCCAGCTCTCGAGAGGCGCCACGCCGATGTTCGCAGACTGTGGGATGAAACGCTTGAAGGCATCGGGATCGCCAGCCCGCGCGCAGGATGACCGCACGCTTTGACGCAGATCAAGAGTCGGCGGCACGTCGGAGCCAACGATTGACCGGCTGCCCCCGTAAATCGGAGTGTCCATCATGAAGCCAATCTCAGTCGAGGAAGCCGTGGCGATGATCCCGTCCGGGGCCAGCATCATGGTCGGCGGCTTCATGGGCGTCGGCACCCCGGAACGTCTGCTCGACGAAGTTGTACGCCAGCAGAAAGCCGGCCTGACATTGATCAGCAATGACGCAGCCACGCCGGGGAAGGGAGTCGGCAAGCTGTTCGATGCCGCGCTTGTTTCGCGCCTGACCGCCACGCATATCGGCCTCAATCCGAAAGCTCAGCAGCAGATGCTGGCCAACCAGATCGCCGTCGATCTCATTCCGCAGGGCACTTTCGTCGAGCGCATACGCGCCGGTGGTTGCGGCCTGGGAGGCGTGCTCACGCCGACCGGCGTCGGCACGTTGGTCGCAGACGGCAAGCGTCTGATCGAAGTACATGGAGAATCATTCCTGCTCGAAACCGCATTGCGGGCGCAATTCGCGCTGGTCCATGCCTTCCTCGCCGACTACCTCGGCAATCTCACCTACGCGCTGACCGCCCGCAATTTCAACCCGGTCATGGCCATGGCGGCCGATACGGTCATTGTGACGGCCGAGCATATCGTGCCCGTTGGAGTCATCGCACCCGACCACGTCGTGACGCCGGCGCCCCTTGTCGACTACCTCATTGCGAACGGGTGAACCATGGATCCGCAGATCATCATAGCCCGGCGCGTCGCTCGAGAGCTTCGCAGCGGCAACCTTGTCAATCTCGGTATCGGCATTCCGACGCTGGTCGCCAATTATGTTCCGGCCGATCTCAAAGTGTTCTTTCAGTCGGAAAATGGGTTGATCGGCACCGGACCGATCCCCGAGCAGGGGATGGCGCATCCCCTGCTGACCGACGCCGGTGGGCGTCCGATCAGTGCGCTGCCGGGCGCGGCCACCTTCGACAGCGCAATGTCATTCGGGCTGATCCGCGGCGGCCATGTCGATGTGACGGTCCTCGGTGGCCTGCAGGTCGATGCTGACGGACATCTCGCCAACTGGATGATCCCCGGCAAGATGGTGCCGGGCATGGGCGGAGCGATGGATCTCGTCAGCGGCGCAAGGCGGGTCATCGTTGCCATGCAGCACGCCGCCAAGGGAAAATCGAAGATCGTCGCCAAATGCTCGCTGCCGCTGACGTCGGCGCGCCCCGTCGATCTCGTCGTGACCGATTTGGCGGTGATTGGCTTCGCCCGCGGCAAGGCGACCTTGATGGAGACAGCTCCGGGCGTCGGCGTTGCAGAAGTGATGGCGGTCACCGAGGCCGATCTGACAATTCCCGGCACGGTACCCGAAATGAAGCTTTGATCAGGACAGAGCCATGCGGATATTCAGCAACTTCGATGACATCAAATCCGCGGTTGGAACCGAGATCGGCGCCAGCGACTGGATTGAAGTGACGCAAGATCGCATCAATCGGTTTGCCGACGCGACATGCGATGAGCAGTGGATCCACGTCGACCAGGAGCGCGCCAAGGCAGAGCTTCCCGGGGGCAGAACCATCGCGCATGGCCTGCTCTCCCTTAGCCTCGCACCGATGTTCATCCGATCCGTGGTCGGGCTCAAGGGTCTGCGAAACACCCTCAACTACGGGGCCGACCGGATTCGCTATCTGGCGCCGGTACCGGCCGGATCAAAGCTGCGGGGCCGCGTCACGGTCGCGGAAGCGGAGGACGTGCCGCCGGACGGCCTGCGCGTGAGCTACCATCTCGTCATCGAGATCGAAGGCGGCACGCGTCCCGCCTGCGTGGCGGAGCTGATTGCACTGCACTACCGCTGATGCCGGCCTGCCATTACGATCGTCAGTCGATGATGTGATAGCCGCCGTCGATATACATGACGCTCCCCGTGATCAGTTTGGCGCCATCCAGCGCCAGGAACGCCGTCGCGTTTCCAACGTCATCGATGCTGACAAGGCTGCGCGCCGGCGCCTTGGACTGGGCCTTGTCCATGAGCTCATCGAATTCGGGGATGCCCGACGCCGCGCGCGTCGCGAGCGGTCCCGGCGAGATCGCGTGAACGCGGATGCCTTTCGGGCCCAGCTCCGCGGCGATGTAGCGGACGGCGGCCTCAAGGGCAGCCTTCGCCACCCCCATCACATTGTAGTTCTCCACGACCATCTGACTGCCGTAGTAGGTCATGGTGAACATCGTTCCACCGTTCTTCATCAGCGGCTCGGCCAGATGCGCCATGCGCATGAATGACCAGCACGAGACCTCCATCGTCTTCAGGAAACCCTCTCGGCCGACGTCAACGACACGTCCGTGCAATGCCTCCTTCGGCGCGAACGCGATCGAGTGGAGGAGGAAGTCAAGCTGACCCCACTCCTTCGAGATGCGCTCGAAAACCTGCTCCATCTGCCCTTCAACCATGACGTCCAGCGGCAAGAAGATCGGAGCCTCCAGCGCCTGTGCGAGCGGTTCGACATGTTTCCTGGCGCGGTCGTTCAGATAGGTCACGGCCAGATCGGCACCGAGCGCGCGAAACGCCCTCGCGCAGCCCCAGGCAATCGACTGATCGTTGGCAATGCCGACGATCAGACCCTTCTTGCCCTTCAGCGCGACCTTGGTTTCCGGAAATTGCGGGATCATGATGCTCTCTCACGGTTTGGGCTGGACGGTTGACCATTCATCAGCAGCGCCAGCGTGTGCTGCGCAATCATCAATTCCTCGTCGGTCGGGACGACATAAACGGGAATGCGGCTGCCAGGGCGTGATATCGATCCGGCGTGGCGAGCGTTCTCGGCTGCATCCAGCTCGACGCCCAGCCACGACAGCTTCTCCCCGATCCGCGCGCGGATGTGCGCCGAATTCTCGCCAATGCCGGCTGTGAAAACGAACGCGTCAATGCCCTGAAGCGCCGCCGCGAGCATGCCGGCGTGCAGGCCGATCCGATGGACGAAATATTCGATCGCCAGGATCGCATGCGGATCGTCACTCTCCAGCAACTCCCGCATGTCATTGCTGATGCCGGATAGCCCCTTTAGTCCACAATCGCGATAGAGAAAGGTCTGCACGTCAGCCGCCGACATGCCCTTTCGAGCAATGAGATAGAGCACGACGCCTGGATCGATCTGTCCTGGCCGCGTGCCCATCGGAAGGCCGTCGAGCGCCGTAAACCCCATCGTGCTTTCGACGCTGCGCCCCTCCCTTATCGCGCACATCGACGCCCCATTACCGAGATGCGCGACGATGACGCGGCCATTCGCAACCTCGGGGGCCACTTGCCTCAAGGTTTTGGCAACGTACTCATAAGAGAGCCCGTGAAACCCGTAGCGCCGAACGCCCTCGGCATATAGCTGGAACGGGACCGCGTAGTGGTCCGCCAAGGCGCCGTGCGTACGATGGAACGCAGTGTCGAAGCAGGCGACTTGCGGAATATCCGCGCGGTTTTCCAGCAGCGAACGGATGGGAGCCAGATTGTAGGGCTGATGAAGCGGCGCCAACGGCACAAATTTCTCAAGGCGCGCCACGATGCCGTGGTCGATCCGCACCGGGCGCTCGTACTCGGGACCACCATGAACGACGCGATGTCCGACCGCGATCGGATTGATGCGGAGCTCGTCTTTCAGCCAGATGCCTGCAACTTCGAGAGCTGCCGTCACGTCCGGAACGCGCTCGATCGGATAGGCACGATCCGCCAGCGGATCTCCGTTGGCCGCGCTGGCTCGCAGCCGCGGCCGGCTGCCGATCCCATCCATCTGACCCTTGATCTGGCGCTGCAGCCTGGCGTCCCCGTCGACCGCGAAGATTTGAAATTTAACGCTCGATGAACCGGCATTGACGACGAGGATCGTATCCATGGCGATCACGCGACGGTTGGAGCGCGCCGACGGCGCGCGTCGGCATAGAGCGCGGCGACTGCGCACGAAGCCATCCTGGCCCTCGCTGAATCGGCGCGCGACGTCAGCACGATCGGAACCCGGGCCCCGAGCACGATGCCCGCGCCATCGGCCTTGGCGAAGTAGGCCAGGTTCTTGGCCAACATATTGCCGGCCTCGAGGTCGGGAACAACCAGGATCTGCGCCCTTCCCGCGACCTCGGACTTGATGCCCTTGATTCGCGCAGCTTCCACGTCGATGGCGTTGTCGAACGCGAGCGGACCGTCGAGCATGCCGCCGGTGATCTGACCGCGATCGGCCATTTTGCATAGCGCGGCCGCCTCGATTGTCGACGGAATCTTGGATGTCACGGTCTCAACCGCCGACAGGATGGCGACGCGCGGCAGCGTCCCAAAGCCGGCCTGAGTGTAGAGATCGATGGCGTTCTGAATGATGTCGCGCTTGCCATCCAGGTCGGGAAAAATGTTGATGGCTGCATCTGTGATGAACAACGTATCGGCATAGGCCGGCACGTCCATCACGAACACGTGGCTGATACGCCGATCGGTTCGAAGCCCGACCGATTTCGCTGTGACGCTCCGCATCAGCTCGTCGGTATGCAGGCTGCCCTTCATCAGCATCTCGCCCCGCGCGGCATGGATCAACTCGACGCCCCTGGCGGCCGCCGCCTCGCTGTGCGGCTCATCGATGATCTCGAAGCCGGCAATGTCGAGGCCGTGCTTGCTCGCGGTCGCCTTGATCTTTGCTTCAGGTCCGACCAAAAGCGGCTTGATGATGCCGGCCTGCGCGCTGTCCACGGCGCCGCGCAACGACGTCTCGTCGCAGGGGTGAACCACGATGGTCGGCACCGGCGGAATAGCCTTGGCCGCGGCGATCAGACGATCGTACTTGGTGTGAGCCGTACCGCTCGACTCGGATGACATGACATTCATGGTTGCCACCACTCCGGATACTGTCAGATCGTGTTACGACGCCTTTGCCTTGGGATCGAAAGGGGCGACGTTCGATGCTTTCTCCGAGGCTTCTCTCCCGTCCAGGCCGAACAGCTCCGCGATCCGGCTCAATCGGCTGGCCACCTCACCTGAAATCTCGGCACTGGCCGACAGAACATCGCGTATCGCGGCGAAGGCGGCCTGTCGCTCGTTCATATTGTCGGGGAGCAGCGTCGGGATCGCGGCCAACGCTGCTTCTCGATCAAGGAGAAGCATGAAGAATTGCTCGCGAGCGAGCGTCTTGAATTCAGCAAGCGTCACGGGCTTGCCGACCACGTTACGGCGGATCTGGCGCAATGCTTCCAGGCTGCGCTCGTCGACCATGCCACGCGCCGAACCCGCATAGAGAAGGGCGCGGATCGCCGCCTCGCGAAGGCCCCCCTCGCCGACCCGCGACTTGAGCTCCGCGATCCTCGTCTGCAGCCGCGCTCGATACTCGGTTGACATCTCCTGTCTTCGCGACGGCGCCGAACGCGGATCGACCCCGACCGCGGCCTGCAACGCAGGCGAGCCATAGACGGCAAGGAAGACCGCCTCGCTTAGCGCTTCCTGAGAACCGCGCCAGCTGTCGAGCGCGTGAACGATCTGCTTCGAGATGCTTTCCTGGAACGCAAGGAACGGATTGTCCGAACTCACGGGCTTGCGCTGGTCCTGGATGTGCTCGGCGGCCGCCTTGACGGCGGTCATGAACGGATTCTGGCTGCTTAATGCCTCGTATTGCACGCGCAGCGGATGGGTGTTCCGCATCCAGTCGGCCAGCTCAGGCGTCACCATGCGCTTGATCAGGGGCTGGACGAATTTGCGGTAGGCGGCAAGGTTGAGCTCGGAGACCCGCTTTGCAGCTTCGAATCGCCGCTCGTCGTCCGGCGAGTTGCCTCCCATGGCCCGGATGTCATCGAGGGTCCGGGCTTCGCAGCGCATCACCCATTGTCCCGGAGCGAGATCGGCATTTGCCGTCTCGGCGTCCTTGGCCTCAAAGGTTGCCTCATAGAGGCCGGGTGGCAGCACGTCGATCAGGTCGATGTTGCTGGAAAACTCCGCGTGTTCTTTCTTGGCCACGCCGCCCGACACGAAAATGCCGAGATGGCCGACGGTTTCATGAACCGTGTAGACGATCGTCTGTCCGTAGGCCCTGATCTCGTCGACATCGGCATAGAGGTCGAGGATCCAGTCCAGCGCCTGCTGCGGCGGAGTGATGTTGTCGCCCTTGGAACAGAAAACGACGATCGGCGATCTGATGTTGCGCAGGTCAACGGATTCACCATCCGACATCTTGATGCGGCCGGCGGCGAGATTATTGCCGATGAACAGCTCATCGACGATGAACTGGATCTCCTCCGCGTTCAGGTTGACGTGGCCACCCCACCAACGCTCGAACTCGAGGTAGCGGCTGGCCTCCGTATCGACCTTGGAGAAGACGTTGTATTGCTTGGTCCACAGCGTATTGGACGGATTTTGGTTCTCGAAATTCTGGACCAGCCAGGCTCCATCAAACTTTCCGCCGCCGAGGTCGCCGGCGAGCGCCGTCAGCCAGCTCCCACCGAGCAGGCCGCCCGAATATCGCATCGGGTATTTGCCGTGTACGCCCGCCCAATAGGCCAGAGGCGCTCCCGCAACAATCACCGGACCGAACAGCTCGGGCCGCAACGAGGCGAGGATCATCACGGCCCAACCGGCCTGGCAGTTTCCGATCACGCAGGGCTTGCCGTCTGCATCCGGATGGAGGCCGATGACCTTTTCGAGGAATAGCGCTTCTGCCCACGCAATGCGCTCGATGGTCTGGCCCGGCATCGGCTCCGGCAAGAATCCGATGAAGTAGCAGGGATGACCGGCCTTCATGGCGACGCCGATCTCGCTATCGGCCTTGAACCCGCCGATACCCGGACCGTGGCCGGCCCGCGGATCGACGACGACGAACGGTCGTCGCTTCAGGTCGATCTCGATGCCCTTGGGAGGGATAATCCGCACCAGCGCATAGTTGACCGGATCATCGAGCTTGCGGCCGTCCATGATCAATTCGGCAGCATAACTCAGGACGTGCGGAGCGGTTTGCGCCACATGCTCTCGGTATTGGTCGCCACGCTGGCGCAGAACGTCGAGAAACAGCACACTTCGCTGGCCGACATCGGTCATGTATTCCACGGCGGACGCCACCAGTCCCGATACCGGATCGCCCGACGGCGTTGTCCTGTCCATTGCCATGCTCCGATTTTCGCGTCGGCATCCATTGAATGTGCGCTGCGAGAAGGGGCTTTGATCTAAGTCAAGCGTCGAAGACCAATGGCGACGCGACATGACACCCGCACAACCGACCACCCCAAGAGAAGCTCCGCATGTCAGATGCCGCCCACTACACGGTGACGGAACCTGTTCGCGACGGTGCTAGCGTCATAATCCGGGCACTTCGGCCAGAGGACGAGGCCGACATGCTGGCTGCGCTCGAACGAACCAGTGCGGAGTCGCGGCATCGGCGTTTCTTTGTGATGAAACGCGACTTCTCCGAGAAGGAGCGCACGTTCTTCATGAATGTCGACTTCAAGGAACATGTCGCACTTGTCGCCGTGGTGACGGAACATGGCCGTCCCGTCATCATCGGCGGCGGCCGCTATGTCGTCTTCGAGCCGGGACGGGCCGAAATGGCGTTCGTCGTCGTGGACGGATGGCAAGGACGCGGCGTCGGCTCGCTGTTGATGCGCCATCTGGCGAGGATCGCGCGGCAGGCCGGCCTCGAGGAACTCGTTGCGGACGTTCTGCCGGAGAATGCAGCGATGCTGAAGGTCTTCAGCAAAGCGGGCCTCACACCCGGCGCGCGGCATGATCCCCAGACGGTTCGTTTGGCTCTACAATTGGCGCGACCAAGCGCCTAGCTGCCCTTCGCGCTGCTTCTGTCTCGCGCCATGCCGTCATCCTTCGGCTCCTCTCTGCTGATAGCTGCATTACAACTAAGAGAACCGCCCTTCGTCGGCTGCGTGCTTCCATGTACGGCGATCCGCGCAAAGGGATTCCGGGCGATGACCTTGAGCGCCGCAAGCTCTTCCTTGTTCAGATATGAGATTTTTCTGGGCGGAGTGGCCACCATCTTTCCGATGGTGGAAAGTGGAATGCCGAGCTTCGCTGACAGTCTCGCGAGTCTGATCGTGTCCCGAATGGTCCCATTATCCTCGCCCCCATGCGTGTTGCCCACTGAGTGAACTCCAACCTTCGCATCCGGTGCGACGTACCGCTTCCTGCTGGCTAGAAAGATGAAAGCGCATGCCGAATCGCATTCGTTTGAAACGTATGTAGGGACCTGTCTTTGGTGTGTAAGCATGGCGATCCGGAGGCCCTCGTAGAGAGATCCGCCCCCGGAATCAAGATCGATACCAACGATTCGCCGCTCCGCGCCAAAATGCGCGCGAAACCGAACGTAGTCTCCGTCTGCAATATCCCCGCTGAGCCTTAAGACGTCTCCGGCGCAGCCGGCCACACGCGAAATATCCATTCCGAGGCAGTCCGCTGAAGAGAGAGCGGCCGCGAGGATCACCAGATGCTTAATCACGTGTTGGCCCGAATACGTGCATGTTGGGCAGCAGCTCTGACCAAAACACGATCGCGCTGATTCTGTGATTGCAGTCTGGCTGCCGATACCCCTCGGCATTGTAGTCGAACCCGGTGGCGAGGCTTGACCTAGGTCAAGGGCTGGGCCGAAGGCAAGGTAGACTGTTTGGCTGGTCCAGCGACCTCAAAATCTCATCGCTTGCGGGTCGCTCCCATCTCGGCTTTTCAACTGCGCGAGCTAAAAATGGATAAGCCCAAGGCAGACGATACGCTCGAAAGCGCATACTTGCGCGGATATCAACGAGGGGCGGCCGACGCAATGAAGGCGCACGAACTGCCAATCAATGTCGAGATTTGGGATTATGCAACGGTACGGTTAGCAGACTGGTTGGGGGCCAATCCCCCTCCGCTCCCCTATCAGAAACGTCAACAGTAGGCCTGAGACATTCCCGGCACGTCGGGAAGCGGGCGAATGATCAGCGCGACCGTCACATGAGACATGGGGAGTCGACAGGTTAGACTCTATACGTGAACCACGAATCGGGTGGTCGCTGCTGACAATCGATTTCGCAACCGCAATCCTCTTCGCTTTCGGTGGGGATCGGCAATGATCTTCCTGTTGTTCGCCGTAGCCTTGGCTGCCTTGTTTTTCGTCGGCTCGCTCATCGCACTCCGATTGGGACAACACCTCGGCTTGCGCCATCGCAAGCAAAACGGCATTGACGGCTCTGGAGGATTGGCAACCGTCGAAGGCGCGATATTCGGTTTGATGGGTTTGCTGTTGGCGTTCACCATCTCTGGAGCGCTACAGCGGTTCGACGATCGGCGACAGCTGGTCATTCAGGAAGCGACCGCGGCCACTACCGCATATGACAGGCTTATCCTTTTCGGCGGCGACGATGCGCGCAGTCTTCAAAATCGCATGAAGGAGTATCTTCGTGCTCGCATCGATCTATATCGCATGCCGCATGACTTCCTGCTGCTCAAGCGGGCCGAGGACTTTTCGAACCTTCAACAGAGCAAGCTTATCGGTCTCAAAAATCAATTATGGAACGCGGTAGTGGCGGCGTGCCCGCAACCGAACTACCGTCCCGCATGCGCGTTGGCACTCCCGGCGCTGAACAGCCTCTTTGATGTCGCGCGTCAGCGCGCGGCCGCCGCAGAAAAGCATCCGCCGCAGATCATCTTCTTCATGTTGTTTGGGCTGGTCTGGCGTGCTCACTGCTGGCAGGCTTCGGCATGGCAGCGAGCGCGGGACGTAGCTGGATACACATGGTGATTTTCGCGGGTACATTGGCCGTTGCGCTCTACATTGTCACCGATATGGAATATCCCCGGCTGGGCCTCATCCGGATCGAGAGCTTTGATCACTTCCTCGACGACGCCTATGAGCAGATGCCCTCGGTTCCAGCGGGGAACGTGGGCGATCAATGATCGCGGGTGGTCGGCGTGACCTAGGCCAAGCGTGATCGAAGCGCTGTATTGTGCTCAGTTCCTCGTCGGCGTCGGCGCGGAAGCCATCGGATCGACGGCACCTCACAATAAGGAGCGCCGATGGTTCGCTACGGTCTGATCGGCGATTGATCTGACCTATTCGCGTGCAGGGCCGGTGGTGAAACTCACCGCCGTCCACGACGCTTCCACCGGAGTGCAACAGGCGATACGCGTCGAGGCCGAATTGAATGGTCGTCGGTGCTTACTGCCAACCGGGAACACCGCGCATGTCAGGCAGATGATGAGCGATCCCTTTGTGGCAATCGATGCAGGTCTTCTCGCCGGTGAACAGGAAGCGTTGGTGGGCAACGGCGGCACGTGGCGACTGCTTGGTAATGTCCATCGAATCCGCGCTGTGACAGTTGCGGCATTCCAGGGAGTCATTGGCCTTGAACCGCGCCCATTCATGCAGCGCGAGTTCCAGCCGTTTGTCGACGAATTTTTCGCGGGTGTCGATATAGCCGAACAGCTTGCCCCAGACTTCCTGGGACGCTTGCATCTTGCGGGCGATCTTGTCCGTCCAGTTATGTGGCACGTGGCAATCCGGACAGGTCGCCCGAACGCCGGAGCGATTGGTGAAATGAATGGTTGATTTCAGCTCCTGAAAGACGTTGTCGCGCATCTCGTGGCAGCTGGTACAGAATTTCTCGGTATTGGTGACTTCCAGCCCGGTGTTGAAGCCGCCCCAGAAGATGATGCCGGCCACAAAGCCCGCAAGCACCAGCACACCCAGGCTGAACACGGTACTCGGCCGCATCAGCACGTCGATCAGCTCGATCAAGAAACTCCAGATTCGCTTCAGTAATCCCGGTCGTGGGACCTTCGAGTCCACTTCGCTCATCGCTTGCCACCCGGCGTCGCGCGGTCCAGCAGGGTATCGACATCGACGAAATCATTACTGACGGGGGGATCGGTGACGCTCTGCGGCACGTGGCATTCAGTGCAGAAGTACCGCCGCGGCGAGACCGATGCGAGGAACTGACCGTCGCGATCCATGAAATGCGTAATCGAGACCATCGGCGCCTGCGATTCACCCGTGCGCGCCCTGGCGTGGCAGGACAGGCACTTGTTGCTTCGAAGGTCGATCTGGTAGCCGTCGATCGAGTGCGGGATCACCGGAGGCTGCTCGGGATAGTTCCGCACCTCCTTCTCGGCCGAGTTGCGCATCGGCGTCATCGGTGGCGCCGGCCCCTCTTCGTTCAGCGGCGCCGGACCGCGCAGGCCGGAGCTTAGCGTCTGGGCGGCGAGCGTCCCGATGCCGCCCGCTATCCCGACGGTGAGCAGAACGATCGCCAGCTTCCTGATCATGGCCGCTACACCTTCTCGATCCGTACTGCACATTTCTTGAAGTCGGTCTGCAGCGAGATCGGGTCCGTCGCGTCAAGCGTGACCTTGTTGATCAGCTTGGACTCATCGAACCACGGCACGAACACCAGGCCGCGAGGCGGCCGATCGCGCCCGCGGGTCTCAAGCCGGGCCCGGATGAAGCCCCGGCGCGAAATCACCTTCACTTCGTCGCCGCGGCGCAGTTTTGCCTCCTGGGCATCGTCTGGATGCATGAAGCAGACGGCTTCCGGAACCGCCCGGTAGAGTTCGGGCACCCGGCGTGTCATGGTTCCCGAATGCCAATGCTCCAGCACACGACCGGTCGACAGCCAGAACGGATATTGATCGTCGGGCGATTCCGCCGGCGGCTCGTAAGGCAACGCGAAGATGCGGGCCTTGCCGTCGCCATTGCCATAGAACTGCACGCCGGCGCCTTGGCTTACGAACGGATCAGCCCCCTCGCGATAGCGCCACTTGGTCTCCTGCCCGTTCACGACAGGCCAGCGCAATCCCCGTTCACGGTGGTAGACGTCGAACGGCGCGAGGTCGTGGCCATGGCCGCGGCCGAAGGTGGCATATTCCTCGAACAGCCCCTTCTGCACATAGAATTCGAACGCCTTCGACTCGTCGTTGGCGTAGCCCTGCTCGATGTCGGATAGCGGGAACTTGTCGACCTGACCATTCCGGTAGAGCACGTCGAACAGGGTCTTGCCCCGGTATTCAGGCTTCTTTGCCAGGAGCTCCTCGGTCCAGACTTCCTCGGTCTTGAACCGCTTGGAGAACTCCATCAGCTGCCAGAGATCAGAGCGCGACTCTCCCGGAGCCGTCACGAGCTGATGCCAGAATTGGGTGCGTCGTTCGGCATTGCCATAGGCACCTTCCTTCTCCACCCACATCGCAGTCGGCAAGATGAGATCGCCCGCAAGCGCGGTGACGGTCGGATAGACGTCCGAGACGACGATGAAATTGTCCGGGTTACGAAAGCCCGGATAGGTCTCCTCGTTGATGTTGGGGCCCGCCTGCAGATTGTTGTTGACCTGAACCCAATAGGCATTGAGCAGGCCGTCTTTCAGCATGCGGCTTTGCAGCACGGCGTGGTAGCCCGGCTTGTCAGGGATAGTGCCCTCCGGCAACCGCCAGATCGCCTCCGCCTTGTCGCGATGCTCCTTGTTGTTCACGACCATGTCGGCAGGCAGACGGTGCGAGAACGTGCCGACCTCGCGCGCCGTGCCGCACGCTGAGGGCTGGCCGGTCAGGGAGAACGGGCTGTTGCCAGGCTCGGAGATTTTTCCGGTCAGCAAATGGATGTTGTAAACAAGGTTGTTGCACCAGACGCCGCGGGTGTGCTGGTTGAATCCCATGGTCCAGAAGCTGACGACCTTGGTCTTTGGGTCAGCATAAAGCTCGGCCAGCGCCTCCAGACGCTTGAGCGGAACGCCAGACATATTCGCCGCCTTCTCAAGCGTGTAGTCCGAGACGAATTTCGCGTATTCATCGAAGCTCATGTCGGTCGAATCGTTCGCCTTGGCGGCGCCGCTCGCCTTTTTTTGCAGGGGATGATCGGGCCGCAGCCCATAGCCGATGTCGGTCTGGCCGCGCTTGAAGACGGCGTGCGCTGCCACGAAATCCCTGTTCACACGCCCGGTCTGGATGATGTGGTTCGCGATCGCATTCAGGATAAAGAGATCGGAGTGAGGCGTAAAAACGATGCCTATGTCCGCGAGGTCGAACGAGCGATGCTCGAAGGTCGAGAGCACGGCGACCTGCACATGCGGTGCGGAGAGCCGGCGGTCGGCCACTCGCGTCCACAGGATCGGATGCATCTCCGACATATTGGAGCCCCATAGCACGAAGGCATCGGTGGCCTCGATGTCGTCGTAGCAGCCGGCCGGCTCGTCCATCCCGAAGGTGCGCATCATGCCGGCAACGGCCGACGCCATGCAATGGCGCGCATTGGGGTCGATGTTGTTCGAACGAAAGCCGGCCTTGAACAGCTTTGAGGCGGCGTACCCCTCCCAGACGGTCCATTGTCCCGAGCCGAACATGCCGACGCCGCTGGGTCCGCGCTTCTTCAACGCGTCCTTGAACTTGTCAGCCATGATGTCGAAGGCTTCGTCCCAGGAGACAGGCGTGAACTCGCCATTCTTGTCGTATTTGCCGCTGGTCTTGCGCAGCATGGGCTGCGTCAACCGATCGTGGCCATACATGATCTTGGACAGAAAATAACCCTTCACGCAGTTGAGACCGCGATTGACCTCGGACTTGATATCCCCATGGGTGGCGACGACGCGGTTATCCTTCGTTGCAACCATGACACTGCATCCGGTGCCACAAAAACGGCAGGGCGCCTTGTTCCAATTCAGTTCGCTGGCTTCGCGCTCCGCGATGAGGTTTGCCGCCAGCGCCGGCATGGGCATGCCTCCCGCGACCGAAGCGATCGCCGCGGCCTCCAGCTTCAGCATCTGCCGGCGATCGATCTTGGGTACGGTCATGGACATTCTCCCGACGCCGGCGGTCAGCCCGCGTCGATGGCGTGAAAGACAAGTGAGGCAGAGTAGACGTGGGGCAGTGCGGCAATGGCGTTCAGCGTCGATCCGAGCGAGCCGGCGCCAAGTGCCTCAACCACGACGACAAGCTTGCCCCGCACGTCGCGGCCATGAACCTCGCATCCCGGGAAGGCTGCGATCGAGGCCTCGACGTCCTGCAACTGCTCAGGACGGACCTGCACCAGGATGCTTGCGATTTCACCACCGGGCGGCACCGCGACGGGATCAACGGAGAGAGCGCGGCCGGTGATGAGAGCACGTCGATTGATTGCATTCTTGAGCATGGCGCTCTTCTCCCGTGCTTAATGCGCGGCGGGCGGACCGGGAGGGCCGGCCACCATGTGATAGATCCACACCACGAGCCCGTAGCTTCCGACTACGCCGACAGCGAGCGCAGGCATCACCACTGCAGTCAGAAATAAGAAGGCAAGTATTTCCATGCGCTGACGACGCGATCGTTCAATATCCTGACTCCCGACGGGCATGCCGCCTCTCTTTTCCATGTGAGAACTGACGGGATTCGAACCGTCGCCTGATCCAATCCTGAAGGACGGTGGCCTGACGGCTTTTGATCTAGATCAAGACTGGTTGGTGGGCCCATTGAGCGGTGCCTCTAGACCTTGCGGGGGCTGCATTACCTGCTTGGCGAAGCTGCCTATGCCGGACCTTCCTAACGCGATCTCGTTCCAGCCCAGGTCTTGAACAGCGAGTGCGCAACCTACAGCGTCGTTTCCGTGATAACGGACAGCGCGAGCGACACGGCATCTGGCGGTTGGCGTACCTTGATCTGCTGGGCCTCAACGTAATCGTCAAGGACGGAATTGTTCATCTCAGCGGCTTGATTGCCGAGGAGCGCTGTCGCAAGGCCGCAATCGTCGCAGCGGAGAATGTTGAAGGCGTCGTCAAGGTCCACGATCACCTGCGGTGGTTCGATCGAATCTATGGGCTCACCTCGGAGCGTTCTCCCGAGGATGAAGAATGGGCCGCAGCCGATTGACGGAGGGACTCATGCCGTACCGCTCCAACGACGACCTTCCCCTCCTGGCTCGCGATCATTTGCCGGCTCACGCCCAGGATATCTATCGCGAGGCCTTCAACCATTGCTTTGCCGCGCATGCGGACGATACCAGGCAGGAGGAGATCTCGCACCGAACCGCGTGGAGGCGACGAGGAAGTTTTTTGCGAATGCGCCAGCCACAGCGGGGCATCGCGCCGAGGTTGGTCTGCGATTATCGGGAGCAAATTTCGCAAGCGTTCGCCGCTGTTCACCAGCGTCTTATTCGACCAATATTCAACGAGCGCGGCGGAAGGCTACCTAAGTGCCTGAGATTGCTGGCGCTCCCTAGGGGAATCGAACCCCTGTTTCAGCCTTGAGAGGACCGAGAGGCGACTGCTGCAGTCCCGCCTAGAATGAATCCTTGCATTGCTTCGAGATCTCATCTGCGACGCGACACCTCGCGAGGTATCAGTCCAAGCGAAGGCGCGGATAGCAAGGATTCAATCCCAGCGGTGTCACGGCTGTTGGTGCGAGTTGCTACGGAATTGCCGCGTAGTGATTATGGTGGAGCATTTCGCTCGAAAAGTGCTCAAAACCGCCGGAAATTTGGTAGCGGGAGACCGCTACAGCCCGAAACCCACTTTTGAGAATAGTGGGGGACGCATGGTAGCGGGGGTCCGCTACATTGCTAGACCCACTATTTCCGAAGCTCCATTTTCCTACCGGAGGGCAGCCTAACTCGCGGCGTGTGCCCTTGGTAATCCGTCAAAAGCCGCCGTTCCTACGCAAACTATCGCCGGCTTAGAAATGGTCCACGATTAAAGTTAAATCCCGGAGGTGCCACCGACATCCTGTTAGGTTACGATCTAATCAACGGGTCCCTCATCGCCCAGGTGCGGTGGAAAGATTGGGATTCTCTGCCAGCGCCCCAAGGGCCTCGAAAACTGCAGTAAAATCAGCGTTTCCGGACAACCGCGGCGGGTTGCGTTGCGTGTACTGCCGGTATGTACCGATGCGCCAGCGACGTGGGCAGGACGCGCCGCCCGAAAGCACGCGATTGCTACTGGCTCCGCGGTCGGCCTTGAGGCGTCTCGGAAAGCGATGTCGAGCGACTGCAAGACCGAGGCAAAGCCGGGTCCGAATTCGCGGTCATCGGCGATGCTGCCGATGGCCTGCCCTTCGCTCGCGCACCGTGCTGCTGGATCCCGCCACTCAGACATGAATTCCAATCGGCCTGTTCCGTGTCCAGCGACTGATTGAGGAGAAAGGCTAGGCGGATGCCGGCGCGGCTGAGTTGCAGCTTCACATCCTTCTCGACTCTTTCCACGTATCCTGAATCGAGATGCTGCACCCCATCGGTGGACAGCGGCGGGCTGCCGTAGACGTCCGAAACCGCGATATCGAACGCTTCCTTCAGCCAATCCTCGGGCGTTCCCGCGGCCCACTGCCTCGCTTGTTCCGGCGTGATGTTACTCAGGAGGGATGCCGCGAGCGAGCTTGGCGGCGGGCCAAGCGCGTCCACGAACTGCGTATCCAGAAAGCCATGCAGTTCATCCTTCGACTTGTGTGGAAAGCCGTCGACGGCGACCTTCACGCTGTTGCCGCCGCGATCATGGTGGTCCGAAGAGTGTAGCGGCTGATGGATATCTCCGACAAAATGCAGAACGAACTTCAGGGCCATCACCCGTTCTTCCGCGTCCGTGTCGGCCGCGCGCAACTCCGTCCGAAATTGCTTGATTTTGTCGGTCGCGCAAACCCTGCCCGGTCCTCCGGTCGCGGCTCACCTTGAGGCAACTGAGGATGGTCGAAACAAGCGGCATTCAGATCCGTATTGTCGATTTTCCATGTCGACGAAGTGCCAGTTCTGGGTGTGCACGTAGTGATCCTTGCGGTGGTTCGAATCCCGAAACTTGTCGGCCCACGTCGCCGCGCTAGCTATATCATGTCTGGTGACGTCGTCCGAGTCGGACCTCAGCATTGCGGTAACCTGTTTCTTTGCCGCCGGCGTCAGGCATTGCTGAGCGATCAGCGCAACCGTCTTGTGCCCATCGTCTCCCACGCGAAGGCGCGGTTCGATAGGATCAAGAAGGCCAAGAAAGACAAAGCAATGATTCTCATGGCATCCCGAATGGATTAAGTTGAAATATTCATACTCTCGCAGCCCGGCGCTTGGCACGCCGACTGGCATTCGCACCCGCGCCGATTTACTACTACGGCGCTGCCGGGCTCGGACCGAGGGTACCCCCTAGGGTGACAGTCCAAAAATGCCGCGTTAAGTCCTTCATCCTTCCTCACTCTCACCGGCCTCGCTGAACGTTGAGCGCTCGACCAGACGAAGAATCATTGGGACCTCCTCCGCCGGTACCTTCTCACCGGTTCCGCCTAACGTTGTCCGCGTGCATTCCGACTTTCGAGATGCTCGAAGGATATGTCGCGCGAGCGCCGATCAACCTGCTGCGCAGGACCGCCGGCCAGATTACGATCTTGGTGGGAAAGGGTATCGAAGGAACGCGATCTGGTTCTCGTGGAATGTGGGCGTGCCAGATCGATCATCGTTTCCTGCAGCGGTGGACCGCTATCAGGATGAGGGTCTTCACGCGACGTGGCGACCCGGACGCACTCGATTGGGAAGTTCTATGGCGATGCTTGTCGCCGGATATGTTCGATGACAGGGGGCTTCGTCTGGAGCTTCCCTCCGAGCGAGGCTCGTTCGGATACTACGTATTTTTCGCCCAGCCCGACGGCGGCAGCATCTACGGTAAGCGCGAGATCACCATCGGTGACCAGGACGCATTCGCCTATCATCACCTTTTGATCGCCGATCCGCAGCCCAACGGCATCAAAGTAGCGGATCGCCTGATGAGATCGGCGGTGGAACTCTACATGAGCTTGAGATTTAGACGCATCGAGCTTCGTGCCGGTCTGTCGGGGGGCGGACGCTTGTGGCCGAAGTACGGGTTCCGACCCAAAACGCCGGCCGATTGGAACGGCTGCAAGGACCGGATAAGAACAAATTTACGAGGCCTTGATGAATCGGTGCAACAAAGGTGGGGAACTACGGTTGAGAGGTATCTTAAGTCGAATTCACTCCGAACGATCTGGAACGTGAGTGATTTACCTCATAGAATTCAAGGGCATAAGCTCGGCGATATCTTGCTTACCGGCACCAAATGGCATGGTATACTCGATCTTGAGGATCCGGAGACGATTAGCCGTCTGGCTGCCCGATTGAACACGGTGTGAACCATGAGAGCACTTTTTTCGGCGACTCCGAAAGTGAAATCCGACGCCAGGAGCGGTCCCGTGACCGAGGTCGACCTGTTGCAGCAAAGCTTGGACGAGATGGATCGGACCCATCCGGGTTGGGATCACGAGGCCCTCGCTGCGGCGTGCAGAGCAGCCCTGGAAGACGGCGTCGACGAGGAGGCGCTTGAGCAGACCTACGGCCAGGCAATGCTGCGGGACGCCAAGCTGGCTGCCAAGTCGAACGTGATCGATGACATGGTATTCGTCGAACCGGTCGGC
Source organism: Bradyrhizobium macuxiense (assembly GCF_001542415.1). Lineage (GTDB taxonomy): Bacteria > Pseudomonadota > Alphaproteobacteria > Rhizobiales > Xanthobacteraceae > Bradyrhizobium > Bradyrhizobium macuxiense. Next base: position 132,144 of record NZ_LNCU01000019.1, read on the forward strand.
TCGGAGCCGGCCCGCTATCTCGCGGACAGCGTGCCCGGCCGCGTGGTCGGATACGGTCACATCTCGGACGAAAATCAAGGCCTGCTCAAGCTCATGCACGTCGGAGACCAAGTCGAAGTCGTCCGGACCGCCGGCGCGGTCGGCAGAGTCGTTATGAACGGCAAGAAGCTCCTGGCGGTGGGTATCACCGCCATAGCGTCGTCGCTGAACGCGAACGCGAAGGGCCGTTGAACGCCGTTCGACCAAGCGGGCGACGCCTACGCCCGGACGTCCAAGCTCCCACATCGCTCTTGTAACTCATCGTCAGACCCGACCAAGCGCATGCGCGGGCGACTCCGTCGGGAAGCCGACGTGCGAGCCGAGAATCCTCCGTCCGTCGCGTCCACTGGGAAGGCTCCTAGCTTGACGAGGGTTCGACCTCTTCGGAAGCTTTCGTCGCGTCCGAAGTCGAGGGGAGAGCGCCCATGGTCGAACCGAAAGGACCGAAGCCACCCGGTGCCGAAGACGGGAAACCGACCTTGCAACCGCCGGCGCCCGAATCGGAGATACTCGCTACTCCCTCGCCGGTACCGACGGCGGACGCCGATGTCTCGAGCGACGCGCAAGTCAAAAGGGCGAACGCCGAACATAAGCCGACCGATACCGAAGGCGCGCCGCTTCCTGGGTCCACCGCGACCGAGAAGGCCCCGACGGCTGGACGCCTTCAGTCGTCCCCGGAATTGATCACGGATTTCCGACGTGTCTATCTGCACGAATATTGCGAGATCACGCAGGCGATTCCGCCCGTCGGACTGGATGCTCGGACGCCTTCGACGTCGGACGGCATGATCGGCATCGCGCTGTCGGGAGGCGGCATCCGTTCGGCTTCTTTTTGTCTGGGCGTGCTCCAGGCGCTGAACGCGGCCGAGCCGATACAACGCTTTCACTATCTGTCGACGGTCTCGGGAGGCGGGTACATCGGAACGTCGATGACGGTGTCGATGGCCTACGACGACGACTTCCCGTTCGGCAAGACGGGGCGCGATCCGGGCGAGACGGTCGAAACCGGTCATCTGCGCGACCACTCGCGCTATCTTCTTCAGGACGGTCTTCCATCCGCGATCTCCGCGGTGGCCATCTACCTGCGCGGACTCGCGATGAACATCGTCGTGATCCTGCCGTTCCTCTTGTTTGCGGCCGGGATGCTGGCCCTTGTCGCCGACACCAGGCGTCTGGACGGCCTTCCGCAATGGCCGTCATCCGCGCCGGAAGGAATAAAGGCGACGGGCTTTCCTTGGTCTATCCTCGCGCTGGGCGCGCTGTTCCTGTTGCTTGTGGTCTACGCGCTCATCGTATCCGTCTGGCCGATCGTCAAGGTTCGCAATCGAAAGATATTCGCCAGGGCCGCGGGCTACATTCTATTTTTTCTGATCACTCCGCCCGTAGTGTTGGAGGCTCACTTCGCGCTTCTGAGGCTGATGTTCGGCGTCCATACGGATGCGGCGACATCCGCGTCGCCTTCCGGCGGTTATTTCGAGAACTGGGCGAGGATCGTGGCCTGGCTAACTCCCGTCGTGCTTGCGGTCCTTCCCTTCGTGCGTTCCCTCGCCGACAAGGCCCTGACGTCCGCGACCAAGGGAATTTCTGACGCAGCCTCGAAGTGGACGAGCCGCATCATCCTGGTTCTTCTCGCGTTGGTGATTCCTCTGTTGCTGTGGGTCGTCGTCCTTCAATTGGCGTACTGGGCCATTGGAGTCTCCGCGTGCGCGAAGGGCGCGGCGTGCGGTCCGGAGGTGATGGATGGCTGGAGGCATGCTCCGTCGGTTCTCGTCAAGTGGTTCGGCTACTCCAACGAGGTTCCGTCGGCGGAAGTCGATCGATCGGCCGCTTTCTCCTACTTCGGGGCCGGAGCGATCCTGCTGGTCCTGACGTGGCCCTTCTTCAATGTGAATTCCAATTCCCTGCACCAACTCTACCGAGATCGGCTCGGACGCGCTTTCCTGTTCAGGAGGGAAGAGCCCCGTGTCCGGACCGCGCGGTTTCCCAAGGTCTCGCAACTCGTCGATTGTCTGCGGCAGCTGCTCGGCGTTCCGAAACGACAAGCGATTTCTCGGCCGAGCCAGGAATTGAGACAAGTCGACACGACCCGCTTCAGCGAGATTAAGCCGCGCAAATCGCCCTATCATCTGATCAACACGGCGTTGAACGTTCCCGGCTCCCGTTTCGCGAACCGTAGGGGTCGTAACGCGGATTTCTTCGTCTTCAGCCGCCTCTTCGTAGGAAGCGAAGCGACGGGCTACGTCGATACGGCGCTCGCCGAAAGAGTGACTGACGGATTGAACATCGGCACCGCGATGGCGATATCAGGCGCTGCGGCGGCGCCCAATATGGGCATCGCGTCGATGCGGCCGCTGTCCCCTACGATAGCATTCTTCAACGTCAGGCTCGGTCGCTGGCTACGTCATCCCGCCGACATAGTGAGAGTTGCGGGATGGTGGGCTCCGCTGCGCTGGTGGTTGGGAAGGGCGGGTCCGGTCCACCTGCTCAAGGAAGCGTTCTTCAAGTCGGGAACGACGATAACCGACGCAGCCATCGATTCGAAGACCGGTGCCGGCTTCGTCTTCCTGACGGACGGAGGTCATATCGAAAACCTGGGGATCTACGAACTACTCCGCCGACGTTGCCGCCTCATAGTGGCGGTCGATGGCGAAGCAGATCCCGACATGATGTCATCGTCCCTGGTGCAGCTACAGCGTTTCGCGCGGATCGATCTCGGAACGACGATCACGATGGACTGGCAACCGATAGCCAAGCGTTCGCTGCAGGTATCGGAAGATGTCAAGAACAAGGTACGCGATCCGAAGCACGGACCGCATGTCGCGTTGGGCCTGATCGACTATCCGCCGCTGCCCGGCGGTACCGAGCGGGAGACGGGTGTTCTGATCTACTTGAAATCATCGCTCAGCGGAGACGAGAACGATTATGTGGCTGCGTACAAGGCGGCACATCCGGCGTTTCCGCACGAGTCGACGATGGAACAGCTCTTCTCCGAGGAACAATTCGAGTGCTACCGCGCGCTGGGGGAGCATATAGGTCGCAGGATGATCTCCGGAGAAGATCCGGTGTCCGTATCGGGGCAGCGCCAGTTGGAGTTGCTGCGGCTTGCCCGCGAGTACTTTCCCAACATCTGCTGATGGCGGGCCGTGTGCTGGCGGGAACATCCTCGCGACGGACCTGAACCGCGCGGTGCTAGACAATACCACCGTCGCATTCCACGAAGGCTACGTGAACTACCCTTTCACCTGCTCCCTTAACAAGCTCGTCACGCACCACGTCGGCTCGGAGCCGCCGCACTAGCTTTCCGCTCCGGCTCCGCAGACGCGGCTGGGGAATCCCCGGGGTTGTGACCTCGGATCGCCGCCCTAGGATCGGAGGTCAGATCGACACGGCACGGTGCTCCCGGGACTGGAAGGTCAAGGCCTCGGCGCACGGTTTCGGTGCTAGAGTCGGCCGCCGTCGGGCAGGGATCGCTCCGAAATGGAAGAGACAGAGCACGAGGCCGAGCGCATCATCCTCGTTCATGGCACGGGCGCCGCCGACATCGCCGATCGCGGCAGTCGCTGGTGGCAGTTCGGCAGCCTCTTCCAATCCCACGTGCAATCGCGACTTGCGGGCTTTTGCTTTGATAAGCCCTTTCATTGGTCGGGCGCCAACCTCGAGGATCGGCGATACCTCGCCGGCATGGAACTTCTCGCGCGGCTGTACGATCTCGAGGGAACGCGGTCGGCCTACCATCTGGTGGCGCACAGTCATGGCGGCTCCGTGGTGTGGCACTGCCTCGTCGCGTCCGCGCGGGCAGGGAAAAAGCTCAAGGGGTTGAAGAGTTGGACCACGATAGGGACGCCATTTATCGCCTTTCGTTCTCTTCAGACCGATCTGTGGCTCGTAGTCGCGTGTCTGACCGCGTGCAGCCTCTTCGCGATGTCGCTGGCGCCGGCCTCGCCGGACGAACTGCTCGAAGCCGTGAAGAGACTGCATCGGGACGGTCAGACGCTCCCGATCGCGATCTATGCGACGCTCCTGACGTTGCTTGCCCTGATCGCGGTATTCGCGGTTCTGACGGTGGCGCAGCCCTTGATCGCTTGGTTGAAGGACCGGCACCTCGCCGGCTCGGAACGGCGTGCGAAGGACTGGTACGGTAAGCTTTGGCTGGGTCTGTGGCACACGCTGGACGAACCCATAAATCTGATCGCCGGGACGTTGGGGACGGCTCCGTACATCGCGCCGCGGTTCAGCACGACCAGTCTCCTGAAATTCGTACCCTTCCTCGTTCCGCTGTATGACACCCTCTTCGCGCGTGCGGCCGACGAGTTCATCTGGTCGAAGATCGCCCAGAGGGCGCAAGGCAGCAACATTGTGGGCAGGAGGGTGGCATCCGTCGGTCGCGCTCTGCTCGTCATGTCGCCCGGTTGGGGACCGCTGCCAACCGACATTTCCGCGCGCTTGACCGAGCGGTCGAATCTCCGCGCGGGCGAGACGGTGGACCGCCTCCGTGCCCTGTTCGAAGGGGCGTACGATTCCCAGGGGTCGGAAGTCATATTCAGGACCGCCGCCCGATCAGTCACTTTCCAGGAGCTGATCCACACCTCATACTTCGATGACGACGGAGTTCGCGATCTGATCGCCAGTTGGATCCGTAGATCCTCCTCGCCGCCCGAGTCGGTCGAGGCCACTGTTTTTCCGTCCCCTCCCGATTTCCGCGCGTCCGAGACCGCCACGGCGCCGAAGAAGGGATCGGGCCTCACGCGGCTCAATCTGGTCTTCGCCCTCGCTTTGATTGCAACCAGCGGCCTTTTGGCGACCGCGACCCTTTCGTACTTCGGCGCCAGGATCGCGCCGGCGACCGATCGCTACCAGATCGAGAGCATCGCGGACGCGATGCGTCGCCCGTCGGTCACGAGTGTCGGCGCGGATAAGGCCCTTCCCGGGGTGCTCGTCCGCCTTGAGGCTCTCGGCTACGGGCCGAGGGCCGAAGCGTTCCTGGACGACATCGGCGACATCATCGCGATGCGGAATGCAGCCGAGGAGATAGGTTATGCGCTGGGTTACGCCGGAGATTTCGACAGGCTCGAAGCCGTGGCTTTGAGGTCCCGCGACAGTGAGGGCGTTTCGATCCAGATCCTGAGCGTTAAATCGGCCGCCGTTCTCGGCGCCGTTGCGGCCGGGCGCGTGCCGCCTGACGATCTGATTGCCGAGCTCAGGTCGCAATTCGTGCGCAAGGCGTCGGGCCCTTCCATGCGGACCGTCACGCGCGCCTTGATCGCTTTCTACACGAAGGCCCAGAACCACGTAGAACTCCTGACCAAGCTCGTCACCGACAGAGGTGCCTCTCCCATGCCGAGCGCGCCCATGGTCACTCCGTCCAATCTGGCCATCGATCAGACGGACGATTGCTTTTTCGCCTACTCCATAGCCCTGAGCCCCGACCTCAGTCCGGCCGAACGGCTCGACATCGTCCGGAAAGTCGATTGCCGAATCGACGACGACACGAGATTTATCGCGACGTTTCTTTCCTCGCAGATCGACGCGCCGGACTACGAAACGATACGCACCCTTGTCCGGGGCAAACCGATCGAGTCTATTTCGGCGAAGAACGCGCTACTCGGCGACCGAGATGGCGACGACAAGGAGGAGACGGTTGAAAACGTCGTCCGCCGGGTCGTTACGGCAATCGAGATAGGGAAGGCGTTCGAGCGCTTCCGGTCCGCCGACTTGAACGACGCTTTCGATGCCGCGGACGACAAGGTATCGACCTCCTTCGCATTGCACGTGATGAGTGGCGTGGCCGAACGGCTTGTTCGGATCGGAGACGATGAAGGGGCGAACGAACTGTATACTCGCCTGGAGCGCGACATTCCTCAATTGTACGCAGAACACCCAGCCGAAGCGTTCAAGAACGAGTTCTTCGAGGCCGACTCGATCGCCGCGTTTCGCGGGCTCGTGGCTCATCTTCGGACAATCGGGCAGCGGGAGAGAGCGGAATGGTGGACGCGGCAGACCTACGCGATCCTGCTGGACCGGAAGGATGACGACAACAAGCTCCGTCCTTGGTGGTACGCGACCATAGCGGACTCCGCTCGATCTCTGAATTTGACGAAGCTCGCGAGCGAAGCGCTGCAACTCGGATTGGCGTTGAAGGATCCGGCGCCGGAGGAGCGCAGCGTTCGGGGCGTGGTCGAACTGGCGACGGTTGCGGCAGCACTGGATGGAGCGGATCCTGGCCAGGTTACCCGATCGGCCCTGGAGAAGGCCACCGACTGGCTCAATCGCGTATCGCAGACCGAAGGGCTGGAGGTCGATCTGGTGCGGCTCGTTTCCGGATGGTCCCATATCCGCGAGCTTCCTCGTGCCCGCGAGGTGGCCGAGCACTCCCCGAGCAAGCGCGCGACCCTTGCGGGATACGTCGCAATTTTGGACACGGCCATCGACAAAATCGGTTCCCGAAAGCCGGCAGCCCGGTTGTCGTTAGAGCGCATTGTCTCGGGTTGGCGCGATTGACGGAGGAGCAGGGCCATCATGGAAAGACCCTGTTCCGATCGCTTCATGGGACCTTCGCGAGAGGCGCGAGTTGGACGCAGCCGGGCTCCGCTATTTTCACCAACCCCGAGCGACCAAGTCGGAACATTGCCCGTCGATTGTCGGCTGCCAATTTTTTGCGACGCTGGCACCGGCACCAAGCGGAAGGTCGGTAAGGAACTTGCCGCAACACTAGCGCTCGAACAAGGACTGCTTCACCGCATCGAATGTAATCGCCCAAAGCTGATGTGCCTTCCAAAGACCGAGCGCTGCCGGTGGCGTTCCGAATTTGGCCAATCCGGATCTGCTCGGAGCGAAAAGATACGCGCCGCCGGTTGGCTTTATCCAATCCGCGACAGGAGCGGAGATCTGGATCGGGCCAGCGGGGCTCTGTATCTGCATGGTGCGCAGGGCCCCGTCGGAGCGACCGACCAGGAGATCGTTGCCGCGACCCGGATTAAGGGCACTATTCATCCAGTGCTGCGTGAGAAATTCGAACTGAGATTTCACGGAGGATTGGAAGGCGAGAAAGGCTAGACCTCTGTCGTCCTGCGGCGCCGCGTCGTAGAGCGGCCCGAACGGTACGCCTCGACGGAGTATTCGCGGTACCTCAAGCACGTCCTTGGGCCCGTTCCTCGGATTGATCTTTCTTATGTGGGCACCGAGAGGGCAAGAGGCTCCGTCGGGATCACCTTTGAAGTCGAAGTCGTTGCTGGGCGGAAACTGGCCTGGATCCCGGGTCTGACCGGTTGCGACTGGAGTGCCCGACTGCCAACGTCCAACGATCAGGGCCCCAAGAAGGTCGGCGGTAAGTCCCGGCCACTGCGGAGCGAGACGCATCGCTTCCGCCGCGCAGAAGGCACGAAATGCCCCGACGTCTTGAGCGAGTCGGCGGAATACGAGAAGAGATCCATTGTCGGTCAACCCTCGCGGATCGACCACGGGCCAGAAGGGGTCGGATCCCGCATCCTTCGGATAGCCGAAGAGGAAGTTGCCGGGCTGCAGTTCGCCGAGATCGTCAAAGCCGGCGACCTGCGGCTGGGAGATCCCGTCGCGAAAGCCGAAATGTTCCCGGTCGTCAAGTCTGCGCAACGTCTCGCGATACGTCGCGGACATTCCGGCTGTCAGAGCGCTCGTCTCCAGATCCTGCGCCCGCGAAGCTGCGACTGCTTCGTCGTTTGAAGCGACGATCAGGAGAACGTCCACCGGCGCTTGCGTGCCGCCGACGCGCCAACCTGAGGGGTCGGACTTGTCGCCGAGCACGGACGGAGCGCGCTTTGCCATGCCGTTGTTGAAGGCATCGTCGCGAATGAGCACATCGAATTGCGTCTTGCTGAGAAGACGTTGACCTATTCCGACGCAAAGCCAAGGACTTACGGTCGCGGCCGACGACTTCATGGCCTCCCGCTGCGCGCGGACCTGGGAAACTGTGGTGACCGCCGGCGATAGGCTCGCCGCCCAGGCCGCCGCGCGCTGGAAATCCGCAGCATCCACCACGGTGAGCGCCACCAACTCCTGGATGTCCGTGTTGAACCCCCCGAGGACGTTCCCCTGTATGTCGTTGATATCCAGAACCCGATCGGTCATCTAACGACCGAACGCGGCTGGATCGCCGACATCGTTTTGGAGGCCGGCTTGACGGTCGACACCGCGACGGCGGCATTTGCAGGAAGCAGATCCGGGAAAGCGGGCCGAAAGCCATCGCTGCAGCTCCCGTCGCTCAATTCGAGCTGCGCGCCCTTTCGGCAGCATGTCGCATCACACTTCACTTCGGGGCCGACCGAAGCATCGCTCCTCTTCCACCGAGTGACGAAAAGGTGGACCGAAAGCAACTCCGCTACCTGGCCCGGGAAGAGAACCTTGTTTCCGCCGACCAACAAATCTTGGATCGTCAACTTTTCCTTGGCCGGCACTTCGAGCTCGAGACGCAGTACCCGACTGGCGGAAGCATCCCAAAGATCGGCGCCGCGTACGACGCGCCACCATTCTCTTGGCACCTTCGTCGAATTGTCCGGCAGCAGGAGGCCGGTATCTTCGATGCCAGCGATGTACAGACCCACGGGGTTGGCCAACGTATATCGATAGCTCTGCAACACCTGGGCATAAGCCTGCTGCGAGATCAGCGGATCGCTATTGCGGTTCGGATTCCCTCCCCGATTGCAGCACAACAGCTTCTCCGCGTCGCTTCCGTCCAGCCGCGTACCGTCGGCCTTCTTCCGTATGATTCCGGAAACGCCGGCGAGGTTGACTTCCGCGCCGAGCGAATTGGCGCGGTGCGACAGATGAACGATGCCTGGGTTGATGTTGTACCTGTTGCGGGGATTGAAGCCACCCGGCTCGACCACAGCCTTCGTCGTGCCGTTCTTGAGACGGCGATAGATACCGTCCTTGGCGCGGAGGTCGTCGGCCTTCAGATCCGGCAGGCCCGTGAAGTCCTTGTAGAGCTCCAGAGCGCGGCCTTCGTCGTGGGCGAACAATTCGGAGAAATAGTCATATCCCTCCGCCACGAACGTGATTTTCGTAATTCTTCCCTGTTCGTCCCGCCGTGCGGCCCATTCCAGATATTCGTCTTGGCGATCGCGAACGGGAAGGTGAAGGACCCTGTCGTGCCGGTCGATGAAGACGCCGGCAGGATGGTCCTCCTCTCCGAGATGCTCGACCGCTCTGTAGTTTCCGTCGGGATCGCCATCCGCCGGCGGATAATCAGGCCACGGGGCCCTTCGGGACACCGCTCTCGGAAATCCGTTCCATGGCTGGATCGGCAGGGTCTCGGCGCCCGCCGGCGGCGCGGTGCGGGTGGGATCGACGTAGGCGAGCGTGTCGCGCTCTGCTTCGATCTGATCGTCAGTCGGGCTTTCCACGCCCAGACTGGAAGCGGCAAGGATCGCGATGATGTCACGTGCTTCCTTTTCCATGGCGCGGTGCCAGTCGATCGGATTGCGGAAATCCTTAAGTCCGGCGGGCGCCTCGAAAATCCAATCGGTCATTCCACCTCTCCCCACAGGTTGCAGAGTACGACATCACGCCACTTTCGTAGAAACTTGCACCGCCGTTCGAGATAGCCGCTCGGCACGGACATAGTATCGAAGCCTGAAAGCCGACTCCTTCGCGCTTCGGCCGCGGCAGGCAAGATCATTGCCCGTAGCATTTTGCCTTGATGACCTTTGCTGCCGACCACCGCAGTTTTCGCGTCGAGTTCGAGACGATCGACATTCCGCCAACCAGTTCCATCAGACGGCAACCGCAATCTCGTGTTGCCAGCACCAACCCAGTAATGCCATGGCTTTTTCTGGCGAGCCACTTTGGGACCACAGGCTGACGACCTCCGATGCGGCGATGCCTGCCGATAGAGCGCGCATCATCGGCCCGAGGGACACGCCGTCAAAGTAAGCTACCGGCTCACCGATGTTGGGATGCATTAGAGACTTGACGCGAACCACAAGGTTATCGACGAGACAAGGCGCTTCAACGAATGTCACTTTTTCGGACATTCTGAGCACCTGCCCCGGCGACGGCAATGGAGGGTTAGTCGCTGATGAGGACGTAGCGGTCGAAGACGCTGTTGCTCGGCTATGCCAAAAGCTCGTCCGGCGCGCCGCATAAGCTTCCGCGTATCTGTGCGAGGCCCAAGTCTGATGGGTCTCGGATCGCGAAATCCGGCGATAACTCCAATATTCGTTTGCGGCGGCGTGGTCCGCCGATTCGGTGAGCAGAGTGTTGATGACCGGGCCGGCACAAAGAGCCGATTGAATAGCCGCCTGAACCCCGCTGGACGAAAGTGGATCCAACGCAGCATCGGCGTCCCCGATTCTCAGAAGCCCGTCTTGGTCGCCTTCCGCAATATACGGTGTGGCGTCGCATACCCTTGGCGGCGTGGCCAGCTCGAGCCCGGGCTCGATGGCGTCCGCATCCTCAAGCAAGCTTCTATAGCGCTCGTCCAGCGAACCCTTCATGCGACGAAGGAGGCCCGGGTTTGTGAAGGCGACGGCGACGCGCTTCCTCCGTCCGGTCGGCGCCGCCCAGGTCCAGGAGGCGTCCGCGGCGGAGATCCGAACGGCCCGCCGAACTTCACCCTGCCATTCGCCATGAACCGCGACCGTAGGAGTTCCGCGCCGACGTCGATCGCGATGTCCCGAACTTCGCCCTCTCGCGTCGACCAAAAAGGCGGCACGCACTTGTCGTATGCCCGTGGACGTGCCCACGTCCGCGACCCAGCCTTCTGCGGCACGCGAAAAACTCAGGACCATGGCGGGCTGGAGGACGCGCACGCGGTTTGCGGTAGCCATGGCGAGCATGTCGGAATCGAACTGCCCCCGATCGACGAGCAATGCCTTGATAGGCGTCGGGGTAAAACTCGTCGATTCCCACCGCCGCTCGATCGGCAGCCCGATTTGATGCGCAGAATGATCGAGGATGTGTTGCACGCCCAAAAAGTCGAGCTGTGAAATTACGCCCGGGCTGAGACAAATCCCGATGTGATCACGGGGGAAGGCGGCCGCCTCGCACAAGACCACGTCTCTGCCCAGTCGCGACAGAGCGAGTGCGCAGACCGCCCCTGCCGGGCCGCCACCGATCACCAGCACTTCTGCATCTGGCATCATCCTCATGAAGCCGTCCGGGATTTCGCGCCGAATGCCCGGTCCAAACCTTCCGGGCCCAATCGCAGGTACGCTTGCAGAGCGTAGTGTAGCCACCCCCGTATGAAATCACACGCCGGTCTGCCGCGGGCGATCACCTCGTGATGACAACCGCCGCCGCAGAGATATCGCGCCCAACATGTGCGGCAGGGCTCTTGTTTGTGGACGTGACGGCGCTCCAGCCATGCGTTCTTGCGATCATTGTCGATACCGGCGCCGATCGATCCCATCGCTCCGGCTTCGACGCCGACGAACCTGTGGCATGCGGCCAGCTCGGCGTCCGCCGAAACTGCGAGGTAGGCGCCTCCGGCCCCGCATGGATAGGGTCGATGAGTTCCCCTGTGGATCTCCCGGAGAGCGGTCGTCATGTTGGAAAATGCATATCTCTCCCCAGCCATGACCTTCCGCTCGAATTTCTGACCGCATTCGATCATCGCGGTAAGCATGTTCTGCAGCGCGACCTCGTCCATCTGTCCGCGTCCGGTCGGCGATGCAAGCATTGGAGAAAATCCGACGCTATGGAAGCCGATGCCCAGAAGTTCGTCGAGCGTCTGTTTCAGCGCCAAATTCGTCGGCGTGACGGTCACGCGCGCAGTCGTTTGCATCCGACCGGCGCGTCCCAGCAGCGGTCCGATGCGCTCGATAATCCGCTCGTAGCTTCCGCTACCGCCTTTGAAGGGTCGCAACTGGTCGTGTACGGCTGCCCGACCATCGAGACTGATCGTAACGGCAAATCCGTGGCGTTCGAAGAAATCAGCATCGTCGCGGTCGACCAAGGTACCGTTGGTGGTGATCGAGAAGCCGATCTTCTGACCTCTCGCAGCGGCTTTTTCCGAAGCGTAAACCGTGGCCTGACGCAAGACGGAACGATTGATCAACGGTTCGCCGCCGAGAAAGGCGATGTTGATGGATTCGTCCGCGCGAGTCTGCCCGATGAGGAGATCGATGGAGGCCAAGGCTGTCTCGAGCGACATATTTTTCGGCGACGCTCCGAAATCGCCTTCCTGCGCGTAGCAATACGTGCAGCCGAGATTGCATTTTTGCGCAATGGCTAACGAAATGGCGCGCACGGGAACATCGGTGGGTGCTTCGTCACAGATGCGTCGTGGCTCCGTCGTCAATCCGAGCTTCGTCAAAAGACCTGAGACCTCTTCATCGTTCGTAGCCGCCACGAACTTTGCGAACGTATCGGCATCGAGATCGAAGAGTTGGCTGCCGTCGGCGAGGAAAAGATGACCTTGTCGTCCAGTGCAGAGCAGATGCACATCGCTGAACTTCGGCTTACCGATTTCGGCAAAACCAGACGTCATCTCCGATTGCGCCGTCCGGTTCATTTTGGCGGCGGCTCCTGGATCCCGCCCACAACGAACCGAAGCACAGATTCCCAGGATTTGAACAGATCGTCGTAGCTGAGACTGGATTGGAAATCCCGATTGTCGACGATGTAGCTTCCGGTGTTTTCCCTCTGCATCCAATTGTCGCCCCTGCTAAGGCCGTCGCCCCCCGGGACAACGTTCACGTAATCGGGACGACTCGCGGCCCAGTAATAGCAAGCGCACTCGCGATAATCGTTTTGCCACGGGGAACAGAGTCCTTGACTCAATTCTCCCGGCTTCGCGAGAGACTCCGCCAAAAGAGCGAGCCGCTCGGACGCTCCATCTGCTTCATCACGTTCGAATAGCTGCCTCACCTCCAATTCGAGCGTTTGCGTCGCCACGTCCGGGTTGCCTGGCAAGACCTCCAATTTCGCTGCTTCCTTGGTGAATTCGCAACGCACCTTCGTTCCTTGCCGTCCAACGAGCAGAGCTATCGTGTTCGACCACTCCATGAAGGAGACGGCTTCAGGGCTGTCGCCGGTGGAAAGGGTCGCCGGACCGCGGCCTGGCATGACTGGACCTTGCGTCAAGACGGACATCGGTCGATCGTTGATCTTGAGCAGGCGATGACCTACGAGATCTTTGTATTTTTCGTCTTCGTAGCCAACGACGTAGTTATTGTTCTCCGATAGCACGATACCTACGAGGAAACGACGCCAGATGGCTCGGAAGTCGAATTCCAAGCCCGGAAAACAGTTGGATATGGCGGAAGATGGATGGGTCACCGGCGGATTGCCGCGCCCGCGGTAGCTCAGTTGCGCCGCGAGGTTGCGGGGTGTGATCTTCGCGTCATCGCCGCTCATTCTTCAGCACTCCCTCCGAAGAACAATCCGCTCGCAACCGATTTTCGGATCAGATCGATTTGTCGTCGCGTGAGCGTCATATAGCGTGCGTCCGCACCTCGCATCATGGCCGGCATCTTGCGTCGTCCTTTGTCCGAAAGGTCGCCAACTTCCTCGGGTCGGCGCAAAACGTCGACGAACCACGGCGGCGTTCCGCTCTTCAGAGCAGTAAGAATAGTTTGATGCAGGGCGACCACCGAAAGGTTGTCGACGAGAGTCGTCGCCATGATCGGAGCGAACATCCGGTGGAAGTCGTTGGAGTCTTGCAAAGGCATCATGCTCTCGGCGCCGAGGCGGCCGTCGACCGGATTGCCGTTTAGGACGGCGGTGTTCAGAAGCCGGACGGTCTCGTATGCTCGTCGGACGATGTCTTCTACCCGATCAGCCGATACGTCGGCCGATCGGACTTCCGGCCCGAACAGGGCTTGTTCAATTTCATCGGCAACCGTCCGTATCGGTAGGGAGTCCGGTGCGAACGCTGGCGGACCGGCCCCGATCCGAGCGAAGGCGCGTAGCTTCTTTTCGCCGATCTGGATCTCAGCTTCCACGATGCCGTCGCACTCGTCGTCGAGATAGCCCCAACTGACCTGCGCTCCCTTTGCGTTCGCGTATCCGGCGTAGATCTGCCCCGGATTGGTGTCGGTAGGCTCACCGGGGTCGACCCAGCCACGCCATGTCGCATGCTCCTTGGTCGGATCGTAGATGACCCGGTCCTTCACGATTTCATCGATTTCGGTTACGGGACCGTTCACGCCATCTGCAGTGATGCGCGTTTCCGAAGCTCCGTAGACCAGTCCGGCCGCGGGCGTGTAGCGCAGACGTATTTCGGGAAAGGCCGCGTTCGGCTTGATATAGCGGGCAGAACCGAGAGGAAGAGTTTTCCCCGGAAGGAAATTGTCGCAACGACCTTCCAGCGGATGAACGTCGTGGTCGCTGAAGGAAGTCGAAGCGAGAATCTTGTCCTGCTCGATCGTCGTACGACGGAACGCCTTAAGATTGCCCAGTGAGACGGTCCATTTGACGCTGCGGGGATTGAGGCCTTCGGCGGCGAGGAGGTCTACTGTGAGCGGGACCAACTTCTCGCCATCCGTTCTGGCGAAGACCTCGAGAAAAGGAGCCACCGGCCGGATGCTCTTGCCATCACGGAACTTGATAGGCATTTCCGGCTGGTAGGACTCCGAGATTTCTCCGGTTCGTGTATTGACCCGTAGTGTCTCTGCGGCGCAGATCTGGCGATGCCCCAACGGGTCTTTTACGACGAGTTCGTAGTTCTCTAGCGGCTCTTTGGAGGAACCGAGCCGCGCGATGGCGAGCGGCGGAAGGATCCGGATTTCATGAATGCTCATGCGCCCTCCTTCGAGCGACGAACGCCGGTGCGCACGGTGGACGCCCCGGCGTAAAGTCGCATCTCTTCCGACGCCTTCGCATCGAGGCTCAGCAACGTGGCGGCATATTCAGCGTGCTCGCCCTTGCAGATGACCTTGTCTTCGAGCAGCGCCCGACACGCCGTCAAAAGGTCGATATGCAATCGCCAAAAAGCGGCGTCGCTTTCGGGAAGCTGGAGCGAATAGGGCATCTGAAACGGCGCCGCAGCCTTTTGTTCGCCGGCCACATTCAATGGAAGGCGGGAAAGCACGGATGCAACCGCCCTCAAAGTATACATTTCGCCGAACATCCTATTGATGACGATACCTTGCCGTCGCGTCAGGCCGCCTTCGCCCGGAGAGCTATGGGAGTGCGCAAGGTAACTGAGCAGCATGCGATAACGGATGTTGAAGACATTTGCCCATTTGCCCGCCTCGGCGTCCTCGATCTGCGCCTGCCCCTCTGTTGCCGGCAGACCCGGGGCCACCGGATTCGACGGCACCGGCAGCGTCGCTTCCCATTCGCCGTCCTTGGGAAAATGTCTAAAGATTGCGAGAAATCGCCTGAAATGCGAGGATTCGTCGTCCTGCGCGGCAGCCTTGTTGGGAGCTTCTCCCTGCTCCGCAATGGCAGTCAGCGCGGCCACGGCATCTGCCCTTGAGGCAGCCCGCATAACCAAGACGTCCGGCGTCTTCGTCGTTCCTGCGACCGAGGATCCACGGGCTCCCTTACCATAACCCCTTGCATATTCGTCCCAGGACGATTGCGTCGGATACGATTCCGGGTGGAATTCCGAGCTGGCGAGCTTTGAGGGGTCGCCGACGAGTTCGATAAGCTTCTTGTATAGCGCGCCGACGCGATTGACGTTCATTTTGTCGGGGCCGGCCGCCAGTTTTTCGATTTCCTTGCGTTCTGCCACGCTGACGTCATCCGGCCAGGTTTCCGGAGATTCGGTGACGATGTACTTCGCCAGCGTCGCTCGCGTGAGGCGCTCTAGAGCGAATGGGTACGGGGCGAGCACGGAATCCCAAGGATAATCCTCGCGATCGAGCGCGAGCGGCGCTCCGAGGAAACGGATGACGTTCTGGACGGTGGCAAGATGTCCCATCTCCTCCTTCGCTATGCCAAGGATGATCTGACGCCACTTCGCGACTGCTTCGTGATGCTCCTCCGGCACTTGGGGGCCGCCTAAGGACCATCCCGCATACAGGTATTGGACCATTAGCGAATGCTCAATTTCCGCCGCGACGGTGAGAAGGAAAACGGCGAATTCGCGCCAAGTGAACTCGGGAGGCGGAGCATCCGACGGCGCCAGCTTCGCCCCGGTGAGCATCATCATTTCGACCCTAGGGGAGGCGGATAATCTGGGCGCAGCCGAAAAAAGGCTTGCGAGGTAACGTTCGTTGCGCGCACGCATGCCGACATCCCCCTAGTACAACTGGGAGCATCGAAACACGGATTGCCGTTTTCCGCTCCTCGGGACCTCCCTAGTCTTGTCGAAACGCATGTTGCTTTAGGATCGTCATGCGGGCGCACGGAATTCGCTCGTGACGACACGGTTCGATCCGGAGATCCGCATGGGCCTTCTCGCTACGCAGACGGTGCATCCCGGTGCGCAAGTGAACGTGCTGGGCACCGAGATCTGTCAAACGATTCAGAGCCCCGCGAACGACGTCCCTCTCGTCCGCGGAAAGCGCACCCTCGTCCGAGTCTACGTCGGACCGACGGGCTTCACCGGTGCTGCCGAAGTTCAGGGCGAGATCGAGGTCGCGCCGTCCGCGGCGGCGACGGCCAAGTACGTCGCCTCGACCGGGACCATTTCCGTCAAAGCGACCGCCTATCCCGATTTGAATGCCCAGCGTCGGGATATCCGGACAAGTCTCAACTTTATTCTTCCTGCCGATGTACTGTCCTGGTCCAGCCTGACCGTACGCGTGAAACGCCTGTTCGCGGGAGGATCCGACATTCCCGTCGGAGCGAACGCGCCGGTGACCGTTTCGATGATCGAGGCCGCTCCCTTGCGTATCAAGGCCATCGGCCTCCGCTACTTGCTTTCGACGCCTGGTGCTCCGCCAAAGCAGATCGCGCCGGCGGCATACCACTTCGATTATCTCCGCTCTTTCCTCGACAGAGCCTATCCCGTGTCGACGATCGAATGGTCGCAGCTCGTCGTGCAAGCCGACCCGCGCTTGGCCCCGCCTTTCTCGGGCCCGACGACCCCTGATGGCAATGACCCGCTATGGCTGGGCAAGCTCAACATCGCGCACAATCAGCTCTCCGCGATCCGCGCGAAAGACCTCGACGCCGGAACCGATCCGCGCACCCACTACTACGGACTGATCTCGGACGCCGATCAAGGCCTGTTTTTCCGAGGGGCGGCGAAGGATATTCCTCAACAACCCAATCCGTCGATCGTAGCGGTCGGGCCGACTGGTAATCCAGCCCAATACCCCTCCCTCTCGTGGGACACCGAACGATCCTATGGCGGCTGGTACGGATCCCACGAGCTCGGACATACGTTCGGAAGATATCATCCGGGCTTCTGCAATCAGGATGCGAGCGACCCGAGCTTTCCCTATGCAGACGGCCGGATCGGAGACGTCGCGAACGGAGACATGATCGGCGTCGACATGGGAGATCCGTCCCTGGGAATCCCGATGCGGGTCATGGCAAACGAGAGCTGCCATGATATCATGACCTACTGCGACAACCAGTGGATCTCCGCCTACAGCTATCGGGCAATCCTCGATCGCTTGAGCCAAGAGGACACGCTCTTTGCTCCGGTAGCCGGAGCATAGGAGGACACGATGGGCGCCGGAGTGCTCGACGGAAACTTCGCTCACGTAAGCGGTACATTCGACCTCGACCGCAAGAAGGGAACGATCGACTATGTGACGCCGGTCAAGGTGGCGGTGCAGTCGGAAGACTTCGAGGACGAAGGGATCGAGTTGATCGGTCTGGACGGCGCGGACCAGCAGATCTTCGACAAGAAGGTGAATCCTCAGCGCAATTCCTGCGCTCCGCATGCTCAGTCCGGCACCTTCGACGAATACGTTCCCGTCTCGCCTCAGTTGCGCCGCATCAAACTCATGATCAAGGGCGTCGAGGCCGCGCAGTTCGCCCGAGGGGCATCCGTGCCATCCGGCACCGTGGCGATGGGCGGCCCCAATCCGGGTTCGCCGAACCGCTTTACGCTCGATGCAGCGCATACGCTCGCTCCCTCTCCGGGAGTGACCTACACCGTCCAGGCCAAAGCCGAACACGAGCCTAACTGGCAGACCATAGCCGTCGGTCTTCCCATTCCGAGCACGGACATCGACATGAATCAGTTTCCGGGAGCCAAGAGCGTGTCGGTCCGTGTTCTTCAGTCGGACGGCTTCTCGGAGTCGAAGGTTTTCGAGGACAAGAAGACCTTTTAAATCCGGTACGCCATGCGATGCCCGAGAGAGTAGCCGTGCGCGCCGGCACGAAGACAGAAGGACGGCCGGTCCAGTAGTCATTGAACGCAGCCTAGGAGTCGAGTCATCACCCACGCGGATCGGATTACTCCCAATGGTTTCGCAAGCCGGATATTTCCGCCTAGGGATCTCCTAAGAAGGAGGAGCCGACGGGGTGAGCTCCGTGGAGTAGCGATGCCCGCGATCGGGGAGTGTCGAATAGGTCAGCCGGCGTCCATGCTCTGCGTTTTCGAAGGTACGCCGGACGGCCTCGGAGTAGGCTCGAGCGGCAGGCTCTCCCAAGCCGGCATTCGAAACGACCGCACCCGCGATCGCGAGCGCGGTGGACAGTGCGTTCGCGATCCCCTGCGAGCAGAGCGGATCGAATGAGGCGGCCGCGTCGCCGATAGCGGCCCATCCTGGACCGGCCGAGGGAAAGCAGAGCACAGATGACGCGTCCACGACCTGCCCCCTCGACCCGCGCAGATCGGCCTTCGAACCCACTTCCCAAGCCTCACATCTGCCTTCCGGCCCCTCGAGGCGGTAGCTCCAGCCAGCCGAATGGCTTTCAACCAGCAAGCGACCCCTCGTATCGGTCGGGACAGCTTCTTTTCGGCACGCAAGCAGCGCTTCGTGAAGCACCCTTCGCGCACCGAGGCGCCTCGCCAGAGCAGCCGCTCGGCCTGATGCATCGACCACGGTACGGGCGAACACCGTGATGTTCAGGCCGTCCCGACGTACGCGCGCGCGGAACATCGAATGCTCGCGCTCGACCGCGACGATTCTACCGCATATGAAACGGGCGCCCGCCTTTCGGCTGACCTCGCGAAGAACTCGGTCCAGACGACGCCGATCGATGGCGTACCCTGCTCCGCCCCGGTGGCTCAAGAACTCCTCGACCGAAACTTTGGCGCCCCAATCCCGCCGGATGCCTGAGCAGAAGCGCACCAGGTCGGGATCTCGCAACAAACTGCCGAGACCTACCGCATCGAAGAGCCTGGTGGTGGAAGGGGCTACCAGCTCGAGCCGTTCGGTTGTCCCAACCATCGGGTCCACGACAGCAACGTTCATTCCGCCGTTGGAAAGCAACGCCGACACCGTCGCGCCGGCGGGTCCGGCACCGCAGACCAGCACGTCCAACATCAGATCTCGCCCTGCCGATATCGGCGTTTTGGCGCTTGAGGCGCCTGCAGGACCAGTCCCCTGGACGCCTGCGCGACTTGCGTAGGCTCATCGTTACGAAGATCTTCGACGAATGCGACGAGCCCCGGCTTCGGATCGGATCCGGGAAAATCGCGATTTCGTCCCTGCTCGACACGAAAACCGTCAGGAAAATCCGGCGACGGATCTTTTACGGCGAGCACCATTCCCAATTCCCACCATTCTTCGACCATGTGGGCTATGCGCGCATAGTAGTCGAAACCCCGGACGTCCCGCAGCCAGTCGGAGCGGGTCATCAGGTATTTGGAGAATTGCTCCTCGTTCCCCTTCTTCCCGATCGCCGCCGCGATGGAATAGTTCTCGAACGACATCACCTGGTCGGGGACGCGTGCGCCCCAGAACGTGGGCATGGACAGGAATGTGCTCGGACTATAGTCCGCGTCGGAGTTGCAGGACGCTCCATCGGTTTGCCATGGCACGCCGAGGAATCGCGTCAACGCACCGGCGGCGACGCCGTCGAACGGTCCTCCGGGGCCGCAGCATACCTGGGGCGACAATTCCGGCCCGAAGTCCTGCTTGGCCGGATCGTCGGTAGGTAGCACCTTCAGGCGATAGCCGCCCTTCCAGACGTGCGGAATACGCATGGTCCACGTCAACTCGATCCCCGGATGGAACGGCCCTCCTAGGCACTCGTGCAGAGGGGCGCGGTTCAGATGCTCGATCTGCTCAGGCGGCGAGAGCTTATCGAATTCCGCGAGCGTCGGAATACCGGTCCAGTCGTCGGCGAAGTTTCCGTCTGCCCAGCGCCCCAGATGCTCCAACTGCGTGCGCGTGACCGAAAGGTAGTTGAGCGCGTCGGGAGGCGTGCCTTTCGGACTCTCGCCATACGCATCTCCGAACATCTGCGGCAGGGCCGGCTCGTTGAAGGGTCCCGTCGCGGCCGCATCGCGGAACAGCTTGAAGACCCTTGTCCGCCACGGAGCCATTGCAGCGGCTGGATTGCGCATTTTCGCGACGACCTGCGCGTTTCGGGCGTCGAGAGGTGAACCGAATCCATGCATGACAAATAGGCCATGGTTCACCCACTGGAGGCCGCTCATCCGATCGAAGATCGGCCAAACGTCCTTGGTGAAGGAGGTCGAGCTCGGAGCTGCGATCCAGCCTTGGCTTCGGAATACCTCTCTGACTGTGTCGTCCATAGTAACGAGGCCAAATGTCCCCGGCGCAAAGTTCGGTGGCGTGACCGCGACGTAAGCGGGCTCCGCTTCCTTGGACGAGCCGTCGGCGAAGGTAACGGTAGCGCGCACCGGACCGTCGCATACGTCGTCGTGCCAACCGTCATTATTGGCAAAGGTCGTCGGCATGAGACCCTTGCGAAACGGGACGGAAGTGCCTCGGCCGCCGAGGAAGATCAGGCGCCCCGCATCGTCGGTTTGCAGTTCGCCGAGATAGACCGGCGAACCGGCCCAGAACGTACCGTCGTCGAGGGCGAACTCCGGACCGGACTTGTTGGGCCCCTCGATCTCTTTGGGACTCGGAACGATGTCCAATCGGGCGCTCCGGCCCGGGACGGGTATCCTTGCGTTTCGCTTCTGTGCAGGCTTGGCGATGCCCCGCGGAAGATCCATGGCCTGATTGAATTCGTACCAGCCCGCCTTCAGGTTGGCTACGCCGACCTTCCATTCGATGCGGATCCCGTCGCTGGCCGTGACCTCGAACGTTTCGCCGTCCGTCGACGTCGCATAGATGCGGAAGCGGACCGCCTGGCGTTTGATCTTGCCGTCCGCGGTCCTGAAGTCGGATTCGTACATCGCGGCGGCGCCATTCGGGAGCGTCGGCCATCCGCCTATGACTTCCGATGCGATCACGTATTCGCCCTCGCCGTCTGCGTTACCGACCCTGGCTACGCCCAAAGGCGGGAATATCGCGAGTGAAGCGACCGTCGAGCTGGATATCCGTGGTGCGTTAGGTTCTGCCTTGGGTTCGGCCATGTAGGTCCCCTGCGAGAGTCCTGAGAAATCGGTTGCAAGCGGTCGGCGGGCGGCGAGGTCGCGCTCGTCATGCGCGGGCGGTACCGGCTCACGCGGCCGCTACCGATCGTGCCACAGGCCGGGCGTTCGCGCCCTAGGGACCTTCCTAGGCGACCAGCGTAGACCGAGCTGACTTCTTCGTGGTGTTCGCGTCGTAGCGTCTAGCGACTACGCGCAAGTGATCGAGCTCGGAATTTCGTGCCAGCTCGGCTCGCACTCTCTGGTCCTGTAGAACCACCGTCGGCTTTTGCATCCGCGCGGCTCCGTAGAACATCGATCCGGCATCTTCACTATCGATGAACGTCGAGACGAGACCCAACCTGTTGACCGCGGTCTTCACGCGTGTAGGATGAGCAATCATAAATTGTAAGAAAATCCGATTGGCCAGCAGTTAGGCGGCGTGTTGCCGCTCCCCTTTTCGGGGAGGACGACTCATGATTTCGCGGAATTGTTTCGTCGGAGGACTCAACCTCCAGTTGTTCCATCGGAGAGCCGGTCGAACGGGCATACTTTTGATTCACGGGAATTCCTCCTGCAAGGAGGTGTTCGCCAGGCAATTGAAGGACCTGAGCAAGACGAAGCTGGGCATCGTGGCGCCCGATCTTCCCGGCCACGGTGGGTCCGACGATTCGCGGCGGCCCTCCACGACGTACAGTTTTCCCGGATACGCGCGCGTGCTGAGCCAGCTCATGCGGTCGCTCGGCTACTCTTCGTTCCACGTGATGGGGTGGTCGCTTGGCGGCCATATAGGCATCGAAATGCTGGCCTCTGATTCGGCCGTCCGTTCGCTGCTGATCACCGGCACCCCTCCGGTCCGATTGACCCCCGAAGGAGTAGCGCGCGGATTCCGCTGGACGGCCGCCACCGCCCTCGCCGGGCGAAAGACCTTCAGCCAGGACGACGTCCGTCGATACACGACAGCGATGATGGGCAAGAGGCTCAGGAACGACCATCGCCTGCTCGAGATGGCGCGCCGCACCGACGGCGACGCGAGACACTGGATGGTCGCTAACGGAATGGCCGGCCGCGGCGCGGACGAGATCGACGTCGTGTCGACGAGCGATCGACCGATCGCTGTCGTGCAGGGGAAATCGGATCCTTTCCTCCGCGTGGATTATCTCGAACGTGTTCCTTTCCGAAATCTCTGGCGGCGAAACCCGATTCTGATCGATGCCGGACACGCGGCACATTGGGAGACGCCGACGGAATTCAACGATGCGATGATGGATTTCGTGACGAACCACTGACCGCGAACTCGAACCGCGTGGGACCCGATGGGAACGAACATAGAGACTTTCATCGAATCCACACGCAGGGTCGCCACTCCGGCCGATCTAAAGAAGCTTTTCCTGAACGCAGTCGCGGATCAAGGTTACGAGAATGCGGTTTTCGCGCGGACGAACAACCGGCGTCTCGTTTCCGTGCCTTGGAGCGTATTCCCGCCAGGCTATCTCGACACGTACAGGGCCGAGGGGTGGGACCGCATCGACCCGGTCGTACAGAAGGTACACTCGATCCGCGGACCGTTCAAATGGTGCGAGACCTGCCCGACGGGCGGCTTCACGAGACAGCAGAAGTCCTTCTTCGAGAGCTGCCGGGAGTTGGGCGTTCACTCGGGCATCACCATTCCGATCCGTGGAGCGGGCCAGGAAGTCGATCTCATTAGCCTCAGCCTGCGCGTCCGCGGCGACGCTCCGTCCGACGGAATGGCTCATATTTATATGGTGAGCCTCCAATACTGGCTGACACACTGCGAGCTCACGGACCGACGCGAGGAGAAGCCCGTTCAGCTGACGTCGCAGGAAGTGGAATGCCTCCGTTGGTGCAAGGAAGGTAAGACGAATTGGGAGATCGGTGAAATCCTGAAGATCTCAGAGAAAACGGTGGAATTCCACCTAAGCAACGGCATGCGCAAGCTCGGCGCAGGCAATCGCATCACCGCCGTCATCATGGCGATCAAGAGCGGCATCATACCTCTCTGAGCCAGTATCTAGCGGCGTCGGTTCGCCGAAGGAGGCATCTAGCACGTCTTCGATCGCCTTTCCGACCAGTTCGAGACCCTCGTCGAATACCGCCGGCTCTATGTTCAGTGGCGCCATGATCTTCAGAACCTCGTCATGGGGTCCACAGCATTCGACGAGTACACCGCGCCTCAGAGCCGCGCCGGCGGCGGCTTCGGCCATGCCGCGATCCGCGAATTCGAGACCCTGCATCATCCCTCGTCCCTTGGGACCCAAACGGCCGCCGAAGCGCCGAACCATGCGCCTGCACCACTCCGAGAGCATCCGAGAATTTGGAGTTACCATTGCCATCTCGCCGGACCGCCATAGACCGACCGCTGCCGTGGCGGTGGCGAACGCAAGCGCGTTGCCGCGGAACGTTCCATTGTGCTCTCCGGGTGACCAGGCGTCGTATTCCGGCTTCAACAGGAGCAGCGACATGGGTAATCCCAAGCCGCTGATCGATTTCGCTAGACAAACGACGTCGGGCACGATGCCGCTGCGTTCGAACGCGAAGAACGTCCCGGCACGGCCGCACCCCGCCTGTATTTCGTCGACGATAAGCAAAGCTCCCATCCTCTGGGTCATCACCCGTAACGCGCGCAGCCATTCATCGGACGCGACCGAAAGTCCGCCCTCGCCCTGGATCACTTCCACGATCACTGCCGCCACGGGCTCGATGCCGCCCGACGGATCGTCGATCATCGCTTCGAACCGCTCGAGATCGGCGACGCCTGCTCCATGATATCCGTCGAACGGCAGCCGCACCACGCCGCCGAGCAGCGGCGACGATGCTTGCCTAGCGGCCTTCGACCCCGTGAGAGATAGAGCGCCGGTGGACATCCCGTGGAAAGCATTGCTGAATGCCGCGATCGGCATGCGTCGGGTGACTTTCCGAGCGAGCTTGATCGCGGCCTCGACGCAGTTCGCGCCGGTCGGCCCCGGAAACTGCAGCTTGTAGGAAAGCCCGCGGGGCTTCAGGATATCTTCCTGAAATGCCTTCATGAACTCGAGCTTCGCGACCGTGTGAAAGTCGAGCCCGGCGACTATTCCGTCCGATGACAGGTGCTCGATGACGGCCTGCTTGAGGCGAGGATGGTTGTGGCCATAGTTCAGCGCGCCGCAAGCGGACATGAAATCGATGAACGATCGTCCCTCCACGTCCTGTAGCTGCGCGCCACGGGCGGAGCTCAGAAGGTTCGGGAGCTTGCGGCAGTAGTAGCGAACCGCGGATTCGCTCTGAGCGAAGACGTCCAGGTGCATGACCGACTTTCTCCTCTGCCGACCGTGTAAGTCGCCCGCGGCCTCAATGCCCGGAGCAGTGACATTCCGAATTGGCGATTTCTTCCAGCTTGCGACGGACGCCCAACAGATCCGGGACGACGATCTCCAGTCCTTCTTCGACCGCGACGCGGCACAGGTATGAGACGGCATCGGCCATTTTGCCGGCGGTATCCTTCGGATCGGGCCGATGCCGGCGCCCTTGGTCAGGCGGCTCGTGCGGCATAGGCGAAGTCCTCCGGATTCGCGAGAACGCTGCGTCCGATCCCGTACTTTTCACAATGATATTCGGGCCGAATGCATTCGGTAGGCACGAAGAAAGCTCTTTCGAGCTCGCCCTCTATCTCCGCCGTCGGGCCCAGCCACTGGATTCCGTCCCGAACGAAATGCGAAAGTAGATGTTCGCGAGTGACGCCCACCATTCCCTCGCCGCCAGTCGCACGGAGGATCTCCTGAATGGCGCAGAGCAACTCGGGAAAGACGGTGCGCCTCGACGCCGGCGGAAGCGACTTATCTACGCAGACCCGCGTGACCTCGATAATTCCGTCCGCGCAAGGCAGCTGCCTGTCTCCGACCAGATAAGGCCAGTACGATTGTAACATGTAGGGACGCGCGGTCGGCAGCAATCGTGCCAGACCTCGAACTACCCGTCTTTCGTCCCGCCATACGAGGTACCTGGCGGCAGGCGTATCGAACTCGTCAAATTCGAGTCCCTCGTATGAGAAATGAGGCAGACCGCGTCGCTTCACGAACACGTCGTGCCGCAAGCGCGCTTGCGAGGCCAGTGCATCCT
This sequence comes from Bradyrhizobium macuxiense, assembly GCF_001542415.1. Lineage (GTDB taxonomy): Bacteria > Pseudomonadota > Alphaproteobacteria > Rhizobiales > Xanthobacteraceae > Bradyrhizobium > Bradyrhizobium macuxiense. The sequence continues at coordinate 157,621 of NZ_LNCU01000019.1, forward strand.
GGAAATGATGTGCGGTGGCGAGAGAAAAGGCTTCGATCATGCGAAAGTTCCGATTCGCGCGGAGGGGCGCACAGAAATCGAGGTTGGTCTCGGCTTGGAACGGAGATGGATCGAGTGTCGGCGTAAGGATCCTAAGTTCTTCGTGCCCGCGCCGGGATCAATCAGGGCAGCCTTGATTTATCCAATCGACGATCTCCTGGACTTGGTCATCCGGAATGAAAGGTCCGCCCTTCGGCATCCGCAACGCAGGACTTGCGATGCCCGTACGCAGATCGATGACGAGGTTCGTCTTGTCGCCGCCGTTTCCGATTAACTCCGGTTGGATAAGCCGTTTGTTGTGGCCGCTGGCCGCCAACAGGGCCGCCTTCGTCGTCCAAGAGAATGTCGGCCCGTGGTTGGAAAGATCGGCCTTGCCGTTTTGCTTCTCCCACGCGGCCATACCCTGATCGAGGATATCCTTCACGCGTTGAAATCCCATGGCTCTCCTCCGATTATCGCGTTTCGCCAACAAACTTTGAAAATATGTGGCTTACGTTGAGCTTCTTGGCCGTCATCAGGACGTTATTCTGTAGATCCGTTACCTTACGAGCGTCATGGCAACCGAAGCAGTTCACGAATGAGTCCTGCGTGAACGATTCCATCGCCATGCTCGACAGCCCGTCTTCGCCGACGACGACCGCGCCATCGTCGTCGGGCCCTACGCCCTGCGGGTTGACGAGAGCTTTACCGAGTTGGAACGTGGTCTCCGGATGATCGAGCCAGACCGCTCCGACCAGCCGATAGTGCCCGCGTTCGTCTTGCCGAGCTTTGGCGGCGAAGTCGCTCCGCAAGTGACCATTAAGGCTGACGACGTCGTCGTCCTCGGGCACATTCTCTAACTTGGACGTCGGAAAGAGGCGGAATACCGAAGTTTGGAAAATGCCACCTTTCGTGAAACTTTGAGCGACGGGATCGAATGCCGCGACGAGATCAGCATCGACCGGAAGTCCGTTGGCCACGGCAGCCGAAGTACCGCCTTTGTAGAGAATTGAACTAGCTGAGTTTACTAGCGCATTGTTCGTCGAGCCATTTGGAAACGGGCCGTTTGGAGCGAGATCACCTGCGCCGGAATCATCGATGTGCTCGAAAGTCGCCCAAATCAGTTCAGGATGGCCTTCCAACGCGAAAACAACGTGGATCGCCAGAAGGGCGACGGTGACTTCCCTTGGAGCGGCACTCGCGTCGACGTCGACGGAATTGCCGACTTGCTTCAGCACGGGCACAAGGGCCTGCGTCGTAATGAAGTTGTCGGCCGAACTGCCTGTCGGTACGATCTGCCACGCGGACTTCAATTCGACCACTCCCTTCTCTAGGGACAAGTTCTCGTCCGCAGCCTGCAACGCGGCCTTGGTGATGAGACCGTTGCGACGAACGAAGTCGGCGAACGCTTGATTCATGTGGATGGCGTAGAAAACCGGATTGCCCCTCTGATCCACGAGCAACCCATTCAGACCAGCCTGTCGGGCCCCAGCGTTCACGACCGCGGCCTTTCCGGCGGGGTCGGTGGAAGGGTCGTTCGAGCCCTTGAGAGAGCGGGGTGCAAGCGCGAGCATCTTGCTGCGCTGGGGCGCGAAGCCAGACTTGATTGCCAAGTTCTGACCGAACACATCGGAGATGGTCGGATAGGAGAGGAAGGCCGCTCGCCCGTCGGCATCCGACTGCGTGGCGAACAGGAAGTTCTGCCAGGCCGGCTTGTAGAACCCGCAGTCCGGCGCGGGGTGCGGCGGCGGCTTGTCGTAGGTCGGCGCGGGCGTGTTCGGCAACCAGGTCGGCTCACTCGGACAGTCCGCCGACGCGCCGTTCGCAGAGAGCAAAACGACGATCGCCAAGACGCCGCAACGTATTCGGCTCGGAGAGTGCATGACCGATCCTCCCATGCTTCGGGCTGAACATCTCACACGACGCATGTAGAGCGTCCTAGGATGTACCCTAGGCACGTGGGCGTACGCGTCGCATTCGCTGCATTTCGCTCTGGCCAGTCGCAACGAACTAGGGACATGCCTAGGTCTTGCGCCCCGCCCGTACGATAAGGTTCGCACGGGTGTCGTACGGTGATGGGTCTGTTTCGACTGCCGCGAATTGGCTGCCCGTCACCAAGCCGACCACGAAGGCACTGAGCCCAAGGTCCTGGTGCACATGCAGTGGCAGCACCGGGATTGCAAGACCGATAACGAGGAAGGCAGCCAAAACGACGGCCATAATCGGCAATAAGGCCTTCGGATTCCCACCTTCATGGCCGCCAATGTCCGGCAGAGCTCGCTTCCCGCCTTCACCATTGAGGCTTATTGAGCTTAGCTGCTCATTTTCGTAGGCTGCTTCTTGAGAAGGAGTGGTTTTCGGATGAGTCGCAAAATTGAGGCGCATATTCGTATTGTAGCAATCGGTTCGGCAGGCATTAGCCGGCAACAAACGAATACGCTAATAAGGACGGTTCATAAATCCGAGCAAATCACGCTGATGATTTGAGAACAGTTTAAGGGGTTGCTTCGACGTCAGGACAACGTCGATCTCAAGCGGATGGTCGCAGACGTTTCCGAGACCTATGCCTTTCTGAAGAACTTGACCGAGGACGAGCGCGTACTGGCTGCCGATCAGCACAAGAAGGAGGAGCAACGGTATGATGTCTGTCGGGGCGCCGTCAGAGACGCGGATCCCGTTCCGGCGGAGACGGCTACGACGCTGCCGATGGGCGCGTGACGGTCGACGGAAGTATGAGTCCCGACGAGTGAAATGCGGACCGCAATGGATCGTTGCAACTTAGGAAGACAGCCGCCGACCAAGCAGGAGGGCATGGAGCGTGATCATATCGCATCGCTCGTTGCCGGCGCCGACCCGCAGAAGCATACGACCGATCGCACAGCGGGCATGGTGACAACGAATACCCCTAATGCAACCAAGCTGCTCGACTTTGCTCTAAGTCAGAACTTCGTCGTCACGCGAGACGCTGAAGCCATCTATTCTTTCTGCCAGCGACCGCGGCAATTAACCACCGACCACCAGTTAGCCCAGATTCACCGACGCAGAAGGGCGAACGGCAAGCAATGAACTCGGACGTCTACATCTTCGGCTATCAGAGTATCCTTGCAGCTGGGTCACTGGCCACCTCAATTCGACTGGCCGGCAGCGATCAACAATTCGTACCAGCCCGGCTACGCGGCTACGTTCGCACCTGGAGAGCAGTACGCAATTTCGTAACGAACGACAGTAAGCGCTATGTGCACACGGGCGATTGGAGAATTGCAGAACGCGTCGCATTCGCTACCCTGCAACGGTGCAGCAGCAGAACTGTTAATGGCGTTTGCTGGCGTGTTGCAAGCAGCCACTTATCGGATTTGGATTTTAGAGAGCAAGGTTACAAACGCATCGATATTGGAGAGGCAATATCGCCCTACAGCGGCTACGAGCTGGATCCGTCCATCCGGTGTTACGCCTACGTTGATCCTATTCCTGACACTACTTCGGCTGTCGTGAGCCGGGCATATTACAATATGGGGCGAAATGGCGCGGCGTCGATTGCCGAAATCGTACCGGGGTTCTTAGATGATTACCTTTCGTCCACCCTTGAGCCCGACGTTTTGGCCGACGATTTAGCGTTTGTGTTCTTCTCGAGCGAGGGCCATCGATTGTGGCTTTTGGAAGAGAGCGATTCCTCCCTGGTATTGCTTCATCGCTTCGCCTTTCCCCAACTGGCTCCACTGACCCTCGAACCGGCAGAGCAGCTACGCAGGGTGACAGCGGGCCTCGAATGGCTAGACGCTAGGCACCGGGCGCCGGCTTCCAACGAAGACAAACGCATTCCATCCGGTCTGGTTAAGGAATTGATTTTAGGTGCGGAGGGTGCGGACGTATCCGACTCATCTTACTGGCTTTGCCGCTTACTCGCAGCAGACGCACCACTGACATCGGAATCCCAGCTAGACAAACTGTCACGCGATGCCGATTTTTGGGTCCGACGTGCCGCGCGAGCGAGAAACCTCAGGCAATAGCCTTCACTCCCAATCCCACTGGATTCGATAGGTCCAATTGCGTTTTGGGTGCTCAACTCTCCATATCAACTCCTTTTCGGCGGTTTGGTTGAGCACGATGCCATCCGTTGAGGGAGCCGGTAAAGCACTATCGTTTGGATAGCTCAGAAACACCGGTCGCTTGTACGGCAGATCCTTCGGGAAGATGATGCGCATTGATGCGGAGGCCGTATCATCGGTTATCCTCATCCCAAGCCAGGTGTTATTACGATCCCACGGCGCGTCTACAGTGCGAGCTTGTGCCTTAAGTACGAATTTCTCGTTGAGGGGATGCTGTGTGACATCCAGTTGCAGTTCGTAGGAAGTTAGTACATTTAGGCCGCCGTCAGCGGGCGGTGTGGATCGCAACAATCTGACCCCGTCCACCTGTCCGGGCGACCATGCCACGAATTGCGAAGCTGCGGTCCGATAGAGATACTTGTATTGGGTGGCGCTCGCGTCACGCCGCGCCAAGGTTGATAGCCGCGTCAGAAGAAGAGGACCGACAATATTGGGGCTGTTGCCGCTGCGCTTGAGTTGGCGTAGATCCCACACTCTGCTGTCGCTTGTTATGTCGAAGCCTTCATTGGTAGGTTGGGTGAGCTTATCCACTACTTCTACGGAGATGTGAGGCGGCTCGGTCCATTCCGGCGGCTTGTCCCTGAGCGAAGCGGCCTGAAGACCACCTCTGATGCGGTCCAGCTGAGCTGCGATTGGACCGCTAAGTGCGAGCGCTGCTCCTAACAATGCAGCGAGTACTAGAAGCTGCATTCCGCTCACCCAATCGCGAACAGAAAAAAGGCGCCATTTTCGCACGGAACTACGCTGAAGCTTTCGTGCAAATTCGCGTTGAGCAGCAATTGGGGCATCTGCCGGAATGTCCCAGCCGGGAATCAACGGTGGAGCGGGAAGCCCCTTCTCCGAAGCCAACACTTTTGCGGTTAGATAGTAACCGTGTCTAATTAACTCACGAATTTCGAGTTCGGAGAATTTGTCCAAATCGGTGCGAACATTTTGAAGCTGTGCTTGTATTGCTATGGGGGAAGCACCGGAGACGTTTGTCTGATCTGATATTGAAATTACCTTCGTGGAAGGTGTAGCTGCACTCGCAGCCAAATCAAACAGTCTAATACGGAACATAAATATATCGACGGCCCGAAGCGCCGTACGCAATATCCCAAACTCGGCCACCTGCTGCGGGACGAAGGAACGGCCCGCATCGCTAACATAAATGTTGCTTAGCTGACCCGATGCCCCCTCCTTCAGACCATACAAGCCGAGATTGTCGAATATGCCGGCGTCGGTGAAATAGTTCCCCTGCTGAAACGAACCTTCAGGGGCGCCAACGTCTGTATGATCGAGCGAAAGTGGCGGAAAGAAAGCCGGGTACGCTGACGATGCCGCCACCATTTGAGCTAGTGGATTCATAGCAGTGGGAATCGGAGGGGGCTTTTGTTGTTCGAACGGAATATTCAACGCCTTCTGAGGCCCAAAACACGTCAGCCCTGGTAGCGACAAGTTAGTGCTTAGAACGAGGAGGGTAGGCCGTCCTGCACCTTCAAGCTCAGAGGATAGAAGCTTTCCAAATAAATGCCTGTCGTAGTATTTTGCCAGCAGGAGCGTTGGCGTCAGACGCCATCGGCTTCGAAGAAATGGGAGCAGCCCCCAAAGCCATAAAAACGGAAGCCTTCTTTGAATGCGACCGCGGAGATCAATCTTCACAAGCGACGTCAGCTTCTGAGCGATCTTTTCGAATCGTTCGAGTGTTGAGTTGTATTCCTCCCAGTTAGCCAGGAGGTGAGCTGCAGTAATGCTGCCCCCGGAAACGCTCGTGATGTAGCCAATGTCCGCTAGACGCTTTTCTGCGGCAAGTCTGCGGATGACGCCCAAGTGAAAAAGGGAAGCCCTAAATCCCCCGCCTGACAATGTAAGACCGACCGACACAGCAATAATCTCTTTAACAACTGTAAGAGCGGCTTAAACTACCGAAGATTGATCTAGTTTATGCACGTTAGCAAGAGGTTGTCCTAAGAATCTCGGATGCTCCCACCGAATTGCTGAACTAAGCGCCGTTGGCGGCGACTATTGTCGCCGTAAGTAAAGTGTCGAAACGTAATTCTCGACGGACGGCTTTTTCTTCGAGGTCCCTTCGCGCGTCGACGGGCGCCATGCTGGCGCTGGGAGAAGCGAGCCGATCCCGGCGAGATTGAAATGACCCAGATCGCGCAAAGGCCACGCTGGGCGCGCGGCCCGCCCTCTCACAGCCATCAAGGCCCTTTACCTGCAGGGTGCTCCGGTCAAGCATCGTCACAATCCTCGTCGCGCCAAGCGCGTCGCGGTCGAGCGACCGCCGTCGAAGGACTCACGATCGGGCCATCCTGGACACGTCTTCGCCTGTTCGATTAGGTTGTGAGCATGAGCTTGCGCCTCACACCTCTGCCGGGCACCGCGGACGCGGATTCTTGGCGCATGCAGAACGCCGACGAGGTGGTTTCGGACGGGCGTCTTGCGACCTTCGCCATTCTCAAGAGACCGACGGCTGACAGCTTTTCCCTGATCGGCACCGGCTTCTACCTCCAAGGTAAGGGAGGTTTCGCCACGGCGGCCCATGTCGCGCTCGAAGCGGAGCAGCACCTCGCCGAGATGCCGGACTCGGTCGGCATCGCGGGCACGCTGCCGAACGGACGGACCTGCTTCCTTCCGATCTGGAGATTCTTCGTCCACCCGACCGCCGACGTCGCGTTCGGTGTTCCGCGATATGAATTCGTCGATGATGCGTCCGGCAATGTCGTCCGGCCCAAAGTTCTTTCGCTGACTTCCCGGACGCCCTCGATCGAGTCGCCCGTCAGCACTTGGGCCTACCCCCTTCACGCCGTCGTCGACGCGGATGAGGGAAAAGTGTTCAGATTGCAGCCCGATTTCTACGACGGCGTCATGGAGGAGTATTTCGAGGATCGCGGCCCTTCGGTGAAGTTGATGCCGCCTTACTTCCGGACCAGCATCCATCTTCACGGCGGGTCGAGCGGCGGACCCGTGCTCAACGCCGCCGGAAGGGTGTTCGGGATTGCCTCGTGCAGCTACGAGGGCGCGACCGACATCGCGTTCGTCACGCCCGCGAGCGCGCTTTTGGATCTGGAAATACCGAAGTATATTTCGGACGCATCCGCGGGCGGACCGACGATAACCTTGCGGCACCTCGCGAAGCAAGGTTTGATTGCGATGGATGCAGGCTCGACCTGCTCTCCGGAGGAGAGCAAAGGCGATGTTTGATGACGACGTCAGAGCCCTTAGGACCGCGCTAGAGGGGGTCTCGAAAGACTACAAGCAGCAAGACCCGCAGCCGACGCTGCTCGGTGGCGGACCGAGCGCCGGAGCCGTCGCTAAGCTCGAGGCGACGATCGAACGATGCCACGCTTATCGCGCGATTGCAGGCAAGGTTCTGTTCAGCGGCGGCTCGGGGCCGATCATCGATTCCCACGGCCTGGCCGTGCGGCTGTTCGATAAAGGAGTCCATCTTGCCGACGACGTCGAGGGCGCGGTCTCCTGGCTCATGCGCCTCATGACCACGCGCGAAACGACGGGTCTGTTCAAAGCGGCCTTCTGGGGATTGCCGGTCGATGGCGACGTTCCCTTGGCGCGTCAAACCCGCCTGATGTCTTTCGACGCTCTTTCCGATTCCCACATGAAGAGAATAATTCTGGATCGGGCTCACCCCTGCTACGATGGATCCCAGTGGCTCCTGCAGACGTACTACGATCGCCCGACCGCCGCGTTCGTCGAGACGCTGCCGGGTTTTCCTTACATCAGAGGCGACGCCGCGGCCTTCGAAGTCATGAACGGCGCGATGTGGAAGGTCGACGAACTGTCCATCCTTCTCCAAGCCACCTGCGTCGGCAATCCGGTCGCCGTCGCCCTGCTGGTTCGAATACGCGGACGGAGATCTCGAATGGGCCGAATGGGAGAACAGCCTCACGTGGCTGCTGCCCGAGATCCATCCATCCGTTAGACTCGTGGTTCCGGCCGACGGCGATCGGATCACCACGAGTATCGAACGATATGCCAGCCTGGACGGCGATCAGCGCTCGCGACTTCTTCGATCGATGGAGAGGTTCCGGTTAAGCCAATCGCGCAAACAGCCGATCGATCGCGTGCTGGATCTGGCGCTCGCGTTCGAGATCGCCTTGAGCGACCAAGGAGACAACGCTCCACCAAGCTGGAAGGTGAGCGTGAGGTCAGCGCAACCGTCGGCGGCCAGGTCGCCGTGCGCTCGCAAAACCGGCAGGCAATCGCTTCGCTCTACGAACTCCGCAATCAGGCCACGCACGGCGGCTCGTTGAAGCCTCGAGGCAAAAAGACCGTCGAAGCGATCCTGCAGGACGGCTTCGCGCTGTACGTCTCCGCAATCGGAAAGCTGCTCGATCTTGGCTCCAAGCCGGACTGGAAGACCGTGGAGTTGGAACCTCTTGGATAAGCCGACAACGGAACGGTCGCGCTCAAACAAATCGCCTTTGGTACCTGGATCCAGGCTCATCGTGTATATCTGATCCCGACCAGAGACGGCTTCAAGCAAGCGACATGAGCGAAGATCCCTTTTTCGGCCTATCGGAAGACAGCACCTGGAACGCCTGCATCGGGCAGCAGGGCGACGAACTTCACTACGTCGAGGGCTATCTGGAGGCCGCGAGCGAACTCGCTAACGCGGTGATTGACAAGAACATGCTCGCCAAACGCGACACGCTCGTCCTTCCGATACTCTACAATGCACGCCATGCCATCGAACTCGTCCTCAAATACGTGACCAGCCAACTGTTCGATTGCGGCGCCATCGCGCAGCGGCATCCGGCCAATCACGACATCAAGGGACATTGGGACTATCTGGTCACGGCCGACGTCGCCGATGAAGCGATACGAAGCCATCTGAAGGCGCTGGAGCGCTTCGTCGTCAGCCTCGATCGGATAGACGACGACGGACAGGAATTGAGGTACCACGTCAACCGTGACGGCGAGATAAGCCTCAAGGGTGAATCCCTGGCAAACATTGTCGTCATCCGCGACAGCCTCAAGGAACTGTCGTCGGTCATCGATGGATTGATGCACCGAACGATCGATTTCGTCTCCGAGCGAAAGACCGGCACGCACACTTCCCGCTGCTCGCGCGCAGATCTCCGCGAAATCGCCTCCATGATGCCTCCGCTCGCCGAATGGAGCGGCGAAGCCTTCACAGAGGCGAAAAGAGCCGTGAGGGAGCGCTTCGCACTCAGCAACACCCAATTCAGCAAAGCGATCGACGCGATCAAGGCCAACCGCGAATTCTATGGGATGATCGGCGGCGAGACCGACCTTCCTTATCTGCTCGACGACGAGGTGATGCTCGTCGTAGAGCAATGGCACATTCTTCATCCCGACAGAGTAGGAAAGGAGCCTTCAGTCGTCCAAGGAAGGCGGTTCAGTTCGGCGGATCTGATCACGAGCATCAAAAAGAAGCGCGAATGCGTGGAAGCCCTGAGCGAAACAATCTTGTGCCAGGAAGCCGCGGATCTAGAAGCACTCTTCTATCTGGGCCGTGGAGATTTTTTTCCGGAGTTCTTCAACGAACGGGCCGCAACCTATCTGAAATCCTTGGGCGACGGCGCGGAGTTACGGGCTCGTACCGGACGGCTGTTGGACAAAACGAACCTGCTCACCTGTCTAGAGCGAGGCGCGCGTCGGGCTGGACGCCTTTCTCTCGCCCAGCGACTAGGCACGACACCGGCGGGGNGGGGCAGGTCCCGGTGCAGGACGCGAAGGACACGCCGGCGAAGCAATGACGTACCAAGCTGGCGGTCCGGCACATCGCCCTGCCCGCGCAGTGCCGGGCTCAACGTCAAACACCTAACGCTCTTCGTCGCGTTGTCGGAGCAGATTCTCGATCTCGAGATGGTTAAACTTCATCCCGCGAGCTCATGAAACTCTGACTTCGATTGGCTTGCGGCATCGCTTCGTAGCGATCCAGCATCTCGTCCTTGGTGCCTTCTCCGATCATTAAGGTCCTGTTCCGCCCCGAGCCATTTGCGATGAAGCATGTAGCAGTCATCTTGCGGCATCTTGCGCCTCCTTTCGCCGCGACACGCCGGCCGCGCGGACTCTGCCCATTTAGCTAAGGTCGAAGTCCCAGAACTTCTGCATTCACTTCGGACTTCGGATAGTGAAGGAGGTCGGCGTTACCGAGATCCGCACAGTGCCTAGGCCGGAATGAGAGCGGCCCTTACCTCGCCTCGACCGATCAACTTGGAGAACCGACGATAGTCCGAATGCTCGAACCGCCAGCGGCCGGCAGCAATTGCAGGATGCACGCCGGCTTTGTTCGCCGCCTCCATCACCTCCTCCGTGCTACTGTCTTCGTCTATCGGCTTCCAAATTGCGGCGGGGATCAGGGCGTTCCGCGCAAACGAATCTGCTTCGGCCTCGATGCCCTCCGAACTCGCCACATCAAGATCATCCAGAATTACTTGTCGATCAGAGCTCAAGTGGCACACGACATGGGCAAATTCGTGCAGCAGCGTAAACCAGAAATTGTCCAATCGATCATGGCGCAGAGTTAGCGCAATCACCGGAATGCCATCGCTCCGGCACATCGCCGCACCATCAAGGAACGTACCAGGCAAGCGCTCCAAAATGACAAGAATTACTCCCATACGGTGTAGCGCAGCCGCGATCTGATTGTACCAGTCCGGCAATTTGCTTAGCTGAGCCAGTTGCCGTGCCGATTTCTTTGGATCGTTGATCTTGGTCTTCTTGATAGCGACCTTCTCTGCCTGCACCAATGCAGCTCCACACCATGCTTCTAGTGCAGCCATGTCCGTCTTTGCATTGGTGCGCTCGGTCCTGGTCTTGCGCAACATCGCGACTGCGGGAGTAGAAGCTTTTGAGCGCGACAAAAACCCGGTGAGATTCTCCTTCGGTTTCATCACGCCAAGTCTACGGAGTTTGCCTTCCGCCGCTATTGACGTGCTCGATGGACCAGCAGCTGGCTCATGCTTGAACGCGCCAATCAGAGAAGCAACGGGAATGCCCAAATGCTGGTGCAGTGCCCTAATCTGATCGACCGTAGGCTGTCGCTGACCGTTAAGTATCTCTGACACTCGTGACTTGCTGCCAATGTAGGGGATCAGATCGCGCTGTGATAGACCAACTTGGGCCATTCGAAACTTGATCGCCTGCGCGGGTGTAGCAGCTTCGAAAGAGTGCTTAGAACGCTCCCATCTCTCGATGAGAGCCTGCAATACTTCAAGGTCATCACGGTCCTTTTGGCTGCCCTGCCCGAACAGCGCCGCAGCACGCTTGAGTGCCGACTGATAGTCCTCGTCCGTGCGTATCGGCCGAATTGTCATGCCGCCTTGCTCCCTGTCTTGCCGGCGCGTGCCCCGCTTCCCGGACCCGCATACTCGATGAGAATCATCTGCGCCTCGCAATCAGCGAGGAGATCGACCCGATAGCCGCCGTCTAGCGAAATCCGGACCGTGATACCGTCGACCACCGCCATGGGAAAGAAGCCAGCAATTTCAGTCGCCGACTGCCACGTACCTGCCTCAAGCTCCGCGAGAAGAGCCGGGATAGCCCCATCCAGAGCGTCTCCCGCACGACGCGAAAGATCGGCCAGCTTCGATATTCCCATCAGCTTCATGGCAAACGCGACCTCGCCAAAAATATGGTTCCCAATTGTGGGACGACATCTTGCGCTCCACCTCGCGCCATGCCATATGAGAATCGACGTTCCCAGAAGTGGGACTAACACGTAGAATCGTCCGGGCCAAGGGGTTTTGCTCCGCCCTCCCGCGCGCAGATTCCGGGGCATTGGCACTGGGCGAGCAGCCTGGCAGCAACGGAGTTTGGCAATGCCTCAAGATAACAAGGATATCGGCGATAAATCGGGAAAAGGTCACGACGACGATGTCGTGCTTGAGATCGCGACGCCGAACGGCGTCTTCCGCGGATCGTTCGACAAGAACGATAAAATCGCTGACGTCATCGAGGACGTGGTGAAAGACCGTGAACTCGCCCAAGGGGATGCATTCGAGCTCTACTTTGGCGACGTCAATCTCGAGCCGATTACCCGCCCCTTGGTTAGCTTCGGCCTCAAGGAGGGCAAGTACAAGCTGACGCTGGTCGCAACCGGCTCCGGGGTCTGATCATCTTGAGCACACCTGCTGCGCTGCTGGTGAAGGCCGAACTCGATACGCTCAGGGAGAATGTCGGTCTCATGAACTGGTCGCTTGAGCAAATCGACGACCTCACCTTCGTCCTTGGACTCCCTGCCAAGGACGGGGTCAACTGCCACCTGCGCGTCAGATGCGACGGATATGCCGCGATGCCACCTGCCTGGCACTGGTTCAATCCGGCGACCGGTAGGATTGACTATCGGCAGGACACGCCTCGCGGCGGTAACTTCCTGCATGGCAACGGTGTGATCTGCGCGCCGTGGAATCGCCTTGCCTATACCACAGTTGATTCCCGCGGGCCGCATTCGGATTGGGAGATCGGCGCTTGGCAGCTCAACCCCTACACTAAGGCGTGCCGCAACCTCAGTGCCATGGCCCTGCGCATCGCCTACGAGCTGATGAAGAACTACGACGGCAGGCTTGCAGCATGATATCCGAATGGCTCAAGCGCTTTCTTGGTCGCAAGCCGAAGAGCATTCCGACCATCACGCTACAGCCAGCTAAATTGTTGGTGACTGCAGGCGCGCTCGACGGCCTAACGGCCGCCCTGGTCGGATCTCAGCGGCAGCGGCAGGAGGGGATCGCTTATCTGCTCGGTCGGACCGATGGGGCCGTCACCCTTGCCGTTGCGGTCTTCGCGCCAGAAGCGCAGACGACGGCGGGCAGCTTTCATGTCCCGACCCGGGCCATGGTACCCTGCATGCAGGCGGCGGCGAGGTTCGAGCTACAGGTAGTCGCCCAGGTCCACACACATCCTGGCCAAGCCTACCACAGCGATGGCGACGTTGACGGTGCCAAGATTCGTTACCCGGGATACGCCTCGCTCGTGCTGCCAGATTACGGGCGGCATCTACCATCGCTCGCCGGCTCAGCCGCCTACTTCTGGCAAAAGTCGAACGGCTGGATGGTGCTTTCGGACGACGACATCATCATCATTCCGGGAAACGGGCCGTGGACCAGCAGCAGTTCTATGATCTACTGAACGACCGGATGCGTCGCTACGGCGCGTCGCCGCTCGACCCGATGCAGACTGTCACGATCACCGCATCGCCCGACCACCTTGCAAGCTACGACGGACAAGTGGCAGCGCTTGTGGCCTGCAATCTGCTGGGGCGGCTGTCACCATCAGTGCAGATCGGCTTCCACGATATCGCCATTCACCCACGCCTGCCCTGGGCTGGCCGCTCACTTACAGAGCACGCCCTCGGCGGCATGAGAGCAGTCGATCCGTTCGGCAACTACGGTGCCCGCCCAATTAACACGGGCGACTTCCGCTTCCATCTCGGGCCTGACGGCCACGACGCTCTCGTGCACGGGTCCGGGTGGAACGCTTATATCGGACAGGGGCCGTCACCCTTACCGCTGATTACGTCGGACGTCGGCGTTGGTGCAGCGCTGTCCGTGGTGCTTGGGGCGGCGCATCTGTTTCGCACTCGCTTTGGTGCCATGACCGTCCCTTTTGTCAGCAACGCATGGGACTGGACCAACGCCCCCATCGTGATAAATTTTTCACCGGTCGGCATCTCACTTGGTCACGTCATGACTGCGGGATTCGGCTCGGTAGGCTCAACCGCGAATTACTTTCTCGCTCTCGCGACTCGCGATTTCCGCGCCAGCCTGATCGACCACGACAAGGTTCGGGTCCAAAACATAACCCGATCTCCGATCTTCACCGATGCCCATGCCAAAATCGATCTGGTCAAGGTCAATGCTGGCGCTACCTTTCTGCGCGAAGTCGGGGTCAAGGATGTGGATGCCGACCCGGTCGCCCTGCATGAATCCTCGTTATGGAATCTCCGTGATTCGGGCTCGATAGACGTTCTGATTTCGGCAGCCAACGAATTCAACGTGCGGTACCACATAGAGATGGGATTTCCGCCGATCCAGCTCTACGCCACTACGGGTCGAAATTGGCAAACAACACTAATGCGACACACGCCGGGCGCGAAAGCTTGTTCGCTCTGCGTGTTTCCACCCGATGCGAGGTTCGCCCCCACAACGTGCGCCACGGATGGATCCAGCGCGCGCCAGACGACGGTCGAGGAAGAGCGCACCGACGCAGCTCTGCCCTTCCTCTCTTTCGCCGCAGGCCTGATGACGGCAGCAGAGGTTCTAAAACTCTCCGCCCGACGCTACCCATTGTCTCCCGAACGTGTGATGCTAGGCCTTAAGGATCAGCCTCTCTTGATTGGTACCCCGCTTCCGCACCGCAACGGCTGTCTATGCGAGAGCCGGCACGCTGGCGTGCACCGATCGGCAATCGCCGGCTCGCGCTACGCTAGGTTAGCATGTTTCGAGATCTAGCAGTGGTGATCTCTGCCAAATCGGTCGACGGGTTCGAGTCTGGGTAGACCAACACCGCGAACAACGAACGCCTCTCCAAGGTGCTGCGACGACAGACAGCATATCCTGTTGCGCTTTCACTCATACCTCGGGATCTTCATGATCTCGCGGTAGGCGGTCTCGATCCAGGCATCGCCATAGTCGGATGCGACTTTCTCGCCGGCGTGCCCCTGGATGATGTTCTGGACGTCGATGTGCATGCCAACGTGTCGCGCAAGCGAAGAGAAGCGGTGCCGCCAACCATGGTTGGGAGCCACCTTCTCGTCGGTGACACCGACCTCCTCGCTCCCGATCCACGCACCGAGGCGCTCGCCGGTCTTCCGGCAATGCTTGCCGGCGTCCCTTCCTCCACGAGAGCGGCCGGGATCGTAGAAGGGCGGCCGCCCATTACGGCTCTCCTTGTATTTCAGCAGTCCCTGCCGCTTGAGATCTTCGTGCAGCGGCACTTCGCGATACTCGTCCATCTTTGCCGCGTCCGCGTCGATCCTGATGTAGTCGATTCCCTTCCTGGTCTTGAAGTCCGACGGCAGCTGCTGCGTGATCTCGTTGACGCGCGCCCCCGTATAGGCGCAGATCCAGGGTACCAGCGCCTCGCCTTCGCATGCTCTTCGGACATATTGGGTGACGCCGGCGCCAACGTCGCCTTGAGGATCAGCAAGGCCTCTTCCTCGGTGAACCCTTTCTCGCGCTGCTTCTTCTTCCTTCTTACCCTGACCGTGACTTCGCTCGCCACGTTCTGCGACAGCTTCCGTTGTTGCTTCGCATAGTTGAGCGTGGCCTTGACGGCTGCGAGATATGAATCTCGGATCGTCTTCGGATCGAGCGTCTGCTCCGGCTTCTTCGCTTTTTTGTCTTTTCTCGACTGCCTCTTCTTCGTCTTGAGTAGTTTGTCCTTCCGGGCAATGACATTATCGACGGTCAATCTGGCAAGGCCATCGTGGCCGACCAATGACATCAGCAACCTGATCTTGATCCTCCACAATCGTCGGGTCTTGTCGTCGTTCTCAGCCTCATCGGCATAACGCTCGAACATGTCGATGGCATCGACTTTACCGTCGCTGACCAAGGCCTCCGGCTTAGCGAAATGCTTGGCTTTGGGATCCTCTCATCCAAGTCACGGTCGAGTTCGCGGCTCACCGTGTCATCGACCACGACTATTCTGCCGAATTTTACAGATCGAGAACGGGACACAGGAATATGATTCCTGTGTTCAAGAGCTAGTAGTGGCGTATCGCATATTTGTGCATGGATGCTGATCTCTCCCAACGATTCACAATTGCTCGTCAAGCTCTCGGCAAAGGGGTGTGATTCATCCTAATTGTACGCCACAGCTACCCAGCAGCTTTACCTGCGCTCTAGCTCTCTTTCTTCGTTGAGAAGCCTACGATCTTATTGCCTCAGACCGATCATGGTTCAGGGCGGAGGCATGGGTGGCAAGGACGAAAAGGGCCGGATCGAGGCATTAGAGTCGCTGGGTAATTTGAAAATGCCGCCTGCCACGAAGCGCCGTCGCAAGAACCGTGGCATGCCGCCGCCCGCGACGTTCGATATAGATTCGCTGCCGGGCAGCTCAAATTTGACTGTGTTAGAGGCGGCCGCCGTTATCCGGCGCACGCCGGGAGCGCTGGAGCAGTGGCGGCGCGATCCGAACCACCCGCTGAAATGGCGCTACGTCGACGGCCGTCCGCTTTATCGTGTCGACGCTGTCCGCGACTATTTGGCCGGATGCGACAAAACCACTAGGTGGTGTGGACTCTAAGGATTCCCTTTTGAGAGCAAATCAGATTCAAGGCTTCTTTTTGGGAGGTGGTCTTGGGTGTGATGGATCGGTTGGTGTTGAGCGACGCGGCGTGGGAGCGGATGGCGCCGTTGATCATAGGTCGGCCAGACCAGAAGGGCTCAACCGGGCGCGACAACCGGATGTTCGTGGAGGGGGTGCTTTGGATCGTGCGTACGGGCTCTCCCTGGCGTGATCTTCCGGAGGCGTTCGGGGAATGGAACAGCGTGTTCCGGCACTTCAGCCGATGGAGCGTCAAGGGTGTCTGGTGGCGGATCTTCGAGGCGATGTCCGATGATCCAGACTTCGAATATCTGATCGTCGATTCCACCATCGTCCGGGCGCATCAACACGCCGCCGGGGCGAAAAAAGGGGGACTGAAGATCAGGCGCTCGGCCGCTCGCGCGGCGGCTTGAGCACCAAGATACACATGGCTGTTCGCGGTCTGGGATGTCCGGTCCGCTTCACGCTCACTGCAGGCCAGAAGGGCGATGCACCGCAAGCCGCCGCATTAATCGAGGGACTGCCCGCCGAGGTCGTCATGGCCGATACAGCCTATGACGCGGATCACTTGCGCCAGGCCATCGCAGCCAAGGGCGCGCTCGCCGTCATCCCCAACAACCCCTCGCGCGCCCTCAAATATCCGCTCGACAAACATCTCTATGCCCAGCGCCATCTCGTGGAATGCTGCTTCAGCAAGCTCAAGCAGTTCCGGCGCGTCGCAACCCGCTTCGAAAAGACCGCCCGAAATTACCGAGCCGTCGTCACTCTCGCTGCCATCGTCCTATGGATGCGATAACTGTCCACACCGCCTAAGCCGTCTCAGCCGCATAATGCTCGCGGAGACGACCCAGCAGCTCAGCCTTGATCGGATCGAGCGGATTCGTTCTCTGCAGGCGCACGACCTTACCTACCCGCATCGCGCCGATCAATTCCGCGATGTAATCATGAGCCGCTTCGAATGCCATCTTGCGGATGATCCACTGTTCGTCGTGATTGTAGACCTGATCTATTCCGCTTGGCTTTTGTCCAACACACAGCCGCTGGATCTCGTTGTCATAGCCGCAGCGCGACATGATGGTACGCAGACTGCGCCTCAAGTCATGCATCGTGAATTTGGCGACACCCGCTTCCTTGACCAAGCGGTTGACCATCTTGGTGAAGCCCGACATTTGGCCACCGGTCTTCGGTGACGGGAAGACGAAGTCGGACGTGGCGCGCTGAAAATGTTTCGCGGCCGCGAGCACCTCGTCGACGAGGTGGGTGCGCGGCACATCATGGTGCAAGCCCATCTTGGTCCAAGCCGCATCGAAGGTAATGCGATCATCCATGACGTGCTTTTGCCATTCGATCATGGTTGGCTCGCTCCGGCGCGGGCCGCCGAGTAGGCACGTCCTCGTCAGGAGTCCAAAGGTGCCGAGCTTGCCGGATGCGTGCCAGACCTTGATGATTTCTTCATCGGCAAGTGCACGGCCCTTCGTTCGGCGTCCCACCCTCTGGGCACGGGTTTCCTTGGGCTCGCGATAGCCTGCGAGCACATTGTGGTCGACATAGCCCTCGCTGACGCACCATTCGAGGAACGTGTGGGTGTGCTTACGCAGGTCCTTGGCCGCGCCACGCTTACCGGTCTTGGTAACCTTCTCGACCGCTGCCATGATTTGCCGCCGAGTAAGGTCCCCCACACCGCTCTCAGTGTGCTCCTTGAGCCCGCGCCGCAACGCCGACAAGGCTGGCTTCCAGTTGACGACCTGCCGTCCGGTTAACGACGTCTGGTAGGGACCATCTTCGACAATGAGGTCCGCCAGCGTGGTACGCTGCTTTTCGGCCGCCTGTTGCCGCCTCGCCTCGCGTTTCGCGTCATTAGGGTCCGTGCCCTTGAACACCTCGCCAGCGGCAATAGTGGCGGCCTTGCGCGCAACCTTCTCATTATACTTGGGCCATGGGCCGAGCGTCTTGCGCTGGGTGCCCCTCACTCCCGGCTTGGTGAAGAGGTAAACCCAGGTCCGGCCGCCGGTAGCGCGCATGCGCAGCGCGAGGCCGGGCAGCTTATCGTCGTGGAGATAATGCTGCGCCTTGCCGGGTGGCATCGTGGCGCTGCGGATCACCGCGTCGGTCAGTGTCAGTTGGTTGCTCGGCTCCGGCATGATCCCTACGCTCCTCGTCACGATGTGCCCCCGCGGGCGCCCGGATCGTTCAAATGGCGGGAAAGCAGCATTGATTTTTCTTCGCTTTTCCGCCCTGGGGCACACGAGCATGGAAGGACGGCGCCTTCGAGAACAAAGGAGGCACAGACCCTTCCACGAATTGTGTGCCCCACGGGAAAATCTGTGGTGGGCACAACAGGGGCACACAAAATGCAGTATGGTCGCTTATGGCCAACTGAGGCCAAATCCAACACAAGCCACTGTAATAAAATAAATTATTCAGACAAAACTGTGGCCGGGCGTGGTCGGGTCGGATCTACAGATTGTGGTTCACACGGGAGAGGTCCAAGGTTCGATCCCTTGTGCGTCCACCATTCAGCCTCCTGAACCGACATTCCGGTGCCCTTCGGGGACCGCCTCATCGAAAATGTCGAAAACAACCCCATGCAAAGTAGCCGACGCAAGCCGGATCAATAGGTTACGCCATTTCCGACGCCGCCTGAAAACGGGCAAGCGGAGTCACCATAGGCCTGAGCCGAAACTGTAATCCATGGATTACAGTTTTCCCTTGCAGGTTGCAATCTATATATTACACATCTCATGATCGAGGTTCGCGCCCCACTTCACCAACTGGCTTGCTGCACTGACCGATCAGCGCACCCGCTTGCACATCGTTCGCCGGATCGAGCGGGTCATCTCTGGGAACTTTGGAGATTGGAGGTCGGTCGGAGGCGCGATCAGCGAGTTTCGCATCGATCACGGACCTGGATACCGGGTGGATTACACCCGGCGCGGCAAGGTCGTCGTCATCCTGCTCTGCTGCGGCGACAAGCGGACCCAGACCAAGGGCATTCGGAAGGCCAAGGAAATCGCGGAGACATCGGAGGACTGCGGATGAAAATCGGCAAACTGAAGAAGTTCGATGCCACCGAGCACGTCCGCACACCGGAGGCCCGCGCGGAGTATCTGAGCATTGTTCTTGCCGATGGCGATCCCGCCGAAGTCCGCGACGCCCTCAACCTCGTGAGCACAGGGCATGAGCGCGGTCGGCTACCGACATGAAGGGGCGAACGTGCGCCTCTTGCCAGGATTTCAGCGGGATATAGTGGTGCTTGCTTGAACAATTTGTCGTGGCCGATTTCTATGGGAGGCCGGTCATACCTTCAATCCTCGATAATTGCCGCCTCAAGCGGCCGATGTTGCGGAACACATCGAAAGCAATGATCTCGCCAGCGGGTCGTGGGGAAATACCATCAGGATGTTCTCGTAGAGCCGTGCTGCTTCATGGAGGTCGCCTCGCTCAAAACAGCTTGAGGCCGCCCGCGTCATCTCACAGAGCTTTTCGAACCCGTCCGGCGGTGCCAGCTCCGGATCGTCGCTGGTCCTGATTCCCATCAGCTCGTAGATCATGAACTTGTGATTGCGACCCTTGACCTGCACTTTTCTGATGGGCCTGGCCACGATATCGGGTCCAACAGACTCGACCACGCTGTCGCTGATGCAGAGCGTGGTACCAAAGGTCTTGTTGATACCCTCAAGCCGCGCCGCGACGTTGACGCCGTCGCCCATCACCGTATAGCTCAGCCGCTCGCTTGAGCCGACATTACCGACCAGCACGTCTGCGCAATGCAGGCCGACACGCAGACGGAGTGGCGGTCGCCCTTGCGCCTTCCAGTCTGCGTTGAGCTGCTGCATGCGCCGTGCCGCGCGCAACATCCCGCAACAGCCACGCAACACATGGTCGTCGCTATGAGTAGGCGCGCCCCAGAACGCCATGATGCCGTCGCCAATGAACTTGTCGACCGTGCCGTGCTCCTCCGCGATGGCCTGTGAGACGGCTTCGAAGTAGACTGATAGCTGGGCAAGCAGGTCGTTTGGCGCAATCTGCTCGGCCAGGCTGGAAAAATCCTGCAGATCGGCAAACAGCACCGTCATGAAACGGGACTCGACGCCGAGGGTCAGCGGGATCCCGGTCTTGATCAGTTCTCGGACCACACCCAGCGGCACGAAAGAGGAGAACGAGCGTAGCGATGTCTCGAATAGCGACAATGCCGTTTGCAGTTCCTTGATCTCCTTGATCTTCGAGGACGGCGGTGCCGCGTGCGAGAACGTAAGGTCTTCGACCGATCGGAGTTCGCGAGACACGCTCTCGATTGGTCGCGACAGGCGGCGTGAGAAGAAATAGATCAGCAGCAGCTCGATAGCGGTCAGAGTTGCGATCAGGACGATCATCTGCCGGTTGGTTCGCTTGAGAGTGCCGACAAAATCGTCGGTCGGCGTCAGGTTGATGATTTCCCATGGTCGTCCGAAACTGCCCGGAAACCGGGTGAAGGACGCGCTGATCTCCTCCCCATCCGGGGTTGATCGAAACAGGAAATCGTCCTCGTTCTTTTGCCTCTGCAATTGGTACGCCTGGCGGACATCGCCGTCGTCGATGTTTTCAAGCCCTGCGACCTCAATCTTGCCATTCGCCAATCGGACGCCTTTCTCCTTTTCGGAGAGCGCAATGATCTTGCCGTTGAGTGCGTCCGCAATGATTGTCTTGCTGTGCACGCTGGCGCGGTGAGCAGCCAGAAAGCGAGAGAGCACATCGAGTGTGATGCTGGCCCCCGCGCAACCAACGAAAGCCCCGTCGTGGAAAATCGGAACCCTGAGATTGATGATCGGAAATCCGGTATCGACGTTGACCTGCGGTTCGGTCACGGCCAGAGTTCCTGATTGCTTTGCCTCCGGATATCCCGACGTCGTCCGGTAGTCTGTGGTTGTGGGAACATCGTACGTGCCGACGACATGGTCCCAGATATCGTAGAACGTCCGATGACGGCTGCGTTTCTCCCCAGCCGAGAAGTCATCCATAAAATTCATATGCCAGTTTGCGTTTTGCGGGATCTTGGGGTCGGATCGCCTGCGATTGTCGTCGATCCGCGTCACGGCCCGGTGGTACCCGTCTTCGAAACTGACGAAGGTGGCATCGATCTCCTCAGCCGAGGTGAGCGATTGAAACAGGATTTCTCGGCTCTGTTCGGTTCGAAAGAAGGCGGGGTCGGCAGCCCCGACCTCCGCGAGGACGCGGGCCGTCGCAGCCACGCCGTGTATCATGGATTCCGCGTTTTCGATGCTGGCCTGCTTGGTCTTGGCCACGACGTCGTTCAAGGTCGCATTGATCGCGGCTGCGTTCTGCCGGTAGTTGTAGACCAGGATGAAGATCAGCACGGGGATGCTGAGAAGCACGAACAACCCCGACATCACGGCGCTGAGCCGCACCGCGCCGAACGCGCGGGCCTTCCGGTAGACGGCCAATGCGCCGGGACCACGCATGCCGGACCTTTGTCAACTGCGCCGCCGATTGGGTCGGCAGGATCATCTACGACCACGTTTCGATTGCAATATTGGGCAACGTCAAGGGCCGGCTGCTTGTTATTTTCCGACACCCTACGCTTTTGCGGCCCCCCTGCAAGTGCGGGTCTCCATCGAGGGCAGGATTCCGGTTCTGGCCCATCGTGACATTCTGTGCTGCCGCACAACTCCGGCCGCTATAGGGGCAAAGCGGACATTGCCTTCGCATCACGCCGCTGGGTTTATGGGTACACGGCCTAGCACTACTTTGGCAGAAACTGTTTTTGTAGCGACTTTTCAAGGATTCGTCTTCTGCAGTACGGACACCGCTGAGCCCGCGGTCGCAGGATGAGATCGACGATGGCGTGACGTACTGCGGGCATGGTTGGCTGAGGCGGAGGCCCGTTGATTCTTTTTTTTCCGCCCCGCATATGCGAGGCGACGATGTTGCAGGAAGGCGTAGGCGATCATGGTCATTAGAGCGTGACGATGAAGGCCTTGCCATGATCGCCCTTCGAAGTGATCAAGTCCAAGCTCCTCTTTCAACTGCTGATGCGCCTGCTCGCAGATCCATCGTGCCTTGATGGTGGCGGCCAGTGTGCGCAGATCCGTCGCCGCAGG
>NZ_LNCU01000020.1 GCF_001542415.1 Bradyrhizobium macuxiense
CCGCGGACTTTGGTAATCGGCCAAATGAGCTTCACATCGACCGGATACACCTTCAGGTGCCGAGGGATGCCGACAGCCCAGGCCAGCCCGCGCTCTGTTAGCCCTTGTCGAAACGGTGCGCTGAGCCCGTATCCTGCATCCGCCAGCACACATCCAAAGCGCACGTTGGCTGCCATCACGCGGTCAATCTCGGCCAAAGCAATCTCCGGCTTGGACCGTAGCGTTCGGTGTTCGACTGGCACGCGAGCGCGCTTCAAACGAGACACGTTGCTTGTCCAACTATCGGGCAGAAAGAGGCGCAACGCGACCATCACCGGCACTTCGCCGCGCGCAAGCGTCAAAGACACCAGCGTTTGGCAATTTGCCGTTTTGCCGAGAGCCGACGCGTATTGAGCTGCAACACCAACCGAGCGTTCGCCCTTCTTCGGCAGTGAGGTGTCATCAATAACGAGCACCGCATCCCTACCGCCGACAAGTCGGTCCGCCTGGTTGAGCAGCTCCGTCTCCAGCGGCGTCGCGTCCCAGACACCGTCCGCAATGAAATGGTGCAGTTGGTCGTAGTTGCCCGTGGCAAGGCGCTCCGCCATCGGCTGAACGCTCTTGCGATCGCCAGGACCGATCAGTCCCGCAACGTACAGAGGACACATCCGCTGCCGAGTCTTATGACCCAGCCGGTCCAAGAACGGCATCAGCCAGCGTTCAAGTTCGTCTTCCCATCCCGCCATGGTCAGCCCTCCAAGAGCCGACCACCCATGAATCATTGAAAAATTGATTCGGGAATCCTAAAAAATCGCGGAAATCCAATAATCTGCCAAAGTAGTGCTAGTACCACCGCGAGTCGAACCCTCGGTACGAAAAAACAACCGGCCGTCCGTTAACCGGAGCCGGTTGGTGCAAGTTTCTGTGTAAGATGAAACCACGGACTCGACCCGAGAGCGCTGGGCTCTAGCAACGAGCTGTGCTGCAATCAAGCGCAGGCCCGGATTCAGCCGTCAACGTAAATTTCTGGCGAGCCATTCATTCCAGTCGAGCGTCGGATCGAGGATGCGCTGCTGTTTGAAGCGGCTGGTCAGTTCCTGGCGCGCTGCTTTCGAGAGCTTCCGGTACAGGAAGCGAAGCTCGACCACGGTCTCGCGACGGTTACGTTTGGTCAGATTGCTATCCGCCTCGCGGCTCGTGAGCTTTCCGATCAATCCAATCGGCCCAACGGGTGCAAGCCGATCTCCCCGTAGGAGCACAGTCGCCTGCTTCTCCAGCTCTTTGCGCTTCTGTTGCTGGGTGATTGTCATTCGGGCAACCGATAGGCCCGCTCGCCGTCGCGCGATAGATGGGCGGGATTTTTTGCGGCGTCAACGTAAATCGTCATCAGCGCGTCGGACATTTTTCGGCTGGTTCTTGCTCGACGTTTCCAAGCAGCGGGAAGATGTCCGGCAACAGGCGTTCGCTGCAATCGAGAACGTCTAACGTAATCAGCCGTTTGGTGACTGCCTTGCGCAGCCGCGCTCGCGCTTCAGCGTAGCTCATTCCGGACCCGATTTTTTTCGCATCGAGACGCCAGGCCCGATAGGCAGTATTGAACCAGGCGAGCTCGCCGGTCGCGTTCGCCGCATCGATCACCTCCTGGACGTGCCGGACTGCTGATTTCACGCGAGCCATCGCTGCGGCGTGATTTGTCAGCAGGATAGTCGAGCGATACGTCGCTGGCGTCCTGTCATGGGCCGACGCCCACAATGCGCTGGTCTCCCTCGGCTACCGGGACCAAGCACTCAAGATCGAACTGATCGAATTGGACAAGGCCCGCGCCCGGCGCCCATGATCGGGATCAGCGTGCCACGTCGTCATCGACAGGGGGACGACCAGTCGCTGCCAAGCGCTCAACCCCAAAACAAAATCAAGATCATCATAACAACCGGCAAAGCGCCAATGACGATCACCGCGATGGTGAAAAAGACCTCATTTTCCACGAGGGCGAGAAGCCGCGTCCTCAGCCTAGAGAGGCGGTATCTGCGCGGCGCGGCCGAAGTCTGAGCCGATCGCGACCATTCCTCGGTCGGCCTGTCGATCTCGGGAACGTCGGCTTGCTGGTAGGGCGCAAGGCTGATGCGCGGCGCTAGTGAGGCCAGACCGCTCTTCCGTTCAGCCAAACGATTCGATTGCACGATCGGAACATGAGACCTCGGACCCCTTCCGAAAGCCCCCCGCATCCGACGCCTGGTCTTGGTGCCCGGCTCGCGCATGGCAATTCCCCTGCGGGAAAGGTATGCACCCATAGAGAACCTCGCCAGTGAAATTGCGATCACGCCTGGCCTTTGGCAAATTGGATGCCTGCCCGGGTCGGAACAAATTTGGGAAAAGGCTTGCAATGAGCGGCATCAGCGACAATCGGTTCGCCGAGCGCCCCCCCAATATTGAGCCCGCGCGAAAAGCGGCTGTTGAGACGTCTGGCCCAAGGCAAGACTGACAGGAAGATCGCGGCGGAGATTGGGGGGAGGCAGGATCAAATCGCGTTGCAGCGCCATAGGCTGATTGAAAGACTGCAAATTCGGTCGCAGGAACAGCTTGAGGCTCTAGCCGAAGAATTCGCTGGTTGGCCGGAACGAACGGGCGATGGCAAACCAGAGAGCGGGCGGCGACAGCCTTAGCGGACCGCCGTCCGCGCTCGGTCGATTTCGTCAGTACCGATATCCATAAGGATACTGACCCGGGCAGACGTAGCTGCCGTAAGTGTCGTAGTAGCAGCCGCTGTTGTAGTAGCCGTACGCTCCTGCCGCTGCGGCTCCGACGGCGGCAGCACCATATGCGGCGCCACGGTAAGCGCCACGATAAGCCGCATTGCGGTAGACGCCTCCGCGAACCGCAGCCCGCGCTACCGGGCGCCCGGGTATTGGACGATACCCGTAGCCTCGCCCGGCCACTCTGTATCCGCCGCCGACCCGTCCAGCATGAACGGCACCGCCTCTAACGTGGGCGGCGCGCATGCCGCCGCCATGAAATCCTCCTCCGCCGCGAAAGCCGCCACCTCCACCACGGCGGGCAAATGCATCATCAGGAACCAGACTGGCAGCCACGAGGATGGCTGCCGCGAGCCCGATCAGACCATAACGAACCATGACGTCCTCCTTACAGTGAGGCGCCGCCGATCCGCTGGCGTTTAGCAGTGATGCCGGGCCAACGGCGACCAGCACCCAGCCTGCAACATTCTTCGCCCGCCTCCATTCGCGTTTGACGTAGATCAAGTCGACATCACTGATCGCGCATGTTCCCGACGGGAACCGGAAGCATCTGCTCGTAGGCATCGGCGAGGAAATGGTCGAAGCTCTCAATGCGAATAAGGCCAAGGCGCGGGTATTCCATATCGGTGACGATGTAGAGTGCGACGGCCAGGGTTCCGGCGAAGATCACCATGTGTATCCAACTGCGCCCCGCGCTCCCCGCCATGCCGAACCCAGCAAGCAGCGAGCAGCCCAATCCAAGGCCAAAGAGCATGAAGAAGATGATCTGTGGCGGATGCTTCTCCGCCGCGCCAGCACGCAGGCGAGCCACCTCAAAAAGACTGTTCAGCGCTGGAAGCGACAATGCGCACGCGGGCCGGTAGTTTGGTTGCGGGCACGCGCCGACGGCGGCGTCCCACAACCGGGTTTTCAGATCGAGCAGCACGGCCTCTTGTCTGTCGGAAAAATCCTCGGCCCTTTGTAGGAGGAGGAAGTCGTGGGGCATCCGATATAGATCGACGCGAGCCTGAACATATCCTTTGAGTATGCCCTGCAACTTGCGTGCGTCGTCGCCGCCGAAGAGGGTGAGACGATCATACGCCGTGGTCGCCGCCGTCGCTTCCTGAATGACGAGTTGTCGGCGGTCATCGAACCGTTGAAGCGCGCCCGAGATGGTGAAGGCTAGCAGCAGGCCCATCAAACCGAATATCGCGCCCTCGACAGTCGCCAATCCCGCCGTGCCCTCGGCGCCGTTCCGTTTGCGATGCCGCAGCCCCAACTGCTGGCCGAGCCGTAGCAAGATGAGCGAGCCAACAAAAAATGCGGCGGCGATGGCTACTGCAAACAGCAAGAAGATCATTGCCAATCCCAACACGAACAGCGTGCTCGGCTCCAAGCGCCGAGACGACAGTCTGTCGTCAAATCGTGCAGTAAATTAGGTTGCCCGCGCTTTTTGCGGTTCCCCTAGGTCGCATAAACGGGCGCGGGATCGTGGGACCGCGCACCTTGCGCATATTAGGCCTTTCCGTTTTGGGCTTTGGTTGAGCCCTGGACGCGCGGAAAACGGTCAAAAAATCGGGAAATTCCGGGCTCTGAAATGGACGCTTTGATCGATAGAGCCGCCGTTGAGGTATGGCCGATCGGGCGCCTACGGCCCTATGAGCGGAATTCCCGGCGGTATTCGCTCGAGCAAATCGAGCAGATCGCGGCATCGATCCGCCACTGGGGTTGGACGATGCCGATCCTCGCGGCCGACGACGGCATGGTGCTAGCCGGTCACGGCCGACTGGCGGCGGGCAAACTCCTCGCCATCGCCGATGGTGCCGGTCATCGTCGCGCGCGGGTGAAGCGATCAGCAAAAGCGCGCCTATGTCATCGCGGACAATCGGCTGACTGATGCGTCCGATTGGGACGACGAGATGCTGCGGCTCGAATTGAACGACCTTCTCGAATGCGGCTTTGAGCTATCGCTGACCGGCACTACCGAGAGCGAGCTATCCCGGCTCTCGGTCGGTGTCGGCGAGCTAGAGGCGATGCCAGAATTGGCCGACGGCGATCGGTCTCCATATCGCAACATGACGTTCATTCTGTACGGCGAACAATGGGACATCGTCGAGCGTGCGATAGCTAGGGCGACCAAACCACGTGAGCCGAATAATCCCAATCGATCGCCGCAAGGCAATGCGCTCGCCGCGATCTGCGCCGAATATCTAGAGCGCGTCTCATAAATCGAGCGCATTGGTGCGGCTTACTCGATGTCCGTTATGCCCCGATACCGACCAAATACCGCAGCGCAGCGACATGACGCGATGGGCACACTGGCGGACATTCGCCTGCGCAGCTAGACTTGTGCGGCTTGCGCCCCGGCGCTACCCATGATCCGTCATGATTGACCGTCTGACGCGTATCGCACCCGGATTGACAAAGCTCTTGTCCTACAGTTTTGCCGAAGACTTTCGGCATGATCTGTTGGCAGGGGTCTCCGTCGCCGCAGTGGCATTGCCGGTCGCGATCGCCTACGCGCAGCTGGCGGGCTTCAATCCCGTCGTGGGGCTTTATTCGAGCATTCTGCCGCTAGTCGCGTACGCCATCTTCGGCACTTCGCGGCAAATGATCGTGAATCCCGATGCAGCGGTGGGCGCTATGGTCGCTGCTGCGGTAGCTCCGCTGGCGGGTGGAAATGCCGAATTATACTGGTCGCTGTCGGTCGCAGTTACTTTTCTGGCCGGCATGTTCTGTATTGTAGCGAGTTTTTTTCGGCTCGGAGCGCTGGCGGAATTTCTCTCTAAGCCAATCCTTGTCGGACTTTTGAATGGCGTCGCAATTTCAATTTGCCTCGGGCAAGCCGGCAAGCTTCTCGGCTTTTCCATCGAATCCAAAAGGGTCATTCCGCAACTGCTTGAAATCTTCGCCAAGCTTCCTCAGACGCAGATTCCGACGCTGATCGTGGGAGCGGCAAGCTTGGCAATATTGTTTGGGCTGGCGCGCTGGGTGCCGCGACTTCCGACTGCTCCGATCATATTGATCGCCGCCGGCGCTGCGGTCGCCCTGTTCGGGCTCGACCGGTATGGAGTATCAATCCTGGGGTCGGTTCCTGGGGGCGCGCCGCCGTTGCGATTGCCCAGAATTCCAGAAGGCGACATACCGTCGGTACTTGGCAGCGCGGCGGGGTTGGCTCTCGTGCTGTTTTCGAGCGGCATGCTGACAGCGCGCAGCTTTGCGTCGAAGGGTGGGTACGAGATCGACACTGATCGTGAATTGGCAGCCTTTGGTGCTGCGAATCTCGCTTCCGCCTTATCTCAAGGGTTCGCCGTAACCGGCGCTGACTCCCGCACGGCGGTCGCCGTAGCAGCCGGCGGCCGCACTCAGGTGACTGGCCTGGTGGCCGCGGTGACGATCACCGCGGTGTTGCTGTTTTTGACCGGCCCCTTGCGATATGTACCGACTGCTGCCTTGGGCGCGTTGCTTGTTTTCGCTTCAATTTCGCTCTTCGACACACAAACGCTACGCGAAATCTGGAGCATCGATCGTACCGAGGTCGGCCTGGCTGTGATCACTACGCTGGGAGTGGTCGCGCTGGGTGCCATCAACGGAATCCTCATCGCGGTGGGGTTGGCCCTGGTCCGCTTCGTCAAGTTGACCGCACGGCCCAGGGACGAAGTCCTGGGAACAGTCGACGGGCTTCCTGGTCTGCATTCCATCGAACGACATCCGGACGCCAGGACGTTTCCGGGTCTCGTGCTCTATCGCTTCGATGGCCCGCTTACCTTCTTCAACTCCGATTACTTCAAGACGAGAACGCTTGCGGTCGCCGAGGCCGCGGGCCCGGAACTTCGATGGTTTGTGATTGACGCAATTCCAATCAGCCAGATCGACATAACCGGTCTGTATGCGCTTCGCGATTTGCGGGGAAGGCTGGAATCGCGTGGAGCGTCCCTGATACTAGCCGGGCGCAAGGCCGAATTTCTCGAGTGGTTTCGGGAAGCCGGTCTCTACCGGCCGGAACATGAAACGTGGATCCTCCCTACACTGCGCCAGGCTTTGAAAGCCTATCTGCGGGCAGCGCAACCCGTCGCGCCGCTTAACCAGGACGATCTGTGAACATCCGACCTGGGTGAAAAGCGATCATCGACCGGGACCGACGCGATGTCCGCTCAGGGGCGGAATCAGACATCAGGCTTGAGAGTGGCAACGTCTGGCACGGGCCCAGTAAGCGACATCGGAACGATCACGGCCGGCTCAGCTTGCGGGCGACTGAGACAAAGCTGTAGCCCTGAGTACCTGGGCCTCCAATCATGATCGCCTCCACAAATGGCTCATCGATTGATGCCGGCGAAGACCAATCCACTATGAAATTTGCACCAAGACCGCCGCGGATGTCTCTTTGGGGGACCACAATTTGAATTGCGCCGTAGGGTTTCAGTGCAATCGGCTTTGGCAAATATCTTTCGATCAGCTGACCGGCGACATCGAAGTAGTCGATCCGCTCGACGACGAGGGCCCCGTTTCCGAAGTGTTCTGAATAGAAAGTGTAACGGACAAATCGAGTCTGGTGTCTGCATCGCGGATCATGAGACTTGAATGCGCTGGAACGTAAAGCCTTCCCCGTAGGATCAGGGGATCACGCGGTAGATCGGCAATCGAGTCTGCAAACCTTGCCAAGGGGGCTGGAAGCGGGTCTGGCTGTGCCAGTACGCTTGGCGCGGCCAGTAACGTCAGCAGCGCGAAAACGATAGCTGCCTTTCTCATCCTGCCCATCCGTGTTGCCAGTGTGCCATGGCTCCAGACCGAGGACGCGTCGGGAAAAGCGGCATTGACGTAGATCAAGACTGTCGATCATTCACCCGTGGGAAATCACGCCTGGACTGGATATCCCGCAGATCGGAAAGACGCGCCGGATCGAAAAGGCCTAGCATTACAGTTGTGTTTTCTGAGAGTTTCTGAATCCATGGGCAACCATGATTCGAAGATTGTGGGCGCAGGCAGCGTCAGTTGAAGAGACGCTTGCGTTGTGGGCTGCGTCGCTTCGGGAGGTTAAGAAGCGGATACGTCCGCTGTTCGGGCAAGAACGTGTTGCGAGGAACGCGGGCCTGTTTCTGGAAGGTCTGCTCGGTGATGAGCAACGCAAGACCGGTTGGATGCGCGCGGAGGCCGCTGGCGATCCTGGTCCTTGGCGGCAACAGGCGATCTTGGGTCGCAGCGATTGGGATGCCGATGCCTTGCGCGATATTGTCCGCGACTATGTGATGGAGCATTTGGCAGACGACGATGCGGTCCTCGTCATCGACGAGACCGGCTTTCTCAAACAGGGGAAGGCGTCGTGCGGCGTGGCGCGGCAATACACCGGTTCGGCAGGCAAGATTACGAACTGCCAGATCGGCGTGTTCGCTACCTACGTTTCGCGTCATGGCCATGCGTTCATCGATCGCGCATTATATCTTCCGAAGGAATGGACCGACGATCCAGATCGCCTGGAAGCCACATACGTGCCTGCCGACGTCGGTTTTGCGACCAAGCCAAAGCTTGCGACGAGAATGATCGCACGGGCGATAGCGGCGTCTGTCCCATTCAACTGGGTTGCCGGCGATACCGTTTACGGTGTTGGCGACCTCGAACAGCAATTGCGTCGGGCCGGCAAGGGCTACGTGCTTGGGGTCAACAGCGCTCATGTATTCCGATCCTGGGGCAAGCGACCGCCGGTCGCCGGGACGGCTGCGGAACTCGCCCGGACGCGACGCCCATCCGACTGGAAGCGCCTGTCGGCCGGTGCCGGAACCAAAGGACCGCGGCTGCACGATTGGTGTTATCTCGAACTAGCCGATCTCGATGCCGAAGAATTCAACAGCGTCGATCAAGGTCTTTGGACACGCGGTCTGCTGATCCGGCGTCGTATCGCTGATGATGACCTCGCCTTCTTCTCGACCTGGTGCCCGGCAGGAACATCAATTGAAACGCTGGTCGCGGTCGAAGGCCATCGATGGGCGATCGAAGACAGCTTTGAAACTGCGAAAAACGAATTCGGGCTCGATCACAACGAGAGCAGATCCTGGCATGGCTGGCA
>NZ_LNCU01000021.1 GCF_001542415.1 Bradyrhizobium macuxiense
CCGCGGACTTTGGTAATCGGCCAAATGAGCTTCACATCGACCGGATACACCTTCAGGTGCCGAGGGATGCCGACAGCCCAGGCCAGCCCGCGCTCTGTTAGCCCTTGTCGAAACGGTGCGCTGAGCCCGTATCCTGCATCCGCCAGCACACATCCAAAGCGCACGTTGGCTGCCATCACGCGGTCAATCTCGGCCAAAGCAATCTCCGGCTTGGACCGTAGCGTTCGGTGTTCGACTGGCACGCGAGCGCGCTTCAAACGAGACACGTTGCTTGTCCAACTATCGGGCAGAAAGAGGCGCAACGCGACCATCACCGGCACTTCGCCGCGCGCAAGCGTCAAAGACACCAGCGTTTGGCAATTTGCCGTTTTGCCGAGAGCCGACGCGTATTGAGCTGCAACACCAACCGAGCGTTCGCCCTTCTTCGGCAGTGAGGTGTCATCAATAACGAGCACCGCATCCCTACCGCCGACAAGTCGGTCCGCCTGGTTGAGCAGCTCCGTCTCCAGCGGCGTCGCGTCCCAGACACCGTCCGCAATGAAATGGTGCAGTTGGTCGTAGTTGCCCGTGGCAAGGCGCTCCGCCATCGGCTGAACGCTCTTGCGATCGCCAGGACCGATCAGTCCCGCAACGTACAGAGGACACATCCGCTGCCGAGTCTTATGACCCAGCCGGTCCAAGAACGGCATCAGCCAGCGTTCAAGTTCGTCTTCCCATCCCGCCATGGTCAGCCCTCCAAGAGCCGACCACCCATGAATCATTGAAAAATTGATTCGGGAATCCTAAAAAATCGCGGAAATCCAATAATCTGCCAAAGTAGTGCTAGTCGGCCGCCGGGCGAAGACCCTAAAGAAGCCCGAGCGCGAGGCGGGCGCGGCCGCATATAAAGAGTAGCAGTAGAACCGGGCGGCCTAGCCAGGGCATGTATTCATGACGAGCCGCGCTTTGCCCTCAAAAGGCGACATAGAAGCGGCTCTCATGTACGTCGGCTTTGGGCCAAAACCATTCCTGCGGTCCAAAACGACGTTGATCACATCCCGCGCCGAATGACCTTCCAGGCCAGTGAACCGGCAACGAAGAGTGACAGAGAACAGAACGCTATCGTCCCCCAGACACGGACATTAGGGCTCGTCTCATTTAGCCAAACCAGTGCGGCCAAGCAAAGAAACGCAGGGATAGCGCACGCCTGTGTCACAACGAACCGGCGGCGCAGTGCGCGCGGTGCGCGGGAGCTCCAGACGAAACCATCAACCTCGAACCTGCGGGAAATCGTATCCACCGGCTCTTGGGTATACCACTTTGCCAGCTCGCTCATGACGGACATGAAACCCCATCCGGCAACGCCGAATAGCGCAATTCCAAGTAGGCTTAAAATGAGCGACATCTCGCTTCTCCAGCCGCTAAAGCGCAACGGACTAGCACTACTTTGGCAGATTATTGGATTTCCGCGATTTTTTAGGATTCCCGAATCAATTTTTCAATGATTCATGGGTGGTCGGCTCTTGGAGGGCTGACCATGGCGGGATGGGAAGACGAACTTGAACGCTGGCTGATGCCGTTCTTGGACCGGCTGGGTCATAAGACTCGGCAGCGGATGTGTCCTCTGTACGTTGCGGGACTGATCGGTCCTGGCGATCGCAAGAGCGTTCAGCCGATGGCGGAGCGCCTTGCCACGGGCAACTACGACCAACTGCACCATTTCATTGCGGACGGTGTCTGGGACGCGACGCCGCTGGAGACGGAGCTGCTCAACCAGGCGGACCGACTTGTCGGCGGTAGGGATGCGGTGCTCGTTATTGATGACACCTCACTGCCGAAGAAGGGCGAACGCTCGGTTGGTGTTGCAGCTCAATACGCGTCGGCTCTCGGCAAAACGGCAAATTGCCAAACGCTGGTGTCTTTGACGCTTGCGCGCGGCGAAGTGCCGGTGATGGTCGCGTTGCGCCTCTTTCTGCCCGATAGTTGGACAAGCAACGTGTCTCGTTTGAAGCGCGCTCGCGTGCCAGTCGAACACCGAACGCTACGGTCCAAGCCGGAGATTGCTTTGGCCGAGATTGACCGCGTGATGGCAGCCAACGTGCGCTTTGGATGTGTGCTGGCGGATGCAGGATACGGGCTCAGCGCACCGTTTCGACAAGGGCTAACAGAGCGCGGGCTGGCCTGGGCTGTCGGCATCCCTCGGCACCTGAAGGTGTATCCGGTCGATGTGAAGCTCATTTGGCCGATTACCAAAGTCCGCGG
>NZ_LNCU01000022.1:0-12500 GCF_001542415.1 Bradyrhizobium macuxiense
CCGCGGACTTTGGTAATCGGCCAAATGAGCTTCACATCGACCGGATACACCTTCAGGTGCCGAGGGATGCCGACAGCCCAGGCCAGCCCGCGCTCTGTTAGCCCTTGTCGAAACGGTGCGCTGAGCCCGTATCCTGCATCCGCCAGCACACATCCAAAGCGCACGTTGGCTGCCATCACGCGGTCAATCTCGGCCAAAGCAATCTCCGGCTTGGACCGTAGCGTTCGGTGTTCGACTGGCACGCGAGCGCGCTTCAAACGAGACACGTTGCTTGTCCAACTATCGGGCAGAAAGAGGCGCAACGCGACCATCACCGGCACTTCGCCGCGCGCAAGCGTCAAAGACACCAGCGTTTGGCAATTTGCCGTTTTGCCGAGAGCCGACGCGTATTGAGCTGCAACACCAACCGAGCGTTCGCCCTTCTTCGGCAGTGAGGTGTCATCAATAACGAGCACCGCATCCCTACCGCCGACAAGTCGGTCCGCCTGGTTGAGCAGCTCCGTCTCCAGCGGCGTCGCGTCCCAGACACCGTCCGCAATGAAATGGTGCAGTTGGTCGTAGTTGCCCGTGGCAAGGCGCTCCGCCATCGGCTGAACGCTCTTGCGATCGCCAGGACCGATCAGTCCCGCAACGTACAGAGGACACATCCGCTGCCGAGTCTTATGACCCAGCCGGTCCAAGAACGGCATCAGCCAGCGTTCAAGTTCGTCTTCCCATCCCGCCATGGTCAGCCCTCCAAGAGCCGACCACCCATGAATCATTGAAAAATTGATTCGGGAATCCTAAAAAATCGCGGAAATCCAATAATCTGCCAAAGTAGTGCTAGTGTATCGGCGTGGTGCCTTCGCCGCCCGGCAGGAGACCGAGCTCGTCGAGACCTTCGGCAAGCAGATCGCCCAGCATCGGCTCACCGAGGAGATAGCTCGCGGTATTGTGCCCCCTATGTCCGCGAGCGGCTTCACGCCAGAGCTCCGGCCATTCCTCGATCGTGCCGTCGCCGCGGCCAAGCCGCATCAGGGCAATGAGATCGACCTGTTCGTCCTCGCTCAGCGCGTCGATGAATCCGGCGATCTCGCGCACGACCGGGTCCCTGCCGTCATCCTCCAGCACGTCAATCATGTCATCGTCAGCACCGTTCGAACCCGAGTCCGGATCGACCGTTTCCTCCTTGACGTCGAATTCCCGCGCCTTCTCGATCAAAAAGCCGACTTTTTCAGGAGAGATCGTGAGTTCCGGCATTCGCGTACTCCTTCTTCCCACGAGGCAGTAACGCTGAAGGCGCCGACTTGATCCATTGCGCCGCGGTGCGGAAACCCGCATGGTCGACGATAGAGAAACAAGAAACGGAGGACACCCAACATGAACTGGACCGTGGGCAAGGTCAGGATCACCAAGGTCGTCGAGCTCGAGACGGTCGGCAGCACGCGATTCATCCTGCCGCTCGCCGGCCGGGAAGAGATTCAGCGCCTGCCCTGGCTGATCCCGCATTTCGCCAATGAGGACGGCCGGCTGAAAATGTCGATCCACTCGCTGCTGGTGGAGACGCCCGAGCATCGCATCATCGTCGACACCGGGCTCGGCAACGACAAGCAGGGCCGCAACGTGCCGACATGGAACAACCGCACCGATCCGTTCCTGGAGAAGCTGACCGCGGCCGGCTTCGCGCCCGACAGCATCGACACCGTGCTGTGCACGCATCTGCATGTCGATCATGTCGGCTGGAACACCAAACTCGTCGGAGGCAAATGGGTGCCGACGTTTGCCAACGCGCGTTACGTCTTCGGCAAGACCGAGTTCGATTATTGGCGCGATCACGGCAACGATCCCGCGCATGCCGCGGTGTTCGCCGACTCGGTGAAGCCGATCGCTGACGCGGGCAAGGCCGAGCTCGTGCCGAGCGATCACCGGCTCACCGACGAGATCACGCTGATCCCGACGCCGGGTCACAGCCCCGGTCACATGAGCATCCACATCAAGTCCGACGGTCAGGAAGGCCTGCTGACCGGCGACGCCGCCCATCATCCGTGCCAGATGTATCATCTGGACTGGTCGTCGACGGCAGACTC
The DNA here is from genome assembly GCF_001542415.1 of Bradyrhizobium macuxiense. Lineage (GTDB taxonomy): Bacteria > Pseudomonadota > Alphaproteobacteria > Rhizobiales > Xanthobacteraceae > Bradyrhizobium > Bradyrhizobium macuxiense. The sequence goes on from NZ_LNCU01000022.1 coordinate 2,067, forward strand.
CGACCAGAAGCAGTCGGCGGTGTCGCGCCGCCAGCTGTTTTCGCGCTTTGCCGACACGCCGATATTGGTGATCGGTGGGCATTTCGGTGCCGGCCATATCAAGCGCGATGGCGACGCGTTCAGGTTCGTTGCGCTTGAATAGGCTCGCGCCCCTCCGGTTCGGGATGGCCGTCCGCCCCGCGACTGAGCAAAAGGTCGCATGCGCTTTGACGACCGTCGTCGGGCACCGGCCCAAAATGGCCACGCTGGACGGTGATGGCTGCAATGCCGCGGGCCTCAGGCGGTTGAATTTCTCCGCGCTCTGTTCCATGAAGCTTGCCGAGGTATACCAGCAACAATCCTCGAAACCCGTAGGGAGTGATCAATATGAAGCTTGTGCGCTATGGCGAAAAGGGTGCGGAAAAGCCCGGTCTGATCGATAAATCCGGCCAGCTCCGCGACCTCTCGGCCCATGTGAAGGACCTCACCGGCGAGGCCTATTCGCCGGAACAGCTGAAGAAGCTCACCGGCCTCGATCCCGCCTCCCTCCCCGCCGTCTCCGGCAAGCCGCGCCTCGGCGCGCCCGTCACCGGCATCTCCAAATTCGTCGCGATCGGGTTGAACTACAGCGACCACGCCAAGGAAACCGGCGCGCAGATCCCGACCGAACCGATCATCTTCATGAAGGCGAACACCTCCCTGTGCGGCCCGAATGATGCGGTCGAGAAGCCGCGCGGTTCGACCAAGCTCGACTGGGAAGTCGAGATCGCCACGATCATCGGCACCCGCGCCAAGTATGTGTCTGAAGCCGACGCGCTGAACCACGTCGCCGGCTATTGCATCTGCAACGACGTCTCCGAGCGCAACTTCCAGACCGAGCGCCTGGGACAATGGACCAAGGGCAAGTCGCACGACACGTTCGGCCCGGTCGGCCCCTGGCTCGTCACCAAGGACGAGATCGCGGACGTGCAGAGCCTGTCGATGTGGCTCGACGTCAACGGCCAGCGCCGCCAGACCGGATCGACCAAGACCATGATCTTCTCGATGGCCAAGTGCATCTCCTACGTCTCGCAGTTCATGACGCTGCTGCCCGGCGACATCATCACCACCGGCACACCGCCCGGCGTCGGCCTCGGTATGAAGCCGCCGACCTTCCTCAATGTCGGCGACGTCGTGACGCTCGGTATCGAGGGCCTCGGCGAGCAGCGCCAGGAAATCGTCGCGGCGTGAGGTGCGGCTGACGACTACCGTCATTGCGAGGAGCGATAGCGACGAAGCAATCCATCTTTCCGCGTATTCGGTGACAATGGATTGCTTCGCTCCGCTCGCAATGACGGAAGCGCGAGACACTCAGTGTAGATTCTCAGAGGCCCCTCAATGAAACTCACCTTCTCTCCCGCCTCCCCCTTCGCCCGCAAGGTGCGCATCGCCGCGATCGAGCTCGGGCTCATCGACAAGATCGAGTTCGTCCCGGCCACCGTTGCGCCGGGCCAGGCCAATGACGAGTATTCGAAGATCACGCCGCTGAAGAAGCTGCCGGTGCTGATCCTCGACCATGGCGACGTCATTCTCGATTCCTACGTCATCGTCGAGTATCTCAACGAGCTCGGCGGCGGCCGGCTGATCCCGGGCTACGGCCCGCGGCGCTGGCAGGTGAAGACCGATCACTCGCTGATCAACGGCATGCTCGATTCGATGCTGCTGTGCCGCTACGAGAAGATGGTGCGGCCGCAGGGCTCGGCGTGGCCGGCCTGGTACGACGATCACTGGAACCGGGCCTGGACCGGCATGGCGCGGTTCGAGAACCGGCCCGAGGTGCTGAACGGGCCGTTCGATATCGCACAGATCGGGCTGGTCTGCGTGCTCGGTTACGCCGACTTCCGCTTCCCCGATTGCGGCTGGCGCAAGGCCTATCCGAAACTCGACGCGTTCAACCAGAAGATGCTCGAACGCCCGGCGGTGAAGATCTCGGTGCCGCCGCCGGCATGAGCGGGGCCGCGCGGGGAAGATGCGCGGTCACTCCCCCGCCCTTCTCTGCGCGGGACCTTATATTCCCGCGCATCGTCTGCGAGTGATCAGGGACGGGTGGCGCGTAGGCCGCCTGCACGAACGTGAGTTGGATCGCTGGCCACGGCGCGCCAATCATTCACGATCTCGATCTTGTGATGATGGCGACGCCCCCTGCATAGGATGCAACCCTGCGCAGCGAGCGGAAGGAAGGCCTTGCGGCGATGGATATCCTTGCCAACATCATCATTCCCGCCGTGCGCGACGCGCACTGATCTTCCGAGGAAATCACCATGAGCCTGAAATTCAACGTCGGCGACCTCACCATCCATCGCATCGTCGAGGAAGAAGGGAAATTCCTGCCCGCGCTCGACATGCTGCCCGGGCTGACGCCCGATGTGCTCGCGGAGAACCGCGCCTGGATGAAGGCCGCGGGCGCGCTCGACGACAGCGACACGCTGATCCTGGCGTTCCAGTCCTATGTCGTGAAGACGCCGCACCACACCATCCTGATCGACAGCTGTATCGGCAACGACAAGCCGCGGCCGGGCCGGCCGAGCTGGGACATGAAGGCCGACGACACTTATTTGCGCAGCCTTGCAGCGGCGGGCTTTTCAGTCGGCGACATCGACTTCGTGATGTGCACGCATCTGCATGTCGACCACGTCGGCTGGAATACGCGACTGGAGAACGGCCGTTGGGTGCCGACCTTCCCCAACGCACGCTACGTATTCGACAAGACCGAGTTCGACTATTGGACCGAGACCAACGCGAAGACCGAGGTCGGTCCGTTCGTCGACAGCGTGCTGCCGGTCGTCGAAGCCAAGCGGGCCGAGATCGTGCGCAATGATTTCGCGATCGGCGATCACACACGCATCCTGCCGACGCCCGGCCACACGCCGGGGCACGTCGCCTTTGCCTTCGGCCGCGGCAAGGACGACGCGGTGTTTTCAGGCGACCTGATGCATTCGCCGATCCAGACACGGTATCCGGAGCTATCGCCGAAGTTCGACGTCGATCCGGCACAGGCGGCGAAGACGCGCCGCGACTTCCTGGAGCATTATTGCGACACGGCCACGCTGTGCTGCACGGCGCATTTTCCCTCACCGTCATCCGGCAGGATCAAGCGGAAGGGGAACGGGTTCGTGTGTGAGACGGCATAGCCGCTTGTTCGTGGCACCTCGCCCCGCTTGCGGGGAGAGGTCGGATCGCATGCAGCGAAGCGCAATGCGATCCGGGTGAGGGGGTACAGGTCTGTCCGACCACATCACTCGCTGAGAGAGCCCCTCACCCAACCCTCTAAGAGCGAGCTTCGCTCGTCTCGCCCTCGTAAGAACGGGGAGAGGGAGCGCAAGAACCACTCCCTCAATCGAACAAGCTCGGCGTGTGGTTCACGATTGCGCCTTCGATCTGCAGCATCCTCAGCTTGGTGACAACGCCGCCATTGGCGGAGAAGCCGCCGGGCTTGTTGCCGGCCGCCAGCACGCGGTGGCAGGGCACGACGATCGGGCACGGGTTGCGGCCGAGCGCCTGGCCGACGTCGCGCGACAGCTCGACGCCGCCGAGCTGCTTGGCGATCTCGCCATAGGTCATGGTCTTGCCCGGCGGGATCCTGCGCGCGATGTCGTAGACGCCGCGGTTGAACTCCGGCACGCCGTCGAGATCGAGCGCGATGTCGGCGAGATCGTTCGGTTTGCCGGTCAGCAGCTCGACCATGCCGGCGATCGCGTGCTGCACCTCGGCCGGCGGGGCCGCCTCGGTGACGTCGCCATCGCGCTGGAAAATCCGCTTGCGGGTCTTCTCTTCATTGCCCATCGGCAGTTGCACGCCGGTGATGCCGTGGTCACCCCAGACGACGCCGCAAGCGCCGATCGGGGTCTCGAAAATCGCAAAATGCTGGCCTGTCATGGCTCACTCCGCATGTTCCCTGAGATAGTTCCTGGCTCATGTTCCTGAACCTGATGTTGGACCGGAATCTAGGCTTGGAGAATGTTGCTATCCACCCGAATCCTGTGGGAACTTCTCTCCAATCAACAACATCCCCGCCAGTCTGTGAGCCCCTAATGCAAAGCCTCCACGTCAACGGTTTCGACATGCCCTATCTCGATGTCGGCCAGGGCCCGCCGCTGGTCTGCGTGCACGGCTCGCTGTGTGATTTCCGGATCTGGTCGGCCGTGCTCGGGCCGCTGACGCGCAAGCATCGCGTGATCGCGGTCAGCCTGCGGCACTTCTTCCCGGCGCAATGGGACGGCATCGGCGACACCTATTCGATCGCCCAACATGTCAACGACGTGATCGCCTTCATCGAGAAATTCGACACCCGCCCGGTCGACCTGATGGGCCACTCGTGCGGCGGCCATATCTCGTTCCGCGTCGCGCAGCGGCGGCCGGACCTGCTGCGCAAACTGATCCTCGCTGAACCCGGCGGCGAACTGGACGGCTCGCTCGACCCCGATTATGAGCCCGGCCCCTCGCCGCTGGCGGCACGGATCGCGGCTTCCGCCGACCTGATCGCCAAGGGCGACATCGATGGCGGTATGCATATTTTCATCGATGCGCTCGAGGGCCCGGGCGCCTGGCGGCGGCTGCCGGCCGCGCCGAAGCAATTGCTGCTCGACAACGCCATGACGCTGATCGGCCAAACCCGCGACAAGCGCCCGCCCTTCTCCAAGGCGGACGCTGAAGCGATCAAAACGCCGACGCTCTTCATCGGCGGCGCCAACACCAAGGGCGTGCTGCCGAAGGTGCTGCACGCGCTCGCCACCAACGTGAAGGGCTCACGCGTGGAGATGATCCCCGGCACCACGCATCCGATGTTCGAGCAGGCGCCGCGGCGTTATTGCGAGATCGTGCTGGAGTTTTTGGCCGCATAGGCAGTGCACCCTCTCCCCTTGTGGGAGAGGGTGGCGCGATGAAGCGCAGCGGAATTGCGCCGGGTGAGGGGTTCTCTCCGCGGAGACAGACCCCTCACCCGGATCGCATCGGTCGATGCGATCCGACCTCTCCCACAAGGGGAGAGGNGGCTCGAGCCGAACGCTCCAGCCGCTCACACCTTCCACACGCCGACCGGCTGGCGCACGGCGACGTTGAGCCGGTTCCAGACGTTGATCCCGGCGATCGCGAGAACAAGCGCGGCGAGCTGGCGTTCGTCGAAATGCTTGTCGGCCTCGTTCCAGATCGCGTCCGGCACCGGATCCTCACGGTCGCTCAGCCGGGTCAGCGCCTCCGTCAGCGCCAGCGCGGCGCGCTCGGCTTCGGTGAAATACGGCGTGTCGCGCCAGGCGGCGACGGCGAACAGCCGCTCATCGGTTTCGCCCGCCCGCTTGGCGAGCTTCGGATGCATGTCGACGCAAACGCTGCAGCCGTTGATCTGGCTGGCGCGCAGATGGACCAGTTCGAGGAGCCGTTCCGGCAGGACCTGCTTGGTGCTCTCGTTGAGTGCCTGGATCGCCTTCATGGCGTCGGGAATGACCATGACAGGATGGTTCATACGGGCTTGCATGGTGTCAGTCTCCTGGTTTGCGTTTTGACGCGGCCGTGCCGATCTGCTGTCACACCGGCCGGATTTGCTTCGTCATGGCCATGACGGAGCCGACAAAGGGAATGTGACCGATGGACGAGAAAAAATTTCTGGCCGAGCAGTTCGAGGCCAACCGGCCGCGTTTGCGGGCCGTGGCCTATCGCATGCTGGGCTCGACCGCCGAGGTCGACGACGCCGTACAGGAAACCTGGCTGCGGCTAAGCCGCACCGGCGCTGCTACGGTCGACAATCTCGGCGGCTTCCTGACCACCGTGATCTCCCGCATCTGTCTGGACATGCTGAGGTCGCGCAAATCCCGCCGCGAGGATCCGATGGGTCCGGAGGTGCCTGAACCGGTTGCCGACAGCGACAGCGAGCGCGAAGCCGACATGGCCGATTCCGTCGGCGCCGCGCTGCTGGTGGTGCTCGAAACACTGGCGCCGGCCGAGCGGCTGGCCTTCGTGCTGCACGACATGTTCGCGGTGCCGTTCGAGGAGATCGCGCCGATCGTCGGCCGCACACCGGCCGCCGCGCGGCAGCTTGCAAGCCGAGCGCGTCGCCGCGTGCAAGGCATGCCGCCCGCGCCGGACGCCGACCTCAGCCGGCAGCGCGGAATCGTCGAAGCGTTCCTTGCGGCATCCCGCAACGGCGATTTTCAGGGACTGCTCGCGGTGCTCGATCCCGACGTGGTGGTGCGCGCCGATCACGCCGCGCAGCGCCTCGGCTCGCTTCCAGAAATCCGTGGCGCCACGGCCGTCGCCGAATCCTTCAAGGGCCGCGCACAGGCCGCAAAGCCCGCGCTGGTCGATGGCGAGATCGCCGCTGCAGTCATCCTCGGCGGCCAGTTGCGCGTCGTGCTGCGGATCACGATCGCCGGCGACAGGATCGCCGCGATCGACGCAGTTGCCGAAGCCGATCAGCTCGAGACATTCGATGTCGAGGTGCTCGATCGGGCCTGATGTGACCGCGGATGGGCGAGGCCGCTTGCCGCAAGCGGCGTCGCCCGGCGCATCCAAGCCTGAACAGAAAGTCATATTTTTCAATGGATTATATGAATCACAGAACGAACGCTTGACCATTTGCGATCAGCGCCGTAGCCTCGATTTCGAACACGGAATTCCGTATTCCATTTTGGATGGCCGGCATGATCCCGTTGGACCCGCTTCCGAACCTTATCGACCAGGTCTATGCGCGGATATCAGAGGCGATCATCGATCGCACGCTGCTGCCGGGCCAGCGCATCACCCAGAACGAACTTGCCGAGAAGCTCGGCGTCTCGCGTCAGCCGGTTTCGCACGCGTTGCATCTGTTGCACCGGCAGGGCCTCGTCGCGGAAAGCGGCAAGCGCGGTTTCGAGGTAACCCAGCTCGATCCGCAACGCATCCGCCAGCTCTATGAAGTGCGCGGCGCGATCGACGCGCTGGCAGCGCGGCTCGCGGCCGGGCGCGTGAAGGAGGATACCGCGGCACGCGCGCAGCTCGAGGCGGCGCTCGAAGCCGGACGCGCGGTCGATGGCCACACGCCGCTCGCGCGCCTGATCGCACTCGATGTCGACTTCCACAGCGCGATCTATCGCCTCGCCGGCAATTCCGCGATCGAGGAAATGATCACGCCGCAATGGCCGCATATGCGCCGCTCGATGGCGACCGTGCTCGCCGAGCTCGATTATCGCGACAGCGCATGGATCGAGCACGAGACCATCGCCGCGCAGATTTTTTCCGGCAATCCCGCAGCCGCGGAGGCCGCCGCGCGAGAGCATGCGCAAACGGCAGGACGAATGACCGAGGAGAAATTGAGGGCCATCGACGTGGCCGCGTGAACTAACAAGCCCGGCCATGACGAAGAGAGAACGAAAGAAACACAGGAGGAAAGCACCATGAAACTGAGCCCAGAGCAGATCGAATTCTTCCATCGCGAAGGCTGGCTGTTCCTGCCCGAACTGTTCAGCCAGGAAGAGGTCGACTTCCTCGCACGCGAGGCGGTGTCGATCTATGACGCCAACCGCCCGGAGGTGTGGCGTGAGAAGAGCGGTGCGCCGCGCACCGCTTTCGCCGCGCACCTCTACAACGAGGCATTCGGCGCCCTCGGCGCGCATCCGCGCATGATCGAACCGATCGAGCAGATCTTCGGCGAGAAGGTCTACATGCACCAGTTCAAGATCAATGCGAAGGCGGCCTTTACCGGCGACGTCTGGCAGTGGCATCAGGACTACGGCACCTGGAAGCGCGACGACGGCATGCCGGAGCCGCGCGCGATGAACATCGCGATCTTCCTCGACGAGGTGATGCCGATCAACGGCCCCTTGATGCTGGTGCCGAAGAGCCAGACCGCCGGCGATCTCAAGGCGTCGCACGATCTTCAGACCACGTCGTATCCGTTGTGGACGCTGGATGAGGACACCGTCACGCGGCTGGTCAAGCAGGGCGGCATCGTAGCCCCGACCGGCAAGCCCGGCGGCATGCTGATGTTCCACGGCAATCTGGTGCACGGCTCGAGCGGCAACATCACGCCCTACCCGCGCAAGATCGTCTACCTGACGCTGAACGCGGTCTCGAACTACATTCGCACCCCGACGCGGCCGGACTACATCGCGCACCGCGATTTCACGCCGATCCAAACCGTGGACGACGACGCGTTGCTGCGATTGGCACGTGCGCCGCGGCAGGCGGCGGAGTAAGCGCCACACACCGTCGTCATGCCCGGGCTTGACCCGGGCATCCACGAACGAGCAGATGTGCTGCCGTCAAGGCNGGGTCAAGCCCGGCCATGACGATCTTGGCGACAGTCTCGCGCCTCGCGGCGTCCACAGTATCGGATCTACATCATGAACCTGCATCACCTTCTACAGACCCGCGCGGCAGCCGGAAAACCGGTTCGCGTCATGTTGATCGGCGCTGGAAAATTCGGCTCGATGTTCCTGTCGCAGGTGCCGCACACGCCGGGGCTCGAGGTGCCCGTGATCGTCGATCTCGATCGCGATCGCGCGCGCGAGGCGTGCCGCACGGTCGGCTGGGATGACGAGCGGATCAGGGCGACGACCTTCACAGATGACGGCGCGCGTGCGATCGCCAGAGGCGCCTTTGACGTGGTCGTGGAAGCGACCGGTAACCCTGCGGTCGGCATCCGCCACGCGCGCGCGGCGATCGCCGCCGGCAAGCATGTCGTGATGGTCAATGTCGAGGCCGACGTGCTGGCGGGACCGCTGCTCGCCGAGGAAGCGCGCAAGGCCGGCGTGGTCTATTCGCTCGCCTATGGCGACCAGCCGGCGCTGACCGCGGAGATGGTGGACTGGGCGCGCGCGACAGGCTTCCGCGTGGTCGCGGCCGGCAAGGGCACGAAATATTTGCCAGCGTATCACGACGTGACGCCCGAGGGCGTGTGGCAGCATTACGGTCTCACCGCCGGAGAGGCGCAATCCGCCGGCATGAACCCGCAGATGTTCAATTCCTTCCTCGACGGCACCAAATCCGCGATCGAGATGGCGGCGATCGCCAACGCCTGCACCCTCGACGTGCCCTCGGAAGGATTGCTGTTTCCGCCGTGCGGCGTCGACGACCTGCCGCATGTGATGCGCCCGCGCGACAAGGGGGGCGTGCTGGAGAAATCCGGCATCGTGGAGGTGGTGTCGTCGCTGGAGCGCGACGGCCGTCCGGTGTTCCGCGATCTGCGCTGGGGCGTCTATGTGGTGCTGGAAGCGCCGAACGATTACGCCGCCGATTGCTTCAAGCAGTACGGTTTGAAGACGGATGCGTCCGGACGTTATGCGGCGATGTACAAGCCGTATCACCTGATTGGGCTCGAACTGAATATCTCCGTGCTGTCGGCGGCGCTGCGCAACGAGCCGACCGGTCAACCGCGCGGCTTCCGCGGCGATGTCGCCGCGGTCGCCAAGCGCAATCTGCGCGCGGGCGAGACGCTCGACGGCGAAGGCGGCTACACGGTGTGGGGCAAGCTGATGCCGGCATCGGCCAGCCTCAAGGCCGGCGCGCTGCCGATCGGACTCGCCCATCGCGTCAAGCTGAAGAACGACGTCGCCCATGGCGCGGTGGTGCGCTGGAGCGATGTCGAGGTCGACGAGAGCAACGACACGATCAAGACGCGCAAGGCTATGGAGGCAGCGTTTTCGCGATAGTGTTTTCTGTCGCTCAAGCCACAGCGCTCTTAACCTCTCCCCGCCCTTTGCGGGGAGAGGTCGGATCGCATCGAAGATGTGATCCGGGTGAGGGGCGAGGCACACTGCTCAACAAGCCACATAGTGCTCGCCGGAGAGAAGCCCCTCACCCCTGCCCTCTCCCCGTAAGAATGGGGAGAGGGAGGAGAGCGTGCAAGCGGTGCGTCTTCAATCCTAAGGCAGCAACCGGCTCGCGCGCGCCAGCTTGAACCATTTGCGGAACATCGCTTCCGTATCCATCATCTCGGTGAAGCCGGCCTGGTTGATCTTCACGGTCGAGACGATCGAGGGCGGGCCGGATTCGGTCTGCCCGTAGCGCATGCTGTAATCGGCGTACTGGAACGACAGGCCGACGAACTCTTCCAGGCCCGGCGCGATCAGGTCGTGTGCCTTGCGGAGTTCGTCCCACGGCGCGATCCATTTCGGATATTCGCGCGCGAGCGACAGCGGCACGTGCTGGCCCGGTTTCATCTCGAGCGCATCCGCGACCGCCGGCCAGATGTTTTCCCAGGTGAAGACATCGCCATTGGTGACGTTGAAGGCTTCGTTGCGGGCGGTCTCCGCTTCGCCGGACCAGGCGATAGCCCGCGCCAGCAGATCCACATCGACCGCCTGTGCGACGCGTGCCGCACCGCCGGGATAGTCGAGCGGACGGCCCTGCGCGCGGAGCATCGCGGCATAGACGCCGAGCGGCGGGATCAGATCCATCGCACCACCCATGGCCTCGCCGATGATCAGCACCGGACGCAGGATGCTC
>NZ_LNCU01000022.1:17500-54444 GCF_001542415.1 Bradyrhizobium macuxiense
CTCCAGGTACTTAGATGTTTCAGTTCCCTGGGTTTGCTTAAAACCTCCTATTTTATTCAGAGGTCTCATACCTTCTCTTGATAACCGGAAATCCAAAACCTCGCGGTTTGATTTCTCGCATTTCTGGTCGAACCCCAACACACAAGGTCTTGGAGTTCCGGCTATCGAAGGTGGGTTTCCCCATTCGGAAATCCGTGGATCAAAGCTTCTTCGCAGCTCCCCACGGCTTATCGCAGCGTAGCACGTCCTTCATCGCCTCTCAGCGCCAAGGCATCCACCGAACACCCTTAAGGCACTTGATTGCTCTCATTATCAATGTCCACACACTCGGCAGAATGTTGTCTGCGCAACTGCCATTGAAGGCACGCATCCTCGATGAATGCGATTGTCGCAGCCGGACATTGATTAGAAAGACCAGCTTGCTTCATAAGATCGGCCCGATAGCGAGGCGGTCAAGCTTCGCTAACAAGATCGTTTTACAACTCGATCATCTTGCGATGACCAAGCGCCGAAAACGATCTGGAGATAGTGAATGGTATCGGCGAATTGCTTCGCAGATCCAAACTCGGATCGATCTCCTCTTTACGATGTCAGAAAACACGCATGTCATTGCCCATCCGGACAAATGAATGCGAAGTGATGTTTCGCGGACGATTTTGAACGAGGCATTCTCGAACTTCGATTCCATCTGGTGGAGCCAGACGGGATCGAACCGACGACCTCATGCTTGCAAAGCACGCGCTCTCCCAGCTGAGCTATGGCCCCGTAACCAGAAGACGAATGCTCCGCACTCGATCAAAGTGGTGGGCCTGGGAAGACTTGAACTTCCGACCTCACGCTTATCAAGCGCGCGCTCTAACCAACTGAGCTACAAGCCCCTAACACGAGAGGCATGCCGGCGCGCGATCAGCTTCCGCCGATGCATCGCTCAAGCGCTCAGCCCCTGGCGCGTGTTCGTCCGCGAAGAAAGAGAAACGAAGACGGCGAAATCCCGCCAACGGAGCTCAACGATCATACGATCTGTCGGCCCCTGAATGTTTCTAAAACGGTTCGATAGTGAGCGTGAGCTCTCTGAAGAACCATCCTTAGAAAGGAGGTGATCCAGCCGCAGGTTCCCCTACGGCTACCTTGTTACGACTTCACCCCAGTCGCTGACCCTACCGTGGCCGGCTGCCCCCTTTCGGTTAGCGCACCGTCTTCAGGTAAAACCAACTCCCATGGTGTGACGGGCGGTGTGTACAAGGCCCGGGAACGTATTCACCGTGGCGTGCTGATCCACGATTACTAGCGATTCCAACTTCATGGGCTCGAGTTGCAGAGCCCAATCCGAACTGAGACGGCTTTTTGAGATTTGCGAAGGGTCGCCCCTTAGCATCCCATTGTCACCGCCATTGTAGCACGTGTGTAGCCCAGCCCGTAAGGGCCATGAGGACTTGACGTCATCCCCACCTTCCTCGCGGCTTATCACCGGCAGTCTCCTTAGAGTGCTCAACTAAATGGTAGCAACTAAGGACGGGGGTTGCGCTCGTTGCGGGACTTAACCCAACATCTCACGACACGAGCTGACGACAGCCATGCAGCACCTGTCTCCGGTCCAGCCGAACTGAAGAACTCCGTCTCTGGAGTCCGCGACCGGGATGTCAAGGGCTGGTAAGGTTCTGCGCGTTGCGTCGAATTAAACCACATGCTCCACCGCTTGTGCGGGCCCCCGTCAATTCCTTTGAGTTTTAATCTTGCGACCGTACTCCCCAGGCGGAATGCTTAAAGCGTTAGCTGCGCCACTAGTGAGTAAACCCACTAACGGCTGGCATTCATCGTTTACGGCGTGGACTACCAGGGTATCTAATCCTGTTTGCTCCCCACGCTTTCGTGCCTCAGCGTCAGTATCGGGCCAGTGAGCCGCCTTCGCCACTGGTGTTCTTGCGAATATCTACGAATTTCACCTCTACACTCGCAGTTCCACTCACCTCTCCCGAACTCAAGATCCTCAGTATCAAAGGCAGTTCTGGAGTTGAGCTCCAGGATTTCACCCCTGACTTAAAGACCCGCCTACGCACCCTTTACGCCCAGTGATTCCGAGCAACGCTAGCCCCCTTCGTATTACCGCGGCTGCTGGCACGAAGTTAGCCGGGGCTTATTCTTGCGGTACCGTCATTATCTTCCCGCACAAAAGAGCTTTACAACCCTAGGGCCTTCATCACTCACGCGGCATGGCTGGATCAGGCTTGCGCCCATTGTCCAATATTCCCCACTGCTGCCTCCCGTAGGAGTTTGGGCCGTGTCTCAGTCCCAATGTGGCTGATCATCCTCTCAGACCAGCTACTGATCGTCGCCTTGGTGAGCCATTACCTCACCAACTAGCTAATCAGACGCGGGCCGATCTTTCGGCGATAAATCTTTCCCCGTAAGGGCTTATCCGGTATTAGCTGAAGTTTCCCTCAGTTGTTCCGAACCAAAAGGTACGTTCCCACGCGTTACTCACCCGTCTGCCGCTGACGTATTGCTACGCCCGCTCGACTTGCATGTGTTAAGCCTGCCGCCAGCGTTCGCTCTGAGCCAGGATCAAACTCTCAAGTTGGACTTGAAACCTTGAACCGGCTGATCACAACGTTTGACGAGGTCCCACCATTCTTCGCCGGCCGAAACCGGCAAGCTGCCCGCGATTCACATCGCTGGCAGCGATGGTGTAACCTTTAAAACGTGTACCGCCGAAGTCTTTCGTCCACTCCCAAAAGATGAAAGCCGAAGCCTTCAGTCTTCCGAGAGACGCAAGGACTCCGCCGTCCACGTTTCTCTTTCTTCATCTTCACTTGTCAAACAGCCCGGGATCCGAAGAACCCCACACCCTACAGGGTGGTTCTACCCTTCAGCAACCGACGGTGAACCCCAGCCGACCTATACTAAGTCGACCGTTGCGTCACTCATCGAAGTGAGGAGCATCAAGGGCGCGAATGCTTGCCTTGGCCTCGTGGGCCAATGCAGCGCCGCGCTCAGTGGGTGCCTTATAGGCCCGCCCCTTCGGACCTGTCAACGCCCTTTGTCAGAAAATCGTCGCACGACGACAAACTTTTTTTCGGGTGCGGAAAACCCCCTGATTTTTGGGGACCTTACGCCGCACTTGAGCCACAATCCTGCGACGTTCTGACGATAGATATGCACTGAACCGCTCGAAACCGGTGGGGGCTCGGGCGGAATTTTCGGGGGAACAGGCGATTTTCTCCATGAACCCGTCGCCTCTCCCCTTCACGGCCGAGCAACATCGAGAGATCTGCACACCATTGACGTTCGAGATAGCGGCTAGCTAATGGCCATCATCTCCTCGGCTTCGATGTGTGCGGCTCGCCACGCTGCCGCAATCGCCCTCTAAAGGGCAAAGGCGGAGACAGAAGGCGAGCAGGGGTCGATGGGATGTTGATGGAATTTGGGGGGACACTGGGTTGAGCCAACGGGCGTCACGCGGAAGCGGCTATGGGCGCGAGACCGGGATGATCGATCTCGGCCACGAACCGCCGCTTTCCGTCGACGGCACCGAGGCTGCGGTGATCGATCGCCGCCGTGTCTCCGTTCAGTGGTTCAGCGGCACGATCCTGACAGGTCTATGTGGCGCAGCTCTTATCGGCGGCGCCGTCTTCGCGTCGCTCGACGGCGAGATGACGTTCGCGAAGGTGCCGGAGCGCGTCGAGAGCGCGCTACGTGGGGCACTCAACGCCAATGATCGCGTCGTCAGCCTGCACAAGGGCGATCGCCTGCCCCCGCCGAGTGATTCCTCTGCCTCCCGCAGCCTGATCCGCGTCTCGACCGTGACCCGTGTTGGCAACCGCGACGTGATGCGCGTACGGCCCTTCATCCGCATTTCCGGCAATCTCTCGATGACCACGAGCGATCTGTCGGCGAAGGTTCCGCCGTTCAACGCACAGCGCCTGCTCACCGACGTCGGCACCGACACGCCGGCCGCGGCCGAGGATCCGAACAATCCCGAGGCCGTCGAACCCGATGCCGAAGTCTCTTTCGTCACCAAGGATCTCGGCACGGTGCTGCCGAAGGCCAAGCTCGCGGCCGTCGTCGCGCTCGACGATGTGTTGATGCGGGTGCGCGATGCCGCCAACTGGCGCGGCTCCGGCGGATCGGTACGTTACACACTCGCCAATGCCGCGGCCGATGCCGCCGGCGGCGCCTCCGACATGAAGATGGCCTACGCCACCGAGGGCAACGTCTCCGATCCCTATGCGGGCTTCGAGACCCGCGTGGTGCCGGAAAACGTGACGCTGCTGCCGAAGACCAAGGAACAGGTCACCGGCGGCAATCCGGTCGGCGAACGCGTTCACGTCGTCAAGAAGGGCGACACCATCACCTCGATCCTGCGCGACCAGGGCGCGACGCCCGACGAAGCCAAGGCGATTGCAGCGAATCTCGGCCCGCGCGGCCGTGACGGCGGCCTGAAGGAAGGCCAGAAGGTGCGGATCCTGATGGCGCCGGCCGCCCCGGGTGCGCGGCTCCAGCCGTTCCGGGTGATCGTCGCCAACGATTCGGTGATCGAAGCGGTGGCCGCGCTGTCCGACATGGGCAAGTATGTCGCCGTCGACGCGCAGAGCATGAATACGGTCACCGATACCGCCGACAATTCCAGCGACGATGATGACGATGATGATGGCAGCGGCGTGCGGCTTTATCAGAGCATTTACGAGACCGCGCTGCGCAACAAGGTGCCGCCGACCGTCATCGAGGACATGGTCCGGATCTACTCCTACGACGTCGACTTCCAGCGCAAGGTGCAGCCCGGTGATTCCTTCGACGTGTATTATGCCGGCGAGGACGAGGGCGTAACGAGCACCGACAAGACCGAGGTGCTCTATGCCGCGCTGACGATCGGCGGCGAGACCAAGAAATACTACCGCTTCCAGAGCTCCGACGACGGGCTGGTCGACTACTATGACGAGACCGGCAAGAGCGCGAAGAAATTCCTGGTGCGCAAGCCCGTCAACAACGCGATCATGCGCTCAGGCTTCGGCGCGCGGCGCCACCCGATCCTCGGCTATGTGAAGATGCACACCGGCGTCGACTGGGCGACGGCCTACGGCACGCCGATCTTCGCCTCCGGCAACGGCGTGGTCGAGAAGGCCGAGCTCGAGGGCGGCTACGGCAAGTATATCCGGATCAAGCACGCCAATGGCTACGAGACCGCCTACGGTCATATGTCGGCCTTCGCCAAGGGCATGGAGGCGGGCAAGAAGGTCCGTCAGGGCCAGGTGATCGGCTTCGTCGGTTCGACCGGTCAATCGACCGGGCCCCACGTCCACTACGAAATCCTGGTCAACGGCCGGTTCGTCGATCCGATGCGCGTGAAATTGCCGCGCGGCCGCTCGCTCGAAGGCCCGATGCTGGCCGCCTTCGAGAAGGAGCGCGACCGGATCGATGCCCAGATGAACAGCCGCAACGGCTCGCGCGTCGTTTCCGACGCGACCGGCAGCGCCCCGCTGACGCGGTCCATCAGCAACCGCTGATCATACCGCCCGCAATGGGGGCAGCCTGGACGATGCCGCTGCTCCTTCCCTGAAACCTGCATTGCGAGGCCCCGGATAGCTCCGATTCCGCCAAATTTCGCGGAACAAGATGGGAACCCGGACGGCCATCATCCGGTTGATTCGTTGGTGAAACCTCCAATGGAGGGTTGTCATGGAGAACTGGACGAACGCAAAACTGTGTGACGTCGCGAACCTGATCCTCGGCGCAATTCTTTTCCTGTCGCCGTGGCTGTTCAAATTCGACGACGGAACGGTCTCCACCAATGCCCACATCGTCGGCCTCGTAATGGCGATCCTTGCGATCGCCGCGCTCGCGGCATTCGCGGTCTGGGAGGAGTGGCTGAACCTCATCGTCGGACTTTGGGCGCTGGTCTCGCCATGGGTCCTGGGCTTCCACGGATCCACGACCGCGATGCGAGTGCACGTGGTGATCGGCATCATCGTCGCGATCCTGGCGGCGGTCGAACTCTGGGCGATGTCCCAGCATCCACCCCGGCTCACGACACACAGCTGAGGCACTGAACGCATGAGATCCTACCCGCTGGCCGGGAAGGCCGGCGGGCGGGGTCGTCGTTGTGCTCAACGAGGATTTGCACCATGACCCGGCTTACCCGCGACGACGTGCTGAAGGCCGTCGGCCATGCCGACGATGTCACGATCGCCAGAATCATCGCATCCGGCGCAACCGTCACCGAGCTTGCCGAAGCCCAAGCCTGGCTTGCCAATGACGAGCCACTGATGAACGCCGGCAAGCCGCTCGCGACCGGGCGCGCCCGCGATCTGGTCGATATCCTCTCCGAACTCGAACCCAGCGAGGATGACGATCCGGCTCCGCCGACCGCTCCGCAGGAATGACGACCCGGGAGGCTTGCTACGGCGCGAGGCTCGCGCAGACGAGGTAGACGATACCGATCGCCGTCAGACCGAACGCGACCGCCGCGAGCGGCAGCAGCATGTCGATGGTGGCATGGGTGCTGTTGATTGTGCTGCCCCAGACTGCGAACTCGGCAGCCTCCCATTCGCGGAACGGGATGGACTGCTGATGCTCCTCAAGCGGGCGACGATATTTTCGCCAGATCAGCGCGAGCAGCCACGGCAGCAGCAACGCGACAAACAGCAGCACGCTGACCATCGCAAGTGCAAGCTCGATATCGCCGTTGCGATCGAACAGAAGCCACGCTGACAGCGCGAACCAGCCAACCAGGCCGGCGGCCAGGCCGTAGACATACGGATGGAGTTCGTCATAGACGGGCCGGTTATGGGCAGTCAGGTCCCTACTCATGAGATTCGCCTTCTTCAGGGGGGATCAGCAGTGCGGATTCTCGCGATGACGCGAGCAAATGACACGAGCACCTGGACCAGCCTGCCTTCGAGGCAGCACAGCGAGCGTTACCGCGCCAACCGATCAGTCTGAAGGGGCAACGATGGCCGGACGCGGACGTTTCATTAAACTTGGGTAGCCAATTAGGAACTGCCGAGCCGTCGCGCCGGTTGCTCCAACATCGGCGCGCACGAAAACGCGCCACGAAACATCAGACCAACACAAATCATGCGACGTCGCCCATCCAGCTTTGGATGCGCTTCCGCTTGTTGTTGCGGCTGGCCGCGCTACGTCGCCCGGAAAGCACCATGAAAGTCGATTCAGCAACGAGATCGCTGCTCCTGTCGGAGTTCGTTTCCGCCTTTGTGCTCGCGATGCGCTATTTCTTTCGGCCGAAGCCGACGCTGAACTATCCATTCGAGAAGTCGGCGCTGTCGCCGCGCTTCCGTGGCGAGCATGCATTGCGCCGCTACCCGAATGGCGAGGAGCGCTGCATCGCCTGCAAGCTGTGCGAGGCGATCTGCCCCGCGCTGGCGATCACCATCGAAGCCGGGCCGCGCAACAACGACGGCACCCGCCGCGCCGTGCGTTACGACATCGACATGGTCAAATGCATCTATTGCGGCCTGTGCCAGGAATCCTGCCCGGTCGACGCGATCGTGGAGGGTCCGAACTTCGAGTTCTCGACCGAAACGCGTGAAGAGCTCTACTACGACAAGGCGAAGCTGCTCGCCAACGGTGACCGCTGGGAGCGCACGATTGCAGCAAACCTCGCACTGGATGCGCCCTATCGCTAGGCCGCATCCAGGATTGCAAGGTAATCAGTTCAGCTTGCGCTTCGGGATCGGCGCGTCGAACTGCACGATCTCGGCAGTCTTGGGCACCTGACCATTGAAGGTCAGCACGTTGCCCTTTTCCGAGATCACCACCCGATCGCCGTCCTTGACATCGCCGGCGAGGATCATCTCGGCAAGCGGATCCTGCACGCTGCGCTGGATCACGCGCTTCAGCGGACGGGCGCCATAGGCCGGATCCCAGCCCTTCTCCGCCAGCCAATCACGCGCTTTTGCATCGAGCGTCAACTCGATCTTGCGATCCTCCAGCAGCTTGGTGAGGCGAGCGAACTGGATCTCGACGATCCGGCCCATCTCGTTGCGCTGCAGGCGGTGGAACAGGATGATCTCGTCGATGCGGTTCAGGAATTCCGGCCTGAAATGCGCCCGCACGACGCCCATCACCTGATCGCGGACGGCCGAGGTGTCCTCGCCCTCCGGCTGATTGACCAGGAATTCCGAACCCAGGTTCGAGGTCATGATGATCAGCGTGTTGCGAAAGTCCACGGTGCGGCCCTGACCGTCGGTCAGACGGCCGTCGTCGAGCACCTGCAGCAGCACGTTGAAGACGTCGGGATGCGCCTTCTCGATCTCGTCGAACAGCACGACCTGATAGGGCCGTCGCCGCACGGCTTCGGTGAGCGCTCCGCCCTCGTCGTAACCGACATAGCCGGGAGGCGCGCCGATCAGACGCGAGACCGAATGCTTCTCCATGAACTCGGACATGTCGAGGCGGACCATCGCGGTCTCGTCGTTGAACAGGTCAGCGGCGAGTGCCTTGGTCAGCTCGGTCTTGCCGACGCCGGTGGGGCCTAAGAACATGAACGAGCCGGTCGGCCGGTTCGGATCCTGCAACCCTGCACGCGCACGACGCACCGCGGTTGCCACCGCATGCACGGCTTCGGCCTGGCCGACGACGCGCTTGGCGAGCGAATCCTCCATGCGCAGCAGCTTGTCTTTTTCGCCCTCGAGCATCTTGTCCACAGGCACGCCGGTCCAGCGCGAGACGACCTGCGCGATGTGGTTGGCGGTGACCGCCTCCTCCATCATCTCGCCGCCGCTCTGCTTGCCGTTCTCCTTGGCCTCGATGTCGGCGAGCTTCCGCTCCAGCTCGGGAATCCGGCCATAGGCCAGCTCACCCGCCTTCTGGAATTCGCCGCGGCGCTGCGCGTTGGCAAGCTCGACGCGGAGCGCATCGAGTTCGCCCTTCAGCTTCTGGGCATTGGAGAGCTTGTTCTTCTCCGCGCTCCAGCGTGCGGTCAGCGCCGCCGACCGCTCCTCGAGTTCTGCGAGCTCCTTCTCCAGCGTCTGCAGGCGGCTCTTCGAGCCGGCGTCGTTCTCCTTCTTCAGCGCCTCCTGCTCGATCTTGAGCCGGATGATGTCCCGGTCGAGCGAATCGAGCTCTTCCGGCTTGGAATCGACCTGCATCTTCAGCCGCGCCGCCGCCTCGTCCATCAGGTCGATGGCCTTGTCGGGCAGGAAGCGGTCGGTTATGTAGCGGTTCGACAGCGTGGTCGCCGCCACCAACGCGGAGTCGGTGATGCGCACGCCGTGATGCTGCTCGTACTTGTCCTTCAGGCCGCGCAGGATCGAGATCGTGTCCTCGACCGTGGGCTCGCTGACATAGATCGGCTGGAATCGCCGCGCCAGCGCGGCATCCTTCTCGACATGCTTGCGATACTCGTCGAGCGTGGTCGCGCCGATACAGTGCAGCTCGCCGCGGGCGAGCGCGGGTTTCAGCAGGTTGGACGCATCCATTGCGCCGTCGGCCTTGCCGGCGCCGATCAGCGTGTGCATCTCATCGATGAACAGGATGATGCCGCCCTCCGCGGACGAGACCTCCTGCAGCACGGCCTTCAGGCGCTCCTCGAACTCGCCGCGGTATTTCGCGCCGGCAATCAGCGCGCCCATGTCGAGCGACAGAAGCTTCTTGTCCTTGAGGCTCTCCGGCACGTCGCCATTGAGGATGCGCAGCGCCAGGCCCTCGACGATGGCGGTCTTGCCGACGCCGGGTTCACCGATCAGCACGGGGTTGTTCTTGGTCCGCCGCGACAGCACCTGGATGGTGCGGCGGATCTCCTCATCGCGGCCGATCACCGGATCGAGCTTGCCGTCGCGCGCAGCCTGGGTCAGGTCGCGGGCATATTTCTTCAGCGCGTCATAGGCGTTTTCGGCGGTCGCCGAATCCGCGGTGCGGCCCTTGCGCAGCGCTTCGATCGCCGCGTTCAGGTTCTGCGGCGTCACGCCGCCCTTGCTCAGGAGGGTTGCGACCTCGCTGTTCTTCTCGAGCGCAAGCCCGAGCAGCAGCCGCTCGACGGTGACGAAACTGTCGCCGGCCTTGTCGGCAGCCTTCTCGGCCGCATCGAAGGCGCGCGCCAGTTCCGGAGACAGGTACACCTGTCCGGCACCGCTTCCCGACACTTTCGGCAGCTTGTTGAGCGCCTCTTCGGTCGCTTTCAGGATTGCTCTGGAATTACCGCCGGCGCGGTCGATCAGACCACCAGCGAGCCCCTCGTTGTCGTCCAGCAGCACTTTCAGCAAATGCAACGGCGAGAACTGCTGGTGACCATCGCGCGTTGCGAGCGACTGGGCAGATTGGATGAATCCGCGCGCACGCTCGGTGTACTTTTCTACGTTCATTCGTTTTCCCTCGGCCTGCCGTCACCACCCATCAGGCATGGTTCCGGCATCTTCATTGGGTTTTCCGCGGGCCGCGTTGACGTTCCTCAACCAGCCTCTGGTCGTCGCCATCATTTCTTAGGCTTGCCGCAGATGTGGGCACTTGGTTCCAAAACGGAAGAGCCACGGCCTGCGATTTTGCCCGGTTGAGATCAGCGCCGCACGACGGCGACAAGGTAGCGGCAGGGCTGAGCAGTTTCGTTGCGGAAGACAATGTCCGACGGCGGGCCGAGCTCGATACGGTCGCCCGCGGCAAGCTCGTGGCGGATCGCCCCCTCCATCAAGGTGAGGCGGCCATCGATGACCCAGACCACCTGACGGATCAGGTGATATGCGCTGGCGGGGAAGCCGACCTCCTGCTTCGCAGGCAGCTCGATCTCGACCAGCTCCAGCGGATTGGCCGGATGCAGAAAGACCTGCCGCCGCAGATACGCCGCCTTCGGATCGCGCCAGACAGGTTGATCCTTGGCGCGCTGAAGACGGGAGTCTTCGGCGACCACCGTCTCAAACAGCGCGGCCATGGTCAGGCCATAAGCCGTCGCGATCCGCGAGAGCGTCACCGCGGTCGGGCTCGCTTCGGCCCGCTCGATCTTGCTGAGCATGGCCTTCGACACGCCAGCCCGGCCGGCGAGTTCTGCCAGCGACCAGCCGCGGCCCTCCCGTTCGGCGCGGACGCGCCGCCCGAGAGCTTCATCGGCCTTGTCTTCTATAATTGACATATCGTCCTATATAGTAGACGATCCGGTTCGTT
The DNA here is from genome assembly GCF_001542415.1 of Bradyrhizobium macuxiense. Classification (GTDB taxonomy): domain Bacteria; phylum Pseudomonadota; class Alphaproteobacteria; order Rhizobiales; family Xanthobacteraceae; genus Bradyrhizobium; species Bradyrhizobium macuxiense. The sequence goes on from NZ_LNCU01000022.1 coordinate 28,607, forward strand.
CAAGAGATATGATTGAGGGAACTTACGATGACCATCCGCCCCGCCACCGAGCAGGACATTCCTGCGATCACGGCGATCTACAACGAGGCGGTCGCCAACTCGAATGCGATCTGGACGGAGAAGCAGGATTCCGACGCCGAACGGCTCGCCTGGATGAAGGCGCGGCAGGCGCTGGGCTATCCGGTGCTGGTCGCCGCGGAAGGGCCGGTGGTGCTCGGTTACGGGACCTTCGGCGATTTCCGGGCCTTCCCGGGCTACCGCTACAGCGTCGAGCACAGCGTCTACATCCATGCCGATCATCGTGGCCGCGGCCTCGGCCGGATCATCGTGGATGAGCTCGTCAGCGCTGCCAGGGCGCTGGGCAAGCACGTCATGATCGCCGGCATCGACGGCGGCAATCCGGCTTCGCTCCGGCTGCACGCGCAGGCCGGCTTCGTCGAAGTCGCGCGGATGCCGGAGGTCGGCCGCAAGTTCGGCCGCTGGCTCGATCTCGTGTTCATGCAGCGGGTCCTGGATGCGCCCGGAGCGGTACGCGCCGACTAACGGCCTTGATGCGGCGGGCGGTTTTCCTCGGGCGCCAGACAGGATAAAGCGGGCGTCTGGAGCGAATCCGCATGTCATCAGCCAAGATCACCGGTATCTATCGTTACCCCGTCAAGGGCCTCACGCCGGAGCCCCTGCCCCGCGCGGAACTGAGGGCCGGCGAGACGCTTCGATCGGATCGCCGTTACGCCATCGAGAACGGCCCGAGCGGTTTCGATCCCGCTGCGCCGAAATGGCTACCGAAGCCGCATTTCCTGATGCTGCAGCGGGACGAATGGCTGGCGCCGCTGCGCGCCCACTTCGACGATGACAGCCACGTGCTCACGCTCCACCGCGACGGCGCGATGGTTGCTGAGGGCGATCTCGAGACCGCCGAGGGACGCGCCGCGATCGAACGCTATTTCGCGAGCCGCCACGCCGGCGAGATCAAGGGGCCGCCCAAGGTGCTGGTGAGCCCCGGCCACAGCTTTTCCGACGTCGCGCGCAAGGTGGTCTCGATCATCAATCTCGCGAGCCTGCGCGCCATCGAGAACATGGTGCAGGCGCCGGTCCATCCCCTGCGCTTCCGTGCCAATCTCTATATCGAGGGTTGGCCGGCCTGGCATGAGGCAGGCCTGCTCGACCAGACTATCGCGATTGGAAGTGCGCGGGCCAAGGTGGTGAAGCGCATCACCCGCTGTGCCGCGGTCAATGTCGATCCTGATACCGGCGTGCGCGACCTCATGATCCCGCAGACGCTGATGCAGCGCTTCGGCAACAATGAATGCGGTATCTATGCCGAGATCATCAGCGACGGCGAAGCCGCCATCGGCGATACGATCGCGGCCGAACAACCGACGCTGGTGTAGGTATTTCTCGTAATCGCGTGGGATGGGTAGAGCGTAGCGAAACCCATCATCTTCGCGCTATGTCGTAGACGGTGGGTTTCGCTTCGCTCTACCCACCCTACGATTCTTCGCACCTCAGTTCGTCGGCATCACGTATGCATAGATCCGGCCGCGCGACACCGGCGCCTCGCGGACGCGGTTGCCGTTGTTGCCCGAGATCATGATCGGATTGCCCTTGGCGTCGACGCCGGTGACGATGCCGACATGACCGCCGCCGCGGCGGCTCATCACGGCGATGGCACCGACCTTCGGTCCCGAAACGCGCTGGCCATAATGGGCGAACGAGCTCGCCATGTCGGAGCCGGTGCCGCGATAGCCCGACTCTTTCAGCACCATGTTCATGAAGCGCGCGCACCATAGGCTCGCGCGGCTGGTCGGGTTGCCCCCGAGATAACGACGCGCCTCGGCGACGAGGCCTGAAGACCCGAAGCTGCTTGAGGTGGTCTCAGCGTTCGGCATCACGCTGGCATTGGCATCGGCAACGCCGCGACTACGCATCCGTGCGACGCCGCGCTCCCAGCGCGAAAGCCGCGTGGCGTGCCGGTAGTGGTGACGGGCATAGTGACGCGCATGATGGCCGGCGTGAGCCGAATGCGCGTTACGGGAATGATGGGGACGGGCGGAAGCCGGAGCGGCGAAAACGACGGCGAGAGTGAGCGAACCCAGAGCCAGTGCCACAAGACGAAGCAACCGGCGATACGCAAGCAACTGAATCATACTTTCACGAGATCCTCTGTAACATCCCCCAATCCCCATCGCGTTCCCTCGGGAACACGGCGGGGGTTTTGAAAATCGAGATGTGGCGAGAGGAAGGCCTCATGCGGCACTGCAGAAATTTTTTTCCTGGGTCATTCCGCGAACATTCCGTGACGAAAAAGAATCCGAGCTGCCGCATTGCAGCCCAGGAAATTAATTGCAAATCTGAGGCCGGCCCACGAGAAGGAATTTCAAATGCCCAGCGCCGTCACGAAAGATAATGTCCGCCTGCATTTCGAAGAAGCGGGCAGCGGGACCCCGATCATTTTCCTGCACGAATTCGCAGCCGATCACACCAACTGGGAACCGCAGATGCGGTACTTCTCGCGCGGCCACCGCTGCATCGCCTATTCGGCGCGCGGCTACACGCCGTCCGACGTGCCGCCGAGCGCCGACGTCTACACCTTCAGGCACTTCTATACCGACGCGCTCGCGGTGCTCGACCACCTCGGAATCGCGAAAGCGCATTTCGTCGGCCTCTCGATGGGCTCCTATTCGTCGCTGCAGATCGGCCTCAACGCGCCGGAGCGCGCACTGTCAATGACGCTCGCCGCGGTCGGCTCCGGCTCGAACCTCGAGAATCTCGATGCCTTCCGCGCGCAGTGCCGCGCCAATGCCGAGCAGTACGAGGCGATCGGTTCGGTCGAAGTCGCGAAGGTCACGCGCGAGGCGCCGAGCCGGATTCCCTTCCTGCTGAAGGATCCGCGCGGCCATGCCGATTTCTACGCGGCGCTGGCCCGCCATGACGCCAAGGGCTCCGCCAACACGATGCGCAGCTTCCAGGGTGGCCGACCCTCGATCTACACGATGACGGAGGCGATCCGGCGCGTGCCGACGCCGGCGCTGATCCTGTGCGGCGACGAGGACGACAATTGCATCGAGCCCAGCATGTTCCTGAAGAAGCATCTGCCGGCCGCCGGCCTCGCCTTCTTCCCGAAGTCGGGCCACGTGCTCAATCTCGAGGAGCCCGCGTTGTTCAACGAGATGGTGGAGCGCTTCATCGCGCTGGTGGAAGCCGGGCGCTGGCCGGTGCGCGATCCGCGCTCGATGGTGGCGACGCCGGTGTGAACCGTCAATTCCGGGGCACGCGAAACGTGAACCCGGAATCCATCTATCCACGGCGTCTGCTGCGCAACGGATTCCGGGTTCTCGCTTCGCGAGCCCCGGAATGACGACTGTGACTTACTGCGCAGATCACTTCCCCCCGCCGCGGCTGAGCAGGAACACGCCCTGCTCGCCGAACATGTTCCAGACCCACCAGGGCAGGTTGAGCGGCACCGGACGGCCGTACAGATCGAGCGCGACCGCGCGCTCCATCTTGACGTTGATCTCGTTACAGAGCTGCACGAAATCCTTGATGGTGCAGAAATGGATGTTGGCGGTGTCGTACCAGGTCGCCGGCAAATTCTCCGTCCGCGGCATGTGGCCGCCGATCAGGAGCTGCAGCCGCATCTTCCAGAACCCGAAATTCGGGAACGAGACGATACCGCGGTGACCGATGCGCAGCAGGTTTTCCAGCACCGCCCTGGGCTGCCGCGTCGCCTGCAGCGTCTGCGACAGGATCACGTAGTCGAAGGCGTCGTCGGGATAGTTGACGAGGTCGGTGTCGGCATCGCCCTGCACCACCGCAAGCCCCTTGGCGACACAGCGGTTGACGCCCTCGCGCGACAGCTCGATGCCGCGCCCGTCGATGCCGCGGCTCTCCAGCAGCTCCAGCAGTTCGCCGTCGCCGCAGCCGACGTCGAGCACGCGCGAGCCTGGTGCGACCATGTCGGCGACCAGCAGATGGTCGGTGCGATAGCTTCCGGTTCGCTCGGGCGCGACGCCGGGCAGCGGCAGGGTTTGCTGGATGCTCATGACTGGCCGTCGCCATTGCCAAGCCCACGTGCCTTGCCTGCGGCCTGCAGGAAGGCACGGGAGATCTCGAGGAATTCGGGCACGTCGAGCAGGAAGGCATCGTGGCCGCGATCGGTCTCGATCTCGGCGAACGACACTCGTGCGCTCGACGCATTCAGCGCATGCACCAGCGCGCGCGACTCCGAGGTCGGGAACAGCCAGTCGCTGGTGAACGAGATCACGCAGAAGCGCGTCTTGATGCCGGTGAACGCATTCGCCAGCGCGCCGTTGTGATCGGCGGCGATGTCGAAATAGTCCATTGCGCGGGTCAGATAGAGATAGCTGTTGGCATCGAAGCGCTCGACGAACGACGAGCCCTGGTAGCGCAGATAGCTCTCGACCTGGAAGTCCGCGTCGAACGAGAAGGTTGGCAGCTCACGGTCCTGCATCCGTCGCCCGAACTTGCGATGCAGCGCGGCGTCCGAGAGATAGGTGATATGCGCGGCCATCCGCGCCACCGCGAGCCCGCGATACGGATGCGTGTCCTGGTCGACATAACGGCCGCCGCGCCAGTCCGGATCGGCCATCACGGCCTGCCGTCCGAGTTCGTGGAATGCGATGTTCTGTGCGGAGTGGCGTGTCGAGCAGGCGATCGCTAGCGTCGAGAACACCCGCTCAGGATAGGCCGCGGTCCATTGCAGCGCCTGCATGCCGCCCATCGAGCCGCCGACCACGCAGAACAGCGTGGTGATGCCGAGGCGATCGATCAGCATCGCCTGTGCGCGCACCATGTCGGGGATGGTGATGATCGGGAAATCCAGCCCCCATACCTTGCCGGTGGCGGGGTTGAACGACGCCGGGCCGGTCGAGCCCATGCAGCCGCCGATCACGTTGGAGCAGATGATGAAGTATTTTTCGGGATCGAGCGGCCTGCCGGCGCCGACCATGGTTTCCCACCAGCCGGGCTTGCCGGTGACGGGATGGATGTTGTTGACGTGCTGGTCGCCAGTCAACGCGTGGCAGACCAGGATCGCGTTCGAGCGGTCGGCGTTGAGCTCGCCATAGGTCTGATACGCGATCTGGAACGGGGCGAGATCGACGCCGCAATCGAGCTTCAGCGGCTGGTCCACACCGAACTTCGCCACCGACGACGAAGGATGATCGGCCTCATGGGCGCGATCATCACTGTTGCTCGAAGGGCTCGTGATCGAAGGGCTGGCTATCGGACGCACGTTGCTCATGTAGGCGACCCCGCCTCCGCGCGGGAGGCCTCGAACGAGAATCAGGCCATAAAAAACCCGGCCTGAACATAGGTTCGGCCGGGAGCTGATCTGTCCCCGGCCTGTTTAGCGAGTTGTTTAACGTGGCTGCAAGCCGGCCGGCTCAAATGACCACGGAAGTGGAGCGAAATTAGTCCCCGCGCCCCGTGTCGTCAAGATCGCCCCGCCCGGCCCATGGTTAACCCGACCCCGCAAGGCACGCCTGCGAGGTTTCTCTTTGCTTTCGGCGGCCGTCTTTCCTAATCAGGGACCCTGCCCGGATCACCAAGGTTTTCAAATGTCCAAGCCACCCCCGTCGCCGCCCTCGCTGCAGGATCTGCGCAAGGAGATCGATGCCATCGACGAGCAGGTCCACCGCCTGCTGATGGCGCGCGGCGACATCATCGACCGCCTTATCCAGGTCAAGAAGACCCAGGAGGTCGGCTCGGCATTCCGCCCGGCACGCGAGGCCAGCATGATGCGCGGCCTGGTCGAGCGGCATCGCGGCATCCTCCCGCTTGACACCATCGAGAGCATCTGGCGCGTCATCATCTCGACCTTCACCTATGTGCAGGCGCCGTTCGCGGTGCATGCCGACGTCTCCGTCAGCGAGCCCGCGATGCGGGATTCGGCGCGATTCCATTTCGGCTTCGTGGTGCCCTATGTGGCGCATTTCAGCGCACAGGCCGCGGTCGATGCGGTCGCGAAGTCGAAGGGCGACCTCGCACTGGTCTCGGCGATCGCAAGCCGCACGCCGTGGTGGAACGCGCTCGAAGCCGATGGCGCACCGAAGATCATCGCGCGGTATCCGTTCCTCGAGCGTGCCGACCATCCCGCCGCACTGCCGGTGTTCGTGGTCTCGCGCGTCGCCGACGACGCCATGGTGACTGAGGTCCAGACCTGGAGCGTCCGCGTCTCCGGCTGGAACGCCGACGTCGCGCGCGCTCTCGCGCCGCTGGCCGAAATCGTCGCCGTGCCCGACACTGCCTTCGACGGTGCGGCGCTCCTGGTGTCGGTCGCCGGGATCGGCTTCGAGGAGATCAAGCTCGCCTTGATCAAGGCCGGCGCGTCGGTCCGCTCCTCGGCCCTCGTCGGCAGCCATACAACGCGCTATACGGTGCCTGCCAACGGGTCGGCCAAGCCCTGAAGCCGGAGCCAGGCCACCCGCCAGATTCTTGTTTTGACGCGTTTTCCTTGCGCGAACCGGTATCCCCTTCGCCGGAAAACGCTGTGTCCGGAGTTGATGATGTCCCGCCCCGTGCCGAACCCCGGCATCCTCGATATTGCGCCCTACACGCCGGGCAAGAGCCCGGTGCCGGAACCGGGCCGCAAGGTGTTCAAGCTGTCCGCCAACGAGACGCCGTTCGGTCCGTCGCCGAAGGCGATCGCGGCCTACAAGCACGCGGCCGATCATCTCGAGGATTATCCGGAGGGCACCTCGCGCGTGCTGCGCGAAGCGATCGGCCGCAGCTACGGTCTCGATCCTGACCGTATCATCTGCGGCGCCGGCTCCGACGAGATCCTCAATCTGCTCGCGCACACCTATCTCGCACCCGGCGACGAGGCGATCTCGACCGCCCACGGCTTCCTGGTCTATCCGATCGCGACCATGGCGAACGGCGCGAAGAACGTGATCGCGGCCGAGAGCAATTTCACCGCCGATGCCGACGCGATCCTCAACGCGGTGACGCCGCGCACCAAGCTGGTCTGGCTCGCCAACCCAAACAACCCGACCGGCACCTATCTGCCGTTCGACGAGGTGAAGCGCCTGCGCGCCGGCCTGCCGTCGCATGTGCTGCTGGTGCTCGACGCCGCCTATGCGGACTACGTCTCGCGCAACGATTACGAGTTCGGCATCGAGCTCGTCGCCACTACCGACAACACCGTCGTGACCCACACCTTCTCGAAGATCCACGGCCTTGCCGCATTGCGCATCGGCTGGATGTTCGGACCTGCGCATATCGTCGATGCCTGCAACCGCATCCGCGGTCCGTTCAACGTCTCGACGCCGGCCATGCTGGCGGCGGTGGCGGCGATCGAGGACACGGCGCATGTGCAGATGTCGAAGACGCACACCGAGCAATGGCGCAACTGGCTCACCGAGGAGATCGGCAAGCTCGGCCTCAAGGTGACGCCGAGCGTCACGAACTTCGTGCTGATCCACTTCCCGACCGAGAAGGGCAGGACCGCGGCGGAAGCCGACGCCTATCTCACCAAACGCGGCCTCATGCTGCGCGCGCTGAACAATTACAAACTGCCGCATGCGCTGCGCATGACCATCGGCACCGAGGAGGCCAACCGCCTCGTCGTCGATGGCCTGCGCGACTTCATGTCTGGAAAGTGAGCCCAACGTGACCTCTGCTCCACTCTTCAACCGCGTCGCGCTGATCGGCTTCGGCCTGATCGGCGGCTCGATCGCGCGCGCCGCCCGCGCGCAAGGCCTGGTCGGCGAGATCGTCACCACTGCGCGCTCGGAGAAGACGCGCGCGCGCGTCACCGAGCTCGGCATCGTCGACAAGGTCGTCGCGACCAATGTCGAGGCGGTGAAGGATGCCGATCTCGTTATCCTCTGCATTCCCGTCGGCGCCTGCGGACCGGTCGCGGCCGAGATCGCAGCACATTTGAAGCCCGGCGCCATCATCTCCGACGTCGGCTCGGTGAAGAGCGCCGTCGTCAAGGACATGGCGCCGCATCTGCCCAAGACCGTGCATTTCGTGCCGGCCCACCCGGTCGCCGGCACCGAGCATTCCGGACCTGATTCCGGCTTCCCGGAGCTCTTCATCAACCGCTGGTGCATCCTGACGCCGCCCGAGGGGACCGATCCCGCCGCCACCGACCGGCTGCGCGCCTTCTGGGCCGCGCTCGGCGCCAAGGTCGAGGTGATGACGCCTGACCATCATGACCTCGTGCTCGCGATCACCAGCCATCTGCCGCATCTGATCGCCTACACCATTGTCGGCACCGCCGATGAGCTGGCGCAGGTGACCGAGTCCGAAGTGATCAAGTTCTCGGCCGGCGGCTTCCGCGACTTCACCCGCATCGCGGCGTCGGATCCGACGATGTGGCGCGATGTCTTCCTCGCCAATAAGGACGCCGTGCTGGAAATGCTCGGGACTTTCACCGAGGACCTGTCGAAGCTCACCCGCGCAATCCGCCGCGGCGACGGCGACGCGCTGTTCGACCACTTCACCCGCACCCGCGCCATCCGCCGCGGCATCGTCGAGATCGGCCAGGACTCCGCCGCCGCCGACTTCGGCCGGCCGCATGCGAATTTGGGGAAGAAGGCGGAGTAGGCTGCCGCATATTCGCTGTCGGTCCCCGCGAAAGCGGGACGGCGTGGAGTCGGCTGCCGCTTCAATTGTCGAACAGCCACATCTTCGGTGTCATCACCCACGCATGCGGGTGATCCAGTATTCTAGAGACAGTTGTGATTGAGCCGATGGGCCGCGGCGTGCTGGATCGCCCGCCTACTCGCGGGCGATGACAGTGTGGGGCCCCCCAATCGTCGTCCCTGCGAAAGCAGGGATCCATAACCACGAATGGTTGTTGTTGAGGGGTGCTGGAACGACGAGTCCCTTTCACCATACGGACCGCGGAGTATGGGTCCCTGCTTTCGCAGGGACGACGGCAAGTGTGTGGCGCGGCTTGTGAGTCATGCGTCAATCTTCTCGCGACATGATTTGTCCGAGCTTTGTCTTTCGTTTCGCCCGCCCGTCATCCCGACGTATCGCGAAGCAACAAGCCCGGAACGGCGAACGGCATCGCTTCGTCGGCTCGCGTCACTTCGATCTCGCTCAGATCGTTCTCACCTTCGACGACTTAGCAGTTTTTGCGCGTTTCGCCGTGGCATGCTTGTCCCGTGCAGCGGGCCGGTTGCGCGTCCTCAGGTCCACCGCCGCCTGTTGGGTTTTGGCTCCATGGTTGTGTGCGGCATATTCCTTGCCGTCGATCGGAGCAATGTGCGGCGGATCGCGATCGAGATAGGGGCGCCCGACGCCCAGCTCCTTTCCGTGCGCGTCGATCCATTTCCAAAGCCTGTCCGACGACCTCCATCGCGCGTCGCGGGTCGCGCCGTCGACGCTGACGATGTCAGCTGCAAGCCCATGGCCGTAGCCTCCGCGGAAACTGCCGCCGTGATACGACCTGTCGCTGGCCGCCTTGAGGCCGCTCGCGATCGACTGCCGGTAGTCATCGCGGAACGCGCTGGTGATGCCGGGCGACAAGCCGGCCTGTTCCGCCGCGAGAAGCGCATGAAAGAGCTTCAGCTTGAAGGTCCGATCCATGCCACCGATGACGTAGTCCGTCATGGGCATGCCGGCTCTCTCGGCCGCCTTCGTGTCCTTCCAGGCGAAATCCTCATCGACAAGCTTGGTGAACGTTCGGGTAACCTTCACCATCCTCTTCTTTTTCTTGACCGTCACCGTCCGTTGTTCCGGCACCTTGATGGTGTCTTCCTTGGGCGTCCTTTGATAGAGCGCCCACAAATAGCGGTCGATGCAGGCGTTCACGTCCCAGCACTCGTCGAGAATTGCGATAGAGTCCACCGTCTCCTTGGCGTCGTGAGCCTCCGGACCCGGCATGGTCGCTATCGGCGCCTGAACCGGTTGCGTTTCCGGCGACAGCGTCGGATCGCTCAATCTGGCTTCCACGACGGCTTCCGGATCGTGTGAGGTCGGCACCGGGTTGGATGTCGCCACCGCTTCCGACCCGCTCGCGGTCACGGCATCGACGACATCGACGGTGGCGTTCGCACTGGCGGTTGCGGGTGATATGGCGGACACCGCGTCGGCGACAACCGGAGGCGCGCGTGAATCATCGACTGACGCGCCGAGATTCTCGATTCCAGCCGAACCGAATGCTGCAAGCCAGGCGACAATGTAACTGGGCAGAACGACTGTCCGGCATATTGCCGCCGCCCCGATTCGCCGAGTGTTCACCATCCCAGCCTCCAAAGGCTCATCGGAGCCGGATTGCACAGCCAAGTATGTGACGAGACGGATTCTCGGCTCAGGGAATGATCACGCAATGGCTAAGGAAGGTTAACGATCCAACTTTCCGAAGGATGTTGCCCGAATGCAACTCGTATCCGCAGATGCTCCACGGAGAGCGCTACCCAAATCGTGCTGTCTTGTCGCGCTGACTTATCGTGCCGACTTGGGCGAGCCGAATGACGAACGCCGCAGGCGTGGTCGATTCGCAGCAGCGTCGCTCGACAATGCGGTGGTCACACGCGGACAAACCCACGTGACCGCGATGGCCGCCTGGAACGGGACGAGCGCAGCGAACGTTAGTCTCGCGTCGAAGCACCGCCTCGCGGCCGCATGGACCTTTCGCATCGTTCGCGCGTACCTTCCGCCGCCTCGGCCCGATGGTGACCGCCCGCGCGCAGCTTCCGGTCTCAATTCGGAGAAGTGAATGCCCAGGACATTGCTCAGGAAGAATGTGCTCAAGCCGAAGATCGCCGCCTTGTTCGCCGTCGGTCTCGCGCTCACGCCGGTCCAACTGCTTGCACAAGGGGTGGGAGGCACCGCACCGCCGCCCCGTCCCGGAGACCGCGGGCCCATCTCGAACGGGGTTGGCGGCACTCCACCGCCGGCCAGACCCGGCCAGCGCATGGCGCCCTCGAGCGGCGCCGGCTGGACGGCCGCGCCGGCCGCCCCTGGGGCTCCGACCGACTCCGCGGGTTCAAACCCGAATGGCCGGACCGGAAGATAAGACCGCGACCGGGCTCTCGATGAGGGAGACGCTCAGCGACCGACCATCCGCTGCAGATGCTCGGGATAGCGCTCACCCTGCACCTCGATCGCGCCGAGAGCCTTGTCAAGCTCGGCGAGATCGGCCGACGTCAGTTCGACCCGCGCAGCGCCGATGTTCTCCTCCAGGCGATGCAGCTTCGTGGTGCCGGGGATCGGCACGATCCACGGCTTCTGCGCCAGCAGCCAGGCCAGCGCGATCTGCGCTGAGGTGGCGTTCTTGCTCGCAGCGACTTGTCCGAGCAGGTCGACCAACGCCTGGTTGGCGCGGCGCGCCTCTTGCGAGAACCGCGGCACGATGTTGCGGAAGTCGTTGCTGGCGAACGTCGTGGTGGCGCTGATCGCGCCGGTGAGGAAGCCCCTGCCGAGCGGGCTGTAGGGCACGAAGCCGATGCCGAGTTCTTCGAGCGTCGGCAGTATCTCTCGCTCCGGCTCGCGCTCCCACAGCGAATATTCGCTCTGCAGCGCCGTGACCGGCTGCACTGCGTGCGCGCGCCGGATGGTCTCCGCGCCGGCCTCGGAGAGACCGAAATGCCGGACCTTGCCCGCGGCGATCAGGTCCTTCACGCTGCCTGCGACGTCCTCGATCGGCACAGCCGGATCGACGCGATGCTGGTAGAAGAGATCGATGACGTCCGTCTTCAGGCGCTTCAGCGCCGCGTCCGCAACCGCCTTGATATGTTCGGGCCGGCTGTTCAGTTCGCGCCGCTGGTCGTTCGTGGATTCGATGTCGAAGCCGAACTTGGTGGCGATCACGACATCGTTGCGGACCGGCGCCAGCGCCTCGCCGACCAGTTCCTCATTGACGAAGGGGCCGTAGACCTCCGCGGTGTCGAAAAAGGTGACACCACGCTCGACGGCAGCGCGGATCATCGCGATCCCCTGCTGCTTCTCGAGCGCCGGACCGTAGGCAAAACTGAGGCCCATACAGCCGAGACCGATTGCCGAAACCTTCAGATTGCCGTTGCCGAGTGTCCGCTTTTGCATGATGTCTCTCCGCATTCATTGCCGGGCTTGTCCGCCGCAGCATTTAGGGCGTGCCCCGGCGGGCGATTAGACATAGAGATCGGGATGGACTTATGAGCAGGACTCATGAATGCCCCGGCATGACGTCAATGACCTGATCGCCTTCCTCGCCGTTGCGCGCGAGCGCAGCTTCACGCGGGCAGCCGCACGGCTCGGCGTATCGCAATCGGCGCTCAGCCACACGGTGCGCGGGCTGGAGGAGCGGCTCGGCGTCCGGCTGTTGACCCGCACCACGCGGAGCGTCGCGCCGACCGCAGCCGGCGAGCGCCTGCTGCAAGGCGTCGGTCCGCGGCTCGAAGAGATCGATGCCGAACTTGCCGCGCTGAGTGAATTGCGCGATCGGCCCGCCGGCTCGATCCGCATCACCACCGGCGAGCACGCCGCCGAAACCGTGCTGTGGCCGGCGCTGGCGAGCTTCCTGCCGCGCTATCCCGACATCAAGGTGGAGCTCACGGTCGACGACGGGTTCACCGACATCGTCGCCGAGCGCTACGACGCCGGCGTCCGGCTCGGCGAGCAGGTGGCAAAGGACATGATCGCAGTGCGGATCGCGCCGGACTTCCGCATGGTCGTTGTCGGCGCTCCCTCCTACTTCAAGCGGCACGAGCGTCCCACACGACCGCAGGACCTGACGCAGCATGCCTGCGTCAATATCCGCCTGCGGACCTACGGCAGCATCTACGCCTGGGAGTTCGAAAAGCGTGGACGCGCGATGAAGGTCCGGGTCGACGGGCAACTGACATTCAACACCGGCTCGCTGCGGATGAAGGCGGTGCTGGCCGGGCTCGGGCTCGGATATTTCCCCGAGCAGCGGGTGCGCCCGTTCATCGCCAGGGGACAATTGGTCCAGGTGCTGGACGATTGGTGCGCGCCGTTTCCGGGCTTTCACTTGTACTATCCGAGCCGGCGACTGTCCTCGCCGGCCTTCTCGCTGCTGGTCGATGCGCTGCGCTATCGCGGCTAGATCACGACGCAGATTGAAGCGCATCATGTAACGCGGGAGATCGCGTATAACGCACGCCGAAGATATTGGAGAAGTGACGCGCCGGATCGCGCGTCGATCACGAAAACAGGAAGGTGCCGATCAGCAGACCTGCCGCGAACGCCCACAGCCCCAGCGTGCACGCCGAAACGACGCGGGCGAAGTTACGCAAGTCCACGTCCTGCAGCGTATCGTGAGTGCGATCCGTCAATTACTGGCACCCCCCTGCGGTGGCCGCCGTCGCATCCTGACGTTAGGGCCAGCTTCGGACCGATAAGTGCCCAAAAGAAGGCACAAATGGTCATGCCGGCTCACCTATTCGCGCAATGCACGAAGCAGTGCGCAACGTGTCGCGAAGCCTGGGGTCAGGTACGGGCCCACCCAACAGCCCTTCGACAAGGCTACCAGCTTTACTCAAAAGTGAGCAGGGCCGTGACAGGCCTTTTTTCGCCCGGTCAGGAGATACCCTCGGCCGCGCCAACAGGCGCAGTGAGCGCTTCGGCCGCAGGCTCTGCCGCGACGAATTTGAGGCCATAGGTCTTGCCGCGGCGCCAGACCACCTCGCAGGCGTGGCGCTTGGAGTGGTCGGCGAGCAGCGTCAGCGCGAGACGGTCCTTCACGTCGAAGGCCATCTCCGCCACGATCTTGGCGCCGCCGGGCGAGACGTCGATAACGGCGCACTCGCTCTCGGTCGCGCCGTCATCGACCGTGATCCAGGCGACGCGGTTGTTGAGCTGGCGTCGCGGCTCGCGACTGACCTTGATCCGTGCCCCATTGCTCGCCATCGTCATGACCTCAGAGGACGTTGCGCACCGTGCGCGTCGCTGGATGCCGTTCGGCGCACAACCGCTTTGGTCACAATGCCGCCATCCCCGTAAAGTCCGGCTTAGCGCGATCGCTTGAACTTTACCGGAAAGTTGACGCGGCTTTTTAGCCAACAGGGATTCCACAATTCCGTCAGCGGGATACCGGTCGCGTCGGCAATCTCGAACTTGACTCGGCCACCGCACTCTTGATGAAGTGCCGCCGTGGCATCAGCCACGCCCCCTGCAACAAGAGCGGCCGCAAGACGCCTCTTCCGACGGAAACGACCCATGCTGATCCCCCTAGCCGACGTGCCGCGCTGGTATGCCGAACGCAAACCCGCCGACGCCATTGCCGTCAGCCACGGCCAGGACGCGCTGACCTGGACGCAGCTCGAGCGCGGCGCCAACGCGCGGGCGCGCGCCTTTGCGGCCAAGGGCGTCAAGCCCGGCGACTTCGTCGCGATCGGACTGCCCAACAGCAACGCCTTCTTCGAGACCAGCTTTGCGGTGTGGAAATGCGGCGCGACGCCGACCTCGCTGTCGTGGCGGCTGCCGCGCGGCGAGGCTGCTGCCGTGCTCGACATTCTTAGACCTGCGCTCGTCGTCGGTGGCGAGGCCGACTGGAATGCGCCGAACTCGCTGCCGGCGGGTTTTGTGCCGGAGGGATTTTCCGACGAACCGCTCGATCCGCCGGTTTCGCGCTACTGGAAGGCGATGACCAGCGGCGGCTCGACCGGGCGGCCGAAGGTCATCCTCGATCACAACCCCGCTGTCATCGACACTGCCGCCGAGGCGACGCTTGGCATTGCGCAGGGCACCGCGCTGCTCAATCCAGGGCCGCTCTATCACAACGCGCCATTCATCCTCTCGCACTTTGCGCTGTTCGGGGGCGGAAGCGTCACCGGCATGGTGAAGTTCGACGCCGAGGAAACGCTCAGGCTGATCGAACGGGATCATGTGCAATGGGTGAATTTCGTGCCGACCATGATGCACCGGATCTGGGCGCTGCCCGAGGAGGTGCGCAGCCGCTACGACGTCTCGAGTTTGCAGATCGTGTTTCACATGGCAGCTCCGATGCCGCCCTGGCTGAAGGAGAAATGGATCGAATGGCTCGGGCCGGAGCGGATCTGGGAGCTCTATGGCGGCACCGAACGACAAGGCGCCTGCGTGATATCAGGTGTGGAATGGATGGCGCACAAAGGCTCGGTCGGCAAGATCGGCGAGACAGCGAAGCTGCGCATCATCGGCGAGGACGGCAACGACGTTGCGCCGGGGCAAACCGGCGAGATCTATTTCCTGCCCAATGACGGCGCCGGCACCACCTATCACTATCTCGGCGCCGCGCCGAAGCGGCGGCCAGATGGCTGGGAATCGCTCGGCGATATCGGCCGGCTCGACGAGGAAGGTTATCTCTATCTCGGTGACCGCCTCGCCGACATGGTGCTGCGCGGCGGCGCCAACATCTATCCGGCCGAGGTCGAGGCCGCGGTGAGCGCGCATCCCGAGGTGCGCTCCTGCGTCGTGGTCGGCCTGCCCGACCCGGAATTCGGCCAGCGCGTGCACGCGATCCTCGAGCTCGCCGACGATGCCGATGCACAAAAGATCGCCGACAGCATGGGCGATTTCCTGAGCGACAGGCTGAGCCGCTACAAGCACCCCGAGAGCTTCGAGCACGTTGGCGCGCCGCTGCGCGACGATTCCGGAAAGGTCCGCCGCACGCTGCTGCGCGACGAGCGCGCTGCGTGGCTGAAAGAGGATCGCGGCTTCCGCATCATGCCGGCGCGCAAATCGTCAAGGAGCGATTGAGTTCAATTCATCTTGCGAGGGGCCGATCTGCACGCCACATGAGCTGTGCAGGCGCCCGCTTAGGGTATATCTTTCCACCTTCCCTGCCGGCAGAACCTCGAATCTACTCGAGGTTCCCTCGCCCTGCACGCCAGGAGATCCTTCATGGCCTCATTGACCGAATGGAAAGTGCCGCCGGCCTTCCAGCCCCGTTCCGAAGATTATCGCTTCGATCTCGATCGCGCGCTGATGAGTGTGGTCGGACTGCATTCGATCATTCCGCCTGATGCGTTCAGCGCGGAAACGCTCGGCACCGAGCGCACCGGCAATGGCGTCTTGATCGACGACGGGCTGGTACTGACGATCGGCTACCTTATCACGGAGGCCGAAGCGGTATGGCTGCATCTCGGCGACGGCCGCGCGGTGGAGGGGCATACGCTCGGCTTCGATTTCGAATCCGGCTTCGGCCTGGTGCAGGCGCTCGGTCGGCTCGACGTCGAACCGCTGCCGATCGGCTCGTCGGCGGCGACACGGGTCGGCGACAATGTCGTGGTCGGCGGCGTCGGCGGCCGCA
This sequence comes from Bradyrhizobium macuxiense, assembly GCF_001542415.1. Lineage (GTDB taxonomy): Bacteria > Pseudomonadota > Alphaproteobacteria > Rhizobiales > Xanthobacteraceae > Bradyrhizobium > Bradyrhizobium macuxiense. Next base: position 44,814 of record NZ_LNCU01000022.1, read on the forward strand.
CGCGCTCGGTGGCCAGCCAGGTCGCGGCGAAGCAGGAATTCGCGGGCTATTGGGAGTATCTGCTCGACGAGGCGATCTTCACCCATCCGTCGCATCCGAACTGGGGCGGCACCGGGCTGATTTCCGACACCGGTGAACTGCTCGGCATCGGCTCGCTGCAGCTCGAACGCGAGCGATCAGGCCGGGCCGAGCATGTCAACATGATCGTGCCGATCGATCTCCTGAATCCGGTGCTGAGCGATCTGCGCAAGTTCGGCCGCGTCAACAAGCCGGCGCGGCCATGGCTCGGCATGTACACCACCGAGATCGACGACCGCATCGTCGTGGTCGGCATCGCCAGCAAGGGACCCGCGGCGCGCGCCGAACTGAAGACCGGCGACGTGATCCTCGCGGTCGCAGGCGAGAACGTGACGAGCCAGACCGAGTTCTATCGGAAACTGTGGTCGCTCGGCTCGGCCGGCGTCGACGTGCCGCTGACCGTCTATCACGAGGGCGTCACCTTCGACGTGACCTTGACCTCGATTGACCGCGCCAAGCTGTTGAAGGCGCCGCGGCTGCACTGAAGCGTGGGGAAGAGGCCGCAACGATGAGCGACGTCGTGGTGGACGACATCGTGGCTGTGCTGCCACCGTTGCTGCAGACGCTGGAATCGCTGTCCTTTGTCGCGCGCAATCTCAACCCGCAAGAGTTCGGCCGCGTCATGGACATCGCGGGCGAGCCCGACGAGGCGCTGCAGGCGGTGCGGCCCCGGCTTGCGGACTGGCCGGAGAAATTCGCCCACATCAAGACGGCGTTGGAAGTGTCCATCGAGGCGGCGCTTGCAGGCTATGCGGGCCTGCGCACCGTGCAGAGCGGCGAAGGCGATCTCGTCAGCGTGTTCCGCGCGTTGCGCTATGGACCGCGGGCGCTGGAGGCGCTCTATTCGCTCACCGAGCTGCCGCCGGTCAGCGGCTTCTTCATCGCGCCCGAATTGCGCGACGACGCCGAGTTGCAGGCCAGGCTCGCGGCCGTCCCCAACGACGACACCGGCGTCTTCCACGAGCGCAACGAGCCGGGCAGCCGCGGCGGCTTCTCGATGTATGTGCCGGAATATTACACGCCCGAGCGCACCTGGCCGCTGGTGATGGCGCTGCATGGCGGCAGCGGCAACGGCCGCAGCTTCCTGTGGAGCTGGCTGCGCGATGCCCGCAGCCGCGGCGCCATCCTGGTGGCGCCGACCGCGACAGGATCGACATGGGCGCTGATGGGCGACGACACCGACACGCCGAACCTCAACCGTATCATCGACCAGGTGCGCGAGCGCTGGCGCATCGACGAGACGCGGATGCTGCTCACGGGCATGAGCGACGGCGGCACCTTCAGCTATGTCACCGGCCTCGACGGCGCCTCGCGCTTCACGCATCTTGCGCCCGTCGCGGCGACGTTCCACCCGCTGATGGCGGAGGTTGCCGATGCGGAGCGGCTGCGCGGCCTGCCGATCTTCATCACCCATGGCCGGCTCGACTGGATGTTTCCGGTGCAGACCGCGCGGCAGACCCAAGGACTGCTGTCGGCCGCCGGCGCCAAGGTCACCTATTGCGAGATAGACGACCTCAGCCACTGCTATCCTCGCGAAATCAATGCGGAGATATTGCAGTGGCTGAACGGCGGCGCGTGAGAGACTTCGATCCATCCGGTTTCGTCATTGCTAGCGAAGCAATCCATTGTCACTGGCACGCGAACAGATGGATTGCTTCGCTTACGCTCGCAATGACCCATTCACCCGCGGCTTGAGCAGGTCGGCGAAGCCGACCCGATGCAACATCTCGTTGCGCACGCGGTCGATCACGCCGAACGCCACCTCGGCACCATCCTGGGTCGGATCGATGTGAACGCGGAATGGCCGCCTGCCGAACGGCGTGTCGACGACCTTGACGATGGCATCGGCGACCAGTGATGCGTCGGCATCCTCGGGCACGATCGCCGCGAACGCCTTCATGATCTCCTCGCCGAAACCGGCATAGGGCCCCGCTTCATATTCGGCGAGCCGCGCCTGATCGGCGGGACGGCCGGAATGGGCGAAGTGATTGGTGCCGCCGGTGAAGGCGCCGGGCACGATGATCGAGGTCTCGATGCCCCAGCGCGACAGCTCGCGCGCATAGATCACCGCCATCGCGTCCATGCCGGCCTTCGCTGCGAAATACGGCGCCAGATAAGGCGGCGAGCCGCCGGCCGTGCTGCTGCTCGACACCCACAGCAGCAACCCCCTGCCCTGCTTGCGCAGCTGCGGCAGCGCCGCGCGATTGACCCGCTGGGTCGAAAGCACGTTGACGTCGTAGAGTTCGGCGAGCTGCTCAGGCGTGAACGCCTCCGCCGGTCCGAACACCATGTGGCCGGCGTTGTGCATGACGACGTCGAGGCGGCCCTCTTCGGCGACGATCCTGGCGATCGCCTCATCGACTGAGGCCTGTGAGCCGACATCGAGCTCGAGCGATCGCAGATCGACGTTGTTGTCCCGGGCGAATTCCTCGATATCGGCGACTGCAGCGGCGTTGCGGCCCGCGGTCCGGCGCATCGAGGCGTAGACGGTGTGGCCAGCCCTGGCGAGCGCGTTGGCGGTGAGGCGGCCGAAGCCGCTCGACGCACCGGTGATGACGATGACCTGTTTCATGACACATATCCTTGTGGTGTTGAGTTGAATGGGTGCGTGAGGGCGTCAGACCAGGCCGCCATTGGCGCGCAGCGTCTGGCCGTTGATCCAGGAGCCGTCGGGACCAGCGAGGAAGGCAACGGCGGCCGCGATGTCCTCGGGCGTGCCGAGCCGCTCCAGCGGCACCATCTTGGCGAAGCGCTCGATCAGCTCATCCGACTTGCCGTTGAGGAAAAGATCGGTCGCAGTCGGACCGGGCGCGACCGCATTCACGGTGATCGCGCGGCCACGCAATTCCTTGGACAGGATCGCAGTGAGATGCTCGATCGCGGCCTTGGTCGCGACATAGATGCCGTAGGTCTCGAGCCTGGTGCCGACCACGCTGGTCGAGAAGTTGATGATGCGTCCGCCGTTGCGCAGCCGCCGCGCCGCCTCGCGCATCGTGTTGAAGCTGCCTTTAAGATTCACCGCGATCTGCTGGTCGAACAGCGCATCGTCGCTGTCGGCGATCTTCGCGAGCTTCATGATGCCGGCATTGTTGACGAGAACGTCGACGCCGCCGAACGCCGCCTCCGCCGCGTCGAACATGCCGCGCACGGAGTTGGCGTCGCTGACATCGGCCTTCGCCGTCAGCGCCCGGCCGCCGGCCGCCTCGATCCGGTCGGCAACCGCCTGGGCTACCTTCGCATCGCCGGAGTAGTTGATGACGACGGTGAAGCCGTCTTTGGCGAGGCGCTCGGCGACCGCCGCGCCGATCCCGCGGGAGGCGCCAGTTACCAGAGCTACCTTGTTGGTCTGATTGGTCATTTTCTCTCTCCATCTGAATGTGCGGACCAGCCGCGTTCGATGGAAGGACGCTACACCTTGGCGCAGGCCGGATAATCGTGCATTTTCTGGCATCACTATTCGTTGTTCTCGGATAAATGCGATGGACCGGTTTGACGCAATGCGCGTGTTCACCCGCGTGGTGGAGCGCCGCAGCTTTTCCCTGGCAGCCGACGATCTCGGGCTGCCGCGCTCGACCGTGACCGACGCGGTGAAGGGGCTGGAGGCGCGGCTCGGGGTGCGGCTGCTCGAGCGCACCACGCGCACGGTGCGCCCGACGCTCGATGGCGAGGCGCATTACCGGCGCTGCCTGTCGCTGATATCGGATCTCGAGGACGCCGAGGGCGCCTTCGGCGGCGCCAAGCCGAAGGGCCTGTTGCGGCTCGAAGTGCAGGGCACGCTGGCGCGGCACTTCCTGCTGCCTAACCTGCCAGGCTTCCTGTCCGAATACCCTGATATCGAGATCACGATGAGCGAGAGCGATCGCTGGATCGATCTGATCCGCGAAGGTGTCGATTGCGTGCTGCGCTTCGGCCAAGTGCGCGACAGCGATATGATCGCGCGGCAGGTGGTGATGCTCGACCGACTGACCTGCGCCGCGCCCAACTATTTCGCGCGCTACGGCACACCGACCGATCCGCTTGCGCTCGACGGGCATCGCATGATCGGGATCCGCTCGCTGACGACGGGCCGGCTGCGTCAGATGGAGTTCGTGATCGACGGCGTGCTGAAGGAATTCCCGCTGCCGGCTCCGATGTCGGTGACCGGGCCGGAAAGCTATCTTGCGACGGCCAAGCTGGGTCTCGGCCTCGTGCAGGTTCCGCGTTTTCACGCCGAAGCCGATCTGGCGCGGGGAACACTGGTGGAGATCCTGCAGCATTGCCGGCCGCCATCTGTTCCGGTCTCTCTACTTTATCCACGCAATCGCCAGCTTTCGCCACGAGTTCGCGTGTTCATCGACTACGTGACGCGGGCGTTTGGTCGCAGTTGAGGCCCCGCCGGAACCCCGGCCGCCCCGGCGACGTTATCCGGCCAACACCGGAGGACTTGCGATGCGATTCTTTTTCGGAATGATCCTGGGCGCGCTGATCCTGATCGGCGGCGTCTATGTCTACGATTCCTCGCAGACATCGAGCGAGGCGAATGGACAAGTCGCTCGGGACAGCCGCACCATCGTCAATTGGGATGTCGCCGCCCAGGACTGGAACGCGCTGAAGGCGCGTGCCCATGAGGAATGGACAAAGGTCGCGTCGAAGTAGCGAATTGTCTTTTCGATCACGCCCAGGCAAATGGCCTCTCCCGCGGGAGAGGCCTTTTTTGATTGCGGCAGGATTTAGTTCTTCTCAATCTTGCGGCCCATATTGGCCTTGCGGGCGTCGGCGATCACCTGCTCGAACTGATCCATCGTGAGCACGCCGGGCACGCGGAATTTGCCGACGATGAAAGCGGGTGTGCCGTTGAACCCGAAGGCTTCCGCCTGGTCGTTGTTGCGCGCAAGCACCGCGTCGATCGCCTTCGCGTTGGTGTCGAGATCCTTCTTGAGGCGATCCATGTCGAGGCCTGCGCCCGACAACAATTCGCCGATGCGCGGCTCGGTGATGCGCGAATTGACCGCCATCATCGCTTCATGCGCGACGAGGAACTTGTCCTGATAGCGCGCCGCGAGCGCCATCCGCGCGGCGACCTTGGACACCGGTCCGAGGATCGGCCAGTCCTTCAGCACCAGGCGCACCTTGCCGTCGTCATGCACCACCTGGCGCAGTTCCGGCTCGAGCTTGCGGCAATAGGGGCAGTTGTAGTCGAACCATTCGACGATGGTGATGTCGCCTTCGGGATTTCCCGCCACCGGGATATCCGGGTCGCGCAGCACCTGCGCCTCCGTCAGGACCTTCTCTTCTTCCTCGGCACTGGCGCGGGCGGTTCCCGCAGCCAGCAGCGCGACGCCGGCGCCGAACAGGCCGAGCGCGTCGCGGCGGGTGGGGGTGATCACGGATGGTCTCGTTAAGCGGTTCATATCTGGCTTTCGCGGGGGGGCCCGTCGGCTCTACGCTCAGGACACGTGGATGTTACGCACCAGCATATAGATCGCCACCACGATAATGACAGTCGCAAATACGATGTTGAGCGCGCCGCGCCGTTCCGACAGGTGCCGGGCGCTGCGGGTGCCTACCAGGCCCCCGGCGATGCCGCCCGCGACAAAGAGCGCCGCCAGTCCCCACGACACCAGCCCGGACCACGCATAGCTCAAGGCCGTGGTCATGCCGAAGGCGGTCACGGCGACCAGCGAGGAACTGACGGCGTTCATGATCGGCATGCCGGTCGCCAGCATCAAGGCCGGCACGATCAGGAAGCCGCCGCCGATGCCGAAAAAGCCAGACATGGTTCCGGTCGCAAGGCCAAGGCCGACGATCGCCGGCATGTTGTCCATGCCGAACTTGATGTCGGTCACTCCGACCCGCGCCCGGGTCTTCAGCATCAGCGCGGCGATCACCAGCATCACCAGCGAGAACATCGCGAGCAGCTTCTGCCCGTCGAGCATCTTGCCGAGGATCGAGCCGCCGAACGCACCACACATGCCGGCGAGCGCGAACACTATCGCGCAGGACCAGATCACCGTGCCGCCGCGGGCATGGTTGGAGAGGTTGATCGCGGCATTGGCGGCGACCGCGATCGCCGACGTCCCGATCGCGACATGCGGCTCGGGCACGCCGACCACATAGACCATCAGCGGCACGGCCAGGATCGACCCGCCACCGCCGACCAGGCCGAGCGAAAAACCGACCAGCATGCCCGATGCCAGTCCAAGCACACTTTGCGTTGCGGAGAAGACCAAGAGGAACAGACTCGCGTTTGAGGCCGCGATCCTAGAAGGATTTGCTGCCTCACGCCATGCCAATAGCACAAAACTGCACTGCAACTGTCGTTAGTGCACCAGTAATGTGACGGCAAGCGGCACCAGCAGCGCGGTGATCAGCGCATTGAGGCTCATCGCGATGCCGGAGAAGACGCCAGCCACCTCGTCGACCTGGAAGGCACGCGCGGTGCCGATGCCATGCGCGGCGATGCCGGCCGCAAAGCCGCGGGCCCGATAGTCGGTGATGCCGGTGAAGTTCATCAGCGGCGTCACGACGATCGCGCCCATGATGCCGGTGAGGATCACCGACACCGCGGTCAGCGAGGGATCGGCATGCAGGGATTCGCTGATGCCCATGGCGACGCCCGCCGTCACCGACTTCGGCGCCAGCGACAGGATGACGTCGCGCGGCAGCCCGAAGGCCTTTGCCAGCAGCACGACGGAGACGATCGCCGTGATCGAGCCGACCGCGAGCGCAACCACCATCGGCAGGATCGCGGCCACAACCCGCCTGCGATTCTCGTACAGCGGTACCGCAAGTGCGACGGTGGCGGGGCCGAGCAGGAAATGCACGAACTGCGCGCCGGCGAAGTAGGTGGTGTAGGAGGTCTTGGTCACCAGCAGGAAGACACCGATGATCCACACCGAATGCAGCACCGGGTTGGCGAGCGGGTGACGGCGCGTCTTGAGCGACACCGCGTCGGCTACCGCATAGGTCAGTAGCGTCACCGTGAGCCAGAGCAGCGGCGATTGTGACAGATAGACCCAGAGCGAGAAGGGATTGTCGCTCACGGCTTGTCCTCGCCGCGCGAGATCAGGCTGCTGGCAGCGACAAAGGTCGCAACCGTCGCGAGCAGCGTGACGATGACCGACACGGCGAGGATCACCAGGATCGCGACGCCGTGGTCCGCGAGCAGATCGAGCTTCTGGACCACGCCGACGCCCGCCGGGATGAACAGGAGCGAGAGATTCGCCAGCATCGCCCGGCTGGCACTCTCGACGCCGTCATTGCCAAGCGGCCCGCGCGCCAGCGCCGGAAAGCGATCGCGACCGAGCAACAGCAACAACAACAGCATCAGACCGACGACCGGACCGGGCACCGGCACGGCAAGCTCGCGCACCGCGACTTCGCCGATCAGTTGGCAGAACAGGATCAGGCTGAGGCTGGCGATCATGTGGGCATCCAAGCGATACGCCCATCAGGTCGCCGCGGCGGGAGGTTGTCAATGCGCCGACGCCAGGCTGATGCGCAGATATTGGGCGCACCTCTGCTAGTACCGTCATCCTGATGTGCGAGCCTTGCGGCGCTGGGCGAGCCTCGAAGGATGCACGGCCACCAGCCGGGCCGTCGATGCTTCGAGACGCCGCTTCGCGGCTCCTCCAGCGACAACGGCTTTGCCGTTGCGCGGGCAAGACGGGATCACGTCTTGACCTCCCTTGCCTATTACTCCCGCCCTTGCAGCGCCATCAGCGTGCCGGTCATGGTCGCGACCAGCGTTTCGACGCCGTCGTTGAGCGCGTAGGCCCCTGCCTCGCAGAATGTCAGCGTGCGGCCGGGCTTGACCACATGGGCGCGAAAGGCGAAGCGCTCGCCTTTCGCCGGCGCCAGCAGATTGGTCTTGAACTCCACCGTCAGGATGTCACAGCCGGCGGGCATCAGCGTGAAGGCGGCGACGCCGCAGGCGTTGTCGAGACCCGCGGTGATAATGCCGGCATGAACGAATCCGTTCTGCTGGGTGAAATCGGGCGAATAGGACATCGCGAGTTCGACCTCGCCGGGCTCCAGGCGCGCGATCGAGATACCGAGCGTCTGCATCGCGCGCTGGCGCTCGAACATGTCGGTCGCGACGGCGCGATAGTCCGGGTTCTTGGGCTGGAAGGACGACATGACGGTCATGCAATGGTTGGTTCTGACGGCACCAGGTGCTGCAGCGCGGTGTAGCGGATCGCCGGTGCGAACGGCGTCGATTTGCGCGCCGCGCGATCCAGGTGCACGGCCGTGATCTCGCAGGTCGCGGCGACCTCTCCGGTTTCCGCGTTGCGCATCTCGTGCAGCACGCGGATCGCCTTGTCGCGGAATTCCAGCAGCCGGCTCTTGACCTCGACGATGTCGCCGGCGAGCAGCTCGCGCTTGTAGGAGACGTTCTGCTGCACGGCGGCCATGCCGCGGCCGGACTCGCGCAGATAGCCCGGCGTCAGGCCGAGCCGCGCGAACATGTTCCAGGTCGCCTCGTCGAACTTGCCGACATACCACATGACGTTCATGTGGCCGACGTGGTCGCAATGCCAGGGATAGACCGTGCCGCGATAGGTTGCCTCGCCCTCCATCGTGCCGCTCCCGTTTTCATTGTTGATACGGTAGCGTATCACTGACGAAGCAAGCTAGCAATACGGTACCGTATCAAGGAAATGGCACGAGACACCCGATGACTGAGGGCAGAGGCGATGTCTGGGTGGCGGCCGGCTTTGCCGAGCTCGCACGCTCCGGCGTCGACGGCGTGCGCGTCGAGGTGCTGGCGAAGAATCTCGGCGTCACCAAGGGCGGCTTCTATCGCCGCTTCAAGGATCGCGCCGCGCTGCTCGAGGCCATGCTGGCGCACTGGCGCGACGGCCGCATCGCCACGATCGAGAAGCACACCGCGCTCGACGGCGCCACCGCGCGCGAGCGGCTGAAGGCGATCATCGCGCTCTATTCGGAGCACATGAACACCGAGGCGATGGCGATCGAGCTCGCGATCCGGCAGTGGGCGCGCAGCGACGAGGCCGCCGCGGTGGCGGTCGCTAGCGTCGACGCGGCGCGGCTGAAGAATGTCGGACAGCTCTATCGCGCGACCGGGCTTTCGGCCGAACAGGCCGAAGCGAAGGCCTTCCTGTTCTACTGCTTCATCTTCGGCCAGAGCCTGCTGTTTCTCGAACGCAGCCCGCGCGGCCGGGCGCAGCTGCTGGCCAAATCCGCTGACAAGCTGCTGCCAGACAGCTAGACCTTCGGTCCTGATTGCTGTTTTGAGGCGTTTTCTTGACGCGAACCGGCACCCACTTCGCTCGAAAACGCTCTCAACAAAAAAGCGGCCGGTTGGTCACCGGCCGCTCGCCAAAGTCAGGCCGAAAGGCTCAGGCGCCCTTCAGGTGCTTGTTGCATTCGCTGTAGTAGCCGCCGCCCTTCTGGATCCACTTCAAGCCGCCATTGCCGCCGGTCGCCTTGTTGGCATTGTACTGGTCGACGCAGGTGTGCATGCGCTGCTTGCCCTCGGACTCCTTGGAGTATTTGGGATCGACGGCGTTCGGAAACACGGCCTGACCTGCCGGTGCCGGTGCTGCGGCGG
>NZ_LNCU01000022.1:54483-140468 GCF_001542415.1 Bradyrhizobium macuxiense
CGCGGCCGGAGCAGGCGCGGCGGCGGCCGGTGGCGGTGCAGCAGGCGCGGCGGCTGGGGTTGCGTCGGCGCCGCATTGGGTCTTGCGGAAATCATTCCACTTCTGACCGTTGAGGCTGCCGTCGGTCTTGGCGGCCTTATACTTCGCGCTGCACTCCTGCATGGTCAGGGCGTGCGCCGGCGCGCTGGCCGCAAAAGCTGCAAAACCCGAAACGGCAATCACGCACAACAATCTGGTCTGGATAGTCATCCCTGGTCTCCCTTGGGGGGCATTCGTAAGACCATTATCCTAGCGCAACCGGCGCGTGCGACAACGCGTGGACCTGCCCACCCGCCAAAATTTTGTGGCGGCCAAATTGCCGCACGTTCATCCGCGGTTCAGCATCGCCGCGCGACGGTTCCTCCTCCCTTCCTTACGAGGTGCACCCCCATGATGAAGATTTCCTCGCTCGCAACCGTCGCCGCCCTTGCCACCGCTCTGGCGATGGGTGGGGCCTTCGCGCAAACCGCCGCGCCGGCTCCCGGTGCCGCTCCCGCCGCCACGGCCAAGGCGCCGAAGGAAGCCAAGCCGCGCAGCGCCGCCTCGCTCGAATGCTCGAAGCAGGCCGACGAGAAGGGCCTGAAGGGCAAGGAGCGCAAGAAGTTTCGTCGTGAGTGCATAAAGGAGGCCGGCGGCAAGGCGGCTCCGGCTGCGGCTCCCGCGGCGGCCCCCGCCAAGCAGTAATCGACGACGCCTGGAGCGCCGGCACCAGGCGGCGCGCCACGTCATCGAGTGACCGCCTACCTCCAACGGCGGCTCAGGACCGCTCCGGCCAGCTCCGGGGCGGTCTCTTCATCCCCCGCCTGTCGCGTGTCGGCTTTCGCGCGCCGGGAGACGTCTTGCCCGTGTCACAAATCGACCGGCCGATGCATTGCTGCACCGCGTCGCTGCAATTGTTCCGTTAACGCGGATTTGTCATAAGACGGCGTGACCCTGATCCGCGCATCGCTAGCACCTGCCGCCCCCAGCCGCGCCAAACTTCTCAGCGCGATCGAGACCGTCGTCATCGGCAGCGCCGGCGGTTTACTGTTCTTCTGGGCGCAGTTGCCGGGCGGCCTGATCTCGGGCGCGATGACCTCGGTCGCCATCGCGGCGCTGCTGGGGCGGCCGCTCGCGATGCCGCCGGTGCTGACGCAATCGGTGCTGCTGCTGCTCGGCATCTCGCTGGGCTCGCTGATGTCGCGGCAATTGCTGCAGCACATGGGCTCCTATCCGCTCACCATCGGCCTGCTGGCGCTCGCGACGTTCTGCTCGACCTTCGGCTCGAGCTACTACTTGCAGCGCGTGCATGGCTGGGACCAGACCTCGGCGTTCCTCGCCGGCAGCCCGGGCGCGCTGTCGCAGATCACCATCCTCGCTGCCGAGAAGGGTGCGGACGTCGCAGGCATTGCCGTGGTCCAGACCATTCGCGTGATCATCCTGACCGCCGCGCTGCCGATCATGCTGGCGGTGACCGGGGTGACGCATGCCGCGCAGCTGCCGCTGCCGACCGGAGAAGCCTCCCCGCTCGGCCTCGCTGCGCTGATCGCGGCATCGATCGGCGCCGCGCTGTTGTTGCGCTGGGTGAAATTTCCGGCGAGCTGGATGTTCGGTGCGATGCTCGCCTCCAGCCTGCTGCATGGCGCGGGGCTGGTCGATGGCGGCCTGCCGCCCTGGATCCGCAACATCGCCCTGGTCGGCATCGGCGCTGTCATCGGCACCCGCTTTGCCCGGATGAAGACCTCGACCCTGCTGAACCACGTCAATGCCGGCCTGGGGTCGTTCGCGATCGCGATTGTCGTCTCCGCCATCTTCGTCGTGGTGATCGCCTTCACCACCCATGTGCGGCTCGCCGATGTCGTCGTCGCCTTCGCCCCCGGTGCGATGGACGCGATGATGGCGCTGGCGCTGACCCTGCACATCGACCCGATCTTCGTCGGCGCACACCATCTGTCGCGCTTCGTGTTCGTCACCATCTCGACGCCGGGCATCATCCACCTGTTCGGACGGCCGCAGGACGACGTCGACGATTAGGTATTCAGGCTCACCTCGCCAGAGCCGTCACCCTGAGGTGCGCCGCTTGGCCGCGTCTCGAAGGATGAGCGGCCCCTGTCGGGCCGTCGTGCTTCGAGACGGCCGCTTGCGCGTCCTCCTCAGCATGACGGGTTATGGGGCGTGCTCTGCAAGCGGTGTAGGATGGGTAGAGCGGAGCGAAGCCCATCGGCCGCGGTCCACGGATGGCATGGTGGGTTTCGCTGCGCTCTACCCACCCTACGGTCTGCGGTTCAGGACTTGGCGGTCTTCGCGACGCCCCAGGCGGCGATCGCGGCCATCAGCAGCGAGATCAGCACGTTGTAGCCGGCGAGCGAGAGGCCAAGGAAGCGCCACTGCACCTCGTCGCAACGGACCACCTTCACGGTGTCGAGCTTCTCCAGCAGGCTGCCGGCATTGCCGAGATTGAGGATAGGGCCGGTGCAATCGGTCGGTCCCGGCCAGAAGCCCCATTCGACGCCCGAGTGATAGGCGCCGAGCCCGGCATTGGCGAGTGCGGCAAGGCCGAGGATCGCAAGCCCCGCCAACAGCACCGGGCGCGGCGCGCCCTTCGCGGCGGCCAGCGCCACCACCGCGCCGAGTGGGACAGCGAGATAGTAAGCATAGCGCTGCTCGAGGCAGAGCGGACAGGGCAGGATCTCCAGCACGAGCTGGAAGAACCAGGCGCCCGCGATCGTCGCCAGGGCGATCACCGCGACTGCCGCCGATGCCATCAAGGCGGGGTTGCGGGCTGCGCCGGCGTGCGAAGGATGGGCAGTGGCGAGCGTCACGGCGGGTCTCCTGCGAGCATCATCCGGTCGGGCCATCACCCACCTCCATGCTCTGTCCGGGTCGTATCGCGCGAAAATACCGCTGTCGAGGCACGGGACAATCACATCCGCGCGGGTTGACCGTGACGGGCCGCCCGCTATAGTCCGCCGCGCTTCGCGACCCCGGCTATTTTCTCGGCCCGGGCCACGAATGCCCCTGTGGCGGAACTGGTAGACGCGCTCGACTCAAAATCGAGTTCCGCAAGGAGTGCTGGTTCGATTCCGGCCAGGGGCACCAACTAGGCTGGTCAAACCGCGCGTCGATCTCGGCGATCCCCCGAACATCCGCCTTTGGCGATGCGGGTGCCCTTCGGTCCGCCCTCGATGATGAATCCCACCGTTCCGCCTGGGTACGGAATACGCAAACCAATCCGGCATTGCGGCACGGCCGTGCGCCATCCGTTCCATTAGCAGCATGCTGACGCGACTTAGGCACGAGGCTTGGCCCGCCGGTACAGTTGCCGCAGCGACAGCGCGTGCAGCAGGATCCCGCATGGCACCACGAAAGCAGGGGTCAGCACACCCGGATAAGCGCCGGTAGCGCCGATGCTCGGCACGTCCGGAACGATCAGCTGGAGGGGACCGGGCGAGGTGATCGCCCCCATGGTGATCGCGACGGCGAAGTCGGCGAGGCCGAAAATATTCCAGCTGATCGCCGCCCTTCGGCCCTGAGCTGTACCGTTCGCCGCTGCGATCGCCGCCGGCAAGGCGAAAAGGCCAGTCAGTACATCCCCAATTCCTGCCGGCCATCCGAGCAAACCGGTCAGCGTCCCACGCAGTGCGGCAGCCAGAGCCCAGCCGCCGAATACGCGGTAAAGCTGAAGGGCGACAAGCCAGCTCGCCGGCATCGCATCGAGCACCTGCCCCACCCGTTTCGACGACAGCAACAGCGGGACGCCGATGATCACCGGCAGCCAAATCGCCGCCGGCAGCGCCGGCAATGAGGTGCCCGTGCGGAAGGCGCCATTGATCGCCGCGCTCCAGGCGACGGCGAACCAAAGCGTGTAGGGAATCATGACCGTCAGCCAGGTCGTGCGGCGCTGGTCCGGCGCCAAGTCGGTGCTCTCGAGGCCGAGCCACAAACCGAGCGCGATAAGCCCATGCACCGTCAACTGGTGTACCGTAGTCGGAACACCGCTGGCCTGCATGATCGGCAGCCAGTAGATCAACCCAATCCACGCCGCCGTCAGCGGCGCAAGCCACAGCAGACTACGCCATCCCTGGCGCGCGGAGCCGATATCGGCGTGAACAACTGAGGCTGTCATGTTGTCGCCTCCTCGTGGCAACTTTGCTGATCATAGATCGGCCCAAGCCTCTACCAGGTTGGTACGAGCGCAATTGAACTGCTTAGTCGGTTGAGGCGCACCGCCCCGACTGCACGCGCCGAGCGGACCTAAGCGCGGCTCCGTGCGAGTGACAATACAGCCGCTGCCGGCGGGGACTACTGGTGATAATCTTGATGGGGTATGAAGCAGGACTTCACAGTCGGGCAAAGCGCGCTCAACGGCGCGGAAGCCGTTCAGTGATCACCGGATGTCACGGCAACGGCGATGTCCCTGTCGTCAGAATGACCCGAACATCGAACCTAGTAACAGGATGGCCACGAGCGCAACAATGCAACTGACAATCACGGTCATCACCATGTCGAGATAACTTTCACGGTGAGTGAGACCACTGATCTGCAATAGCAGCAACACCGTGCCGTTGTGTGGAAGAGCATCCAGGGTGCCGGCGCTCATTGTCGTAATACGATGCAACAATTCGGGGGCGATGCGATGTTCAACGGCAAGGCGCATGAAGTCTCCGCCAAATGCATTGAGCACAATTGCCATGCCGCCAGAAGCAGTGCCGGTCAGCCCCGCCAGCACATTCATGGAGACGGCTAATGAGACGAGCGGACCGCCTCGAATCGAGAAAACCGCATCGCGAACCAACGCAAATGCCGGCAACGCGGCAACTACCGCGCCGAAGCCAACGAGACTGGCGATCATCAGCATCGGCAAGGCTGCAGAATTCGCACCGGCGTCGAGGCTTTCGCGAAGGGATGGCAAGCGTCGCAAGTTGATGAAAAGGACGGCCAGGTTTGCCGCCGCAAGCGCTACAACAACCGACCAGACGCCGGACACGGCCCCGATCGTCGTGCCGCCCCACTGCTCCTTTGACAGGAACGAAAAATCGAGTCGCGGGAATACGACAAGCGACATCAGGAAGTTCGTGCCGATAACAACGACGAGGGGCAGCACCGCCAGCGCGAAGCTGGGTCCGCCTTCGGCCCGCTTGCCATGCGGCAACTCGGCCGGATCGAAGTCGCCTGCCGGCGCCGCCTGCTCGCGAACCATCTCGTTAACGACAGGAGAGATTTCCACCTCGCCACCGTAACCTTCGCCAGCCTTGCGTGCGGCCGCCTCAGCCCGGCCGAGCCACCACATCCCGAACACGAAGATGATAATCGACGCGATGATACTAAGCCCAGGGGCCGCGAAGGTGGTGGTGCCGAAGTACGGCATCGGAATGGCGTTGTTGACCGAAGGCGTTCCCGGCATCACCGACATGGTGAACGTGAATGCACCGAGGCCGACCGTCGCCGGCAGCAGCCGGCGCGGGATGTTTGCGGCTCGGAACATCTCGTGAGCCATGGGCACCAGCACGAAAAATGCGACGAACACACTCACGCCACCGTAGGTCACAATCGCCGAGGCGATCACCACCGCGAGCATGGTGCGGCTGGTTCCCAACTTGTTTGTCAAGTATTGCGCGATGGCGCTGATTGAGCCGCTGTCCCCCATGAGCTTTCCGAACAACCCGCCCAGCATGAACATGGGAAACCATTGCGCGACAAACCGCGCTGCCCCGCTCATGAACGTTTGGGTCCAGTGAGCGAGCAACGGTTCGCCAGAGAACACCGCCGCGATGAGCGCCGCCAGCGGAGAGACCAGCAGCACACTCACCCCCCGGTACGCGAGCCACATGAGCAGAGCTAAACCGAGCAATACCCCAAACAGTCCCATGGAGCACCTTCTCCAACAATTCCGGGTTGATAATGACCGCGGTGAGAATCAACCTCCCGCGACAGGTTCTTCGAGATCGTTGGCGACAGGGGCTATCTCCACCAAGCGTTGTTGCGGCAGCAGGAACAGCCACGTCACCAGCACGAAAGGTGCCGTAAGTGCCGGGATGGCAAACGGCGTCAACGCAACGTTCAGGGCTGCCTGGGTGATCACCGTGAACACCGTGGCAAGTGCCGCGTAGGCCACGACGCGCCAGCTCGGCTGGTAGAAGACAGTACCAAGTGCGATCGCCGTCAGGACGGGGCTGAACCCGAGCAGACCACCGGTGATCAGGTCGCTCTCGGCGCCCAAAAGATGAGCCGTCAGCACAGCCAGTATCGCTCCCCCTAGAGCGAAGGTTGCTGCCGCGAGCGAGCTCACGGCGAGCCCCGCAAGCAGGAAAAGCGATGCGATGCCACTGGCTTTCAGAAAGACTTGCGAAATGCTCAGGAACACTCCCTGGACAAGGTCAATCAGCTGGAGCGGGCTCGCTTTGTAGGGCTGAAACGCGGTGACGACGGCGCCGGACGGCAGCGCCGTTCCCGCAAGGCCGGAAAACCCATACGTGGCCAGCAAGAGAAGCCACGTTATGAGCACGAACGGAAATGTGAGAGCGCCACCCCAAGGCTTGACGACGTTCGTGGTGGCAAGCATCACGACAACGGATACGGCCGCTCCCAGGATCACGTACACCCAAAGCAGCGGCCCGGGAGCCAGGAACGTAGCCAGCGCAAGGCCAACAAGAATGCCGTTGAAGCCATAGAGCCCGGAATGGAGCGACTCGCTATCGACTCGAAGCCATTGCGCCGTCAGGTTTGACATGACGACCGCGACGACGCCGGCAATCGCCACCCGTGGGGCACCGGCTGCGTAGGAGCCCCAGGCGATCGCGACGAGAAAGAGAGCCCCGCTCAACGGGTTGTTCTGGAACATGACTTGACCGATTCCGCGCAAGTTGATGTCCAGAAATCGCAACACGCCCGAGGATGCGGAGAGGCTTTCCCAGCTCGCCAAGATCTTTTCCATTACTGCCTCCTCGAACGTGTCGACGGGCAGGCCGTCGGCAGCGCCGCCCTCTACCGCCACAAATAGAGCGGAGGTAACGCGGCTCCGATGACCTCCTCGCGTACCACCCCCCAGAATTCCCGCACTTTGGCCTTCACCTGCGCTGTTTCCCTACCCAGCACCTTGAAGATCAGGCCCGCATCATTGGGCAGACGACACGCGCCGAACGCCATGCCCTCCGCCAGGTTGACCTCGGCTTGCATCCGTTCGTGGATACGCTCTGCCGTGTCAGCGGGTGTGCACAGGATCACGTTGGCGAGCACGTCGAAAGAGTTCATCACGCCCGTCTGCCGCATCTCATATCGCCGCGGCTCGATCACCAGCTTCTCTGCGAACAAGGACCGGCCATCGGGCCGCGCAGCTGAGGTAGAGATCGACAACACGGTTGCTCCAAAGCACTCGTCGGGACGATAATGCTTGCGGCCGGATTGAATGATTTCCGAAAACAGCAGTGTCGCCGATGGGGCGATTGAGATTTGAGTGTCGCTGAGGAATCGCGAGTGCCGGTGGGGGATCACTGGATCTGGAAGGAATTCCAAATAGGCGTCGTCGTCGAGCGCAATCGTCTGACTTTGCGCCGCATAGTTGGCCTCCATCGCATGAATTTTGGTTGCCGATTGCGACGTCAGATGAGCCTGCGCACGCGAACCAAGGGTTATGTCGAGAGCGAGCCGGTCTCCCTGCAACACGCAGCCTGTGGTGGTTATGAGAAACACGCTAGCCAAACTCGGCATCGCCTCGTCGCAGTGCAGCGCGCGCTGCACCATGTAAGGCGCGCGGCATTGCAAGTTGGCCAGGATCGTCTGGCCCGAGCGGTGCTCGAAGCCCAGGCGCAGGAAACCCGTCTTCCCGACAGCGCCGCTCTGCATCTGCGGCGGCTCATCCTGGAAAGACGCGAATTCTGGCATCGATGCGCCGAGCGATTCCGCGCGGGCCCAGGGATGAAATGCGACCGATGTCATGCTGACCGCCGTGCGCGCGGATCGATATCGAACAGAAACTCCCGCTCAATCAACGCGACCAGTTCGGGAACGCCCTCTCCCGTCTTGCAGTTGGTGAACAAAAACGGCTTTATGCCGCGCATCATTTTCGAATCCTGCCTCATCACATCGAGGCTGGCTCCAACGTGAGGAGCAAGATCGGTTTTGTTAATGACCAGTACGTCTGAATAAGTGATCCCGGGTCCATTCTTGCGGGGGATCTTGTCGCCTGCGGCAACGTCGATCACATATATGAAGTAGTCCACCAACGCGGGCGAGAAAGTCAGCGTGAGATTGTCCCCTCCACTCTCGATCAGTACGACATCGCTGTCCGGGAAGCGTCGTTCCATATCTTCGACCGCCGCGAGGTTCATGCTCGGGTCTTCGCGCACGGCGGTGTGAGGACAGGCTCCCGTCTCCACGCCGATGATGCGTTCGTGGAGCAGAATGCCCTTGAGTGTACGCTGAACGTGCTTGGCATCTTCGGTCGTCACGACATCGTTGGTGATGATGAGTACCTTGAAGCCGAGATCGAGCAAGCGCGGTGTGATCGCTTCCACAATCGCGGTCTTACCCGACCCGACCGGGCCGCCGATGCCGATGCGCGTGATACTTTTCGACATTGCAGGCTCCATTCAGCGTCAATTCATGAACAAGCGCACGTGCGCTCGGGTGTGGACTGCGGCCAGAATTTCCGTCAAAGGCGCAAAGCTCGCCATGTCCGACAGCCGCTTGGTCGCGGCGATCCCGTACATCTCTTCCGTTCGTCCGGTCAGTTCGTAGAGAATCTGCTGTGTTTCGATGTGGCTGACCTTCATCAGCCGCAAAGCTGCACTGAGGATCGTCGTCGCAACGCCATACTGATGCACGACGAACGCTTGGTAGGCAGACAAATCCTGCACAGCGAAGTTGATCGCCAATGCGATGGGATAACAGCCGGGGGTGACGGATCTCGCAATGCACTCACGCCAGGTGTAGAGCAGCGGCGCACCCACCACCTCGACACCCATTTCGGTGAATTTCCTGCCCATGCGAATCGACATTGATCGCGCTTCGTCGGAGAGCTTGCGCGCGTAAACCTGCGCGTCGATTCGCACGAGAGTATCGACGTCGCCGGCAGTTGCCACGCGATGCGCGGTAATCAGGGCGATGCAGTCACCGCGCGCCGCCTGCTCTACCGCCGAGCGCGCGAAGGCTCTCAGCGTAGCCGCGTCAGTGACGACACCTTCCTGGACCGCGGATTCCAGTCCCAACGAAAATGAGAACGCACCAATGGGAAACATCGAGTCGCCAAATTGCAGCAACCGCGAGAGTAATGCGGCCGTCCTCGGCGCGTCGAAGTTGTCATTTCCGGTGGTCACGTGCGGAATCGGCTGTTACCGGCGACGTTCGTCCGTGTGCGGCGGTTGCCGGATGGGCGTGGACTTGCGCCGGCGGATGTCCATGGAGGTGTCCCATCCCTGCCTCGCCGTCGGCGTAGCTCTCGTGAGTGTGCGAATGCACCGACCCTTCCGCGCCACCGAAGAGCCGCCGGGATTCGTGCGGCGCGAGGTAGGGAACGACCTCTCGTCCGGATGCGAATTCGTAGCGAATTCCCTCAAATCGGTGTGTATTCATCACGGAGGCCATCACCTTGCGATCGACCGTCAGCGGGACATAGACGAGATTGTTCTTGACCAGCGCCGGCCAATGCTGGTTGCCCATGGCATGGCCCAGCTCAACGCACGTGCGCATTGCTATTTCGGATGCCAGAGTCCTCAGATCGCCTAGATGCACGATCATTACGTCGCGCAGCTCGATGCGCGCGACGAGCGCCGAGAGCGCCTGTGCATTCCAAAGCAGAACGTCGCCATCGCAAATGTGCGTATGGCGGTCGAGGGAGACTGCCACCTCTTCGCCTTTGGCGGTGGTCTTGCGGAAGCGGCTCTTCTGCGCCTCCCACTGATCGATCTCGACCAGGTCTACGTCAGCGCCCGACAGCCGCCCGGCCCATTCGGGGTCGGCGGAATTGCCGAGAACGCTCTCGATTATGATCATGGCCGCTCCTCAGCTGAAGAAATACTTCTGGTTCAATGAAACCATGGTCAGGGGTGGAACCGTGGCGTGTTTGCCATCCACCGTCACTGCAAAGGTTTCCGGACTGACTTCGATCTTCGGCGTCTTGGCATTTCGAACCATGTCCTGCTTTCCGATCTTGCGCACATTCTTCACGGGCATCACCTGGCGGCGGAGGCCCAGCCGCTCCTTGACGCCCGCAGCATGTGCAGAGCCGGAGACGAACGTGATGCAATTGGCGGCCAACGCATCGCCGTAGGCGCCAAACATGGGCCGGTAATAGGTAGGTTGCGGCGTCGGCAGCGACGCGTTCGGATCGCCCATCACCGCCCAGCTTATGAAGCCGTTCTTGATTACGATCTTCGGCTTAGCGCCGAAGAACGCCGGCTCCCACAGCACGAGGTCGGCGATCTTCCCGACTTCGACCGAACCCAGCACGTCCGCAATACCATGTGCGATTGCGGGATTGATCGTGATCTTGGCGACGTAGCGTAGCACTCGAAAATTATCGTTGCCCGGCACGTCTTCCGGCAGCTTGCCGCGTCCAGTCTTCATGGCATCTGCGGTCTGGATGCAGCGGAGCCAGCATTCCCCGATACGGCCCATGGCCTGCGAGTCACTCGAGAACATTGAAATGACGCCGAGATCCTGAAGGACGTTTTCCGCAGCGATAGTTTCGGCGCGGATGCGGCTCTCGGTGAATGCAACATCCGAGGGAATGTCGGGGCTGAGGTGGTGACACACCATGATCATGTCGTACAGCTCCGCCTGCGAATTAATGCCGTAGGGGAGCGTGGGGTTGGTCGAGGACGGCAAGACGTTGGGGAGGCCGGCGATCTTGATAATATCGGGCGCGTGGCCGCCGCCGGAACCTTCAGTATGGAACGAATGCACCGTTCGCCCTTCAAGCGCCGCGATCGAATCGTCGATGAAGCCGGATTCGTTTAGTGTATCGGTATGGATGCAGACCTGGGTGTCCGTCTCATCGGCGACGGTGAGCGCGGAGCGCAGCACCGCCGGAGTGGTGCCCCAGTCTTCGTGACATTTGACGCCGACCGCACCTGCCTCAATCTGTTCAACCAGAGCGGCTTTGCCGTGTCCGTGTCCTTTGCCGAGGATGCCGACATTGAGCGGCCAGTTCTCGAATGCTCGCAACATCATGCTGATGTTGCCGGGGCCCGACGTGACCGTTGTCGCGTTGGATCCGTCCGAAGGGCCGGTCCCGCCACCGATCAGGGTAGTCGTGCCGTTTGAAAGCGCGGCCTCCGCCTGCTGCGGAGAGATGAAATGAATGTGAGTGTCGATCCCGGCGGCCGTCAGGATGAGATGCGAGCCCGAGATGGCGTCGGTCGCCAGTCCTAGCTCCAGGCCCGGCGTAACGCGATCCATCGTCTGAGGATTGCCGGACTTTCCGATTGCACAGATGCGTCCATCTTTGATGCCCACGTCCGCTTTTACGATGCCCAGCATCGCGTCGATCACGGTTACGTTGGTGATCACGAGGTCGGGTGCGCCACCCGCCCGCGTTACCTGATTGTCCATCCCCATGCCCTCGCGCATGCTCTTGCCGCCGCCGAAGACGATTTCGTCGCCGTAACCGCCGCGCAGATCGCGCTCGATTTCAACGAACAGGCCGGTATCGCCCAAGCGGATCCGATCACCTGTCGTCGGGCCAAAGAGGCCGACATATTCTTGTCGAGAAATGGTAGCCATCGCGGCCCCTCATTCAAGAAATCTGCGTATCCAGCCTTGGTCTATGAGGAGCGAAAGCCGCGTTGCGCGGCCAGTGCCACCGCCTTGGATTTCACCGTGGCGGCGTTCCTGTCCGCCGTGGGACCATCGACCAGATTGTTGAAACCGTAGACGGCGCGCTTGCCGCCATAGGGAACGAGCTGAACCTCGCGCTCGTCGCCGGGCTCGAACCGAGTTGCAGTGGACGACGGGATATTCAAGTGCAGCCCGAACGCTGTGGCGCGATCAAATTCCAGCGCAGGGTTGACCTCGAAGAAATGGAAGTGCGATCCGACCTGTACGGGCCGGTCCCCGGCATTGCGCACCTTGAGCGTCGTGACCGGGCGATCGGCATCGAATGTGATCTCTGCCGGGCTGCACACGTAGCCGCCGACCGGCACGTTTGATGTGGCCGGATCGACATCGGCGGCAACCTTGGGGCCCAGTTTTGGTCCAGCCATGTCGATCTCCTCCAGGCATTCACTGAATCGGCGTATGCACCGTGACCAGGCGGCTGCCGTCGCTGAACACGGCCTCAACCTGCACCATGGGAATGAGATCGGCGACGCCATCCATCACGTCGGCCTTGGTCAGAACGGTACGCGCCTCGTTGGTTACGTCTTCGATCGTCTTGCCGGCACGCGCGCCATCGAGAGCGGCCGCCGATATCACGGCGACAGCTTCCGGATAGTTGAGCTTGAGGCCCTTGGCTCTTCGTTTCAGCGCCACGTCCGCCAGCATGTGGACGAGCAGCTTGTCGAACTCTCGCGGGGTCAACTGCATGGGATCCTTCCGGAGCCAGGGCTCTCAAAGAGCGCAGACACGTTGGAACAGATTTCCGGCAAGGATCATCCGGTGTTCTACTCAGTTCGATATCGGGAAATACCCAAGAGCCGATCTTGTCGTGCTCAGCTCTTGCGTTCGTCAGTATGATGGCCTTTGATAAACTTCATACCGAGGTACGGCCGTGGTGGACTCACTGACGAGGTCGTCTTTGTGGGTTGTCGATCCCAGCACCGCCCTTCTGTTCGGCGGGCTGGTTTTCGCCAACCTTGCGGCATGGGTCTCGGCGTTTGCCCTGTTCGCCGACCGTCCCGTGATCATGGCCACTGCCCTGCTCGCCTGGGTGTTCGGGCTGCGTCACGCGGTCGATGCCGATCATATCGCCGCGATCGATAACGCGGTACGCAAGTTGGTCCAGGCGGGCGGCACGCCGAAATGCGCCGGGCTATACTTCGCGCTCGGGCATTCCACCGTCGTGGTGATGGCGACGATGCTGCTGTCGGAAACCGCTATCGGTCTTTGGGGCGAGGACAGCCTGGGCAGGCGCATCGGCGGCCTGATCGGCACTTCGGTTTCGGCCGCGTTCCTGCTGCTGATCGCACTGATCAATCTTGTGACCTTCATCAGCCTGTGGCGCACCTTCCGTTCCGTACGCTGGCAGGCGAGCCATCGGATGGAAAACCTCGATGCTGTTGCTAACGGCCCAGGTGTGCTGGCACGCATGCTCAGGCCAGCGTTCCGCGTTGTGACGAAAACTTGGCATATGTATCCGTTGGGCCTTTTGTTCGGGCTCGGCTTCGACACCGCGACCGCAATCGGCCTGATCAGCATCTCGGCGGCGGAGGCCGTACGCGCCACTTCGGCCTGGAGCGTCTTGGTGTTTCCCGCACTGTTTGCCGCTGGCATGACCCTCGTCGATACCGCCGACAGCGCGCTGATGGTGAGCGCCTATCGCTGGGCCTTCGTCGATCCGCTGCGCAAGCTCTGGTACAACCTCACGATCACGGGAGCTTCCGTCGTCACCGCACTGTTCATCGGCGGGGTGGAGGCGCTCGATCTCCTCGGCAGGCAGTTTGATCTCTCCGGCCACCCGTGGTCAGCGATCGCAAGCCTGAACGACAGCCTTGCTGGTCTAGGCTTTGTCGTGATCGGCTTGTTCGGGTTCACCTGGCTCGTGTCCGTCGCGCTGTACCACGCGTTTGTTGCAGACCGCATGTCTGCCGTGAGCGGCCCGAACGCGCGCAGTCTTGAGTGTACCAACGCTTCCGACATAGCGTGAGATTGCCGCAATCACTCGGCATGTACACCGCGGTCGGTTCACGGCAGTCTTGCTTCGCTGACGAAGAGTCGTTAGGGCGAAACCAACTTCTTGCGTACGGCATAGCGAACCAGCTCGGCGGTGGACGACATCCGGAGCTTGCGCATGGCCGAGGCACGGTGGGTCTCGACAGTCTTCACGCTCAGCTTCAGGATCGCGCCGATCGACCTGTTGGTGTGCCCTTCCGCGATCAGCTGAACCACGCTCTGCTCGCGCGAGGTCAACAGCATGTCGGCCCGGTTCTGCTTGTTCGCCCGGTAGTCATGAAGCAGCTTCTCCAGGAGAACGTTGGTGAAGTAGGGCCGTCCGTCGAGCAGGGCCTCGACGGCGGAGATGAGGTGCTTGCGGGCATCGGACTTGAAGAGGAAGCCGCGGATGCCAGCAAGAACGGCCTCCGTCAGAAGCTCCTCGCTCTCGTGCATCGTCAAGATCAGGACCTCGGTCCGCACACGCAGTGCCTTGAGGCGACGGCTGACCTCCAGGCCGTTCATGATCGGCATGGAGTAGTCGACGATCATGATGTCGGGTCTGGTCTCCAGTGCCAGCGCGACGGCCTGCTCTCCGTCGGTCGCTTCTCCGCTCACGATCCAGTTAGAGCGCGTTTCAACGATCGCGCGAAGGCCGGAGCGCACGATTTCATGATCATCCGCAATCAAGATGCGTTTCACGACGTCGTTCCCGTTTGCCGGCCCCGGCCCTGTCGGGCGGACAACGGCGGTGACCGGCCGCGAAGTCGAATGATCATACGGCGCCTGTCGCTGAGGATTATCCAACAAAACCCTGAGATGGCCCGGCGAACGGTACTGACGCCGGGACAACGCCGACGGCACCGTTCAAGCCTCGACCAGGCCCGACCGGACAGCATAGCGGACCAATCCGGCCGTCGAGTTCACCTCCAGCTTGCGCATCGCGGCCGCCCGATGGGCCTCGGTCGTCTTGACGCTGAGATTGAGGATCGCACTGATCCCCTTGTTGCTGTACCCCTCAGCAACCAGCTTGACCACGAGCTGCTCGCGCGCCGTGAGTTCGTGGTGACGCTCGCCATCGGCACTGGATCCGCGATCGACGTCGGTCGCGCAACTCTGCGTGCAGAATGGCCTGTGCAGCAAGAGGGACTCGACCGCCGCGAGCAGCAGCCTGTTCGCATCCGACTTCACCAGGAATGCGCGCGCGCCGGCCTCGAACGCCTGCTGCGCGATTAGACCCGAGTTGTGCACCGTGAAGATCAGAACCTCGGTCTGCAGCGGGTAATCCCTGATCCGCCGCGCCACCTCCACTCCGGTCATGCGTGGCATCGAGAAGTCGAGGATGGCGACGTGAGGCCGGCTCTCGATCGCGGCCGCGACCGCTTTGCCGCCATCGGTGGCCTCGGCCACCACCTCCCAATCCGCGCGTTGTTCGATCACCGCGCGCAAGCCCGAGCGTACGGCCTCGTGATCGTCGGCTATGAGAATTCTCTTCATAGCGGCACACTCCGAATTCTTCACGGCGGTCAAGCCGCGCGTTCAAGCCTGCCGCGTGGCCTAGTGTTCTTTCGCTGATTGCGTGCCTCTGCGGGCCTTTACGATATTTGCGGTCCTTCGCCGATTGCGTCTGCTGGCGGTGAGAGCATGCGGGAACACGGCGCACAATATGGTGCCGGAATGCGGCGCCATTCGATTGGACTGGATATCGAGCGAGCCTCCGATCTCGCGCAGCCGCGCCCGCATCGCGAGAATTCCAACCCCGATCGATACCGCCGAGCCGCTGCGCCGGCCGGGGTTGGGGGGCAGGCCACGTCCATTGTCGCTGACCGTCAGCCGGAAATGGCCGTCGGTCATGCCAATGGCAATGGCAACCTCCGTCGCTTTGGCATGACGGAACACGTTTGTCAGGGCTTCCTGGACGACGCGCAGCAGCGTCCGCTTGGTCTCGTAAGGCAGCCGGTCGACGTCCGGCACGATGTTGACGGTCACGCGCAAGGATGTACGCGCCGAAAATCCTTGGCTGTATCGCTCGATCGTGGCTTTCAATCCCTCGCCCGCCAGATTCCGCGGATGCAAGAGATAGGCAAAGGCGCGGATTTCCCGGATCGCCTCATCGATCGACGCATCGATGTCGTCGCAGAGCCGCTGGGCCGAAGCCGCGTCGCCAAGATTGCTCCGGACGCGCATCAGACCGAGGCTCGCGGCAATCAGATGCTGACAAGTTGAATCGTGAAGATCGGACGCGATCCGTTGCTGGATCCCATCCTGAATGGACGACAGGCCGACACTGGTATTGAGCCCGTCGGCGCATCTGGCGGCGTTCCCAAAGGGATCGTTGCGCACATCGCGGTGGCTGCCGATCAATCGGACGACACCGCCGATGGCGCGATCGACAATCGGCGTCACCGTTGTTTCCATCGTCCGGGGCGAACCGCCAAGCGTGAGACGCTGTCGGACCCTGACCTCCGTTCCTTCTGCAAGGCCGGCTCGGAGCGCCTTGCAGACGGATCTGGCGTCGTCCCCGCTCATGCAATCATAGATGTCCGCGTCGCGGACGTCTTCCGATGACACGCCGAGCTGAGACTCGAATGCTGGGTTGATTCCCTCGTAGGTGAAATGTCCGCGGAAGGATGGGCGCACGGCGAAGAGAAGATCTGCCGAACACATCCAATAGAGTCCGTCGATCGGTCCTTGCGAACCGATTCGCAGCCAGTTCCCGAGACTGGTTCGATCGGACACGCTGGCGGGAACGCCATGTGGCTTCACGGTACGCAACTCGCTCTATTCCTGCGGCTCCCCGACATCTTGAAGACATCGAGGGTCTCCCTCCCCGCCGGCATCCACCACCGGATCGGAAGACGCGCCCTTAGGCAAATCAACAATACACCTCGCGCGACGCCCACACCATAAAGTGGCACGGTCGCGGGAATGAAATCTCGAATTCGTGAGGTGCGCTCCGCGCAACGCCATGTGCAGTTTGTGCCACGCCAGCGACGCTCAAATCCGATGCAACTGTGACTAAAAGTCAGAATGCGGATTTCCCGAGGGACCAGCCGGCGTAATCGGCGGCCTGACCCGGTGCACCTCTCGGCTCAACGGCGGCCGCCCGCAAGACGCAGCAGCATCATGAACAGGTTGAGAAAATTGAGGTAGAGCGACAGCGCGGCAAGGATCGACTTGCGGCCTGCGGAGGTATGGTCATCCGCGACGTCGTACATCGCCTTGATCCGCTGCGTATCGTAAGCCGTGAGCCCCGCAAACACGCCGACGCCGACAATCGAGATCAGCCAGTCAAGTCCGGTCGACGATAGGAACAGTTCACAAGGCTTGCAATGATAATTCCGACCAGGCCCATGAGCAGGAAGGTGCCCAATCCCGAGAGATCACGCCGGGTCGTGTAACCGAGGATGCTGAGCGCTCCGAAACTCGCGGCCGCGATGAAGAATACGCGCGTGATCGACGAGCTGGTATAAATATGCAGCAATATCGAGAGCGATATGCCGACCAGGGCTGCATAGACGAAGAATACGAGCCGGGCCGTCGACACCGACAGCGTGTTGATACGCGAGCCGATAAAGAACACCAGCGCGAGCGGCGCCAGGATGAAGACCCACATCAGCGAGCTCTGCAACAGTGCAGGACCTATGACCTGATAGGTCGCCCAGGCGACGACAGCGGTCAAGCCGACGCCTGCCGCCATGTAGGCGTAGATCCGCAGCATGTAGTCGCGCAGTCCGGCGTCCATCGCGATCTCGCCGCCGGCGCGATCCGCTGCCGTCAGGTTGTGATCGTAATTCGACATCGCTTGCCTCCCCTGGAGCTCGCCGATGGGGCCCACGTTAGGCTTCCAGCCTGCGGAGCGACATCGGATAATCACCCGAAGACGCTCGACAAAAACCCTCCGCTTCCAATGTATCCTCTGTAGCCAGCGATCGGCCGCGCCGTCACGCGCATTACCGATCCACATGCAGGAAACTTGCTTCGGCGCGGTAAGCCCTTTGGAGAAGACGCTCTACACCTCTGTCACTGGAGGCCGGCCGCAGTCTGGCCTAATCTGGGGCATGCGCTTCTTCTTCAACATCGCCGACAGGTATGGTGTCTCGGCCGACGGGATCGGACACGAATGCGCCGAGCAGGATGCCACCGTCCAGCATGCATGCCAGGTGCATTGCTGCCGAACTCGCCAAGGCCAGTGAATTCTTCCGCAGCAGTTTCGTGCTTGTTGCCCCGCGACGGGGCCCGCCCGCTCCTGCGCAAACGAGTTCGGCGCAGCCACCTCGCGCGCCGAGGCCTAAGGCCGCGAGCGCCCAGTTCCGCTGATTTCCTGCCGCCGCTCCCTACAGAGAATCCCTGATGTGCGGCCGCGAGGCGGACCTCTAAAGTCTTCGCGGGGTCGGTTGCAAGCGCGGCCACCTCGGATTGGAAGGCATCCGTCAAGGCGGCGAACGAGGCCGATCGGAAACTCTCGCGCAACGCGCTGATTGCGCTTGTGATCGGATCGTCTGACGTCATTGTCACTGACCGCTCGGAGGCGAGCATGAACATCCAAGCCATGTGTTGCACCTTGATCCTGGGCGCTGTGATGGCCATCACCGCACCATCTGCCCCCTGTCGCGCCCAGGCGAGGGACAGCAGCGTGGCGGCGCCGAAGCAAGCCGGCGCAGCCGCGCCAACGCATGCAACGCCGAATACCAATACGAATCCGGTCAAGCACCGGTACTGGCGGCATCGCGGCGGTAGGCATCCGCACTATGGCAGCCGCCGCGTTCGCACCTGAGGCGTGGCCGATCTCCAAAGACGCCGTCTGTGCGGGCGAAATACGCTCAGACTCGCCAGCTGTCCCGCTCTGCTCACGGCACCAATTTGATCGGCGCGAAGTTCGGCGCCTTGCCGGCCACCCGCCGCGGTAACCTGGCGTCGCCACACGGTGAGCAGCCCGCGGGAAACGCCGTTGCACCACCTCTACCGATCAGTTCATGCTAGGCTGTATCGCACGCGAGCCGAAGGATGGCGAGGTGGGTGCCTCATGCCGGTTACCAACTGTGTCGAACCCTACGCCTAGCTGCGTGATGTGCTGCAGCGGATGGTCGGCGGACATCCAGTGGACCGGCTCGAGCTGCCGTAGCGCGGAGAGCACAAATTCGTGTCATCCATGCGGACGTGCAACAACCCCCTTACCAACGAGCGGCGGGTTACGCGGCTGCAAAGGCGCGGAGGCTATGGATATTGTTAAAGCGATGTTCGCGGCGTTATTGGCCGCCGCCGAGCGAAAGAGGGAGCTTGCGCCCCCTCTCCGGTCACCACCACCCGCCACCCCAGCCCCATCCCGGGCCCCACACCGGACGCGGACCCCACACAGGACGTGGGCTCCAGACCGGACGCGGACGCCACACTGGCCGCGGGCCCCAAACTGGCCGGGGGCCCCAGGCGTAGGCGCCGCGCCATCCCGGACGCCACGCGCGGCGCGGACCCCAAGCGGCGCCGGACCATCGCGGACCCGTACGCCAGCAGCGGCCCCGGGCGTTGCAGACCAAACGGACCTGCTCAATATTTGCGGCGTGGCCCGCAATCTGCCCGGCGTGCAGAAGCCCGTTCGGGATCGCGGAAGCCGAGCCGGCGGTGAGCAGAACGGCACCGAGGGTGGCCAAGCCAATAACAACAGCTTTCAGTTGCATGGTTTATCTCCTTGGTTGGAGACTCCAAGAACTTCGTCAACAACGGTTGGTTGCGGGCACTGGGAATTACCCGAAGGGGGCATCGGGAATTACCCGAAGGTCGGTCAGCGTTGCAACAGATGGATGATCGCGATTGGCGCCAGGGCCACCCCGATCTAGGTCAGAGCTATGAGGTGTTCCGACAAAGTTGACACTCAGGCCGATGCCACCAGCGGCGCGAAGCAAATAGTAGTCTCGGCAAACTGACAGTACCGATCGCGTTGGCAGCCTTTAGGATCTGCTTTGACCCATGAGGGAAAGGAGGCAAAAGAGTCGGGTCGCCGATGCTCTTGTCACTTCCGTCCCTGCAGATCAGGCCCCAAGGATGATTGCTCGCTTGATGGTCGTCAGATGGCACGCGAACGGGTTTCCACTCTACCGATCAATTGCCAGCACCTCGCAGGCGACGTCGATGAAGCTGCGAACAAAACGCAGCTCGCTCTTGTCTACCGGAGTGACCAGGCAATTGGTGTAGGTTTCAGGCATCTCGACCACGTCGACCGCCACAAGTCCGGGCGACGCGAACATGCTATCGTCGAGCAGGAGACCGACGCCGACGCCGTGCAGCACCGCTTCCTTCACAAGCGGGAATGTTGTGGTCCTCAGAATACTCGACAGCTTGATGCCGAGCTCAGCGCACTTGCGGTGGAGCAGTCGTTGGGTCAGCGAGCCATCCTCCGGCACAATCACGGTCGAATCGGCGAGATCGCGCAGCGAGAGCCGCTTGCGCCCAGCAAGCGCATGCCCACGGCATACGTAGGCTCGGTAGCGCGTCGTCGCGACCGGTAGGCTATAGAGCAGATTGTCCGCCTCGGGCTGGGTGACGATGGCGATATCGACAGTGCGGTCGTGCAGTTGCTGCATCGCTAGCGACCAGCTCACCAGGGTGAAGTCGATTTGCACGCGAGGATGCAGCGACGCGTAGCGGGCGATCACCGGCATTGCCGGACGCGGTGCGTTGGCGATCACGCTGAGATGGCCGGCGGCAATCTCGCTGTAGTTTTCGACCTTCTCCTCGATCAGTTGCTCAAGCGTGCGAAGCCGGTCTGATACCGCGAATAGTTCACGCCCGGCCCGCGTAAGCTCCAGTCCGTCGCGCCGTCTGACAAACAGCTGCGTGCCCATGGTTCGCTCCAGCTTAGCGACATGTTGGGTAATAGAGGACTGCGTCACGCCCAGCTTCTCGGCGGCATGCGTGAAGCTGCCTTCGCGCGCGGCGTGGGTGAAGGCGCTGATTTGGTAGGGGCTTGTCTTCATCGCATCGATCGCGCTTTGCCCGTGAGCAAGCCGACTGTCGCAGACATTAATGCAGCTAATGTGACGTCATGGTGACGTTAACTGTGCTTGTTACTGCACTCCGACATCTTCGATCGCCGCGCCTCATGAAACTGATCCAACTGACCGACATCCATCTGACGACACCGGGCCAGACCATCGGTGGACGCGATCCCAATGCCAACTTCGAGGCCGCGCTCACCCATGCGCTCTCGCAGCATCCAGACACCGAGGCGATCGTGATTACAGGAGATCTGTCCGACTGGGGCGACCGCGCTGACTATGAGCGGTTGCGGGCGCGCATCGCAACATTACCTGTACCGGTGCATCTTGCCATCGGCAATCACGATGATCGCGCGATCTTCCTGCAAGTATTTCCCGAGCTTGCCGACGCGGACGGTCACGTTCAGTCGCGGTTTCCGCTGTCGCGCGGCACTGGCTTGGTCATCGATACTTGGGGACCTCGCAGCCACGCCGGCTTCTTCTGCGCGAAGCGTTGCGCCTGGCTTGAACAGGCGCTGACTGTGGCAGATGCACCCGTGTTCCTGTTCATGCACCACAACCCGGTGCCGACCTACATCGCGCCACTTGACCACATCATGCTGCGCGATTCGGACACGTTCGGTGCGGTGATCGCCACGCACCGTCAGCACATCGCGCACATTTTCTTCGGCCACTGTCACCTGCCGCTCTCCGGCTCGCTGTATGGCGTGCCGGTCAGCGGCTCGCGCGGCACCAATCATGCCGGATGGGCGGATTTCACCGAGCGGCACATGCTGCTCGGCTCCGACCTTCCGCAGGCATACGCCGTCATAGTCGCGAACGGCGCAACAGTCACCGTGCAGATGGTGGAGTTCGGTTACCGAGGCGAGCGGCGGATCGAGGGATCGCCTGACTACGATGCGTGGAACCGCACGACTATGGTTCGTTAAGACCGATCACCCGGGCACAAGCAGTGAGGACTGAAGCATGCAACTGAGCGCTTTGCGAATATTGACTACGCATGTCGGAAGCCTGCCGCGGCCGGGCGAACTGGAGGCTCTCCTTCTACGCCGAGAGAGGAATGAACTCGACAGTCAACTCGGAGAGCGATTGCCCAATATGGTGGCCGACGCCGTGAAATCAGTCGTCCGCCGTCAGACAGAGCTCGGCATCGATATCGTCTGCGACGGCGAGATGAGCAAGTATGCCTATTCGACCTACGCGCGCGAGCGGATGTCCGGGCTTGAGGGCGAAGATCAGCCGCTGGCCCTGTCCGAACTCAACGAGTTTCCGAACTTCGCCGAAAGAATCAAGCTCGATATCAAGACGCCCGCCTGCGTCGGGCCACTGAGCTACCATGGCACAGCGGCGCTCGCGACCGACATCGAAAACCTCAAGGCAGCCATCGAGGACACACAGGCGGAGGAGGCGTTCATGTCCGCGTCCTCACCCGGCATCATGTCGCACTACATGCCGAACAAATATTATCCTTCGCAGGATGCGTACCTCGATGCGCTCGCAGACGCGATGAAGGTCGAGTATGAGGCGATCGTCAGCGCCGGTCTCTTGCTGCAGATCGATTGTCCGGATCTGGCACTCGGGCGTCACTTCCGAGCCGCGCCATTGAGCGTGGAGGAATTTCGCAAGGAACTTGCCCAGCTTATCGAGGTGCTCAACCACGCACTGCGTGACATTCCCGCAGACCGCATGCGCCTGCATCTGTGCTGGGGCAACTACGAATCACCCCATCACCACGATATCGAGCTTGCGCACATTCTCGATCTGATTCTGAAGCTGCGCCCCTCCGCGCTGCTGGTAGAAGCGGCCAATCCACGCCATAGGCACGAGTGGGCGCTGTTCAAGGAGACGCCCCTGCCGGATGACAAGGTGCTCGTGCCGGGCGTGATCGACACCTGCACAAATTATTTGGAGCATCCGGAAGTCGTGGCGCAGCACATCGAACGCTACGCCGACGTGGTGGGCCGCGAACGGGTGATCGCCGGGACCGACTGTGGTTTTGCGAGCTTTGCGACGTTGCACACGGTCGATCCGGACATTGCCTGGCGCAAACTGGAAGCGCTGGTTCAGGGCGCCGAAATAGCCTCACGCCGGCTCTGGTAACGGCAGCTATGGGGAAGGAGGAAGAACAATGGCTGAAGCGCGTCGGTCATCATCGGCTTCACGAGTGTCGGCCGATTGCGGAAAGTCCGGCTCAGGTTGGACGGTTCGCCACCGCGGCTATACGACGAGTTTGTCTTGTTGAGATAGAAATTGTTGCCGTAAGCGGCAGCTTTGCAGCACATCTTTACCGTGCATGACGCACCGGGTTCGCCTGGCTCACGTCTTCCGCGCGTTCCCCGCGTCTCTGATCGGATTGGTGGCGCGTGCCTATGCGCGAGCATTGGCATCGGTTGATACTGCTGGCTTAACCATTGAAGAGACGCCGGCCCGCCTACAAGCAACCGCAGCATCTGTGCTTACGAGTTCGCGCGCTTGGCATGAACGCCGTACGGGCTTCGCGTGGCGCGGCCAAGCGAAGCTTGCGTTACATCTCCACTTTACGCGGCGGTACCCGCCAGCGGATCGATCGACATCAGTTGCGCCTCCAGCGTGACGACCGTCGACGCAAGCTTGTCGCGGCGCTCTCTCAGATGCTTCGCGAGAGTGGGGTAGAAGATGTGCCCCGCTTCGGCTCTGTGCGACCGCTGCTCCTCCTCGACGATGTCGGAGTTCAGGAGCTTAATTCTCCAATTGAGGTCTGCGATCAGCGCCTGCAACTGCAGAGACCCCGACATTCCAAAACCGGACGTTTGCTGCATGACATTGCCTCGATGTGAAACAGGCCGAACCCAGGTCGGCGAACAATCAGGCACTCAGCAAGGCCTATGCCAAAGGCGACACGGGTCGCGCCCTGCCTGAAACGGCTTCGGCCCGATCGAAGCGACGCATCGGAACATCCGAATTGCGGCGGCCGCAATGTCCGGTAGCCTTGCCCGGTCTTTGGCAATCAACGAGGGGCCGAAATGCCTGACGTTCTGGTTGAGACACGGAAGGGCTGGCTCGCCGGCCGAAGCGCCCAGTTCCTGGCCGCCATTCAGGACGCGATCAGCGCAACGCTGCGAACGCCGGCGCACGACAAGATCCTTCGCCTCGTGCAGCATGCACACGACGATTTATCGATCCCCGATTGGGTGGGCGAGCGCTTCACCCATATCGAGATCACGCTGTTTCCTGGCCGAACCGTCGCGACCAAGCGCGCGCTCTATGCGGCCATCGTCGAGAACCTGCAGCGGTTCGGCGTTCCCGCAAACGACGTCAAGATCATCCTGATCGAGGTGCCGCGCCAAAATGTCGGAATGCGCGGCGGCAATGCCGCGTCCGATTTCGACATCGGGTACGAGACGGCGGTTTAGCCGTCGGGCGTCACGCCATCACTGGTTGAGGATCGCCGGGATATCCTTGCCCGTCTTCGGCCCCGGCAGCGAGCTCAGGAAGGCGTGGATATCGGCGGCGTCCTTGTCGGACAGCACCTGCTCCGAGAATGACGGCATATCGTTCGGCGCCTCGCGCAGGAAGGCGATGAACGACTCCACCGGCAGCGCGATCTGCGCCAGCGCCGGGGCCGGATAGTTGAAACGGCCGCCCTGCCCGGCGCGGCCGTGGCATTCGAAGCAACCATCGGCAAGATAAAGCCGCTTGCCGTTGACGGGGTCACCGGCCGGCGCGTCGTCGGCGCGCGAGGCAACAACGGCACCGCCGACGGCGAAAGCGGCCGCGATCGCGGCGACCCCAAAACGCATCACAGCAAGACGCATCACAGCGCGGCGAATCGCAGGTTGACTGATCTTCATCTTCGCCCCCGCTTCAACGCTGATCCATCACGACGTCGAGCAACGCCGGCTGGCCGCTCTTGACGATGGCGACCGCGCGCTTCAATGCGGGCACAAGCCCGCTTGGATCGCTGATCGGACCCTCACCATAGACGCCAAATCCCTTGGCGAGCGTCGCATAGTCGACGAACGGATCCTTGATGGTGGTGCCGATATCGGTGTTGGTGATGCCACGGCCGTGACGCGCCGCCATCGCCTGCAGATACATGTATTCCTGATGATAGGCCCGGTTGTTGTGCACGATATAGAGCATCGGGATCCGATGATGCGCAGCGGTCCACAGCGTCGACGGCACGAACATGAAGTCGCCGTCGCCGCCGATCGCAACCGTCAACCGGCCGTGGCGCTTGTTGGCGAGCGCGGCGCCGAGCGAGGCCGGCAGCGTGTAGCCGACGCCGCCGCCGCCGGAGACGCCGTTCCATTGATACGGCTTGTCGAAATTCCACAGACGGTGCGGCCATGACAGGCCGATCGAGGTGCCGACCAGCGACCAGTCCTCGTCCTTGATCTGGTTGTAAAGCTCGGCGCACAGCCGCGCCGTGGTGATCGGGCTGGCGTCCCAGCCGATGGTGGCATCCGACTTCGCCTGTTCGACGGTCGCCTGTTTCGCCGCCGCGAGCTTCTTGCCGCGCGCGTCGAAGGCGGACTTGCGGCCCTCGTCGACTTGGCGCTTCACCTGCTCGATCAGCGCCGGCAGGCTCGCCTCGGCGTCGCCCGATATGTCGAGGTCGACGTCCTGGTAGCGGCCGAGATCCTGGTAATTGGCCTTCATGAAGAGGCCGCGGGTGCCGAGCGTGACGATCTTGGCGGTCTTCCTGTAGCGCGGCTCGGAGGTGCGCTCGATGCGATCGTGGAAATCGCTCAGCGTGCCCCAGATGTCATTGACCTCCATCGCCAGGATCAAATCGGCCTGCGACAGGATCGAGCGGCGGAACGACTGGTTGAGCGGATGCCGCGAGGGGAAGTTCATGCGCCCGTAATTGTCGATCACGGCGCATTGCAGCGTTTCAGCGAGCTCCACCAGGCACGGCATGCCGGTCGGCGTGCGCGCCATGCGATCGCACAGGATCACCGGGTTCTCGGCCGCGACCAGCATCTTGGCGAGCTGGGCCAGCGCCGCGTCGTCGCCTTGCGGCGCGAGCGCCGGAGTGAACTTCGGGATGCGCAGGCGGTCGCGGTTCGCAATCGGATTTTCCTGCAGCTCCTGGTCGAGCGACAGCATCACCGGCGCCATCGGCGGCGTGGTCGCTATCTTGTAGGCGCGCAGTGCCGATTCCGCGAAATGCTGCAGCGAGGCCGGCTGATCGTCCCATTTGACGAAGTCGCGGGTCAGCGCAGCCGGGTCGATCGCCGAATGCGGCCATTCGGCGCCGGGCGCGCGCTTGTCGGCCTCCATGATGTTGCCGCCCATCACGATGACGGGGACGCGATCACACCACGCGTTGTACATCGCCATCGAGGCGTGCTGCAGCCCGACCGCGCCGTGGCAGATCATCGCCAGCGGCTTGCCTTCCATCTTGGCGTAGCCCTGGCCCATATGCACCGCGATCTCTTCGTGCGGACAGGTGATGATCTCGGGCTTGGTGTTGCCGCCGTGATTGATGACGGCTTCATGCAGGCCGCGGAAGCTCGAGGCGCAGTTCATCGCCAGGTAATCGATGTCGAGCGTCTTGAGCACATCGACCATGAAGTCGCCGCCGCTCGAAGTCTGGGTGACCGGATCGGCCGGCGGCGGCGACGCATCGGCGGCAGCGAGCTTCGGGCCGGGAAGCGCGGCCTTGGGACGCTCTTCCGGAACGGCGGAGATTGCGTTGGCCGCGGCCGGCGTGCCCAGCGCTGCGGCGCCAGCTACCGTGGCACCCTTCAGGAAATTTCGACGGCTGGGATCGTGTGCGCCATCGCGGCGCGAGCTGCTGCGTTTCGACATGGCTTACTCCCCGGGAATGTCACCAGATGCCTACGAGCTCTTTGCTTGTTGGCGCGAGTGTCAGCCTCGAGCTCGAGAGCCGTCAATACACAGACACGTCAGCCTGCAGCTTTGGCTGAGGTGCTCCGCGAAATCAGCATGGGAATAAAATTGAAGGCGGTAGCGCGTTCTCTCGCAACGAGGCCGATTTGCCTGTGTGATGAGGCCATCGAGGCCCTGCTCGATCAGCACAATGTCAGATGCATCGGCTTTGATGCGCTGCGGGAGTCACAGCGCGCGACCGGTCAGATCATCGCGGCAACTCGTTCCAGCCCGATCATGCGCGCGAGCGAGCGCACTTCGGTCTTCTGATCCTCGCGGAGCTGGAACAGAAGCGGCATCGCGGCCGATTTCAGCTGCTGGACTTCCTCGGAATCGGGATCGATCGGCATGGTGGCCGATGCGGGATCGCCCGGGCGCTTGGAGTGGATCTTGCGCGCAACGGCGCGCAGCGCGGTCTCGACCGCCGGCCAGTAATATTCCTGATCCGATGTCAGCCTGAGCCGTTGCTTGATGCCGGCAATCTGGGCGTCGCTCAGCAGCGTGTAATTCTGCTGCGGCGCCGGCTTGGCGGCCACCTTCGGCTTCGGCAGCGCCTCGGGCTCGGTGGTCTTCTCGGCCGCCTTGGATTCAGTTGCCTTGGATTCAGCTGTCTTGGGTTCAGCTGTCTTGGGCTCAACCGCCTTGGACTCGGTAGCAGCCGTCGGTTCCGCAGCCTTCGGTTCAGCGGTGTTCGGCTGGCCGGTATCGGCTGGTGCGGTGACCTGCTCGAAGGCCTTCGGCGTGACGACATCGGTGGGCTCGGCGGAAGCATAGGCCTGCCGGATGGTGTCAGGCGGGCCCGGAATTGCGGCCTGCGCGCGGAGCAGCAGCGCTGACGGCGCGGCCAGCGGCTGGGCGGCCTGTGGTGGCTCGTAGCCGGCGGCCGCGAGCGAAACCACCGCGAGCTTGTCCTGCTTGCTGGCCCTGTTGGCGACCGGGGCTGCGTTGGGGGAGACCTCGGCAACCTGGGACGGCGCCGCCGGCACACTGTCGCGGCCAAGGATGGCTGATATCGCGGCGCCGGCGAGGAGGAAACTGGTCAGCGCGGCGAGGGTGATGGCTCTGGTCACACAAACGTCTCCATTCCAGGCCGGTATCGCAGCAGGCTGAACGCCAAATGCGGCCTTAGAGTGCTCCTACGGCGGCAGGGGGCTGCCACATTGGATGAAAAATCGCCGAGGCGGCCGGGGCTTAGGCCGCGGCGGCAAGCTCGTAGGCTTCCTGGATGTCGGCGACGATCTCGTGCGCCGGCCACAGGGCGCCGGGCTGAACCGAACGCATGCTCACCGTCCAGTTGGTGCGGCGCGTGCGCGGCGTGCTGACGATGTCGAATTCGACGTGGCGGCACAGCGGATGCCGCTGCAGGGCATGGGAGACCCGGGTCCTGAGTTCGTCGAGCGTTGCCGGGGTCTTGGCAAAGAGCGCCTCAAAATCCATGTCGCATGTCCATCATTGCCGGTCCCGCCGGCCGTAGCGGCGGACCATCCTGTGAGGCTATTGATGGAGCGATCGTGGTTAATGGCGCGTTAAGGCAACGGGAAGGGTTCTCGCTCGCGCCCTCCCCTACGGACTGGCCTTTGCGACGAATTAAACGAGCTTCACCCGCGCGCTCGCGGCATCGTACTCGGCGGCCGTCCGCGCCACGAGTTCGTCGACGGGGAGCACCCCGGTCACGCCTGAGGTGGAGTGCCCGCCGCTCCAGATGTCGCGCCAGCGTTTGGGGCGGCTTTCGCGTGCGCCCACGTCGATGTCCTTGCCGATGTCGATCGCGCCGCGCGCCGGCAGATTGTCGGGATCGAGACCGGCCGCCTCGATCGAGGGTCGCAGCATGTTGGTCTGCAGGCCGGTGAACGCCGTCGTGAGCAGGACGTCGTCGGCCGAGCTGTCGACCAGCAACTGCTTGTACCTGTTGTCCGCCATGCTCTCGCGCGTGGCGATGAACTTGGTGCCCATATAGGCGAGATCGCAGCCGAGCGCCTGCGCCGCGCGCAGCGCATGGCCGTCGCTGATGCCGCCGGCGAGCACGATCGGGCCGTCGAAGAAGCCGCGCACCGCGCGCACGAACACGAACGGATTGAGCCAGCCGGTCTGCCCGCCGGCGCCGGCGGTGAGCAGCACGAGCCCGTCGGCTCCGGCCGCAACCGCGCGCTCGGCGTGGCGGATCGAGGCGACGTCGGCAAACACGAGCGCACCGGCATCATGCAACGGGGCGAGCACCGGTGCGGGCGAGCCGACCGAGGTGATCACCATCTCCGGCTCGTGCCGCAGCAGCACCTCGACATCCTGCGAAAGGCGCGCATTGGAGCGATGCACGATCAGGTTCGGGCAGATCGGCGCGGCGCGTTGTCCACTCGTATCCGCGTGTGCCTCCAGACGCCTTTCCATCTCGGTGAGCCAGGCATCGAGCTGTTCCGTCTCGCGGCAATTCACTGTCGGAAACGAACCGATCACACCGTTGCGGCAGGCAGCTACCACCAGTTCGACGCCGGACACCAGAAACATCGGCGCGGCGATCAGCGGCAGCCGAAGGCGATCGCGCAAGCGGGCGAAAGGATCTGCACCAGACAAGTTGTTTCTTCCCTGCATCATTGTGTTAGCGTCACGGCCAACATTGGCACGATAAACGCCAAAGACAAGCAGACGGGAGGACAAACCACATGAGCAATCCGCTCTACGCATTTCCGGCGGCATGCGAGCAGACGCTGCGGGCGCTGGCGCGCTATCCGTCGCGGACGGCTTTCGCATGGCCGGGCGGTTCGCTCAGCTATCAGGGCGCGACCGACATGATCGGGCGGATGCAGCGCGTGTTCATGTCGCTCGGCTTCGCGCCGGGCACCCGCGTCGCCCTCCTCACCGCCAATCGCGCCGACACCTGGTGCGCCGGCGTCGCCGCGCAATTGTCGCGACTGGCGGTGACCTGGCTGCATCCGCTGGGCTCGCTCGACGACCAGCTGTTCCAACTCGACGACTCCGAGGCGCAGATACTCGTCGTCGACGGTATCACCTTCCGCGATCGCGGCGGCGAGCTCGCAGCGAAAGCGTCGGGACTCAAGACCGTGTTCACGCTCGGCCCGGCGAGCTACGGCGCGGACCTCCTGCAGGCCGTCGAGGCCGCCGGCAGTGCAAGCCCGAAGAACTTCGCCAGTCACGACGACATCGCGATCCTGAACTACACCGGCGGCACGACAGGAAAATCCAAAGGCGCATTGCGCTATCACCGCGAACAAAGCGGCTCGGTCAACGCGATTCTCGCCGACTTCGAGATTCCGGAGACACCGCGCTATCTCACGGTGGCGCCGATCAGCCATGTCGCCGGCACCAAGGTGCTGCCGACGCTGATGCGTGGCGGCACCGTGCATATGCTGAAAGGTTTCGATCCCGAGGCCGTGTTCACGACCATCGAGCGCGAGAAGATCAACTTCACGCTGTTCGTCCCGACCATGATCTATGTGATGCTGGATCATCCGGCGCTTCCCAGGACCGACCTCTCCTCGCTCGAGCTCCTGCTCTACGGCGCGTCAGCGATGTCGCCGAGCCGGCTGGTCGAGGGCATCGAGCGGATCGGGCCGGTGTTCTCGCAGCTCTACGGCCAGACCGAATGCTATCCAGTATCGGTGCTGCGCAAGGCGGATCACGATCCGAAGACGCCGGACCTGTTCGCGTCCTGCGGTTTCCCGATCGCAGCCTGCCAGGTGAAGATCCTGGATCAGGACGACCGCGAGGTCGCGACCGGCGAGGCCGGCGAGATCTGCGTCCGCGCAAGCCACGTGCTCGCGGAATACTGGAAGCGTCCCGACATCACCGCGGAGACGCTGAAGAACGGCTGGCTGCACACCGGCGACATCGCACGCATGGACGAGCGCGGCTACATGTTCATCCTCGACCGCAAGAAGGACATGATCGTCTCCGGCGGCTTCAACATCTTTCCGCGCGAGGTCGAGGACGTGCTGTCGCAGCACGCCGATGTGGCGATGGTCGCCGTGGTCGGCGTGCCCGACGACAAATGGGGCGAGGCCGTCACCGCGGTCGTGGTGGCGCGCGAGGGTGCGACGCCCGACGCCGATGAGCTGATCGGCCTGGTGAAGGCGAAGAAAGGTTCGGCGCACGCGCCGAAGCAGATCCAGTTCGTCAAGGAGCTGCCGATGACCGGCGTCGGCAAGGTCGACAAGAAGGTGCTGAAGGCCCGCTACTGGCACGGGCGCGACCGCATGGTGGGGTGAGCGCTCAGGGCAACGGCGAGAGAGCGTCAGACGGCGGCAACGGCGTGCGCGCCGGCTCCGGCCGCTGGTCGGCGCCTCCCCCGAGCAATTGATCGAGCCGCTCGCGCAGCTGATCCTGGTGATACGGCTTTGCCAGCCGCGGCAGGTCGACCTGGATGCCTTCGGGCAGTTCGGCGTAGCCGGTGGCAAGCAGGACGGCGAGTTGCGGCCGGATCTCGCGCGAGGCGGCGGCAAGCTCGATACCGGTCATGCCGGGCATCATGTGGTCGGTCATCATCAGGTCGATCGGCTGGTCGCTCCTGAGGATCTCCAGCGCATGCTGGCCGGAGCTGGCGCCGATCACGCGATGGCCGAGATCCTCGAGCATTTCCGTGGTCGACATTGCGATCAGCGGATCGTCGTCGACCAGCAGGATCACCGCCGATCGCTTCACCTTCTGCGGCGCGAACACCGGGCCTTCGAGTTCTGGCGCGGCGGTGGCGACCGGAAGCAGCAGCGTGGCCGTAGTACCCTTGCCGACCTCACTGGCAAGCTGCAGCGCGCCGCCGAGCTGCACCGCCAGCCCATGCACCATCGACAGACCGAGGCCGGTCCCCTTGCCTACCGGCTTTGAGGAGAAGAACGGTTCGATCGCCCGTTTCAGGATGTCGGGCGCCATGCCACTGCCGGTGTCGACCACGGACAGTTTCAGATAATTGCCGGGCCGCAACGCCGGATCGTTCTTCGCCTGCCAGGTCGCGAGCCTGATCTCGATCGTGCCGCCCTCCGACATCGCATCCCGCGCGTTGATCGCAAGGTTGAGGATCGCGAGCTCGAGCTGGTTGGTATCGACGAAGGCCGGTGGCAACCCTTCGGGAATGTTCAGCCGCAGCGTGACGCGCGGCCCGAGCGAGCGTTCGAGCAGGTTGCTCATGTCGCGCACCAGCGCCCCGAGATCGACCGGCACCGCGCGCAGGTCCTGCTGGCGCGCGAACGCCAACAGCCGCTGCGTCAACGACGCGCCGCGCTCGGCGCCCTGCAGCGCGCCGTCGATCAAACGGCGCAGCCGCGGATCCTCGGGCATCCGCTTGCGCAGCAGATCGAGGTTGCCCATCACCGCCATCAACAAGTTGTTGAAGTCGTGCGCGACGCCGCCGGTGAGTTGACCAATCGCCTCCATCTTCTGCGCGTGACGGAGCTGCTCCTGTGCCCTTTCGCGCGCAGCGACCTCCTTCATGAGATCGGCGGTGCGCTGCTCGACTCGCTGCTCCAGCGTCGCCGTGAGCTCGGCAAGCGCGGTGCGCTCGGCGGCGAGCTGCGCCAGCAGCGCCTCGCGCTCGATCTCCGCGGTCTTGCGCGCGGTGATGTCGGAGCAGACGCCGACCAGCGACTTGATGCTGCCGTCCGGCCCGCGCACCGCACGGGCGCGGACGTCGACCCAGTGCTGGGTGCCGTCAGGCCAGATGTTGCGGTACTCGATCTTGTAATCCGCCCCGGTCTGCAGCGTATGCTCGATCGTCTCGGTCCGCCGCGCCCGGTCATCGGGGTGAACCGCGTCCAGCAGGTCCTGATAGGTGAATCGATCGCCGGCCGTGCGTCCGAAGAAGCGCTTGCAGCTCGCGGAGGCCTCGAGCGTGAAGTCGGGCAGATGCACTTCCAGCGCGCCGAGATGGCCGGCATTGAGCGCGGTCTGCAGCAGGCTCTCGCTCTCTGTGAGATCTTCGAGGATTCCGCGGGTCTCGTACTGCCGGCGCCGGCCACGCACCGCGGCAGCCACCAGGCTCACCAGGGTCGTCGGATGGAACGGGCGCTCGATGAACGTGACGTTACCGAGTTGCCGGCCAAGCCGCGCCGCTTCCGGATTGCGCCCGGGGCCGCCAGCTTCGCTCATCAGCACGATGGGGAAATCCGACCATGAGGGCTGCTCGTTGAGCCAGCGCGCCAGGCTGGTGAGGTCAGCCTGCCGGATGGCCTCATCCGCGATGATGGCGAGGCCCGCTCCGCTTGCGATCTGGCGCTCGAGTTCGGCAAGGTCGCCGCAGATATTGGCGTAGTAGCCCGCCTCCTTGATCAGGTGAGCGGTCCTGACGGCGTCCCGCTCGCTCGCGGCAAGGATAACCGCGCGTTCCGAGGACGGGCCGGGCTTCACTGCGGCTGCCCTTCCGGCAGCGCCGCCTCACTGGCCGACGCCAAGAGCGATCCCAGGATCACTGCCAAGTCCATTGCCAAGTCGCAAATCCGCTCGGCCCCAGGGGCGAAGACGGCGGCGGCAAAATCGACACGTGTCATGGAACCCCCTTACGGGAGCGCAACTCATTTGTGCCACAAACCGTTCCGGATGCGCCGGATTAATTTTCCGGTCGAACCTGCCGCCGGGGGGACGCCCGTCTGGCCCGCTCGCTGCAGGACAGCACGTATCCCCCGGTTAGCGCCGCTCAATCACCAGGCTCTGGATCGCCTGGCCGAAATAGCCGCGCTGGTCGGCAAGCCGCGACATTGCGAGCCCGGCCCCATCAGGTCCGATCCATGACTCGCCGTCGAGCAGGATCCAGTCGCCGACCGGCTCGCGCGCCAAGCTCACCGTGAGGTCGGCATTGATGAAGGTCCATTCGCTGAAATCCAGCACCGGCGAAGTGCCGTTGGAGAAATCCGAGGCGACCACGGCCCGCATCGCCTGCGAGACGGCCGCGTCCGCGATCAGCGGACGGTCGACGCGGAACCAGATCGCGCCGGCCCCCAACTGGCCGAAGCGGCCGCGTGCGGCCCGCATCGAGATGCTTTTCACGAACGGACTGCTGGCGAGATTCCCCGGCTCGACCATGCATTGATCGGGAGTCGGCAACCCGACCGGCAGGTCGGCGATGTCAGCCGGCAGCTCCGCGGTCTGCTGCTTGATCTTCAGAACGCTGGCGGAGACCACGACGACACCGTCGGCCTTCAGCCTGACGCCGCAGAGTTGGATCTTGCGGCCCTCGCGCAGCACCTCGCGTTCGATCGTCAGCGGCGCCACCGGCACGGGGCGCATCAGGTCGATCGTCACGCGCGCGATGCGCATCGGTACCGGTGTGGGAAGCGCCTCGGCGGCCCAGATCACGAGCGCCGCTGGCGCGGAGCCGTGCTGCATCTGCGGATCCCAAGGACCCGCGGCATCTGGACTCGTGACGACGCGATCGCCGTCAACGCGAAAGATCGGCTCCATCAAGCAAGCGCCGGATCGACCGCGTCGTCGTATTCCTTCTTGAACCGGGCGATCAGTTCGGCTGCGGGCACCACCTTGGAGATGCTGCCGACGCCCTGGCCCGAGCCCCAGATC
Organism: Bradyrhizobium macuxiense; assembly: GCF_001542415.1. Taxonomy (GTDB): domain Bacteria; phylum Pseudomonadota; class Alphaproteobacteria; order Rhizobiales; family Xanthobacteraceae; genus Bradyrhizobium; species Bradyrhizobium macuxiense. The sequence continues at coordinate 88,689 of NZ_LNCU01000022.1, forward strand.
TCCTTCCAGGCCTTCGGCTTGGCGCGCTCGCCGGAGGCGTCGGTGCCGAAGCTCATCTTGGAAGGATCGGAGGTCGGCAGACTCTCCGGGTCCATGCCGGCTGCGACGATCGACGGCTTCAGGTAGTTGCCGTGCACGCCGGTGAACAGGTTGGAATAGACGATGTCCTCGGCGGACGAATTGGTGATCATGCTCTTGTAGCCGTCGACGGCGTTCGCTTCCTGCGTCGCGATGAAGGCCGAGCCGATATAGGCGAAGTCGGCGCCGATGATGCGCGCGGCGCGGATCGCACGGCCGTTGGCGATGGTGCCCGACAGCGCGATCGGTCCGTCGAACCATTGGCGGGTCTCCGACACGAACGGGAACGGCGAGATCGTGCCGGCATGGCCGCCGGCGCCGGCCGCGACCAGGATCAGGCCGTCGGCGCCCTTCTCGATCGCCTTGTGCGCGAACTTCTGGTTGATCACGTCGTGGAAGACGATGCCGCCCCAGCCATGGACGGCCTGATTGAGCTCCTCGCGCGCGCCGAGCGAGGAGATGATCATCGGCACCTTGTGCTTCTCGCAAAGCGCCATGTCGTGATCGAGCCGGTTGTTCGACTTGTGCACGATCTGGTTCACGGCGAACGGCGCCGACGGCCGCTCTGGATGGGCCTTGTCGTAAGCGGCGAGCTCTTCCTTGATCCGGTACAGCCATTCGTCGAGCAGTTCCGGCGGGCGCGCATTCAGCGCCGGGAATGAGCCGACCACGCCGGCCTTGCACTGCGCGATGACCAGATCGGGCACGGAGATGATGAACAGCGGTGCCCCGATCACGGGAAGAGACAGACGGCCCTTGAACAGAGCAGGCATGGACATTGGCAGCGGATCCTTCGGGTTGCCGGGACGGAACGAATTGTTGGCCTCAAGATGCCGGCCATCATACCAACAAGGCTATCTTTCCAGTGTCAAGTATTGCGTTTTGGCGCTGCAAAATGGATGACAAAACCTCATCCGGCAGCAGTTTTTTTGGAGCAGCGCTGGTATCCCAGACACGCCTCGCCCACGGCTATTGGCAGAGCGCCCGCGTCACGAAATTTTCGGTCTTGCAGTCGTTCGGGCCGCGCTTGTGGCGGGGCACATAGACCACCGGCGAACACTTCTCGGACGCATCGGTATCGAGGCTTTTGCCTTCCTTGAATCCCTTGCTCTGGCATAGCCGGTCGGCACCGAGCTTGCAGTCCGGCGCGCCGTTCGAGGCCACCACGCAGGCCGCGCGCCCCGTGACCATAGACGAGGGACGCGTGAGGTTCGACAGGTCGTTGATGGTCTCGCTGGGGCTCTTCAGCGGCGGCAGGATCGATTTCGATTTCTCGAACAGCTTTCCGATTTCGTTGATCAGCCCCGGATTCTCGCGCTCGACCGGCGCGGGCGCCAGCTCGATGTGCTGCGGCTGCGACGCCGGCGGCAAGGGTTGCTGTGCGGACGGCTGCACACCGAGCACCGGCGCCGCAGCCTGGGCCCAGCCTCGGTCGATCGTCGCCATGACCATCGACAGAGCAAGCCCCGCCATCACGACGCGGGCCTTCGCAATATCCAGCTTGGCAATATCCAGCTTGGCAGAATTCAGCCTCGCGGCATTCAGCAGCTCGTAGATACCATCGGCCATCGCGGCCAGCGTAACCCGAAGCCCGTGATCGGCAAAGCCGACGAAGTGCTAAATCAGCTTGAATGCGACAACAAAGCCCAGCACCAGCACGATCGCGCCGATAGCAACCCAAAGGCCGAGCCGCTTCTCCAGCTCCTTGCGGATGATATCTCCGTAGCGATTGAGCAGCACGGCAACGAAGAAGAAGCGGCCGCCACGTGCGACAATCGAGCACAGGATGAACAGCCAGATGTTGTAGCCGGCAAAGCCCGAGGTGATCGTCACGAGCTTGTAGGGAATCGGCGTCAGCCCCTTGACCAGAATGATCACCGCACCCCACTCGGCATAGGAAGCACGGAACGCGTCGACCTTGTCGGAAAGTCCGTAGAGATGGATCAGCCATTGCCCGAGCGAGTCGTAGAGCAGCGCGCCGATCGCGTAGCCGAGCACGCCGCCGGCAACCGACGCAATCGTGCACACGGTCGCGAACCACCACGCCCGCCTCGGCTGCGCCAGTGACATCGGCAGCAGCATGATATCCGGCGGGACCGGAAAGAAGGAGCTCTCAGCGAACGCAATCGCTGCGAGAAGCCAGAGCGCGTATGGCTTGTCGGCAGCGGCGATGCACCAGTCGTAAATTCGTTTCAGCATGGGCGCGATGAACCATCATGGAGCGCATTTGTCCATGGCGGGAATTGAGTTGATTTTCGGGCGAATTAGGACTGCCGCTTGCGCAGGCGGTTTTCCAGCGCGACGATCCGGCGTCGAACGACCGGGACGGGCGCGGTTTTGGGCAGCTTGACCGGCGACTTCGGCAACTTCTCGGCAATCCCGAGCAGGCGCTCGCGGCGTTCCATCTCCCGCCAGACGTCCTCCGGCTTCACGCCGGCCTCGGCCCACACCACGGTCAGGTTGTAGAGCAGATCGGCGCTTTCGCGGACCACGGCATCGGGCTTGCCGCGGAGAGCATCGATCACGACCTCGACAGCTTCCTCGGCGAGCTTCTTGGCCATCTTGGCCGGACCGCGCTGAAACAGCCGTGCGGTGCGCGACGTTGCCGGATCAAGATCCCTGGCCGCGATCACCGCCCGATAAAGCCGCTCGATCGAATCACCCATGGCTTGCAAGCCTAGTCGAAACGAGTCGCCAGCGTGTTAACGGCGCGCATGACGACGAAAAAAACCACCGACCCTGCGGCCGGTGGTTTCGATTCATTTATGACAGTTCTGAGAACCGCCGACGGTCAAACGTCAGTACGGCACATAGGGCAGTTGCGACCGACCACCGTAGTAGCCGTACGGTCCGCCACCGTAATAGGCCGGTCCACCATAGTAAGCGGGACCTCCGTAATAACCCGGGCCACCGTAATAGGCATACGAGTCGTCATAGTCGCGGCGGTTCTGGGCGGCGATGATCGCCAGCCCCGTGCCGACGATGCCGGCAAACGCGGCCGCCGCCGCTGCGCCACCATTGCCACCACGATAGGTTCGGCGGCGTGCGCTGATATCGGTCGCGCCGCTGATCCCGTGCGACGTGGTCACAGCGGCAGCCTTACCGACCGAAACGGAGCCCGCGAATGCCACTGTCGGCTCGATGGCCGTCAACACCAGCGCGGCAACGGTTGCCAGCGTGGCTGCGCGGCCAATGGACGAAAAAACACCCTTTCGCGCAAACATTGCAGTCATCCTTTGTGGAAGCCGGCCCGGCGGGCCACGGATAGCCAACCACAACCTCTAGATTAGGTTCCGCGAGCCGAATGCAAGCTGAACGAGCCCCTGCAAAGTGTCATGGCAGTCATCAGCCATTCAGCTTGGATGAGGCAGGATGTCCGCAAATTGATCCTTGAAAATGATGCTTGCACTGGCGCATTCGGTGTCATGAAACAGGCGGAAGCCGGCGCGGCACTTTGTCTCGCCTCCCGGAAGTCGTGATGCACCTCAGTCGGACCACCGTTCTCCGCTTGATGCTGGCTAGCGTGATCTGCCTCGCGGGCGGCGTGTGGCCTGGCACAACGCTGCTCCGCGCGGCAAGCGATCCGCCGCAGCCGGCCTCGATCCAGTTCACGCTCGACCGTCCGCTCGATGCCGCCGCCGCCCCGTTCGTGATGGCCACCGTCGACGGCCTGTTCAGCGCCGAGGGACTTGCGGTCAGTACCAACATCGCCACCAGCTCGGCGGATGCCATCACGCGCGTCGTTGATGGCTCGAGCGACTTCGCCCTCGTCGACGTCAACTCGCTGGTGCGTTTTCGCGACAAGCCGGGCGCCGCGCCCTTAAAGGCCATCTTAGTGCTGTTCAACCAGGCGCCCTACGCGATCGTCGCGCGCAAGAGCCGCGGCATCAAGGCGCTGTCCGATATCCAGGGCAAGAACCTCGGCGTCGCCGAGGGCGACCTGTCGATCCGGTTGTGGCCCGCGATCGCCAAGCAGAACGGCGTAAAGGTCTCGAGCGTGAAGCAGAACAGCATCAGCGCGGCGGTGCGCGAGNGAGCCGATGCTCTCCGCCGGCCAGGTCGATGCCGTCACCGGCTTCTCCTACCTCTCGGCGATCAACTTGCGGGATCGCGGTGTGCCCGCCGACGATCTCGCGGTGCTGCGCTTCGCCGATTACGGCTGCGAGGCCTATGGCTTTGCCGTCATCGTCAGCCCGCGCCTCGCTGCGGCCAAGCCGGACACGGTGAGAGGATTCGTGCGCGCGGTGATCGGCGGCACCAACGCCGCCATCAAGGACCCTGCCCGCGCCGCGACCGAGGTCGCAAGCCGCATGGACGGCGGTTCACGCGAACTGGAGCTGGAGCGGCTGCAAGCCATCATACGCGACAACATCCTCACCGACGAGGTGAAGCGCAACGGCCTCGGCGGCATCGACCGGGCGCGCTTCGAGCGATCGATCGACCAGCTCGCGGAGGATTTCAAATTCCAGAAGCGGCCGCACGCATCCGACATCTTCGACGAAACGTTCCTGCCGCCGCGCGACGACCGGCTGATCAACTGAGCATAACGCGCCGTCGCCGCTGGCCCTCCATCGCGAACCCTGATTAGATCGTATCCCGCCTGATCGGGCGGGTCTGTGGCTCAAGGGTCCGCCGGCATGTCCATGCTCCGCCTCTACACCCGCGTTCTGGAATTGCTCGGCAAGGAGGCCCGGCTCGGCTGGATTCTCGCCGGCGCCAACCTGCTGCTCGCCGGCGCACAATTCGCCGAGCCGGTGCTGTTCGGCAAGATCGTCGACGTGCTGTCGGGCCGCCCGGTGACGGGCACGTTCGCGACCGACTCGCCGTGGCCGCTGCTCGGCGCCTGGGTTGCGTTCGGCCTTTTCACGATCGGCTGCAGCGCGGTGGTTGCACTCCAGGCCGACCGGCTGGCGCACCGCCAGCGCCAGGCGGTGCTGACCGATTATTTCGAGCACATCATGCAGCTGCCGCTAACCTTCCATTCCGGCACCCATTCGGGGCGGCTGATGAAGGTGATGCTGAACGGCACCGACGCGCTGTGGCGGCTCTGGCTCGGTTTCTTCCGCGAACACTTCGCTGCGATCATGTCGCTCGTCGTGCTGCTGCCGCTCTCGCTCTATCTCAACTGGCGCCTCGCCATCCTGCTGTTCGCGCTCTGCGTCGTCTTCACCATCCTGACCACGATGGTGGTGCGCAAGACTTACGGCATGCAGAGCGAGGTCGAGGAATATTACAGCGACCTCTCGGCGCGCGCCTCCGACGCGCTCGGCAATGTCGCGCTGGTGCAGAGCTTCGTGCGGATCGATTCCGAGGTGCAGGGGTTGCGCTTTGTCGCCGACAAGCTGCTCGCCGCGCAGATGCCGGTGCTGTCGTGGTGGGCGCTGGTCACCGTCATCACCCGCGCCTCGACCACGATCACGGTGCTCGCGATCTTCACCGTCGGCATCGCGCTGCACAGCCAGGGTCTGACCACGGTCGGCGAGATCGTGATGTTCGTCTCGTTCGCCACCATGCTGATCCAGAAGCTCGAGCAAGTCGTGAGCTTCATCAACAGCGTGTTCATGGAGGCGCCGCGGCTGCGGGAATTCTTCGACGTGCTCGACGCGGTGCCGGCGGTGCGCGACCGGCCCGGCGCGGTCGATCCCGGACGGCTCTCCGGCCTCGTCGAGTTCAACGACGTCTCGTTCTCCTATGACGGCAAGCGGCCGGCGATCGAGGATCTCTCGTTCACCGCGCTGCCCGGCCAGACCATCGCGCTCGTGGGGCCGACCGGCGCCGGCAAGTCGACCGCGATCGCGCTGCTGCATCGCGCGTTCGATCCGCAGTCCGGCATCATCAACATCGACGGTATGGACATACGCGCGCTGAAGCTGACCGGGCTGCGGCGCAACATCGGCGTGGTGTTCCAGGAAGCGCTGCTGTTCAACCGCTCGATTGCCGAGAACCTGCGTGTCGGCAAGCCTGACGCCACCGATGAGGAACTGCGTACCGCTGCGGCGCGCGCGCAGGCGCTGGATTTCATCGAGCGCAGCGACAAGAAATTCGAGACCCATGCCGGCGAACGCGGCCGCATGATGCTGTCCGGTGGCGAGCGGCAGCGGCTGTCGATCGCGCGGGCATTGTTGAAGGATCCGCCGATCCTGATCCTCGACGAGGCAACCAGCGCGCTCGACGCCGTCACCGAGGCCAAGGTCAACGCTGCTCTCGATGAAGTGATGAAGGGGCGCACCACATTTGTCATCGCCCACCGCCTCTCCACAATCCGTCACGCCACCCGCATCCTGATGTTCGATCAGGGGCGCGTGATCGAAAGCGGAACTTTCGATGAACTGGTGGCAAAAGGCGGGCGATTTGCTGACCTCGCGCGTGCCCAGTTCATGTTTCAGGAGCAGCAACGCGCCGATCTGGAAGCGCCTTAATTCCGGCTTTCCAATTGAGGCGGCTGCCGAAATTCAGCCGATTTCGTCCACGATTAAGTTGGGTGGGCTCTGTTCTCCGCTGGCAAGCCGGTATAGGGTTTGCATCGCCGCATCGCGGCCCCCGGACACGCTTGAAACCCGAACGATACTCGCAAAGACCTCCTGTTGCAGGCGGGTCTCATAGGACCGGAACCTCGTGCATCTCTTTCGCCCGCTGCTGCGCAACCCGTCGTTGAAGTGGATTCTTGCCGTCGCGTTGCTGGCCGTCGCGCTGCCGCGCACGGCTCAGGCCGAAGCGCTGCTGCTGATCGAAGCCGATAGCGGCAAGGTGCTGCAGGCCGACAACGCGACGATGCCGTGGTACCCGGCGTCGCTTAGCAAGCTGATGACGGCCTATGTGACGCTGACGGCGGTCAAGGAAGGCCGCGTGTCGCTCGACACGCTGCTCACGGTGTCGCCGACCGCAGCCTCGCAATCGCCCTCAAAGATGGGCTTCCGGCCCGGTACCCAGGTCACCGTCGACAACGCGCTGAAGATGATGCTGGTGAAGTCGGCCAACGACATGGCCGTGGTGCTGGCTGAGGGCGTCGGCGGCTCGATCGATGGCTTCTCGGCGATGATGAACCAGACCGCGCGGAAGCTCGGCATGACGCAGACGAGCTACGTCAACCCGAACGGCCTGCCGGCCGACGGCCAGATCACCTCGGCCCGCGACATGGCGATCCTCGCCCGCGCCATCATCCGCGACCTGCCCGAATACGAATACTTCGTACATATCCCGTCGATCCGCTTTGGCCGCCGGATCACGCCGAACTTCAACAAGCTGATCGGGCGCTATCCGGGTGCCGACGGCTTCAAGACCGGCTTCATCTGCGCCTCCGGCTACAATCTCGTTGCCTCGGCGACGCGCGACGGCAAGCGGCTGATCGCCGTCGTGCTCGGCGCCTCCTCGGGCCGCATGCGTGCGGTCCGCGCCGCGCAGCTGCTCGACCGCGGCTTTGGCGGCAACGGGCTGGCGTGGCTGCGGCCGTCGCTGGGTACCGTCGAAAACCTCGCACCGATCGACGCCTCGCCGCCGAACCTGCACGAGGAGATGTGCGGGCCCAAGCGCAAGCGGCCCGCCAGTGACGAGGACGAAGACACCGTCGCCAACAGCGCCGGCGGTTCGGCGACCAATGGCGAGGGCAGCACCATGTCCTTCTTCGCCTCCGGCCTGCAGGCGGCGATGCCGAAGCCATCCGAGTTGCTGGGGCTGCCGGCTGCCGCGTCGGAGCCGGTCGTGGTCTATACCGGTCCGACCAAGACCGGCGCGGCCTTGGCCGCGGCGGTCGAAGCCGACAGCGAGAAGATGCAGCCAGCGCCCAAGCGCGGCAAGCGTACACGCGTCGTCATCAAGGTCGACAAGAAGTCCGACTCGGCCGCTGACGCCAAGGGCGATGCCAAGAAGGACAAGTCCGACAGCATGCAGGCCGCGGCGAAGCCGGCGCGTCACGCCAACGCGAAATCGGATTCCGCAGCCGCGAAGCCGGCCGCAAAGCCCGCCGACAAGCAGGCCGCCGCGAAGCCCGCGGCGAAGCCGAAAGCTTCGAGCAAGCCGAAGAGCGACGCCAAGCAGCCGGCCGGTTAGCCACCCCGGGGGCCCTCCCCTCTCGATGCGTCGATAGCGCGCAGCGGCTTGCCATTGGCCGCGGCATCGCTCAATACTGCCGAAAACAACGCGGTAAGCCCGCAAAAACCCGGAAGCAATCCGGGACGCCGGGCAACGTCATGAGAGGGGATTGACCACCATGGAGCGCATCTGGCTCAAGGAATATCCGGCCGGCGTGCCTGCCGATATCGACATCACGCAATACTCATCGCTGGTCGAATTGCTGGAAGAAAGCTTCGTGAAGTTTGCCGATCGCAAGGCTTTCATCTGCATGGACAAGGCGATCACCTATCGCGACCTCGACCAGATGTCGACCGCGCTCGGCGCCTATCTGCAGAGCAAGGGCCTGCAGAAGGGGGCACGCGTCGCGCTGATGATGCCGAACGTGCTGCAATATCCGATAGCGACCGCCGCGGTGCTGCGCGCCGGCTTTGCCGTGGTCAACGTCAATCCGCTCTACACGCCGCGCGAGCTCGAGCATCAGCTCAAGGATTCCGGCGCCGAGGCGATCATCGTGCTGGAGAACTTCGCCACCACGGTGCAGAAGGTGCTCGGTAACACGCAAGTCAAGCACGTCATCGTCGGCAGCATGGGCGACCTGCTCGGTTTCAAGGGCGTGATCGTCAATCTGGTGGTGCGGCGCGTGAAGAAGATGGTGCCAGCCTGGTCGATCCCGGGCGCCGTCGCATTCAACGACGCGCTCGCGGCCGGCCGCGGCATGAAGTTCAACAAGCCCACGCTGACGCGCGAGGACGTCGCCTTCCTGCAATACACCGGCGGCACGACGGGCGTTTCCAAGGGCGCCACCCTGATCCACCAGAACGTGCTCGCCAACGTGCTGCAGAACGATGCCTGGCTGCAGCCGGCGCTGAAGAAGCCGCCGCATGTCGAGCAGCTCTTCATCGTCTGCGCGCTGCCGCTCTATCACATCTTCGCGCTGACCGCCTGCTACCTGCTCGCGGTGCGCGCCGGCGGCGTCAATCTCTTGATCCCGAACCCGCGCGACATGGCAGGCTTCGTCAAGGAGCTGTCGAAGTACCAGGTCAACAGCTTCCCGGCCGTCAACACGCTCTACAACGGCCTGCTGAACACGCCCGGCTTCGACAAGCTCGACTTCTCCAAGCTGAAGACGTCGTTCGGCGGCGGCATGGCGACGCAGAAGCCGGTCGCGGAGAAATGGCTGAAGGTCACCGGCTGCCCGCTGTCGGAAGGCTACGGCCTGTCCGAGACCTCGCCGACGCTGACCTGCAACCCGGCCGACGCCGACAAGTTCTCCGGCTCTATCGGCCTGCCGGTGCCCTCGACCTATCTGTCGATCCGCGACGATGACGGCAACGAGCTGCCGATCGGACAGGCCGGCGAGATCTGCGCCAAGGGCCCGCAGGTGATGGCGGGCTACTGGAACAGGCCGGACGAGACCGCACGCGTGATGACCGCGGACGGCTATTTCCGCACCGGCGATATCGGCGTGATGGACGAGAACGGCTTCACCAAGATCGTCGACCGCAAGAAGGACATGATCCTGGTCTCCGGCTTCAACGTCTATCCGAACGAGATCGAGGAGGTGCTCGCGAGCCATCCGGGCGTGCTGGAATGCGCGGTGATCGGCGTGCCCGACGCGAAGTCCGGCGAGGCGGTGAAGGCCTTCGTGGTCAAGAAGGACCCGAACATCACCGCCGAGGACATCATCAAGTTCGCGGCCACGCAGCTCACCGCCTACAAGGTGCCGAAGCAGATCGAGTTCAGGACCGACCTGCCGAAGACCAATGTCGGCAAGATCCTGCGCCGCGAGCTGCGCGACGAGAAAAAGGCCGCGGCATGAGGCGAGCGCTGACGGCGTCGAGCGATGACTGATGCGGGCCTCGCGACAGCGGCTGACGTCCTCGCGTTCTGGCGCGTGGTCGGACGCGATCGCTGGTACGAGCGCGACGACGCGTTCGATGCCGAGATCCGGGACCGCTTTCTCGCGGCCTGGGAGAAGGCGGCTGCAGGCGAATTGTCCTCATGGGAGGCGAGCGACGACGGCGCGCTGGCGCTGACCATCGTGCTCGACCAGTTTCCCCGCAACATGTTTCGCCAGGACGCGCAGACCTTTGCCAGCGATGCGCTGGCGCGCGAGGTCGCGGGCCGTGCGATCGATCGTGGCGTCGACGAGCGCGTCGATCCGCACTTGCGCGAATTCCTTTATCTGCCCTTCATGCATTCGGAGCATCTCGCCGACCAGCAGCGCTGCGTCGAGTTGATCCGGCACTCCGGCGGCCACCCAGATAACCTCAAATATGCCGAGGACCACGCCGACATCATCCGCAGGTTCGGGCGCTTCCCGCACCGTAACCGCGTCCTGGGCCGGCCGACGACGCCGGAGGAGCAGGCTTTCCTCGATGCTGGAGGCTTTTCCGGCTGATGACGGAACAGTGACTGCCCTCCGGCATTGCCGTTCTTCCGCCAGATCGTATTGTGCCGTCCGACCGCCGGGTTTAAGACAATTCCGCTTCACCGAAGGGAGAATTAGCATGACGATCAAGGTTGGCGACAAGCTGCCGGAAGCCAAGTTTCGTGTGATGACCGCGGAAGGACCGCAGGTCAAAACCACCGACGACATTTTCAAGGGCAAGAAGGTTGCGCTGTTCGCGGTACCCGGCGCCTATACCGGCACCTGCCACAAGATGCATCTGCCGAGCATCTTCCTCAACGCCTACGCCATAAAGAACAAGGGTGTCGACACCATCGCGATCGTCTCGGTCAACGATGCCTTCGTGATGAATGCCTGGAAGCGCGACACCGACCAGCGCGACGAAGCCACCTTCCTCGCCGACGGCAATGCCGACTTCACCAAGGCGATCGGCATGGAGCTCGACGCCTCCGGCAACGGCCTCGGCATCCGCTCCAAGCGCTACTCGATGCTGGTCGAGGACGGCGTCGTGAAGAAGTTCAACCTCGAGCCCGCACCGGGCAAGGTCGAAGTCTCCGGCGGCGATACGCTGCTCGGGCAGCTCTAAGCTGGTGCCGCAGGCACACTGTCATCACCCGGCTCGACCGGGCGACCCAGTACGCCGCGGCCTCACCTTTTCAAAACCACTTTCTCAGGAATACTGGATCGCCCGCCCGCGCGGGCGATGACCGTTTTGGCGCGGCGAGCGTTTCTTCCCTTCTCCCCTTGTGGGAGACCTTCCAACGTAAAAAGCGTTGAGAGATCAATGGCTCGGCGGGTCAGTATCCGCCGAGTGTCAGGAAGAGCTGCCGCACACCCGGAGACGCTCGGGTGCGAAGCAGCATAGTGAGCGCGAAAATTGTTAGCAAGCTGAGCCGCTATCTGTACTAGCAGGGCGCCGAGTGAGACAAAATCGTCGGAGAGCTGCTTGCTTGGCCCTCGATGATTTTTCATAGCAACTTTTTTACCCGCGATCCCAAGGAGGCTCCATCTGCGGTGCGAGGGGCCGGGTTTACCTTTGTAAAGCGGCCGGGCGAATACGGCCTTGCATCAGGGGAGCAATACCGACCGCACCGAACGCGTGCCGAGGTTTTAAATGACGAGGTGTGGCCGACCGGCGAGATCATGATCGATGCCTCAAGCCACGATGCAGCCCTCCGAGCCTTCAACCTGTTTCTCGCTTCCGTTGTAGTGATGAGCGGTGGCGATGCTTTTTTCCTGCCACAGCCATTCGAAATCGAGAGACTTCGGGAAGAAGGCTCCAAAGAGCGGGCAGAGTTCTCGACACTCAGAGAAGGATTGATGCGGGCTTGTGTTCTTGCGGGGCGCGCAAGCAGACGCCGATCGATAAGCTACGCCGTGCACAAGTTGCGCCTCAGCTATGGCCTAGCGAGCCCGCCGATTGTCGATCTTGACCCCTCAATGGGAGGCCCAAAAAGGTTCTTGGTTGGACGTGATGCGATGGAGCACGTCTATAGCGCCAATGCAGTCGCGCTAGCCTACTCCGTCATCGAAGAGTTGGGCTTTGAAGTGAGGGTTAGACAGAACGAGGCGAGCAGGATGCCGGATGGCACTTGGAACGCCAGAGTGCGTGCCGACCTTGAAGCTCGATTGCGCAATGGCGGGATTGACATCACCGAAACGCACGTTTGGTCGCTGAGAGGCCGACCGACCCGGATTGAATTGGCTAAGCGACCACCCNCCCGCCGCAGTAAGGAAGCCGAAGTGGTCGCGAGGAACGGTGCGAGATGTCGAACTGAGCTTGATCGACGGCATCGCGATGGCGAGTTGGCTTAGGAGCAAGGTCAGCACGCATCGGTTTAGCGATAAAGTTCGGAGCCTGACTGCTTACGACATTCACAATGTGCAGTCTCTTGCGAGACACCTACTTTTGGGACGTTGCGGGTTGTGGCGGAAGACGCAGTGAGCGTGACAGGCTAGGAACGGGTCAACATGGCAACTCAAAAGAAAAGCGAGAGCTTCTCGCCAAACGACCATCCCAGAGCTCTCCAAGAGGAGCGTCGCCGAATTCGGCTCTTGTATTCGCTAGGCGATTTCCAGCTTGCCTTGAGTGCCTGCGATTTCCTTTACGAGTGCGATCCGCAGGGACAATATAGTAAAATTGAACTGCGGCGGTTTCGCTGTTTTGAAACTACGCTGGTCATTGCATACGGCAGGCCCTTCTCGCAGTCCGAGGGCGGCGTTCCGCCCTTGACCTTAAAAATGGCGAAGGCTCAGTTGACTGAGCCGCAGCAAGCACTGCATCGGCGTCTTATTCGGATGCGCAACAAAATCATCGCCCACTCGGATCGAGAGATGATGCGAATGACTGCTAAAACCTTTGATGTGCCGCTGGATGACGATGAAGAGAACGGGCCAAAATTTGTTCTTATTCACTCTGTGTTTGATGAAGGCATTACCCTGCTAGGCGATCTTCTGATCGATACCAATGAGCTACTCCGTAAACTCTATCATTCCATCTACAAGACGCTCTCTGACCAAGCCCAAATTGATCCGAGCTTGTTCAATATGAGGCTAGATCACGACCATCACAAGAAAGATTAACGGCACCGCCCGACATGTGTAATCTCTATTCGATCACCACCAATCAATCCGCGATGATCAACCTGTTCCGCGTGGTCAATCGCTACGTCGGCAACCTGGCCCCGATGCCCGGCGTCTTTCCGGACTATCCGGCGCCGGTCGTTCGCAATACGGACGCCGGAAGCGAGATGGTGTTGATGCGGTGGGGCATGCCACCTCCACCGCGCACCGGAGGCCCGCCAGTCACGAACATCCGCAACACGTCGTCACCACATTGGCGCGGCTGGCTCAAGCCCGAGAACCGCTGCTTGGTCCCCGCCAACAGCTTTGCCGAATATGCGCCCGAGCCGAACCCCGGGACCAAGAAAAAGGATGTCGTCTGGTTCGCGCTGAATGAGGACCGGCCGCTTTTCGCGTTCGCGGGCATCTGGACCGAGTTCAAGGGCGACCGTGGCACCAAGTCCAAGCCGATCCCGGGGCCGCATCTCGTCTACGGCTTCCTGACGACGGCGCCGAACGCGATCGTCGAGCCGATCCATCCCAAGGCCATGCCGGTGATCCTGACCACCGATGAAGAACGCGATGTCTGGATGCGCGCGCAGTGGGTGGAGGCCAACGCGTTGCAGCGCCCATTGCCGGATGACGCGCTCAGGATCGTGTTACGAGGGGCAGACAAAGAGGATAGGGTCGCGGCGTAATCCGGCCAAACCAGCCAGTATCAGTGCGAGAGAACTTACGCAGGGGTTGACCCGACGCGGCGGTCCGTGTTGATGCAACTAATGCGATACCGTTGTCAGGTGAGCCGGGGGCCAGCCGAAGTGACACCCGATGAATTTATTCGAAAGTGGAAAAGCGCCGAACTGAACGAGCGGGCGGCGGCTCAATCCCATTTCATTGATCTGTGCCGGATGCTGGACGAACCGGCGCCGACGGATGTCGATCCGAAAGGCGAATGGTACGCCTTTGAGCGTGGCGCGACCAAGACCACAGGCGGCGAGGGCTGGGCCGACGTCTGGAAGCGCGACCATTTCGGCTGGGAGTACAAGGGAAAGCGGAAGGACCTCAAGGCTGCCTTTGCGCAGCTGCAACAATATGCCCTAGCGCTCGAAAATCCGCCGCTGCTGGTCGTCTGCGACATGGATCGGTTCGAAATCCATACCAACTGGACCAATAGCGTTTCGGCGGTTCACGAATTTGGCCTCGACGATCTGCGCGACGCCAACGTCCGGCAAAAACTCAAGTCGGTCTTCTCCGACCCTGAGAGGCTCAAACCCGGCAAGACCCGCCAGGCGCTCACCGAAGAGGCGGCGGCCGAATTCGCTAAACTCGCACAGCGCCTGCGTGATCGAGGCCGCCCCGCCGAGACTGTTGCCCATTTCATCAATCGACTAGTCTTCTGCATGTTCGCCGAAGACGTCGATCTTCTACCGAACAAAATGTTCAAGCGGATGCTGGAACATGCCTCCTCGCGGCCAGACGAATTCCAGTCACTTGCGAGCGACCTTTTTAAGGCGATGCAGTCCGGAGGACGGGTCGGCTTTGAGCATGTAGCATGGTTCAACGGCGGCCTTTTCAACGATGACACGGCTCTGCCACTAGACAAAGACGACATCGCGCTAACGCTGGTCGCGGCGAACTTGGATTGGGCGGAAATCGACCCATCCATTCTCGGCACGCTGTTTGAACGCGGCCTTGATCCGGACAAGCGGTCGCAGTTGGGTGCCCACTACACGGATCGAGATAAGATCATGATGATCGTCGATCCTGTGATTGTGCGTCCGTGGCTGGCAGAGTGGGAAACAGCAAAGGCGGAAATAGCAAAGTCAGTAGAGAAATCTCGCTCCGCGAAATCGGCAAGCGCGCGCACGAAAGCACACGATCAAGCCGTTGCTGAATATCGCTCCTTCTTGAATAAGCTTCGCGCATTTAGAGTTCTCGACCCAGCATGTGGGTCGGGCAACTTCCTCTATCTCGCGCTTCTTGCGCTCAAGGATATCGAACATCGCGTCAGCATAGAAGCTGAGGCGATGGGTCTCCAACGAGAGTTCTCGCAGGTCGGCCCGGCCGCCGTCAAAGGGATTGAAATCAACCCCTACGCCGCGGAGTTGGCGCGCGTTTCCGTGTGGATTGGCGAAATTCAATGGATGCGGCGGAACGGTTTCGGGGTCTCTGACCGACCGATATTGAAGCCTCTCGATCATATCGAGTGTCGCGATGCAGTGTTGAACGAAGATGGCAGCGAAGCGACGTGGCCGGACGCTGACGCAATCGTCGGCAACCCGCCGTTTCTCGGCGACAAGGCGATGTTGAGTGTACTTGGCACGGCTTATGTTGACAAACTACGTTCAAAGTTCGCCGGTCGCGTGCCGGGCGGGGTCGATCTAGTTGTGTACTGGTTCGAAAAAGCTAGGGCGGCGGTCGAAGCCGGCTTATCCAAATCGGCCGGGCTCGTGTCCACACAGGCTATTCGCCGCGGCTCGAATAGGTCCGTGCTGGACAAGATTTCAGCAGGCGCAACTATCTTCGACGCCTGGGCTGACGAGCCATGGGTGGTGGACGGAGCGGCTGTTCGCGTTTCGCTCGTCTGTTTCGCCAGAGAGATAGATAATCCTCGTCAGTATCGGTTGGATGGCAAACGGGTCACCTCAATCCATGCCGATCTCACCGGGGATACTGTCGATCTGACGAAAGCTCTGCCCCTGCCTGAAAACGTCGGTTGGTGCTTCCAAGGACCGGTAAAGGTGGGGCCATTTGATGTTCCGGGCGACACGGCAAGAAACTGGCTACAGTTGCCGCGAAACCCAAATGGGCGATCTAACTCCGACGTCGTTCGTCCGTGGCTGAATGGACAAGACGTGACAAGGCGATCATCTGACCGCTGGATTGTTGACTTCGCTGACATGCCTGAGAAGGACGCAGCGGTATACGAAGCACCGTTCGAGTACGTTCGACGGAACGTGAAACCGTTGAGGGATAAAAACAATCGCGAGCGCCGCCGAATTTTCTGGTGGCAGCATGGAGAAACTGTTCCCGGTTTGCGCAAGAAAACGATCGGGCTGAAGCGTTTGATCGCCACGCCTCGTGTTTCGAAGCATCGCATTTTTGTCTGGGTGTCATTGAAGGTGCTGCCCGATAGCCGGATAAACATAGTGGTTCGCGACGATGATGCCACCTTCGGCATTTTACATAGTCGTTTCCACGAGGCTTGGTCGCTTCGACTTGGTGGTTGGCATGGCGTCGGCAACGACCCGCAGTATACGCCAAGCACAGGGTTTGAGACATTTCCGTTCCCGGTTGGACTTGCACCGAATATCCCTGCTGCGGCTTCCGCAAATGATCCCCGCGCGAAAAAGATCGCTGAGGCTGCCGACCAATTGCATAAGTTGCGCGAGAATTGGCTAAATCCCGCCGACTTAGTCCGACGCGAGCCAGAGGTCGTCGCTGGCTTTCCCGACCGCTTCGTTCCGATAAACGAAGATGCAGAACGCGCGCTCAAGAAGCGCACGCTCACCAACCTGTACAACGAACGACCGACCTGGCTGGCGAACGCCCATGCCGAGCTGGATGCCGCCGTCGCCGCCGCGTACAATTGGCCGACCGACATTTCGGAAGAAGATGCGCTTGCGCGGCTGTTTGCGCTCAATCAGGAGAGGGCCGCGGGATCGGCGCCGGGTGAGCTTCTAGCCGAAACCGCACCAACGGAATAGTCATGGCAACTACCATCGACCCGGGCACTTTGATCTTGATCGCAGATGCCATCAAGAGCGCTGTCGAGAGCGCCTTAGAAGCGAACTCGATCGAAGCAGCTAAAGCGCCTCTTGAGACCGTCAAGGCATTCAATGAACAGTTGCTGAAACTCGCTGTCGCTGCGCAGCACGAGATCGACCGTGGCAACGCAGCCGATACCTCGAGCGATTGAGGCCGCGCACCGCGCGCGCCCCAGCCAACCACGTTGAAGGCCCGATACCTATTGCGCCTGCGCCACCCGCTCTCCGATATGCCGGAGCCAGCCGATTACCTCATCTCCCGGATCACATTCAGCGAGACGCGCGCGGGACATCTTGGTAACCGCCGCTGTATTGAGCAACGACTTTGCCTGCCCGGTTTTTTTGTTGCATTTCTTTGGAGCATCGGCGGGCCAAGGTGCATCTGCTGTTGCTGCGTGCGCTGCCTGCGCAACAAGCGTGGGAACGTCGTCGAAGTCGGTAAACGGCGCTCCAAAGGTGACGGTAATGTTTGCGTCTTGGTAGGCTTCCAGAATGGCCTCCTGATGGAGAAAATTCTCCATTTCGCGCTTACTGGTCGTGACGGCGGAACAGCCGTCACGCGCATTCACTTCGGAGGCAAATGTATCGTACTTCCCGGGCTGCGGCGGTGGGTTGTCGCGGTCATAGATGTGGAACTCGGGCCTGTTCAGGGGATGAAGTCGCGACGTCCAAAGCGCTAGATTGTTGCCCCCGAACGGGAAGAAGATGAGTTCACCGGAAATCTCAAGCGCATCAATATCCGGCACATCCACTCCGTCGGCCCTGAGCACTTTGCTCATGCCCTTGAGGAAGGAGATGTCGTGCTTTCCTTCAACCCCCACGAACAATTTGACGGAATGATCCGGCAAGACGCCCAGCGAATGTGCGATCCGAGCGTTTGTGTCAGGCCCACCGGCAGCAACCGTCCGAGTGCCGTTCTCATGGGCCTCAATAAAGCGTAGGCACGTGTCAGGAAGCGCCCGAGCGAGCATCGGCGTGTGAGTGGTTACAATTACCTGCCGCCCGGCGGTCGCAGACAAATCAGAGAGCGCAGACATCAACATGCGCTGATTTCGCGGATGCTGGCCCGTCTCGGGCTCTTCAATCGCATAAATGACCGAGCCCGCCTGCCTCTCAATCGCCGCCTTCTCGGCCTTCGCCCTAAAGAAGTTCAGGAGCACAAGGCGCTTGACCCCACTCCCTCTCTTGTTGAGGGGAATTCCTTCGTCACCCGTGATGCTGGTTTGGAATAGGCTGTCCCACTTCTTGGTCGTTACAACGGGATTAAGGGTTTGTGCGACGGATGCATCCATCTCCTTGATCTTTTCGACGGTCGCCTCCGCGATCCTTCGGACCTCGGCTTCGACGTGGGCTTGGATCTTGGCTAAATCCTGCTCGACAGCCTTTAACGCGTCGCGAATGGCCGCCTTTAGTGGATCCTGCGCCTCCGCGTCTTGGTCGGTACTCGCTCTGTCAGATTTGAACAGGGCGAACGCTGGAAGGTAAGGAGCGAGAGCGGTCCAAACCTGCTTCCCGCCTTCCTTCTCCAAGGAAACAGGCACGAGGTCCAATTTTAGCGCCTGCGTGCCGCCCCAAATTGCAGCTCGGATCGGCGCATTTGCTTGTTTGTTTACATCGGAGAGGTCGATCCCGAGTTCAGTGGCGCGTGCGACAAGGTCAGCTTTTTTTAGCTGTAGTAAGTCGTTCACTCCGCTTCCAGTGGGATGCACGGCGACAGCTTCCACGGAGGTAAGCTTGGGGGTCGCGAGCGAGCCGTCGAAGGTCTTACGGACTTCGAGCCGCCGGTCGAGATTAACGAGATACTCGGCTTCCAGACTGGTTTCGTAGTCGGCATCCAAGATGATCTTCTCGGGAAGATCGTCGAACTCGCAAGTGATCCGCACGGCCTTGCGATCGCCTGAAAGGCAGGCATCGTCCTTGTCGGGCTTGGCCTCCTCGAAGAAGATCGCGAGACTATCCATGATGGTGGATTTTCCAACATCGTTTCGGCCCACGATCGCGGTGATGTCATCGAACTCGATGCAAACTTCGTCTTTGAAGCAGCGAAAATTCTCTAGCTTGAGCTTGGTCAGCCTCATGGAGCCCCCCGGCCTTGAAGCAGAGCGCATACCACATAGGGTTGCGCGTTGTCCTTACTGCTCGGGACCGGACACCCCGATCTCCACAGGATCATTTCAGCTTTTGAAAGGTACTTTGGGCCGAACGACATGGCGCGGGATCGCGGCACCGCCCGCCATCGGCATATCTGGTACCCGCCTTTCCCGGTTTTGCTGCGTCCACTAATATCGCGAATTCTGAGGGATAGGTCGGTGAGCGATCTCGAACGGACATGGCGCTTATGGAAGTCGCTTTCGCGGCCGGACCGCGCCCGATTTCTCGTCATGCTGAGGGCAGCCTACAGCGACGAGCGCGAGCGACGGACGACTGGCCTCGCCGCAGGCTCTGGCGTGAGGATATCGCGGCTTGCCGATCTGTCGCTAAGCGAGGCGGACCTTCAACGGCCCCGACTGTAGGAAGCCCCCCGGCGCGTTTATCGGATCGGAGTGCTAAGGTCCGGGCGGCTTGCGTAATTCGCGGTAATCAGGGTCTGCGGCCCGGGAAACCACAGGATGGGCGGCGGCGGATGGCACGTCACCCGCCGCCGCTCTCACGCGCCGCCGCCATGCTCGATCGAAACGGAGCGGCGCATCTCGCGAACTATTGGCCGGTCGCGCTGACCCACGCGATCCCGAGGACCGCGCGCGGATCGCAATCGACCCGGTAGTCGATCGTGATGCCGTCGTCCTGCGCGGCCTCGATCAGCGCGCATTCCTCGCGCTCGGTAGCCAGCACGTCAGCGAGGATTTGCGCCTCGGCCTTCTGCCGCTGCTCTCGGGTCAGCGCCGCCTTATCGTCCGCGACCTCATCGATCTCGCGATCCAGAGCCGCGGTCAGCGTATCCCGGTGCAGCCACGCCACCAGCGCCAACGCATCCCGCACCTCGGCGAAGCCGATCGCGCTCGGATCAACATTGGCGATCGGCACCTGATACGTCGTGGTCGCGAACGCGATGTCCTCGCCATGATCGATGGCATGATGCGCGATCGGGCGCCCGGCCTCTGCCAGTTGATCGATCTGCTTCCGCATCCGCTCTTTCGCGAGGCCGCTCGGCCAGGGCGCCGCGCGGACCCGTGCCAGATCGGCCTGCAACTCGCGCGCGCGACGCCGAAGGCGTTCGAGTGCGTCGATGACCGTCTCGCCCTTCTTCAAGTTCGGCTCGATGGCCGGACGCATGACGATCGCGGCGCCGTTCGGCTTCGTCCGGATGCAGGTCTCACAATTAGTGACCACCGCGCTGAGATTATTCCAGCGGGAGCCGTTCAAGTCACGCCGCTGCGTCCGGCGCACAAGCTCGGCGGTCTTCTGGTCCAGACGCCGCTGCTCGTGGAGCACGCGAACGTCATCATCGGGCAGGTCGGGGCCGCCTTGCCCGCGCGGCATCTGCAATTCGCGGAGCCGGTCCCGGTGGCGCTGGATGTCGAGATGCAGGCTTTGCCATTCCTCATGGTCGGATCGGGCCAAAAGCGCAGCGTCGTCGCGCTGCTGGCGCAGTTCACGCAAACGCTCTGCGGCGGACGGCGGCAGCGCATCGATCACGTCGCCGATATTCGCGATCAGCATTCCGGGCAACGGACCCGTCACCGGAGCGGCCCCCACGGGCGTCTCCATTTCATTCCGGATCGCAGGCCGATCGGTGCCTAAGCCGTAATTCTGAAACTGATTGATGCGCGCCATGATGCCCTCGCTTGATCGCGGAAGCGATGAAAGCACATCCCGCTTGCAATGAAATCGGGTAGCTCGTTGCAAACTTCACTCAAACATTGCGCGAAAGGATTGTAGTGATCTGACGGGCTTTTAGTGCACGGGGGTACGCCTTGAAAATCGCCCAGAGCAGTTGGCGACGCGCATCGCGATGTGGACATACGGCTTGAGACCGTGCTGTTTGCCAACTGCTGCTCTCGTAGCGGCTCATTTCCCGCTCGATGCGTTCCGCCTGCGCGTTACGGCTCAGGCCGGGACAGAACCGACCTGCAAATTCGCGGATCAGACTATGTCGTCGCTCGTGCCCGGCTCGCGTTTCCAGCGACCGCTGGCCCGGTCTGGTCCGCAACGCCTCGCGCAGGGCGGCGACATCGTCCAGCGAGAGCGAGTTGAGATTAATCCGGACCGGCGCGGTCATGATTTCCTCGGGGCCGCTTTGCGCCAGTCGCGCCAGTGCCAGTCCCTTTTAATAAAGGGACTGGCGCAACTGGCGCACTGGCGCAGGCAGCGGCTCTTTACGGCCATCGGGTGCGCCAGTCGTGCGCCAGTTCGGCGCCAGTTGCGAAACGGACGGCTATTCGTCATCGGGATCGTCGCTCGCCGGTCCTGCGGACGGATCGGGCCTTTTGAAGCGGCCAGGGATAATGAAGCTGCGGTCCTTGCGGTCTTCGTCCTTGCGCTGCTCGACCTCCAGTACCTTATTTTCCAGCCATTTCTTGATGATCGCTTGGAGCGACACGAGGTCTTTAGCGTCCGTGTCCCCGTCGTGCGTGACCTTCAATCCGAGTTGCTTTGCAAGCGCATAGCCGAACCAGTTCGGCGAGCGCCGATCGGCGCGATATGCGCCAGTCCGCGCCAGTGTCCGCGCCAGTTCCATGTCGGCGGTGGTGACGTATTTGAAGGGGTCCGGCGGGGCCCACGGACTGGCGCACGCGACAAGGTCGCCGTTGAGCAGATCTTCAACCACGAGCCGCATCCAAGTCGCCTTGCCGAGCGGTCCCATATTGGCCTTGCCGTTGCTGATCCGGATGTGCAGGCGGCGCTCGTCCCCGGATATCCCGAGCTTCGCGGCCTCGTCTGGCGTCATGAAGTTGAGCACCCGGGCGGACCGTACCGCCCAGAGCACTGAGGATGCGCCGCGCATGTCCTCAACGGTGGTTTCGGACTGGCCAGGCTTTGGCTTCCCGGGATGATGAAACAGCTCGCCCGCCGAGTTGGTCCGACCGGCAATCGAGCCGAAGCCCTCCTTGATCACCATGTCCATGTGCTCATTGAAGCTCTCGCCGACGCTGTGGAACGAGATCAGCGGATCAACCATGAACACGTCGATGCTGTTCTGGCGGATGAAGTTCTCCATGTATTTGACGACGCCGTGATCGATCACCGGCATGCCAAGGATCAGCTTGGCGATCCGCAGCGGGCTATTGCGGACAGACTGGACATAGAGACGACCGCCTAAGTCCGCTTGCGCGATCTGGTAATGCTGGCAAGTCGCGGCGAGGCGCCGATCGAGTTCGTCCTGATCTTCTTCACCATTGCAGAACCAAACCCGCAGCTTTCCCGCCGGGAGGGCCTGCTTGGTTGCGAGGTCGAAGCCGACCGCCATGCTCACGGCCTCGTAGACCGCGCGCGTGGTTTTGGCGCGACCGCCCGCACCGATCGTGGCGCCGATGGTACCGCGAATGTAGTGCCCCTCGTACAAGCTCTGCCGTTTCGGAATGGTCGCCGGATCGCGCCACCACGGGACCGGCGGCTCGCGGTTTTGCACTTTCGTGGGATCGCCGCCGCCATTCGCACCAGCCTTGGAGTGCTTAAAGCGGGTGAATTGGACCTTGGCCGCGAGGTGTTCTTCCGGCCCTTTCATGGCGCGACCTCGCGCATCGCGTCGTCGAAATCGTCGCCAGTCAGCGGGTCGGCGAGGATCACCTCGCGCCCGGCATCGATCCATCGGTCAGCGCAATCCTGCGCCGCCTCGGCGTTGGCGCCGTCGTCGTTCCGCTCGCCAAGGATCGTGAGGCTCTCGATGCTGGGCAGCACTGGAAATGCACGAATGCCGCCCTTGCTACCGGCGGCCCAAACAGGCCGAAGCCCTCGGATGTATGCGGCAAGGCACGTCTCGAAGCCCTCGCCGATGATAAGGCCGGTGGTGACGTCCTCGTCGGCGCTGATCTTGATCGCCGCGCCAGCGGCGGGGCCGAGCTTCTTGCGCGTGATCTTGCTCCCATCCCCGGCCAGGAACGTCCGCTCGATGGCCTGCGGCTGATCCGTGTGGATATTGCGCAGCAACGTCACCATGCCGGGAGCGCGCTGGCCGACGAGGGACAGCGCCGGATGGAAGCGAACGACCGTGCCGCAAATCTCAGCGGGCAGGATCAGGTGGCTTCGCCGGGACGGAAAATAACGCCGATCGATCATCGTGCCGCGCGGGTCATCACTCTTTTGCCAAATGGCGAAAGCCCACTCCTGCATTGCGTGCTGATCGCTATCGTCGGTGGACGAAGGGCGCGGCGCGCTGGTGCGCTCGGCGGCGCCACGACTGCCGCCGTGCCACTCGCAATGATGGCAGTAGAAAACAAAGCCGTCGGCGTCGGACTTCACCGAAAGACACTTCTCGGACTTCTTCTTGCGCTGATCGCTGCAACACGGGCAGCGGAACACTCGCGAGCCGAAGAACTGGCCGGGATGAGCGCCAACGCGCGCCAGCATGGCGAGAACTGTTTCGACTTGCGACGCAAACTGGTCGGGCATATTTTGCCCTCGGACTATTGTTGAAACTGTTTCGGCCCGGCGCAAGCCGGGCCGTTTTCTTGTCGTTAGGAATTTGCCTTCTCGCGTGCCTCGGCCCAATCGGCGGCCGCCTTCAAAGAAATCCGGACGGCTCGGCCGATGCGCATCTCTCGCGGGCCCAAGCCAGCATCGCGCATCTTGAAGTAAAAGCGCTCTGAGATGTCGTGCGCTTCACAGAACTTCGGGATTGTGTAGGCCGCTAGAGGCGTCGCCGGTGCGGGCGCCTTTTCGCTGGCGGGCATAGCTATGATCCTCCATGCAATGCGAAGCAGGAAGGGAATTTTCGCACGCTTGCTCAGGCTGTCAACGTAAACCGCACGCGCGTTCAAAACTGAAGAACACAACGGCGTATCACCGTGGATGACGGCAAACGCTGGCGGCTAGGAACGAATAGATGCGAAGAATGAAATATTTTCGGCGCGGACCTACTGGGCTCCGATGGCGATGACATTGTCGGAAGGCGGGGCCGCATCGTGATGCAGTAGCGCCCGGCGCGAGACCGCATCGCTGTGCTCGGTGATATATTTGCTGTAAGTCCGCTCGATCTCGGCGACCGACGTGTTATGCGTCGCGGCGACGACGCGGACAGGAACGTTTTTCAGCAGTTGCCGCACGATGCTGCTGTGCCTCAACGCGTAGACGGTCACCTCAAGAGGATCGAGGCCGATGGCCTTGACGACCTCGCGGATATCATCGCGATAATCGCTGCTGGCGTCCTTTCCACCATCGCGCCCCCAAGGTTGGCCGTCGCTCTGCACCAGCAGCGGCGCGTTCGGCGAGCGGCCGACGGCCGCCCGCGACAGCTTCGCGGCCAATGCGGGCGTGACCGGCACCGAGTATCGTTCGACTTTCTTGCGGATGCGGTTACGCCCGCCGCCTTTGCCGGATTTGACCATCATCAGCTTCGGCTCGGTCTTGTGAGCGATCAGGTCCCGGATAGTGAGCCGCGCGGCCTGCGACGGGCGCGTGCCCGTCACGGCCAGCGTATCGACGAACAGGCCGAGGTTCTCGTCGCGGTCATAGGCGGTCGCGACAAACTTGCTGACCAGATCATCGGCAAGGATGACATTGTTCGGCTCGCTGGCGTCCGGCAGCATCTGCAAGCCGGTCTGCCATGCGTGCTTGTTTTTAATGCGCTGATCCTGCGAGGCCGCGAGGTTGAGCGCGGCGATGATGTTCTTGCAATGGCGGTTGACGCTGGCCGGGACCATCTTCGCCAGCAGGCCATCGCGCCATTTGCGCAGTTCCTGCGCGTCGAGCAGCGGCACCGGCTTGGACAGCAGTGCGGCGGTCAGATGCTTGCGCGGCCAGCGCCCGTTGTAGCCATTGGCGCCACGCGCTTTCAGGTCGTCCTCGTAGCGCGTCAGCGCCACGTCGAGGGTCAACGGCTTATTGCCTTGCTCCTCTGCGGCATCATCGTCGCCACCGCCGCGCACCAGCTTGCGGGCTGCGGTGATCGCTTGCGAGTAGTCGAGGATGATCTTGCCGTCGGCCTTCTCGTAGTCGTCAGCAGTGCCGAATTTTTTCAGCCACTCGCCGCCGTGGCCGTCGCTCGCGCGGATCGACCATGTGCCGGTGCCGTCGTTGCGCCGATAGCCGAGCGACAGGCCAGGACCTAATCGTTGCCAGTGCGGGCGCTTCTGGATCGGCAATTTGAGGCGGGCGGTGGGCGTTTCGAGCGATGAATTGCGGGGCTTCGGCATGGGCGGGCGGCTTCTAGTATCCGGAAAGTGTCAGGAAGAGCGGGATACAGAAGTGTGCGCCGAGTTACAGGGTGATGCAATATTTACTCGCGTTTACATGGACTTAGATGGGGACTAGTTGATGCATCGAGATGCATGGAGTTGCAAAACTTTCCCCTTGTGGGAGAAGGTGGCGCGGATGCAATCCGCGCCGGATGAGGGGTCTCTATTCGAAGACAGACCCTTCACCCGTCCGCGATGCTCCGCATCGCGTCCACCCTCTCCCACAGGGGGAGAGAGCAAGATCGTCGAAATTCCAGATTCGTAGGATGAGGCGCCCGCCTGCCCCTACCCCTTCAACCGCGCCATCGCCACGCCTTCGCGGGCGAGCTGATCGGCGCGTTCGTTCTCGGCGTGGCCGGCGTGGCCCTTGATCCAGTGCCAGCGCACCTCGTGCGGCTTGAGCGCGGCGTCGAGCCGCTGCCACAGCTCGACATTCTTGACCGGCTTCTTGTCGGCGGTGCGCCAGCCGTTGCGCTTCCAGCCATGGATCCAGCCGGTGATGCCCTGGCGGACATATTGGCTGTCGGTGGTGAGGTCGACCACGCAAGGCTTCTTCAAGGCTTCGAGCGCCGAGATCGCCGCCATCAGCTCCATGCGGTTGTTGGTGGTGTGCGCTTCGCCGCCCTTCAACTCTTTCTCGTTATCGCCGAATCTCAGGATCGCGCCCCAGCCGCCCGGTCCGGGATTTCCGGAGCAGGCACCATCGGTGAAAACAGTGACATGCGGCTTGTCGCTCACGCGGCGCATCCCGTGGGCGTGATGCCGTAGTCGTTGAGACCAGCGACATTCTGCTGGAAGCGCAGCTTGCGGACATATTCCAGCGGGTCCTTCGGCTGCACCAGCGCGCCTTCGGGCACATTCAGAAAGTCGACCAGACGCGTGAGCAGGAAGCGCATTGCAGCCCCCCGCGCGAGCAGCGGCATCGCGGCCTCCTCGGCCGCCGACAGCGGCCGTTCGCGACGGTAGGCATTGAGCAGCGCGCGCGCCTTGGTCACGTTGAAGGAATGATCCGGCTCGAAACACCAGGCGTTCAGGCAGATCGCGACGTCGTAGGCCAGGATGTCGTTGCAGGCGAACGGGAAGTCGATCAGCCCCGACAGCTTGTCGCCCAGGAAGAAGACGTTGTCGGGAAAGAGGTCGGCGTGGATGACGCCGAGCGGCAGGTCGGCCGGCCAGTTCGCTTCGAGATAATCGAGCTCCCACGCGATGAAGTCGTGCAAGCCCGGCTGCACGCTGTCCACCCGCGCGGCGGCAAGATCGAACAGCGGCCGCCAGCCGGAGACCGACAGCGGATTCTGCCGCACCAGCCGAAAGTCGCGACCTGCAAGATGCATCTTGGCGAGCGCCTCGCCGACGCCGGCGCAATGCGCCACGTTCGGCCGCCGCGGCCACACGCCTTCGAGAAAGTTGATGATCGCCGCCGGCCGGCCGGCGAGCCGGCTATAGACCTCGCCTTTGCGATTGCGCGCCGGCTGCGGGCACGAGACGCCGCGCTCGGCGAGATGCGCCATCAGCGACAGGAAATACGGCAGGTCGCCCTCCGCCACGCGCTTTTCGTAGAGCGTGAGGATGTAGGCGCCCTGGCTCGTGTGCAGCAGGAAGTTCGAATTCTCGACGCCCTCGGCGATGCCCTTGTAGGAGAGCAGTTCGCCGATGTCGTAGCTTTTGAGGAATTCCGCGAGGTCTTCGGCGGCGACGTCGGTGTAGACCGCCATATGGTTTATTCCGCGACGGCAGCGTCAGGCCGCAGCGAACGCGGCAGCGGGAAGAACTCGTTCTCCTCCGCAGCCGAGACCGTCTCCACGTGAAGTTCGTAGCGTTCGGCGAAAGCACCCATGATCTCCTCGACGATCACCTCCGGCGCGGACGCGCCCGCGGTGATGCCGAGGCTCTTGATGCCTTCGAAGCGCTTCCAGTCGATATCGCTGGCGCGCTGGGCGAGCACGGCAATCGGGCAGCCCTCGCGCTCGGCGACCTCGCGCAGACGCTGCGAGTTCGACGAGTTCGGCGCGCCGACCACGATCAGGGCATCGACCACCGGGGCCACCTTCTTGACCGCGAGTTGGCGGTTGGTGGTGGCGTAGCAGATGTCTTCCTTGTGCGGCCCGTTGACGTTCGGGAAGCGCTCCTTGAGCAGCGCGACGATCTCGGCGGTGTCGTCGATCGACAGCGTGGTCTGGGTCACGAAGGCCATGTTGTTCGGGTCCTTCGGGGTGAAGGTCTTGGCGTCCTCGGCGGTCTCGATCAGCGTCACGGCCCCCGGCGGGAGCTGGCCCAGGGTGCCGACCACCTCGGGGTGATGCGAATGCCCGATCAGAAGGATTTCCCGGCCGCGCTTGAAATGGATCGCCGCCTCACGGTGGACCTTGGTCACCAGCGGGCAGGTTGCGTCCAGCGAGAAGAAATTGCGGGACTTGGCCTCGGCCGGAACCGATTTGGGAACCCCGTGGGCCGAAAACACCACCGGCGCGTTGGTATCGTCGGGGATTTCGGCCAATTCCTCGACGAAAATGGCGCCTTTGGTCTTCAGGCTGTCCACGACGTATTTGTTGTGGACGATCTCGTGCCGGACATAGACCGGGGCACCATAGATGGTGAGCGCCCGTTCCACCGTGTCGATGGCACGGACCACCCCGGCGCAGAAACCACGCGGGGAACAAAGCACGATTCGAAGGTCGGGTTTCTTCGCTGACATGGGGCTATCTCGGGACCGAATCACCCCTCGCCAGTGGGCGGGGAACGGCCTGTTCGGCTAAGGACTTGGGACCGCTTTCGGGCGCTGTCAAGGCGATTTTACTGCCCATTGCGCCATTCCCCACTGAGGGCTTATATAGGTCCATAATTCCCGTCATCGCCGATGACTACCAGCTTCGCCTCGACAGAGGTGGGCGAAGCACAAAGGAGATTTGCCATGAGCAACGCACCGCTGATGCCGAAGGCGACTGCCGTGTGGTTGGTCGATAATACCGCTTTGACCTTCGATCAGGTGGCCGATTTTACCAAAATGCACCCCCTGGAGGTGCGCGCCATTGCCGACGGCGACGCCGCCCAGGGCATCAAGGGCATGGACCCCATTTCCAACGGCCAGTTGACCCGCGAGGAGATCGAACGCGGCGAAAGAGATCCGGAGTATCGCCTCAAGCTCCAGGAGAGCAAGGTCGTGCTGCCGACCGCGGCCAAGAAGAAGGGCCCGCGCTATACCCCGGTGTCGCGTCGCCATGAGCGGCCGAGCGCGATCCTCTGGCTGGTGCGCAACCACCCGGAGCTGAAGGACGCCCAGATCATGCGGCTGGTCGGCACCACCAAGACCACGATCGCAAGCGTGCGTGACCGCACCCACTGGAACGCCTCGACCCTGACGCCGATGGATCCGGTGACACTCGGCCTGTGCTCGCAGATCGAGCTCGATTTCGAGGTGCAGCGCGCGGCGAAGGAGAAGCCGACCACCACCGTCTACGGCGGCGCCACGCTGCTGCCGGCTTCCGAGACCACGCGCAAGGATCAGCCCGATTACTACGAGCCGACCGAGAAGCAGCAGGACGACCTCAACGTCGACGCCGTGTTCGCCAAGCTCAAGACGATCGGCGGCAAGAAGGTCGACGACGAGGAAGAGTAGGCGCAACTCGCGATCGATCGCTGAAACGCAAAAGCGCGGCGGGACAACCCGCCGCGTTTTTGTTTGCGCGCAAGCAGCGCCAGGAGCGCGACGAGAAGTTGCGGCGACCTATATCAGCCGAGTTCGATCTCGCCCGATATGTCATGAACGAGATCGACGCTGCCGATAGTCAGCACAACCTTCGCCGGAAGCTTCTCATTGCCTTTGAGCCGGCCGCTCGCGACGGCCTCGCGCACCGCCTTCTCGATTTCGCGCTGGGAGGTAATGCCGACCTTCTTGAGGAAACCGCGAAGGCTGGCGTTGAAAACGTCCTCGTTCATCATCGCCTCCTCATGACATCTAATGCACGTCCGGATGGTTCACCATGTACTCGCCGAGATCGCGCTGCTTGCGGTCGGCGCGGGCTTCGGCGTTCTGGCGCTGGACGTCGCGGTCCTTGCGGCAGGCGACATATTCGGGCGAGCCGACCTTCACCGTGCCGTTAGCCTGACAATATTGATCGTCATCGCCCATGCTCTCCGCGACCGGCGAACGGCCGCGCTCGAGGCAGCCTGCGAGCAGCGGCAGCGCGAGCAGCAATGCGAGGGGCGCGCGTGCGGAAATCGATCGCATCCGTAGGTCCGTATCTCGTGGCGACATGGCGTGTGACGCCGGGAATGACCCGGCAATCCATCAAAATCAAGGCGGTTTTGCTTCTGGATGCGTTTCGGCGCCCTGACTTTGTCCCCCACGCTGTCGAACATTGGCAACCGCGCTTTGATCGATCGGGATTCTCAGGTGCGCAAGTGCGCACCATAGTTCGATGCTGCGCATCGCCCCGGAATGACGGAAACCCCTACGCCTTGCCCTTCAGCGCCTCGCCGATCTCATCGAGCACCTTGGGATCCTCGATGGTCGCCGGCATGGTCCAGGCCTCGCCGTCGGCGATCTTCTTGATGGTGCCGCGGAGGATCTTGCCGGAGCGGGTCTTCGGCAGCCGCGCCACCGTGATCGCGAGCTTGAATGCGGCGACGGGGCCGAGCTTTTCGCGCACCAGTGCCACGACCTCCTTCTCGACATCGTCGGGGCTCTTTGTCACGCCGGCCTTCAGCACCAGGAAACCGCATGGCACCTCGCCCTTGATCGCGTCCTTGATGCCGAGCACCGCGCATTCGGCGACGTCAGGATGCGAGGCGAGGATCTCTTCCATGCCGCCGGTCGAGAGCCGGTGACCGGCGACATTGATGATGTCGTCGGTACGGCCCATCACCCAGACATAGCCGTCCTCATCCTTGTAGCCGGCGTCCGACGTCTTGTAGTAGCCGGGGAACTCCGAGAGGTAGGCGTCCTTGAAGCGCTCGTCCTGCTGCCACAGCGTCGGCAGGCAGCCGGGCGGCATCGGCAGCTTGATCACGATCGAACCCATGGTGCCGGCGGGCACCGGCTTTGCGGACTCGTCAACCACGTCGACCTGATAGCCCGGCATCGGCACCGTCGGCGAACCGTGCTTGACAGGCAGCTCGCCTAAGCCCATCGGATTGCCGGCGATGCACCAGCCGGTCTCGGTCTGCCACCAGTGATCGATCACCGGCACCTTGAGCTGCTGCTCCGCCCACTCCACCGTCGGCGGGTCGGCGCGCTCGCCGGCGAGGAAGAGCGTGCGGAATTTCGACAGGTCATGTTGCCGGATGAACTTGCCGTCGGGATCTTCCTTGCGGATGGCGCGGAACGCAGTCGGCGCGGTGAACAGCGCCACCGCCTTGTGCTCGGAAATCAGGCGCCAGAACGCGCCGGCGTCGGGCGTGCCGACCGGCTTGCCCTCATACATGATGGTGGTCGCGCCGTGGATCAGCGGGCCATAGACGATGTAGCTGTGACCGACCACCCAGCCGATGTCAGAGCCGCACCACCAGACCTCGCCCGGCTTCACGCCGTAGAGATTGTACATCGACCATTTCAGCGCGACGAGATGCCCGCCGTTGTCGCGCACCACGCCTTTCGGAATTCCCGTCGTGCCCGAGGTGTAGAGGATGTAGAGCGGATCGGTTGCGAGCACCGGCACGCAGGGCGCGGCCTTGCCGGCATCGAGGGCCGCACGGCGCAAGTTCGCCCAATCATGATCGCGGCCGGCCGTAGGTTCGCAGCCATGCTGCGGCCGTTGCAGGATGATGCAGGTCTCCGGCTTCGCGCTCGCGAGGCGGATCGCTTCGTCGAGCAGCGGCTTGTATTGCACGATACGCCCGGGCTCGAGCCCGCAGCTTGCCGAGAAGATCAGCTTCGGCTTGGCATCGTCGATCCGGCTCGCGAGCTCCTTCGCCGCGAAACCGCCGAACACCACGCTGTGCACCGCGCCGATCCGCGCGCAGGCGAGCATCGCGACCACCGCTTCCGGCACCATCGGCATATAGAGGATGACGCGATCGCCCTTGGCCACGCCGAAATCCTGCATGACCGCGGCCAGCGCCTGGACCTCCTTCAGCATCTCGGAATAGGTGAACTTCGTGATCGTGTTGGTGAGCGGAGAATCGTGGATCAGCGCGAGCTGATCGGCGCGGCCGCCGGCGACATGACGATCGAGCGCGTTGTAGCAGGTGTTGACCACGGCGCCGGTGAACCAGCCCCCATACGCGCCCATCGCGGGATCGAAGATCTTCTTCGCCGGCTCGGTCCAGTCGATCTCGCGTGCCGCTTCGGCCCAAAACCCTTCCGGATCCCCGAGCGAGCGTGCGTAGACCTCGTGATATTTGCTTGCATCTTGAATGTTCATGGCGTTTCTCCCGGCCTCTCTTCGTCGTCACGACGGCGCACGACCGTCACCAACAACGAAGAATTGGCTTTCTTTGACGGCCATTGTCATGGGAAGGCGCGACAATTCAAGCCGAAAACGTTCCGACCTTGGCACTAAAGCGCGATGAAATCAGGTTGAATCGTCATCGCGCTTTAGCTTATTGTTTAAGCATGATCTCCGCGCAAACGCGTTCCGCGTTTGTCGCGAGGGAAAACCGCTTCACACTTTTCCGGGTCATGCTTTAGGCCGGCGATAAGCCATCACCGGCGCCATGGGGGTAGTTCTCCGGACTTATTTTGCTCTGCCGGCGGCAAATGCCGGGCGGGTATCAGCGTATGGGAAGCGGAGCCGGACCGAGCCTCAAACCCCGGACTCGTCGACGACCGCGGGCCGCACGTCAATTTCCGTTCGTGCCATTCAACCGCTGCAGCCGATCGCGCATCTCCTTCTGCAGGTCGTAGTCGGGCTTGCCGAACTGGGCGTTGCGGCGAGCGATGAACCGATCCTGGTCGCGCTGCAGCTCGCGCGCCTGACGCGGGTCTTTCGTCGCGCGGACCACCCGGACGGTCGATGCATTGAGCTCGCGATCGAGATCGGCGAGCTCGGGATTGGCGCAGATCGCCTTTTCGACCGCGCGGCGCGCCTTGCGGCAATCGAAGCTCGGCTTGCCGGCGACCGCCATCATGGCGCCCATCCGTTCCAGCTCCAGCGACAACGATTTGTAGTTGGCCTTGGCCGCGTCGTGACTGGGATTGAGCTTGAGCGCAGCACCGAAATCCATGATCGCCTTGCGCCGGTCGCCCTTCCGCCGCCAGAGCTCGCCGCGCGCATTGTATGCGTCGGCCTGCGCCGGATCGAGCCGCAGCACGGTGTCATAGTCTGCAATCGCGCGATCGATCATCTGCTTGCGGTCGTAGGCGGCGGCGCGCGCCAGCAGCGCCTTGACGCGCTCGGGCTTCGCCGCCTTGTCGTTGTCGATGAACGTGCCGCAGACGTCGATGGTCTTGTCGTCGTCTGCGCCAGCGGCTGCGGCCACGCAGGGGCCCGGATCGATCTGAACATCCTTGCCCGGCTCGCTGCCGGTCGCGCGCGCGGCACCGGCCATCAGCAGGCACGACAGGCAGGCGCACAGCAGCGCCAACGCGACGGCCTGCGCCAGATTTCCAGAGTTGCGTCGCATCGAATTTGCCGACAAGGCGTCCCTCTCCTGCGCCTGAACCAACCGGGCGGGCCGTCGCGCGGACAGCACGCAATTTGCGGCAAAACCACACGCTGGATTATACGTCAATTGCGACGATCGGCTGCACGGGGGTCATCTTGCTGACATTCGAATGGATCATCGGCCTCCTGCTCGCCGCAGTTGCGCTGTCGGCGCTGGCGCGGCGGCTCAAGGTGCCCTATCCGACCTTCCTCGCGATCGGCGGCATACTGCTGGCGCTGCTGCCGTCGGGCCCGTCTTGGATCCTCGAACCGAAGCTGGCGCTAGCGCTGTTCGTTGCGCCGGTGCTGCTCGATGCCGCCTACGACACCTCGCTGCGCGACCTCCGCAACAACTGGCTGCCGGTCTCGACGCTGGTGCTCGCCGCGGTCGGCATCACGACCGCCGCCGTCGCGGTGGCCGCACGTTGGATGCTTCCGGACATGCCCTGGGCCGTTGCGATCGCACTCGGCGCCATCGTGGCGCCACCCGATGCCGCGGCAGCCACCGCGATCCTGCGCCAGGTCAGCCTACCCTACCGGATCCAGAAGATTCTAGAGGGCGAAAGCCTGCTCAACGATGCGAGCTCGCTGTTGATCTATCGCGTCGCCGTCGGCCTGGTTGCCGCCGAACACATGAAGGTGCGGGAGTTCGTACCGTCAGTCGCAGTGGCGCTGGTGGGAAGCCTCGCCGCCGGCTACCTGTTCGCCCAGGTCTGGACGCTGATCACGCGCCGCATCACCGAGGCGCCGAGCGCGATCATCACGCAGTTCGGCGGCACCTTCATGGTGTGGATCGTGGCCGAGCGCATCGGACTGTCCGGCATCCTCACAATCGTCGCCTATGCGATCACGATTGCCCGCACCGCCCCCGCACGGACGCCGGCACGGCTGCGCGTGTCTTCCTATGCGGTGTGGGACACCGTCGTGTTCGTGCTCAACGTGCTGGCGTTCATGCTGATCGGCATGCAATTGCGCCCGATCAGGGCCGGGCTCGATTTCGACGTGCAGTTCAAATATGCAACGTTTGCCGCCACCATCCTTGCCGTCGTCATCCTCGTCCGCATCGCCTGGGTGATGCCTTATGGCGCCTTCCTGCGCGCCTTGAAGACACGCGGGCTGCTCCCGCCGCGTGTGGTGCCGGCCGTGCCGACGATAAGACGCGGCATCATCGTATCCTGGTGCGGAATGCGCGGCATCGTCACGCTGGCCGCCGCCTTTGCCCTGCCCGAAAGCTTCCCGTATCGCGATCTCATCCTGGTCACGGCCTTTGCCGTTGTGCTGGGCTCGCTCGTGATCCAGGGCCTGACGCTGCGGCCCCTGATCCTGCTGCTCAAATTCGACGAGGACGATCCGGTCGCGCGGGAGGCTGCGTATGCTCGCGCCGTGGCCTATCGCGCTGCGCTCGGCGCGATCGAGAGCGATCCGTCCGAGGAAGCCGAGATCCTCCGGCTCGAATACCGGGCCGTGCTGCTGCGCGCCGAAACCGAGCCCGACGGCGGCGTGGCAACGAGCGAGTTGCCGGCCGATCCGCTGCGCCGGCGCGCCATCCGCGCAGCCCGCCTGGCGCTGCTCCAACTCCGGCACATCGAAGTGATCGGCGACGATGCCTTCCACCAGGTCGAGGAAGAGCTCGACCGCGCCGAGCTCAGCGCGGGAGCGTGATCCGTCGCCGCGGAGTCTCAGGCCCCCGACTTGGAGGTGATGCCGCCATCGACCACGAGCTCGATGCCGGTGACGTACTTCGATTCGTCTGACGCGAGGAACAGCGCCGCATTGGCGACGTCCCAGGCCTCGCCCATGTGTCCCATCGGCACCTGCGCATCGCGGGCACGCCACATCGCCTCCACGTCGCCCTTGGCGTAGCTCTGCGCCAGCCCAGCGGAATGCTCGACCATCGGCGTCTTCATCAGCCCGGGCAGGATCGCGTTGACGCGCACAAGCTTCGGCGCGAATTCGACCGCCGTCGAGCGCGTCATCTGGTTCATCGCCGCCTTGCTGGCGTTGTAGCTGACATAGGAAATGCCGACATGGCGGATCGAGGCGATCGATGAGATGTTGATGATCGAGCCGCCGCCCTGCTTGATCATTACGGGGATGACGTGCTTCATCGAAAGATAGGCGCTCTTGAGATTAACGGCGAACACGCGATCCCATTCGGCTTCCGCGACCTCGACCACGCTGCCGACCTCCGCGATGCCGACATTGTTGTCGAGCACGTCGATGCGGCCGTAGGCCTTCAGGCAGGCCGCGACCATCGCCTCGACCTCGGCGGCGCGCGACACGTCGGCGGTGTGCGCGGTCGCCTGGCCGCCTTCGCCGGTGATGATCTTGGCCGTCTCTTCGGCCGCCGCGCCGTTGCGATCGACGCAGAACACGCTGGCGCCCTCGCGCGCGAAGGTCACGGCGGTCGCCTTGCCGTTGCCCCAGCCGGGCCCGATCGAGCCCGCACCGACCACCATCGCAACCTTGCCCTTGAGCCGATCCATCGATTGTCTCCCTCGTTGTTCTTGCTCCCGGATTACGCGGAGCCTGTCATCGGGCGCGCATTCGCGCGACCCGCTGGCTACATCCGAGCTATGGACTATTGCAAGCGCTCATCGTGGTGACACTAGCACCGATCGTATGGCCGAAAATCTCCGATAGCGTCTGGCAGCGTGCCTCATGGCACAGGTACCATTCGCCGGCAGCGCCGGAGTTGCCGAGCACGACCTCCGGCCTTGGCGTGGGCGGCGGAGCCCACTGGAACCAGCCGTCGACGAGGCGCGCCTCCGGCGGCGGCTCCATGCCGGCGCCGAAGCCCTTGATACGCGCCTGGACGAGTTCGAGGCCGGCGTCGGTGACGCGCCAGTCCTCCTGCCAGGCCGTCTTCTCGATCGAATGCGTCCACGCCAGCGTGAAGGCCGCGATCGACAGCGCCTTCACGACACCTGCGGATGCAAGGCAGAGGCTCAAGCCGCCGCCACCACGCTGCGCGACCGCTGCCGCCACTGCCACAGCACCAGCACCGCGGCGAGCGTGAAGCCCGCAGCATCCGAGAAGGGGAAATCGCCGAGCAGGCAGAGCGCCCCGGCAAAGGCCACAACCAGTTCAATCAGCGTCAGCCGCGTGAACAGGAAGCCGATCGCGACCACGCCGAACAGCGCGATCGCAACCAGCGCCTTGAAGGTCGCGAGCGCCACCGCGCCGTACAAGCCGAGTTGGGCGACCATCGGATCGTTGGTCTGCAGCATCAACGCCGGCGAATAGACAAAGATGAAGGGAATGACATAGCCGGCGAGCGCGATCCGCATCGCCTCCCAGCCGATCTTGTCGGGATTCTCCTTGGCGATCGGCGCCGCCGCCAACGCCGCAAGCGCCACCGGCGGCGAAAGGTCGGCCATGATGCCGTAGTAGAACGCGAACATGTGGCTCGCGATCAATGGCACGCCGAGCTTCGCCAGCGCGGGCGCGGCGAGCGCTGCGGTGATGATGTAGGTCGGGATGGTCGGAATGCCGGTGCCGAGCAGGATCGACAGCAGCATGGTCATGATCAGCGCCAGGAACAGGCTCTTGGCGCCGAGACCGATGATCCAGCTGCCGAAGATGGTGCCGACACCGGTCTGCGTCATCATGCCGATGATGGTCCCGACGATGGCGCAAGCCATGCCGACGGTCAGCGCCGACTTGGCGCTGTCGGCGAGCGAATCGCGGCAGGCGGCGAGTGTGGCACGGCCGCCGCGGGTGATCGCAGCGATCACGACGAGACCGGCGACGACGCTCGCAACGGGAACGATCTCGAGCCCGTTGCGCGAAACCGCCGCGACCACCAGCGCCAGACCAATCCAGAAGATATAACGCACGACGGTATTGGAGAAGCCGAGCGTGATACTCGCGCCAAGGATCAGCGCGACCGTCAACGCGAGCCCCATGCTGCCGGCATAGAGCGGCGTGAAGCCCTCGAACAACATGTAGACCAGCGCGGCAAGCGGCAGCACCAGGTACCAGCGCGCCACCAGCGCCTTCCAGGCGCTCGGCGTTTCCGAACGCTTCATGCCGACGAGGCCGTGCTTGCCGGCCTCGAGATGCACCATCCAGAACGCGGACGCGAAGTAGAGGATCGCCGGGATCACCGCGGCCTTGACGATTTCGGAATAGGGAACGCCGAGCGTCTCCGCCATGATGAAGGCGACCGCGCCCATCACCGGCGGCATGATCTGCCCGCCCATCGAGGCGGTGGCCTCGACGCCGGCCGCGAAGGCGCGGCGGTAGCCGAACTTGATCATCAGGGGAATGGTAAACTGGCCTACGGTCACGACATTGGCGACGCCTGATCCCGAGATCGTGCCCATCATGCCCGAAGCGAACACCGCGACCTTGGCCGGTCCGCCGCGGGTGCGGCCGAACAGGCCGAGCGAGACGTCGGTGAAGAGCTGGATCATGCCGGCACGCTCGAGGAACGAGCCGAACAAGATGAACAGGAAGATGTAGGTTGCCGAAACGTAGATCGGCACGCCGTAGAAGCCCTCGGTGCCGAAGGAGAGATGCGTGACGATCTGGTCAAAATCGTAGCCGCGATGATTCAGCGGTGACGGCAGATATTGCCCGAAGAACCAGTAGAGCAGACAGGCGCCGCACATCAGCGGCAGCGCCGCACCCATCAGCCGCCGCGTGCCCTCGAAGATCAGCACCGCGAGCAACGTGCCGACCGCAAGATCTGTGGTGGTCGGATCGCCGTCGCGGGCGATCAGGTCGGCATAGAAGATCCACTGATAGAGCCCGCAGAGGAAGCCGGCGCCGCCGACGATCCAGCTCAGCGCCCGGCCGAAATTGGTCTTTGCGGTGAAATTGCCGATCAGGCCGAAGGTGAGCAGCAGCAGGAAGCCGACATGCACGCCGCGCACCACCTGGCTCGGCAGGTAGTTGAACGCCGCGACATAGAGCTGAAACACCGCGAAGGCGAGACCGATGGCATAGGCGAGATAGCCCCAGCCGCGGGGACCGAAACCCTCCGGGAAGCCGTGCTCGAAATTATCGAATTCAACGTTGACGGGTTGCTGAACGCCCTCGGCCTGCTGCTGCATCGAATCATTCCCCCACGCCGTGCCCGCGACGTCAATATCCACTGTCCGCCCACCGAAAGCCGCGTCAGGTAAAACGCGCCCCGTCATTGCGAGCAAAGCGAAGCAATCCATCGCGCCGCAAGTGGGGAGATTGATTGCTTCGTCGCGTCGCTCCTCGCAATGACGGCAAGGAGCAGACGTCCGCCCTTACTTGATCAGGCCCTTTTCCTTGTAGTAGCGGATCGCGCCGGGGTGCAATGGCACCGGACTGCCGTTCGCCGCCGTCTCCAGCTTGATCTCCTTGCCTGCGGCGTGGGCGTTCGCCAGTTCCGGCAGCGATTCGTAGATCAGCTTGGTCATCTGATAGGCGAGATCGTCGGAGACCGCGCTGGAGGTGACGAGGTAGTTCACCACCGCCGCGGTGGGCACATCCTTGTCCTGGCCGGTATAGGTGTTGGCCGGGATGATCACCGAGACGAAGGGCGGACCGATCTTGTCGACGGTCTCCTTCGGCACCGACACCACACTGATGTCGGTCGACGTCGAGAGATCCTTCAGCGAGGCGACGCCGAGGCCGGCCGACTGCAGCGTCGCGTTGAGCTGACGGTTCTTCATCAGGTCGACGGATTCTGCGAACGCGAGATACTCGACCTTGCCGAGGTCCTTGTAGCTCATGCCGGCGGCCGCAAGGATCGCGCGCGAATTGAGCTCGGTACCGGATTTCGGTGCGCCCACCGACAGGCTCTTGCCCTTGAGATCAGCGAGCGTCTTGATGCCGCTTTCGCCGGTCGCGACGATCTGGATGTAGTTTGGATAGATCGCGCCGATGGTGCGCAGCTTGTCGAGCTTGCTCTTGAAGCCGGCTTCCGCGTCGCCTTCCCAGGCGGCTTTCAGCGAATCACCCAGCGTGAAAGCGAGTTCGCCACGGCCTTGCTGCAGCAGCACCAGATTCTCGACCGACGCCTTGGTGGCCTGCACCTGGGTCTTCACGTTCGGAATCTTCTCGCCGTAGATTTTGCCGATCGCGACGCCGAGTGGGTAATAAACGCCGGAAGTCCCGCCGGTCAGCACGTTAATGAACTGCTCGGCCTGGGCGACAGGCGCCGAAAAAACGCTGGCTGCCATGATCGCAGCAGCCATCAACTTCAAATTCATCCGTATTATTCTCCCCTAGAGCCCGCCGGAAATTGGCCGGACACGTCCGCCCGGTCAACCCAGCCAAACGACGCATGCGATGTCGCAGGCGCGTCGCAGGTGGCTATCAACACCGGATGCCGGAACCCGGCGCCCATCGCGCGAGGTATTACCTGCAGCCGTCTGAAACGCCCTTGGCGCGAGCGCTCGACTCTTGCTGCCGCTGCTTGACCGGTTCGCAGCAGTCGCCACCACAGAGGCGCTTGCATCCGCGGCGGATTCGATCTTCGCGTGGGCGCTCGCCGTGCTTGCGGGCGCACTCGGACAATCTGATGCCTGAAACATCGCGAGCGGCAACAACGACACGCGACTCAACTGCATGGACTCCACTGAGCAGATAGCGCGTCGCGCGCGACTCCCTCGATCGATCGGAGATCGATGATCTCGCCATCGGCGCGCGCAACTGATTCGCTTCACGTGATGCAACTTCATGTCCAACAATGGTGCAGATGTCGCACCAACAACGATGCATCAACACAGTTGTTAATGTCGTCTCTCGATGACACACGAAGCCGCTATTTCCGGCGACCGTCGTGAACTCGGCAATCGCGCTCCATGAACGCCAGATGACGCATTTATTGCAGGCGGCCCTGCGACAGTACGTACCATTTCGTCCGCAATTTAATTCGAATTGGAGGCTTTAAGGTTATCGAAGCAATGCATGTATGATCCCGAAATTTCCATGATTGCCATCGCCGCTCCGATGTACGACTCGGTCGGGGCTACTCCGGATACGGCGGGCATGAATCACATCAGTCAAATCGGATACGCGCGAGCCGGCTGGTTCGGGCATCGCAAGCTGACACCGCGCGCCTGCATCGCGGACAGCAAAAAACACCTTCGCACATTCCTTGCGGAGGCACTCGACGATCTCGGCTTCATCACCAGTGAATGCGGTCAGGCCGACGAACTTGACGCTGTATTGGATGCGGAACGACCCGATCTGCTGGTGCTCGGAGTGTCCGTGGACGGGATCGAAGTCAGTAAAATTCTCGAGACTTTGGTCAGAAAGGAATATGGCGGCAAGGTCCTGGTCATCGGTCTGCCCGACTCGATCATCGTAAAGGCGGTCCGGCAAATTGGCGACGAGTACGGTATCGCGATGCTACCGGCATTACCGACACCGTTCAGCGCGGCAACCCTTCGTGACACTCTTGCGTCACTGTTGCCGGTCGAGCCCGCGCCAAGTCCCGCTGTCGACGTGCCCGAAGCGTTGAAGGCCGGCTGGCTCGAGCTCTGGTATCAGCAGAAGATCCATCTGCGCACGCTGGTTCCGAGCGGGGCCGAGGCGCTGATCCGGATGCGCCATCCCGCATGGGGCGTCGTTCCGCCGGCCTACTTCATTCCCGATGAGGGCGACCCGCACTTTCAGGCGCTGTCCGAATTCGTCATCGACCGGGCGATCGAGGACTGGCGATATCTGCTCGAGCAGAAAGGGCCGGTTGATCTCTCGATCAACCTGCCGATCTCGTTTCTCGCCAACGCCGACGCGGTACGCGAGCTCTGCCAGCGGATGCCGGATCACCCTGCATTCGCAGGTCTCCTGATCGAGATCGACAGCACAGAGTTGATCGACAATCTCGATCTTGCGATCGATGTCGCCAGACGCGTACGCCTGCACAACATCGCCATCTCGATCGACAATGTCGGCGCCAATTGGCCGTCCTTGATGGGACTTGAGCCCTTCCCCTTCGTCGAGCTGAAGGTCGATCATCAGTTCGTCACCGGCTGCGCGGATCAGCGCTTGAAGCAGACGGTGTGCCGCCGAATCGTCGAGCTGGCCCACGACAACGGCGCACGCGTCGTTGCGCAGGGGGTCGAGACGCGCGGGGACTTTCTCGCCGCACACGACATGGATTTCGATCTGGTCCAGGGTTACCTGTTCGGCAAACCAATGGGCATCAGGAAGTTTGCAAGATCGCGCCTTCAGCTTCCGCCGGAAAAGGACGTCGCGATCTGACAGCGGACCTCGTCAGGCCTGCGCGCTGCGATCGATTGCGCGCAGCGCCTCGCCGCGGGCGATCAGCCGCTTGGCGTTGGAATACGTCGGGACCTCGAGCAGCGAGCCGTCGAATTCAACGCGTCCGAGGCCCTGCGCCCGCGCCGCCTCGAAAGCCGCCACGATCCTGTTGGCCTGGCGTAGTTCCTCCTCACTCGGTGTGAGGACGCCGTTGATGATGGCGGCGTGCGCGGGATCGACCAGGCTCTTTGCGCCATAGCCCAGCCGGCGCCCCCAGATCGCGTCGCGCGCGACGCCGGCGGCATCGCTCCAGGTATAGGGACAATCGACCGCGACGACGTTGGCGGCGCGGCATTCGACCAGAAACCGTTGCCGCGCATAGGCAAGCTCGATGCCGTCGGTGCCGCGCTCGGCGCCGAGGTCGGCCGCAAGGTCCTCTGAGGCCATCAGGCAGCCGATCGTGCG
Organism: Bradyrhizobium macuxiense; assembly: GCF_001542415.1. Lineage (GTDB taxonomy): Bacteria > Pseudomonadota > Alphaproteobacteria > Rhizobiales > Xanthobacteraceae > Bradyrhizobium > Bradyrhizobium macuxiense. Next base: position 130,150 of record NZ_LNCU01000022.1, read on the forward strand.
CCGGCTCGCCGCGGCGATCGCGCCTGTTTGCACCAGGCCGCGCGCGAACTCGATGTTCGGTAGCAACGCCGTCGAGCCCTCCGCAATACCGTAGTCGCGCTCGAAGCGCGTCACCGCCTCGTCGAGTTGCACCACATGATGAGGTTCGGCGACTTTCGGCAGCGCGACGATATCAGGACGCCCGCACATGACGGCCGCAAGGTCATCCATGCCATCCTGCTCGAGCGGGTTGACGCGCACCGCAACAACCGCGCCCTGCTCTCGCCAGGCCGCGTAGAGATCCGCAGCCAGCTTCCGCGCCTTCGGACGCAGCGCCGGCGGGGTGAAGTCTTCCAGCTCGTGGATCAGCACGTCGGCGCCGCTTGTGGGCGCGCGCTGCAGCACGTCCTCGTTGGCACCTTCGAGAAACAGCCAGGAGCGGCAGAGCGGGGCCGGGCGCGGCGTGCGCATCACAACGCCCGCGCCGCCGTCACTGGAACGTCATATCTAGGCATTTCGAGATGTCGGAGCCGAGCCCGGACGAGATGGTGATGCAGCCGCGGATCTTCTGGGTGTTGTTGTCGCTCGCCCAGATCGCATAGCCGCCGGGACCGAAGAACGAGTTGGTGTTCGGCGGCTCGGTCTCGGTGGCGTCGAACGAATAGTTGCCGTCGGTATCGAAGATGCGCGGCTTCTTGGTGCAGCCGCCATCCGCCTGAACGTTGATGACCTCCTTGTTATCCCGCGTCAGCGCCAGGGACACCTGGCAGCGGAAGTATTCCGAGGTCTTGGCGTTGAACAGATAGGCATACGACCTGCAGGTCGCGGTGTTGAGCTTGCCGGCGGAGAGGCCGCGGCTGCAGGAAATCCGCTGGTTGTTGGAAAGCTTGAACTCGTCCGCCCGCGCGAACGAAGCCAGCGTCATGAACGACAGGGCGACACCGAAACCGATCTTCACGACGTGGTGCATACGAATCATCCCAAGGGTGTGTTCTGGCAATGAAGTGCTTGTAGACGGAAACGCGAAGATAGTCGCGAAGCATCCTGCGGGAAATCACAAAGTCGCGGAAATGCGTGAGTCGACTGCGCCCATTGGCGTATTGACGGATCGACGACGTTCGTGATTTGTTCAAAATACTGGGACGACGCCATTTCTCGGCTGGAGGTGGATCATGACGAATTTTTCAACCAAGACCTTTTTGACTGCAGTAGCCGTTGCCGCGCTGACCACATCCGCATTCGCTCAGGAGGCGACGCCGTGGGAGCTGAAGACCGACATGGGCTACGCCTACGGCAAGGACGGCAAGACCGTGTCGTACAAGATGGGCACCAACAATGCCGGCACCCTGTTGAAGGGAGCGAAGAAAGTCCCGAAGGGCACGCTGTTCTTCATCGGCCACAACGGCCAGCTCTACATGCGCTCCGGCCCTTATCTCGAGGGCGACGGCAAGTTCATGTTCGGCTCGGAATAGGGTCCGAACGCCGGAGCGCTGCCCCGTCACAAGCGCAGGATAACGATCAGAACACCGAGGCCAGTTCCTTGGCGCCGGGCTTGTTACTGTTGTAATCCATCCGCTCGTTGGTCACCGCGAGCAGCTTCGCCACCGTGTTGTGGCGGACTGCGACGGGATTGCGCTCGTAGCCGCCGCGCTGGAAGAAATTCGAGGTCGGCACCTGGTCGCGCATCGCCTGCGGCATCGTCACCATGTCGTAGCCGGTGCCGTCGCCGGTCAGGTTCATCATCTCGAGCTCGGCGGCGGTGAGCGGTCGGTTGTAGCCCTTGGCACGCGCGAAGATGACCGAGGTCAGCAGCTTGTGGGTCTGCAGCATCGGGCCGACGTCGACGTCGAGCACCATGGCGTGACATGCCCATCCCTGCGGCGTGTCGGCGAGCCGCGCATGCGCCGACCAGTCGTCCGGCACCGTACGCGTGAACGCGACCATCTTCTTCAGCACAGCGAGCTTGTGCTCCATGGCCTTGCGCGCCGGACCTGACGTGGCGGCAACCCGCTGCGTCAACTCGCGCACGAATTCGTGGCCCTGCTCGGCCATCAATTCCACGGTGTTGGTGGTGAGCAGCTGGTTGTAGCCGACGGCGGTCGAAATCGCGCGCTTGCCGCCGTGCTCGATGCCTGACTGCACGTCGTAGCTGCCGGTGCCGCCGGTCTCGAACGAATAGACCCGCACCGCCTGCTCCGGCGTCAGGCCCGCCGCGCGCGCATAACGGGCATAGGCGCGTTTGAATTCCACCTCATTGGCAGGACGCTGCGGTGTGAACTGGTATTGCTCGGCTGCGGCCCGGACGAAATCCGCGACCACTGGAATCTCCTTGCGCGGCGGCCGCGGCTTCCCCTCTTCCTCCTCTGGCACCGGATTCACCGGCCGCTTCGGTCCCCGATAGACCGGAGGCTGCTCAAGTACATAGTCGTCAAGTGTAATCTGCACGCGGTCGCGGCGCTTGGCGTTGCGGGTGCGCCGCTTGTCGGCGATCGCGTCCCAATAAGCGCCCGCGTCCTGCTCGAATGCGGCGCGAGCCTCCTGATATTCCTGCAGCTTGCGGCGATAGTCGGCGATTGCCTGGGGCGACACGGCCTGCGCCATCGCGTTCGCAACGGTCGGCGGCAAAACGCTGGCCTCGCGGGCCAATACGGAGGGCGCACCCGCAGTCAGCGCGAGCGCGACAAATCCAAACCCCGGGCGAATCAATTGCGGGCGCATGAACCTCTTGTAGCAAGCGCAGGCGCGAAGTCAGCCCGGAATTCCCCGGTCCGCGCGCGCCGCGATGCCGCGGAGTTGCGCCGCGAAAACAACATCTTTACCGACGCGACGCAGCCCCTTGTGGCGTGCCTCGCCCGAAAGATGAACAGCCGTTAACGCGGGCGCGTTCATGATCCGCCTACTTCCACGCAAACACCGGCTGCTCGAGATCGGCGACGCGGGTGTCGCGCCCTGCCAGCACTTCGCGGAATTGATAGATCAGTGCCGCCGTCGGCGCATGGATGAGCCGGCCGCCGAGGCGGAACCGTATCACACGCCGCGCACTCTCGGGGATCGAGACGAAGGTGAACGCGTCAGCAGCCTCGACGGCGTCGAGCCCGATGCGATGCACCGAGGCGACCTCGTCCGGGTTCGGCACGATCGCAGCCTTGCTTCCCGCCCAGACCACGACCGGCGTGATCAGATAGCCCGAGCGTGTCGGATAATCGTCGAGTACGCCGAGCACGTCGCTCTCGCCGAGCGAAAGTCCGACCTCCTCATGCAGCTCGCGCAGCGCGGCCTGGGCCTGCGTCTCGCCGGAATCGCAACGCCCGCCCGGCAGCGCCCATTGCGCGCTATGTGCACGAAGGCTCGCGCTGCGGCGGGTCAGCAGGAAGGCGGTGTCGTGGCCGTCATCGCTTTCGGTCAGCGCGAGCGCGACCGCCGCGCGCTTCAGCGTCGGTGTCGCTTCCGCCGGCGTCCGGCGCGTGAACGCGGCACAGAGCTCTGCGATATTCCGCCGGGTGGCATCGTCAAATGTGCGGGCCATTGATCTTGACTACAACACAACAGCGTTTGATGAAATGACGGCTAGCACATACCCCCTCCGATCAATCCTAGTAACCAACGGATCCATCACATGACGGCCAAGGCCGCGGACAAACTCAAATCCGACGGCTGGAAGATCGTCGACACCACCGGTTTCCTGCACTTGGTCGGCCCGCTGTGGCAGCGGATGGACGATGACCTCCCGGAATTCGCACTGATCACCGAGGACAAGCATCACAATCGCCGCGGCCTCGTACAGGGCGGCGTGATCATGACCTTCGCCGACCGCTGCTGCGGCATGACCGCGCGACACGTCTCCGGCAAGCCGACGCTTGCGACGGTGCAGCTCGACACCCATTTCGTGGAGGCCGGCAAGATCGGCGAGATCCTGATCACCCGGCCGCGCGTGGTACGCTCGACCCGCAGCCTGATCTTCATCACCGCCGAGGTGACCGTCGACAAGCGCTGCATCGCGATGGTCAATGGTGTGTTCAAGATATTGAAGAGCGAGAGTTGAAGCGTCATTCTGGGATGGTCCGAAGGACCAGACCCCAGATGCGCAATTGCGCATCGAGAATCTCGAGATTCCGGGTTCGATGCTAACGCATCGCCCCGGAATGACACCCGAAATGAGGGAGCCTCCGCGATGCAATACCGTCAGCTTGGCCGCAGCGGCCTGAAGGTTTCGCCGATCTGCCTGGGCACCATGATGTTCGGCGGACCGACCGACGAGGCGACCTCGTCGCGGATCGTGGCGAAGGCGCGCGAGGCCGGCATCAACTTCATCGATAGCGCCGACGCCTATAACGGCGGCAAGTCCGAGGAGGTCGTCGGCCGCGCGATCTCCAACAGCCGCTCCAATTGGGTCCTCGCGACCAAGCTGGCCAACCCGATCGGCGACGATCCCAATCACGGCGGGCTGTCGCGACGCTGGGTGCTGCAAGCCGCCGACGAGAGCCTGAAGCGGCTCGGCACCGATCACATCGACATCTACTATCTGCACAAGGAAGACCACGCGACGCCGCTCGAGGAGACGGTGCGCGCGATGGGCGACTTGATCCGCGCCGGCAAGGTGCGCTATTTCGGCGTCTCCAACTACCGCGCCTGGCGCGTCGCCGAGATCTGCAATATCTGCGATCGCCTCGGCATCGATCGTCCGATCGCGAGCCAGCCCTATTACAACGCGATGAACCGGATGCCCGAGGTCGAGCACTTCCCTGCCTGTGCTTATTACGGCCTCGGCATCGTGCCCTACAGCCCGCTGGCGCGCGGCGTGCTGACCGGCAAATACGCGCCCGACGCTGCACCGGCGGCGGACACCCGCGCCGGCCGCAACGACAAGCGCATGATGCAGACCGAGTGGCGGCCGGAATCCCTGCAGCTCGCGCAGGAGATCAAGCATCACGCCGAGGCGCGCGGCATCACCGCCGGGCAGTTCGCGGTGTCGTGGGTGCTGAACTCGTCGTTCGTCAGCGCGGTGATCGCGGGTCCGCGCACCGAAGGGCAATGGGACGACTACATCCGCGCGCTCGACTACCGCTTCACCGCCGAGGACGAAGCGCTGATCGATCGCCTTGTCGTCGCCGGCCATCCCTCGACGCCGGGATTCAACGATCCCGCCTATCCGATCGAAGGACGACGAGCGCGAACCGAGCGGCCGCTGTAACCGGCCTCCGGTCATCGGCATCTCGGAATTGCCGAAGCCAAGCTTCGAAGCTTCCGAATTGCGCAAGCGCGGCGTTGGCGGCACGATCGGCGCATGACAACGCTGATGCAGGTGCTTCCATGATCTCGTCCACCACGCTGGAGTGGATCGTGGCGCTGCTGGTCTGCTGGACCTGCCTGACGGCGATCTACCGGTCATCCGCAGCACCCGTGACCTGCGGGCCTCGCTACGCCGCGAGCATGACGTCGCAATCCTTGCCCGTGCCGCCTCCGGACCTCGATGCAGAGGCGGTCGTTCGGGACATGATGCTGCATGATTGAACGGGATGGGCAGACCTCGGAAAGCCTTTCGTCTTCAAATTGCACCCTCGAAAATGAAACAGGGCGGCGCCGAAGCGCCGCCCTGTTCTGATTATCCTTGCCCGCCGCTTACTTGACGAGGTCGAAGCGGTCGGCGTTCATCACCTTGGTCCAGGCGGCGACGAAGTCCTTGACGAACTTCTCCTTGGCGTCCGCACAACCGTAGACCTCGGCGAAGGCACGCAGCTGCGAGTGCGAGCCGAAGATCAGGTCGACGCGGGTGCCAGTCCACTTGAGCGCATTGCTCTTGCGGTCGCGGCCCTCGTAGACGCCTTCGCCGGCATCGCTCCACTTCGTCCCCATGTCGAGCAGGTTGAGGAAGAAGTCGTTGGTCAGCGTCCCCGGCTTGCCGGTGAACACGCCATGCTTGGACTTCTTGGCGTTGGCACCGAGCACGCGCAGGCCACCGACGAGAACCGTCAGCTCCGGTCCGGTCAGCTTCAGGAGTTGCGCACGGTCCACCAGCGCCTCTTCAGGCGTCATGAACTGCGGCTTGCCGCCGATATAGTTGCGGAAGCCATCGGCGCGCGGCTCGAGCGGCGCGAAGGACGCAGCATCGGTCTGCTCCTGCGACGCATCGGTGCGGCCGGGCGTGAACGGAACCTTCACGTTGGTGCCGCCATCCTTCGCCGCCTTCTCGATCGCCGCGGCACCGCCGAGCACGATCAGATCGGCGAGCGAGACCTTCTTGCCGCCGGCGTTGAACTCCTTCTGGATGGCTTCGAGCTTGCCCAGCACACCCTTGAGCTGCGCCGGCTCGTTGACATCCCAGTCCTTCTGCGGAGCGAGACGGATGCGCGCGCCGTTGGCACCGCCGCGCTTGTCGGAGCCGCGGAAGGTGGACGCGGACGCCCACGCCGTCGACACCAGTTCGGACACCGACAGACCCGAGGCGAGGATCTTCGCCTTGAGCGCTTCGGCATCCTTGTCGTCGATCACGGCATGATCCAGCGCCGGGACCGGATCCTGCCAGATCAGCGTCTCCTTCGGCACCAGCGGGCCGAGGTAGCGCTGGATCGGGCCCATGTCGCGGTGCGTGAGCTTGAACCAGGCGCGGGCGAAGGCGTCCGCGAACTGGTCCGGATGCTCGTAGAACCGGCGCGAGATCTTCTCGTAAGCCGGGTCCATACGCAGCGACAGGTCGGTGGTCAGCATCGTCGGCTTGCGCTTCTTCGACGGGTCGAACGGATCGGGAATAATCGCGTCCGCGCCCTTCGCCACCCACTGCTGTGCACCGGCCGGGCTCTTGGTCAATTCCCATTCATACTTGAACAGGTTTTCGAAGAAGTAGTTGCTCCACTTCGTCGGGGTCTGCGTCCAGACGACTTCCGGACCGCCGGTGATCGCATCGGCGCCGACGCCGGTGCCATGCTTGCTCTTCCAGCCCAGGCCCTGGTCTTCGAGCGCCGCGCCTTCCGGCTCCGGACCGATCAGCGACGCATCGCCCGCGCCGTGGGTCTTGCCGAAGGTGTGGCCGCCGGCGATCAGCGCGACGGTTTCCTCGTCGTTCATCGCCATGCGGAAGAACGTCTCGCGGATGTCCTTGGCGGCAGCGACCGGATCCGGCTTGCCGTTCGGACCTTCCGGGTTGACGTAGATCAGGCCCATCTGCACGGCGCCGAGCGGCTCGGAGAGCTGACGCTCGCCGCTGTAGCGCTCGTCGCCGAGCCAGGTGCCTTCCGGACCCCAGTACAGCTCCTCCGGCTCCCACACGTCGGCGCGGCCACCGGCGTAGCCGAACGTCTTGAAGCCCATCGACTCCAGCGCGACGTTGCCGGCGAGGACTAGAAGGTCTGCCCAGGAGATCTTGCGGCCGTACTTCTGCTTGATCGGCCAGAGCAGCCGGCGTGCCTTGTCGAGGTTCGCGTTGTCAGGCCAGCTGTTCAACGGCGCGAACCGCTGCTGGCCGGCGCCTGCGCCGCCGCGGCCGTCGGTGATGCGGTAGGTGCCCGCACTGTGCCAGGCCATGCGGATCATGAGACCGCCGTAGTGACCGTAATCGGCGGGCCACCACTCCTGCGACTCCGTCATCAGGGCCGCGAGGTCCTTGATGACCGCGTTGAGATCAAGGCTCTTGAACTCCTTCGCGTAGTCGAATTCCTTGCCCATCGGATCGGACAGGTTGGAATTGTGATGCAGGACTTGAACGTCGAGCGTGTTGGGCCACCAGTCACGATTCGTGTGTCCGTGGGAACTGCCCGTAAAGGGGCATTTGCCCGCGCCTTCGTCGGTTTTTGCGTCCATGTTTCTTCTCCGAGGTGGTGGATTCTGGAATGTGCTGGAACTCTTCCGAGACTAATTCTACGCGTCCGACTCCATCAGGGGAAATTGACTTTAATGATCGCGCCAATAAGATAATCTGATGATAAATGTCACACTACGGCAACTCAGGTATTTCGATGCGCTGGCCCGTCATGGGCATTTCGGACGCGCCGCGGACGCCTGCGCGGTCTCGCAGCCCGCGCTGTCGATGCAGATCCGGGAGATGGAACAGGCGCTCGGCGGCGTGCTGCTCGAGCGCGGCGCGCGGCAGGTGACGCTGACGAGGTTCGGCGAGGAACTGCTGCATCGCGTCCGCGATATCCTGCGCTCGGTCGACGAGCTCGGCGACTTCGCCCGCGCCTCGCGCGACAAGCTCGCCGGCCGCCTGCGCGTCGGCATGATCCCGACGATCGCGCCATATTTGCTGCCCAAGGTGATCGAGAACCTCGCGCGGCTGCATCCCGAGCTCGATATCCACGTCCGCGAGACCCTGACGCCGAAACTGATCAAGGAGGTGTCCGAAGGACGGCTCGATACGGCGATCGTGGCGCTGCCGGTGTCGGAACCGTCGCTGACGGAGGTCGCACTGTTCTCGGAGAATTTCCTGCTGGTCCGGCCGGACGCCGACGCCGGAACACCGGTGCCGAGCAGCGAACGCCTGCGCGGAATGCGCCTGCTGCTGCTCGAGGAGGGACACTGCTTCCGTGACCAGGCGTTGTCGTTCTGCAACATGCAATCCTCGCCGCCGCGCGAGGTGCTGGATGCGAGCTCGCTGTCGACGCTGGTCCAGATGGTCGGCGCCGGCATCGGGGTCACGCTGATTCCGGAAATGGCCGTGGCCGTGGAGACACGCTCGGCGCCGGTCGTGATCTCGCGCTTCCGGAATCCGCAGCCCTCCCGCACCATCGGCATGGTCTGGCGCAAGACCAGCCCGCTGGCTGCGCAACTCCAGCAAATCTCCGAAGTGGTCTCGCTCGCCGCCGACGCGCTGCATGCGCCGAAGGGGAATGGCGGTGCGAAGGAGGCGACGAAGCGCGCGGGACGGCGGAAGGTTGCTTGAGAGGTTGAGTATTTGCTCCACACCCACAACCGTCGTCCCTGCGAAAGCAGGGACCCATACTCCGTGGCGGTTGTCGTGATGGGATTCGTCGTTCCAGCTTCGCACAACACTAGACATTCGTGGTTATGGGTCCCTGCTTTCGCAGGGACGACAGCGAATGTGTTGAATCGCTATTGAGTCATACGTCCGCATTCTCGCGACATGATTTGTCCGAGTTTTGCATTTCGTTTTCGCCGCTCTTCGCAGAGGGCGCAGGGAAAGCCGGGTGCCGATCGCACCCATGGGTCCCGCGTAATAAAAAAAACGCGGGAGGTAGGACCACAGGTGTAACCGGAAACATCCCGGCTTTCCCTGCGCGGTGGTTTACGGCTTATACGTACTCTCCCCGGTGAGACTGGGCTTTCTTGTCACCGTCATCAGCAAGAGTTCATGCCTCTCGCCGATAAGACACCTGCCACTAGGTGTGGAGCCTCAAGAGGTTGTTCCCGGTCAATCCGAGTCTGCTGATCGGTGGCTTTGAGCCGATACTGCCATGAGGACGATGCCAGTTGTAGCAATGAAGCCATCGTGGCAACTCGGCTGCTCTTTCTGCTGAGGTGTTGTAGGCCTGCGCATAGGCCCATTCTCGTAGGCTGGTTTGAATGAAGCGTTCGGCCTTGCCATTGGTTTTGGGTGTATAGGGCCTGGTGCGGATGTGCTTGAGGCCGAGGCGCTTACACGCCCTTAGGAAGGCGAAGGATTTGTAGCACGCGCCGTTGTCGGTCATGACGCGCTGTACCTTCACGCCGAGGCTCACGTAGTAGGCCACGGCCGCCTTGAGGAAAGCGATGGCGCAACCCTTTCGCTCGTTCTTCATGACCTGGCTGAAAGCGATCCGTGACGCATCGTCGATGCAGACATGTACGTATTCCCAGCCTGGCCCTTGACGGCGAGAACGCAGATTGCTCGACCCATGTCGATCGCCGGTGATCCGATGGCCGATCCGATTGAACTTGCCGAGCTTTTTGATGTCTATGTGGATCAGTTCACCAGGATGCTGGCGCTCATAGCGCCGGATCGGCTCGGCCGGCTCCAGGGCAGCCAGCCTGTTCAAACCGAGTCGGCGCAGGATACGGCTGACGGTTGCTGCGGAGACCCCAACTTCGAGCGCGATCTGTTTGCCGGTGTGGCGCTGCCGGCGGAACGTCTCGACAGCGGCGCATGTGGCTGCCGGGGTTTGGCTTGGCAATGAATGAGGCCGCGAGGAACGATCCCGCAAACCATCGACGCCTAATGCGCGGAAGCGCTTGACCCATTTGGCGACCGTCTTTGCCGTCACATTGAATTGGAGCGCGGCTGTGGCCTTCGTCAGGCCGCCCTCGATCACGCTCCGCACCATCGCCTCTCGACCTTTCGGCGTCAAAGGCGCATTCTTGTGGATGTTCATCTGGTCTCTCCGGGGAACACTGAAGTTTCGCAACCTCAGCTT
>NZ_LNCU01000023.1 GCF_001542415.1 Bradyrhizobium macuxiense
GAACGCTGGCTGATGCCGTTCTTGGACCGGCTGGGTCATAAGACTCGGCAGCGGATGTGTCCTCTGTACGTTGCGGGACTGATCGGTCCTGGCGATCGCAAGAGCGTTCAGCCGATGGCGGAGCGCCTTGCCACGGGCAACTACGACCAACTGCACCATTTCATTGCGGACGGTGTCTGGGACGCGACGCCGCTGGAGACGGAGCTGCTCAACCAGGCGGACCGACTTGTCGGCGGTAGGGATGCGGTGCTCGTTATTGATGACACCTCACTGCCGAAGAAGGGCGAACGCTCGGTTGGTGTTGCAGCTCAATACGCGTCGGCTCTCGGCAAAACGGCAAATTGCCAAACGCTGGTGTCTTTGACGCTTGCGCGCGGCGAAGTGCCGGTGATGGTCGCGTTGCGCCTCTTTCTGCCCGATAGTTGGACAAGCAACGTGTCTCGTTTGAAGCGCGCTCGCGTGCCAGTCGAACACCGAACGCTACGGTCCAAGCCGGAGATTGCTTTGGCCGAGATTGACCGCGTGATGGCAGCCAACGTGCGCTTTGGATGTGTGCTGGCGGATGCAGGATACGGGCTCAGCGCACCGTTTCGACAAGGGCTAACAGAGCGCGGGCTGGCCTGGGCTGTCGGCATCCCTCGGCACCTGAAGGTGTATCCGGTCGATGTGAAGCTCATTTGGCCGATTACCAAAGTCCGCGGGAAACCACGAAAGCACCACGTGCCCGATGTCTTATCGATTGCGGCAGAACAAATGCTGGCCAGCGCCAAATGGAAAGCCGTGAGTTGGCGCAGCGGGACGAAAGGGCGGCTGAAAGCTCGATTTGCTGCTCTTCGTGTCCGCACCGCCGACGGCCCTCCGCAGCGGATTTGGGATAAGGGTCAGCAGCATCTCCCGGGCGACGAAGCCTGGCTCATTGGCGAGCAACGTGCCTCAGGGGAGAAGAAATACTATCTCGCCAACCTGCCTGCGGCGACGGAACTGCGCACACAGGCCGCCACCATCAAGGCACGATGGATCTGCGAGCAGGCGCATCAGCAGTTGAAAGAGGAGCTGGACTTGATCACTTCGAAGGGCGATCATGGCAAGGCCTTCATCGTCACGCTCTAATGACCATGATCGCCTACGCCTTCCTGCAACATCGTCGCCTCGCATATGCGGGGCGGAAAAAAAAGAATCAACGGGCCTCCGCCTCAGCCAACCATGCCCGCAGTACGTCACGCCATCGTCGATCTCATCCTGCGACCGCGGGCTCAGCGGTGTCCGTACTGCAGAAGACGAATCCTTGAAAAGTCGCTACAAAAACAGTTTCTGCCAAAGTAGTGCTAGCACTACTTTGGCAGATTATTGGATTTCCGCGATTTTTTAGGATTCCCGAATCAATTTTTCAATGATTCATGGGTGGTCGGCTCTTGGAGGGCTGACCATGGCGGGATGGGAAGACGAACTCGAACGCTGGCTGATGCCGTTCTTGGACCGGCTGGGTCATAAGACTCGGCAGCGGATGTGTCCTCTGTACGTTGCGGGACTGATC
>NZ_LNCU01000024.1:0-36980 GCF_001542415.1 Bradyrhizobium macuxiense
TGTGGAGCCTCAAGAGGTTGTTCCCGGTCAATCCGAGTCTGCTGATCGGTGGCTTTGAGCCGATACTGCCATGAGGACGATGCCAGTTGTAGCAATGAAGCCATCGTGGCAACTCGGCTGCTCTTTCTGCTGAGGTGTTGTAGGCCTGCGCATAGGCCCATTCTCGTAGGCTGGTTTGAATGAAGCGTTCGGCCTTGCCATTGGTTTTGGGTGTATAGGGCCTGGTGCGGATGTGCTTGAGGCCGAGGCGCTTACACGCCCTTAGGAAGGCGAAGGATTTGTAGCACGCGCCGTTGTCGGTCATGACGCGCTGTACCTTCACGCCGAGGCTCACGTAGTAGGCCACGGCCGCCTTGAGGAAAGCGATGGCGCAACCCTTTCGCTCGTTCTTCATGACCTGGCTGAAAGCGATCCGTGACGCATCGTCGATGCAGACATGTACGTATTCCCAGCCTGGCCCTTGACGGCGAGAACGCAGATTGCTCGACCCATGTCGATCGCCGGTGATCCGATGGCCGATCCGATTGAACTTGCCGAGCTTTTTGATGTCTATGTGGATCAGTTCACCAGGATGCTGGCGCTCATAGCGCCGGATCGGCTCGGCCGGCTCCAGGGCAGCCAGCCTGTTCAAACCGAGTCGGCGCAGGATACGGCTGACGGTTGCTGCGGAGACCCCAACTTCGAGCGCGATCTGTTTGCCGGTGTGGCGCTGCCGGCGGAACGTCTCGACAGCGGCGCATGTGGCTGCCGGGGTTTGGCTTGGCAATGAATGAGGCCGCGAGGAACGATCCCGCAAACCATCGACGCCTAATGCGCGGAAGCGCTTGACCCATTTGGCGACCGTCTTTGCCGTCACATTGAATTGGAGCGCGGCTGTGGCCTTCGTCAGGCCGCCCTCGATCACGCTCCGCACCATCGCCTCTCGACCTTTCGGCGTCAAAGGCGCATTCTTGTGGATGTTCATCTGGTCTCTCCGGGGAACACTGAAGTTTCGCAACCTCAGCTTCCTCGGTTCAGACCAGATGGACAACCTCCTGAAAGCTCACATCTAGTCCTCCCCACGAAATCTGGATGGCATCGGCTCACGACACGTATGAACGGTCCGATGGAGCATGATCCGGAAAAGTGTGAAGCGGTTTTCCCTCGCGACAAACGCGGGACGCGTTTGCGCGGAGATTATGCTCAAACAAGAAGCTAAAGCGCGATGACGATTCAACCTGATCTCATCGCGCTTCATGACGTAGCGATACTGTCCGCGTCACACGAACGTGCATGCCCGCAGCCTTGATACCCGGCGCAAAACGCGGTCAGGAATTCCTGGGCACAATAAGCAACAGCGCCCGCCAGGGTTTGGCGAGCGCTGAATTCGGTCAGGTCTTGTAGGCGATGAGCGTCGCGGACCGCTTAATGCATCGCCGTGGTGTTGAGCTCGTTCTGGATGCTCTTGAAGTGGTCGAGCCGCTCGATCGCGTGATCGAGCTCGGAGCCTTCCTTCTCGGCGAGCTTCTCTTCCATCTCCTTGATGGTCTCCGCGAACTTCGCGCGATCGAGCTCGGCAATCGTGGTCGCGACGTCGGCGAGCACGGTGAGGCCCTTGTCCGACATCTCGGCAAGGCCACCGAGCACGATCACCTTGTCGCGCTTGCCGGCGGTGATGATCGTCAGGATGCCCGGGCGAACCGCGGCGACTATAGGCGTGTGGCCGGCGAGAACGCCGAAATCGCCTTCCACGCCGGGGACGTCAACCTGATCGACCTCGCCGGAGAAGGCGAGCTTTTCGGGAGAGACGAGATCGAAGTGGAAGGTGGCCATGGTCTTTCCGTTCTTTGCGCTGTCACCCGCGGGCTCGACCCGCGGGTCCATCAGTCAAAACACTTCTCGTTCGATGGATCGCCGGATCAAGTCCGGCGATGACGACATCCTGAAGCTTAGGCCGCCTCGGCGGCGAGCTTCTTGCCCTTCTCGACGGCTTCTTCGATGGTGCCGACCATGTAGAAGGCCGCTTCGGGCAGGTGATCGTACTTGCCCTGGCAGAGATCGCGGAAACCCTTGATGGTGTCGGCGAGGTCGACGAACTTGCCCGGCGAGCCGGTGAAGATTTCGGCGACGTGGAACGGCTGCGACAGGAAGCGCTCGACCTTGCGGGCGCGAGCAACCGTCAGCTTGTCCTCTTCCGACAGTTCGTCCATGCCGAGAATGGCGATGATGTCCTGGAGCGACTTGTAGCGCTGCAGGATCTGCTGGACGAGACGCGCGGTGTTGTAGTGTTCCTCGCCGACGACGAGCGGCGACAGCATGCGGGAGGTCGAGTCGAGCGGGTCCACCGCCGGATAGATGCCCTTTTCCGAGATCGCGCGCGACAGCACCGTGGTGGCGTCCAAGTGCGCGAACGAGGTGGCGGGCGCCGGGTCGGTCAAGTCGTCGGCCGGCACGTAGATCGCCTGCACCGAGGTGATCGAGCCCTTCTGCGTGGTGGTGATGCGCTCCTGCAGCGCGCCCATGTCGGTCGCGAGCGTCGGCTGATAACCCACGGCACTCGGAATGCGGCCGAGCAGCGCCGACACTTCCGAACCCGCCTGGGTGAAGCGGAAGATGTTGTCGACGAAGAACAGCACGTCCTGACCCTGGTCGCGGAAGTGCTCGGCAACCGTCAGACCGGTCAGGCCGACGCGGGCGCGGGCGCCCGGCGGTTCGTTCATCTGGCCGAACACCAGCGCGCACTTCGACTTCACGCTCGGGTCCGGATTGTGCGGATCGGCGTTGACCTTCGATTCGATGAACTCGTGATAGAGGTCGTTGCCTTCACGGGTGCGCTCGCCGACGCCGGCGAACACGGAGTAACCGCCGTGCGCCTTCGCGACGTTGTTGATCAGTTCCTGAATCAGCACGGTCTTGCCGACGCCGGCGCCGCCGAACAGGCCGATCTTGCCACCCTTCGCGTACGGAGCAAGAAGATCGACGACCTTGATGCCGGTGACGAGAATTTCCGCTTCGGTCGACTGATCGGTGTAGGTCGGCGCTTCCTGGTGGATGGCGCGCAGGCCTTCCGACTTGATCGGACCGGCTTCGTCGATCGGCTCGCCGACGACGTTGATGATGCGGCCGAGCGTACCTTCACCGACCGGCACCCGGATCGGCGCGCCGGTGTCGGTCACTTCCTGGCCGCGCACCAGACCCTCGGTGGTGTCCATCGCAATGGTGCGGACGGTCGATTCACCGAGATGCTGGGCGACTTCGAGCACCAGGCGGTTGCCGCCGTTCTTGGTCTCGAGCGAGTTGAGAATCGCCGGGAGGTGGCCTTCGAACTGCACGTCGACCACGGCGCCCGTGACCTGGGTTACGCGACCGAGCTGGTTGGCTGCTGTAGCCATGGACTGTTCTCCTTCGAAATCTGCCTTAGACCGCCTCAGCGCCGGAGATGATTTCAATCAGCTCCTTCGTGATCTGGGCCTGACGGGTCCGGTTATAAATCAGGGTTTGCTTGCGGATCATTTCGCCGGCGTTGCGCGTCGCGCTGTCCATCGCGCTCATCTGTGCGCCGTAGAACGAGGCGTTGTTCTCCAGCAGCGCGCGGAAGACCTGCACCGCGAGATTGCGCGGCAGCAGACGGGTGAGGATCTCGTCCTCCTCCGGCTCGTATTCGTAGGACGTGGAGGGAGCCGCATTGGCCGCGGGCGCCGTGACCTCGAGCGGGATGATCTGCTGCGCGGTCGGGATCTGCGCGATCACCGACTGGAAGCGCGAATAGAACAACGTGCAGACATCGAATTCGCCGGCATCGAACCGCGCCAGCACCTTCTGGGCGATGTCCTCGGCATTGACGAAGCCGAGCTGACGCACCGAACGCAGGTCGAGATGCTCGACGATGCGCTTCTCGAAGGTCCGCCGCAGCTGCTCGTAACCTTTGCGGCCGACGCAGAAGAACTTGACCTCTTTGCCCTGCGCGAGCAGCGACTGCGCCCGCTCGCGCGCCAGGCGCACGATGGCCGAGTTGAAGGCGCCGGACAGGCCGCGCTCGCCGGTGCAGACCAGCAAGAGGTGCACCTGGTCGTTGCCGGTGCCCGCCAGCAGCTTCGGCGCGCCGGGCGAACCGTTTGCGGCGGCGGCGATGTTGGAGATCACCGCATCCATCTTGTTGGCATAGGGCCGCGCCGCCTCGGCTGCGTTCTGCGCGCGGCGCAGCTTCGAGGCTGCGACCATCTGCATGGCCTTGGTGATCTTCTGCGTCGCCTTGGTCGAGGCGATGCGGACCCGCATGTCTTTCAGTGACGCCATTCTTCGTTCACCCCGGCGATCCGACCGCCACGGTCAGATCGCAAGCCTCTCTGTTCGTCTCGCCCGGCCGTCGGCCGGGCGATGCCCCACTCTTACGCGAAGGTCTTCTTACGCAAAGGTCTTGGCGTAGCCTTCGACCACTGTCTTCAGCTTGGCGGCAGTGTCGTCGGAGAGATCGCGGCTGTCGCGGATCGCGTTGAGGATATCGACATTCTTGCCGCGCAGCAGCGACAGCAGGCCTTCCTCGAATGCCTTCACCTTGTTGAGCGGCAGCGGATCGAGATAGCCGTTGGTACCGGCCCAGATCACGCAAACCTGCTCTTCCATCTTCAGCGGAGCGAACTGCGGCTGCTTCAGGAGCTCGGTCAGGCGCGAGCCGCGGTTCAGCAGGCGCTGCGTCGAGGCGTCGAGGTCGGAGCCGAACTGCGCGAACGCCGCCATTTCGCGGTACTGCGCGAGCTCGCCCTTGATCTTGCCGGCGACCTTCTTGGTCGCCTTGGTCTGCGCCGACGAACCGACGCGCGACACCGACAGACCGACGTTCACCGCGGGACGGATGCCCTGGAAGAACAGATCGGTTTCCAGGAAGATCTGGCCGTCGGTGATCGAAATCACGTTGGTCGGGATGTAGGCCGACACGTCGTTGGCCTGGGTTTCGATGACCGGCAGCGCGGTCAGCGAGCCCGAACCGTGATCCTTGTTGAGCTTCGCCGCACGCTCGAGCAGGCGGGAGTGCAGATAGAACACGTCGCCGGGATAGGCTTCGCGGCCCGGCGGGCGGCGCAGCAGCAGCGACATCTGGCGGTAGGCGACGGCCTGCTTGGACAGATCGTCATAGATGATCACGGCGTGCATGCCGTTGTCGCGGAAGTATTCGCCCATCGTACAGCCGGTGAACGGCGCGATGTACTGCATCGGCGCCGGGTCGGACGCGGTGGCCGCAACAACGATCGAGTATTCGAGAGCGCCCTGCTCTTCGAGCACCTTCACGAACTGCGCGACGGTGGAGCGCTTCTGGCCGACCGCGACGTAGACGCAGTACAGCTTGAGGTTCTCGTCCGGCTGCGCGTTGAGCGGCTTCTGGTTCAGGATGGTGTCGAGCGCGATCGCGGTCTTGCCGGTCTGACGGTCGCCGATGATCAGCTCGCGCTGGCCGCGGCCGATCGGAATCAGCGCATCGATCGCCTTCAGGCCGGTGGCCATCGGCTCGTTCACCGACTTGCGCGGAATGATGCCGGGCGCCTTGACGTCGACGCGCTTGCGTTCGGTCGCCTGGATCGGGCCCTTGCCGTCGATCGGATTGCCGAGCGCGTCGACGACGCGGCCGAGCAGACCCTTGCCGACCGGCGCGTCCACGATGGCGCGGGTGCGCTTGACGGTCTGGCCTTCCTTGATCTCGCGGTCGGCGCCGAAAATCACGATACCGACGTTGTCGGTTTCGAGGTTGAGCGCCATGCCGCGCGTGCCGTTCTCGAACTCGACCATTTCGCCGGCCTGGACGTTGTCGAGACCGTAGACGCGGGCGATACCGTCACCGACCGACAGCACCTGTCCGACTTCGGTGACTTCGGCTTCCTGGCCGAAATTCTTGATCTGGTCCTTGAGGATCGCGGAAATTTCCGCGGCGCGGATGTCCATCAGCCTGCCTCTTTCATCGCGTTCTTGATCGAATTGAGTTTGGTGCGAAGCGAACCATCCACCATGCGGCTACCGAGCTTGACCACCAGGCCGCCGATAATGGAGGGATCGACCTTCACGTTGAGCGCGACGTCCTTGCCCGTCACTGTTTTCAGTGCGGTCTTCAGCGCGTCGAGATTCTTGTCACTGAGCTGTTCGGCGACGGTGACTTCGGCAGTCGCCTCGCCCTTGAACTTCGCCACCAGCGCGCGATAGGCGCGGATCACATCGGCGACGGCGAAGAGACGGCGATTGGCCGTCAGCACTTTCAGGAATTTTGCCGAGGTGCCGGAGATGCCGGCCTTGTCGAGCACCGCGGTCAGCGCCTTCAACTGGGCATCGGCGGAAAACACCGGACTGCGGACGAGGCGCTTCAGATCGGCACTCTCGTTGAGCATCGCTTCGAATCTGTCGAGATCGGCCTTCACTTCATCGACGTTTTTTTCGTCGCGCGCCAACTCGAACAAGGCCGTTGCATAACGACCGGACACTCCCGAAACGGACGGATCTTCAGCAGCCACGTGCTCGCTCTTTTTTGCTGTCAAACTCGCAAGGGAAAAACCGTCGCCACCAAAAGCAGCGCCTAGCGATCCAAGCCCTTGGAATTCAAGCGGGACTTCGATTTTCGACCGGCACGGGACGTGCCGGGACCGTTAAAATCGCGGCTTTGCTAACATAGCAATCGCGCAGGTGCAACATGACGACATAAGCTGGCGCCGCCTTGTCGCACGCCGGTCACGCCGGCCATCGGCACGGGCCGAATCAGAAAATTCTATGCGCGGGAATTTGCCGTCCCGCCCCGGCGTTCGCTCGACCCGAATTGGTTCCGCAAGAAATTTGCATGGGTCCATGCGCGCCGCCGCAAGGAACCAACGGCAGGCGCGCGTTCCATTTGGCGAATACTTACCGAAAACTTACCTCAGCGCCGTTAGACAGTATTCGTAAGTATCCAACTCGTTAAAAATTAGTTAAAGAACAAGGTTACGGAACCTCTCGGGAATACCTAAACGCGGTAACAAGATATTTCAGCCTGAGACAATCCCGATTTACTGCCCAATTCGTGCCTCATTGGGAAACCAAACGGCCAGGGTCAACGAGGGACGGGGGTTCCACTTGCCACGGTCGTGGCAATACTGTCTGAGGGTCTTATCAATGCTAAACGTGAAGAAGGCGGCGGGCCAGATAGCCCAGTCGCGTACGGCGCTTGTCGTTGTCGCCGCCACTCTCCTGGTCGGGGGCAGCGTCACTGAGGCGTCCGCGAAGTCCAGGTATCACCACCATCGCTACCATCATCATCACCACGCGCGCGCCGAAACCTCTTCCTGGCGCAATGCCAACGCTTCGATTGCCCAGCCGACCGGCGGCCACAGTTTCTCGGGGATGGCCTCCTTCTACGGCAACGAGTCCGGCAGCCGCACCGCCTCCGGTCAGCGCTTCAACCAGAACGCCATGACCGCGGCTCACCGCTCCCTGCCGTTCGGCACCAGGCTCCGCGTCAGCCATGGTGGCCGCAGCGTCATCGTCACCATCAATGATCGTGGCCCCTTCGTCCGTGGCCGTGTGCTCGACCTCTCCACCGGCGCAGCTCGCGCCATCGGCCTGACCGGTGCCGGCGTCGGCCGCGTCACAGCCGAGGTCGTCTCCTGAGCGAGTTCAGTAAGCGTAGCGTTGCGTAACGGCCGCGAGACCAGTTTCGCGCGCCAAGAATGGCCTGCCGTCGCGAATGACGGCAGGCTTTTTCTTATTCTTTCCAGCGTCATTGCGAGCCATCCGGTCGGCGCGAAGCGCCGCCGGATGACAGGCTCCGCGAAGCAATCCATCGCGCAGCACACGGGGAGAAATGGATTGCTTCGTCGCTTCAGCGCAAAATTGCTTCGCAATTTTGTCGCGAGCTCCTCGTAATGACGGTCAGAATTGAAGCCGCTCACAAAAAGCTTTGCGGATCGACATCGACCTCGAGCTTCAGATTGCCCTTGGTCTTCGGGCCTGCGGCCAGCCACTCGCGGAGATATTGCGACAGATCGACATTGCGTAGCGACTTCACCAGCAGGCGGAACCGATAGCGGCCCTTGATGACCGCAAGCGGCGCCTCTGCCGGGCCGAGCACCTGGACCCGCTCATCGAGCGGCGCGACCGCAGCAAGCTTGCGCGCGAAGCCTTCCGCGGTGGGACGATCGCCGGCCGAGACGATCAGGCTCGCCAGCCGGCCGAACGGCGGATAGCCGGTGCGTTCGCGGATCTCGATCTCGCTGGCGTAGAATGCCTCGCGGTCGTTCGCGATCAGGGCCTTGATGACGGGATGTTCGGGCTGGTGCGTCTGCAGGTAGCCGACGCCGCGCCCCTGGTCGCGGCCGGCGCGGCCGACCACCTGGTTCAGGAGCTGAAACGTACGCTCGGCGGCGCGCGGATCGCCGTTGCTCAAGCCCAGATCGGCGTCGACGACGCCGACCAGATTGAGCCGCGGGAAATTATGCCCCTTGGCCACGAGCTGGGTGCCGATGATGATGTCGACGCGCCCTTCCGCGATCTCGTTCAGCTCGCTGCGCATGGTCTCGATCGAGGTGATGAGGTCGCTCGAGAGCACCATGGTGCGCGCCTCCGGGAAGATGTTCGCCGCCTCTTCTTGCAGGCGTTCGACGCCGGGACCGACCGCGGCCAGCGATTCCTCCGCCGCACAATGCGGGCAGATGTTCGGACGCGGCATCGAGAAACCGCAGTGATGACAGACCAGGCGCTGGCGGAAGCGATGATCGACCAGCCAGGCGTCGCAGATCGTGCAGGCGAAGCGATGGCCGCAGGCACGGCACAATGTCAGCGGCGCGTAGCCGCGACGGTTGAGGAACAGCAACGCCTGCTCGCGCCGCTCGATCGCAAAGCGGATCTGCTCGGCGAGCGGCGGTGAGATGAAGCGGCCGCGTGGCGGCGGCGCGCGCCGCATGTCGATCGCCTCGATATGCGGCATGTGCTGGCCGCCGAACCGCGACGGCAGCGCCACCCGCTGGTAGCGTCCCTTGCGTGCATTGACCTCGCTCTCGACCGAAGGGGTGGCGGAGGCCAGCACGATCGGGATCCTGGCGATATGCGCACGCACCACCGCCATGTCGCGGGCGTGATAATGCGCGCCGTCGTCCTGCTTGTAGGCCTGATCGTGCTCTTCATCGACGATGATGAGACCGAGATCGGCATAGGGCAGGAACAACGCCGAGCGGGCGCCGACCACGACCGGTGCCTTGCCCTCCGAGATCGCCGCCCAATTTCTTGCGCGCGTGCGCGGCGTGAGTTCCGAATGCCATTCGAGCGGCCGCACGCCGAAGCGCTGCGAGAAGCGATCGAGGAACTGGCCGGTCAGCGCGATTTCCGGCATCAGGATCAGCGACTGCTTGCCGCGCCGGATGTTTTCGGCGATCGCCTCGAAATAGACCTCGGTCTTGCCGGAGCCGGTGACGCCGTCGAGCAGCGCAACATGAAAGCTGCCGCTCGCCGCAAGCGTCCGCATCATGTCGACCGCGCCGCGCTGCTCGCGCGAGAAATCCGGCTGGGCATAGGCAGGATCCGGAGCCGGCGGCGCCTGCGGCGGCGGCATCACCTCGACCGTCAGCGTGCCTTCGTCGACCAGACCGTCGATCACGCCGGAACTGACGCCGGCCTCGCGCGCCGCCTCCGATTTGCCGTGCAGCAGGCCATCCGACAGCACCTCGATCGCCCGCCGGCGCGCCGGCGTCAGGCGCTGCGGCGGTTCGCCGACCAGGCGCACGCCGAGACGGGTGCGCTCGGGCCCGAGATTCTCGCCCATGCGCAGGGTCATCCGCAGCACCATGCCGCGGGCCGACAGCGTGTAATTGGACACCCAATCGACGAGCTGGCGCAGTTCCGTTTTCAGCGGCGGCACGTCGAGCTTCTCGCTGACGTCCTTGAGCCGGTTGTGCAGCCGCGGATCGGGATTGGCATTCTCGGCCCATACGACCGCGACGACCTCGCGCGGCCCCAACGGAACGCAGACGACATCGCCCGGCGCGAGCGCCATGCCGCGCGGGACGCGGTAGGAATAGGTCTGGTTCAGCGCGACGGGGACCAGCACGTCGATGACGCGCGTCGTCGATGCAGAGGCTGTGCCGGGGCGCGTGGCGTGGTCCATGGAATCCTGCTTTGAACCCGATCGGGCTAAAGCATGATCCGGAAAAGTGTGAAGCGGTTTTCCGAAAAGATCATGCTTAAACAAGAAGCTAAAGCGCGATGACGATCCAACCTGATCTCATCGCGCTTTAGCACCGCTTCGTCGCCTTAGCGAACGGTAAACGAAGGAAGTGCGATATAATCAGGAGAATCGCAGCGCCAATAGTGCCATGGCCCGGACCGAGCAATCCATTCAGCCGATCGAACTCGACTGCGCCGACGCGACCGTCACCCAGGAGATGACGCGCTGGCTGTCGCATCTGCGCGCCGAGCGGCGGCTGTCGCCGAAGACGCTCGAGGCCTATGCCCGCGACGTGCGCCAGTGCCTGGTGTTCCTGGCCGGGCATTGGGGCACGCAGGTGACGCTTGCGGCTTTTGCCGCCCTCGAGGCCAGCGATGTCCGCGCCTTCATGGCGATGCGGCGCACTGAGGAGATCGGCGGACGGTCTCTGATGCGGGCGCTGGCCGGCCTGCGTTCATTCGGGCGCTTCTTGGAACGCGAAGGCAAGGGCAAGGTCGGCGCGCTCTCGGCCATTCGGGCGCCGAAGATTGCAAAGAGCCTGCCGAAGCCGATCCACATGGAAGCGGCCAAGCGCTTCGCCGATGCGGACGAGCGCGCCGGCGAAGAACGCGAGACCTGGATTCTCGTCCGCGACGCGGCCGTCATGGCGCTGCTCTATGGTTCGGGCCTGCGCATCTCCGAGGCGCTGGGGCTGAAGCGTCGCGACGTGCCGAAGCCCGGCGAAGGCGACGTGCTGGTCGTCACCGGCAAGGGCAACAAGACCCGCATGGTGCCGGTGCTGCAGAACGTGCTGCAGCTGATCGCTGATTACGCGGCGATCTGCCCGCATCAGCTCAGTCCCACCGGGCCGATGTTCGTCGGCGCGCGCGGCGGTCCCTTGAGCCCGCGCATCATCCAGCTCACCATGGAGCGGCTGCGTGGCGCGCTCGGCCTGCCCGACAGTGCCACGCCGCACGCGCTGCGGCACTCCTTCGCCACGCATCTGCTCAGCCGCGGCGGCGATCTGCGCGCGATCCAGGAATTGCTCGGCCACGCGTCGCTGTCGACCACGCAGATCTATACCGGCATCGATAGCGAGCGCCTGCTCGAGGTCTACCGCTCGGCGCATCCGCGCGGGTGAAGGTGCGGAGCGCGCTCAAATATGGCGCGGACCGGTTCGATGGGCGAACTGCACTGTTCATATTCATACGCTCGCCATAAAGGCGCCGCCCCTTGCGTTGCAGGCTGCATTCGGTAATCGTGCACCGGACTCATCCGGAGGGGGGAATCATGAGCGCACATGAAAGTATGGAGCACGCGGAGCATGCCGAGCATGCCTCCAGCGAGAACAAGAAGATCGCGCTCCTGATCGCCGTGATCGCGCTGTGCCTGGCGCTGTCGGAAACACTCGGCAAGGCCGCGCAGACCGAATCGATCAGCAAGAATGTCGAGGCCTCCAACCTCTGGGCCTTCTTCCAGGCCAAGAGCATCCGCCGCACCACCGTGCAGACCGCAGCCGAGCAAGGCAAGCTGAGCCTCGCCGGCGCGCCCGATGACGCCACCAGGGCAACGCTGCAAAAGCAGATCGACGAATGGCAGAAGACCGCGGCGCGCTATCGCTCGGAGCCGGAAACGGGCGAAGGCACCGAGCAACTGGCCGAGCGCGCCAAGCATGCCGAGCATGAGCGCGACGAGGCGACGGCGAAGTATCATCACTTCGAGCTTGCCTCTGCCGCGTTCCAGATCGCCATCGTGCTGGCGTCGGCGACCATCATCACGGGCATGATCGCGCTGGCGTGGGTGTCCGGCCTGGTGACCCTCGCCGGCATCCTGATGACGGCTCTCGGCATCTTCCAGCCGCATCTGCTGCCGCTGCACTGAGGCGACGGGGCAGTTCACGCTGTTCACCAATTCTCCGCTGTCATGCCCCACTTCAGGCGGGGCATCCAGTACGCCGCAGCCCCTCGGTTGGTATGCCGCTGTCTCTGGAATACCGGGTCGTGCGGTCCAGCCGGGCGATGACAGTGTGGGGCCCCCTCCATCGTCGTCCCTGCGAAAGCAGGGACCCATAACCACCTATGGTTATTGTTGCGCGATGCTGGAACGACGAGTCCCTTCCACCACACCTGCCGCGGAGTATGGGTCCCTGCTTTTCGCAGGGACGACAGCGAGTGTGTGGCGTCTTGCTCGACGGAATCAGCGCGCCTGATGCACGCTTTTGCGGAAGCGCGCGATCATGCGCAGGGTGCGCGCCGACCATCCGTCGCCATTGCCGCGCACGATCTCGCGGATGCGCTGCTTGACCGGCTCGACCATGGCCGTAGCCTTGGCGCGCATCGCCATCACGAAGTGATAGAGCGCCTCGAACCAGGCCATCTCCATCAGCTTCGGCCGCGTCACGTCGAAGATGAATGCAGTGACGCCGACACTGAGGAATTTCGCGAACAGGATGGTCGTGATCGCGCCCAGCCAATATTCGTGGGTCAACAGCCACAGGCCGACCAGCTTGAGCGGAAACAGCGGGATCACCGGCACGACGAACACGATCAACGTCATCGCCGGCGACAGCGAATCGACACGCTCGGCCAGCCATTGCTTGAACGCGCGCAGCGGAATTGCCGCCACCACGCGCGCCACGATCGGCTCGAGGTGATCCCACAGCCATGCCTCGATCAGGAAAATGATCGCAAGCAGGACCCAGAACGGCTGTAGAAAGCGACGCAACATCGATATCGTCTCGACCCCGGCCGGCGGCCGGACATCGATCACATATGGATGGCGCGTTTGCCCACTGCAAGCGCGGCTTCCTTGATCGCTTCCGAGCGGGTCGGATGGGCGTGGCACGTGCGCGCCAGATCCTCCGCAGAACCGCCAAATTCCATCAGAACGCAGGCTTCATGGATCATTTCGCCGGCTTCGCGGCCGACAATGTGCACGCCGAGCACCCGATCCGTTTTCGCATCTGCGAGAATCTTCACGAAGCCGTCGGTGGTCTGGTTCACTTTGGAGCGGCCGTTTGCGGTAAACGGAAACTTGCCGGCGGTATAGGCGATACCTGCCTGCTTGAGCTCTTCCTCGGTCTTGCCGACCGACGACACTTCCGGCGTGGAATACACAACACCTGGAATGACGTCGTAGTTCACGTGCCCCGCCTGACCCGCGATGATCTCCGCGCAGGCGACGCCCTCGTCCTCCGCCTTGTGTGCGAGCATCGGTCCGGCGACGACGTCGCCGATCGCGTAGATGCCATTCACATTGGTCGAGAAGTGCGAATCGATCTCGACACGGCCGCGACTGTCGAGCGCCACGCCGGCCTCCTTCAGCCCAAGGCCCTCGGTGTAGGGCACGCGGCCGATGCACACCAGCACGACATCGGCTTCGAGCGTTTCAGCGGCGCCGCCCGCGGCCGGCTCGACCTTCACCGACAACGTCTTGCCCGACGTATCGACCGAGGTCACCTTGGCACCGAGCTTTAAGACGAATCCCTGCTTCTCCAGCATGCGCTGGAATTGCTTTGCCACTTCGCCATCCATGCCGGGCAGGATGCGGTCGAGGAATTCCACGACCATGACATCCGCGCCGAGGCGACGCCAGACCGAGCCGAGCTCGAGCCCGATCACACCGGCGCCGATGATCAGCAATTTCTCCGGCACCTTCTCCAGCGACAGCGCGCCGGTCGACGACACGATGCGCTTCTCGTCGATATCGATCCCCTTCAGTCGCGCGATGTCCGAGCCCGTGGCGATCACGATGTTCTTGGTCTCGACGACCTCCGTCTTGCCGTCACCCGAGACCTCGACCTTGCCGGCGCCGAGGATCTTGCCGGTGCCCTTGAGCACGTCGATCTTGTTCTTCTTCATCAGGAACTCGACGCCCTTGACGTTGCCGTCGATGCCCTGCTGCTTGAAATTCATCATCGCCGCAAGATCGAGCTTCGGCGCCGAGACGCTGACGCCCATCTTGGCGAAGGAGTGCGCGGCTTCCTCGAACATCTCGGAAGCATGCAGCAGCGCCTTCGAGGGCATGCAGCCGACATTGAGGCAGGTGCCGCCGAGCGTCGCGTTCTTCTCGACGACGGCGACCTTCATGCCGAGTTGCGCCGCGCGGATCGCGCAGACGTAGCCGCCGGGTCCGGTACCGATGACGACAAGATCGTAAGAAGCCATGATGGAAGTCCTGTAGCTAAACTCTGTGACAGTTAGGGGAACATGATCTCCGCGCAAACGCGTTCCGCGTTTGTCGCGAGGGAGAACCGGTTTCCACTTTTCCGGATCATGCTCTAGCGGCCGCCCGACACGTCGAGGGTCGCGCTCGTGACATAGGACGCCTCGTCCGACAACAGCCAGACGATGGCATTGGCGATTTCCTCGGCAGTGCCGACGCGCTTCATCGGCACCATGGGCGCAAGCCGATGCGCGCGATCGGGCTCGCCGCCCGAGGCGTGGATTTCCGTATCGATCAGGCCGGGGCGAATGCCGGCAACGCGGATGCCTTCATCGGCAACCTCGTGGCCAAGACCGACTGTAAAGGTATCGATCGCACCTTTCGACGCCGCGTAGTCGACATAGGTGTTGGCCGAGCCGAGCTTGGCGGCGACCGAGGACAGGTTGACGATGACACCGCCCTTGCCGCCCCGCTTGGTCGACATCCGCTTCACGGCTTCACGGGCGCACAGGATGCTGCCGGTGACGTTCACCGCCATCATGCGCTGGATACGCTCGGCGGTCATATCCTCGACGCGGATCGACGCGCCGACGATGCCGGCATTGTTGACCAGCGCGCCGAGCGTCCCGAAGGCGTCTGCGGCCTTGAACAGCGCCAGGATATCCTGCTCGCTGCCGACGTCGCATTTCACCGCGATCGCCTTGCCGTTCTTCGCCTCGATCGCGGCAACGACCTCGTTGGCCGCCGCCTGGTTGGAAGCATAGCCGACGACGACGCGATAGCCGCGCGCAGCGGCTGCAAGCGCGGCGGCGCGGCCGATGCCGCGGCTGCCGCCAGTGATGACAACGACCTTGTCCGTCACGTCAACCTCCAAGCGCATGTGAGGAAATATCCGATCGCGATGCCCGAGGTGATCGGGCACCACGTGCGTCCCGATGTCAGAGGTCCAGCACCAGGCGGGCCGGATCCTCAAGGCTCTCCTTGACGCGCACCAGGAAGGTGACCGCTTCCTTGCCGTCGATGACGCGGTGATCGTAGGACAGCGCCAGATACATCATCGGGCGCGCCTCGATCTTGCCGCCGACCACCATCGGCCGCTCCTGGATCTTGTGCATGCCGAGGATGCCGGACTGCGGCGCGTTGAGGATTGGCGTCGACATCAGCGAACCGTAGATGCCGCCATTGGTGATGGTGAAGGTGCCGCCCTGCATCTCGTCGATCTTGAGCTGACCGTCGCGGGCGCGGCGCCCGTAGTCGGCGATCCCCTTCTCGATCTCGGCGATCGACTTGTGGTCGCAGTCGCGCACGACCGGCACCACCAGGCCGCGGTCGGTGCCGACCGCAACGCCGATATGATAGTAGTTCTTGTAGATCAGGTCGGTGCCGTCGATCTCGGCGTTGACGGCCGGGATGTCCTTCAAGGCCTGCACGACGGCCTTGGTGAAGAAGCCCATGAAGCCGAGCTTGACGCCGTGCTTCTTCTCGAACGTGTCCTTGTAGTGCGCGCGCAGCGCCATGACGTTGGTCATGTCGACCTCGTTGAAGGTCGTCAGCATCGCCGCAGTGTTCTGCACGTCCTTGAGGCGGCGGGCGATGGTCTGGCGCAGCCGGGTCATCTTCACACGCTCCTCGCGCGCGGCATCGTCGGCCGGCGACGGCGCGCGGACCTGCACGGCAGCGGCCGGCTGGTTGACCGGGGTCGGCGCCGAGGCCGCCTTCTCGATCGCAGCCAGCATGTCACCCTTGGTCACTCGGCCGTCCTTGCCCGAACCGGGAACGGTCGACGCATCGACGCCGCTCTCGGCGGAGAGCTTGCGGACCGACGGCGCGAGCGGCGCATCCGCAGGCGGCACTTTTGGCGCGGCAGCAGCAGGTGCTGCGGCAGCGGCAGGTGCGGGTGCGGCCGCCTTGGCGGGAGCGGCAGCGGCGGCCGGCTTGGCCGGGGCGGCGCCGTCATTGATCTGGCCGAGCAGCGCGCCGACCGCGACCGTTTCGCCATCCTTGGCGATGATCTCGCCGAGCGTTCCTGCCGACGGCGCCGGAACCTCGATCGTGACCTTGTCGGTCTCCAGCTCCACCAACGGCTCGTCCACCGCGACGGCGTCTCCTGCCTTCTTGAACCAGCGGCCGATCGTGGCCTCGGTCACGGATTCGCCGAGCGTTGGAACGCGAATTTCAGTCATGGTCTTTTCCTCAGATCAACCCTGCGGTCATAAAACTTGTGCGGCCACCGTCCGCCACAACGGACGATCCAGTACTCCGTGACGACAGCGTTTCTGCTGAATATCCGGGGTACCGAATGCCCCGCTTTCGCGGGGCATGACGTGTGTGAAGGTCGTTAGTTCAGTGCGTCGTCGAGCAGCGCCTTGAGCTGCGCCAGATGTTTCGACATCAACCCGGTGGCGGTTGCCGCGGATGCCGGACGGCCGGCGTAGCGCGGACGCTTGTTGGGCGCGTTGATCTGGTTCAGCACCCATTCGAGATAAGGCTCGATGAAGTGCCACGACCCCATGTTGCGCGGCTCTTCCTGGCACCAAACCACTTCGGCGTTCTTGAAGCGGCTGAGTTCCTGCACCAGCGCCTTCAGCGGCACCGGATAGAGCTGCTCGATGCGCATCAGGTAGATGTCGTCGACGCCGCGCTTCTCGCGCTCCTCGTAGAGATCGTAATAGACCTTGCCGGAGCACAGCACGACGCGACGGATCTTGTCATCCGGCTTCAGCTTGATCGACTCGTTCGGCAGCATTTGCGCGTCATCGTACAGGATACGATGGAAGGTGGCGTTCCGGCCGAGCTCTTCGAGCCGCGACACCGCGCGCTTGTGACGCAGCAGCGACTTCGGCGTCATCAGGATCAGCGGCTTGCGGATCTCGCGATGCAGCTGGCGCCGCAGCACGTGGAAGTAGTTCGCCGGCGTGGTCGGATTGACCACCTGCATGTTGTCTTCCGCGCACATCTGCAGGTAACGCTCGAGGCGTGCGGAGGAGTGCTCCGGCCCCTGCCCTTCGTAGCCGTGCGGCAGCAGGCAGACCAGGCCCGACATGCGCAGCCATTTGCGCTCGCCCGAGGAGATGAACTGGTCGAACACGACCTGCGCGCCGTTGGCGAAGTCGCCGAACTGCGCCTCCCACATCGCCAGCGCATTCGGCTCGGCCAGCGAATAGCCGTACTCGAAGCCGAGCACCGCCTCTTCCGAGAGCAGCGAGTTGATGACCTCGTAATGGCCGGTGTCGTCACCGCCGAGGTGATTGAACGGCGTGTAGCGGCTCTCGTCTTCCTGATCGATCAGCACCGAGTGACGCTGCGAGAAGGTGCCGCGCTCGGAATCCTGGCCGGACAGCCGCACATGATGGCCTTCCTGCAGCAGCGTGCAGAACGCCAGCGCCTCGCCGGTCGCCCAGTCGATGCCGACGCCGCTGTCGATCGCCTTGGCGCGATTGTCGAGGAAGCGCTGGATGGTGCGGTGGACGCGGAAGCCATCCGGAACCTTGGTGATCTTGCGGCCGATATCCTTCAGAACGGAGACATCGACACCGGTGACGCCGCGGCGGGCATCCTCTTCCTGATCGGCGATCTTGAAGCCCGCCCACTTGCCGTCGAGCCAGTCGGCCTTGTTTGGCTTGTAGCCGGCGCCGGCCTCGAACTCGGCATCGAGCCGCGCGCGCCAGTCGGCCTTGGCCTTCTCGACCTCGCCTTCGGTCATCACGCCGTCGGCGACCAGCCGCTTGGCGTAGATTTCCAGCGTCGTCGGGTGCGAGGCGATCTTCTTGTACATCACCGGCTGGGTGAATGCCGGTTCATCGCCCTCGTTGTGGCCGTGGCGACGGTAGCAGAACATGTCGATGACGACCGGCTTGTGGAATTTCTGCCGGAATTCGATCGCAACCTTGGCCGCGAACACGACCGCCTCCGGATCATCGCCGTTCACGTGGAAGATCGGCGCATCGATCATCTTCGCCACGTCGGACGGATAGGGCGACGAGCGCGAGTAGCGCGGATAGGTGGTGAAGCCGATCTGGTTGTTGACGATGAAGTGCAGCGAGCCGCCGGTGCGGTAGCCCTTCAGGTCGGACAGGCTGAAACATTCCGCCACGACGCCCTGGCCCGCGAACGCCGCGTCGCCGTGCATCAGGAGCGGAAGCACGGAGATGCGCATATCGGGCGGATCGCCGTGCTGGTCCTGTTTGGCGCGCACCTTGCCCATCACGACGGGATCGACGATCTCGAGATGCGACGGGTTCGCGGTCAACGACAGATGGATATTGTTGCCGTCGAACTCGCGGTCCGAGGAGGCGCCGAGGTGATACTTGACGTCGCCGGAGCCTTCGACCGAATCCGGATTGGCCGAGCCGCCCTTGAATTCGTGGAACAGCGCGCGATGCGGCTTGCCCATCACCTGCGTCAGCACGTTGAGGCGGCCGCGATGCGGCATGCCGACCACGATCTCCTTCACGCCGAGATTGCCGCCGCGCTTGATGATCTGCTCGAGCGCGGGGATCAGCGATTCACCGCCGTCGAGGCCGAAGCGCTTGGTGCCGGTGAACTTGACGTCGCAGAACTTCTCGAAGCCCTCGGTCTCGATCAGCTTGTTGAGGATGGCGCGGCGCCCCTCGGGAGTGAAGCTGATCTCCTTGTCCGGCCCCTCGATGCGCTCCTGGATCCACGCCTTCTGCGCGGCGTTGGAGATGTGCATGAATTCGACGCCGAGCGTCTGGCAGTAGGTGCGCTCGCAGATCTGCACGATCTCGCGCAGCGTGCCGTATTCGAGGCCGAGCACGTGATCGAGGAAGATCTTGCGATCGAAATCGGCCTCGGTGAAGCCGTAGGAACGCGGATCGAGCTCCTCGCGATCGCGCGGCGCCTCGATGCCGAGCGGATCGAGCTTGGCGTGGAAATGGCCGCGCATGCGGTAGGCGCGAATCAACATCAACGCACGGACGGAATCACGGGTCGCCTGATGGACCTCGGCGTCCGACAATTCAGCGCCCTTGGCCTGCGCCTTGGCTGCGAGCTTGGTGCCGACCGCCTTCTCGACCTGCGCCCAGTTGCCGTCGAGCGCCGAGGTCAGTTCGTCGCGCGGCGTGACCGGCCAGTTGTCGCGTCCCCACGAGGCGCCCTCGGCGTTCTTCTGGACGTCGGCAGAGGTGTCCTTCAGGCTCTTGAAGAACTCCTGCCACTCGGCGTCGACCGAAGCGGGATCCTGTTCGTAACGGGCGTAGAGGTCGTCGATATAGGCCGCGTTGGTGCCCTGCAAAAACGAAGAGAGAGCAAAGGCGGCGTTCGCATCCTGGCGAGACATAAGGCAGTCCTGGTGATTTTTGGTTCGCGCGTAGAAGACGGCGCTAGTGCCGGTCTGTGAGAGGGCCGGCTGGATGGATATCCTTTACCCTATCTAGGTTGGATATTCCCGCTTAAAAGAACCAAGAAATGAATATAATTTCAAAGCTTATAATCGAACGCTTTTGGCGGCAAATCGCACGCCGAACGCGCTTCCCGGCATAAAAACCCGGGATAGCGCGCTCCAAGGCAGTCGTCGTCGTAACGGACGATTTACTTCAACATTTCGGCGAGCGTATGCCCAAGGCGCGCCGGCGAAGGCGACACCTTGATCCCGGCCGCTTCCATCGCCGCGGTCTTGGAACCGGCGTCGCCCTTGCCGCCGGAGATGATCGCGCCGGCATGGCCCATCCGGCGGCCGGGAGGTGCCGTGACACCGGCGATGAAGCCGACCATCGGCTTCTTGCGGCCGCGCTTAGCCTCATCCCTGAGGAATTGGGCGGCGTCTTCCTCGGCGGAACCGCCGATCTCGCCGATCATGACGATCGACTTGGTCTTCTCGTCGGCCAGAAACATCTCCAGCACGTCGATGAACTCGGTGCCCTTGACCGGATCGCCGCCGATGCCGACCGCGGTGGTCTGGCCGAGGCCTTCCTGGGTGGTCTGGAACACCGCCTCGTAGGTCAGCGTGCCGGAGCGGGAGACGATGCCGACGCTGCCGGGCTTGAAGATGTTGGCCGGCATGATGCCGATCTTGCACTCGCCGGCGGTCATCACGCCTGGGCAGTTCGGGCCGATCAGCCGCGACTTCGATCCCGACAGCGAGCGCTTGACGCGCACCATGTCGAGCACCGGAATGCCCTCGGTGATGCAGACGATCAGCGGGATCTCCGCATCGATCGCCTCGCAGATCGCATCGGCCGCGCCCGGCGGCGGCACATAGACGACGCTGGCATCGGCGCCGGTCTTCTCGCGCGCTTCCGCAACGGTGTCGAACACCGGCAAGTTGAGATGCGTCGAGCCGCCTTTGCCCGGCGCCACGCCACCGACCATCTTGGTGCCGTAAGCGATCGCCGCTTCCGAATGGAAGGTGCCGTTCTTGCCGGTGAAGCCCTGGCAGATGACCTTGGTGTTCTTGTCGATCAGGATGGACATGGTTCGTGATGCTTTCGCGAGACGAGCAGTGACAACTCTTTGCTCTAGTGGATACGCCGGTACACGCCGGTGAGCACGTCGGCCCACCCTTCCGCGTCGGGCGAGAACTGGATCTTCATGTTGTAGGTGTTGTCGTCGACGACCTCGTAGACATGACGGGCGTTGCCGCGCAACGAGCCGCGCACCAGGATCAGCGACCTGTTGACCCAGCCGCCGGAGGCCGGCGATGGCGGGTAGTAGCCAAGCGAATCGTGCCAGAACAGTTTGTAGGTCCGCTCTTCGCGGTCGTAGGTGAAGACGCCGTGGGCGGCAAAGCTCTCCTTGCCCTCACGCGTCTGCACGCTGTCCTGGATCAGATAGAAGCCGTTGAGCGCGATCCGCGCGCTCACATGCGAGCTGGCCGGACCGCCTGCGGTCCAACGCGACGGATAGACCACCTCTTCGCCACTCCACTCGCCCGCGAAGACCGCGAGCTTGCGGTGTTCTTCGAGGGGTGTCGGGGCATCGAGATGATCTGCCATCGTTAGCCTCCCTTGACGGCCTTCACGATCTTCTGCGCGGCGTCATCGAGATTGTCGGCGGGCACGACGTTGAGGCCGCTTTCGCGGATGATCTTCTTGCCCTGCTCGACATTGGTGCCTTCAAGACGCACGACCAGCGGCACCTTGAGACCGACCTGCTTCACCGCGGCGACCACGCCCTCGGCGATGACGTCGCACTTCATGATGCCGCCGAAGATGTTGACCAGAATCCCCTTCACGTTGGGGTCGGCGGTGATGATCTTGAACGCTGCGGCGACCTTCTCCACGCTGGCGCCGCCGCCGACGTCGAGGAAGTTCGCCGGCTCCATGCCGTAGAGCTTGATGATGTCCATCGTCGCCATGGCGAGGCCGGCGCCGTTGACCATGCAGCCGATCGTGCCATCGAGCGCGACATAGTTGAGGTCATATTTCGACGCCTCGATCTCCTTGGCGTCCTCCTCAGTCTCGTCGCGCAGCGCGACCACGTCGGGGTGGCGGTAGAGCGCGTTGCTGTCGAACGACACCTTGGCGTCGAGCACGCGGAGCTGGCCCTGCTTGGTGACGACGAGCGGATTGATTTCGAGCATCGCCATGTCCTTGGCGATGAAGGCGGCATAGAGCTGGCCGGTCAGCTTTTCCGCCTGCTTGGCGAGATCGCCGGTCAGCTTCAGCGCGTTGGCGACGGTGCGGCCATGATGCGCCATGATGCCGGTCGCAGGATCGACAGAGAAGGAAACGATCTTCTCCGGCGTCGCGTGCGCAACTTCCTCGATGTTGACGCCGCCCTCGGTCGAGACGACGAAGGAGACCTCGGAGGTTTCGCGGTTGACCAGGATCGAGAGGTAGAACTCCTTGTCGATGTCGGAGCCTTCCTCGATGTAGAGGCGATTGACCTGCTTGCCGTGCGGGCCGGTCTGCACCGTGACCAGGGTCGCGCCAAGCATCTGCTTGGCAAACTCATCGACCTCGGCGACCGACTTGGCGATGCGGACACCGCCCTTGTCGCCGGCGGAGGCTTCCTTGAACTTGCCCTTGCCGCGGCCGCCGGCGTGGATCTGGCTCTTCACCACCCAGATCGGACCGGAGAGCTGCTTGGCGGCCGCATCGGCGTCGCCCGCCTTCAGCACCGCCACGCCGCGCGAGATCGGGACGCCAAAGTCATGCAGCAGTGCTTTGGCCTGGTATTCGTGGATATTCATGGAGAGACGCTCCCAAACCCTCGTGCGGCGAACTTCGTCGAGCTCACGTCAGCCTTAGAACTGGCATACCATATACCAAGACCGACGCAACTACAAAATCCGTCAGGATTTCATCACCTTGCATCCAACAGGCGATTGGAAACGCCTATCGGGCCATTGCCAAGCCAGATTACTTGCCGAGCAGATCGGGGGCGATCTTCTTGCAGGCGTCGACCAGACCCTGCACGGCGCCGACTGACTTGTCGAAGGCTTCGCGGTCCTTGCCGGCGAGCTCGATCTCGACCACGCGCTCGACACCCTTGGAGCCGATCACGGTGGGCACGCCGACGTACATGTCCTTCACGCCGTACTCGCCGTTGAGATAGGCGGCGCAGGGCAGCACGCGCTTCTTGTCCTTCAGGTAGCTCTCGGCCATCGCGATCGCGGACGCTGCCGGCGCGTAGAAGGCGGAGCCGGTCTTGAGCAGGTTGACGATTTCGGCGCCGCCGTTGCGGGTGCGATCGACGATCTCGTCGATGCGGGCCTGCGAGGTCCAGCCCATCTTGACGAGGTCGGGCAGCGGAATGCCAGCGACGGTGGAGTAGCGGGTCAGCGGCACCATGGTGTCGCCGTGACCGCCGAGCACGAACGCGGTGACGTCTTCGACCGAGACGTTGAATTCATCGGCGAGGAAGTAGCGGAAGCGCGCGGAGTCGAGCACACCGGCCATGCCGACCACCTTCTTGTGCGGCAGGCCCGAAGCCTTCTGCAGCGCCCACACCATCGCATCCAGCGGGTTGGTGATGCAGATGACGAACGCGTCGGGCGCGTACTTCTTGATGCCTGCGCCGACCTGCTCCATGACCTTGAGGTTGATGGAGAGCAGATCGTCGCGGCTCATGCCGGGCTTGCGCGGCACGCCGGCCGTGACGATGCAGACCTTGGCGCCGTCGAGCGCCTCATAGGAATTGGCGCCGGAGAGATTGGAGTCGAAACCATCGACCGGCGACGACTGCGCGATGTCGAGCGCTTTGCCCTGCGGCACGCCTTCGGCGATATCGAACAGCACGACGTCCCCGAGTTCCTTCAGGCCGACGAGGTGCGCCAGCGTTCCGCCGATCTGTCCGGAGCCAATCAGAGCAATCTTGTCGCGTGCCATGGGAAATCAGTCCTTTGAACTGGTAGCAGGAGGGAGAGAAGTCGGTTGGAAGGGTGGTTATCCCTTTCGAATGATACGTTCAAGTCGCGGCCTGCCCAATTGTCGCCCCTGCCCGGAATTCGATCAGGCATGCCAGCGGCATCCGTCCCCGAACGCACGAAAAGTTGCTCGAAACGGAGCGCCCAAAAGGCTGAATTAGGTCTCCACCAGACCAGTCGTCGCGCCGCTCGCCGAGGAGTCTTTCCGGCCGTGCGGTAACGCCAGGTAGGATTCCGAACTCATTTCGATCAGACGCGACGCGGTGCGCTTGAACTCCATCGCCTCGATGCCGTCGGTGGCGAGATAGAGCGACACAGGCTCGGCCTCGGCCGACGCCATCAGCTTCACGGCATTGTCATAGAGCGTGTCGATCAGCGAGATGAAGCGCTTGGCGGCGTTGCGCTCGGCGTAGTCCATCACCGGGATGCGGTCGATCAGGATCGTATGATAGTCGTGCGCGAGCCGCAGATAGTCCGACGCCGCAAGCGGCTTCTCGCAGATGTCCGCGAAGCCGAAGCGCGCGATGCCGTGCGCCGAGCACGGCACGTGCAGCGTGCGCCCCTTGATCGCGATGTCGCGCGACTTGCACGGCGCATTGCCGGTCATCTTGCGCCAGGCCGCATCGAGCGCGGCATCGGCCGCATCATCGGCCGGCACCAGCCACATCTTCACGCCGAACAGTTTCTCGAGCCGGAAATCGGTGCGCGCATCGAGCCGCAGCACGTCCATGTGATCCGAGATCTGCTTGATGAACGGCAGAAACAGCGCGCGATTGAGGCCGCCCTTGTAGAGATCCTCCGGCGCGACGTTCGAGGTCGCGACCACCACGGTGCCGAGATCGAACAGCTTTGCGAACAGCCGCCCGAGGATCATCGCGTCGGCGATGTCGGTGACGTGGAATTCATCGAAGCAGAGCAGCCAGGCCTCGTCGAAGATCGCCTGCGCGGTGAGCGCGATGACATCGGCATCGCCGATCTCGCCGCGCGCGATCTGCTGGCGATAACCGTAGATGCGCTCATGCGCCTCGGCCATGAATTCGTGGAAATGCGCGCGGCGCTTGTGCTCGACCGGGCTCTGCTGGAAGAACAGATCCATCAGCATGGTCTTGCCGCGACCGACCTCGCCATGGACGTAGAGCCCGCGCGGCGGTCCCTCGTCCTTGTCGCCGCCGAACAGCCGGCCGAACAGGCTCTGCTTGCGCTGGGGCTTGTAGCTCGCAAGCCGCTCCTCCAGCGCGCCGAACGCATCGGCGGCGAGCGCTTGCGCGGAATCGGCCTCGATCGCGCCGGAGGCGACCAGGGCCTTGTAATGGTCAAGGAAGGAACTGGGCGAGGTGGAGAGCATGAGCCATCTTACGGCCCTACCGCGCGGAAAATTGCAAGCCGTGAATTTTGCCGACGGGTATGCAGGAGCACGCTCTTGCACAACCCGGCCGACCGGACGAACCGGCCGGGTGCCCAGAACCGGCGGCTATCTCACGCGCAAAGCGCGTAGGAATCCTCGACCACGTAGGGGCCGCCGCCGGTCGACGCGCGCGACGAGAACAGCACGAAGCGATCCGCCATGAAGGTGCGGCTCGGGAAGTAGCCGCGCACGGACAGATAATCCGCAACGTCCTGGCTCGAAGCGTCATACAGCCGCGCGAGCGTCACATGCGGGGTGAATTTGCGGCCCTCGGGATCAAGCCCCATCCGCTGCATCATCCGCTCGAGCTCGGCCTGCAGCTCGATCAACGGCCGGCTCGGCTCGACGGCGGCAACCACCGCGCGCGGCTTGCGTCCGCCGAAGCTCGACAAGCCCTGCAGCTTGACCTCGAACGGTTTGCGATTCACCCGAAACAACATCGATGCGATTTCGTTGGCCCAGATGCCATCGATGTCGCCGATGAAGCGTAGAGTGACGTGATAATTTTCGGGATCGATCCAACGTGCGCCGGGAAGGCCACCACGCAAGTTGGAAAGGGTTTGACCGATGTCGGCCGGGATTTCCAGTCCAGTGAACAGACGCGGCATCGCAATAATCCTCGATGCGGTGGCGCGAGTTTTGGGAGCCCGCGCCCTGTTACAACCCGGTGACGAATCACCGATGTCTCTTTGTACCCGAGTTATATGACTCTGCGAAGCATGATGCGTTAACGGCTCGTAAACCTGCGGTCATGATGCGCCGTTGAGCCTGCGTTTCAACTCCGTTGCCCGGATAATGCACCGAGAAATGTCTCCACCGTGGGCATGATATTTTTCACGACAACATCCACTCCCGCGGCCGTCGGATGCATGCCGTCGGCCTGGTTGAGCTTGGCGTCGGCTGCAACACCATTGAGGAAGAACGGATAGAGCGGCACGCCGAACGATTTCGAAAGCTCGGGATAGATCGCGTTGAACTTGGCTGCATAGTCGCTGCCATAATTCGGCGGCGCGAGCATGCCGCACAAGAGCACCGCGATCTTGCGCGCCTTCAACTTTGTGATGACGTCGGACAGTGCGGCGCGCGTGACCGCCGGATCGGTGCCGCGCAGGGCATCGTTGGCGCCGAGCTCGAGGATCACCGCATCGGTTCCATCGGGGACCGACCAGTCGACCCGGTCGCGGCCGCCCGAGGCGGTGTCGCCAGACACCCCGGCATTGATCATGTCGGCCTTTATCCCCTTGGCATCCAAGGCCTTTTGCAGGCGAACCGGAAACGCCGCGTCGGCCGGAAGGCCGTAGCCGGCGCTCAGGGAGTCGCCGAGCACCACCATCTTGATCGGTTTCGCGGGATCCGCCGCCTGCGCACTTGCCGCCGTCATCAAGCCCATAAGCAACACGAGTATGTGCACGAAGATTCCCAACCGGCCCTCGACCGCAGCAGCGGAAGTGCCATATGACCGAACCATGGACAGCCTCATCGAATCCTCATCACTGACCGGCGTCGAGCCGGACACTATCTCTGTCAAGAACGTCAATCTCTCGCTCGGCACCGGCGCGGCACGGGTTCATATCCTCAAGGATATCAGCCTTCGTGTGGCAGCGGGCGAGGCCATCGGCCTGATCGGCCCGTCGGGCTCGGGGAAGTCGACCTTGCTGATGGTGATGGCGGGGCTCGAACGTCCTGACAGTGGAGAAGTGGTCGTCAACGGCACGTCGTTCAATGCCCTCGACGAAGATGCGCTCGCGCGTTTTCGCGGCCGACAGGTCGGCATCGTCTTCCAGTCGTTCCATCTGATCCCGACGATGACGGCGCTGGAGAATGTCGCGGTGCCGCTCGAGCTTGCGGGCTCGCCCGACGCAGCGACGCGCGCCGCGCAGGAACTGCAATCGGTCGGCCTAGGCGAGCGCCTGCATCATTATCCGACGCAGCTCTCCGGCGGCGAACAGCAGCGCGTGGCGATCGCGCGCGCGCTCGCGCCCGATCCCGCGATCCTCGTCGCCGACGAGCCGACCGGAAATCTCGACGAGGCGACGGGAAAGCAGATCGTCGACCTGCTGTTCAGCAAGCATGCCGAGCGCGGCATGACGCTGGTGCTGGTGACGCACGACATCTCGCTCGCACAGCGTTGCGACCGCGTCGTGCGGCTGCGCTCCGGCCGCATCGACGGACACTCCGCGACATGAGCATTGCGTCCGAAGTCGCGGTCCAGGGCCGCACGTCGTCGCTTGCCTTCCGTTACGCGATGCGCGAACTGCGCAGCGGCCTGCGCGGCTTCTACGTCTTCATCGCCTGCATCGCGCTCGGCGTGATGGCGATTGCCGGCGTCGGCTCGGTCGCCGCGAGCCTCGCCGACGGCCTGTCGCGCGAAGGCCGCACCCTGCTCGGCGGTGACGCCGCGTTCTCGCTGATCTCGCGCGAAGCCAAGCCCAACGAAGTAGCGTATCTGCGCACTCGCGGCGAGGTCTCGGTCGCAGCCACGCTGCGCGCGATGGCGCGCAGCACCGACGGCAAGCTGGCGCTGGTCGAGCTCAAGGCGGTCGACAGCACATATCCGATGCTCGGCGAACTCTCGCTCGAGCCGAACATGCCGCTCGCCGATCTCCTCGCCGAGCGCGATGGCGCTTACGGTGCGGCTGTCGATTCGACCTTGCTGGCACGGCTCGACCTGAAGCTCGGCGACCGCGTCACCATCGGCAGCGCGACCTACCAGATCCGCAGCGTGGTCGCGGCCGAACCCGACAAGCTCGCCGGCGGCGTCGGCCTCGGCCCGCGCTTCCTGGTCAGCGAGGCCAGTCTGCGTGCCACCGACCTGCTGCAACCGGGCAGTCTGGTGCGCTGGATTTACCGGGTGAAGCTGCCCGATGGCGCCAATGATGATCGCGCCACCACCGCGCTGCTCGACGGCGCGCGAAGCGCTGCGCCCGAGGCCGGCTGGGAAGTGCGCAGCCGCAGCAACGCCTCGCCGCAACTCGAACGCAGCATCAACCGCTTCACGCAATTCCTGACCCTGGTCGGCCTCGCCGCATTGCTGGTCGGCGGCGTCGGCGTCGCCAATGCGGTGAAGAGCCATATCGACCGCCGCCGCGACGTGGTCGCCTCGTTCAAGGCGCTCGGCGCCACCGGCCGCGACGTCTTCACGATCTATCTCACGCAAGTGGTGGTGCTGGCCGGGATCGGCTCGGTGATCGGGCTGGCGCTCGGCGCAGCGCTGCCTTTCGTGATCGTCGGCGTGTTCGGCAAACTGCTGCCGCTGCCGGTGGTGCCGGCGATGCATCCGGACGAGCTCGCGCTCGCTTTCATCTACGGCCAGCTCACCGCACTCGCCTTCGGCCTGTGGCCGCTCGGCCGGGTGCACGACGTGCCGGTGGCGGCGCTGTTCCGCGAAACCGTCGCCAGCGAATGGCATCGCCCGCGCTGGAGCTACCTCGCGCTGATGGGCGTCGTGATCGCGCTCTTGATCACTGTTGCCATCGGGCTGTCCTATGACAAGCGGGTTGCAACCGTCTTCGTCGTCTCCTCGATCGCGGTGTTTCTGCTGCTGCGCGGGATTGCCGAACTGCTGATGGCGGTGGCGAGGCGGCTGCCGCGCAGCCGCATCACCATGCTGCGGCTGGCGATCGCCAACATTCACCGCCCGGGTGCCCTGACGCCGTCGGTGGTGCTGTCGCTCGGTCTCGGGCTCGCGGTGCTCGTCACCATCACCCAGATCGACGGCAATCTGCGCAGGCAGTTCCTGGCGGCGCTGCCCGAGCGGGCGCCGTCGTTCTTCTTCATCGACATCCCCTCCACCGAGGCCGACCGCTTCGGCTCCTTCCTCAAGCAGATTTCTCCGGATTCGACGGTCGAGGACGTGCCGATGCTGCGCGGGCGCATCGTCGCGGCGCGTGGCATGAAGGCCGACCAGCTCAATCCGACCGTCGACTCCGAGTGGGTGCTGCAGAGCGACCGCGGACTGACCTATACCGGGGAAGTGCCCAAGGGCTCCAAGATCGTCGAGGGCGAATGGTGGGGATCGGACTACAGCGGACCTCCGCTGGTCTCGATGGAAAAGAAGATCGCCGACGGCCTGGGCCTGAA
The DNA here is from genome assembly GCF_001542415.1 of Bradyrhizobium macuxiense. Lineage (GTDB taxonomy): Bacteria > Pseudomonadota > Alphaproteobacteria > Rhizobiales > Xanthobacteraceae > Bradyrhizobium > Bradyrhizobium macuxiense. The sequence continues at coordinate 29,104 of NZ_LNCU01000024.1, forward strand.
GATCGGCGACGAGATCGTGGTCAACGTGCTCGGCCGCGACGTGCCGGCCAAGATCGCCAATCTGCGCAACATCGACTGGCAGGGCATGGGCATCAACTTCGTGCTGGTGTTCTCGCCGAATGCCTTCAAGGGCGCGCCGCACAGCCATGTCGCGACCCTGACCGAGATCCATCCAGACGCCGCGGGCGATGCCCGCATCATCAAGCAGGTCGCCGACGCCTTCCCGATGGTGACCAGCGTGCGCGTGCGCGAGGCCCTGGAAACGATCGGCAGCGTCGTCAGCAACCTTGTGCTGGCGATCCGCGGCGCCAGCGCGGTGACGCTGATCTCCGCCATCCTGGTGTTGGGCGGGGCGCTGGCCGCCGGCCACCGCCACCGGGTCTACGACGCCGTGATCCTCAAGACGCTCGGCGCCACCCGGGCGCGGCTGCTCGGTGCCTACGCGCTGGAGTATCTCATGATCGGTTTTGCAACCGCCGTGTTCGGTGTCATCGCCGGCTCGATCGCCGCCTGGATGATCGTGACGCGGCTGATGACGCTGAGCTTCATCTGGCAGGCGGGCAGCGCGGCGCTGGTGGTGGTCGCCGCCCTGATCGTCACGGTCGGATTGGGGCTGGCCGGAACACTGCTTGCGCTCAATCAGAAACCAGCTTCGGTGCTGCGGAATTTGTGACAATATGTAGCGGCCGCTGACGCCGTTTCTCCCCATGAACGCCGCGTCAGAGCGACATTCAGCCGCGCGTGGAAGCTTGCGTCGGATGTGTTAATTTCCCACATACCAACCGGGTCGGATGATCGGTTTGATGACACCGAATTAATGTTCGGCAAACCGCAGCATCTGAGATAGATTTACGACCGGCGCCGCAAATCCCTTGCGCTCCACCGGGACCAACCACGGGAATTCGACCATGTCGGACCTAGACCGCAACTACTCTTCTCCCTTCGGCCGGGCCGCCGGGCGCATTGACGCTGCGGCCGTCGACGCCGGTCTGCGCGCCTACATGCTGCGCATCTACAACTACATGAGCATCGGCCTCGCCATCACCGGCCTGGCCGCGCTCGGTGTCTACATGGCTGCGGTGACCGGCGATCCGTCTGCCGCCGTCGCCAAGTTCGGCAATGCCTATCTGACACAGTTCGGCTACGCGATGTTCGTCAGCCCGCTGAAGTGGCTGTTCATCCTCGCCCCTCTGGTGATGGTGTTCGTCATCTCGGCCGGCATCAACCGCCTGGCACCCTCGACTGCCCAGATGCTGTTCTGGGTGTTCTCGGCGCTGATGGGCCTGTCGCTGTCGTCGATCTTCCTGGTGTACACGCACACCTCGATCGTGCGCGTGTTCTTCATCACCGCGGCGACGTTCGGTGCGCTGAGCCTCTACGGCTACACTACCAAGCGTGACATGAGCGGCATGGGCTCGTTCCTGTTCATGGGTCTGATCGGCATCATCATCGCGAGCCTGGTCAACCTGTTCCTGGCGAGCTCGGCGCTGCAGTTCATCGTGTCGGTGGTCGGCGTGCTGGTGTTCGCGGGCCTCACCGCCTGGGACACCCAGCGGCTGAAGAACGACTACATCTACGGCTACGCCTCGCAGGGTGGTGCGATGGCAGAGCGTGCGGCAATCACCGGTGCCCTCTCGCTCTACCTGAACTTCATCAACCTGTTCACGCTGCTGCTGCAACTGCTCGGCCAGCGCGACTAAACGAAACGCTGATCGGATCGATCGAAGCCCCGGCCTAACCCGCCGGGGCTTTTTCTTTGCGCGGAGCAAATAGTGTCGCGCTATGGCTACACCAGCGCCAGCTTGCGGTCGATCACCAGCAGCACGCGCTCCAGCTCATGGCCGCGGCGCAGGATCAGGCCAGTGGCCGAGATCACGCTGTACATGCCCTGCTTGCGCGCGAGGCGCGGGTCCTTCTCGATCCGATAGATCGGCACTTCCGATGCGCGGCGAAACACCGAGAACACCGCGCGGTCCTTCAGGAAGTCGATCGCATAGTCGCGCCATTCGCCATCGGCGACCATACGGCCATAGAGGTTGAGAATGCGGTTGAGCTCTAGTCGATTGAATGTCACGCGATTGGGCTGAGGGGCCGCGGCGGCGGGGCGCGCCACGGCGCGACTACCGCTCGGATCAGCATCCTCCGAGATCAAACTCATCGAGCGCCTCCTGTCATCTCGGTGACGATCTGGTTCCGAAGACCGTTGCCCCTGTTCGGCACCGTCACGAGAGTGACATGATTGCGCTAAGCGAGCGGCACCGCAAGGGGCCATTCGCTTGGCAACCAAGCGTAAACTATTTGGGCGCGCGACAGTTTGCCCTCAAAAGAGTCACGGGAACGTTAGTAGAATCATATTGCTGCCCTACTTCCGCCCATCGCCCGCCGCGCTGCTCTGCGAAAAGAAAATCCTGCGTTGGCCCGGTCCTTTCGGTTCCGGATTCCTCAGCCCCCAGCCCCCCGGGGCCGTCGGGATCGGGCCTGTACGCAGGGGAGTTGATCCCCAACACTGGGCCAACGAAAGTTGGTCCTTTTTGTTTTTGGGCTCTCCATTTGCGCGCGATCAAAGCGCCTGCGCGCACAGCCTGACGGCCCTCACCTCAACCGATTTCGTGATTCGAATCAGCAACGACGTCTCGCGGTGAGACGTTGCGAGCGAGGGAGCTTGAACACGCTCACCGCTTGGCGTCACCGCAGCGAGTGACGCCGATGTGCAGGAAGAGGATGCGCCCTTTAGAGCATGATCCGGAAAAGTGTGAAGCGGTTTTCCGAGAAGATCATGCTCAAACAAGAAGCTAAGGCGCGATGACGATTCAACCTGATCTCATCCCGCTTTAGTGCAGTGACGTGAACGCCGCGCCGAGCATCGGCCCCGGCTTGTCGCGACTGCCATCCTGGACATAGACCGCGGCAGCATCGACGCCGTCGCGCGTGATGTTCTCCAGCGGCACGGTCCAATTCCCGGACGAGCCGTTCCAGTCGCCGACCTTCAGCAGGTTGCGCACGACATTGTGGTAGGTGATCTCACGGCCGCGATTCTCGCCGCGCCCGATGGAGATCGGCACCGATTTCGAGATCGAGCAGATCCAGACTTCGCCGCGCGACGCCACCGGCGTCTTGGCCGCCGCCACCGAAACATTGATCTGCTTGCCGCTCAACGTCATCGTCACCGGCACCGACATCACGCCGGCGCTCTTGTCGGTGTCCTTGATGGCGCTCTCGATGCTGGCGCGATCGCTGCCGATCACATGCGCCGAGCCGTTGATCACGGCTTGCGGCGTGTAGACGTCGCGATCGCCGCGCATGTGCGAATAGGCTTTCTGACGCGCGCTGAAACGGGAATCGGCCAGCGTATCCTTCCAGCCGAGATAGTCCCAATAGTCGATCGGCATGCTGAGCGCGATGACGCTGGGATCCTTCGCAAGCTCACCGATGATCCGGTCCGCGGGCGGACAGGACGAGCATCCCTGCGAGGTGAAGAGTTCGACGACTGCACGCGGATCGGCGTGAGCGGGGCGGATGATCGCGACGATTGCGCAGATACCGAGGGCGCTGGACCATCGCGAGATACGATTATAGGCCATCATCGCTGTCATACTGCGAACCAGTCGTGATGATTTCCATCCGTATTTGTACGGAGCATGAAGTTGTCCCTGAACTGCGTGCCCCAAACGCAAGAAAGCGGCCTTTTCATAGGCCGCCTTCTTTTTAGCCGCTACTCACTAAGCAGTGAGGCACTGATCACAAGTCCGCGTTAGGCCGCGAGCTTGCGCAGCACGTAGTGCAGAATGCCGCCGTTGCGATAGTAATCGAGCTCGTCGAGCGTATCGATGCGGCAGAGCAGCGGGACATCCTTCTTCGCGCCGTCGCCGGAAACGATCTCCGCGGTCAGCGTCTGGCGCGGCTTCAGATCGCCCTGCAGCCCGCGGATCGTCACCTTCTCGTCGCCCTTGAGGCCGAGCGACGACCAGGATGTGCCTTGCTGGAAGGTGAGCGGAAGCACACCCATGCCGACCAGGTTGGAGCGATGGATGCGCTCGAAGCTCTGGCAGATCACCGCACGCACGCCGAGCAGGCGCGTGCCCTTGGCAGCCCAGTCGCGCGACGAGCCGTTGCCGTATTCGGCGCCTGCGAACACCACCAGCGGCACGCTTTCGACCTGATACTTCATCGCGGCGTCGTAGATCGACATCTGCTCGCCGTCGGGCCAGTGCTTGGTAAGTCCGCCCTCCGGAATATTGCCGTCCGCACCCTTCAACATGAAGTTCTTGATGCGGATGTTGGCGAAGGTGCCGCGCATCATCACTTCATGGTTGCCGCGGCGCGTGCCGTACTGGTTGAAGTCGGCCGGGCGCACCTGGTGCTCGCTGAGGAACTTGCCGGCAGGCGAGGTCAGCTTGATCGAACCGGCCGGCGAAATGTGGTCGGTGGTGATCTTGTCGCCGAACATCGCGAGGATGCGCGCGTCGACCACGTCGGTGATCGGCTCGGGCTCCTTCTTCATGCCTTCGAAGTAAGGCGGATTCTGCACATAGGTCGAGCTCATGTTCCAGCGATAGGTCTCGCTTTCCGTGGTCTTGATCTTGCGCCAGTTGGTATCGCCCTTGAACACGTCGGCGTACTTCTTCTTGAAGATCGTCGCAGTGACGTACTTCTTCATGAAGGCGTTGATTTCCTTGGCGGTCGGCCAGATGTCCTTCAGGAACACCGGCTTGCCGTCCTTGCCGATACCGAGCGGCTCGACCGAGAGATCCTTCGTCACGGTGCCGGCGAGCGCATGCGCAACCACCAGCGGCGGCGAGGCGAGGTAGTTCGCCTGCACGTCGGGCGAGACGCGGCCTTCGAAGTTGCGGTTACCCGACAGCACGGCCGCGGCCACGATGCCGTTCTCGTTGATCGATTTCGAGATGTCTTCCGGCAGCGGCCCGGAGTTGCCGATGCAGGTCGTGCAGCCGAAGCCCACGAGGTTGAAGCCGACCTTGTCGAGATCCTTCTGCAGACCGGAATTGGCGAGATATTCCGCCACCACCTGGCTGCCCGGCGCGAGCGAGGTCTTCACCCACGGCTTGGCCTTCAGACCCTTGGCGGCCGCGTTGCGCGCGAGCAGGCCGGCGCCGATCAGCACGCTCGGGTTCGAGGTGTTGGTGCAGGAGGTGATCGCCGCGATCACGACGTCGCCATGGCCGAGATCGAAATCGCTGCCTTCGACGGCGAAGCGCTTCTCTTCACCGTCAGGCTTCTTGTACTCGCTGACCAGCGCGCTGGCGAAACCGGAGGCAACAGACGGCAGCGCGATTCGGCCTTCGGGGCGCTTCGGGCCGGCCATCGACGGCACGACGTCGCCGAGATCCAGCGTCAGCGTGGCGGTGAACACCGGATCGGCCGACTTCGCGGTGCGGAACAGGCCCTGCGCCTTGGCGTAGGACTGCACCAGCTTGACGCGATCGGCCTTGCGGCCCGAGGTCTTCAGGTAGTCGATGGTCGCGGCGTCGACCGGGAAGAAGCCGCAGGTCGCGCCGTATTCGGGCGCCATGTTGCCGATCGTCGCTTTGTCCGCGACCGAGAGATAATCGAGGCCGGGACCGAAGAACTCGACGAACTTGCCGACCACGCCCTGCTTGCGCAGCATCTGGGTGACGGTGAGCACGAGGTCGGTCGCGGTGACGCCTTCCTTGAGCTGGCCCTTGAGCTTGAAGCCGACGACCTCAGGCAGCAGCATCGACAACGGCTGGCCGAGCATGCAGGCTTCCGCCTCGATGCCGCCGACGCCCCAGCCGAGCACGGCAAGGCCGTTGACCATCGTAGTGTGCGAGTCGGTGCCGACAAGCGAATCGGGATAGGCGACCTCGAAGGTGCCGGTCTTCTTGCCGACCGTCATCTTCTCCTTCTTGGTCCACACCGTCTGCGCGAGATATTCGAGGTTGACCTGGTGGCAGATGCCGGTGCCGGGCGGCACCACCGAGAAGTTCGAGAACGCCTTCTGGCCCCACTTCAGAAACTCGTAGCGCTCCTGGTTCTGCTTGTATTCCTCGACGACGTTCTTCGCGAACGCCTTGTTGTCGCCGAAGAAGTTGACGATGACAGAGTGGTCGATGACGAGATCGACCGGCACCAGCGGATTGATCTTCTCGGCGTCGCCGCCGAGCGACTGCATCGCGTTGCGCATCGCCGCGAGATCGACCACGGCCGGAACGCCGGTGAAGTCCTGCATCAGCACGCGCGCCGGGCGGAAGGCGATTTCATGCTCGAGCTGGCGCTTCTTCAGCCACTTCGACACCGCGACGATGTCGTCCTTCTTGACCGTGCGGCCATCCTCGTTGCGCAACAGGTTCTCCAGCAGCACCTTCATCGAGTACGGCAGCTTCGAAATGCCCTTCAGTCCGTTCTTCTCCGCCTGGGGGAGGCTGTAATAGACGTAGGTCTTGCCACCGACCTTCATGGTCTTGCGGCATTTGAAGCTGTCGAGTGAGGTCATGCGAGGGATCCCAATTCTTAGTTATACCCGAGAAGGGTATTTAAACACCGTCGACTGTGCCGGCTTTGAGATGGGCCTGGGTGGCTTGCGGCCGCCGACTGTGTGTGCTGCATCAAGTTCCGGGCTTATAGAATCTTTCTAGAAGCACCGCCACACCGACAAGCGTGCGACAGCGTTGCGCGACCCAAAAATTCTCACGCGGTAGCGAAAGATTTCAGAGGGCTGTGACAGGGAGAAACATGCGGCTCTCGGGACGAAATCTGAAATGCGTACGTGGTGGCCGCGAGGTGTTTTCCGGCCTCGATTTTTCGGCTTCCTCCGGCGAGATCATCGCCGTCACCGGCCCGAACGGCGCGGGCAAGACGTCGCTGCTGCGCGTCATTGCGGGGCTTCTGGTTCCCGCCGAGGGCACGATAGCTCTGGTCGGCGGCGATGCCGAGCTGAGCCTGCCCGAGCAGGCTCACTATCTCGGCCACCGCGATGCGCTGAAACCGGCGCTGAGCGTGCTCGAGAACCTGGCGTTCTGGCGCGAATTCCTCGGCGGCAAGCCGGAGGACGCCAAACAGTGCCTCGCCGCGGTGGCGTTGGATCACGCCACGCATCTGCCCGCTGCCTATCTCTCCGCCGGCCAGCGCCGCCGCCTGTCGATCGCGCGCCTGCTCTCGGTACGCCGCCCGGTCTGGCTGCTCGACGAACCGACGTCGGCGCTGGATGCAGCCGGCCAGCAACTGTTCGTCGGAGTGATGCGCGACCATCTCGCCGGCGGTGGAATCATCATTGCCGCAACCCACATGCCGCTCGGCATCGAATCGCGCGACCTGCGGATGGGAGGCGCGGCATGAGTGCGCAACATCTCACAGGTCCAACCGTTCCCTCCCCCCTTGTGGGGGAGGGTCAGGGTGGGGGGTGCCGCACGACGTGCACTCTCCGTCTATCGCTCCACAACAAGCTACCGAGATTGAAGGAGCGACGCTCCCATAAACCACCTCGCCTGGGGCCACCCCTCTCCCCAACCCTCCCCCACAAGGGGGGAGGGAGCGCAGCGAGTCTGCGGCACGCCAGTCGCTACATTCGCAGCGGGCGCCTCACATGACCGCGCTCGCCGCGTTGATCCGTCGCGACATCAGGATTGCGCTGCGCGTCGGCGGCGGCGCACTGATCGGCGTGCTGTTCTTCCTCACCGTCACGGTGCTGATGCCGTTCGCGGTGGGGCCGGATCTCGCGCTGCTGTCGCGGCTTGGGCCCGCGATCCTCTGGCTTGGCGCACTGCTGGCGAGCCTGCTCACCCTCGATCGTCTGTTCACGGCCGACCATGAGGACGGCTCGCTCGACCTCATCGTGATGAGCCGGACGCCGCTGGAACTCGCCTGCGCCGCCAAGGCTTTGGCGCACTGGCTCGCGGCGG
>NZ_LNCU01000024.1:37106-90635 GCF_001542415.1 Bradyrhizobium macuxiense
GGCGCTGACCTTCACCGGCATGATCGGCGCGGCCTTGGCCGTAACGCTGCATCGCGGCGGGCTGCTGCTGGCGGTGCTGGTGCTGCCGCTGTCGATTCCCGTGCTGATCTTCGGCGTTGCGGCATCGCAGGCAGCGATATCGGGCCCGTTGTCGTTCGGAACACCGTTCTCGATCCTGTGCGCGCTGTCGCTTGTCAGCTTCGTGATCGGGCCATTCGCCGCGGCCGCCAGCCTGCGGCACGGGCTCGATTGAGGTTGCATCCGATCAATTCTTGACGAGAGCAATTCGGCCAATTGCCTGCGACCCATCGGACGATTATCAGGGGTGCCATGACGCTGATCGACCTTGCCAACCCGACCAGGTTTCTGACGCTGACCGCACGCATCCTGCCGTGGCTGGTCGGCGCGACCGCGATCCTGCTCGCGATCGGCCTCTATCAATCTGCGATGGCGCCCGACGACTACCAGCAGGGCGCCACGGTGAAGATCATGTTCATCCACGTGCCGAACGCGTGGCTGTCGATGTTCGTATGGAGCGTCATGAGCGTGGCCGCGCTCGGCACCCTGGTGTGGCGGCATCCGCTGGCCGACGTCGCCGCCAAGACCGCCGCGCCGATCGGCGCCGCCTTCACCTTCCTCGCGCTGGTCACCGGCTCGCTGTGGGGCCGGCCGATGTGGGGCACCTACTGGGAGTGGGACGCGCGGCTGACCTCGGTGCTGATCCTGTTCCTGATGTATCTCGGGCTGATGGCGCTGTGGCGCGCGGTGGAGGACCCTTCGCGCGCGGCACGGGCGGCGGCGGTCCTCACCCTGGTCGGCGCGATCAATATCCCGATCATTAAGTTCTCGGTCGACTGGTGGAACACGCTGCATCAGCCGGCCTCCGTGTTCCGGATGGGCGGCTCGACGCTCGACAAGGCGTTCCTGTGGCCGCTGCTTGTAATGGCGCTCGCGTTCTCGCTGCTGTTCGTCACGCTGCACCTGGCGGCGATGCGCAACGAGATCCTGCGCCGACGCGTGCGCAGCCTGCAGATGATGCAAGCAAGCCGCATCGCGTTTACGAATGACGTGGGCACCGGTTCGCGTGAACCAACTGCGCCAAACGAAATCGGGGCGGCCTGACCCATGTCGCTCGGCCCCTACGCCCCCTTCATCGTGACATCCTATGCGCTGGTTGCGGCGGTGGTGCTGCTGTTGATCGTCTGGATCGTCGCCGACTATCGCCGGCAGCAGGCGCGCCTGCGCGAGCTGGAGGCCAGCGGCGTGACGCGGCGCTCCGGCCGCAGCGCTGGAGACGTCCGATGAGCGAGCAGGCCACGAATCCCGCGCCGCAAGGCCGACGCTGGCTGGTGGCGCTGCCGCTGGTCATCTTCCTCGGGCTTGCCGCCCTGTTCCTGCTGCGACTCTATGGCGGCGATCCCTCGCGAATCCCGTCGGCGCTGATCGGCCACCCGGCGCCGCAGACGCCGCTGCCCGCGCTCAACGGACTGGTGAGGGACGGCACGCCTGTTCCGGGTCTCGATCCCGCCGTGTTCAAGGGCAAGGTCAGCGTGGTCAATGTCTGGGCGTCCTGGTGCGTGCCCTGCCATGATGAAGCGCCACTGCTGACCGACCTCGGCAAGGACAAGCGCTTCCAGATCATCGGCATCAACTACAAGGACGCGCCCGACAATGCGCGGCGCTTCCTCGGCCGTTACGGCAATCCGTTCGGCATCGTCGGCGTCGACGGCAACGGCCGCGCCTCGATCGAATGGGGCGTCTACGGGGTGCCCGAGACCTTCGTGGTCGGGCGCGAGGGCAAGATCGTCTACAAGATGGTCGGCCCGGTGACCCCTGATAACGTCAACACCGTGCTCAAGGCCGAGATCGAGAAAGCGCTCGCTGCGGCCGGGACGTGATCGGCCACTGCTTTCACCTCTCCCCATTCTTTACGGGGAGAGGTCGAAATTCGCGCGAAGCGGGAATTTCGGGTGAGGGGCTTTGCGAGGAGCCTTTACAATTCCGATCTTATCCGTCGAGACACCCCCTCACCCCAACCCTCTCCCCGCAAGAGCGGGGAGAGGGAGCAGAGCGGCGCTCACCCCTGCCGCACGTCGCCCGCCTCGGCTTCGCTGGCCTCCAGCGAAACCGGCTCGAGGTGATAGCGCTTGGTCAGCGGCATCTGGGCGATGGCGAAGATCATGGTCAGCGGCGTCACGCCGAACACCTTGAAGTTCACCCAGAAATCCGTGGTCTGCGTGCGCCAGACGATTTCGTTCAGGATCGCCATGCCGGCGAAGAACAGCGCCCAGCGCAGCGTCAGGATGCGCCAGCCCTTCGGCGTCAGGTTGAACATCTGGTCGAACATCACGGCGATGAAGGAGCGGCCGAACAGCAACCCGCCGCCGAGCACGGCCGCGAACAGGCCGTAGATGATGGTCGGCTTGACCTTGATGAAGGTCTCGTCATGCAGCACCAGCGTCAGCGTGCCGAACACCAGCACGATCGCGCCGGTCACCAGCGCCATGATGGGCACGTGTTTGGTCACCACGTAGGACGCGATCATCGCCGCGACGATCGCCACCATGAACGCGCCGGTGGCGACGAACAGATGGTATTTCGCATTGGCGATGAAGAACACGAGCAGCGGCCCGAGCTCGGTCGCGAGTTTGAACAGCGGATGCGGCTGGGTCTTGTCCATCACGTAACCTTAAGACTCGATTCCGGCTATCGCCTGGGCAAAATCCTTTGCCGTGAAGGCCGCGAGGTCCTCGACGCCTTCGCCGACGCCGATGAAATGCACCGGCAGCTTGTGCTTCTCCGACAGCGCGACCAGGATGCCGCCGCGCGCGGTGCCGTCGAGCTTGGTCATCACGAGGCCGGTGACGCCTGCCGTACGATGAAATGCCTCGACCTGCGACAGCGCGTTTTGTCCCACCGTGGCATCGAGCACCAGCAGCACCGCGTGCGGCGCCGACGCATCGACCTTCTTGATGACGCGCACGACCTTCTCGAGCTCGTTCATCAATTCGGACTTGTTCTGCAGCCGGCCCGCGGTATCGATCAGCAGCACGTCGCGCTGCTGCTCCTTCGCCGCGGTCAACGCGCTGAAGGCGAGGCTCGCCGAATCCGAGCCCTGTGCGCCTGATATGACCGGCGACTTGGTGCGCTCGCCCCACACTTTCAGCTGCTCGATCGCGGCGGCACGGAAGGTGTCGCCGGCGGCCAGCATCACCTTGCGGCCCTCGGCGGAGAATTTCGCGGCGAGCTTGCCGATCGTCGTGGTCTTGCCGGAGCCGTTGACGCCGACGACGAGGACGACGAACGGCTTCTTCGCCGTATCGATCTCGAGCGGCTTCGCCACCGGCGACAGCACCTTCTCGACCTCGGTCGCGACCACCGCCTTGACCTCGTCGGCGGAGATCGCCTTGTCGTAGCGGCCCTTGCCGACCGCATCGGCAATGCGGACCGCGACCTCGGTGCCGAGATCGGCACGCAGCAGCACATCCTCGATATCATCGAGCATGGCGCGATCGAGCTTGCGTCTGATGACGAGATCGGCGACGGCAGTCCCGAGCGCCCCGGAGGTCCGCTTCAGGCCGCCTTTCAGCCGCTGCCACCAGCTCAGTTTTGTTCCCGGAGTATCGTTCATGGCGCTGACGTGTTAGCCGTTTCGCCTCGCAAACGAAAGTCTCGACGAATTGATCGATGTTCCCCCTTTGACCGCAGAAGAAATCCAGGCGCGGGTGCTCCACCGCGACGGATTGATGCTGGTGATCGACAAGCCGGCCGGATTGCCGGTGCATCGCGGCCCCAAGGGCGGCGCCAACCTGGAGGCGTCGTTCGACGCGCTGCGGTTCGGGCTGCCGCGGCCGCCGGTGCTGGCACATCGGCTCGACAAGGACACCTCCGGTTGCCTGGTGCTGGGACGTCACCGCAAGGCGACCGCCTCGCTCGGCCTGTTGTTCAAGCACGGCAAGATCGCGAAGACGTACTGGACCGTGGTCGAGGGCGGCCCAATCGACGACGAAGGCACCATCGACCTGTCACTCGGCCGGCTCAACGCGGAGCGCGGCTGGTGGCAGAAGCCTGACCCTGAGGGACAGAAGGCCGTCACCAACTGGAAGGTGCTGGGGCGCGGCGCGGGCCTCACCTGGCTGGCGATGGAGCCGGTCACCGGCCGCACCCATCAGCTCCGGGTGCATTCCGCCGCGACCGGCTGGCCGATCGTCGGCGACAATATCTACGGCAACGGCCCGCGTTTCGGCGAGCCGATCCTGCACCTGCATTCCCGCGAGATCGGCATCCCGATCTCCAGGAACAAGGAGCCGGTGCACGTGGTCGCGCCGGCGCCAGTGCACATGCACGAGCGGCTCAAGGCCTGCGGCTGGAACGGCCAGTAATCTCCGGGTTTTTACGGACCGTTATCCTTACGGAACATTCAGGCGTGTCCGCTAATCCTCAAGCCGGCTTAGAAAAGCGCATCACGACGGGCTCAGGACGAGCAATGCTGAATGGCGGCCAGGCGATTGTCGACGAGGTCGAGGCAGCGATCCAGGCCGGCTCCGCCGAAAAATGCATCGCCACGGCGAGGCGCGTCACCGACCTCTTCCTCGCATCGGCCGGCAGCTTCAACAGCGAGCAGGTCGAGCTGTTCGACAATGTGCTCGAGCGGCTGGTCAAGACCATCGAGCTGCGGGCACTCGCCGATATCAGCGCCCGGATGGCGCTCACCGACATCAGCGAACAGCTCGCGCCGGTCGCCCAGGCACCGCCTGCGATTATTCGGCGCCTCGCAAGGAATGACGAGATCAGGATCGCGCGGCCGATCCTGCAGGAATCGTCGCGGCTCAGCGCGGAGGATCTGGTCGAGATCGCGCAGACCAAGAGCGAGCAGCATCTGCTCGCCGTGTCCGGCCGCTGGTGGCTGAAGGAAGTCGTCACCGACGCGCTGCTGGCCCGCCGCTTTGCCAGCGTGAGCCGCCGCCTCGTCAGCAATCCCGGCGCCAAGGTGTCGGCGCGCGGCTTTGCCGTCATCCTCGCGCAGGCCGAGCACGACCCGGTGCTTGCGGTCGAGACCGGCATCCGCGCCGACCTGCCATCGGAGCTCCGCCTTGAGCTGCTGCACGATGCCACGGAAGAAGTTCGCGGTCGGTTGCTCGAGCGCGCGCCGCCGCATCTGTTCGAGGAAATCCGCCACGCCATCGCTGCGGTCGCCGCCGGCGTCGAGCGCAACATGTCGCGGGTCCGCGACTTCACCACTGCCAGACGTCACGTCGCAAAGCTCAAGGACAGCGGCGATCTCAACGAGGCCGCCCTGCTCGGCTTCGCCAGGCAGCGCAAATATGAAGAGACCATCGTCGCGCTGGCGGATCTCGCGCAGTCAAGCATCGAGGTGATCCGTCCCCTGATGCAAAGCCTGCGTGGCGAAGGCCTGCTGGTGCCCTGCTGTGCCGCAGGGTTGAGCTGGGAGACCACCGCCGCGGTGATGGAATGCCGCTATTCGACCGGATCCATGGGGCCAGTCGAACTCGCCAAAGCGCGAAGCCAGTTCACCAAAATGACGCGCGGCAATGCCGATCGCCTGCTGCGGTTCTGGCAGGTCCGCTCGTCACAGCCTCCGAAGCCCGGCGGGCGCTAGCCTGTCCGCACGCAAGCCCGAGACGGCGAGACGCGCGCCGTCATGGCCGCTGATAGTCATCGCGCGCACGGCGCCCGGCACATCACCGTCGATCGCGACCGGCAGGAAGTGCTCGGTGCGGCCCTGTTTGCTGCTTTCGATCAGCACCTCGCGCGTGGCACCGATCTCTGCCGCCAGCCGCCGCTGTAGCGCTATCTCGCCCGCAGCGCGCAGGCGCTTCGCGCGGTCCTTGATCGCGCCGCCGTCGACCTGCGGCATCCGCGCGGCCGGCGTTCCCGGGCGCGGCGAATAGGGGAACACGTGCAGGAAGGTGAGGTCGCATTCCTCGACCAGGTCGAGCGAGCGCGCGAACATCTCCTCGGTCTCGGTCGGGAAGCCCGCGATGATGTCGGCGCCGAGGGCGATGTCCGGCCGCAGCCGGCGCACCTGCGCGCAGAAATCGATCGCATCCTTTCGCGAATGCCGGCGCTTCATCCGCTTCAGGATCATGTCGTCGCCGGATTGCAGCGACAAATGCAGATGCGGCATCAGCCGCGCATCGTCGGCAATGACATCGAGCAGGTCACGGTCGGCCTCGATCGAGTCGATCGAGGAAATGCGCAGCCGCTTCAGCTCCGGCACATGGCGCAGGATCTGCCTGACCAACTGGCCGAGCTTCGGCATGCCGGGCAAATCGGCGCCGTAGCTCGTGAGGTCGACGCCGGTCAGCACGATCTCGCCATGGCCGCGCTCGACCAGCGCGCGGACCTGATCGACCACAGCTCCCATCGGCACCGAGCGCGAATTGCCGCGGCCATAGGGGATGATGCAGAAGGTGCAGCGATGGTCGCAGCCGTTCTGCACCTGCACGAACACCCGCGGCAGGCCGCGCTCGAACCCGTCGAGCAGATGCGGCGCCATCTCCGTCACCGCCATGATGTCGGCGACCGCGACCTTCTCGCTGGCGTCGATGCCGAACGGCGCTTCGAACGCCGCGCGCGCGGCGCGCCAGGTCCGCCTGCGCATCTTCTCGTCATTGCCGACGACGCGATCGACCTCGGCCATGTCGGCGAACATCCGGGCTTGCGTCTGCGCCGCACAGCCGGTGACGACGATGCGTGCCGCCGGGCGCTCGCGCTTCAGCTTGCGGATCGACTGCCGGGCCTGCGCCACCGCCTCGTTGGTGACGGCGCAGCTATTGATCACGATGGCATCGGTCAGACCGGCCTGCTCCGCCTCGCGGCGAATCACCTCGGATTCGAACGCGTTGAGGCGGCAGCCGAAGGTGACGACATCAACACCCATAATGGTCAGGCGACGCCGGCGAACAGCGCCGGATCGAAGCGGCCCTCATATTCGAAGTCGGCGGTGCCGGTCATCAGCACATGATCGTCGCGCTCGCGCCACTCGATGCCGAGCTTGCCGCCGGGCAGCGTGACCTCGACGATGCGGTTGGCGCGCTTCAGCCGCGCCGCCGCGACCGCTGTAGCGCAGGCTGCTGAGCCGCACGCCTTGGTCAGGCCGGCGCCGCGCTCCCAGGTGCGGATCGTGATGTGGTCGCGATCGACGACATGGGCCAGCGTGATATTGGCGCGCTCCGGGAAGATCGGATGATTTTCCAGGAGCGGCCCGAACCGCTCGAGGTCATAGGCGTTGACGTCCTCGACCCAGAAGATGGCATGCGGGTTGCCCATGCTGACCACCGACGGCGAGTGCAGCACCGGCTTGTCGATCGGCCCGACCTGCAGCTCGATGTAGCGGGTGTCGCGGAATTCCTCGGCCAGCGGAATGTCCTGCCAGCCGAACTTCGGCGCGCCCATGTCGACGGTGTAGAGATCGGGCGCCGGGCCCTGCCAGCAATTGAGCAGGCCGGCGCGGGTCTCGAAGGTCGCCGCGGTCTGGCCGGTCTTCTCGAACACGCGTCGTACCACGCAGCGCATGCCGTTGCCGCAGGCGCCGGCCTCCGAGCCGTCATTGTTGTAGATCTTGATGAACGCCTCGGTGCCCTGAAGCCGCGGCGGCTGCAGCACCATCAGCTGGTCATACGGCACGCCACCCGAGGGCGACGCCACCGCGCGCGCGTCCTCCGCCGACACCTGTGCCCGACCTTGTGATTTGGAATCGCGCAGGTCGACGACGACGATCTCGTTGCCGATGCCGTTCATCTTGGCGAATGCGTGATTGGCGAGCGCGCTCATCGATTTTCCCAAATTCTGCCCGCTTATATGGCGAGTGATGGCCCATTGGCCAGCAGGGATGGTCCTATGACACATCTGTCATGGGACGAAAGCGGAACTTGCGTGTTAGGAATATCGCACCTCGCGGACCGTGCGCCGGGACAGATCGAGCGGCCGTCTGGGGCTGGGATGGAGAATACCGAATGAACTGTATCAGCACGTTACGCGCGGCCCTGGTCGCGCTGCCTTTGGCCGCGATCGCTCTGGCCGGCCCGGCCCTCGCGCAGGCACCGGCGGCCACGCCCGCCCCCGCTGCGACGCCCGCACCGGCGGCAAGCCCGACACCGGCTCCCACGCCGTCGGCAACCCCGGTCCCGCCGCCGGCCGAGACCAAATCACCCGCCGACAGCCCTGCCGCCTCCCAAACCCCGACGCTGCCGCCGGCCGCGCCGGTGCAGACCGCCGACCCCTTCGGCGAGCCGATCACGCTGGAGCCGAAGAAGGTCCTCATGCTGAAAGGCTCGGCCAATTGGGATTCGGCCTTCGACGCCCTGATCGAGGCCTTCAAGCAGCTCAACGCGGCGCTCGACAAGCAGGGCATCAAGGCGTCGGGCAATCCGATGATCGTCTACACCTCGACCGACGACACCGGTTTCACCTTCATCGCCGAGATGCCGGTTGACCAGGACGTGAAGAACCTGGGCAAGAGCATGAGCATGGGCAATTCGCCCGAGGGCAAGTCGCTGAAGTTCGTCCATCGCGGTTCCTACGACAACATGGACAACACCTATGAGGCGATCACCAATCACCTCGACGACAAGAAGCTGGAGGCCAAGGATACCTTCATCGAAGAATACATGACGGACCCCCTGAAGACCGCCGAAGACAAGCTTGTGATCAACGTCTACGTACCCCTGAAGTGAGCCAGATGACCCATCGCCTTCCCCTCGGCCTCCCCTTCGCTGCCGCCCTCCTCGCAACCACCCTGCTGGCCGCGCCCGCGCTGGCCGATACCGACTTCCCGCCGGCGATCACGGTGACCGGTGAAGCCACCGTCTCGGCGCCGCCGGACCAGGCGCAGATCGACGCCGGCGTCACCACCGACGCCAAGACCGCGCGCGAGGCCGCCGAGGCCAACAATGTCACGATGGGCAAGGTGCTGGCCGCGCTGAAGGCCGCTGGTATCGCCGAGAAGGACGCTCAGACGTCGCGGCTGTCGCTGCAGCCGCAATTCGCCAACCGCACCCCGTCGTCCCCGAACACACCGCCCAGCATCGTCGGCTACCACGCGAGCAACCGCGTCACGATCAAGCTGCACGATGTGAGCAAGGTCGCGTCGACCATCGACGTGCTGGTCGGCGCCGGCGCCAATGATATTGGCGGGCTGAATTTCTCGATCGCAGAGTCTTCGAAGCTGCTCGACGACGCGCGCGAGAAGGCCATCGCCGATGCGCGCCGCAAGGCGGAGATCTACGCCAAGGCCGCCGGCGTCACGCTCGGCGCACCCCTGAGCATCTCGGAATTTGGCGCGGCCCCCGCACCGATGTACCGCGCCAAGATGGCCACCGCCGGCTTCGCGGCACCGACGCCGGTCGCGCAGGGCGAAGAGACGCTCTCGGTCAATGTGACCGTGTCCTGGTCGATCAAGGAGAAGTAAGTCTATCCGTCATTGCGAGCGGAGCGAAGCAATCCATCTGTCCGCATGCGCGGAGCGATGGATTGCTTCGTCGCTTCGCTCCTCGCAATGGCGGCTAGATCTCGAACACTTGCCCCGGCTTCAGCGTCGCGAATTTTTCGCGCGGCACCTTGGCTGCGTCGAGCGCCTCGCCCAGCGCGATCGCCGGGGCGTCGATCGCCTCGTCGGTCAACTGGAACGTGCCGTGATGATGCGCCAGCGCCTGTTCAGCGCCGCAATCGGCGAGCGCCTTGACGGCGTCTTCCGGATTCATGTGCTGGTCGCGCATGAACCAGCGCGGCTCATAGGCGCCGATCGGCAGGATCGCGAGCCGCAACGGGCCGTGCGCTTCGGCGACGCGGCGGAAATGCCGGCCGTCGCCATATCCGGAATCGCAGACGATGTAGAGTTTGCCGGCCGGCGTCTCCAGCACGAAGCTTGCCCATAGCGCCTTGTTGCGATCGAACAGGCCGCGCGCCGACCAGTGCCGCGTCGGCACCAAGGTCACCGCAAGATCGTTGCCGAGCTCGACGCGCTGGTGCCAGTCGAACGCTTCGGCTTTGATCGCGGCGTCGGCCTCGTGCATCGTGACGTCGTTGCCGAGCGGCGTCACGATGCGGGGACCGAACGCAGCAGTGAGTTTCGACAGCGTCGCGACGTCGAGATGATCGTAATGGCCGTGCGAGACCAGCACGATGTCGATCCTGGGCAGCTTCTCGAAGGCGATGCCGGGATCATTGTGCCGCTTCGGCCCGGCGAAGCTGAACGGCGAGGCGCGCATCGACCACACGGGATCGATGAGGATGTTGAGGCCTGCGGTCTGGATCAGCCAGCTTGCGTGGCCGACAAAGGAGAACCGCACCTTGGCGCCGTCGACCTGCGGCGGCGGCGTGTCGGCGTAGGGGCTCGGCACCCAATCCGGCCAGGTGAAGCGCTGCCGGCCGCCGCCGAATTGCCAGCGCAGCACCTCGGCGAGCGATTTTGGCGGCGCGCCGTCCGGATCGAAGAAGTGCAAGCCGTCGAAGTGATCCGAGACGGGGCCGTCATAGGTTTTCATTGATGACATCCAGATCGACGGAACGCCGATCGCCGCGGCGGCCCCGATGAGGGTAGCGAGAAGGCGGCGACGGGTGATGCGCAAGCGGGGTTCCGAAATGGCGGGGCGGACAGCTTCGTCTATATGGGTGGCGGCAGCGAATTCGGAACTGACGCCGGAAAAACGACCTGTTTTCAGTGCCTTAGTGTTTGCACCGAGTCGAGGGCATGCAAACTTTCCTTGACTTTCCGGCCCCGGCAGCGTTTAACGCCGCGACTTTCTCGGAAAGATCCGTCTTTTCGACCCGCCGACCGGTCCCTCGAGGCCGGAGGCCAACGCCCGACAGCGCGATGCGCCCTCGGGCGCGAAAGTGTTTGGATTTCCTTCTCCCTCACCCCGCTTTTGCGGGGAGAGGGTCGGGGTGAGGGGCTGTCTCCGCGCGCGATGCGCCTAGATAGTCCTGTACCCCCTCACCCGGATCGCCGAGGCGATCCGACCTCTCCCCGCAAGCGGGGAGAGGTGAAAAGAGGACAACGGCATTGTTCGACAATCTGTCGGAAAGGCTTGGCGGCATTCTCGATCGTCTGACGGGGCGCGGTGCGCTGACCGAAAAGGACGTCGATGCCGCGATGCGCGAGGTGCGCCGCGCGCTGCTCGAGGCCGACGTCGCGCTCGAGGTGGTCCGCAGTTTCACCGAAAGGGTCCGCGAGCAGGCGATCGGCGCCACCGTCGTCAAGTCGGTGACGCCGGGCCAGATGGTGGTGAAGATCGTCCATGACGAGTTGGTCGCCACGCTCGGCTCCGATGGCCAGACCATCGACATCAACACCGTGCCCCCCGTTCCGATCATGATGGTCGGTCTGCAGGGCTCCGGTAAAACCACCACCACCGCGAAGCTTGCCCGGCGCATGGTCCAGCGCGACAAGCGCAAGGTGCTGATGGCTTCGCTCGACGTCTATCGTCCGGCGGCGATGGAGCAGCTCGCGGTGCTTGGCCGCGATCTCGACATCCCGACACTGCCGATCGTGGCCGGCCAGATGCCGCCGCAGATCACCAAGCGTGCGCTCGAAGCCGGCAAGCTCGGCGGCTACGACGTCGTGCTGCTCGACACCGCCGGCCGCACCACGCTCGACGAAGAGATGATGAAAGAGGCGGCCGAGATCAAAGCCGCTGCCAACCCGCATGAAGTGCTGCTGGTCGCGGATAGCCTCACCGGTCAGGACGCGGTCAACCTCGCGCGCGCGTTCGACGAGCGCGTCGGCCTGACGGGCATCGTGCTGACACGCGTGGACGGCGATGGCCGCGGCGGCGCCGCGCTGTCGATGCGCGCGGTCACCGGCAAGCCGATCAAGCTGATCGGCACCGGCGAAAAGACCGATGCGCTCGAGGATTTCCACCCGAGCCGTATCGCCGGCCGCATCCTCGGCATGGGCGACGTCGTCTCGCTGGTCGAGAAGGCCGCCGCCAACATCGATGCCGAGAAGGCCGCGCGCACCGCCGAGCGCATGCGCAAGGGTCAGTTCGACCTCAACGACATGCGCGAACAGCTGCAGCAGATGGCGAATATGGGCGGCATCGGCGGCCTCATGGGCATGATGCCCGGAATCTCCAAGATGAAGAACCAGATCGCCGCCGCCGGCATCGACGACAAGATTCTCAAGCGCCAGGTTGCGATCATCGATTCGATGACGCGGCAGGAGCGCAAGAACCCGGACATCCTGAAAGCGAGCCGCAAGAAGCGGATCGCGGCGGGCGCCGGCCAGAACGTCGAGCAGATCAACAAGCTCCTGAAGATGCACCGGAACATGGCCGACATGATGAAGGCCATGGGAAGCGGCAAGCGCGGCCCGCTCGCCGGCATTGCGCAGGCGATGGGCTTCGGCGGCGGCATGAAGCCGCCTTCGCCCGAAGAGATGAAGGCACTCGCCGAAAAGATGCAGGGCGGCGCCGGTGGCCTGCCGAACCTGCCGAAGGACATGCCGCTCGGTCTACGCGGCGGCCTGCCGAACGTGCCGGGACTGACCGGTCTCAGCGGCAAGCCGACGCTGCCGGGCCTCGGCGGCTTCCCGGGCAAGAAGAAATGAGGAATCCGTCGCGAGGGTTCGCAAGCAACCTGCGCGGCGCGGAATACCAAATCAAACCGAACACATCGTACTTTTAAGGAGAATGAAATGTCCGTTGTTATCCGCCTCGCTCGCGCAGGCACCAAGAAGCGTCCGGTCTATCACGTCGTCGTCGCCGATTCGCGCTTCCCCCGCGATGGCCGCTTCATCGAGCGTCTCGGCCACTTCAACCCGCTGCTGCCGAAGGACAGCGAGGCGCGTCTGAAGCTCGACATGGACAAGGTGAAGGCCTGGCTCGCCAAGGGCGCGCAGCCGTCGGATCGCGTGACCCGCTTCCTCGATGCCGCCGGCGTCGTGAAGCGCACCGCACGCAACAATCCCGAGAAGGCCGTGCCGCGCAAGGAGCGCAAGGCGCAGGCCGAAGCCGCCGCCAAGGCTTAAGGCTGAACGGCGACCACGGTGGCTGCACCGGTTTGTGTCGCCCGCATCGGCGCTGCGCATGGTGTGCGCGGCGCCGTGAGGCTATGGACTTTCACCGAAGACCCGCTGGCCGTGAAGGATTACGGTCCGCTGACGACCAGGGACGGCACGCGCCAGTTCGAGGTCACGCATCTGCGTGAAGCCAAGGACCATCTGGTGGTGACGCTGAAGGGCGTCGCCACACGCGATGAGGCCGAACGGCTCAACGGCGTCGAGCTCTACATTCCGCGCGACCGCCTGCCCGAAACCGACGACGGCGAATATTACCACACCGATTTGATCGGCCTCGCCGCGGTGACGACGGCAGAGCAGCCGCTCGGCAAGGTGATCGCGATCCACAATTTCGGTGCCGGCGACATCATCGAGATCGCCCCGCCGCAGGGCGCAACGATGCTGCTGCCGTTCACCAATGCCGTGGTGCCGACAGTCGACCTCGCCGGCGGCCGCGTGGTGATCGACCTGCCGCAGGAAATCGACGGCGACGATCCGTCGGCGGCGTGATCAAGGAATCATTTTTCAGGTCGTCATCCGGCCCTGCTGTTCGAGCCAGTCGCAGAACACCGCGCTATGCGGATCGTTGCCGTGACCTGCCGGAAAATAAGCGAAGTAGCTTCTGGCCGGCAGGCTGATGGCCGGAAACGGCGTCACCAGGCGCCCGGCCGCGAGATCGTCCGCGATCAGCGCCGTCGGCCCCATCGCGACGCCGAGACCATCGAGCGCGGCCTGGATCGTCAGATAGAAATGATCGAATGTCAGCGACGCCGCGGGCTCCAGCGCGGATTGCCGGGCTTCAGTGAGCCAGTCGCGCCATAGCCGCGGCATCGACGTGACGTGCAGCAGCGTATGCCGCGACAGGTCCGCGACCTCGGTCAGCGGCAATTGCGCGATCAACGACGGGCTGCACACCGGCAGCCTTCGCTCCGAGACCAGGAAGCGCGATGAGAAGCCGTGGAAGGTGTCGGGGCCGCCGCGGATCACCACGTCGAACGTGTCGGGCAACGCATCGACCGGATCGTTCGATGTCGCAAGCCGCACCTCGATGTCCGGATGCTCGGTGCGAAACCGGCTCATGCGCGGCAACAGCCAGCGCAAGCTGAAGGTCGCGAGCGCGTTGACGCGGAGCACGGCGACCGGCGCATCGCCGCGCCGCTCGCGATGCTGCTGTACGGCGGCCGAGATCCGGTCGAGCGCGGGACCGAATTCGGCCAGCAACGCCGCGCCGGCAGGCGTCAGCACCACGCGGCGGACCGATCGCCGAAACAGCGATGGCGCACCCAGCCATTCCTCGAGCAGGCGGATCTGCTGGCTCACCGCACCATGGGTGACGCTGAGTTCGACGGCCGCTTCCTTGATGCTGCCGAGACGCGCGACGGCCTCGAAGGCACGAACAGCGTTGAGCGGCGGCAGGCTGCGGCGTGGGACGAACATGATCACAAGCTCCAGATTTTCTAACGCATGACCATATTATTACTTATTTGTGACAACGGCCATCAAGGCGCATAGTAGCATCAAGGCACTTAACTGCCTTGATTTTTCAGATCGCAGGTCCAATGAGCGACAGTCTCACCGTTAGATTTTCTTCCTTCTGCCCGCCGGAAGGAAGACCCCGATCATGAGCGGCTTTGCAACAGCGACCGGCGCCCCCCGATCCGACCGCGCCCGGACGACGTTGACGGTGACGGGCCTCAACCACGCCCTGCACGACGGCTACACCGACGTGATCTACGTGCTGCTGCCGGTCTGGCAGACCGAGTTCGCGCTGAGCTACGGGCTGCTCGCATTGCTGCGCGGGCTCTATGCCGGCGCGATGGCGGGCCTGCAGATTCCGGTCGGGCGCGTCGCCGAGCGGATCGACGGCAAGATCATCCTGATCGTGGGCACGACGCTCTCCGCGCTCGGCTATGTGTTTGCGGGATGGTCCGGCGGCATCATCGGCCTCGGCCTCGCGCTCGCACTGTCAGGCGCGGGCTCGAGCACGCAACATCCGATCGCATCGGCTGCGGTGTCGCGCGCCTATGGCAAGGCGGCGCGAGCGCCGCTCGGCATCTACAATTTCACCGGCGATCTCGGCAAGGCCGCGATCCCGGCAACGACCTCGATTCTGTTGGTGATCATGACGTGGCGGCACACGCTGCTGTTGCTGGCGTTGGCCGGCCTGCTCGTCGCGATCTGCATTGCGCTGTGGATGCCGGCGGTCGGCAAGGGGCCTGCGCGCAAGTCGAAGGCATCAGCAAGTCACGCGACTGCCGGGGGCGGTGGCTTTCCGTGGCTGCTAGCGATCGGAATTCTCGACACCGCCGT
This sequence comes from Bradyrhizobium macuxiense, assembly GCF_001542415.1. Classification (GTDB taxonomy): domain Bacteria; phylum Pseudomonadota; class Alphaproteobacteria; order Rhizobiales; family Xanthobacteraceae; genus Bradyrhizobium; species Bradyrhizobium macuxiense. Next base: position 52,438 of record NZ_LNCU01000024.1, read on the forward strand.
CCGCATGGGCTTCCTCACCTTCCTGCCGTTCCTGTTGCGCGACAAGGGCGCATCGCTGCCGACCAACGGCTTCGCGCTAGCGCTGGTCTTCATTGGCGGCGCGGCCGGGAAATTCACATGCGGCTGGCTCGGCGAACGGGTGGGCACGCTACGCACGGTGCTCATCACCGAAGGCGGCACAGCGGCACTGATCCTTGCCGTGCTGGTGCTGCCGCTGGCGCCGGCGATCGTGCTGCTACCGCTGCTCGGCGTGATGCTGAACGGAACGTCCTCCGTGCTCTACGGCACGGTGCCCGAGCTCACGCCGCCGCACCAGACCGAGCGCGCCTTTGCGCTGTTCTATACCGGCACGATCGGATCGGGCGCGACCGCGCCAGTGCTCTACGGCGTGCTCGGCGACGCGCTCGGCCCGTCGCTCGCCACCATAGCAACCGCAATCACGGCGCTCCTGATCTGTCCGCTTGCCGTGGTGCTCGCGCGACATCTCACCGACGATCCAGCGCTGTGACGCATAACGAGCCTGAGCCCGGACTGCTGTCTTCTCGCCCTAAAACGGGGAAGGTCGGGATGGGGGTCAGCCGCAGGCTCCGCTGCAAGTGGAGACGGCAGATCCCCACCCGCTTTGCTCTAACGAGCAAAGCGACCTCCCCTTTTCAAGGGGAGGTTGGATTGCGCTTCGCTCCATCCGGGCTACTTATGCGAGAGCGCCCACGGAGCAAGACAATGACAAGCACCCACAAGGCCTGGCGGCTGCACGCCCACAACGATCTCCGCTTCGAGGATATCCCGACACCGAAGCCCGCGCCCGACGGCGTTGTGGTCAGCATCGAGGCGGGCATGGTGCTGTCCTACACCAACAGACTGCTGTCGGGTGCCTTGCCCTACAGCCTGCCGCCGATGCCGTTCGTGCCGGGCACCAATGCGATCGCGCGCGTGATTGCAACCGGCGAGAGCGTAACGCATGTGCAGAGCGGCGACCGCGTGTTCCTGAGCCCGCATCTGCGCGGTGACGTACCGGACCGCGATCCGCCGCAGATCCTGATCGGCCTCACCGCGACGGTGACGACGCCGGAGGCGCTGGCGCTACAGACGCGCTGGCGCGACGGAGTGTTCGCGGAAACGGCGCATTGGCCGGCCGCCTGCGTCACGCCGCTCGCCAATCTCGACGACAAGCCGGCGACCGAGCTGATCGGGCTCGCCAAGCTGATCGTGCCGTTCGGCGGATTGCAGCGTTCCGGCCTGCGCGGCGGCCAGACCATCGTCGTCAACGGCGCGACCGGTTATTTCGGCTCGGGCGCGGTGATGCTCGCGGTCGCGATGGGCGCCGGCCGCGTCGTTGCGGTCGGACGCAAGGAGGCCGCGCTCGAGCAGTTGCGCGACGCTTTCGGGCCGCGCGTCATTCCGGCCGTGGTCACCGGGGACGCGGCGGCCGACCTTCCGGTCATCAAGCGCGCCGCCGGCGGCACCGCCGATGTCGCGCTCGATCTGCTCGGCGCCGCCAAGAGCACGTCGACCACATTGTCGAGCCTGCGCGCGCTGCGGCGCGGCGGCCGGATGGTGGTGATGGGCAGCGCCGAGGTGCCGCTCGAGCTCTCCTTCCGCGAGATGCTCGCCAACGACTGGGAGGTGGTCGGGCAATTCATGTACGACCGCACGGCGCCGGGGCAGCTTGCGGCGCTGGCCGCCGAGGGCCTGCTGGATCTGCGCAAGATCAACGTCGCGACCTTCAAGCTTGCCGACTTCCGCCGCGCGGTCGACGCCGCCGCGATGATGCAGAGCCTCGACCTCACGGCCGTGGTGCCGTAACGAGAGGCCATGACATCCGAGCCGACACCGTGGTGCGCGACCGTGCTGACCCTGTTCCCGGACATGTTTCCGGGACCGCTCGGCGTGAGCCTGGCCGGGCGGGCGCTGGCTGGCGGCCTCTGGGCGCTGGAGGCGCGTGACATCCGCACGTCCGCAACCGACAAGCATCGCAGTGTCGACGACACCCCGGCCGGCGGCGGCCCGGGCATGGTGCTGCGGGCCGACGTGCTGGCCGCCGCGATCGATGCTGCGGACGCCGCACCTGACCGGCCGCGGCTGCTGATGAGCCCCCGCGGTCGGCCGTTGACCCAGGCCCAGGTCGTGGAGCTTGCGGCAGGGCCGGGCCCTCTGATCGTCTGCGGCCGGTTCGAGGGCATCGACCAGCGCGTGATCGAGGCCAGAGGGCTGGAGGAGGTGTCGATCGGCGATTATGTGCTGTCGGGCGGCGAAATCGCCGCGATGGCGCTGATCGACGCCTGTGTCCGGCTATTGCCGGGGGTGATGGGCAAGCAGGCATCGGGAACCGAGGAAAGTTTCTCCGAGGGACTACTCGAATACCCCCAATATACTCGCCCGCAGGAGTTCGAGGGCCGCCAGATCCCCGAAATCCTCATTTCCGGCGATCACGCCAAGGTTGCGGCCTGGCGGCTGGCCCAATCAGAGACCCTGACCCAGGCCCGGCGGCCCGATCTCTGGGCCCGGCGGGGCGGCCAAAAAGCCGCGCCGAGGCGGACAAAAAACACGACAGACGGGTGACAAACCTCGCGCTTTGCCTTATAGGAGCGCCCAAATCCGCACCCGCGCAGGATAGATGGACGTTTGCGCAGCCCGCCAAAGGCTGGGCGCGCCGCCGATGGAGATTTCAATGAACCTTATTCAGCAGCTCGAAAAAGAGCAGTTCGACAAGCTCGCCGCCACCAAGGAAATCCCGGAATTCGGGCCCGGCGACACCGTGATCGTCAACGTGAAGGTGGTCGAAGGCGAGCGTACCCGCGTGCAGGCCTATGAGGGCGTGTGCATCGGCCGCTCCGGCCAGGGCCTCAACGAGAGCTTCACCGTGCGCAAGATCTCCTACGGTGAAGGCGTCGAGCGCGTCTTCCCGGTGATGTCGCCGATGATCGACTCGATCAAGGTGGTGCGTCGCGGCAAGGTGCGTCGCGCGAAGCTCTATTACCTGCGCAGCCTGCGCGGCAAGTCGGCCCGCATCGTCGAGAAGCAGGACCGCCAGGCCGCCGTCGGCGAGTAATTCCTTTGCATCAAAGATGCGACGGAAAGCGCGGGGCTGGCCCCGCGCTTTTTTGTTGCGGCATACCTATCTATCCACTTGCCCCGACTCGTCATGCGCGGGCCTGACCCGCGCATCCATCGAAATGAGAGCGCTTTTGTTCAAGTGCGATGGATTGCCGGGTCAAGCCCGGCAATGACGACAGAGGCCCCCGCGCATCGATCGATTGTCGCGGATACGAGCCCTGTGTTAGAAATTTAGAATGGTTCCGGATCAAGCAAGCCAGCCCTGCCAGCGCGTCGTGATCGACGATCGCTCGCGGCTGCCTGGCCGGTTCTTCGGACGCTTTGCGACCTCGGCGACATCGGAGCTTACCCGCGCAGCGTAACGCTGCCCGGACGCATTCGCCTGCTCGCGCGTCTACCCGCGCTTAAGCCTCTCACCACTGAATTTCTTCTGGAGCTGACGCTCATGTCCAAACCGACCACGCTGTACGACAAGATCTGGAACGACCACCTGGTGCACGAAGCCGAGGACGGCACCTGCCTGCTCTATATCGACCGCCATCTGGTGCACGAGGTGACCTCGCCGCAGGCGTTCGAAGGCCTGCGCGCCACCGGCCGCAAGGTGCACGCGCCGGAAAAGACACTCGCCGTGGTCGACCACAACATTCCGACGACCGACCGTTCGAAGCCCAATCCCGATCCTGAGAGCATCGAGCAGATGCGGGTGATGGCGGAGAACGCCAAGGAATTCGGCATCGAGTATTACAACGAGTTCGACAAGCGTCAGGGCATCGTCCACGTAATCGGCCCGGAGCAGGGCTTCACTCTGCCCGGCACCACGATCGTCTGCGGCGACAGCCACACCTCGACGCATGGCGCATTCGGCGCGCTTGCGCACGGCATCGGCACCTCCGAGGTCGAGCATGTGCTGGCAACGCAGACGCTGATCCAGAAGAAAGCCAAGAACATGCGCGCGGTCGTCGACGGCAAGTTGCCGGACGGCGTCACGGGCAAGGACATCATCCTGGCGATCATCGGCGAGATCGGCACCGCCGGCGGCACCGGCTATGTGCTGGAATATGCCGGCGACGCGATCCGCGCGCTCTCGATGGAAGGCCGCATGACCGTCTGCAACATGTCGATCGAGGGCGGCGCGCGTGCCGGCCTGGTTGCGCCCGACCAGAAGGCGTTCGACTTCCTGCGCGATCGTCCGAAGTCGCCGAAGGGCGCCGCCTGGGACGCCGCGATGCGCTATTGGGAGACGCTGCGCTCCGACGAGGGCGCGCATTTCGACCACGAGATCCGGCTCGACGCTGCCAAGCTGCCGCCGATCGTGACCTGGGGCACAAGCCCTGAGGACGTCATCTCGGTGACCGGCTTCGTGCCCGACCCGGACAAGATCGAGGACGAGGCCAAGCGTCTCTCCAAGCATCGCGCGCTGAAATATATGGGCCTGACCGCCGGTACGAAGATCACCGACATCAAGCTCGACCGCGTCTTCATCGGCTCCTGCACCAACGGCCGCATCGAAGATTTGCGCGCAGCGGCCAAGATCGCCGAGGGCAAGACCGTCAGTGCGCATGTCAACGCGATGATCGTGCCGGGCTCGGGCATCGTGAAGGAGCAGGCGGAAGCCGAAGGCCTCGACAAGATCTTCATCAAGGCCGGCTTCGACTGGCGCGAGCCGGGCTGCTCGATGTGCCTTGCGATGAACCCGGACAAGCTGAAGCCGGAAGAGCGCTGCGCCTCGACCTCGAACCGCAACTTCGAGGGCCGCCAGGGCTTCAAGGGCCGCACTCATCTGGTGTCGCCCGCGATGGCCGCGGCGGCCGCGATCGCCGGACACTTCGTCGACGTCCGCGATTGGCGGTAAGCGCTGGAGCTTCGGTTCTGACCAGATCAGAACCGAAGCCCCCGATTCTCTTTTGACGCGTTTCCTTCACGCGAACCGGAAACCACTTCGCTCGAAAACGCTATGGTTCGCTTCAAGCTCGAGCCGTTGCGGAAACGGCCCGTTAACGACCCGCACGCACACTGGCTCCTTGCGAAAACCTGTTTCGCGAGGAGCCGGACGTGGCCGACAAACCCGAATTCGTCGATATGATCAGCGAGGCGACGCGGCAGAAGCGTCGTCGTACCGGACCCCGCATCATCGATCCGCTTCCCGAGGTGAAGGAAACCTCGCGGCTGAGCCACTGGCCTCCGGAGCGCTGGACGCAGTGGCGGATGGAAAACCTGACGCCGTGGAAGCTGAAGTCCTGGAAGACCAAGGACTGGGACTGAGTCCAGATCGCATGACTCAATGAATCGCGCGCCATTCGGCGCCCGCTGTCATTTCATAGCTGACAAGAGCAACTCCGATCGCGCGGAACTACTCTCGCTTCATATCTTCAGCTACGCGCGCAACAGCGCGGCCTGCATCACCAGAACGGGCCAAACCCGAAGCCGAAGACGAAGGGCGCCGGCGCAACATACGGATAGGGCCGGTAGTAGGTGGGTCTCCCGTAATAATAAGAGCCATACGGCCGGTAATACGAACCATAGGGCCGATAGTACGGCCGGTAGCCGTAGTGATAGTGGTGACGGTGGTAGTGGTGATAATGGCGCTGCGCGCTGATATCCGTCGCCTTGCCTGTGTGCCGCTGCGGCGCGGCGGCCTGCGGCTTGGCTGATGCCGCGGCGCTTGCCGATGCCGGCGCCGTCAATGCGAACGCTCCGGCGACAGCGGCAACACCGATCCATCTCATCATGATCAACTCCTGCAGATTTCGACGACGATCATATCGCACGTTTGAATCTGCCAGTTTCATGGCTGAAAACGACAACAGGCCCGCTGCTCACGGGCCTGTGTCTCATCTGCGCTGAAACGTCGCGTTGGTCAGCGGCGCCAGTGACGACGATGCCAACCACGATGCGGTCCGCGATGCCAGCCACGGTGCCAGCCGCGCCCATGCCACCCCACTTGCGTGGTCGTCTGGTTCGAACCGTCCTGAACCGTTGCGGCCGCACCCGGAGTAGTGAGCGTGACAGCCTGCGCCCGCTCGGCCGGCGCAGCCAGCACGAGCATCGCCCCAACCGTCGCAAGCCCGAGAACCTTCATCACCTTCATCTATCGTCTCCTCGATCCATGGATGTCACGTCCTGCAACGACGACTCGTTTTGAATCGATCCCCGTTGCCGCGACGCAGATCGCTAGCAGAGTGCGGAAGACGTGAATGCAGGATGAATGATCGCGTCACGTTGATGAATTCCGCGCGAGCGATCAAGTTCCCGCATCGCGTGAAGATTTATCGCATGAAGATTTCATGTCGATGCGCGAAGCCCGCAGAGACGATGCGTCGTAAATCATGCAGCGTGTCTTGTGTCGCGCGAGATCGTCACGACACAATCAGACACCAGCGAGTCGCTGCGCGTTTGCGCTTGCGGCGATGGCGAGTGGTTCCATGATGCTTGCGAATACTGCGCATGCTTCGCAAGGGGCAGGCGGTGGCATGGGAACGGCAAGCCATCTCACGCAGACGACGATGGCGATCGCTGTTTATGGAGCGTCAGGAATCATCGTTGCAGCCGGACTGATCGGCGCAACGCGAAATCGCATGCGAACACATCGGGCTCCGACTGCGTCGAAATTCTTGCTGTACGATCTTGTTTCGACGCGCGTTCTGCGAGCGAAGCGGACATCACCTCGCTCGGCAACGGCTCTAGCCGGGTCGCCAGAAGCAGTTCATGCGCGGCGTGATCACGGTGCCGCTCGGCCGATATTCCTGCACATAGTGCGCGGTGCATTCGCGCACGGCGTTGGGACCTGGATTGTAGCGCGGAATGACATCCGGTTCCCAATGGCCTTGCCGGTAGATCGGTACGCGCCGCAACCGGCGACGCTCGACGACGACCCTGCGCCGCTCTGCGGCCGGCGCCGTCGCCTGGTCCAGGCGCGCTTCAGCTTTCGCGGACTGCGCATGCGCTTCCACATCGGGAAGCAGAAACCCGATTGATGCCGCCAACAGCGCTGTCGCCACGATCTGTTTCATCACGCCACCCAAGCCCCCTTATCGCGCCGCACGGTCTCCCATTGCGCCGCCAAGGTCAACCGCGCTGGCGCGGCTGACCACACTCGCGCTAAAGGAGTGTCATGTGGACCACAGCCAAAGCCCCCTCGCTCGCCGAGATGGAGGTCATGGCGCACGAGATCTTCGAGCGCCTGCCGACAACGTTCCGGGCCCTGTGCGAGGGCCTGATCATCCGCGTCGACGATTTCCCGACCGACGAGGTGCTCGACGACATGCAGGCCGAGAGCGAATTCGACCTGCTCGGCCTGTTCCACGGCGTCGGCCTGCCGCAGCAGAGCCATGGCGACGTGGCCAGGCTGCCCAACCTGATCTGGCTCTACCGGCGGCCGATCCTGGACTACTGGGCCGAGCACGACGAGACCCTCGGCCAGATCGTCCGCCACGTGCTGATCCATGAAATCGGCCACCATTTCGGCCTGTCGGACGCCGATATGGAGGCGATCGAGGCCGATGCGGGCAACTAGAGCGTTTTCCAGCCCTGCAGAAATCGCCCTTTTACCGCTGTCACATTCGCGATACACATCCCGCTTGTATCCCTCATTTTTGACCGGGAAGTGCATCGATGGACAAGTTCACCACGCTGGAAGGCGTCGCGGCGCCGCTGAAGATCATCAATGTCGACACCGACATGATCATTCCGAAGCAGTACCTCAAGACCATCAAGCGCACCGGCCTTGGCAAGGGTCTCTTCTCCGAGCAGCGCTACAAGGATGACGGCAGCGAGAACCCTGACTTCGTCCTCAACCAGCCTGCCTATCGCACCGCGAAGGTGCTGGTCGCCGGCGACAATTTCGGCTGCGGCTCGAGCCGCGAGCACGCGCCCTGGGCGCTGCTCGATTTTGGCATCCGCTGCGTGATCTCGACCTCGTTCGGCGACATCTTCTACAACAACTGCTTCAAGAACGGCATCCTGCCGATCCGCGTGTCGCAGGAAGACCTCGACAAGCTGTTCGACGACGCCGAGCGCGGCGCCAACGCGACGCTGACCATCGATCTCCCCAACCAGGAGATCCGCGGTCCGGACGGCGGCAAGGTGAAGTTCGAGATCGATCCGTTCCGCAAGCACTGCCTGATGAACGGCCTCGATGACATCGGGCTGACCATGGAAAAGAAGAACTCGATCGACGCCTACGAGGCCAAGCTCAAGGAGCGCGCCTGGGCCTGAGAATGAGCCTTTTCATCATGCCCCGGTGCCTTCTGGCGCCGGGGTTTTTGTTTGCCGGTTTGTCTTCACCACGAAACTGCTTATAGCTGCCGCGCATGTTGCCCGACATCGTCACCTTCTGGCACGGTCCGATGGACGCCTTGCGCCAGACCTGCCTGCGCTCCCAGCTGGCGGCCGGCCACAAGGTCACGGTCTACAGCTTCGATCCGATTCCCGGCCTGCCCGACGGCGTCGGCAATTCCGACGCCGAGGCCGTGCTGCCGCATGCGTTCTCGGAGAAGCTGCGCCCGCCGCAGCCCGACGGCTCATGGCGCGACTGGACCGTCCTGCAGTTCAGCGATTTCTTCCGGATGCGGCTGATGACGCTGCGCGCCGGCATCTGGCTCGATGCCGACGTGCTGCTGCTGAAGCCGGTCGAGATCGATCCCGCAAAACCCTATTTCGCCTGGGAGCGCCCGCGGCTGATCGGCAACTCGGTGCTGTACTTTCCACCTGACGATCCGATCGTGCGCGCCTTCGAGGCGCTGATGAAACAGGACGAGCTGACGCCGGACTGGCTCGCCTTGCGCCATCGCGTGACGTTTGCGATGCACCGGCTGGTCGGCAAATCGAAGCGCGTGTCCGATATCAGGATTGCGATCTACGGCCCGGCAGCACTCACCGCGCTGGTGCGCCGCGAGAACGAATTGCAGCATGCGCTACCGAAGCGATCGTTCTACGCCGTGCACGCCGAGCCGAAACTGTTCTTCGATCCGTCGGATTTCTCGAAGTACCTGAACGACCCTGCGATCATCGGCCTGCACATCTCCGGCAAGGGCCGCGCCAAGCAGGCGCCGCGCCCGGGCAGCCTGTACGCGTGGGCAACGGAGAGGTTCAAGGCGTAATGCAGGACGCACCCTCTCCCCTTGTGGGAGAGGGTGGCTTCGCAAAGCGAAGCCGGGTGAGGGGTTCTCTCCGCACGGAGCGATCTCGCGAGCGGAGAGAGACCCTCATCCGTCGCGAACTGCGTTCGCGCCACCTTCTCCCACAAGGGGAGAAGGGAAGCCGGGAACGCGGCTGGATCAATGCCCCATCGCGGCGATCGCGTCCGCGATCGCGATCGTGCGTTTGGCCATCTCGGCGTGCAGGCGCTCCACCATGCGGCCGTCGAGCTGGATCGCCCCGCGCGAGGCGTTCTCCGGCTTCTCGAACGCGGCGATGATCTTGCGCGCTTCGGCGACCTCGGCCTCGGGCGGCGTGAAGATGGCGTTGCAGGCATCGATGTGGCTCGGATGGATCAGCGTCTTGCCGTCGAAGCCGAGATCGCGGCCCTGCGCGCATTCCTCGGCGAAGCCATCAATGTTGCCGATGTCGCTGTAAGGCCCGTCGAGGATCTCGAGACCATGCGCGCGGGTCGCGAGGATGCAGTGCGTGATCATCGGGATCATCGCGGCGCGGCCCGGCTTCATCCGGATCCGCGTTTCGCGCGCGATGTCGTTCGGACCAAACACGAAGCCTGCGAGCCTGATCTCGGAATCCTTCGATGCTGCGGCGAGCTTGTCGGCGTCGAGCACCGCACGCGCGGTCTCGATCATGGCCCAGACCTGGATAGAGGCAGGCGCGTTGATGTCGCTCAGGCGATCGGCGACGGCGTTGAGATCATCGACAGTAGAGATCTTGGGAACCAGGATGCCGTCCGGCTGCGCCTTGCCGGCCATGCCGATATCGTCGACCCACCAGGGCGTATCGAGCGCGTTGATGCGGATCAGCACCTCGCGCTTGCCGAACCCCTTGGCGGTAACAGCCTTGGCGATCTGCTCACGGGCCACGGCCTTGGCGTCGGGCGCCACGGAATCCTCGAGATCGAGGATAATGCCATCAGCCGGCAGCACGCGGGCCTTTTCCAGCGCCCGCGCATTCGACCCGGGCATGAACAACAGGCTGCGGCGCGGACGGGTCATCGGCATCTCCTGGCGGCTTGAGCTCGGCAACGGTCCATTGTTCAGGCATTGCTCGGGCGTCGTAATGTGAACTCCTGCCGTATCATTTCAGGCCCCCCGCCGAAAGTCTTGTTCCGGTCATCCGCATGTGGTTAGCCAGAGGACATGAAATTCTTTCCGCAGCAGTTGATCGACGGCTACCGGACCTTCGCGACCCAGCGGTTGCCGACTGAACAGTCGCGCTACCGTGAGCTTTCGGAACGCGGCCAATCTCCTGAAGTCATGGTGATTGGCTGCTGCGATTCCCGCGTCTCCCCTGAAGCGATTTTCGACGCGGGTCCGGGCGAGTTGTTCGTGGTCCGCAACATCGCCAACCTGGTTCCGGTCTATCAGCCCGACGCCAACGCCCACGGCGTGTCGGCCGCGCTGGAATACGCCGTGACGGTGCTGAAGGTGAAGCACATCGTGGTGCTGGGCCATGCGCAGTGCGGCGGCATCCGCGCCTTCGTCGACAAGATCAAGCCGCTGACGCCCGGCGACTTCATCGGCAAATGGATGCAGATGTTCATCAAGCCGGGCGAGGTGGTCGAACAGCGCGAGCATGAGAGCATGCAGGACTTCGTCGTCCGCATCGAGAAGGCCGCGGTGTTCCGCTCGCTGGAGAACCTGATGACCTTCCCGTTCGTGCGCGAGCGGGTCGAGAGCGGCGAGACGCAATTGCACGGCGCCTATTTCGGCGTCGCCAAGGGCTCGCTGTTCGTGCTCGACCGGGTCGCGAAGGAATTCATCGGCGTCAGCGACGCGCTTCAAAAGGGCGAATAGCGAATGGCGAGTAGCGAATAGGGCTTTCCCCATTCGCCATTCGCTACTCCCCATTCGCCAATTACGCCGCCTTCTTCTTCGCGGTGATCAGCTTGCGGTTGATCAGGACTTCCGCGATCTGCACGGCGTTGAGCGCCGCGCCCTTGCGCAGATTGTCGGACACGCACCAGAACGACAGGCCGTTCTCGACCGTGGCGTCCTCGCGGATGCGGCTGATATAGGTCGCGTCCTCGCCGGCCGCCTCGTAGGGCGTGACGTAGCCGCCCGGCTCCTGCTTGTCGATCACCAAGCATCCCGGCGCATTGCGCAGGATGTTGCGCGCCTCGTCCGCCGTGATCGGATTGGCGAACTCGACATTGACGGCTTCGCAGTGGCTGACGAACACCGGCACGCGCACGCAGGTCGCGGTCAGCTTGATCTTGGGATCAAGGATCTTCTTGGTCTCCGCCATCATCTTCCACTCTTCCTTGGTGTAGCCGTCTTCCATGAAGACGTCGATGTGGGGGATGACGTTGAAGGCGATGCGCTTCGGGAACTTGTTATTGATCAGCTCGTCATTGGTGTAGACGGCCTTGGTCTGTGAGAACAGTTCGTCCATCGCATCCTTGCCGGCGCCCGACACCGATTGATAGGTCGCGACCACGACGCGGGTGATGGTGGCCTTGTCGTGCAGCGGCTTCAGCGCGACGACGAGCTGCGCGGTCGAGCAGTTCGGATTGGCGATGATGTTCTTCTTGGTGAAGCCGGCGGCGGCATCCGCGTTCACCTCGGGCACGATCAGCGGCACGTCCGGGTCCATGCGCCAGGCCGACGAATTGTCGATCACGACCGCGCCGGCGGCGCCGATCTTCGGCGACCATTCCTTGGAGACCGAACCGCCGGCCGACATCAGGCAGATGTCGATGTCGGAGAAATCGTAGTGCTCGAGCGCTTTGACCTTCAGGGTGCGATCGCCATAGGAGACCTCGACGCCGACGCTGCGACGCGACGCCAGCACGACGACCTCGTCGGCGGGGAATTTACGTTCGTCGAGAATGTTGAGCATTTCGCGCCCGACATTGCCGGTCGCTCCGACCACTGCGACTTTGTAACCCATCGTTCACTCTCCGACGAAAAATGCCCGTTCCCACGCGATCAGCGGAAGGGGAAGAGGCAGCGCTTCTATGCGAGAAACCCCCTCAAGACAACGTTTGCGTAGCGTTTGAGCATTTCGATGCGTTTGTTTCGGGCCGATCCGGCCGCCTTCCATCATACGAGAAATCCGTCAGCGCTGACGAGCTTCGTCGACGAAGTCTACGCCACGCTGTCCCGGCTGCTCGCCTATGTCGCTGTGCTCGCCCTGCTCGGTGGTGTCGGCGTCTATCTATGGAAGCAACTGCCCGACGCAACGGCGATGGTGCCGGTGGCCGCGGGCTGGACCCAGGTCAGCCGCTCGGCCCCCGCCTTTGCCACGAGCCGGCTCGATCCGCTCGACAAAACAGAGACTTACGATGTATTTCGGCATCCCGAAGGCGGCCGCAAGGACGTCTTCCGCTGGACCGACGCTGCGCAAGAACCGATCGCCGAACTGGAGATCTACCGCCCGGGCGGCGAGGCCGTGGAACCGGCCGACCGCGACCTTAAGGTCGCCGGCGTCGTCGACAGCAAGTTCGGTGGCGTGACGCTGCTGCGGTCCCGTCCGCTGGACGGCACCCCCGCTTGCCTCGGCTTCCTCAAGCGGATCGGCACGCCCAGCGTCCGGATCTCCGGTTGGACCTGCCAGGGGGCGAACCTGCCCGCCCAGCGCGCCGCAGTCAGTTGCATGCTGGACCGGCTGACCCTGCTGACCGCCGGCAACGATCCGAAGCTCGCCGAGCTGTTCGCGCATGCCGAGCTGAAGCGCACCGACTACGTTACCTCCGAGCAGCAGGCCCTGTCGTCCGACTGGGTGATGGGCAGCGAGAACCCGCGTCTGCGCGGCCCCCTTTGATGGCGGCACGGTGGCAAGACACTGGTTTTCATGAAACTTTTGCGCCTCCCGCCGCATTATGTCCGCCGGTGTGGCGCAATTGACCTAGTGACGGCCCGCCCACCGCGGCTAGAATGGGTTCCGACTGATTTTGGCGGACGCGCCAGCCCCGAATGGGGCCGCAATGACGAGGATGCGATGACCTTGAAATTTCCTGCCGCGAACAAGCTCGTGGTGTTGCTTGCTGCGGCTGCCGTCACCGCAACGGCATTCGGCGCAACCTCGGCGAGCGCGCAGACCCCGACCAAGCGCAAGCACCAGCAGGAGCAATATGATCGCGACGGCCGCCGCTACTACGGCGCGCAGGGCCCGAACCGCGTCTACCAGCAGGGTCCCCGCACCCGCGTTTACGTGACCACGCGCTCGTGGCTCGATGCCGGCACCGAAGTGCTGCCGGGCGACCGCAAGTTCACCGACTACGCCTATCCGCCGGACCTCGGCTATCCGTCGTTCGCGCGCGAGAACAACAACCGCCCGATCGATCGCCAGCCGCTCAGCCCGCCGGCCGATCTCGGCGGCTATCCGCGGAATTTCCCACTGTACTGAGCGGTCCAGCAATCAGCCGATACGAAAATGGCCGGGCTCGCCCCGGCCATTTTTGTTTTGAGATCGTAAGGCGGGCAAAGGCGCGCTTGCGCCGTGCCCACTAGCAGGAGCGTAAGCGAGAGTGGTGGGCACGCTTTCGCTTTGCGTACACTCTCGCGCCGTCACGCGTGCAGCTTCTGCAATTCCTTCAGAATCGCTTCGCCCATCTGCGTCGTGCTGGCAGCCGTGGTGCCTTCCGACTTGATGTCGGCGGTGCGCAATCCGCTGGCGAGCACGGCAGCAATTGCGGCGTCGACCTTGTCGGCGAGATCGCCCATGTCGAAGGAATAACGCAGCGCCATGCCGAACGAGGAGATCATCGCGATCGGATTGGCGAGGCCCTTGCCGGCAATGTCGGGCGCCGAGCCGTGCACCGGCTCGAACAGCGAGCGACGCTTCTTGGTCTTGGCGTCAACCTTGCCGAGCGAGGCCGAGGGCAGCATGCCGAGCGAGCCGGTCAGCATCGCCGCGATATCAGACAGCATGTCGCCGAACAGATTGTCCGTGACGATGACGTCGAACTGCTTCGGCGTCTTGACGAGATTCATGCCGCCGGAATCGGCGAGCTGATGCTCCAGCGTAACGTCCGCATATTCGCGTGCATGCACCTGGGTCATGACCTCGTTCCAGAGCACGCCCGACTTCATGACGTTGCGCTTTTCCATCGACGTCACCTTGTTGCGGCGCTTGCGCGCTAGCTCGAAGGCGACGCGGCCGATGCGCTCGATCTCGTAGGTGTCGTAGACCTGGGTGTCGATCGCGCGCTTCTGGCCGTTGCCGATATCGGTGATGGTCTTGGGCTCGCCGAAATAGACGCCACCGGTGAGCTCACGCACGATCATGATGTCGAGGCCCTCGACGACCTCGCGCTTCAGGCTCGAGGCCTCTGCCAGTGCCGGGTAGCAAACCGCAGGCCGCAGGTTGGCGAACAGCTCGAGGTCCTTGCGCAGCCGCAGCAGGCCGGCCTCCGGGCGTACCTCATAGGGAACGCTGTCCCACTTGGGACCGCCGACCGCGCCGAAGATCACCGCATCGGCCGCCAGCGCCTTGGCCATGTCGCCTTCCGAGATCGACACCTTGTGGGCGTCATAGGCCGAGCCGCCGACCAGGCCCTGCTCGGTCTCGAATGACGCGATTCCCTGCGCGTTCAGCCAGTCGATCAGGCGCTGCACCTCGGCCATCACTTCGGGGCCGATGCCGTCGCCGGGGAGAAGCAGCAGTTTATGGGTCGCCATCGTCGTTACCTCGAGCTAACTGGTTGTTGTCATTGCCGGGCTTGACCCGGCAATCCATCTCGCTTCGGTGAAGCCTTGAAGATGGATGCCCGGGTCAAGCCCGGGCATGACGAGCGAAAAGAAAATCCGGCGCGAGTGCTAAAACGCCCCGCGCGGATTGGCAAGGCGCCCCGCACGGGGCCAAAATGGCCCCGAAAGAGCAACCCGCGCCCCGCCAAGAAGCCAACAAGACGGATTTCATGACTGCCGCTGTCCTCTACGCCTTCGCCTCGGCCATCTTCCTCGGTGCCGGGGTCGTGCTGGCGCAACTCGGGCTTCGCACCGTCGAGCCGCTGTCGGGCGCCGCGATCAGCGTGCCCTCCTTCACCTTGCTGTTCGTGCTGCTGTCGCCGCTGATCCTGCACGGCGAGCCGATGGTCTGGCGGGGCTTGCCGATCTTCATGGCGATCGGCCTGTTCTTCCCGGCGTCGCTGACGCTGCTGACCTTCGCGTCGAACCGGGCGCTCGGGCCCGTCATCACCTCGACGCTGGGCAACCTGGCACCGCTGTTCGCGGTCACGGCCGCCGTGGTCCTGCTGCACGAGCCGCTGGAACCGCAGCAGCTGATCGGCCTCGTCGTCGCGGTCGCAGGTGCGGCGATCATCACGGTGACCCGGCCGCGCGACCTCGGCCACTGGCGAAGCTGGGCGCTGCTGCTGCCGCTCACCAGCGCGCTGGTGCGCGGGATCGTGCCGCCGATCGCCAAGCTTGGGCTCGCGATCTGGCCGAGCCCGCTCTGGGCCTGCCTGGTCGGCTACATCATGTCCTCGCTGGTGGTGCTGATTGTGCAGCGGATCCGAAAGGGTAGCTTCATGGTGCAGGCCCCGCGCGTGGGCAAATTCTGGTTCGCATTGACCGGGATCAGCAACGGGCTCAGTGCGCTCAGCCTGTTCGCGGCGGTTCGCAACGGCCCGATCACGCTGGTGGCGCCGCTCGCCGCGATCTATCCGCTGGTCACCGTGGCGCTGAGCGCGATGATGCTCAAGCATGTCGAGATCACGATGCGGATCGTTGCCGGAACCGTGCTGACCGTGATCGGCGTGGCACTGGTGCTGATCGGACCTTTGTGATTAAGCATGATCTCCGCGCAAACGCATTCCGCGTTTGTCGCGAGGGAAAACCGGTGCCCACTTTTCGGGATCATGCTGTGATTGCCGATCGTGCAAGACACTGTTGCGGCCGTGGGCGCTGGGCAGGACCGCCGCGGCCTGCCACAATGCCGGCATTGCCGGAGTGATTTGTGAGAGCCCCCACCCCATCCTACGCGCATCCCGCGCGGCTGATCCTTATTCTGTCGCTGGCACCGACCGTAGGCCTCGGCATCGGCCGTTTTGCCTATTCGCTGGTGTTGCCCGACATGCGCGACTCGCTGGCCTGGTCCTATTCGGCCGCCGGCTTCATGAACACGATCAATGCCGCCGGCTATCTGGTCGGCGCGCTGTTCGCCTCCCGCCTGATCCAGCGGTTCGGGCTCGCGACGTCGGTGCGCTGGTCGACGCTGGTGTGCGTGCTGTCGCTGGCGCTCTCGGCCATCTCGGGCAATTTCGTCATGCTGAGCTTCGCGCGCCTGTTGATCGGCCTCGCCGCGGCCATCGGGTTCGTCGGCGGCGGCGCGCTCGCAGCGTCCATCGCGCAGTCGCGGCCGGATCGCGCAAACTTCCTGCTCAGCCTGTTCTATGCCGGCCCGGGGGTCGGCATCCTCGCATCCGGCCTGATCGCGCCGTTCGTGCTGCAGGGCTTCGGTGCGGGCTCATGGTGGATCGTATGGTGGGCGATGACGCTGCTCTCGGTCGTCATGACCGTGCCGTTGCTGCTTGCGCCGTTCCATGCCGACGCGGTCGCCGGCGGCATCGTGCGGACGAAGTTCGCAGTCACGCCGGTCCTGATCTATCTCACCAGCTACTTCCTGTTCGGCGCCGGGTACATCGCCTACATGACCTTTATGATCGCCTATGTCCGCGACGGCGGCGGAGGCGCCGCGGCGCAGAGCGCGTTCTGGAGCCTGATCGGCGTCAGCGCTTTCGTGACGCCATGGGTCTGGCGCCGCGTGCTGGCGCTGGACCGCGGCGGGCTCGCGACCACGATCATCCTCGGCGTCAATGCGCTCGGCGCGGCGCTCCCGATCTTCGGGCATTCGCCGCTGCTGCTTGCCATCTCGGCGTTGGTGTTCGGCGTTGCCTTCTTCGCGGTGGTCGGCTCGACCACGGCCTTCGTCCGCCTCAACTACCCGCCGGAAGCCTGGCCGACGGCCATCGCCGCGATGACCATCGCGTTCGGCATCGGCCAGACGCTGGGCCCGATCGTGGTCGGCGCGATCACCGATGCGATCGGTAATCTGTCGGTCGCACTAAACGTCTCGGCCGCGATGCTGGTACTCGGCGCGGTCTTATCGGCGTTTCAGAGGAAGGTGGGGCCGTAACCCTCCGTCGTCCCGGCTTTCGCCGGGACGACGGTTAGTTTCCGCTGAACGAATTGTACCCCTGGTCTTCCCAGTAGCCACCCTTGTAGTCGTTGGTGACTTCCATCGAGATCACGTATTTCGGGTTCTTGAAGCCGAGCTTGGTCGGCACCCGGATCTTCATCGGGTAGCCGTAGGCGCGCGGCAGGATCTCGTCGGCGAATTTGAACGTCATCTGCGTCTGCGGATGCAGCGCGGTGCGCATGTCCAGCGGCGAGTTGTAACCGTCCTTGTCGGCGCACTGGAACCAGACATATTTCGCGCTTGTGTCGGCGCCGATCCGCTTGAGGAAATCGCGCATCGGCGTGCCGGTCCAGCTGCCGATCGCACTCCAGCCCTCGACGCAGATGTGCCTTGTGACCTGCTTGACCTGCGGCAGCTTGTAGAGCTCGTCCAGCGTCCACGACTTCTTGTTCTCGACCAGCCCGCGCACCTCCAGCTTCCAGTCCTTGCCGTCGATGTCAGGCGCATCGTCGAGATCGTAATAGGCGTTGAACGGAAACGGCTTGGTGATCGCGCTCTCCGGGAAGGTCGGCGCCAGCGCATCCGGGTTGAACATCCAGGCCTGCACGGCGTCGTTGAACTTCGAAACCTTCTTCAACAACTCCTCGGCTGAAGAAGAATCGACCACGTCGCAGCCGGTCAACAGCGTCAGCGCGCCGATGCTCGCGCCGGCCGTGATGAAGCGCCGGCGCGTCAGGTCGGGCATGACCTTCACGGCGTCGCGGACAAGCAGCTTCTTGTCGACACCGGGGATAAGGAGCTTGCGAAGACGTCTCATGGCTGTTGTCCTGAATTAGCGACCGATGATCATGGCGCGCAGGCTCTTCGGCACCAGCACCGCGAGCGCGACATGAATCACGAGGAAGGCGACGATCAGCGCCATGCAGGTGAAGTGAACGTAGCGCGCGACGTCGTAGCCGCCGAACAGCGCAGACAGCCAGTACAATTGCACCGGCTTCCACATCGACAGGCCGGACAGCACGATGACCACGCCGACGATGATGATGCCGGCATAGAGCAGCCTCTGCACGGAATTGTATATGCTGAGGTCGTCATGCGACAGCTTGAAGGTCAGCGCCGCCTTGGCGTCAGAAATCACGCCGCTCGGCGTGATCGGCAACAGCTTGCGGCGGAAGCGGCCGGTGACGAAACCAAGGATCAGATAGATCAGGCCGTTGACCATCAACAGCCACATTGCCGCGAAATGCCATAGCAACCCGCCGGCCAGCCAGCCGCCGAGCGTGATGCTCGAGGAGAAGGTGAAATTGAACAGCGGCGAGGCGTTGTAGATCTGCCAGCCCGACATGATCATCATCACCATGGCGACCGCATTGATCCAGTGCAGCACACGCACCCATCCCGGCTGGATCACCTTCGCTGGCGTGGCGGTGTCTGCGTGGTCGTCGCTGACGGCAAGGCTCGACATTAGGTTTCTCTGCTCAGGGTCGTTATCGGCTTATACGCCGGGAACTGCGGCTCCGTTACAGGAACGCGCATCATCAGTTTGATGGACCGCACCTCTCGCGGTCACAAAAATGCGAGCCGGGATGGGGTCCCGGCTCGCCGTTCCGCGCGTCCCGTCGGGACTAAACGGGGGTTGTCGGGTGTTACGACGCCGGCATCAGCACGGTATCGATCACGTGGATGACGCCGTTCGACTGGTTGACGTTCGGGATCGTCACCATGGCCGAACCGCCCTTGGCGTCGACGATCCAGACCTTGCCGTCCTGCTTCTTCACGGTGAGCTCATCGCCCCCGACCGTCTTCAGCATCTTGCCGTCGGCGAGGTCGGACGCCTCGAGCCTGCCTGGGACCACGTGATAGGTGAGGATCCTGGTCAGCGTCGCCTTGTTCTCGGGCTTCACGAGGTGGTCGACGGTTCCGGCCGGCAGCTTGCTGAACGCGGCGTTGGTCGGTGCGAACACCGTGAATGGGCCCTTGCCTTCCAGCGTGTCGACCAGGCCCGCCGCCTTCACCGCGGCGACGAGGGTGGTGTGGTCCTTCGAATTCACTGCATTCTGGATGATGTTCTTGGACGGGAACATCGCAGCGCCGCCGACCATCACGGTCTTCTCCGCGGCGCAGACCGGCGCGACGATGGAAGCGGTGAGCGCGAGTGCGCCGAAGGCGACGGCCGAGAAGAGTGCAATACGCTTGGACATGGAAATCTCCGATATTGATGTGACTGGCGGACATCCGCCAGGATGAAGGGGGCAACAACCGCGCCTTTGTTCGTGGAGCTCGGCGCCGTCGTTGCCCGAACTACGGGAGGGTTTCGGCGGCGGTTTCCGAAAATAATTCTTTGTGATTCCTGAAACCGGCTGCGAAGCATTGCGTAGCTCGGTGCCCTAAGCATTCGACGGCAATTCCACTCAGCGGGAAACACGCTGCGCTGCCGCGAGCAATTTGCTTGCCGACAATCTCTCGTTGGTCCAGCCTCCGTCCCAAGCGCGACAAACGGCAGCGACGGGGAGGATGGGTCATGAGCAGCATCACGGCGGACGATCTCTCCGCGCCTACAGCAGTCCCCGCAGACAGCGACATCGGCCCGCTCGAACAACAACATCTCCAACATGCCAATTACCGCGCCGTCGCCGGCGGCACGGAGGTCACGCGAACGCATTGGCACATCGCGACAGCCAACGCGCTCGGCTGGGGCTTTGACGGCATGGACGGCGTGATCTTCGCGCTGATCACGCCGATGGTGATCAAGGAATTTTCGCTCAGCCTGCCGGAATATCGCTCGGGCATGCAGATCGCCCTGTTCGTCGGCATCGCCGGCCTCTATTTCTGGCCTTGGCTGGCAGACCGGTTCGGCCGGCGCACGCTGCTTGCCGTCAACATCGCGCTGTTCTCGCTGCTGATGCCGGTCGCGGCGATGTCGCCGACATTCACGATCTTCGTGATCGCGCGCTCGGTGCTGTTCTTCGCGCTCAATGGCGAATGGTCGCTCGGCTCGATGCTGGTGGCCGAAACCTGGCCGGCGCGACTGCGCGGACGGGTGATCAGCATCACGCGATCGGCATGGTGCCTGGGCGCCTCGCTGGCCGGCGCCATCACCGGCTTGGTCGCCGCCAATTTCGGCTGGCGTATTGCCGTGCTGGTGCCGGGCGTGATCGCACTGCTCGCGATCTATGTCCGCTCCAGCTGTCCGGAATCGCCTTATTGGGTGCGCGCGCAGGACCGCAAGCGCCGTATCTCGGAGACATTGGCGCGCGGCGGCACGGTCAGCGACGATGACCGCGTCTGGTTCGGCAAGGCCAAATCGGTCGGCATCCGGCAGGTGTTCATGCCCGACGTGCTGCCCGCAACGTTGGTCGCACTGTCCGTGGCCTGCGCCAGCACCTGCATTTACGGGACAGTCGGCGCCTGGATGCCGCTATATCTCGCGACCGAGAAGCATTGGTCGACGGCGGAATACAGCCTGTTCTACGTGTTCTACGGCCTTTGCGGCTTCGTTGGCCTGTGCGTGGTCGGCTGGCTGATCGACAGGATCGGCCGCCGACGCACCTTCATCGTGGCACTGATCGAGGGCGCGATCTTCATGACGCTCTGGGTCTATTCCGAGAGCCACGTGATGCTCTGGGCGTTCGGGCTCGCCTGGTGTCTCGGCTTCCTCGGTTTCTGGGGCCCGGCTACGACGCTGACGGCGGAAATCTTCCCGACAAGAATCCGCGGCGCAGCCAACGGCGTGGTGTGGGCGATCGCCTATCTGGTCGGTTTCGTGCTGTTCCCCTTCGTCACCATCGCGCTCCAGCAGCACACCGGCTCGTTCGCGCTCGCGTTCCTCTGCATCCCCGTGCTGATGATCGCGATGGCGATCGGCGTGTTCCTGTTCGTGCCAGAGCACTCCGGCAAGGAGCTGAACGAGATCATCGAGTGACGTAGATCTCCGCCGGGACGACCGTGCATGCTGTCGTCCCGGCCAAGCCAACGGGTCGCGCGAACGCGCGCCCGATGACAGGCTCCGCGCGAGCCGGGACCCATAACCACGAATGGTCATTTTGCGAAGGCTGTGGCTCCAGCGCACGCAACAATGAATATCGGTGGTTATGGGTCCCTGCTTTCGCAGGGACGACCCGTTGAGGGAGCTCGCCCTAATCCCTGTTCGCCGGCGTCTGGATGAAGCCGCGGTTGTGCGTCGGGCTGATCAGGATCTCGTTCATGCAGACACGCGCCGGCATGCCGGCGACGAAGGCGATGGTGCGGCCGAGATCCTCGGGCTGCAGCATCTTGGCCTGCTCGGTCTCGCTCGGCACCACCGGCCGCTGCTTCAGGATCGGCGTTGCCACCTCGCCCGGCGACAGGCAGCAGGCGCGCAGGCCGTTGACGCATTCGTCCATGTTGAAGGAGTGGGTCAGCGCCAGCACCGCGTGCTTGGTCGTGGTGTAGGCCGGGCCCGGCATCTTGGAGACGTGGCGGCCGGCCCAGGAGGCGACATTGATGATGCAGCCATCCTTCTGCTTGCGCATCGTCGGCAGCACCGCGCGCGTGCAATAGAGCACGCCGTTGAGATTGATCTCGACCAGCTTGTCCCAGCCTTCCAGCTCCATATC
The DNA here is from genome assembly GCF_001542415.1 of Bradyrhizobium macuxiense. GTDB lineage: Bacteria > Pseudomonadota > Alphaproteobacteria > Rhizobiales > Xanthobacteraceae > Bradyrhizobium > Bradyrhizobium macuxiense. Next base: position 74,334 of record NZ_LNCU01000024.1, read on the forward strand.
CGCCCAGCTTCGCTTCGGCACGTTGATGCCGGCGCTGTTGACCAGGAGGTCGATGCGGCCGTGTTTGGCGACGATCTCGTCGGCCACCTTGTTGACATCGGCCTTCTTGCTGACGTCGAGCGCCATGGCCTCCGCCATGCCACCCTTTTTCGCGATATTGGCCACCACGCGATCCAGCTCTTCCTTGCGGCGGCCGGAGACCACCACCGTCCAGCCGTCCGCAGCCAGGAATTCAGCCCCGGATTCACCGATTCCGGTACCGCCGCCGGTGACCCAGGCCACGCGTTTCCCATTGTTTGTCATGCAAACTGTCTCCGTTGCTTTCCGAAGGGCGTTTTTGCTAATCCAACCAGACCTTTCCGGCTCTTTCGCCCCTCGGGGATGTTGCATGAACACGACCGCCAACGCCAACCTGTTTTCCCGCCTGTTCGACGGCCTCGACGACCCCAACCGGCTCGTGATCGAGCAGCTCAACGGTAGCCGCATCACCTATGGCGACCTGATCGCCCGCGCCGGACAGATGGCGAATGTGCTGGTCAGCCGGGGCGTCAAGCCGGGCGACCGCGTCGCGGCGCAGACCGAGAAATCGGTTTCGGGCCTGGTGCTCTATCTGGCCACCGTACGCGCCGGCGGCGTCTATCTGCCGCTCAATACCGCCTATACGCTGAACGAGCTCGAATACTTCATCACCGACGCCGAGCCGACGGTTGTGGTTTGCGACCCCTCCAAGCTCGAGGGGATCAAGACAATCGCCGCCAAGGTTGGCGCCAAGGTCGAGACACTCGATTCCAGCGGCAAGGGCTCGTTGACCGAGGCCGCCGACAAGGCGAACAAGGATTTTGCGACGGTTGCGCGCGGCAACGATGACCTTGCCGCGATCCTCTATACGTCGGGCACCACGGGCCGCTCGAAGGGCGCGATGCTCTCGCACGACAACCTGGCATCGAACTCGTACTCGCTGGTGGACTATTGGCGGTTTACCGACAAGGACGTGCTGATCCACGCACTGCCGATCTATCACACCCACGGCCTGTTCGTGGCGAGCAACGTGACGCTGTTCGCGCGTGCCTCGATGATCTTCCTGCCGAAGTTCGATCCCGATCTGATCCTCAAGCTGATGCCGCGCGCCACCGTGCTGATGGGCGTGCCGACCTTCTACACCCGCCTGCTGCAGAACCCCGGCCTGAACAAGGAAGCGACCAGCCACATGCGGCTGTTCATCTCGGGCTCTGCGCCGCTGCTCGCCGACACCCACCGCGAATGGTCCGCCCGCACCGGGCACGCCGTGCTCGAGCGCTATGGCATGACCGAGACCAACATGAACACCTCCAATCCGTATGACGGCGACCGCGTGCCCGGCGCGGTCGGCCACCCGCTGCCCAGCGTCTCCGTGCGGGTCACCGAACCCGACACCGGCAAGGTGCTGCCGCCTGAGACGATCGGCATGATCGAGGTGAAGGGCCCGAATGTCTTCAAGGGCTACTGGCGGATGCCGGAGAAGACCAAGTCCGAGTTCCGCGACGACGGCTTCTTCATCACCGGCGACCTCGGAAAAATCGACGACAAGGGCTATGTCCACATCCTCGGCCGCGGCAAGGACCTGGTGATCTCAGGCGGCTTCAATGTCTATCCGAAGGAGATCGAGAGCGAGATCGACGCCATGCCCGGCGTGATCGAATCCGCCGTGATCGGCGTGCCGCATGCGGATTTCGGCGAAGGCGTCACCGCCGTCCTGGTCTGCAACAAGGGCGCAGACGTCAGCGAGTCGTCGGTGCTGCAGGCGCTCGACGGCCGGCTCGCGAAGTTCAAGATGCCCAAGCGGGTCTTCGTCGTGGACGAATTGCCACGCAACGCGATGGGCAAGGTGCAGAAGAACATTCTGCGCGATAGGTACAAGGATATTTACACGAAGGCTTGAGGAACCGAGGGGCAATGAAGCGCGAGCAGGCCGTCCAGATTATCGATCATCTACGCGATGCCTTCAAAGCAATGGAAAAGGCGGAAAGGGCCATTGCAGGACTCGCCAAGGAAGAACGGCTCAGATTCGACGACCTCCTCGGGGAGGTCGTTCTGGATTTGGAAGACAAGCTGCTCCTTCCGATTTGCGAGCAGTATCCCGACTTGTTGCCGCCGGAGGAGGAGGTCAGGCCGCCCTTGCTCTGCAGTGAGCTGCCGTGGAGCGAGGTCAAGCTTCCGTCATCCGCGACTGAAGATCAGCTCGACCAGATCATCCTGTCGCTTTTGAAATCCCGCTGGCAGAAGACTGCGATGTTCGTGACCACTGCAGAAAAGCGCTTCAAGGAACTCGGCTGGGTTATCAGCCATGAAGCGACCGCCGCGCGATTGCAGGTGCTCTCCGATTTGGATCGCATCGAAAGCGTTGGCGATCTGGGATACTGGGCCAACAGCGAAGTCCGGTTGAAGGACTAGCGCGGCCGCTGGTGCCCGCCGGTGAGACCGCGCACAAATTCTCCCCTCGCCTCCGGCAACCTGCCGCGACGATCCGGCGGCGGCATGGGGGGTCGCAAAATCCGCATATCCGTTCGGCTCTGGATGAATGGCCTCGACGCGCTGCTTGGTGCAGCGCGGTATGGCGCAGAGGTCGTACGTGTGCCGTCGTGCCGGATGGAGCCCGATCTCGCCGCGAGGCGGTTGCAACGCTCGCCGAGCGAGCCGCAAGCAGCGCCGGCATCGCTGCATCGGACCTCCAGCCGTCCCGGAGCACATCGCCTAAGATCACGGCATTCGTCGATTATCTGGCCGCGCGGCCGCGGCGCATCGGCGCATTCGGAACCCTATACCATGCATCCGCTCCATCTTTGACATCAAGATTCATTTGTTGGTTCACTTTTCATGATGCCTGGTATACCAGACTGCGGATCAATCAGATTTCGGCTGCGGTAACAATGAACTTCGGTTCGACCGAAGGCTATTTGGGCGTTGCGCGGGCCTGCCCGACTCCGTAAATAGAATTCATCTACCGCGTTCCCCGATGGGCCGGCCGCGGTCCCACCACAACATAAAGCCCGCCGATGACCGCCAGGATCGAACGACCCCTTTCGCCTCATATCCAGAGCTACCGCTGGACCCTGACGATGGCGCTGTCCATCGTCCACCGCGCCACAGGCATTGCGCTCTATTTCGGAACGCTGCTGCTCGCCTGGTGGCTGATTGCGGCGGCGTCCGGCCCCACCGCTTATGCCAATGTCCAGGCCTTCACCGGCAGCGTCATCGGCAAGCTGATCGTGTTCGGCTACACATGGGCGCTGATGCATCATTTGCTAAGCGGCATCCGGCATTTCGTCTGGGACCTCGGCTACGGTTTCAAGGCCAATGAGCGCGAGGCGCTGACCTGGGGCGCCCTGGTCGGCGGCATCTCGCTGACCATCCTGATCTGGATCATTGCCTACGCTGTCGGAGGTGGACGATGAGCGGCCCATCCTCGATGCGCACGCCGCTGGCGCGCGTCCGCAATCTCGGTTCCTCGCACACCGGCACGGGCGACTTCTGGCGCCAGCGCGTCACTGCGGTCGCAATGGCGTTGCTCATCATCCCCGTGATCGTCGTCGTGATCATGCTGCTCGGCCGCAATCAGGCCGGCGCGGCGCAAATCCTCGGCTCGCTGCCGATCGCAGTCATCCTGCTGCTCTTCATCATCGCCAGCACCTGGCACATGAAGATTGGCATGCAGGTCGTGATCGAAGACTACGTGCAGAACGAGAAGCTGAAGATCGCGAGCGTCATGGCGAACAACTTCTTCTGCTTCGTGGTCGCTCTGGCCTCGATCTACGCAATCCTCAAATTGTCGTCGGGAGTATAACCCATGGCCGGTGAAGGAAACGGCAAGGCCACCAACGGCAGTGGCCCGGCTACGAACGGCAAGGCTTACCCGATTCAGGACCACACCTACGACGTCGTCGTGGTCGGCGCCGGCGGCGCGGGCCTGCGCGCCGTGGTCGGCTGCTCGGAAGCGGGCCTGCGCACCGCCTGCATCACCAAGGTGTTCCCGACCCGCTCGCATACGGTTGCGGCGCAGGGCGGCATCTCCGCCTCGCTCGGGAACATGCATCCGGACGACTGGCGCTGGCACATGTACGACACCGTGAAGGGGTCGGACTGGCTCGGCGACCAGGACGCAATCGAATACATGGTGCGCAATGCGCCCGACGCGGTCTACGAGCTCGAGCATTGGGGCGTTCCGTTCTCGCGCACCGAGGACGGCAAAATCTATCAGCGCCCGTTCGGCGGCATGACTATGGACTTCGGCAAAGGCCAGGCGCAGCGCACTTGCGCTGCCGCGGACCGCACCGGCCACGCCATGCTGCACACGATGTATGGCCAGTCGCTGCGCCACGCGGCCGAGTTCTTCATCGAATTCTTCGCCATCGACCTGATCATGGACGACCAAGGCGTCTGCCGCGGCGTCATCGCGCTCAAGCTCGAGGACGGCACGCTGCATCGCTTCCGTGCCCAGACCACGATTCTGGCCACCGGCGGTTACGGCCGCGCCTACGCCTCCTGCACCTCGGCGCACACCTGCACCGGCGACGGCGGCGGCATGGTGCTGCGCGCCGGCCTGCCGCTGCAGGACATGGAGTTCGTCCAGTTCCACCCGACCGGCATCTATGGTTCGGGCTGCCTCGTCACCGAGGGCGCGCGCGGCGAAGGCGGCTATCTCGTCAACTCCGAGGGCGAGCGCTTCATGGAGCGCTACGCGCCGTCGGCCAAGGACCTCGCCTCGCGCGACGTCGTCTCGCGCGCGATGACGATCGAGATCCGCGAAGGCCGCGGCGTCGGCAAGAAGAAGGATCACATCTTCCTGCACCTCGATCACCTCGATCCGAAGGTGCTGCACGAGCGGCTGCCCGGCATTTCCGAATCGGCCAAGATATTCGCCAATGTCGACGTCACCCGCGAGCCGATCCCGATCGTGCCGACCGTGCATTACAACATGGGCGGCATCGCCACGAACTATCACGCCGAAGTCCTGACCAAGCGCAACGGCGACGACAATTCGGTGGTGCCCGGCCTGATGGCGATCGGCGAAGCGGCCTGCGTGTCGGTGCACGGCGCCAACCGCCTCGGCTCCAACTCGCTGATCGACCTCGTGGTGTTCGGCCGCGCAGCCGCGCTGCGCCTCGCCGACAAGCTGACCGCGAACGCCAAGCAGGCGGAACTGCCGAAGGATTCGGCCGACCGCGCGCTCGGCCGGCTCGACCATTTCCGCCACGCCTCCGGCTCGACGCCGACCGCGAAGCTGCGCGACAGCATGCAGCATGTGATGCAGAACAATTGCGCGGTGTTCCGCACCGGCGACGTGCTGCAGGAAGGCCAGAACCTGATCCACAAGGTCTATGGCGGCGTCAGCGACATCTCGGTGTCCGACCGCTCGCTGGTCTGGAACTCCGACCTGGTCGAGACGCTCGAATTCGACAATCTGATCGTGCAGGCGGTCGTGACGATGGACTCGGCTGCGAACCGCACCGAGAGCCGCGGTGCGCATGCGCGCGAGGATTTCCCCGACCGCGACGACAAGAACTGGATGAAGCACACGCTGACCTGGATCGATCCGGCCGGCAAGACGGCGATCGATTACCGCCCGGTGCACAGCTACACGATGACCAACGACGTGCAGTACATCCCGCCGAAGGCGCGGGTCTACTGAGAACGAAGGCGAGCAAGCATGGTTGAATTCGCACTTCCGAAGAATTCGAAGATCTCCGGCGGCAAGACCTGGCCCAAGCCGGCCGGCGCCACCGAGACGCGCGAATTCAATATCTATCGCTGGAATCCTGACGACGGCAAGAATCCGAGCGTCGACACCTACTATGTCGACGTCAACGATTGCGGTCCGATGGTGCTGGACGGCCTGATCTGGATCAAGAACCACATCGATCCGACGCTGACCTTCCGCCGCTCCTGCCGCGAAGGCGTCTGCGGCTCCTGCGCGATGAACATCGACGGGCAGAATACGCTCGCCTGCACCAAGTCGATGCACGACGTGGCCGCCGGCGGCGCGGTGAAGGTCAACCCGCTGCCGCATCAGCCTGTCGTCAAGGACCTCGTCCCCGACCTCACGAATTTCTACGCCCAGTATGCCTCGATCGAGCCGTGGCTGAAGACCACGACGCCGACGCCGCAGAAGGAGTGGAGGCAGAGCCACGAGGACCGCGAGAAGCTCGACGGCCTCTATGAATGCATCCTGTGCGCCTGCTGCTCGACCTCGTGCCCGAGCTACTGGTGGAACAGCGAACGCTTCCTCGGTCCCGCCGCGCTCTTGCAGGCGACGCGCTGGGTCACCGACTCGCGCGATGAAGCGACCGGTGAGCGCCTCGACAACCTCGAGGATCCGTTCCGCCTCTATCGCTGCCACACCATCATGAACTGCGCGAAGGCGTGCCCGAAGGGCCTCAACCCGTCGGAAGCGATCGCCGAGCTCAAGTTCAAGCTGGTCGAACGCCAGATCTGACCCGTCGCAGGCGCTGGAGCCTGGGCCGCCATCGATCGATCCGATCGGTGAATGGCCAGCGCTCCGCGCCTTCTTCCGGATCACCTTTGTCGCACTGCCGGAATGGCACCGCCGAAGCTGCGCTCGTTCCCGATGTGAATGGGAACCGTAGCCTTGCTCATTTATTCTCTCCTGACTGAACCCAGCTCACGGACACTGTCCTTGAGAGGTGGCCTCAAACCTCTGTCTTGACCGAGATCAAGGCTCGCGACGATCGCCTGCTCACACTGCGTCCGCTACGATTTCGGATGGGTAGCCATGTATGCGATGGTGCTTGCGGCGCGCGATGCGCCTCTTGTCCTTCAGGAGCGGCCCGACCCGGTTCCGGGCCCAGGCGAGGTTCGTCTCAGGGTCAGTGCCTGCGGCGTTTGTCGCACCGATCTCCACGTCGTTGATGGCGAATTGCCTGACGTGTCCTATCCGATCATCCCCGGCCACGAGGTCGTCGGCCGGATCGATGCGCTGGGAGATGGTGTCACCGAGCTGCCGATCGGGATACGCGTCGGCGTGCCCTGGCTTGGCCGCACGTGCGGCGTCTGTCCCTATTGCCGTGCGGGTCAGGAAAATCTCTGCGATCGTCCGCAGTTCACTGGCTATACCCGCGACGGCGGCTTCGCCACCCATCTCATTGCCGACGCTCGCTATTGCTTCCCGCTCGGAGAGCGCGACGATGACGTGGCACTTGCCCCGCTGCTTTGCGCCGGATTGATCGGTTGGCGATCGCTGGTGATGGCCGGCGAGGGCCGGAACATCGGCATCTACGGTTTCGGCGCGGCCGGACATATCGTTGCACAGGTCGCGCGGTCGCAGGGCCGGTCGGTTTATGCGTTCACCCGCAAGGATGACCGGGATGCCCAGTCCCTTGCACGCTCCTTGGGAGCGGACTGGGCCGGGGCGTCCGAGGACAAGCCCCCGGTCGAGCTTGACGCTGCAATCATCTATGCGCCGGTTGGATCATTGGTGCCGCACGCGCTGCGCGCAGTGCGCAAGGGCGGGCGCGTGGTATGCGCCGGAATCCACATGTCCGACATCCCCTCGTTCCCCTACGACATTCTCTGGGGCGAGCGGCAGATTGTCTCCGTCGCCAACCTGACACGACAGGACGGCATTGATTTCCTCGGCATCCGGGCCGGTGCCGATATTCGGACCCACACGACTGTATTTCCACTCGAGCGTGCCAACGAAGCGCTGGCGCAGCTGCGCGACGGCAGGCTGGTGGGCGCGGCTGTGCTGCGACCATGACGGCGCCACCCCATACAAGCGACCGTGACGGCGACCCGGAAGCGGTGCTTGCCTTCATGGACGAGCGCGTCCACAGCGGCGTGGCGAGGCGGGTCGATACTCATATCTCCGTGGTGTTCCTCGAGCCTGATCGCGTTCTGAAGATCAAACGAGCCGTTCGCCTGCCATTCCTGGATTTTTCGACGCTGGAGAAGCGTAGGCAGGCCTGCGAGGCAGAGCTTGCCGTCAACAGGCGCTACACCCCCGAACTCTACCGGCAAGTCATCCCGATCACCAGGGGAATGAACGGCCCGGAAATCGGCGGCGCCGGGCCAGTCCTTGAGTGGGCGGTCGAGATGGCGCGCTTTGACGAACGCTGCACGCTCGATCATCTGGCCGCTGCCGGCGAGATCAGGCCGGAGATCGGTGACGCGCTGGCCGATACCATCCGGCGATCGCACGAACGATCGCACGAAAGGGCCGAGATTTGCGATGGCCGCGCGTGGCTTGCCTCCATCGCCACGATCATCGACCGCAATACCGAGAACTTCCGCGGCCAACCCACAATCGAGCGCAATGCCGTCGAGCGGTTGCATGAGCGGAGCCATGGCTGGCTGGCGAGCTGTCAGCCGGTGCTTCAACGGCGGGCTTCAGCCGGATGCGTCCGACGCTGCCATGGCGACGCTCACCTCGGCAATGTCGTTCTCATCAACCAGCAGCCGGTGTTGTTCGACGCCATCGAGTTCGACCCGGCAATGGCAACCACGGACGTTCTCTACGACCTTGCCTTCCCGCTGATGGATCTCCTCCACTTTCGCTCGCTACGCGCGGCAAACCGGCTGCTCAATCGTTATCTCGAACCAACCTGGCGCCACAACGGCGGCGCGCTGCGGTTGCTTTCGCTGTTTCTTTCCATGCGGGCGGCGATTCGCAGCCAGGTGCTCTTCACCAAATACGAGCAATCACGCGACGATGCGGCGTTGGCCGAGGCGAATTCCTATTTCGAACTGGCGTTACGGCTGGTCACCTCGGCAAGACCCTCATTGGTTCCGATCGGAGGGATGTCCGGAACAGGCAAGAGCCTGCTGGCGCGCGACGCCGCCTGCCTGTTGCAACCGCCACCCGGCGCGGTCATCCTGCGTTCGGACGTGATCCGTAAGCAGCTGTTCGACGTTGATCCGCTCACGGCGCTGCCGGACAGTGCGTATAGCGCCGAAGTGAGTGATCGCGTCTACAAGGCGATGCTCGAACGTGCCGCGCAGATCACGGCGCAGGGCTTCTCAGCGATCCTTGACGCAGCCTTCCTGCGCGAGAGCGAGCGATCCACGCTCGAACAGGACGCGCGAGGGATGACAGCCGACTTTCGACCGATCTTCCTGCACGCAAGTTTGTCGATCCGTGTGGATCGCGTCGCGTCACGCGGCAGGGATGCTTCCGATGCGACACGCGAAGTTGCTGCACAGCAGGAACAATACAGCATCGGCCAGCTTCACTGGCCCCGGATCGATGCCTCCGGCTCGCCCGAAGAGACCCTCAGACGAAGCTCTTCAGTTCTGTTGAAGGCTCCGTAGCCGGCTTGGCGTTGCTCAAGACGAACACACCCCTATCGGATGATTGTCGTCACACCGCCCTGATGCGCGCCAGACCGGATCGCTTCGCAGCCTGCATCCATCACGGTCTCAGGCCGGGGCGACCGGAACTCGACTGTTCACCTAATGCAGGCCCAGCGCCTGCGCCAGGTTGAAGGTCAGGAAGCTCGCGACATAGGCCAGCGCGAGCATGTAGACGAAGGTCACCACCATCCACTTCGCACTGCCGGTCTCACGGCGGATCACCGCCAGCGTCGAGGCGCATTGCGGCGCGAAGATGTACCAGACCAAAAGCGACAGCGCGGTCGGCAGCGTCCATTTCTGCGCCAGCACCTGGCCGATCGCTTCCGCCGCTTCCTTGCCACCCTCGATCGAATAGACCGTGCCGAGCGCCGCGACCGCGACCTCGCGCGCCGCCATGCCCGGGATCAACGCCACCGCGATCTGCCAGTTGAAGCCGATCGGCCGCAGCAGCGGCTCGAGCGCATGGCCGATCATCGCCGCAAAACTGTAATTGATCGCGGGCCCCTCGGCGCCGGCCGGCGCGGTCGGGAACGACGCCAGGAACCAGATCAGCACCATCATCGACAAGATCGTGGTGCCGGCGCGATAGAGGAACATCTTGGCGCGGGTGAACACACCGATCGCGATGCTGCGTAGCCGCGGGATCTTGTAGTCGGGCAACTCCAGCATGAACGGCGCCGGCGCATGGTCGCGCCACAGGAAGAACTTCGCGACCGCCGAGACCGTCAGCGCGCTGGTGATGCCCGCGGCATAGAGGCCGAACATCACGAGGCCCTGCAGATTGACCCAGCCCCACAGCATCTTCGCCGGCACGAAGGCCGAGATGATCAGCGTGTAGACCGGAATCCGCGCCGAGCAGGTCATTAGCGGCGCGATCAGGATCGTGGTCAGCCGGTCGCGGCGATTGTCGATAACCCGGGTCGCCATGATGCCGGGAATGGCGCAGGCAAAGCTCGACAGCAGCGGAATGAAAGCGCGGCCGTGCAGCCCGGCGCCGCCCATGATGCGGTCCATCAGGAACGCGGCGCGCGCCATGTAGCCGAAATCTTCCAGGAGCAGGATGAACAGGAAGATGATGATGATCTGCGGCAGGAACACGATGACGCTGCCGACGCCGGAGATCACGCCGTTCTGCAGGAAGCTCTGCAGCAGGCCCTCGGGCAGCACGTCGTGAACCACCTGCCCGAGCGCGGAGAAGCCGTCCGACAGCAGCTCCATCGCCGGCTGGGCCCAGGTGAACACCGCCTGGAACATCACGAACAGGATCAGCGCCAGGATCACTAGGCCCGCCACCGGATGCAGCACGACCGCATCGATGCGGTTGGTCAGCGTATCGGGCTTGGCCGGCAGCGTGACGCTCGCGGCGATGATGCGGTCCGCCTCGCGCTGTGCCGCCTTGAGATCGGCGATCGTGGGCGCCGTCCATTGACCGGTCGCCGGCGTCTCGCGCGATCGCGCCAGGAACTCGTCGGTCCGCTTGAGCAGATCGTCGACGCCACCCTTGCGGACGGCGACCGAGGTCACGATCGGTAGGCCGAGCTCCTGCGACAGGCGGTCGAGGTCGATCGTCACGCCACGGCGCCTGGCAATGTCGATCATGTTGAGCACGAGGATCATCGGCCGGCCGATGCGCTTGAGCTCGAGCACCAGCCGCAGTGTCAGCCGCAGATTGGTGGCATCCGCAACGCAGAACACGAGATCCGGCACCGCCTCGCCCTTGAAGCGCCCGAGCACGATGTCGCGGGTGATCTCCTCGTCCGGGCTGCGGCCGCGCAGCGAATAGGTGCCGGGCAAATCGAGCACGGTCACATTGCGGCCTTGCGGCGTGACGAAGCCGCCGGACTTCCGCTCGACCGTGACGCCCGGATAGTTGGCGACCTTCTGGCTGCTGCCGGTCAGGCGATTGAACAGCGACGTCTTGCCGGTGTTCGGGGCACCGACCAGCGCAAGGCGCAGGGATGCAGTTGTCATTCGACGATCACAGCCATGGCTTCGCTCCGGCGCAGCGCGATCGTGATGGTATCGACCCGCACGGCGATCGGATCACGCCGGATCGTGCCTTCGTGCAGGATTTCCACGCGCGCACCTTCCACAAATCCCATCTCGACCAGGCGCTGCTCCAACTCGTGCGGCGAGAGCGACGAGCCGGTCTGCAGCGCATCGAGCCTGAGGATTTTGCCGACAAAACCGCGATCCGCGTGTCCGAGCCGGATGTCCTGGGAGCTATTTGGGTCGCGTGTCATGTGGCCTGTTTTTCAGCAGGTAGTTACAGGGTCAAGCATTTGCCCGCGACAGGTTTTAGAACCGCTAAAAACAGCGACCACGAGCTTCGTTTTCAAGCGATTTTTCAGCCGGGCCGCCGACCGCGGCTAACGCGGTCGTGAGGGGGCACCCGCCCCCTCCGTGCAGGCACGGCTGGGGCTGGTATGCCGCCGGCACCGGCCCTCCGCGAACGGCAATTGGCGACCGGTTGGTCGATCCGGCGCCGCGCCCGGCGCCCGCGCGCGGTCACGGCACGATGGACCGGCCCCGGCCGCAACCGGAGGTCGGGTTTTGCGTTCTCCCGCGCTGAGGTTTGCGTTAAGCTTCGCCCGGAGCCGGAGCGCCCTTGCAGACCGCACAACGCAATTCGCTGAGATTGTTGCAATGGATGATGGCCGCGTCGCTGGCCCTCCCGCTGGCATTGTTCGTTTTTGCCTCCGCGATCTCCTGGGTCTCGACCAACGAAGCCGCCGACCGGGACATCGAGCGCACCCTTGACGTCGCCCATGAGCACGCACTCAAGGTGTTCGAGACCATCGACCGCAGCCTGTCCGAGACCGCCGAGATCATTCGCGGCATGTCGGATGCCGATATCGTCGCGCATGAGCAGGCGCTTCACGAGCGGCTCGGCAAGCTCGCCGATACGCTCCCCCAGGTGAAATCGGTCTGGGTGTTCGATTCCAGAGGCCATGCCCTGGTCAACAGCCTCGTCATATCGCCCCCCGATATGGACTTCTCGGACCGGGATTATTTCCGGATGCATGCGGACGGCGACGCGGGCACCTACATCGGCGAGGTGCTGACGCCGCGGCCGCCCTACCAGGGATCGCAGTTCTTCGGTGTCAGCCGAGGCCGCATGAACGCCGACGGCAGCTTCGCGGGAGTCATTCAAGCCTCGGTCCTCCCCGAATATTTCGAGAACTTCTACGCGCGGATCGGCAGCGAGCCCGGCAGCTTCCTTGCGCTGATCCGGGCCGATGGCGCGGTGCTGGCGCACTATCCGATCATCCACCACGAGTTCAGGTTCGAGCCGAACGGGCCGCTCGGGCAACACATCGTCGCCCACCCGCTTTCCGGCACAATGACGATCAACTCGCCGGGCGACGGCGTCGAGCGGCGTATCCGCTATCAGCGGCTCGCCGAATACCCGATCTATGTCAGTGCCGGCCTGGCGACCTCGGCGATCCAAGCGCGCTGGATCGCGACCATGGCCCCGCATCTGATCTTCGGGGTGCCGGCCACCGCGCTGCTGTTCGCGCTGCTCGTCCTTGCCTTCAGGCGAACGCGGCGCCTGCACGAGGAGGCCAACCGGCGGATCGAGGCCGAGGAGGCGCTGCGGCATGGCCAGCGGCTCGAGGCGCTGGGACAGCTCACCGGCGGCGTGGCGCACGACTTCAACAATCTGCTGACCGTCATTCGTGGATCAGTCGACATGTTGCGAAAGCCGGATCTGCCGGAGTCGCGGCGGCTGCACTACATCGAGGCGATCTCCAACACCGTGAACCGGGCCGCCAGGCTGACCAGCCAGTTGCTCGCCTTTGCGCGCCGGCAAGCCCTCAAGCCCGAGGTGTTCGACGTCGGTGAGAGCGTCCGGACGCTGAGCGAGATGGTCGCGACGCTGATCGGGGCGCGCATCGAGATCGTCACGCAGGTGCCGGACGAGCCAAGTCTGGTCAACGCCGACCCGGGCCAGTTCGAGACAGCGATCATCAACATGGCCGTGAACGCGCGCGACGCCATGAACGGCGCCGGCAGGCTTACGATCACGGTCAGCCGGGCGGACAGGCTGCCCTCTGCCACGACGAGCACGACCAGTTCGCACGGCCATGTCGCGGTGTCCGTTGCCGACACCGGCGTCGGCATTCCGCCGGAGCGGCTCGAGCGGATCTTCGAACCCTTCTTCACCACCAAGGAGGTCGGCCAAGGCACCGGTCTCGGCCTATCGCAGGTGTTCGGCTTCGCCAAGCAGTCCGGCGGCGAGGTGGACGTTGTCAGCGAGGTCGGCAAGGGCTCCACGTTCACGCTCTATCTGCCGCGTGTGACCAATGACGGCCCGCCGCAATCGCTGCTCAGCAGCGATGCTCCGCCGGTCGGCCAGACCGGCGCGTCGGTGCTGGTGGTCGAGGACAACCCCGAGGTCGGCAAGTTTGCCGCCGACGCGCTGACCCAGCTCGGCTGCAACGCCGTGCTGGTCGACAACGCCACCCACGCGCTGCAAGAGCTCGCCACCGACGCGCGCCGCTTCGACATGGTGTTCACCGACGTCGTGATGCCCGGCATGAGCGGCATCGAACTCGCGAAGGAAATCCGCCGGCAGGGACTCAATCTGCCGATCGTGCTCGCCAGCGGTTACAGCCAGGTGCTGTCGCAACAAGGCAGCTCCGGCTTCGAGCTGCTGCAAAAGCCCTATTCGATCGAGCAACTCGCACAAATGCTGCACAAGGTCGGGCGATCGCTGACGGTCAGGCACGATCAGGCGCCGGCGTCGTCGTGAGGAGATTGCGCTTGCGAGGCACAACGCGACGTCGTCCCTGCGAGGCTAAAGCTGAGGTCCTGCCCCATTTTCTGCGGTCGTCCCTGCGAAAGCAATGCGAACGCAGGGACCCATAACCACGAGATTGTGTTGTTGAGTGGGCTGTAGCCCCAGCTTCGCGCAGCAATGAAGATCGGTGGATATGGGTCCCGGCTCAAGGCCGGGACGACACCGAATTTGTTGCGCCGCCTGTGAGTCAACCCTCCGTCGTGCCGACGAGGTTACGGGACTGGCTGTTTCCGTAGCACCAGCCGTTGGAGTCGCGGGCAAAACCGGCTATGCATGCGCCGCTTTTGACGAGGGCAACGCGTGATCCCCAGCAACGACACTTCGCCCGCGCCGTTCGGCGCCTTTGCGCCGAACGCGGCGCAGGCCGCGATCATCCGCCTGGCGCACGGCACCGGGCTGAAACGCGGCGCGTTCCGCCCGTGGCTGTCGCGGCTGGTCGATTTGCTCGGTTCAGGGCCGCTCGACGTGCCATATCAAGGCGCATCGTTCCGCTTCTATCACCAGGCTAGCGCGACCGAGCGCGGCGCGCTCTTCAATCCCGACTACAATCTCGAAGAGCTCGAATTCCTGCGCCGGCATGTCGGCGCGGGCGGCACCTTCGTCGATCTCGGCGCCAATGTCGGCACCTATGCGCTGGCGCTGGCGCGCGACGTCGGCCCTGAGGGCAAGGTGATCGCGATCGAGCCGCACCCGGTGACGCATGCGCGGCTGAGATTCAACACGGAGGCTTCCGGCTACGCGCAAGTGAAGCTGGTCGCGGCCGCAGCAGGCCCGACCGACGGCGAGTTGATGATCGAGACCGACGGCGACAATCTCGGCGCGAGCCACATCGTCACGGGCACCCCTTCGGGCAAGGCGTTCAAGGTGCCATCGCTGCGGCTGCAACGCATTCTCGATGAGGCCGGCGCAAGCAAGGTCGACGCGCTCAAGATCGACGTCGAGGGTTTCGAGGACCGCGTGCTCACCGGTTTCTTCCGTGAAGCGCCGGAGACGCTGTGGCCGCGCGCCATGGTGATCGAGCATCTGTCGAAGGATGAATGGAGTGGCGACTGCATTGCAGACATGAAGTCGCGCGGTTACGTCGAGCAGGGCCGGACACGGAGCAACACGCTGCTCGTGCGGGGGTGATTCGGTGATTCATAGACCCTCATGGGAGCGCGAAGCGCATCTCGAACCGTGAGGCCCCGCCCGTGGCCTACGTCCTTCGAGACGCGCGTTCCGCGCTCCTCAGAGCCTGACTGAAAAAGGAGTGAGTGATTTCGGTTGGCTGTGATTCCTTCGGATTTGCGAAGATTCGAGGGAGGGTACGATGCCGTGGACCGAAATCACTCGTGTCGAGTATCAACGCAAAGGGCTGCGCTACACAAGCGATCTGACCGATGCGGAGTGGGCGCTGATATCCCGGAAGATGCCGGCGCGACAGCGACGAGGACGCCCGCGGGAAGTCGATTTGCGCGAGGTCGTGCAGGCGATCTTCTACATTTTGTCGACGGGCTGCCAATGGCGAGCCCTGCCGAGCGAGTTCCCGCCATACTCGACGGTCCAAGGCTATTTTTATGCCTGGCGCGACAGTGGCCGGTGGCACCGGATCGTCGGAGCCTTGGTCCGGCAAGCGCGGCGGAAACTCGGGCGCAAGCCGGGACCGACGGCTGCCGTCATCGATAGCCAGACGGCTCCGACGACGCAGGCCGGCGGGCCACGCGGCTTCGACCCCGGCAAGCGCCTTCATGGACGTAAGCGGCACATCGTCACTGACACCAATGGTCTGCTGCTGGCAGTCCACGTGCATCCCGCCAACGTTCAGGATGTCCACGGTGCTGTCCCTCTGCTGGAACATCTGAGAGAACACTTCCCCAGGCTTCAGCATGTCTTTGCTGACCGAGTCTATCGCGGCAAACAGCTGCTCGACGCACTGTCCCATTGCGGCCAATGGACCATCGATATTGTCCAGCGGCCACCCGGCGTCAAAGGCTTCCAGCTCTTACCCCGACGCTGGGTCGTCGAGCGTACCTTTGCCTGGTTCGGCAGGTGCCGTCGTCTCGCCAAGGACTTCGAGGGCTCCGCGGCAACCGAAGTCGCTTGGCTTCTCGTCGCCCATCTCAGGCTCCTGATCAGACGCCTCGCCAGGCCCCAACACGCTTTTTGAGTCAGACTCT
>NZ_LNCU01000025.1:0-8722 GCF_001542415.1 Bradyrhizobium macuxiense
GGCGGGCTAGGTGCATGCTGACCTTTCCGCGGTCATTCCGGGTTCGCCGCTGCGCGGCGCCCCGGAATGACAGGTGAGCCCATACTTTTGGCTGAACGGAAATCGATGGGCAGCCGCGGGGTTATAAAATAAGGTTGCGCCGGTTTTTCCTGATAGAAACTGCTGGGAGATATAAATGAAATCGGGATTTCTGGCCGCTGTCGCAGCATGCAGTCTGATGCTCGCGGCGCCGGCGTTTGCGCAGGGTGTCAAGATCGGCGTCCTGAACGACCAGTCCGGCGTCTACGCCGACTATGGCGGCAAGTATTCGGTCGAAGCCGCAAAGATGGCGATCGAGGATTTCGGCGGCGAGGTGCTCGGCCAGAAGATCGAGCTGGTCACCGCCGATCACCAGAACAAGCCCGATCTCGCGACCTCGATCGCGCGGCGCTGGTATGACGCCGATGGCGTCGACATGATCACCGAGCTCACGACGTCGTCGGTGGCGCTCGCGGTGCAGGAGCTGTCGAAGGAAAAGAAGAAGATCGACATCGTGGTCGGCGCGGCGACGTCGGCCATCACCGGCAGCGCGTGCACGCCCTACGGCTTCCACTGGGCGTTCGACACCCATGCGCTCGCGGTCGGCACCGGCGGCGCGCTGGTGAAGGCCGGCGGCGATACCTGGTTCTTCCTCACCGCCGACTACGCGTTCGGCTACGCGCTGGAAAAGGACACCAGCGAGATCGTCACCGCCGCCGGGGGCAAGGTGCTCGGCTCGGTCCGCGTGCCCTTGAACTCGTCGGACTTCTCCTCCTTCCTGCTGCAGGCGCAAAGCTCGAAGGCGAAGATCGTCGGCCTCGCCAATGCCGGCCAGGACACCACCAACTCGATCAAGCAGGCGGCCGAATTCGGTATCGTCAAGCAGGGCCAGAAGCTCGCCGGCCTGCTGATGACGCTCGCCGAGGTTCACGGTCTCGGGCTCGAAGCGGCGCAGAGTCTGGTCCTGACCGAGGGCTTCTACTGGGATCATGACGACAAGTCGCGCGCCTTCTCCGAGCGCTTCTTCAAGCGCACCGGGCGGATGCCGAGCATGATCCATGCCGGCACCTATTCGGCGACCTTGAGCTATCTGAAGGCGGTGAAGGCCGCCGGCACCAAAGACTCCGACGCGGTCGCCAAGAAGCTGAAGGAGCTGCCGGTCGACGACGCCTTCGCCCAGGGCAAGGTGCTGGCGAACGGCCGCATGGTCCACGACATGTATCTGTTCGAGGTCAAGAAGCCCTCGGAATCGAAGAAGCCGTGGGACTATTACAAGCAGCTCGCCGTGGTGCCCGGCGACCAGGCCTTCTTCACCGCCAAGGAAAGCGGCTGCCCGCTGACGAAGTGACGCGCAGCTGACGTGACACGCAGCTGGTGAAACAACATGACTGTCGTCCCTGCGAAAGCAGGGACCCATAACCACCGCTCTTGGCTGTAGCGCCGGTTGGGGCCGCAGCCTTCGCAAAACAGGACCCTGTGGTTATGGGTCCTGGCTTTCGCCAGGACGACGGTGGTGGTTGTGGCGCGATCGCCCCCTCAATGCGCGAGGCCCCACACCGCGCCGCCGAACGCGCCAACCCATAGAATGGTGGATGCGATTGCCTGGATGGCAAATCCCGGGCCGCGCTTGGCGACCGCCTCGCGATAGCCGATGAAATAGACGATGCGGCCGATGACCCAGATCGCGCCCACGACAGCGGCGCGCGCATCGCCGATATAGATCGCGAACAGCCACAGCGACGGCAGGAAGATCGGCATCCATTCCAGCGTGTTCATCTGGATGCGGTAGATCCGCTCGAAGTCCGGATTGCCAGTGATCGCCGGCAGCTTCACGTCGTAGCGGAAGCGGGCGCGCGCGACCTGGGTTGCGAAGAAGAAGTGCAGCGCGACGGCAAGGCAGGTGACGATGGCGGTGTAGTGATACATTTCAGGCGTTCCCTCGCGTTTGGTTTTCTTGAGACAAAGTACGCGCTGACACCATGACGGCGCGGCGACGGCCAGTGTGACACGTGAGGCCGATTTTTTCGCACCGCCGATCGCGCGATGATGGTCTAGATTTGGGTTTTGACGCGTTTTCTTCACGTGAACCGGAGTCCACTTCGCTCGAAAAAGCTCTAATACCCGGTCATCTCAAGATAGCCGATCCCCGAATGGCTGCCCGAAAAGCGGATCGGGCCCTCCCAATAGGGGAAACTGGTTCCCATCCAGCTCTTCGGATTGAGCGGCGTCGTCTCGATGGCGAGGCCGCGTTCGGGGAGCGTCACCCGCCATGATGTCGGCAGCTTGCGGCCGGCGATCTCGGTCGTGACAGTCGGTGTGATGCTGTTGCCGGGGGCGGCGATTTCGGTGGAGCGGCTGTCTGGTGTGATCCAGTTCCCGAACAGGTTCTCGCGGCCGTCCTTCTGGCGCAAGCGGTACAGCATCAGCTTCTCGTCGCCCGGCAGATGCAACGAGAGCCAGTCCCAGCCGGTCTGGTCGGGCGCCAAAGGCTGGCTGCTCCATTCGCGGTCCATCCAGGCGTGCCCGGTGACCCCGATCGGCTTGCCGTCGATGGTGATCGTGCCGGACACGGTGAAGAACGGCTGGCTGTAGTAATAGGAGGCCTGCCCGCGATCCGACTTCCGGCTGTAGCCGTGATCGCCCTGCAGCACCAGCGGCCGGTCGGCCTTGAGCTGCAGCGCGTAGCTGAAATCGTTGGCTGCGGCTTTGAGTTCGAGCGGCGCAACGGTCTGCGCATCGAAGCCGTCGAGGCCGCGCAACTGCCAGGCGTCGATCCAGGCCTGGAACGGCGTGGCGATGACATCGGCCTGGCCGACGCCGCCGCGCGCAAAAGTCTCGGCGACGTGATGCGTCGCGGCGCTGGTCACGGCGGCGTGGCCCATCCATACCTGCTGATTGGCCCAGCCCTCGACCCGCACGCCCGATGTCATCGCCTGGCGGAACAAGGTCCACTGCGCGCCATAGGCTGCACCAGCGGCATCGACAAGATTCGCGGTCACGTACCACCATTCGATCCGGAACTCGGGATGCGGACCGTGATCGGCGGGGAACACGAATTGTCTGCCGGGCGTCACCTGCGCAAATCCGTCAGCGGCCTCGCCGAGCCCGGCAAAGCCTTGCGCAAAGCTCCTGCCGCCGAGCGCCAGCGCCAGCGCGCCGCCGGCAAACGCGCGTCGCGTGATCGGGCGGCTAGCGCTCATTGACGAAGATCTTGATCAGGCTCGCCGGCTGCATGCGCGCCAGTCTAGCCACCGGGAGCGCGGCCGCACAGAGCGCGGCGACCAGCGCCACTGCGAGCAGCTCGATGAGCTGCAGCGGGAACACGTGGAACGGCAGCCGCCAGCCGAATGCCTTGACGTTGACGATCACCAGCAGGCACCAAGCGACCAAGAGGCCGAGCGGCAGCGCGAACAGCGCGGTGATCAGCGCGACCGCCATCGTCTTCAACAATTCGAGCGCCGCGAGCCGCCGCCGTGTCAGGCCGATCGCCCACAGTGGCGCCAGTTGCGGCAGCCGCGAATTGGCGAGCGTGAGCAGGCTGGTCAACAGCGCGACGCCGGCGACGCCGAGCGTGAAGGCGTTGAGCGCAGCGGTCACCGAGAAGGTGCGGTTGAATATCCGTTTCGATTCCGCCTTCATCGTCGCCTGGTCGGCGACGTTGCGGTCGTCGAGGCCGAATGTCTGCTGCAGCGCTGCGATCAGCGGCGCGATCTTGCCCGGCGCGACACGCAGGCCGATCCGGGTCATCGGCACCTGCGGGAAGTGCCGCGTCAGCGCAGCGAAGTTGACCGCGATCTGGCCCTTGGGATTACCGTAGTCGGCATAGATGCCGACGATCTCGAGCGGCCAGGTGCCGCCGGGCGCGGGCACTTCGATACGATCTCCGAGGCCAAGCTTCATCCGGCGCGACAGCTGCTCGCTGACGAAGCAGGTGTCGCCGGGGCGCAAGCGCACCCAGGCATTCGCGGAGCTCTCGAGCAGCGGCCAGTTGTCGCGATAGGTCGCGTGGTCGGGCAGGCCGAGCACCTCGATCGGCGCGCCGCCGAACTGGGTGTCGGCACGACCGCCGGGCAGGATCGCCTCCACCTCGGGCCGCTCGCGCAGCCAGGCCTTGATCTTCGTCGCCTGCGCGTCGCTGGCGGCATTGATGTAGACGTCGGCGGCGAGCCGGCCGTCGAGCCAGACCAGGAAGGTGCGGCTAAAACTGTTCACCATGGTGCCGACGCCGACATTGACCGCGAGCGCGAGCAGCAGCGCCATCAGCGCCAGCGACAACCCCGACAATTGCTGTCGGCCGTCGGCCCAGAACCAGATGCCGACCGGCCGCCGCGCGATGCGTTCGCCGAGGGAGAGCGCGATCTCCAGGATCATCGGCAGGATCAGCGCGGCGCCGAGCATCAGCGCAGCCAGAACCGCAAAGCCGGCGAGCAGGGAATCGCCGAACCGGATCAGGCCGGCCGCCACCGCGAACACGGCGATCGCCGCCGCGCTCTGCATCATGAGCCAGCGCCGCTGTGCCTGCCGCCAGGCCTGCGGCTGCGCCGAGGTCAGTACCGGCATCCGGATCGCCTTGGCCAGGCTCGCAGCCGCCGCGGCGAGCGCGCCCAAAATGCTGATGGCGATGCCGGCGAGCCACCAAACCGGTTTGAGCGAAAGTTCGCCCGGGATCTGCGCGCCATAGAGTCCGCGCAGGGAGGCGGCGACATTGGGCAACAAGGCGGCCGCGATGAAGTAACCGCACACTAGCCCGATCAGCCCGGCGACGATCGCGATCGACACCAGCTCGATCACGAGCACAGTGTTGAGCATCCGTGCCGACACGCCGCAGGCGCGCAGTGTGCGCAGCATCGGCAGCCGTTGCTCGAAGGCGAGCCCGATCGCGGAGTTGACGATGAACAGGCCGACGAAGAACGACAGCAGGCCGAAGGCGGTGAGGTTGAGGTGAAAGCTGTCGGTCAACCGTTCGAGATCGGTCTCCGCGCTCGGCTCGACCAGCCGCAGCCTGTCGCCGGCGACGCTCTCCAATGTCGCATGTGGTCCCTTGAACTTGCCGACCAGCAGCCGCGAGACCTGATCGGGCATCTTCAGGATCGCTTGCGCGATCCCGATATCGACGACCAGCACGCCGGGCGCGAGCTCCGGCTGCACGCGCAAGGGCGGCAGCGTGACGCCGTTGGTCTGCGGCCGCGCGCCTTCGGTGAGGGCGAGATCGTGCAACGTCTCCGGCGCCACCAGCATCTCGCCGGGCGGCGAGATGAAGGATTGCAGGCCGGCCTTGCCGATTGCCGGTGCGGTGCCGACCTCGGACGGCAGGGTCACCGGCTCGACGCCGAGCAAACGGTAGATGCGCCCGTCGATCTGGACGCGGCCTTCCAGCGTCGGCGATACCGGCCAGCCAGCGCGGCGCAGGTCGACGAACAATTTCTGCGGAAATGTCGCGCTGTCCTTGCCGACCAGCATGGCGGTGCGCGAACCGCCGAAGGTCGCGGCGGCGCGGTCATAGGCGTTGCGCGCTTGCTGGTTCAGCGCCTGCACGCCGCTCCACAACGCGGTCGCCGAAATCAGGCCGATCAGCAAGGTGGCGAGCTGCATCGGATGCCGTCGCCAGTGGCTGAGCATCACGGCGAGGATCCAGAGCGCCCTGGAGCCTTTTCCGTTCCGATCGGATCGGAACGGGGCTCCAGACTCTTGCTTTGGCGCGTTTTCTTCACGCGAACCGGACCCCACTTCGCTCGAAAACGCTCTGCTCATGCGATCACCCCGGCATGCAGGGTGACCTGGCGGTCCAGCGTCGCAGCCAGCCGCACGCTGTGGGTGACCATCAGGAAGCCGCAGCCGGTGCGCGCTACGAGATCGCGCGCCAGCGCGAGCACCTCGTCGGCGGTGTCCTCGTCGAGATTGCCGGTCGGCTCGTCCGCAAGCAGCAACAGCGGCTTCGGCGCCAGCGCGCGGCCGATCGCGACGCGCTGCTGCTGGCCGCCGGACAATTGCTCGGGATAGCGCTTGAGCAGGGATTGCAGGCCGAGCCGCTCGACCAGCTCATCATGCCATGTCGCATCGTGCCGCCCGGCGATGCGCGACTGGAACACGAGATTGTCCGCAACCGTCAGGCTCGGGATCAGGTTGAATTGCTGGAACACGAGGCCGAGCCGGTCGCGCCGCAGCTCGGCACGGCCGGCATCGCCGAGCCCGGAGACCAGCGTGTCGGCAAGCCTGATCTCGCCGCTGTCGGCGGCATCCAGCCCCGCGATCAGATGCAGCAGCGTGCTCTTGCCGCTGCCGGATTCGCCTGATAGCGCGACGCTCTCGCCGTTCGCCACGACCAGATCGACGCCGCGCAGCACGGCGACATTCTCGCTCGTCGTGCGATAGCTCTTGGTCAGTCCGGTGACGCGGAGCAACTCTGTGGTCGTTTCAGGCGGAGCGATGGCCGTGCCTCATTGCGGCTTCTGGTATTTCAGGACGAACTCGTCGATCGGCACTGACGCCTTGAAGACGGGCATGTTCCTGGGGTCTTCGGGATGATGCAGGAAATCACCCTCGGCGACCAGCTTGAAGCCGGCGGCCTCGACCTCCTGCTTCAGCGTGCTCTCCTCGATCCGGTGCAGCGTCTTGCCGACGCTCGCGCCGTCCCCCGGCTTGGCCGAATGATCGGCGATCACGAGGAAGCCGCCGGGCTTGAGCGCGGCGAACATCTTCTTGTTCATCACGGCACGATCGACCGGCATGTAGGTCATGTCGTGATACGAGAAGAAGAAGGTGATCATGTCCAGGTTCGAGACATCGGGCGGGATCGGATCGTCGTAGTTGCGTACGACATGCACGACGTTCTTCATGGCCGGCTTCTGGGCGCGGGTATCGAACTTGTCCTTCACATGCTGCGCGATCACGTCGGCCGAGTCCTGCGCGTAGATCTTGCCGCTCGGGCCGACGGTGCGCGCCAGCAATTCGGTGCTGTAGCCCGCACTCGCCTCCATGTCGAGGATCGTCATGCTGGCCTTGACCCCGGCGAAGGCGAGCATCTTGGCAGGCTGCCGGCGCTGGTCGGTGAGGCGGTCCGCATCGGTGCGATCGGGCGCGGCGACGATCGCCGCGTAGTCCGGGCTCGCGGCGTTCTCCGCGCGGACGTCTTGCGCGATGAGCAGTGCGACAGCCGCAAGCGCGGTGCTGACGGCTGTGCGGCGGAGGATCGATCTATTCATGGAATGACCTCGGGTTTGGCTGCTTCGAGCATAGCAGCCGCCCTGTGACAGATCATCGTGTCAATCGGGCGGCGACGCGATCGTGATCGTTGCCCGGAGGCGTGACGCGCGGCCTCCGCCATCGTGTCGCCGAGGCCACAGGTCCCGCGGAAATGCGGTGTTGCGTTGTCTGGTGAGCCGTGGCTAGCATCTCCGGCAGGGGCGGATCTTACGAAGCCGATTGAGAAACGACGGGGAGCCAGACATGACGACGCAACCGACGCCCAAGGCGGTATCAAAGGATACGCCCAAGGGCGCCTGGACCATCACCTTCCTCCTGTTCCTGTACATGGTGGTGAACTTTGCGGACAAGATCGTGGTCGGGCTCGCCGGCGTCCCGATCAAGACCGAGCTGGGCCTCACCCAGGAGCAGTTCGGCGACCTCGGTTCGTCCTTCTTCCTGCTGTTCTCGATCTCGGCGATCGTGGTAGGCTTCATCGTCAATCGTGCCTCGACGCGATGGGTGTTGCTGATCCTCGCCGTGATCTGGTCGCTGGCGCAATTCCCGATGATCGGGACTGTCAGCTTCACGACGCTTCTGATCTGCCGCATCATCCTCGGTGCCGGCGAGGGACCGGCGTTCTCGGTCGCCGCGCACGCCATCTATAAATGGTTTCCGGACGAGAAGCGCACGCTGCCAACCGCGATCCTGTCGCAGGGGTCGGCGTTCGGCGTGATCCTCGCCGTGCCCGCGCTGAACTGGGTCATCGTCAATCACAGCTGGCACCACGCCTTCGGCGCACTCGGAATCGTCGGCCTGCTCTGGGCCGTCGCCTGGTTCGCGCTCGGCAAGGAAGGGCCGCTGGTCCCGACTGCGGCGGTTGCCGCCAACGAGCCGCGGATTCCCTACTGGAAGCTGCTGACCTCGCGTACCTTCGTCGGCTGCGTCATCGCCACCTTCGGCGCCTACTGGGCGTTGTCGCTCGGGCTCACCTGGTTCACCTCCTTCATCATCGAAGGGCTCGGCTTCTCGCAGCAGCAGGCCGGCTTCATCTCGATCCTGCCCTGGATCTTCGGCGCGACGATCGTGATCCTCACCGGATGGATCTCGCAGCTGATGCTGTCGCGCGGCTTCACCACTCGCGGTGCGCGCGGCGTGCTCGGCTCGGTGCCGCTGATCATCGGCGGCTGCATCCTGGCCGTGCTGCCCCATGTCGCGCCCGGCGGACTGATGATCGCGCTCCTGGTGATCGGCTCCGGCCTGTGCGGTTCGATCTACGTGGTCTGCCCGCCGATGCTCGGCGAGTTCACGCCGGTGTCGCAGCGCGGCGCGATCATCGCGATCTACGGCGCGCTCTACACGATTTCGGGCATCCTGGCGCCGATGGTGATGGGCAACGTGATCCAGCATTCCGGCGCGGTGTTGCAGGGCTACATGACCGGCTTCACCATCAATGCCGCCATCATGGCCGGCGCCGGCGTGCTCGGGCTGCTCCTGCTGTGGCCGAACACCGAGCGCGCCC
>NZ_LNCU01000025.1:8733-28892 GCF_001542415.1 Bradyrhizobium macuxiense
CCCGCCTCACCGGCTCGTCGCAGCCGGCCGGCACGATCAAGGGCGCGGTGTCGCCGACGTAAGGCGGTCAGGAGCGCTCACCTCTATCTCTATTTGCTTGCTCGGCTTTGCCTCTCCCCTTGTGGGAGAAGCCGGATCGCATGCAGCAAAGCGGAATGCGATCCGGGTGAGGGGTTGCGGTCTATCGAGGGATGGAGTTCGCGGAGGCAGACCCCTCACCCGGATTTCCCGCTGACGCGCGAAATCCGGCCTCTCCCACAAGGGGAAAATCCGCACCTCCATATGGCGCCACAGCGATCCACACAGATCCACTAAATCATTGTAATTGCTGAAACTATAGTCGCTCAGGTACACTCGGCTCCACGTCCTTCTACACCCATATTGAGGACACTTTGAGGGACACCGAGGACAGTCATGGCTCGCCGCACCCGTTCCGCATCACTTGAAAATCGTACCAATCGTTCGAAACTCGCGCCACGCAAGAAGCCCTACACCGCGCTTATCGCGCCCGGCATCTTCCTCGCGTATCGCCGCAACGCTGGCCCTGGCACATGGTCGGTAAAGTGTAACGGCTGGCTGAAGCGGTTCTCACTTGCCGACGACCATGAGGACGCAAACGGGAACAGCGTGATGACGTATTGGCAGGCGCTGGAACACGCCAAGAAGCTGGCACGTGCTGGCGAGGGCAACAGCGAGCAGCCGATCAGTGTCGCGGAAGCGGTCGACGCCTATGAGACCGATCTCGAAGCTCGCGACGGCAGCAAGTACAACGCGACAGGCGTCCGCCGCCACCTCGGCTCACTCTCCAGCAAGACCGTTGCACTGCTCACCGAACGCGAATTGCGTGACTGGCGCGCTGGTCTCGTTAAGCAGGGCCTGAAGCGTTCCAGTGCCGACCGCATCGCTCGCTCGCTGAAGGCGGCGCTGGCTCTGGCCACGAGCAACGACAAACGCATTGCCAATGCAGCCGCATGGAAGAACGGCTTGAAGAAGCTGCCTGACAGCGAAGTCGCGCGCAACGTCATCTTGTCGGATCAAACCGTGGCCGCCTTGGTACGCGGCTCCTATGAGGCGGCACACGATTATGGTGTCCTGATCGACGTTCTCGCTGAGACTGGCGCGCGGGAAAGCCAAGTGCTCCGGCTACGCGTCGATGATCTGCAAGACCGCAATCCAGTCGCACCCCGGCTGATGATGCCTAGCAGCCGCAAGGGCAAGAGCCGCAAGGTCGAGTATCGTCCGCTGCCGATCTCACAACGATTGGCGAAGCGGCTGCGCCAGTTGGCGAAGAGCAAGGCTCCGCATGATCGGTTGATTGACCGCATCCCGAAGCTCGCAGGTCGATTTCATCCAATCGCAAAGCGGCTCGGTCTCGGCGCGAATGTCACGCCGTATGCGCTGCGTCATTCGTCGATTGCTCGGCAACTGCTCAAGGGCGTGCCGACGCGCGTCGTCGCCGCACACCACGATACGTCAGTCGCTATGATCGAGAAGAACTACTCTCGATATATTATCGGCGACCTGAGCGAGGCGCTCACGCGCGCGACGTTGCTCGATTTCGGTGCGCAGCCGCATCCAGCGGATATCGCAGTGCTCGCGCAACTGGCGTCGTGAGTCGGCGCAGGTGACAATCTTCGCGTGATCCACGACATAGGCTGCAATCTGTTCGGGTAAAGCCAGCTGACTTATCGACGTAATTCGTGACTTACCGACATGTTCCATGGACTTACCAACACTGCCGTTGCTGACAACTGAAAATACTGGCCTACTAATACTGCTCCTATTGAGGTGAGGTCACGTGACCTCCCGCATAACAGGAGCTTGATATGCCCTCTCCGGTCCAATCAAATGCGCGGGATGTCGCTGACGCCTACAGCGTTGACGAATTCTGCGCGCGTCATCGCATCAGCTCGCAGTTGTTTTATAAACTGAAGCCTCAGGGCTTGATGCCTGTGACTTTCAGCGTTGGCACGCGCGTTCTCATCTCGCGCGAGGCTGCCGCTGCGTGGCGTCGTGCGCGTGAGCAGGCGTCGCAGGCGCAGACGGCTACCAACGTAGCGTAGTCGCAGAAAAGGCGGCCCGTCCAGGCCGCCTCTCCAAAAAACTCACCACATCCCACTCAGAAATTTCCTAGGGCCTCATCACAGGTCGTTAGGAAAGGAACGATTGCAACCTCAAGAAAGAGTACACCATGACTAGTAACACACTTCCCGACGATAGCGCAAAGTGCGAGTTTGAAGCATACGGTGCCCTCCTTGCTGGCCGCATCGCGGACTACACTTATCGCGATCTGTTCGAGCCCGACGAATGGGTGCCGAAATTTGGTAGCCCTGCTGCCATCGCGCTCGGCTACGCGATGCGCGACTGGAACACGGTCCCGCTGCCTTTCCGCCAGAAGAAGCCGACCGGAAATGATTGGCAGCACCGCATTATTACCGGCAACAATGTGGAGCGGCTCTTTGGCGACTTGCCGCAGAATATCGGCGTGCAACTGGGCCTGAAGTCGGCCGGCCTGACGGACATCGATCTGGATTGCCCGGAAGCCGCCGCGATTGCACGCGCCGTGCTGCCGAAGACGGGCGCGATCTTTGGCCGTCAATCGAAACGCGACAGCCACTATCTGTACTTCACGTCGCTGGCGTCGAAGCTCGACCAGGCGGCGCTGCAGTTCAAGGACCCGGAGAGCAAGACTATGCTGCTGGAGGTCCGCTTTGGCGGTGGCGACAAGGGTGCGCAGACCGTCTTCCCGGGCTCGGTGCACGAGAGCGGCGAGCCGATCAAGTGGGAGGAAGACGGCGAACCCGCGCAGGTCAACGATGACGAGCTGTTGCGCCAAGCCAAGCTGCTGGCGGCACTCAGCCTGCTTGCCCGCTATTGGCCGGCGAACGGTGGTCGTCACGACGCCGCTCTGACTATCGGCGGCTTTCTGGCACGGTGCGGCTTCGATTTGCCGCGCGTCAAGCTGTGTGCCGAGTGTATCGCGCGCGCGGCAAATGATGAAGAATGGCGTGACCGCGTTCGGGCCGCATATGATGCAGCAGTCGCCTATCAGAAAGGCGAACGCACGCGCGGCTTTCCGGCATTAGGGGATCAGTTCGGCGAGAAGGTTGCCAACAAGATCGCCGAATGGCTCGATTTCAACGAAACGAGCGCACAGCGCGACGACGCGTACCCCGAAATGATCCGCAACAATCGAAAGACGCCGCCCGGCGGGTCCGCAGGCATGTCTAACGACATTGTCACGGAAGACAGCGCCGCGCAGGAATTCGTTGACCTGCATGGTGCCAGCCTGCGCTACTGCCATACCCGTGGCTCATGGTTCTACTGGAATGGTGTCTGCTGGAAGCCGGACGGCACGGGCCGCGCGTTCGACTATGCCCGCAAGCTGGCGCGCCAGCTTTCCGAGGACCAGGACGAACGCAAGCGCTACATCACAAACAAGACCAACTTCTCGGCTGGCGTCGAGCGCTTTTCGAAGCATGATCAGACTGTCGCTGTGACGAGCGAATTCTGGGATCGCGATATTTGGCTGTTGGGTACGCCCGGCGGCACGGTGGATTTGCGCACTGGCGAATTGCGTCCCAGCTCGCCTGACGACGGCATCACGAAAACAACAGCCGTGACACCTGCCAATACCGGCTGCCCGCTGTGGCTCAACTTCCTGAAGGAAGCTACGAACGGTGATGACGGACTGATCCGCTTCTTGCAGCAGTGGTGCGGTTACGCATTGACCGGCGATACGTCCGAGCATGCGCTGTTATTCATCTACGGCGATGGTGGCAACGGCAAGAGTGTGTATCTGAACACTACGTCATATATTGCGATGGACTACGCCGCCGTGTCGGCGATGGAGACGTTCACGGCTTCCACCACCGACAAGCATCCGACGGAACTCGCGATGCTGGCCGGTGCACGGCTGGTAACGGCGTCCGAGACCGAGGCGGGTCGTGCTTGGGCCGAGGCCCGCATCAAGCAGATGACGGGTGGCGATCCCATCACGGCGCGGTTCATGCGCCGCGATTTCTTCACTTACGTGCCGCAGTTCAAGCTGACCATTGTCGGCAACCACAAACCGACCCTGACCAACGTCGATCAGGCCGCGCGCCGGCGGTTTAACATCGTGCCGTTTATCCACAAGCCGTCTACGCCTGACCATCAGTTGCCAAAGAAGCTGTTGGCCGAAGCACCCGGCATTCTGTGGTGGATGATCGAGGGCTGCCTCGATTGGCAGAAGAATGGTCTGATCCGGCCGGATCGCGTGATCGAAGCGACCGAAGAGTACTTCAGCGATCAGGAGGTGTTTCCGCGCTGGCTGGAGGACGATTGCGTCACTGGTGGCACCGTTTCCGAAGCCAGCAGCACGCTCTACCGTTCATGGTCGGAATATGCTCGCGCGGTCGGTGCGAAACCTGGCACGCAGGCCGACTTCAAGGAAGGCATGCGGAAGGCAGGATTTGCCTATCGCAAGCGCAACAATGTGCGGGAGTTCTGCGGCGTCACTTTGAAGCCGCGCGACGGCACTGGTGCGTGAGTTGAGTAACTGACGTGGCAGGCGTGGCAAGTGTGACGGCTTTTTTCCTTTACCACCACATGCGCGCGCGTGTGGAGGACCATAAGGGACAGGCTGTCACGGTTGTCCCGCCTGTCACGCCAATCGGGCAAGCGTGGCAACCGTGACACGGTGGCGGGTCCTTCCCAACCCTCCGCCAATGCGGGTCGAGCGACGCGCTCGGTAGGCCCAGTCCTAGCCTTTTCTAAGGACAACAACAACGAGAGATGGAGTTCAAACGTGAAACTGATTTCCGCGTTCGGCGCGGCTGACATGCTGGAGCTTGACCGACAAACCGTCCGCCGCGCCCTGCGTCATGTCGCGCCGGATGGCTACGAGAAGAAGCAGCCTCGTTGGCGCATGAAGACGATCATCGAGGCCGTTGATCGGCACCTCGGTCGCCGCGATGCTGGTGCCTCCGGGCTTGCCCAGTCTGCCTTGGATACTCTCTATGAGCAGTTCGACAATGGCTGCAAGGCCCTCCACGGCGTGCCTGATCTTGATGCGCGGCGTCGTGAGGCCCGTCGGTTGATGGCTGTTATGGTCGAGCTGGACACAGCCATGCGCGCCGATGCCCGCGCGCGCCGTGAGGATGAGCTGCGGGCGGCCCTGCGTTGCGACGAGCATTTTCGGCTCGCGATGCGGAACTTTGAGAGGCCGTGCGCATGGACGCAAGAGCAGTGTTGGGCCTTGTTGGCGGAGGAAGAACAATGACCGACGATCAGAAGGCGCTTGCCGACGAACTGGATCGATTGTCGGCTGATGCAGCCCGCCTTGCGGACTGCGTGCGTCGGCTTGGTCGGGCTGGCGACGGCATAGACGATCTTCGCGAGGGCTTCTTCCTGACTGTGGCTCAGGCAGCCACTGTGTGTGGCGTGACCGATCAGGCGGTCTACAACTGGATCGGCGATGCCGAGCGGATGGGGCGTCCCATCGCTGAAAAGCGCGCCAACGTGTGGATCATTGATACAGCGCGGCTGTTCGCTTACGTCGAGAAGCATCGCGGAGGCTTGCCAGCGCGCGTCGAGGTGGAGAACCGTCTGCGGGAATTCTGGCCGAAGTGGTCGGAGCCGAAGGAGTGGCGCCCGGATGAGATGGAGCGTGTGTCGGAATGAGACCGGCTCCGGATTGCTCTGCTTTTGGGCGCATACGGGAAGTCACTGGCGAGGTACTTAAAACGGCGCTTTTAACCCGGCGAGTTCGTTGTCCAGCCGCGCCTGCTGAACTTCATCGACGAACTGCTTGCCCGCAAGGTTGACGTTTTAGTGTCAAAGTGGAAGTGACAACGACCGCCACCGCGGACCGGCACCAAAGCGCGACAGACGACGGGTTACAGAAATTGGCCGTCCCGATCTAAGCGACGAACCCTCAAGCGCCTAATTTAGAAAGACCACGACGTCAATTCGGCGTGGGTCTATGCTTAGGGGGCTTGCGTAGATGGTAGCGAGCCGTAGGAAATGAGCAAACAGCAGCGCAAAATTCTATGAAGCACGGATTGTTCGCGTTCTGCCGGTTATTCGAGCAGTACTGAGCGTACAGGTGCTTGCCATCTGGATATGTATAGATTGGGTTTTGTCCTCGACAGAGAGGGCCGCACGGCTGGGCTCTTACCCAAGAAACCGTAAGCATCGTTAGCGCTAATGTGGCAACCAATCCGATGCAAACATTTGTGTAAGGCTCTTGCACAATTTTGCTCCGCTATTGAATGAGATCGATCTCGCGAAGGAAGCGACGGTTCGTATTGCTTACTATTTCGGATCCAAGCGAGACCAGTCCAGCACTATGAATGAGGTGTCTGGAGGGGCAGCTCCCCATACACGGTCATTTTTCTGCCCTGGACCGACAACATTCGAAGAGATGCCATCTTGCTTGTTATTCGTGTAACAGGTGTACTGGTAAGCAACAAATCGGTCCGGGCTCAAGTTTTGAACGCCCCAAAAGTTAGTTCCGAGTGGGTCCGTCCATTGGTACGTTTTGAGCCACTTTGATCCGTCATCCTTTCCATCGCTGGACCACGGTTTCTCCCATGCAATTCCCATGTTGAGTCCGGGAAATTCTATTGGCCTAGTCTCTTTCTGAAGAAGATGAAAAATTCTATCAGCGACGAGGGCGCCATCTTTGTCGTAGTTCACAACGCGGACTGTTCTTGACTCGTCGCACGAATTTGACAGCTTCACATTCTTTGTGCCAAGATTCGTGAAATCAACACAGCCGCTCACTGGCTTAATCTTCCGGATGATCCCTTGAAATTGTAGAGCCGTTTTACCCTTAGGCTTAATTGCTTTCGGTTTGGCTGTAGTCATGGCAGCCCCCCCCCTTTTTCCTTGCGCGCTATCCTGCGTCGATCCTAGCGGGATTGCAACTCAAACGTGACATTGAAAACGCCTTCGCTCATTGAAGAAGGTGCAGGCTAAGGGCGTTGACTACATAATCAGGCTCCCTGACGAGGTGGTCGAATAAGAGTGCCCACTCGCATATTTGGCCATTTTCAGACCTGCTAGGCGTGCCCGGAAATGTCCGCTGTCGTGCCCGTAGCGGAAGTGCTCGCATGCACCTGCAAGGCCAGCTCGCAGCGGTGATGCGGAAATCACTCGCTCCTCGCCTACGCTCAAATGCTCCGAAGTAATGGAGCGCCCCAAGAGTAACTGCACCGAATTTGGAGCGCTCCAAGCGCACGATCTACGCAAATCAGACACTACGGCGTAGATTGGCGGCATGAAGAACCCGTTCCGAAAAGCACGTATGCAAATTCTCGAAACCACCATCGCCGCGCTGACGAAGCGCGCCGAACAGCTTGCCGTCAAGCGCGCTGCGGCTAAGACGGCGTTGGACAAGGCAACCAAGGCTCGCCAAGAAGCGCTGTTGTCGGGCGATCTCAACGACCAGCGCGCCCTCGACAACTTGCAGAGCGCCGTGGACACGGCCGCGTCCTTGATTGCTGGCCTTGACGATGCACTCGCCGTCTTGGCCCATGAAAAGACCGAAGCGGAACGTCAGCTCGCCGCCGAGCGTGAACGCACTGAGCGCGCCGCAGCGGCGGACAAGCTGGCAAAGCAGGTCGCTGCCATCGAGGCTGCTTTGCCTGGCTATCTCGCCCAATCCCGCGCGCTCGCCGATGCTCTGTCCGAGATCGGCCACTGGCATTTCGAAACGGACCAGATGGCCGGCTTCGTCAGCAACGCTGTGGGTCAGGTCGAGGTGGCTGCCAACTTCACGCTCGTGGAGCTGAAGGCGATGCCCGATGCGATCCGCCAGGGCCGTCAGGCGATCCCGGGAGAGCCCGCGCCTGCGCTTTCCGCAGCAATCGAGCCGACGCCGGAGACTCAGACCGTCTTCATGCTGCGCAGCGCGCACTATCGCGACCATGACGGCCGCAAGAAGTTCGCAGGCCAATGGGAGGATGCGACCATGCCGGTGGCGACCGCGCGCCGTGCCTTGCATGAGGGCATTGCAGCGGTCATGACCGATCCCCGCCGCAAGCAGCTTCGCGGCGTGCGTGGTGGCGATTTCAGTCCCCGCGCGGCTGATGTCGTCGACCTCGATGCTGTCGTGGAACCTCACGCGACGCCGCAAATCGACCCGGACCCGGTGCTGCGCGCGGCGAACTTCACCGAAATCGACCGCAGCGCCGATGCACGCTCGGTCCAGATTGAGGTGCCGCGCCTGTGAGCAAGACAGCAGCGCCTCCCGGTTGGCAGCCGCACCGTATCACTCATCGGGTCGATGGCTGGGTCGTCGACGACCACGAAACCCGCATCCCGGCTACGGTGGCCGAGATGATCGCCCGCGCGATGCCGCAGACTGGCAACAGCGCTGTTGCCGCTATCCGCGCACGCATGCTTGCACGCCACAAGAAGGTGCTGGGAAATGTCTGAACGGAATCCGACCGGGGAAGGCAGCGCGGAATACGCGACCTCTTTCGGCGTGTCGGGGGTCGATGAGTACGACATGCTCCTCGCCTCGCTCGGTCGCACGGAGGAAGAGGATCAGCGAGTTTCGGTGCACGAGGCGGGTCACGCAGTCGCCGCCCGCCTGCTGGGTCACCCGCTCGGCGGCGCGACGATTGATCCCGGGCCGGGTTACGAGGGACGCGTCTGGGGCGCGGCTCATGCGGAGGCGTTTGCGGAAGGCCGTGAGACCGACGCTTCCGATGTTCGAGACGCTATTGCGCCGATGATGCCCGAGCCTGGCGAGGATATCAGCTCGGTCTCTGACGTGTTCGCGAACATATACGGCCATTGCATCGAGCTGGCAGCCGGTCGCGCCGCTGAGCGCATGTTGCTGGACGATCACCATAGCCAGTCGGCTGGCGATGATCTCAGGCAGATGCAGGACCTGGCGCTGCTGATCTGCAAGAGCGATAAGGCGATTGAGACGTTCATCACGCACTGCGGCGTTGCTGCGCGTGACTTGCTGATGCCTTACGGCGACGCTGTGATGGTGTTGTCTACTGTGCTGCGGATCAGGCGCACGTTGGATAGCGCAGAGATTGATAAAGTTATCTCGGACGTTGAGGCGTGGAAAGCGTTGGCAATTGAGCATCGGCGCCGGGCGGAATGGCGGAAGCGCGAAGTGATGGCAATCGGCTTTGAACGTGATCACCTCGAGTTCTTGGGCTTCCCACCTCTTGCTCAGGATTAGGCGAGGTAATCAGTGACGCATGTGACCTTGAACGAGTTACTACGCTCCGTCGGGTCGATCTCTCGCACGTGATAGCCAAGACGCGACGGCGCTGAATGTGCCTTTGGGTGTTGGAGCCGGTGACGCTTCAACGATAGTGTACATCAGGCCGCCGCTGACGAGCCTCCAATCCACGACGTACTGTCCAGCCAACGTGACCTGTTCTTGCTGTTTCCCGGTGGGTTTTTTTATCGCGCCAGTCAGCGACTTTTGGCCTCTGAAATACCCATAGATCCCAGACGACGCCCCCTGGTAGAAAAGTGGGTCGTCAGCGAAAATTACTGTCGCAGCAAATTGAAATCCGCTTCGCCTTAGCTCTTCGCAAAAGGCGATGTCCTTGCAAAAGCTAAACATCTGTTCCGGGTACTGACCATTGCGGGGATACTTCAATTCAATGGCCGCCAACAGATCTCTTTTTTCGAGAGAGTAAACGACGATGTCGATCTCCCGCTTCGTGAAAGAGTGCGTGTCCGTGCCGAAAAAGAAACTGACGTTGCGCTCGAATTGAACCTTGCTGCCAGCGATCTCTGCTCGGAGAAAGATGCCTAGCTCATGCTGCAGACTGAACTCGTTGTAGATCTCGATATTGCCAGCCTTCATCGATGCGGCAAACTTGGAGAATAACAATTGAAAGTTGATCATCTGCACCACCGCCTATCGGATCGTCAGCGACGCGCCGAAGCTCTTTTTCGGCCTTGCAATAATCTCGTCCTCAGAGGCATTGTGCTCGTCGTACATGGCTTGGCAGCAGGACGGCATCTGATGGCTGTATCCTGGACAGCCACCTAGCTGTCGATGGAGTGTACCTGAATTCAAGTCCAGTGACCGAGCACCGCGCAGTTCGGCTTCGCGCAAGTGTCTCTGAACTTCGACGCGGAATTGCTCTTTCGGTGTCAAACCTTTCTCCCCCGTTCAATGCATCTGAGATTAAAATGTGAATCTAGCAATCGCCGTCGTCTACGAGAGAGAGGCCCCGCCCCAATATCGGGTTCATCACCCTCGGCCGCTCCGGCTCCGGTGCATGTTTGGTCAAGTTGACTTGAGGCGGCATGTCAGGTCGCTACAAGAGTGAGTTTCACTCAGAGGAGACTGACAACAGCTCCCAATTATATCCACCCACTCGTGAAGCCTTGCCGGGCTCTTCAGGCCACTGCAATATTGTCCACTTCAGTGATGGAGACCACCAAAGCGTGGTGGTGTGATAGAGCTTGTTCTGCCAGTAATATTCCTTCCTAATTTTGTACGCCCAGAACAGACCGGCCGGAACGCTAGCAAATCCGTAGGAAACGGCGTACTCGATTTCGACGGAGCTTGATGAAGGCAGATCATACTTGCTGGCTTTTCCGATGGTGCCGCTGCGAAGTGGCCAGAGATCGCGGATCAATTGCTTTTCTGCGACATCCGTATCGTCGAGACGCGCGCCAAGACCGCCGAACCAATCGTAGGTTCCCCAAGCGTCCGACCTAATCCGGCAATTGAATTGATCTTGTTCGATTGCAACCATCCGGTTGGGACGGTTGGTATTCCATGCCGGAACATTATACGTGAAAACGGTCCCAACATCTGGGCAACCGAACCCAGTTACCGGCGCAAATGCGGATGGAATGGGAATAAAGAACGCGCCCTGGTCGATACCACCAGCCGCCGTCGCGAATAAGATTGCGAGAACTAGGAAACTCAAAAAGAGAAATCGCGGCGCTTTCATTCAGCACCTTTTCCAAAATCAGATCGATATTCTAGTGAGCTTGACCATTCGCTCCAGGCGTAGAAAGCCATTGTTGGTGCGCGCGCGTGACATTCTCCGCTATCACCAGATCGGGAATGTTGCTTCGCGTGCTCTTGTCTATGTTCTTCGCTACGGTCAAGTACTGACCGTCTGGGACGGACATCAGGCGGCACTTCGTCACACTTCTCCCCGCTCATTCCCGGCTTCCTAGGCTGATCATTTGGTGTCTCGCGCAGCTTATCATTCGCTTTCGCTACATTAGCGCACGTTGTGCCTCTTCAATGATGATCGCTCGTTCGCTGCCCGTCAGCATATGGCCGCTCCTCGTCGTCTCTGGCGCGAAGAGCGACTTGCCGTAAGTCTCGCCGACGCGCAGGCCCCAATACTTCGCAGCACGCATACAAATGACCACACGCCTTCCAGCTTCAGCTTCGGGAAATAGGATGGACTGAGCCCAATCGAGAGCTATCCGACTTGATGGCAACGATGCCAATACGTCGTGGTCGACGAAGTCTTTCGAATGATAAGCCCCGATATTGAAGACTGCGATCTTGTCTCTGTGCTGCTCCCAGTCACCCAAGAACGACAGTCGGCTCTCCCGCCAGCGGTGCCCGGGTGAATTTGGGCCAGGCAGGTGCGCGTCACCGGTTCGTTGGCTTGCATAGAGTTGCTGAAGTTCGGGTGTCTTCGACTGATGCTCAAATCCTTTCGGCAAACCTGGCGAAAGGTAGAGCAACACAATGCGTGCGGTTCTGAGCGGTCCTGAAAAGCACAACGGCAGGCAGTTCAAGTTGAAGTCATGTTGCCCCTTAAGCCGTTCGAAGATCGGCACGTCGCTGGGATGGACGAAGTCCGACATCCCAATTTGTTGCCAGAACTCAAATAGGTCGCGCGCCACGGGTCGTCCTGCACCAGATCAATCTGCTAATTGCTGCCCGCAAAGGCGGCGGAACAAATCCACATCAGCAATCGTCTTGCCGATCAAGTCGCTAAAAAATCGCGGGCACCCTTGGCCCAGCCAAGATGAAGCGTCCGACCGTCGGCCAGTGTCTTACTCACGAGCCGACCAAGGTCTGCGGTTAGGCCAAGGAGATCGACAAACTCCGCATAGGCATCGAACCATTTGTTCTCAGGCGAGAAAGAATGGACGATCATCGCCGCGTCATCAGTCTTAAACCGCTCAGCTTCAAGCATGGCGGACACCGTGCGGTGAAATAGTTGGTAGTGGATCTCACTCCGAGGTGGGCATTCTACGCCGAGTTGATCACACAGGAACGCAAGCCGCTGCTGCTTTCCGGGTGATGGCTCTTGGTACCAATCTGCGATGGTTGGCCCGAAGGACTCATTGACCTTGCCTTCCACCGCGACGGCAATAGTGCGATTGCTTGATTTAACCAGAGCGAATACGTCTGTCTGGCTCTCTCTTCCCGCATCACGAAGCGACACCTTGTGCTCTGGGATCGCGATTAGCAGCTCACTACCTGGTCCGAACAGTGCGGCGATTTCCGGCGGCAATCCCTCTGCGGCTTCCCAGCAATGCGCGAGTGTTCGCGCGGAGTAGCCGGTGCGCCATTGCTTTTCAGGATCGGCGAGTAGTGTTTGCCAATTTTGCGGGCCTGTCGTGGGAACATAGATCCGTCGCATCTAAACTGTCTCCCAAGGTGTAGGAAGCAGAGAAATCTGCGCCTAATGGGTAGTGCGTACTCAATGGGGGTAGCCAGAGATCATGAGCGCGGCTTGCTCGTGCGTAATGACGCGTTGGAAATTGGAGATGCGTTTGTCTGACAGTGCGTCCTCGCCGCAGAAGAGAACGGCCATCCAATCGTGATGCGGGTTGACCGCTGCTCGCGCTTGAAAGGTCTGTGCAAAGCATGCTGCACGCAACGGATAAGCCTCGGGCTGTCCATACCCAAATGGCTCGAATGCATGCTTGAATTCAACGTGCACGGCAAGGACACGGCTGGAACGAGACCGGAGGAAGAATATCGCGTCCGACTCTAGACCTTTGCTGCCCTCAATTCGGCAGGTGCAGCGAGAGTCTTTTCCGCACCAATAGTTCGCCCAGAACGGCTGCTTCGTCGGGCCCCTTTGCCAACGTACTTTGCGTTGCTCTTCAAGAAGAGCTTGCGAACCGAGATACTCGGTCTCGATAGGTGCGCCTTTGATAAGCCAATCTCGGACCTTCTCTGAAGAGAAGACGCCGTTCGCAATCGCGTCCAAATATGGTTGCGCCTTCGAGGAATAGGCTGGCAACGGTTTCGTCCTAAAAAAATATGGCCTGGATCGCAGGCCCTGATGAGCTAAATCCACCGTGGAAAGATTGCATTGTTTCGCAACCTTTGCGCGTGGGTCAAGCGGATAGGCCAGCAAACGATCCGTAATAATACGGTGTTGGACTTAGGGTCTTGTCTCCTTGACCTGCGCGCTGAGAGACGACGCTACGGGCACCGGCTATGCACGGAGGAGTATGCTCTCCCGCCATCTCGTACAGTGCGTCGTATTTTTTTGTCTCCCAAGAACTCTACAATTTCGGAGGCTCGCGTCTGCATACCCTCACCGCTACAAACCATGTGCAGAGTAAGAACTCGGCCAGTCACTTTCGAGTTCACGATTTTGCAGTCATTCTCGTAGCCGATGAAGCGCGGTCCTTGATATGTCAGCAGACCTTCAGTTTCACCCGCCCTTCCGTTGCAAACTCTCTGGCTATCAGAGTACCATTTACCATCCAGAGCCTGCACCGATGGAGTGGTCGGTGATGCCGATGCAGTAGGAGATGCGCTGCCTGACCTGAAACAGGCTCGCAGGCCGTCGATCACCTGGCCCGGATTGTCTAAGTCAATCGATAGCTTCTCGTGTCCAAGGTCGGTTACCTTGATCTTTTCCGAAGCAACAAAATTTCCGAGAAAAGCCTGATCTATCTTCAAGACGACGCCTGGCGTTCCTCTGTATCCGTACGGATGCACGTCGCCCCAGCGTTGTCCAGCGAGGGCAATTTCTATTGAAGGCGTCTGTTCTTCTGAACCATCAAGTTTGGTCGTAAACAACTTCGGAGAGACAGTTATGAGCAGCGTTAGCCCATCGATACGGTCTCCGCTAATGGAGAGGTAATTGCCATCTCCATACTCCAAGCGCGCAACGCAGCCGACGCCAAATCGGGCCGTCGATATGCTCCATTTCCCGACCGAAGCGATCTTCTTATCAGGCTCTAGCTGGGCGTGGACTGGCGGGGCCGCGATGACTAGGAAAAGCAACACAGCCGCAGCAGAAAA
Organism: Bradyrhizobium macuxiense; assembly: GCF_001542415.1. GTDB lineage: Bacteria > Pseudomonadota > Alphaproteobacteria > Rhizobiales > Xanthobacteraceae > Bradyrhizobium > Bradyrhizobium macuxiense. Next base: position 22,958 of record NZ_LNCU01000025.1, read on the forward strand.
TGCGTTCTTAATGTTCATCAATTCCACCAAATGCTTTATCGGTGCGAGGTTGCCGACGTAGCGGTTGATTACGCGAAACAGCGTGCGGATTGCCTCTTGTTTTGTGGTGATCGAATAGAGGTCTGCAAATTGGATGACAGTCGTGGGAGAGACAGTAGGGCCTGCGGGTTTAGGCATGCAGATGCTCAGACAGAAATCGTTCGATATAGGTAATCATATCCATAACGTCTTCTTCACGAAATTTGTCCGCATTCCCATGCGCCGCGCTATTGCGTATGTCCGCCAGAGCGGTGATTCGCTTCTGGACTTGAAGGTTATAGCTTCCGGATTTCGCAAGGTCCGCGTTCATCTTGTCGAGCTTGCCGCTTGCTAAGCCTCTATCGGTGCACATTTGCCGAAGTGTTGTTTCTAAGACGACGCCGGCGATCACGGCTGCCGCAGCCTTATATTTGGCTGCCAGCAGCTCTTTAGCTTGCTCCAACTCGCTGTCAAAAAGCTCGGATTGGATCAAACTGCGCACGGAATTCAGATAGCCGCCGTCGAAATCCTCTTGAGCGGCATCAAAAACTGCGCCCAGCTGCTTCAGTTTCTCAAAGTTTGATCGGTACGCCTCTGGTCTCTGCAGTTGTCTAAATCTTTCAACATGGGCTGAGTCGGTTGAACAGGCCATCTCCAATAAGTTGAGCGCCTTTACCTCCCAACCAATTAGCGCGTCGTTATCGATGCGATAGCCCGCGAACGGGCCTTGTTCGTACTGCTTTGTACTTTCGATCGAGTCGCGCTGGATCCGCAATTCATCGAAACGCTTCGACAGTTTAGATGCACTCACAAACGGGATCCTCCTAATAGCCCCGTTTGCCGCTCACGCTGGAGCGGGGGGGAATGGATTTGGCGGCGTTTGGACCTGGGTTTGCTGTGGCGTTGCGGCTGCCACGAAGAGTGGTTTTTGACCCTGCAGCACCGCCAAAACTGATGACCTAAAAACACGCAATTCATCCTGCTCCGTTTGCCAGCCAAGAGGAATGTAGGCCAGCCGATCCAATTCATGTCGATCAAGTGCGACGCCCGACGCAATTGCAATCGCATAAAGCAAATCAAAAAAGAGGTCGTTTCGCCGAGTGAGGAAATTTCGAAGATCATTCCCTGGCGGAGGCACCGTTTCGGACAGGTTGGCGATATATGCTCGATAGGCGTCGACCACCATTTGGTAATTGAAGAATTCAAGTTGGACCTGATTAAGTGCACTGACGTGATCTGGATGCATGACCATTTTGCGAGTACGCATCAAAGTCGAAAGAATTAGTCGCTTTCGAGTTTCGGCGTCGCGTTCAATATCCTTGTGTCGCGTGATCTCGACAGCTCTGATCGGGCCATAAACTATGGCGACAATCGTAGCAGCCAAAATTGCAAAATTGATACAATCAGTGAGTTTCAACGTCCAAAAAGACTCGGTCATTCGAATTACCAGTCCCGCAGTTTCTGAAATTTCGCGTTGACCGGTCCCATAGGGGTGGTGATCCCAATTACTTGACCGTTCCAGAAGTCCTTTGGCAGCACAAATTCAAGCGGCACTCTCTGCTCAGTGGCAGGCGGAGACGCACCCGTTATCAGGTTCGCCGCTTGTGCGGGAATGACGTAAACGATGGTGCATTTGAGCCCCCGTTCGGTGGCCTCGACTTGACCATCGTATTTGAGGCCGCCGCCATCAACACCGATAAATATCTCGCCGCGAATGGCGAAGAGAACAATCGTGTTACCGGCACGTCCAGTTAAATAGGCCGCGTAAAAGCCGTCCATGCGGTCACCAGATACATGTGATTCGGTTCATCGAACGATTTGGCACGCGGAGCGTGTGTACGTGCAAGTAATAAGGAGTTTGTCCCACTATTCACAAGGCAAGCATCAGGAGGCACTGCGGCCCCTCTTCGAGCTTCTTCATTGGTCGCTATCTCCCCCCGGCCACCACGTCGAGCGCGGATCGTCGGCCGAAATCTTCGTCGGCCGAAGCGCCACCGGATGGCTTCGCGTGCACGGATAGCCCCGCACCTTCGAGCAGTCTTTGCAGCGCATGTAACGCTCTAGCTCGTGGATCGGCGTCGTCTTTGGTCGCCGGACGATATCAAGGGCTACCGTCTGATGCGTTTCGCAGCCAAGGCATTTGACCTCTAGATAGCGGTACCCAGCATTCAGCGGGTCGCCGAGCCTGGGCGAAGGCCGTGCCGGTCCTTGGAAAGCGAGCATGCGCTTATTCCAGGCTTCGCAGCAGAGGCGGTCGGCCAGCTTGCGGACCTCGGCGACCCGCTCGGCTGAAGCTCGGACCGAGCCGCCGTAGATGGTCTCTCGTGATTTTGTGCCCACCCTCATCAGACCTAATGCTGAATTGCCAGCAAGGATAGATTTAGTGCATAAACCTATACTCGTAGACCGGGTGCAAGCCATACCTTATGAGAAAGACCTCCGATCCAGACCTATTGGAGTCCGGGATTTATACGATCCCTGAAGTGGCCGAGCTTGTGCAAGCGCCGCAGGAGATTGTCCGGGTTTGGGTTGAAGGGCACACGGGCAAGCAGGTGGCCGTGATTGACAACCAGCTCGGCCGCGTCGGTGGCAAGGTTGCTGTCAGTTTCACTAATCTGATGGAATTGCGCTTTGTGGCAACGTTCGCGAGCGCTGGGGTCGGCTTACGTGAAATTCGCAAGATCATGGACGAGGTCAAGCAAACGCTAGAACATCCGCATCCATTCGCCACGCACACCATATTCAAGACTGACGGCAAAAAGATCGTTGCCGAAATCGCTCAACGCAACGGCGTCAGTATCTATGATCTCCGCACCAAGAATTTCGAGATGCTGGCAGTCGTGATGAAGTCGCTGAAAGACGACGTTGCGTATGACCCGCAGGGAGACGCCATTTCGTGGAGACCAAGGCCAAAGATTGCCCCCAACGTCATCGTCCATCCACATTTTTCGTTCGGCCGACCCGTCTTGAAAGACAGTCGTATTCCTACAGCTACATTGGCGCAATCTGCAAAGGTCGAGGGCAGCGCGGCATTTGTCGCTGACATTTTCGACGTTCCGGAACGACAAGTACGCGAAGCCATAAGATTTGAACAAGAATTGCGTAAGGCAGCTTGAAAATAGCGTTTGACGAGAACGTTCCAATCGCAATGGTGAAAGTCTTCCAGACATTCGCTAACGAACGACAATTGAAGAAAAAGATCGGCGCATTTGAAATCACAAGCGCTACCCAGTACACGCCGAAGCCAACCGACGGCGATTACCTGAAAAAGAATGATGCGCCCTGGATCAAGAGATTTGCGACAGCCGGAGGTAGGGTAGTCATTTCAGGCGACACCGACATGAGATACGTGCCACACGAACGATTGGCGCTCATCCAAGCGGGCATGCTTGTATTCTTCTTCGATGGTAAATGGAGCCAATGGGACTTCTTTCGCAAGTGCTCCTTGTTAATTCATCATTGGCCCGCCATCGCCAGCCGCATCAAGAGAGGGAAGGCGCCAGCGTTTTGGCACGTACCACTTAGTTGGCACGAAAAGGCTAAGTTACGCAAAGTATCTACCGATGATCCGAAGAAGCTAAAACTGGAGCGCAAGATAAAGCACCGTCCTACTCGTAGGCCACCAGAGATGAAGAAGTCGGAGCCGCCAGTGGCGCGAGAGCCTACGCTTCTAGATTTGATGGCGGCTCCGGCCAAGGAAAGGTGAAGTGATCATCCCATGACGACCTTCATTGTCGATTGCCCACGTTGCAAAGCCAAGGTGGGAGCCGAGGAGGCAATTCACGTCGATAGGTCATATTTCGATGAAGACGATGGAGAGCCGTATGGCTACCGCATCTCCGTTGGCAAGTGTCCACATTGCAAGACTGTCTTGGTAGGCCGCTCAGAGCAATTCTATTTCGTCGGATACGAAGGCGCTGAATATGACTCATTCGGCGATATCGTGAGAGTTTACCCCAACCCACCGAAATCATTTACAAGCTATCGGATACCGAAAACGCTCCGCCAATCCCTCCTGGAAGCTGATCTATCCCTTCAGGTGGGAGCAAACATTGCTGCTTGTATGATGCTTGGACGGGCGTATCCCTCCGACGGGAACCGCGGCTGGCGTGCTTGTGAATTTTGGCGAACAAGTCAGAAATCGTCTGTATGGACGTCTATACGGACAGATCGGTCGGCCGGCTTGAGATCGTCGAAACGGGCGGTCGGCGTCGCTTCAGCGACGCGGCGAAGATGCGGATTGTCGCAGAGAGCTACTCAGGACGGCGCTTGGGATCGGCGACAGCCCGCAAGTACGGGATCACGCGCTCGCAGTTGGCGGACTGGCGTAACGCCGCGCGAGCCGGGCATTTCGGCGCGGTCTCGCCCGAGGGGTTCGTGGCGGTGGTGGCGGAAGCGTCGTCGCCAGTGGCAGGGCCGCCGAGATCGAGTGGAGCAGGCCGGATGGAGATTGTGAGCCTGAACGGCCGGCGCGTGATCGTCGACCGCGGCGTCGATGTCTCAGTGTTACTTTGCGTCGTGCGGGGGCTTGAGACGTTGTGACGATAGCGCTCCCGTCAGGTCAAGGCGTGCGCGTATGGCTGGCGACGGGTTATACGGACATGCGATGTGGGTTTCCGTCACTGGCGCTGCGGGTGCAGGAGGTGTTGAAACTCGATCCTTTCGCGGGACATTTGTTCGTCTTCCGGGGTCGCAGCGGTTCGCTGGTGAAGGCGATTTGGCATGACGGCCAGGGGGCATGTCTTTTTACGAAAAGGCTCGAGCGCGGAAAGTTTGTTTGGCCGTCGGCTGCGGCGGGAGTCGTCACGATATCGCCTGCGCAACTCAGCTATCTTCTGTCGGGAATTGACTGGCGCCATCCGCAAGAGACATGGCGCCCGGCGCGGAGTGGATAGCATTTTTGCGATTGAATATTTGGCCTGATGTGATTCGATGGCTTCATGACGTTGAAGCCGAACGATCTTCCCTCCGACCTTGAGAGTGCCCTGGCGGCGCTGCAGGCCGAGCGTGAGGCGCGCCAGAAGGCCGAAGCGAAGGCCGCCAACTGGCAGGCGCAAGCCGCGAATGCGCAGGCGAAACTGTCGGACACCGAGGCGCTGATCGCGCATCTCGAGTTGCGCATCGAGAAGCTGAAACGCGAACTTTATGGGCAGCGCTCCGAACGCACGGCGCGGCTGCTCGAGCAGCTGGAGCTGGAGCTCGAAGAGCTCGTCACCACGGCGAGCGAGGATGAGCTTGCCGCGCAGGCCGCAGCGGCGAAGACGCAGAACGTCCGCTCCTTCACGCGCAAGCGGCCGGTGCGCAAGCCATGGCCGGATGACATCGAACGCGAGCGCATCGTCATTGAGGCTCCAACGAGTTGCGCCTGCTGCGGTGGATCGCGGCTGGCAAAGATCGGTGAGGACGTGACCGGGACGCTGGAGGAGATCCCGCGGCGCTTCAAGCTGATCGAGACGGTGCGGGAGAAATTTACCTGCCGCGATTGCGAGAAGATCAGCCAGCCGCCGGCGCCGTTCCATGCCACGCCGCGTGGCTTCATCGGCCCACAATTGCTGGCGACGATGCTGTTCGACAAGTTCGGCATGCATATCCCGCTCAACCGCCAGAGTGCGCGCTTCAAGTGCGAGGGGATCGACCTGCCGTTGTCGACGCTGGCCGACCAGGTCGGCCACGGGACCTTCGCCGTCATGCCGCTCTTCCACTTGATCGAACGCCATGTGCTCGCTGCCGAGCGCCTTCATGGCGACGACACCACCATCCGTATCCTGGCGAAGGGCAAGTGCACGACCGGGCGAATCTGGACCTATGTGCGGGATGACCGGCCCTTTGCCGGGCCTGCGCCGCCGGCGGCGGTCTATTACGCCTCGAGCGACCGGCGAGGCGAGCATCCCCGGAAGCATCTGGCCGCCTTCGCCGG
>NZ_LNCU01000026.1 GCF_001542415.1 Bradyrhizobium macuxiense
CGGCGGGCCGGGATGCTGGCGAATTCCTGGTGCGCCGCGCGGAACAACGACGCGGCGCCTAGCCCGAACACCAAAAGCGACGTCGCCAGCACGATCGCGGCGAACAAGAAACGAATGCCGGGAAGCATGGGCGCGGGTTCCCCTGCTGCGGGAGGTGTCGATGAAAGGGAACGCGGTGACCACACGAGGAAGCCGATGTCGCGGGCGCGAATCAGGCTGATTCGAGGATATCGCAACGCTCGGAGACTGTTTGTTACAAAATGCGGGCGATTGATGACTTTGGGCAGGTGGACAAACTTTGCAGAGTCGTGAGACACGTTTGCCGCAGCGGTCACACGCGATCACAAAATGCCCGAATTGGGCTGAATTTCGCGGATTTGTCTTGAATGCGCCGCTATCTTCCGTCATCTGGCCGTTAACGGTCCGGTGTGGCTTGGGGACTATACAAGAGCAATGATGATCAACCGCATTCTGACGATTTGCGCTGCCGCGGCTCTCGGCGTGGCGGGAACCTCGTTTGCGCATGCGCAGCAGGGTTATCCGGCCCCCCAACAGGGCCCCGCTTATTCGGCCGCGCCTCAGCCCTATCAGCAGGGCAATATGCCGAACTTCGATTCGCTCGACGATGACGACGCGCCGCAGAGTTCGGCCGCGCTGCCGCCGCCGGGTCCGGTGATGTCGCCCGACGACCCGCGCTACGGTCGTCCGATGAATGCCCCGCCGGTTTATTCCGACCGCACGCCGAGCGGCCCGGTGATGTCGCCTGACGATCCGCGCTATGGCCGGCCGATGGGCCCGCCGCCGGTGATCTATGGAGACCGTCAGCAGGGCGGCCAACAGCAGCAGCAGGCTTACGGAGACGGCGGCGTTCCGGCCGCCAACGTGGTCTATCCCGCCAATCCGGGCGGCGACGACCGCGGCGGCATGCGCCCGCCGGGAGCAGTCAGCGCGACCGGATCGGTCCCGCCGCAGTCGGCTCCGGTCGGTGCCGACGGCAAGCCGGTGCAAATCGCGGCTCTGCCGCCGGACGAGCAGCCGGAAGACGGTCCCGCGCAGCTGGCGCCGAATCTGCGTCGCCAGGAAGTGGCGTTCGTGACCAAGGAGCCCGCGGGCACGATCATCGTCGATACGCCGAATACCTACCTGTACTACGTCCTCGGCAACGGCCGGGCCATCCGTTACGGCGTTCGCGTCGGCCGCGACGGCTTCACTTGGACCGGCGTGCAGAAGATCACCCGCAAGGCCGAGTGGCCGGATTGGCATCCGCCGCCGGAGATGATCGAGCGTCAGCCCTATCTGCCGCGCTTCATGGCCGGCGGACCCGGCAATCCGCTTGGCGCCCGCGCGATGTATCTGGGCTCGACCGTGTACCGCATTCACGGCACCAACCAGCCTTCGACCATCGGCAAGTTCGTCTCATCGGGCTGCATCGGTATGCTGAACGAAGACGTCTCGGACCTGTTCGATCGCGTCAAGGTTGGTACCCGCGTCGTCGTCTGGCCTGGTAACCCGCCTCCGGGAACGGCGACGGCATCCGCAGCGCCGACGCCCGGTAGCTCCGTGGCCGCCGCCGGTCCGATGCCCGGCCAGGCTCAGGCGGCGCCGTTGCCCGGCACGCAGCCGACCTCGGTCCAGCCGCTGCCTGCACCGGTCACGGTCCGCTAGGCAGGCTTCGCCATCCATCATAAAAAGGCGCGCTGAACAGCGCGCCTTTTTTGTTGCAACAAGCCGGGTGTCCAGACGTTGCCGCTGTGAGGCAATGCGATGCATGAAGCCCGCCTGACCTATCCGCCGCTGAATACGCCGAAGCCGGTTGCCGACGATGTGTGGATCGTCGATGGCCCGGTGATCCGGTTTGGCCCGCGCGGGCTCAGGATGCCGTTCCCGACGCGCGCCACGATCTTTCGCCTCGCCGGGGACAGGCTATTCGTTCATTCGCCGACGCCGCTGGATGACGCGCTCAAGGCCGAGATCGCGCGCCTCGGCAGGCCTTGCTGGATCGTTGGGCCAAATCGACTGCACTACTGGTGGATACCGGATTGGCACGATGCCTATCCCGAGGCCCACATCTATCTCGCACCGGGGATCAAGCAGCAGGCCGGGGCGCGGCTTGCTTGCGACGGCGAACTGCTCGACCGGCAATCGGGCTATCCCTGGGATGAGATGATCGCGACGCTGCCGGTCGCAGGGCGCTACATGACCGAGGTCGTGTTCTTCCATCGCCCGTCGCGGACGCTGGTGCTGACCGATCTGATTGAGAATTTCGAGGCGGACAGAATCGACACGCTCCTGATGCGAGTTCTGGTCTGGGCAGGTAACGTGCGCGATCCCGACGGCAGCACGCCGCGCGACATGCGGCTAAGCTTTGCGCAGAACAAGGCCGGCCTGAAGGCCGCTGTCGCCCGCATGATCGATTGGAATCCCGAACGGATCATCCTCGCCCATGGCCGATGGTACGACCGCGATGGTAGCGCCGAGCTCCGGCGCGCCTTTCGCTGGATCCTGAAGTCCTAAAGCGCGATGAGATCAGGTCGAATCGTCATCGCGCTTTCGCTTCTTGTTTGAGCATGATCTCTTCAGAAAACCGCTTCACACTTTTCCGGATCATGCTCTAGAGGCTTCGCGGCTCTTGCTGCCCGGCGATGCCGCGTCCCAGCTCAGGCCAGTCGCCGCGGCGGCTCGCCGCCCTTGGTGAAGGCCTCGATGCATTCGACCATTTGCCCGTAGTGCGTCTCAAGGCCCTCGCGCGTCGCGTAGCCGAGATGCGGCGTGATCACGACGTTATCGAGCTTGCGCAAGGGATGGTCTGTTGGCAGCGGCTCGACCGAGAACACGTCGATGCCGGCGCCGGCGATCTTCCTGTCATGGAGCGCCGCGAGCAAAGCGTCTTCATCGACGATCGGTCCGCGTGCGGTGTTGACGAGATAGGCTGACGGCTTCATCCGCGCGAGATCGGCAGCGCTGACCAACCCGCGCGAGCGGGGGCTCAGCACGACATGGATGGTGACGATATCGGCGGTCGCGAACAACTCGTCCTTGCTGGCGTAGCCAACGCCGACCTCCTTGCACTTCTCGGGCGTCAGATTGGGGCTCCAGGCGATGACGTTCATGCCGAACGGCTTGGCCATGCCTGCGACCTTGCTGCCGAGCTTGCCGAGTCCGATGATGCCGAGCGTCTTGCCCTCGATTTCGGTGCCGGCAAAGGTTTGCCAGGGCTTGCCGGCATGCATCCGCGCGTTCTCGCGGCCGATGCCGCGGGTCAGTTCCAGGATCAGGCCCATCGCCAGGGCCGCGGTGGGATCGCGGCCATATTGCGTGCCGCACAGCACGATCTTGCGGTCCTTGGCTGCCTCCATGTCGATCGATGCGTTGCGCATGCCGGAGGTGATCAAGAGCTTCAGTCTGGGCAGCGCCTCGAGCAGCGACCGTGGAAACGGCGTGCGCTCCCGCATCGCGCAAATGATGTCGAAATCCTTCAGCTTCGCCGCCACATCGGCCTCGCCGGCGAACGGCTTGTCGAACACGGTGACGTCGACGCGGTCCTTCAGCATGGGCCAGTCGGCGACCGAGAGGGCGAGATCAAAATAGTCGTCGAGGATTGCACAGCTGAGCCGCGTCATTGGCAGGTCCGTTCATGGCGAGGGCGACGGCGGGAATAAGCCGTCGAGGGTTCGTCATGGTCGCGCGCAATCGGCGGGCGTGCAAGCGGCTGCGGTGACGGCTGTTATGCTGACGGCGAGGATTTGTGCGCCTTCGCGGTCCGGATCTCGGCGAGCATCGATTGCACGGCAGGCGACAGGGCGACGTGCTTGGCGCGCCAGGCCGGGCCCGGGCCGCGCATATAGTGCAGTTCCGGCCGATAGGGGTTGAACGCCTTGGCGACGAAGGTGCGCCAGAAGGCACGGAATTCAGCGAGCAGCCCGGTCTCGCTTCTGGTCGCCGGGCGCGGGAAAGATGCCGAAGTGATGGTAGCCATGACGCGGCCTCTACTCTTTTGATCGCGGTTTCGCCGCGAAAAACGCCATTTTCGGCGTCCGAGAACGAGTTTTGGCCTGATTTATTAAAAGATAGTTTCAATTGTCGTGACCTGGGGCACACAAGGCATCGAACCCGTAATCACCCGTGGTGCTGTGGTGAAGGAACGGAAAACGCCAGCCCCGCGGTTGCGCTTTCAGAGGCCGGCCGTTACATCGGCGGCAGCAAAATTTCCACAAATCGGATCAATTCCAGGGACAGCGGATGGCGCGCCAGTTCATCTATTTCATGCAGGGTCTGACCAAGAGCTACCCGACCCGCAAGGTGCTCGATAACATCCATCTGAGCTTCTATCCGGATGCCAAGATCGGCGTGCTCGGCGTCAACGGCTCGGGCAAGTCGACGCTGCTCAAGATCATGGCGGGGCTCGACAAGGAGTACAGCGGCGAGGCCTGGGTCGCCGAAGGCGCCCGCGTCGGCTATCTCGAGCAGGAGCCGCACCTCGATCCCAAGCTCAGCGTTCGCGAAAACGTCATGCAGGGCGTCGCCAAGCAGAAGGCGATCCTCGACCGCTACAACGAGCTCGCGGTCAACTATTCCGACGAGACCGCCGACGAGATGACCAAGCTGCAGGACGAGATCGAGGCCCAGGGCCTGTGGGATCTCGACAGCAAGGTCGATCAGGCGATGGACGCGTTGCGTTGTCCGCCCGACGATGCCGACGTCACCAAGCTGTCAGGCGGTGAGCGCCGCCGCGTCGCGCTATGTCGTCTGCTGCTCGACCAGCCGGAACTGTTGCTGTTGGACGAACCGACCAACCATCTCGACGCCGAGTCGGTGTCGTGGCTCGAAGGCCATCTGCGCAACTATCCCGGCGCGATCCTGATCGTGACCCACGACCGCTACTTCCTCGACAACGTCACGGGCTGGATCCTCGAGCTCGACCGCGGCCGCGGCATTCCCTACGAGGGCAACTACTCGTCCTGGCTGGTGCAGAAGCAGAAGCGGCTCGAGCAGGAGGGCCGCGAGGACGCCGCGCACCAGAAGACACTGGCCCGCGAGCAGGAGTGGGTCGCGTCCTCGCCGAAGGCGCGTCAGGCCAAGTCGAAGGCGCGCTACCAGCGCTACGAGGAGCTGCTCAAGAAGGCGAGCGAGAAGCAATCCCAGACCGCGCAGATCATCATTCCGGTCGCTGAGCGGCTCGGCGCCAACGTCGTCGACTTCGAAGGCCTCAGCAAGGGTTTCGGCGATCGCCTGCTGATCGACGATCTCACCTTCAAGCTGCCGCCGGGCGGCATCGTCGGTGTGATCGGCGCGAACGGCGCCGGCAAGACCACGCTGTTCAAGATGATCACCGAGCAGGACACGCCGGACAAGGGCACGATCACGGTCGGCGAGACCGTGCATCTCGGCTATGTCGACCAGTCGCGCGACGCGCTCGAGGGCAACAAGACCGTGTGGGAGGAAATCTCCGGCGGCAACGAATTGATCCTGCTCGGCAAGAAGGAAGTCAATTCGCGCGGCTATTGCTCGGCCTTCAACTTTAAGGGCGCCGACCAGCAGAAGAAGGTCGGCGCGCTCTCCGGCGGTGAGCGCAATCGCGTGCATCTCGCCAAGATGCTGAAGTCGGGCGCCAACGTGCTGCTGCTCGACGAACCGACCAACGATCTCGACGTCGACACGCTGCGCGCGCTGGAAGAGGCGCTGGAGGATTTCGCCGGCTGCGCCGTCATCATCAGCCACGATCGCTGGTTCCTCGACCGCATCGCGACCCACATCCTGGCCTTCGAAGGCGACAGCCATGTCGAATGGTTCGAAGGCAACTTCCAGGATTACGAAAAGGACAAGATGCGCCGGCTCGGCCAGGACAGCATCATTCCGCATCGCGTGAAGTACAAGAAGCTGACGCGGTGATCGGGCGGCCACGACGGTCGTCGAACCTGTCGAGGAATGCCTCGCGCGCGAGGCAGAAGGGTGACACAGAATGTCTACGGATGGGCTTGCAGGCGTGAATAAGCCCGGAGGAAACTACGTCCCCGTCGTGATCCACGGCGGACTTGCCTATGTGAGTGGTCAGTTGCCTCGCTGCGGCGAAGATCTCCTTTACTCCGGCAAGGTCGGAGCCGCCGTCGATATCAAGGACGCCCAGGAAGCTGCCGCGTTGTGCGCTGATCTCTGCATATCCGCCGTCAGCCATGCCGCGGGCGGTGAGGACAAGATCGTCCAAGTCTTGAAGGTTGTGGGATATGTCGCCTCGGCGCAAGGATTCACCCAGCAATCCCAAGTCGTGAATGGCGCCTCGGATCGGCTCATCGAACGTCTCGGCGAGCGCGGGCGCCACGCACGCACCTCGATCGGCGTTGCCGAGCTACCGCGAGGCGCGCCCATCGAATTGGAGATGGTTGTCGCCGTTCGTTCACAGAGCTGAGCTCGACAACTGAGGACGATGCCGTGCTGTCGACCTGTGGCCGGCGGAAAGGGCTGAAGGAGCAGTAAGATCGTGACCGGATCGCGGCGCAATCTGCGGCCAGTTGTCGCTTTTCAAGCGCCCGGGATTGCGTAGATAGAGCGCTCCGCAAATTCAAATCCCGCGAGCTATTCAACATGTCCGCCATTTCCGACGTGCGAGCGCCCCTGAAGGGCCGGTCGCTGCGTCCTGTTCCCATGCTGATCTTCGGATCGCGCTGGCTGCAATTGCCGCTCTATGTCGGCCTCATCATCGCCCAGGGCGTCTACGTCGTGCTGTTCCTGAAGGAGCTCTGGCACCTGTTCGCCCACGCCTTCGATTTCAGCGAGCAGCAGATCATGCTGGCCGTCCTCGGCCTGATCGACGTCGTCATGATCTCGAACCTGCTGGTGATGGTGATCGTCGGCGGCTACGAGACCTTCGTCTCGCGCCTCAATTTGCAGGGCCATCCCGACGAACCGGAATGGCTCAGCCACGTCAATGCGAGCGTGCTGAAGATCAAGCTGGCGATGGCGATCATCGGCATCTCCTCGATCCACCTGCTGCGCACCTTCATCGAGGCCGGCGCGCTGGCGTCGGGCAAAGGCAACTACACCGAGACCGGCGTGATGTGGCAGACCATCATTCACTGTGTGTTCATTCTGTCGGCCGTCGGCATCGCCATCGTCGACAAGCTGTCGAACGACTCGATCGAGGGAGCGAAGCAGCAAAGCGTGCATTGACCGCGGCCCTCGCGCAGGCGTGCGGTTCACAGCAATCCGGTGTCGTGATAAGGCTCACGACACGAACATGACGGGCGCCGCCGGATGGCGCGCCCATTGGATCGCTGCGTGAACAGGCTGTTGGATTTGACGTTCCTCCGCGCGCTTGCCTTCGGGCTTCTGCTTTTCTCCTGGCCGATCGTCTCGCCCGCGCGCGCCGCGGACGCCGCATTCACCCAGTTCATCGCCTCGCTCTGGCCGGAGGCCCAGGCCGCCGGCGTGTCGCGCCAAACCTTCGAGCGCGAGACGAGCGGGCTCGAGCCTGACTACAAGCTGCCCGATCTGATCCTGCCCGGGCGGCCGAAGACCGGCGCGCCGGCGCAGGCCGAGTTCGTGCAGGTGCCGGCCGATTACATCAAGGAAGCCTCCATCGCGCGGCTTGCGGCGGAAGGCGAGAGGCTGCTGCAGAAATATCGCCCGGCGCTCGACGCGATCGAGAAACGCTTCGGCGTGCCGGCGCCGATCGTGCTGGCGATCTGGGGCCGCGAGACCGACTACGGCCGTTATGCGCTGCCCTACGACACGCTGCGCGTGGTGGCGACGCAGGCCTATGTCGGCCGCCGCAAGGACCAGTACCGCACCGAGTTCATCCTCGCGCTGAAAATCCTCGGCGAGGGCGTGGTGAAGCGCAAGGAGCTGACCTCCTCCTGGGCAGGCGCGACCGGCTACACCCAGTTCCTGCCGTCGGAATACTACAAGCACGGCGTCGATCTCGACGGCGACGGCAAGGTCGACATCTGGCACTCGGTGCCCGACGCGCTCGCTTCCGCCGCGCAGCAGCTTGTCAACAAGGGCTGGCAGCCCGGCGTGCGCTGGGCCTACGAGGTGCAGGCGCCTGCCAATGTCGATTGCACGATGGGCGTGCCCGAGGTGACCAAGCCGATCGGCCAGTGGCTTCACGCAGGTTTCGTCCCGGTGCGCGGGCAGAAGCTCAGCGCCAGGGAGCAAGCGGAGCCGGCCTCGCTGTTGCAGCCGGAGGGCATCTACGGCCCGGCCTTCCTGACCACGAAGAACTACTTCGTGATCAAGGAATACAATTTCTCCGATCTCTACGTGCTGTTCGTCGGTCATCTCGCCGATCGCATGACAAGCCCGTTGCCGTTTGCAACGCCGTGGTCGGCCTCGAAACAGTTGCGGTCCACCGATGTCGAGGCGATGCAGCGCGAATTGACCAGGATCGGTCTCTACAAGGACAAGCTCGACGGCAAGGCCGGAATGCTCACCCGCGCAGCCCTCGGCGCCTATCAGAAACAGGCCGGACTGAAGGTCGATTGCTGGCCGAGTGACGCGGTGCTGCGCGCGATGCGCGGACAGCGTTAGCCGGCACTGCGGCAGGAAACGCGATGCGCGACAGGCTGTTTCTTCTCAAACCCGATTTCGAGGATCCGGCCTTTCCCGGCCGGCGCTTCTACTGCTGGCACTGCGCGCTGCTCGAGGGCGTGCTGGCCTCGTTTCCGCAACCGGCCGGCGGGATCGACGTCGAGCGGATCGCGTGGCCGCGGCCAAGGCGCGAGGTCGTCGAACTGATCGGCGCTGAGCACCAGTCGCTTCCCGTTCTCGTGCTGGGCGACGGTGCCGAGGCCGGGCTTGAAACCGGTCGCGCGAATGGCCGCCGCTTTGTCGAAGGCAAGGACGCCATCCTGCGGGTGCTGAGCCTCCGGCACGGAATTCCCGAAGCGCATCCGTGAACAAAGAAAAACCCGGCCGCGAGGGGCCGGGTTTCCAATGAGAGTGTCGAGTCGCCTCGATAGATCAGTCGCAAACCTGGACGCGACGGAAACGCCAGCCGTAGCCGTCCCAGAAGCGCTCGCGAACCCAACGGCACGGAGCTTCTTCGACGTAGACCGGCGCCGGCGCAACATAAACCGGGGCGGGACGGCTCTGCGCAATGGCGCCGCCGAGCAGGGCGCCGCCGATCAGGCCGCCGGCAACGCCGGCTGCGATTGCGCCGCCGTCTCCGGCCTTGGCAGCCGGAGCAACGGCCAGCGAACCGGCAATCGTGGTGACGGCGACAAGGGCAGCTAAAGTCTTCTTCATGTCTTTGGCTCTCCTGAAAGGTGATGGCGCCGTGATGCTGGCGCCGGCTTAGGTGACTCGCACGCTGGTCTCGGCTAGCTGTCTTGCTAAACAGCGCAGAACAGTCAATCGAAAGTAAACGTCCGCAGGTCTATCGACTGAAAAAGCGGTTTTTTGTGGCCGCGGAAAGTAGACGTCCCGGGAAAACAGTAGGTTTTCCGGGACGTCTTGTTTCATTTAATCGAGATGAACGAGGATTAGTCGCAAACCCTCACGTTACGAATGCGCCAGCCATAGCCGTCCCAGAAGCGCTGACGCTGCCAGTAGCAGGGCGGGCCGCCGTAGTAGCCGGGCCCCGCGACATAGGCCGGTCCGGGCGCATAGTAGCCGGGGCCGTAATAGCCGTTCTGTGATGCGATCGCGCCGCCAACGATGGCGCCGCCAATCAATCCTGCAGCGACGCCAGCGGCGACACCGCGTTGAGCATGGGCGGGGGCGGGCACCGCCACAGCGGAAACCGCCAGTGTGGCAACGGCGCAAAGCGCCACCAATGTCTTCTTCATGGCTTCACCTTTTCTCTCGGAGCAGGGACAGCTAGCAAGCGATCTGTCGCGTCAAAGGTTCCACATTTCGCTTGAATGTTCAATGAACGAGGCCGCCTCATTTGGTCACGAATGCCTGTGGCCCCGGTATGTCTCGCGTCGCACAAATCGAGAACACGTCCGCGTCCGTCGGAAAATATGGGGATGGCGATGAGTGGGATGACGGCCTTGATGTCACGGTCGGCGGCGCGTCGTTTGTTGCCTATGTCATCAAGAGAGCGAGCTCGAATCGCAATGGCAGACGACGTGGTCCGGCCGGCAGCGGTGCGAACAACTCCACGAGCGATCCTGGCGGAGACAGCGAGGGCTTTGGCTGGCTCAGCAGCAGCTCGGATAGCGACCACTCCAATAGCTGTAGCGCCGAGGGCTCCAGCGGCGACGCGGGCGGTGGAGGCGACTGCGGCGGCGGTGGCGATAGTGGAGGAGACGGCAGCGGCGATTGACCGCCAAACCGTGGTCCAGCTCTTAATGTGCGTTGTCGCCGCAGGCCAGTTTAGACTCGTTCCAGAATGAATCCCGCATCAGTTTGGAATTGCTTCAAAAAGCGCTTTTTCCTTTTGCATCCGGCGAGGGCCGACAATATCGATAATGACGAGCATCACCGATGGACCCGCTTTTCTCTGATGATTGTCTGTTCCTGTAACGTCCTCAGCGACCACGATGTCCGTAGTGCCGTGAGTTCCGGCGGGTCCCTGACACGAAATGCCAAGCAGGTGTATGGCTGTCTCGGCTGCAGCGCCGAATGCGGCCGTTGCGCCCGCACGATCAAGGCCATCATCGACGAGGCCCTGGGCCCCTGCGCCAAGGCCTGCTGTGCTGGCTGTCCGCACAACCATGCCCATGCGGCCAACGAAGACGCCGAGCCGGCCGAATTCGCCCTCGCGGCCTGTTGATCTCTCCCAACCGACCTGAATCCGGAGATCCACGCGATGCTTCCGCGGAGGGTTGCCCTTGTCGGCGATCTGATTTAGAAGCATTCTAAATTAGATCCTGGCCGATTTGGCCGCGACAGGTGGAGTGGATCATGCAAGGCGACCCGAAGGTCATCGACTATTTGAACAAGGGGCTGCGCAGCGAACTGACCGCCATCAATCAGTACTGGTTGCACTACCGGATGCTGAACAACTGGGGCCTCCTGGAGATGGCCAAGGTGTGGCGCAAGGAGTCCATCGAGGAGATGGAACACGCCGACAAGTTTGTCGATCGCATCCTGTTTCTCGATGGCTTCCCCAACCTGCAGGTGCTCGATCCGTTGAAGATCGGCCAGGACGTCAAGGAGATCATCGAGTGCGATCTGGCCGCCGAGATCGGCGCGCGCACGTTGTACCAGGAGGCGGCGACCTACTGCCACGGCGTCAAGGACTATGTCAGCCGCGACCTGTTCGAGCAGCTGATGAAGGATGAGGAAGACCACATCGACTTTCTCGAGACCCAGCTCGACCTGATCAAGCGCATCGGCCTCGAACTCTACACTCAGAAGCACGTCGGTCATCTGAAGGGCGAGGATTCCTGATCAGCAATTGCTGGATCGATGAGCACCCCCGGAATGCGAGAGGCCGCCCATACGGGCGGCCTCTTTCGCTTCCGATAGTGGTTCGATCCGGTTCGTCAGTAGCAGCGAGTGATGTTGACTGTGCGGTCTCCGCCGCGTCCTGGAACGGTGACGCTCTCCGTGGGACAGCTCGACACATAGGGACGATCCGACGGCACGACCGCGGGCGGATAACGATGGGCCCAATCCCAGGGAACGTCGTAGGTGGTGGTGTAACGGACGTCGTTCGAGATCGGCGGCACCGCCTCGACGATCGGCTCACCGGACAGGCTCGCGTCATCAAAGCCAACCGTGCCCGGCCAGAACGCCCCCGGCACACGTCCGTGGTGGTGGCGGAAGGCCGGATGTGGTGAAGCGAACGTGCCACGCGACGCGGCTCCGGATCTCGCGAAAGTCTCGGTCGAGCAAGCAAACGTCAGCGCGGCAACGCCGACGGACGCGACGAGCGTCGCGAACACTCTATAGGCCATGGCACGCACCAATTCTTCCGTTACGGAACCTTGTGCGGACGCTAGGCCGTGCCCGGTCGCGGCCGCAAACTCATACTTAATTATTGGTTAAGAAGTAGGGTTAACAAGCCGATTTTGTCTCAAAATGTCGGGAGGTGTCGCGGCGTTACAGCTGGGTCTTGTAGCGCTCGTAGACCGCCTCCTGGCTCTCCGGTTCGCCGAGTGCCGTCTGGTCGTGGATCACTTGGCTGATGCTCGGGAAGACCTTGCGTTCGACGCGCGTCTCCGCCGACCAGAGTTTGGAGCGCATCAACGCCTTGCCGCAGTGGAAATAGGCTTCCGTGACGTCGACGCGCAGCACCGCGCGCGGCGGCTTGCCGAACTCGATCATCGACGCCAGCAACTGCGGATCGGATGACAGCCGGCCCTTGCCGCCGACGCGCAGCGTTTCGTCGATGCCCGGCACGAAGAAGATCAGCTGCAGCAGGCCCGAGCCTTCAACGATGTTGCGGAAACTGTCGATGCGATTGTTGCCGGAGCGGTCCGGCAGCAGGACCTGGTTCGGCCCGATCACGCTGACGAAGCCCGGCGTCCCGCCGCGCGGTGACGCATCGACACTGCCGTCGGAGCCGGAGGTCGCCAGCACTCAGAACGGCGACATCTCGATGAATTTTTGCGCGTGCGTATCGAGCTCCGGACGCGCTTTGGCAATCACGCGCGCGGTCGGCTGCGGATAGATCGTGGCGAGGTCGGAAGCGGCAAGATCGGTCACGGCGCTCTCCCGTCGGGTAAGGCCCGAGACTAGCATCGAGCCCCGGCGTCGTCATCTCGACGTCGTCTAAACCGCGTCCGCCGGAACAAAGCAACTGATGATGATTTCGCCGCGGTGATGCACGTACCACACGACAGCCTCGCCGACCGGATTGCCGCGATGGCGGATGATCGCGCGCTCCGGCACCATCATCCATCGTCCCTCGATCGGCACCCAATAGGCGCCGTCGCGGACGTCATAGCTCGTGCGATGACCATCGGAGATGTCGCAGCAAGGAACGCCGTTCGGCGCCATCACGCTTTTGAACCAGGCGCGGATGTCGGACGGCACGTTGCCGTACTGGCCGTTGTCGAAGGCGAGGGCCGCGCTCGCCAGTATGGAGAGCCACGCGAGCAGCGCCATATGCGCGAGCCTTCGCATTCCGTTCCTCCTCGTGGCTTCGCGGAACGCTTATGCAGCGCATGCGATACCTGTTCGTTGACGAGATTAGGCACGAACCGCACGCGAGATGCATGCTCAAAGAATGAGCGAAACGAGGTTGTGGTGTTTGACGCAGTGCGAAAATAACTTGGCGTTCAAGACGGCTTCTTTGCGCGCGCCGTCCTGGCTGGCTTTGCTGCAATGTTGTCCCGGGCCATCTTGAGCGCGCTGCGCAACGTGGTGGCATCGGCCTTCGCCAGGCGGACATTGGTGCTGCCGCCCTTGCCCCAGCGGCCTGGTACCGGACGGAAGATCTCCGGCTCCGCTTCGACGACCATCGCCTGCTGCTCCGGCGTCAGTTTCACCATACCCCAATCTTCATCGGGATAGCCGAGGGTCGCGAAGATGCGCGTGCCGACACGGAAATCGGCGTGCCCGCGATGCGCACCCTCGATTGCCTCGGGCAGGCTGAGCGCAATCTTGCGGAAGCGGGCTTGCGACACCGGAGCGACCTCGATTCCGGTCACATCGTCCGTTGCGGCGCCGTCTGCAACACCTCCTGCAACTGCTTGGCGTAGAATTTGGCGTCGCCGGTGGTGAGGTGCCCGCGTGTCTTTGAACTGGCCGGGATCAGATAGATCTGGCCGTGCTTGATCCGCTTCACCGCAGCCTCGGTGACGCCGGTCTCGGGAGGATTGCGCTCATCGTCGGCGGCATTGATCGCAAGCAGTGTCGCCTCGATCTTCTCCATTCCGGCCGACGGATCGTAGTCGTGTGAGGCTTCCCACTGATAGATGAAGTCGTTGGCATCGGCGGTGACCGGCTGCGCCAGCTGGTCATCGACCATCCTGTCGGCTTGCGCTGCGGTGGGCGCCAGCGTCTGGTAGCCGAGCGTGCCGCCGGCGCTCGCGAAGCGGTAGGCCGCGATCGCGTATTTCATCATCCGCGGCTGGTTCGCATAATTGCCGTTGTTGTAGTCGGGGTCGTTGCGGATCGTGTCCAGCATCGTCCGCCGCAAGATCCAGTTGCGCGCCGCCATCGCGGTCGGCTGCGAGGCCATCGGCATCAGGATGTCCATCATCTGTGGATAGCGCTCGCCCCAGATCCAGGTGTGCATGCCGCCCATCGAGTTGCCGATCACGAGCCGCAGATGCTTGACGCCGAGACCCTCGGTCACGAGCCGGTACTGCGCGTCGACCATGTCGTTGTAGTCGTATTTCGGGAAGCTCGTCCGCATCGCATCCGACGGCTTCGACGATTTGCCGTGTCCGATGCCATCGGGAATGATGATGTAGTATTTCGTCGCGTCGAGCGGCTGGCCCGGCCCGAACAATTCTCCGGCGAAGGCCGGCGTCAGCATGCTGGCGGCCGAGCCGCCGGAGCCGTGCAGTACCAGCACCGGCTGTCCGTTCGGTTCGCCGACCGTGGTGTAATGCAGCCGCAGCTCCGGCATGATCTCGCCAGTGTGGAACTTGAAGTCCTTTGCGATCCACTCGCCATCCTTCGGCGCGGGATAGTCTGCAGCCATGGCCGGTACCGACATCGAGACGAGAGCGGCGATCAGTGCCGCGCGCAAACGGGTCATGGTGTTTCTCCCCGGGGGCGGCGCATTTGTCCAGCCGCGCAGGCGCAAGCCTATCACGACAGAAAGACTTGTCCGAGTGGAGCGCCGCGCGACCAGGGGAGAATTATCCGCTAGCTCTGCCTCAATATGTTGAGCGCGTACCACCCCCAATAGACGCGATGGCGCTGGATCAGGCCGTCCCTGATGTCCATGACCTCGACGAGGTCCATTTGATCGCCGTCCGGAGACTCTCGCGGATATTCCCAGGTGATGACCCGGCCGTCGCTGAAGAAGCCCTGCTTGAAGCGCTTGCGCTGCGGCGGGTTGGTCCGGAACACCCGCGTGACGAACTCGCGGAGCAGTTCCTTGCCGCGGACGATTCCCTCTGTTGTCTGCATCAGGTGCTGGACCAGCGGGCTTTCGATCGAGGCGTCGGGCGCATAGAGCGCGAGCGCCGCCTCGAGATCCTTGTTGCCGAGGGCTTCGTCCCAGAGCCTGTAGATGCGTTCTGCGTCGTTGCTGGTGGCCGTCATGGCTGTTCCCTTGTCTTTCGGTTGACCTGTCCCGATTTCAGCCGAACGCGCGGCCCCGATGTTTCAGAAAAACCTGAAATGAGTTTCGTCGTGTTCCGAATGCGGATAGGACGGTTGAGGGCTACGTGGAGGAGATGCGGTGGGATCATCCCGGTCCGTGCAGACAGGATTTTCGCGCATTGCGGAGGCGCTGGGCGATCCGGCGCGCGAGGCGATGGTCAGCGCGCTGGCCGACGGCAAGGCGTTGCCTGCCGGGGAGCTAGCCTCCGTTGCCGGCATCTCGCCGCAGAGCGCGAGCGCGCATCTGCAGAAGCTCGTCGATGCGCGCGTGCTGTCGGTCTGGGCGCAGGGCAGGTTCAGGTATTACCGGATCAAGGACGACAGCGTTGCGGCGTTGATCGAGACCCTGGTCGATCTCGCCGCTCGAACCAACGCCGCACGCAAACGCGCGATGCCGGCCGATCAGCTCAGGCAATCGCGCACCTGCTACCGGCATTTGGCCGGTGAGCTCGGCGTGCTGCTGTCGAATGCGCTGGTTCGGCGCCGGCTCGTCGTGCTCGACGGGCGCGGCGGTCACGTGACCGAACAGGGGTTGGCTTGGTGCCGGGCCGAGCAGATCGATTTCGATCCTGCACGGCAGCCGCATCTGCGGCTCTGCAACGACTGGACCGAGCGCGTGCCGCATCTCGCCGGTCCCTTTGCCAATGCCGTGCTCGCGCGCCTGCTCGAGACGCGCTGTGTCGCGCCGCATCGCATTCCGCGCGCATTGCGGATCACGGATCGGGGGCGGGCGTTCTTCGATCGACTTGGCGTGCAGGTTCCGTTCTGACTGGGAGCGCAGTGTAACTCTAGCGGCCGTCCTCAACCTCTGTTTCCGGGCGGTCGTTGCCCGCGGCGGTTTCGGTCCGCCACTTCCCATCCGATGTTTCGTACTGGATCGCCTCGGTGCGCCCGGGGACGCGTTGCTCGGTCGCAGCGCGTCGCGCCGCGGCAAGGGCTGCGGCATGCGTTGCAAACGGTTCCGAGAACACCCCGTTGACGGTATAAGCCCAGCCTCCGTCATGCTGGACGACCTTGTAGATCACGTGGCCCATCGGGAACCTCGCTCCGCCGTGAACGATCAGAGTGCCAGAATAGACCACGATGTCGTATTTTGCAGCAGCCGATCGTCCTTTGGAGCGAGCCGCCCCACCAACGGGCGAGGGAGACCGTCATGTGCCGCAATATCAAGACCCTGTTCAACTTCGAGCCGCCCGCCACGGAGGACGAGATCTACGCCTCGGCGCTGCAATTCGTGCGCAAGCTGTCCGGCTTCAACAAGCCGTCGCAGGCAAATGAGGCGGCGTTCAACCGTGCGGTGACCGAGGTCTCCGATGCTGCCCGAAAGCTCCTAGTCTCGTTGCAGACCACGGCGCCGACGCGCGACCGTGAGGTCGAGGCGGAGAAGGCGAGGGAGCGTTCGCGCCTGCGGTTCGGTTGAGGCGGCGGCCGACCGGGGTCCGTGACCTGGCTCACGGTGCGGTTGCGCGGTGTCGGGCACCATAGCCGTTCACCCCCGACCCCGGAGCACCCCCATGAAGCCTGCCGTCCCGCTCATCCTCTGCTCGATCGCGTTCGGCGTGCTGTGGACCAGCGGCATGCTGTGGTCGAGCGGCGCGATCGACAGCACCAACGTCATCATCCTGTCGATCTGCGGGGCCTTCGCTGGTGTCGCCTGGTACTACGCCATGCGCTGGGTATTCCAGTTTGCCCATCTCGTTCCGCCCTGCGATCCTCCGGTCAGGCCCGGCACCGACCGATGAGTGCCGGGCTGTCCCGCGAGGGCGCGCTTGCAGATTGGCGGCGTCAGGTGTTGTCTGTCGATTTCGAGTTTGGGGGCATTCTCATGCGCATAATCATTGCGCTCGTTGTCGCACTGACGTCGTCCGCAGCGTTCGCTGGCACGTCGGAAGGGTACAGCATGGGCGGCTCGATCGAGAAATTCCAGCCCGAGATCGACCGCGCCAATGCCACCGGCGAGCTGTTTCGCATCAAGGGACATTGCCAGTCGAACTGCACGCTGTTCCTCGGGCTGCGTAATGTTTGCGTCGAGCGCAGCGCAACGCTTTTGTTTCATGCCGGCCATGATCGCGGGATTACGTCCTCGCGCATCACTTCATGGATATGCTGGAATTCCACGCGATCCCGGGTGCGATGATCATCGACCGATTCGGCTACAAGGAATGTCCGCGCAGCTAGAGCATGATCCGGAAAAGTGTGAAGCGGTTTTCCCTCGCGACAAACGCGGGACGCGTTTGCGCGGAGATCATGCTCAAACAAGAAACTAAAGAGCGATGACGATTCAACCTGATCTCATCGCGCTTTAGAGCACAAAGAAGGGTTACTTCTTGTCCTTCTTGTCTTTGCGACGCTTCTTCTTTTTCTTGTGACCGTCGTCCTCGTCGTCATCTTCCTCGAAGTCGACGGCATCGACGTCAAGCGCGATCGCCTCCGCCGCGGCGCGTTCGACTGCGTCGCGCTCGGCCTGCTCGGCCGCTTCGCGCTCCTTGGTGCGCTTGTAGTCTTCCCAGGCGTCGAAGATCATATGCAGCCACGGCATCACCTGGTCGATCGACGGCAATTGTCCGGGCGGTCCGGCTTCGCCGCGCGGGCCCGCGGGTCCCTGCGGACCGGTCTCGCCACGCGGGCCCTGCACACCGGCCTTGCCAAGCGGCCCCGGCTTGCCCTGCGGGCCGGCCTTGCCGACCGGACCGGCCTTCCCCTGGGGACCGGGCTTGCCGCGTGTGCCTTCCGGCCCCGGCCGTCCCGGATGCCCCTGCGGACCCGGACGCCCCGGCTCGCCCTGACGGCCTTGCGGCCCTTGCGGTCCCCGCAGCCCCTGGCGGGAAGATGTGTCGTCAGCCACTGATATGCTCCGTCGCGATGTGCAGCCGCTTGTAACAGAGGTTGGATGACGGCTTCAATTCTGCCGGCCGTCGCTGACGCAAGCGATCAACAGTCATAATTGGATGTGCCGGTGGCCATGGAGAGCACGTTGCGGATTCTGAACCACACGCGCGGCGAAGCCGCAGGCGACTCTGCAGATTCGCCCGTGCTCGATATCGTGGTCACGCGACACGACGTGTTCGACGAGGCGACCTTACGCGACACCGGCGTCCTCGATCTCTACGAAGCGCTGTTTCCCGCGACCGAGCGCGACAATTCCGACGATATCGTGCGCTGGGTGTTGTCGGATGATGTCGGCGAACGGCGGGATTTCGAGGTCGACGGTCGACCGATGTCGTATCGCCTCGACTCGCGCTGCATGATCCTGCGCGCAGCTGGGCGCGCGATCGGGTTCGGCTTCTTCACCTACGACCATGCAAGCGACCTGATCTTTTGCAACCATGTCGGCGTGCACAAGGCGTGGCGTGGTGGCGGCCTGGCGCGGGCGTTCTATCGCGAGATGATCGACATGCTCGACGAATTGTTTCCGCGCAACATCGGCGTGATGCTGGAAGTCGAACCGTTCGATCACGGCAGGCTGGAGGAAATCATCACCGATCTCGAACGTTCGGGTCGACGATCGCTTGAGGCGCATGAGCAGGCCGAGATCCGGAAATTCCTTCGCGTGAGCTGGTATCACAAGCTCGGCCATTCCTTCTTCTGCGACGCGTGCATGATGAAGCCGCTGCTGTGCCGCTCGCCGTGCCTCGATCCGTCATTGCCGTCATCGGCCTGGGCCGGCGCGGAAGAGGACTATTGGCTGATGTGGCATGCGCGGACTGGCGCGCTTCCCCCGGCGATGAATGCCGGCGATCTCTGGCAGACGACCGTTGCGACGATCTATGTCGAGATCCTCGCAAAATCACTGGTCGACGAGGACCCGGGGAGCCGACGCGACTATTGGGAGTACGCGACGGCGCTGGTCGCGCGGACGCTGCAACGGACCGCGGCGACGGAGACCAACCTCGCGAGCTATCTCGCTCCCGGCGACAGTCCGCTGCTGTCGCGCTGGCGGCGGCTTGCGATCGATCTGCCGATTTGAGCGGCTATCCGGTGCCGAGATCGGAGTGCGGCGGCACGTCGATGCCATCGGCCGAGTATTCGCGGATCTTGTTCCGCAAGGTCCGGACCGAGAGCCCGAGCACGCGCGCGGCGCGGGTGCGATTGCCGTCGCAGCGCGCCAGCGTTTGCAGCACGAGTTCCCGTTCGACTTCGTCGACGGTGGCGCCGATCAACAGTGGAACGATTTCATTTGGAGCCAGTGACGGCAGCAGCACAGCTTCCGGCACGGTGGACGCGTAGGACATTGACACACCTCCCGATCAACGCCCGCTTCATCGGTGAAGCGCAGACATCGAGAACAACTACCCCGTATTTCAACGGTGTGCCGGTTTGGTTAACAACCCCTTAACGGGTGTCTAACTACCTGCTCTTCAACAAAAATACCCCGAAATCGCCACGATTGCGGTTCCATTCGTCACAATGTCCGGTAGCCGCCATCCACCATTACGATCGATCCCGAGACATAGGCCGACATGTCGGAAGCAAGGAAGATCGCGGGCCCAACGATGTCCTCCGGCTTGCCGGCGCGGCCGAGCGGCGTGTGATCCATGAAGACCTTCACCAGGTCCGGATTGGTGGCGCGCACCTTCTCGTTCAGCGGCGTCTCGATGAAGCCCGGGCCGATTGCATTGACACGCACGCCGTCCTTGCCGAGTTCGGCGGCAAGCGCCTTGGTGAAGCCGAGCACGCCGTGCTTCGAGGCGGTGTAGGCGGGTGAGCTCGGCGTGCGCAGATGCACGAAGGACTGGATCGAGCCGATATTGACGATACGCCCCTTGTTCTTGCGCAGCGGCGTGAGGAACGCGTGCGTGACGTTGAAGACGCCGGTGAGATTGATCGAGATGATGTCTTCCCAGTCCTTGATCACGGCTTCGTCAGCGCCGAGCATGCCGTTGCGCCGGGCGATGCCTGCATTGTTGACCAGGATCGAGACCGGCCCGACCTTGTCGGCCACTTGTTTCGCCATCGCGATGCAGGCGTCGCGATTGGTTACATCGAGCGCGAAGCTGTCCGCCTTGCCGCCGGCACCGCGAATCTCCTTGGCCGCGTCCGCCGCAGCGTCGCCATTCATGTCGAGCAGCACGACGCGCGCGCCCTCGCGTCCGTAACCCACGGCGATCGCGCGCCCGATGCCGGAGCCCGCACCGGTGACGACGGCAATGTGATTGTCGAGAAGGGGCATGGCGTTTCCTCGTTGTGTGCGTTGTCGACAAGACTATTCAAAACTGCGCCATCCGAAACGCCAAGCCGCCTTTGCGCGTTGCTGACATCCAGATTCGGATGACAGCACGGACCCGAACATGGACCCGCAGATCAGACAATGGAAACTCGCGATCGAGCGCTTCTGCGTGGCGTCCGATCCCGACTACGTCGAGATGGCCCGGATGGTCGCCGAGATCGCCGCGACCGACATCGACGAGACGCTGCGACAGGCGGCCGCACAGGTGCTGCCGGTCATGCGCCACGCATCGGCAAGATCCGCCGACCGGCGCACCAGGGAGATGGCGCGACGGCGCCTCGGCATCATCAGCGATGCGCTGCACATGCTCTCCGCGCCGCGGTTCGGCCGGCGCGGGCTTGCAGCGAAGGTGCTGACGCAGGAAGACCAGTATCGGCAATTGCTCGGCCTGCCGCTCGGCCGCCGTCTTGCTACGACCGAGATCCATCAGGCCTTCAAGCGCGCCGCCAAGACCGTGCATCCCGACGGCGGCGGCAATGGCGCGGCATTCCTCGAACTCGCCGCCGCACGCGACGCGCTGATCAAGCATCACTGACGCGCCACCATCATTCCGGACAGCATGTGAACGGGCGCCGCCTCAGATGCAGGTTCAACACGGTCTGCGTGCGGGCGCTGATGACGAAGGGGCGGCCCCTGTGCCAAATTGCGCCGCGGCGCGCGCTTGCTACAGTCGCAGCACCGCGATTCGCGTCCGCGTCGCGACGTGAGCAAATTTTGGGGAGACCGCACAATGAGATTGTCATCGGCGAGATTGTCATCCGCCCTTCGCGCCGCGCTGGTCGCACTGACGGCGTTCGCAGGCATCGCCTTCTCGTCCGCCGCCCAGGCCGACGGCGGCTTCATCAGACTCACGATCTACAAGGCCGGTTGGTTCATCGGCGGCTCCGGCGGCAGCGGCACCCTGACGTTCCGTGGTCGCACCTATGCGCTCTCCACCGGCGGGCTCGATTACGGCCTGGTGTTCGGCGGCTCCAAGACCGTGCTGCGCGGCCGCGTCAGCAACATCAACCGTCCCTCCGACGTCGCCGGCGTCTATGGCGCGGCGGGCGCGGGGCTGGCGCTCGGCCGCGGCGCCCGCGCGATCGTGCTCACCAACCAGAAGGGCGCAGTGCTCGAGCTGACCGGCCAGCAGATCGGCCTGATGGCAAACGCCGATCTGAGCGGCCTGGCGATCACGATGCGCTAGCGCGCCGCTCGCCCACTGTGCGTGACGTTGTCCCGGCCTTGGCCGGGACAAGACTAGATTCGGCAACCAGCGGTCACCTGAACAGATGCAGCGCTGCATATTGCAGCAGCATGATGGTCTTGGCGTCGACGATGCGGCCGTCGCCGATCATCGCGAGCGCCTCGTCGATCGAGAGCTCCAGCACCTCGATGTCCTCGCCTTCGTCGGCGAGCCCGCCGCCATCGCCGATACGCATCGTGGCGTCGTATTCGGCGACGAAGAAATGCAGCTTCTCGGTCACCGCGCCCGGCGTCATGAACGCCTCGAACACCTTCCGCACGTGGTCGAGCCGGTAACCGATCTCTTCTTCCGCCTCGGCGCGAATGCGCAGCTCCGGCGCGGCGTCGTCGAGCATACCGGCGGCGGCCTCGATCAGGAGATCGTCGTAGCCGTTGGCGAAGGCGGGATAGCGAAACTGCCGCACCAGCACGACGGTGCGCGTCGCCAGATTGTAGGGCAGCAGCGCCGCGCCGTTGCCGCGGTCGTAGCTCTCGCGCACCTGCGTCTGCCACTCGCCATTGGCGCGGCGATAGTCGAAGGTGGTGCTCGTGAGCAGATAGCGCGCCTTGGACAGGACGCGGACCTCCTTGACGCGAACGCGATCGGACATGCTCATGCCTGGATCCTGATCTCGCTCACGGTGTCGGCTCGCGGCCGTCGAGCCATTTGGCCAACATCACCGAGGTCGATTCCTCGTAGCCGATCGTCTGGTAGAACGCGCTCGCCTTGGCGTTCTCGCGCCGCACCAGCAATTGCAGCTTCGGCACGCCGGCCTCGCGCAGCCAGTCTTCCGCCGCCGCCATGATAATGCGGCCAAGGCCCTTGCCCTGCCGATTGGGATCGACGGCGACATAGTAGACCCAGCCGCGATGGCCGTCGTGACCGACCATCGCGGTCGCCACGATCGCACTGCCGTCGCGGCCGAGCAGCACGGCCGAATTCGGTCCGCGCCGCGCCAGCGCAATGTCGGCTGTGGGATCGTTCCACGGCCGCGTCAGGCCGCAGGCCTGCCACAGCGTGACGACGGCAGCGACGTCGTGATCGGTGATTGGGGCAATGGAGAGGATCGGAGAGGGAACGGTCGCAGACGCAGTCACAGCACTTTACCCGGGTTCATGATGCCGAGCGGGTCGAGCATCGTCTTGATGGAACGCATCAGCTCGATCGCGACCTTGTCCTTCACATCAGGCAACTCCTCGCGCTTGAGCACGCCGATGCCGTGCTCGGCCGAGATCGAGCCGCCCATGCGCAGCACGATCTCGAACACGACTGCATTGACGTCGTGCCAGCGCGCCAGGAAGTCGGCCGCATTGCCGCCGACCGGCTGGCTGACATTGTAGTGGATGTTGCCGTCGCCGAGATGACCGAACGGCACCGGCCGCGAGCCCGGGATCAGCTTGACCACCGCGGCATTGGCCTCCTCGATGAAGGCGGGGACGGCGGCGACCGGCACCGAGATGTCGTGCTTGATCGAGCCGCCCTCCGGCTTCTGCGCCCCCGACATCTCGTCGCGCAGCTTCCAGAACGCCTGGCGCTGGCTCAAATTCGCTGCGATCACGGCGTCGTCGACAATGCCTTCCTCCATCGCCTGGGCGAGGATCGCCTCCAGCGTGTCGCGCGCATCGTTGCGCGACGACGACAGCTCCATCAGCACATACCAGGGGTGCTTGCTGGTCAGGGGATCGCGGATGTCGATGCCGTGGCGGATCGAGAAGTCGACCGCGATGTCGGCGAGCAGTTCGAAGCTGGTCAGCGCGCCCGCCGCCTCGTTGCGCGAGATCGACAGTAGCTTGAGCGCCGCGGCCGGCGATTGCAGCCCGACATAGGCGGTTTCGACCGCGCGCGGCCTCGGGAATAGCTTGAGCGTTGCCGCGGTGATGATGCCGAGCGTGCCCTCGGCGCCGATGAAGAGGTTGTGCAGGTCGTAGCCGGTGTTGTCCTTCTTGAGCTTCGACAGCACGTTCAGCACGCGGCCGTCGGCCAGCACGACCTCCAGGCCGAGCGCCATCTCGCGCGCGACGCCATAGGCGAGCGCCCCGGTGCCGCCGGCGTTGGTCGAGAGGTTGCCGCCGATCGTGCAGCTGCCTTCGGCGCCGAGCGAGAGCGGAAACAGCCGATCGACCTCGCTGGCCTTCTGCTGCGCCACCTGCAGCACCACGCCGGCTTCGCAGGTCATGGTGTTGGATTCGGGGTCGACGTCGCGGATCTTGTCCAGCCGCCGCAGCGAGACGACCACCTCGCCATTGTGCGGCGTCTGGCCGCCGACCAGGCCGGTGTTGCCGCCCTGCGGCACCAGCGCGATCTTGTGCTCGGTTGCGAGCTTGCAGATCGCGGAGACCTCGGCGGTCGAACCGGGGCGCAGCACCAGCGGCGAGCGGCCGTGGAACAAGTTACGCTCCTCGGTCAAATAGGGCGCGATGTCCGCGGCGTCGGTCACCACATATTTCTCGCCGACGATGGCGCGGAATTTCTCGATCAGGTCGGGTGGAAGCGGCGGCATGGCAGGCTGGACGATATTCATTGTTCTTGGTCTTTCACTCCGATGTCGAGCATGATGCGATCGAGCCTGCCGCATCATGGGCCCATCTCCTTAGCTTGAGCAGGTTCTGTCCGAAAAGCGGTTCCCTCTTCGGATCATGCCCGGCCGA
Source organism: Bradyrhizobium macuxiense (assembly GCF_001542415.1). Classification (GTDB taxonomy): domain Bacteria; phylum Pseudomonadota; class Alphaproteobacteria; order Rhizobiales; family Xanthobacteraceae; genus Bradyrhizobium; species Bradyrhizobium macuxiense. The sequence goes on from NZ_LNCU01000026.1 coordinate 24,272, forward strand.
CGGCCGCACGGCGCAGTCGGTCGTTGATGGCTTCACCGAGCCCGTCGTCCGGAATCGGCATCACCGCGATTGCATCGGCGTTTTTCTTGTCGAGCGTACGAAGATAGCCGAAAAGATTGGCGGCGGCCTCGGCGAGATCGCCGCGCTCGGACAGGTTCATCACGACGGAGGCGCATTCGGCCCGCGCGACCTTGGCGCGCCCGAACGCCAGCAGCGCTTCGCCGACATGGACGTCGCTGGCATTGAGCCGGACGGGTGTGCGCGGCGCGTAATGCGAGGCGAGCATGCCTGGCGCGACCGGCTGGCTGTCGTCGCTCTCGGCGGCCGCCGGTGACTGCAAGGGATAACCGAGCACGCGCTCGATCTCGGCGCGGGTCAGGCCGCCGGGCCGTAGCAGCACCGGATCGGAGAAGCAGCCGACGATGGTCGATTCGACGCCGACCTCGACCGCGCCGCCGTCGACGATCAGGTCGATGCGGCCAGCAAGGTCGCCGTTCACATGCTCGGCCGTGGTCGGCGAGACATGGCCGGAGAGATTGGCCGAGGGCGCCACCACGGCGCCGCCGAAGGTTTTGATGATTTCGCGCGCCACCTTGTGGGCGGGGACGCGAATCGCGACGGTATCGAGGCCGGCGGTAGCCAGTTCCGCCACCGGGCAGGAGAGCGCCTTCGGCAGCACCAGAGTCAGCGGGCCGGGCCAGAAGGCCTCGGCAAGCCGCAAGGCCTGGCCGTCGAACAAGGCGATCCGGCGGGCGGCGGCGAGGTCGGCGACATGGGCGATCAGCGGATTGAAGGCCGGCCGGCCCTTGGCCTCGTAAAGACGCGCGATTGCGCTGGCGTTGCCGGCATCGGCGCCGAGACCGTAGACGGTCTCGGTCGGGAAGGCCACCAGGCCGCCCTCGGCCAGCACCCCTGCGGCGGTCGCGGTGGCGGAGGCACCGGCGGGCATAACGTGCGTTCTCAGGGTCGTATCCACTGACTAAAATCCTCAATTCGGTGCCTTGCGGTCTCCGAAACCCGACGCTATAAGCCCGGCTCTTAGTCGGAGTGTGGCTCAGCCCGGTAGAGCACTGCGTTCGGGACGCAGGGGTCGCAGGTTCGAATCCTGCCACTCCGACCATTCATTTTTCAGGCGTTTTCTGATTGCTGGCGGTTCCCAAGTCAACCGGCAACGCCTGGTTCACTTCAATGTCATACCAGCTTCCGGGGCGGCGGTCGTGCGCGAATCGCGGCGCGCCCGGTTCCTTTATCGTGACCGCGCCGCGTGTGCGGGGCCGCAGCTCCGCTGCTCGTCCCTCCAGGAGAAGGAAGCGGATGCGGTGCTCGCGTCCGCTTCCATTGCCAATTCTCAAACCCGGTCGGCTTGAGCGCTATTCTGAGCCGGCTGGCGCGGTCTCGGATGCGTTGACCGATAGTTCGTGGATGACCTTGGCGATCACAAAATACGCAAACGCAAGCAGCAGTAACAATGCTCCAAGCACGAGGCTGACCATTTTCCATGTCAAAGTCGTCTGCTGGCCAGGCTCCTCCAGAGGTTGAAGACACCCACGGTCGATGGCCTTGAAGATTGCTTCCCGCTCCCCAGCAAGCTTGTCTTGCGTTGTCCTGACCTGATTCAGCATTGCCAAAATCTTGCTGCTTCGGGAGGTGTCGCCCGCATCTGCCGGCGGCGCGTGCTCCAGAACAAACGAGTTCTCACTGCTCCTCAGCAGCGTCTCAGCCAAGTTTCCGTACAAGGCGATCTCGTTGTTCGCCGCACTGTTGGCCAAAATCTCATGGGCGTGCTCACACGTCCGATTTGGTCCTATTTCGAAGACCCAAAAGGTGATCCCGCGGCCGTGGCTTACCGCAGTGAGAGCGACGGGCATCGCAATGAGGAGCAGGTAGCAGGCAAACAAAGCGAGCAGGACCGCAGCGGAAAAGAGGGCCGCCTTCCAACCATTTGATAGCTGCGTCAAGTCTTCGACCCAGCCAGTCATTGATAAGAGCCTTTCATTCCAATGTTACTTGCTTGCGGAGAGATTTTCGCTGAAATCGCGTGTCGGTTATCTGATTTCCCGCTGATCTGCACGCGGCGCCTTCACTTGCGAAGCTGATGGTTAAAGCAAGCAGGTTGCATTCTCGCGACATGAATTGCCCGAGCTTTGCATTGTCGTCGCTCCCTCTCGAACAGAGGGCGCAGGGAAAGCCGGGTGCCGATCGCACCCATGGGTCCCGTGCAAAATAGAAAGCACGGGAGGTAGGACCACAGGTGTAACCGGAGCAATCCGGCTTTCCCTGCGCGATGGGCTACGGCTTATACGTGCTCGCCCCGGCGAGACTGGGCTTGCTTGTCACCGCCCTTTCAAGACGCAATCGCGTCTTGAAAGAGGACACCTGCCACTAGGGCGTCAGGCCTGCACGACTTCGCCGTCCGCTTCACGCGTGCTCGTCAGTCACACGCCCGGCGTCCACCGCATCTCACCGCAACACTCGTGACGATCGCGAAGCGCCCCTCAAGCGGGTGAGATGGGCCATTCATACACCGAATCGATATTCTGATAAACAGAAATATTTTTGCGCGTGGGGCTAGACAGGTTTTGCTGAGTTGCCCCTCCGGCTTGAATTGTCGCACCCGGTCGGGAGCGGGCAAGCCGAGCTCTCGCATTTGCATGGGGGCAAGCGCCAAGACCATTATCGACGATCCACACGTTGCGCTGCTGCTGTGGCTTCGACGGCGGACGGCACCGAGTTGAGGAGTCCCGTCCTAGGACCAATCCACATTCAGGATTGAACGAAGCCGCTGTCGCGGCATGTAGGGAGCCATAGCAAGGATTGCCTCCTGTCTGAGAGGATTGCGGGTTTTCGAAGCCCAACCCTTCAGACAGGAGGTTTTCCGATGGCTGAGATCAGCCCACTTCGCCGCCGTATGATCGAGGACATGACGGTCCGCAATCTGTCACCGGCGACGCAGCAATCCTACCTCAACGCCGTAGCGAAGTTGAGCCGGTATTTCGGTCGCTCTCCCGACCGCCTTGACCTGGAGGATATCCGTGCCTTCCAGGTTCATCTGGTGGCGACGGGGATGTCCTGGCCGGCGCTGAACCAAATCGTCTGCGCGCTGCGGTTCTTCTACGGTGTGACGCTTGGTCATGACACCGTTCCGGAACGCATCGCCTATGCGCGCCAACCGCGCAAGTTGCCGGTCGTTCTGAGCGCCGACGAGGTGGTGAGCTTTCTGGAGGCGATCCCGAGCCTGAAGAGCCGTACCGCGCTGACGACGGTCTATGCCGCCGGACTGCGCGTATCGGAAGTGGTCCTCTTGAAGGTTGTCGACATTGACAGCCAACGGATGTTGATCCGGGTCGAGCACGGCAAGGGCGGCAAGGACCGTTACGTTATGCTCTCGCCGCAGCTTTTGAGGATTCTGCGGACGTATTGGCGGCTCACTCGGCCAAAGCGATGGTTGTTTCCCGGCCGCGACGACGAACGCCCGCTCGTCCCGAACGTGCTGCACGCCGCCTGCCGTTCAGCCTGTGCGGCAGCCGGCTTGAGCAAATCGGTGACGGTGCACACGTTGCGGCACACATTCGCGACCCATCTCCTGGAGAACGGGGCCGACGTGCGCATCATCCAGATGTTGCTCGGCCATGCCAGTCTGGCCAGCACGGCGCGCTATACTCAGGTCGCCACAAAGACCATCAGCAACACGCCAAGTCCGCTTGACCGGCTCCGCCTGGAGGTCGTGCCGCCCGGCTGAGCGGACCTGATGGCTCCGGTTCTGGAAGTGGCGGATATCTTCCGCCGCCACGGCGAAGCGTTTCGGCAAGCCCGTGCCGAGCATCTGGGCCGCGTCGAGCGGCGCGTCATGGGCGCGATCACGGCCTGCCGGACGGCTGTGCTCGGCGGCCACGTCGAGCAGTGCGATGACTGCGACGCCACACGCATCGCCTATAACTCCTGCCGCAATCGGCATTGCCCGAAGTGCCAGGGCGCGGCGCGCGCGCAATGGCTCGCCGAACGGCAGGCTGAACTCCTTCCCGTACCGTATTTCCACGTCGTCTTCACCATGCCGGCCCCCGCCGGAGAGATCGCCTTCCAGAACAAGGCCGTCGTCTATGCCATCCTGTTCCGCTGCGCGGCCGAGACGCTCACCACCATCGCAGCCGACCCCAAGCATCTCGGCGCTCAGCTCGGCGTGACTGCCGTCCTCCATACCTGGGGCCAGACCCTGCAACACCATCCGCATATCCACTGCGTCGTGCCGGGCGGTGGACCCTCGCTCGACGGCACGCGCTGGGTCGCTTGCCGGCCCGGCTTCTTCCTGCCAGTGCGCGTTCTCTCCCGGCTGTTCCGCCGCCTGTTTCTGCAAGAGCTGCAAGCTGCCTTCGCGGCTGGCGAGCTGGGCTTCTTCGGCGCTCTCGCCCATCTCGCCGATCCAGCTGCATTCGCCGCGCGCCTTAATCAACTTCGACGGACCGACTGGGTCGTCTATGCCAAGCCACCATTCGGCGGGCCCGAACAGGTGCTGGCTTATCTCGGCCGCTATACGCATCGCGTCGCCATCGCCAACAGTCGGCTGATCTCGCTTGCCGACGGCAAGGTGAGCTTTTCCTGGAAGGACTATCGGCAAAATCGCAAAGCCAAGGTAATGACGCTTGACGCCGACGAGTTCATTCGCCGCTTTCTACTGCACACTCTGCCGGACGGCTTCCACCGCATCCGGCACTACGGCTTCCTCGCCAACGGCGGCCGCAACGATAAGATCGCCCTCTGCCGTCAACTCCTTGCTGTCTGCAACGCGCCAACTGATCAAGAAGCCGCCCCCGATCCCCTCGCCACATGCGAGATCCCCGTCTGCCCACATTGCGGCGGCACCATGCGGCGCGTCGATGTCGTCCCACGAGCGAGCGCGCGCGACCAACCGTTTCGTTGTGATACGTCATGACCAACACCTGCACCATCGACCCCTTCCGTGGTCCGCTTCTCAGCGGTGACGTTCGATGTCGCCGTGGCCGCGTTCGTCACCAAACACCCCGCCAATCGTTCGGCCACGCGTTCCAGCGCAGCAATCCGCTCGCTGGATCGCGCCCTTGGCCCGATCAATTGGGCCCTTCACATCCGATGAATGTGTCGCCGACGCGCGGCGACCTCAGGCGCGCCTTCCCAGAAGCCGCATCCGCGGCGCTATTCCCATAGCGCCCACAACTCCGCAGCTTCGTTCAATCCGGCTTCTGTGAGGTCGCACGCACGACCGAGCGCGCGACTCGCGCCTGCCACGCGACCTCACAGAACCCTCAAGATTCCC